>NZ_ARXU01000003.1 GCF_000756655.1 Alcanivorax jadensis T9
AGCGAGTTATTCAGACTTTCCCTAAAGAAGTTCGAGCGTCTCCGGCCGCTGAAAATACCCCTCCAGATGTCTGCGCAGCCACGCCTCAAGCAGACCTTCGGCGCGCAGTTTTTCCATGACCGGGGGCAGGAAGCGGCGGGCGTCGTCGAGCATCAGTTCGCGGGTGACGCCCAATTCGTCCAGCAGGTCCATCAGGGTGGTGTCGCCGTACTTGTCGAAGAAGGCGTTGACCCCGGACTCCAGCATGGCGATGAAGTAGTCGGTATGACGCAGATCGCGCCAGTACTCGAAACCGATCACGAACAATTCCTGGATATCCTCGCTGCTGATCAGTTCGCGCAGCTCGGCAACCGGGCGCAGTGAGAATTCCTGCCAGGCCACCAGCACCAGCTCACGCAACTCGTCCAGGTTTTCATCCCGGTAAAGCCAGGGGTCACTGAGCAGTTGTTCAGTGCGCTTGATCAACCACTCCTGCAAACGCACTTCCAGGCTGCCCAGCCAGCGGGCCGGCAGGCGCTTGCGCAGCTGCTCGTGCAGCGCTGGCGGCAAACCCTGGTGCAGCAGGGTTTTCAGCCCCAGCTGGGCGCCACCGGCCAGCAACGCCAGCAGCACCGGGTTACGACCCAACCAGGCCATGCTCTGACGGGACAGGGGAATCTCCAGCACCTTGTCGAGCAGGGCCATGACCACATCCTCGTCCACCACATCACCGATGAGGCGGTCACTCTGGATACCGTGGTCGTAGAACTGCTCCACCATGTCACCGACCAGCTCGGGGATGGCCCCACTGATGTCCATTTCCGCCGCATATTTCTGGGCGGTAATGCGGATCTGCTCGGCGCTGACCCAGTCGTTCAGGGTGTAGCGGGTGGCCACATCCAACGCGTAATCCAGCTCCTGCTCGATCAGCCCGTCCAGCTGCCCCGGCGACAGTGTGGCCAGCAGGTGGTCAATCAGGCCATCCAGTAAACGATTGGCAACTTCCTGTTTATCATGAGCCATTTTTTTCATTTCCCGGTGGAAAAAACTTGCTGTGTGACACAGCAATTGTATCATCGAATGATGTAACAGTTACGGAGGTACGCACCATGGCGATCTCGATTCTTCCCATCCGCCGCAATCTGAAATTCAACCTGAACCCGGCCAAGGCCCTGACCTGGCACCGGGACGGTCTGAATGTCAGCCAGTTCATGAACACCATGAGCCTGTTTTTCCCGGTGGGGGAACGCTTTTTCATCGACAGCGTACGCAATTACCGTGACCAGATCACGGATCCCGAGCTGAAAAAGGCCGTGACTGCCTTTATCGGCCAGGAAGCCATGCACGGTCGTGAGCACGAAGAGTACAACGATTTCGTGGCCCAGGCAGGTATTCCCCTGTACGCCCAGGAAGCCTTCGTGGCCCGCCTGCTGAAAGCCGTGCAGGACTATTCCCCGCAATCCTTCCAGTTGGCCGCCACGGTGGCGCTGGAACACCTGACCGCCATCCTCGGTGGCGGCCTGCTGGATCTGCCGGAAATCCTGGAAGGGGCCGACGACGGCTACAAGGCCATCTGGAACTGGCATGCCCTGGAAGAAACGGAACACAAGGCAGTGGCCTTCGACGTGTACCAGGTAGCCATCGGCGACGACAGCAATCTGGGCGCCTATGCCCTGCGCAGCGGCACCCTGGTGGCCGCCACCGGCATCTTCTTTGCCCTGATGATTCCCTACTATGTGCACAACGTGCGTATCAAGGGTGGCCTGACCGACCTGAAAGGCTGGCGCGCAGTGGCGAAGCATACCTGGGGCAAGAAGGGTATTTTCCGCAATATCACCAAACCCTGGTTCGACTGGTTTAAGCCCGGTTTCCACCCCTGGGATCACGACAACAGCGAACAATTGAAGAACTTTGACGCCTTGCTGGGCGACCTCCTCAAGGAGGAGGCCGCCTGACGCTTTCCATCACCGAGCTCTCCCTTTTCCGGTGACTCCAGGGTCGGCATTTATGCCGGCCCTTTTTTTTGGCCGCAAACGCCCCGCAACATTGCAAACGCCGGATTGGTGCAGTTCGCCTTAGGCTCAGTGCACCCTACGCAATCAATGGCAACGTTCCGGGATTCAAAGGCAGCATCATCAAAAAGGGCGCAGAGCACAGAGGAAAGGTTTTCCTCCGTGCTCTGCGCCCTCTGTGGTGAAAAAATGATGTTCAACAACGCCGGCCACAGCAGGCGCCGGTCTTACCCGTTGTTGCCATCCTGGGTGGACACCACTCGCTCGTCAGCCAGGCGGATGTTGCCCGCCGGTGCCTTGCCGTCCCGGTCTTCGCCGAAGTACAGGGTGGTATGGGGGAACGGGATCTCGATGCCGGCCTTGTCGAAGTACATCTTCACCAGACGATTGAAGGCACGACCCACGGCCCACTGGTTGCCCGGCGTGGTCTTGATCACCACACGGATATTCACCGAGCTGTCTGCCAGGGCAGTAACCCCGGCAACCGTCATCGGCGCCAGGATATTGTCCTTGTGGGCCCCTTCCTTGAGTTCTTCGAATGCGGCTTCAAGCTGAACGATGGCATCATCGATGCTCTCTCTGTAGGCGATGCCGTATTCGCCCACATGGTTACCAAATTCACGGGTGAAGTTGGACACCGCATCCACCGAGGAGAACGGCACGATGTGGTAGGTGCCGTACAGATCCCGCAGGGCCACCGAGCGGATCCCCACCCGGTCCACGGTACCGGAATTGCCACCCACGCTGACGAAATCGCCGGTGTTCATGGCATTCTCCAATTGAATGAAGATCCCGGTGATCACGTCCTGCACCAGCTTCTGGGCACCAAAACCAATGGCCAGACCCAGCACACCGGCGCCGGCAATCAACGGACCGATCTCGATACCGATCTCGGACAGCACGATCATCGTCGTCATGATGATGATGGTAATGGCCATGGTGGTATGGAACAGCCCCAGCAGTGTCTCGCCGCGGGCTGCCTCGGCAGGAGTGCTGTCCTCGCGTGGGCTGAACTTGTGCTCCACCAGGCTCGCCAGCAGCACCCACACCAGGGCCGCCAGCGCCAGGATAATCAGGATATCGATCAGTGCGGAAACCGTCTGCGCACCCGCCGTGGTGGCATACCAGGCGGCCAGGTCATAGAACTCCCAGGCATCCAGCGACAGCACCACCACCAGGATCAGGATCAGTGCGCGGATCACTTTCAAGCCGGTGGGCACATAGGTGTTCACCCGGGCCTGCAGCCGCGGCATGCTGGCATTGAGACGGTCGGATAGCTGGATCTCCTTGCCGATCAGCTGTCCCAGCGCCACCGACACCAGCAGCCCGACACCCACATAAATCAGGGTCTCCAGCGTCGCCAGTGCCACATAGGGCAACGCCGTTTCCGGGTGCAGCACGGTGACCGCAAACACCAGCAGCGCATAGGCCAGAGCCAACCAGTGCCAGATGCGCGCCAGCAACAGCAGCGACAGACGCAGGGGACCGTAACTGGCATTGGCACGCTCGGTCAGAGCCTCACGCAGCACCTGCCGCTTGCGGACAATCACTACGGCGGCATAGGCCAGCGCCACCAGCATGATCAGGGTGCCGGCGCCACTGCCCACAGCTTGGGACACATTGAAGTTCAGCACTGGTACCAACACCAACATGCCGTAGCCGATCAATCCCGCTTCCCGGGCCAGAAACCGGTTGCAGTAGCGCGCCTGCTCCGCCGCCACCGGCAGCATCCGCAGGCCCTCATATTGGGAGGAAAAGAACATGCGCAGACCGGCCTTGGCCAGTTCCACGATCAGGAAGGCATTCAGGAACAGGGCCAGCCGGGTCGCATCTGCTCCCAGCTGTTCCGTCAGCAGCGGCGCCACAAAGGTACCGGCCAGGTAGGCCAGCGCCACCACAATGACATCCAGTAGCGCGGCAACCGCCACACCGACTGTGGTGCGCAGAATCGCCAGCTTTTCCGAGCCGCCTCGGGCCCAGTTGCTGAGCCGGCCAAAGGCGGAACCCGCCAGCATTCGCAGCGCCCAGAACACGACAAAAGTGATCACCACCAGAATGGCCAGATTCAACAGCGCAGCGGTGACCGCTTTCATATTCACCGAGGTGGTGGCAGCCGCTTCTACAGCACTGTCATCACTGGCGAACCAGCCGGTAACCAGACCGCTCAATGCCGCAAACTGGCGACCCATGTCACCGGCCAAGCTGCCAGTGGCCGCCGCCATGCGGCGGGCCAGGGATACCTGCTCGGCGGTTTGACCGCTGGGGGATTGGGCGGCGATTTCGCTGGCCGGAACCTCACCCTGAAGCCCCAGCGGGGCAGGATTGGCAGCAGCCTGAAGACCACGCAGCTGATCAATCAACTGCTGACGGGTGGCATCATTCTCCAGCAGCGTGGCCAGCTCAGCATAGTCCTGGCCCGAGGGAGGCGCCTCCTGGGCAGGCAACGCCGTCGTCAGCATCACTAACAACAGGGAAAGCAGGGCTGTCAGGCCCCGTAAGGACTGGGCTTGATGGCGCACACTCATCTCCTTAGTGCCGGCTTTTGCCGGGTCAACCGCTATGTTTGAAGCTTATTCAGACGCATACCTTAACAAGTGAGCACCGGAAATTTGTGAAGATCACGCGAACGCTCTGTACCCGAATTGTCACGCCGCATTGACCCTGGGGAGGCATCACCGGCAAAGGAATGCCAATCGCAGCGGTTGACCGTGACATTGTCCACTGTAATTATCGGAATCCATTCCATAACAACATGGCGGAGGCGTTCATGAGCGCATTCTGGACCCCGGCTTCCCAGGCTCTGGCCCCCTATCTCCACAACCGGGAACAGGCCGATAAATGTCTGCAGATTATCGCCGCGTCCCTGCAACCAGGGATGAGCGAACAGGATTGCGAGCTGCTGATCCGCGACTGGCTGCGAGCCCATCAACTGTTTGATCCGGCCCGCCCGCCCAGGGTGCGTTTTGCCGGCCAGCCGCTACGCCGTCGCTTTGGCCTGAACAGACCGGGAAAGCGCCGCTACCGGATCGGTATGAGCTATATACTGCGTTGCGATGCGGTGCAGAACGGCTATGTCGCCAAGGCCAGCCTCAGTGGTCCGGCCTCCGTGCTGGCACCGTTGCACGCGCAGCTGTGTGACATTCGCGAACAACTGCCGCGGACTCTCCAGCAGGGCGAAACGCCGCAACAGTTGGCCAGCCAGTTCCCCGGCCTACGCCAGCATTACCGGCTGGTGCCGCTCACCGGCACTCTGCCGGAGGGCAATCGCATCGACGAAGCGCCGCTGATCCCGGGACTGTGGCAGTGGCAACTGACCCTGAGCGATGGCCAACACAGTGTCGCCAGCAGTGAATTTCTGCTGATGGACGACCAGGGCCCGCGCTGGCTGACCGCCACCCCGGCTCACCTGCTCGACAACAGCCATAACGACAATCAAGAGGAAGCAGCCTGATGGTGCAGTGGTGCGATACAACCGTAAGCCGTGATGGCGTAGATCTGGCCGTACGCACCTGGAGTGCGGACAAGAGCCCTACAGTGATACTGGTGCACGGCTACCCGGACGCCAATCACGTCTGGGAAAAAGTCGCCGAGCGACTGAGCCGGGATTTCAAAGTGGTCGCCTATGACGTACGCGGCGCCGGCAATTCTTCCGTGCCACAAGGTCGTGCCGCCTACAAGTTACGGGAACTGCGCGACGATCTGCATGCCGTCATGGACGCGGTCAGCCCCGATGAGAAGGTCCACCTGGTGGGCCACGACTGGGGCTCCATCCAGACCTGGGAATCGGTCACCGACCCGGGTGCCGAAAACCGTATCGCCTCCTACACCACCCTGTCCGGCCCCTGCCTGGACCACGTGGGCCAGTGGATGAAAGCCCGGCTGCGCGAACAGAAAATTGGCGCCGTGCTCAACCAGCTGTCCCACTCCTGGTACATCGGCGCGTTTCAATTACCGGTACTGGCCCCGGCCCTGTGGAAAGCCGGCCTGGCCAAGGCCTGGCCGAAAGTCCTGCGCCGTACCGAAAACCTGGACAGTGAGCCCAGCGCCACCCAGTTACAGGACGGCACCCACGGCATCGAATTGTACCGGGCCAACATGTTGCCCTGTCTGCTTAAGCCACGCGAGCGGCACACCAAAGTGCCGGTGCAGCTGATTGTCGCCCGCCAGGACAACTATGTGCGCCCGGCCATGCTGGAAGACCTGTCCCAGTGGACCGATCGGTTGTGGCGCCGGGAACTGGATTGCGGTCACTGGGGCCCACTACTGCAACACCCGGACGTAACCGCCGACTGGATTCGCGAATTTATTCAGCACATCGACGGGGCCCCCGCTTCCGGTCCTCTGCAACGCAGTGAAGTCACCACCAGCCAGATAAAAGGCCCGGACAGCGGCAAGCGCGTCGTGATTACCGGCGCCGGCTCCGGCATCGGTCGGGAAACCGCCCTGGCCTTCGCCCGCCGTGGCGCCCTGGTGGTCTGCACCGATATAAACACCGAGGCCGCTGCCGCCACCGCCCGCATCATTACCGCTGAAGGCGGTGAGGCCATCAGCCGCAAGTGCGACGTGAGCAGCACCCGCTCCATGGAAGCCCTGGCCGCCTGGGTGGAAAAGGAACTGGGCGCCCCTGACATCGTGGTCAACAATGCCGGCATCGGCCTGTCCGGTTCGCTGCTGGACACCAGCGTGAAGGATTGGCAACAGGTGCTGGGCGTGAACCTGTGGGGCGTCATTCATGGCTGCCGCCTGTTCGCTCGCCAGATGATCGATCAGGGTCGCGCCGGGCACATCGTCAACGTGGCCTCCGCCGCCGCCTTCATGCCCTCGCGCATGTTGCCCGCCTATGCCACCAGCAAGAGTGCGGTGCTGATGTTCAGCGAATGCCTGCGCGCCGAACTGGGCGACCATGGCATCGGCGTCAGTGCCATCTGCCCGGGCATCATCGATACCCCCATTACTCGCAACACCCGTTTTGTGGGCGTCGACAACGAGGAACAGGAACGGCGCCGCCAGCACGCCCACACGTTCTATCAACGCCGTGCCTTTACCCCGGACCGGGTGGCCCAGGCCATCGTCGAGGCCGTGGAGAAAAACCGCGCGGTGGTACCGGTAAGCCCGGAAGCGCGGGGCATGCAATGGCTGGGACGCTTTACCCCCTCCCTGGCCCGCAATCTGGCCCAGGTGGAAATTACCCCCTGAGCCAGATGGTTCTTGTGGGAAGCGATGCCAGGCATCGCTTCCCACACACGCCAAGCTCTGTTGCTGGCGATCATCCTTCGGCCAACGACGTTTCGCTTGCAGGCAAGCTCCTGCCTCTGCATTACTACCTCTTCGCAAGTGACGACCGTCACGTTTATGTCCTAAATCACCAACTCACAACCACTGCGAGCTGTGGCGCCTGTGCAAAAAGCGGGCTATCATCGCGGGCATGAAAACCAGTGACCGCAATCCCGCCGCTATCCTGCGCAGCCTGAAGAAATATACTCAGCCTGTGACAGGCGCGCTTCAGGCCGAAGCCGGCAACCACAAGGAATTTACCATCGACGAACTGGCCCGCGAGGCCGGCTCCACGGTGCGTAACGTGCGTGCCTACCAGGACCGGGGCATTCTGCCGCCGCCGGAGAAACGCGGTCGTACCGGTATCTATACCGATGTGCATCTGGCACGCCTGAAAATCATCGGCGCCCTGCTGGAACGTGGCTACACCCTCAATAATATCCGTGACCTGCTCAGCGCCTGGGAACAGGGCCGCGAACTGAACGATGTACTCGGCCTGGAAGTGGCAGTGACCTCCTGGCAGAACCCCAGTGTGCCGTCTTACCTGGACTACCAGGAACTGCTGGATGACTTCGGCGAAGACATCACCCCGGAAGTGATGACCAAGGCGGTGAAGCTGGGCTACATCATTCCCGAAGGCATGCGCCTGCGCATTCCCTACCCGCGCATCTACAACGCGGGCAAGGAACTCAGCGAGGCCGGCGTGCCACTGGATGCGGTACTCACCCATGTCGGCCTGGTTCGCGAAGAAGTGGACAAGCTGGCAGAGCGCTTTATCGGCATGATCATCCATCACCTGGTGGACGAGAAGTACGGTGACGAAGCCCTGCCGGAAGGCGAAGACGTGCCCAAGCTGGCCGACTTCATCACCCGCATCCGCCCACTGGCCGACGCGGTAGTCAGCGACGAACTGGGCCGGGTACTGGAAAAAAGCATCAACAAGATTCTCGTCGACCGCCTCGCCAACGTGCTGGCGCATATCGAAAAGAATATCTGAACAACAGCTTCTAGCTGCGAGCGTCTAGCTACTGGACGCGAGCAGCCCGCCCCTCTTATTCACCTCCCTGCCCGCGACGTTACTTTGCTCGCGACCACCACGCAGAAAAACCTGACAAACCTGCTCACCCCTGGTAGCTAGACGTTCGCTGCTGCTTTTACATACCGATACATGATTAGCCACCGGTAGGCTTTTCTTGCTGTTTTGTTGCCAGGGCTCCTTTCATACCCGCAGGAATGCCAATCTTGGGACGTTAGTGCGAATCAGGTTCGCCGACCAAAACAATAATGTCCCCGAGGAGAGCATCATGAAACCCGGCCTGTTACTCAGTGCCTTGCTGAGCGCCAGCCTGCTTGCCGCCTGTGGCGGCGGAGGCTCCAGCAACCCGGCACCAGTCAGCAACACCCCCACACCCAGCAACCCGCCGACGCCGGAAACGCCCACTGGCCCGGAACCGCGCCCATCCAATGTCACCGCTCCCTTTGCGGATTACGGCACGGTACTGAACATCCTGCCCCCGGGTCAGGATGACATCGGCGGCGTTGCCAATCTGAGCGCAGACATTCCCGGTCTCGGGGATCTGCTCAGCACCCTGTTCGACGACCTGGTGGCAGAAACCGGTCTGGTGCCGGCCCTCAGCAAGGAGCCCCACTTCGACGATCAGCTGGGTCTCTACGATGCCCTGGTACGCAGCGAACCCGGGTTGACTGATGACCAGCTCGGCGACTACTTCAAAGCGGCCCCACTACTGGCTCCGGAAGCAGGTAACTGGGAAAGCGAGCAGACCCTGGATGCCGCCGGCTATCAGGTGGATATCAAACGCGACAACTTCGGGGTGCCACACATTTTCGGCGAGTCCCGCCGCGATGCCCTGTTCGGGGTCGGTTATGTGACCGCCGCCGACCGCCTGTTCCTGCTGGATGTGCTGCGTCGTGCCGGCCGTGGCGAGCTGTCCCGTTTTCTGGGACCGGCGGACTTCTCCTTCGATGAGGATATCGCCGTCAATGCGCCCTACCGGGAAGAGGACCGCACCACCATGATTGCCAATACCATCGCCCGTTTCGGCGATGACGGCGCCCAGGTCTTCGACGACGCCACCAACTATGTGGCCGGCCTCAACCAGTACGTGGCCGACGCCCGCAGCGGGCTGCTGCAAGTGCCGGTGGAATACGTGGCCCTGGGGGTACAACTGGAACCTTTCGTGATTGAAGACGTGGTCGCCATTGCCACCCTGATCCAGGGCATCTTCGCCGGTGGCGGCGGCAACGAGCACAACAATGTGTTGCTGTTGCAGGCCCTGGAAGCCCAGACCGGCAGCAAGGAGATCGCCTGCGATCTGTGGAAAGACCTGCGCCACGGCACCGATCCGGAATCCTCCGTGACCACCACCACATCCTTCGCCACCCAGTCACCACCGACCCTGCCGGACATCTGCCCACTCAGCGGCGAGCTGGCCGGCCAGTTCCCCGGTGCGGTGATGTTCGATGCCGGCTCCTTCCAGACCTTTGACCCGCTCAGCCATGAGCCCTGTGGCCGCCCGGGCCAGCCCGAGTGTCCCGAAGCCCTGGGCAATGTCCCCGCCCTGCCCGGCACCGGTGTGGTCGGCGGTCTGGTGGATACCGTGGGCGACCTGCTCGGCGGCATCCTGTCTCTGTCCTTCCTGGACGATGGCGGCCAGGCCCTGTCACAGCAATGGGCCAGCCTGACCCGTCAGCTGCCCGCACTGTGGACCCGCAAAGACACTCTCACCGAGCAACAGCAACAACAGGCCATGCAACGTATCGCCGCCATCGAAACCGGCATTCAGGGGCTGCGCGACGGCTTCCCCAGCGTCATGTCCAATGCCCTGCTGCTCAATGCGGAGCATTCCGCCAGCGGCCAGCCACTGGCCGTGTTCGGCCCGCAGACCAGCTACTTTGTGCCCCAGCTGCTGCTGGAAATGGCCGTCCATGGTGGCGACATCAACACCCGCGGCATGACCTTCACCGGCCTGCCCTATGTGGTCATCGGGCGTGGACCGGACTTCGCCTGGAGCGCCACCTCCGGCAGCTCCGACCTCACCGACGTACGGGTGGTGCAACGCTGTGAACCGGCCGAGCCGCCGGCCCATGGTGAAGGCGGCTACCAGGTCAACGGCCAGTGTCAGCCCTTCGATGTGATCGACGAGCAATGGGTGGCCCGCTGGAACCTGGCCTCTTCCACCGATCCGGAGGCCGTGGGTCAGAACGAAGCGGTCACTCGCCGGGTGATCCGCACCGAGGAATACGGCCCGGTGATCGGCTTTGCCACCGTGTCCGGCATGCCCGTGGCGGTGACCCGCCAGCGCAGCACCTACTTCGCCGAACTGGATACCGCCCTGCCGTTCCTGCAGGCCAGCCGCAATGACGTGCACGATGTAGAGAGCTTCTACGATGTGTTCCACAACACCACCGGCAGCTTCAACTGGTTCTATATCGACGACCGGGACATCGCCTTTTTCCACTCCGGTGATTACCCGCAACGGGCCAACGGCATCCACCCGGAACTGCCCAGCTGGGGTAACGGCCAGTACGACTGGAACGGCTTTATCCCGCAGCAGGCACACCCTCAAGCGAGCAACCCGGACCGCGGCTACCTGGCCAGCTGGAATAACCGTCCGGCCCGCGATTGGTGGGCTGCCGATGCCCATGCGCCCTATGGCTCCGCCCACCGTAACGACATCCTCGATGTGCGCCTGCAGCAACTGGTGCAGGAAGGCAGCGTGACCCGGGCGCGCATGGTGGAAGCCATGGGCAATGCCGCCACCGTGGATCTGCGCGGCCAGGAAATCGTCCCCGCCGCTCTGGCGTTGCTGGCAAGCGCGCCGGTCACCGGCGATCAGGACAGCGCCATCCGCCTGATGCAGGACTGGGTCGACAACGGTGCCCTGCGCCGGGACCGGGACGGTGACGGCAACTACGACGAGGAAGCCGCCGTGGCCCTGATGGATGCCTGGTACCCGCTGATGATCGACATCCTGCTGCCGCAGATCACCGCCGTGGAAGACGTGGACGGCCGCAACCTGTCACTGATGGGCCGGGACAACAAACCCGGTGCCGGCGGCTCCGCCTACAACAATGGCTACTACGGCTATCTGGAACGGGTGCTGGAACAGGCCGCAGGCAACAGCGCCAGCCCCTACCGGGCCCTGCGCTGCGCGGACAGCGATGACCTGGCAACCTGCCGCAGCGCGCTGGCCAGCAGCCTCAACCAGGCCATCGAGCAACTCGGCGGCATTGCCAGCATGGACAGCTGGAACGTGGACGAAAGCCAGGACCAGATCCAGCACCGCGCCATCGGCCTGGCCACGGTCCCCGCCATCCACTGGCAAAACCGCCCCACCTTCCAGCAGGTGGTGGAGTTCACCGGGCACCGGTAAGCCCCCTCTGTAGGAGCCATGCTTGCATGGCGAACCTGCTCGCGATAGCCCATCCCCAGGGCTATTCGCCATGCGAGCATGGCTCCTACAATTCTTTATAAGCCGCCCTTATTCCCCCCCATCCACCCCATGCATTTGTCTAATCCCCCCAACGGCGTTAGCGTCTCCTACACATAAAAAACAGATTTCCGGGAGAGCACCACATGCGCGCGATTTTGTGCAAGGAACTGGGGCCGGCGAACACGCTGGTCATCGACGACATCCTTTCCCCTGAGCCGGGCAAGGGCCAGGTGAAGGTACGGGTAAAGGCCGCCGGGCTGAATTTCCCCGACACCCTGATCATCGAAGGCAAATACCAGATCAAGCCGGAGCTGCCGTTTTCACCGGGTGGCGAAATGGCCGGTGAAGTGCTGGCCGTGGGCGACGGCGTTCAGCGTTTCAAACCCGGCCAGCGGGTCATGGGCCTGACCGGCTACGGCGCCTTCGCGGAAGAAATTCTGGTGCCGGAAAACCAGCTGATTCCGGTGCCGGATGGTATGAATGACCACACTGCCGCCGCCTTCTCCATGGTCTACGGCACCAGCTACCACGCCCTCAAGCAGCGCGCCAACATCCAGCCTAGGGAAACCCTGCTGGTACTGGGTGCCAGCGGCGGCGTGGGCCTGGCGGCCGTGGAACTGGGCAAGGCCATGGGCGCCACCGTGATCGCCGCCGCCAGCAGCGCCGAGAAACTGGAAGTGGCCAAGGAAGCCGGCGCCGATGACCTGATCAACTACGCCGACGAGGATCTCAAGGACGCGCTCAAGCAGCGTTACCCGAAGGGCGTGGACGTGATCTACGACCCGGTGGGCGACAGGTTTACCGAAGCGGCCATCCGCAATATGGCCTGGAACGGGCGCCTGCTGATTGTCGGCTTCGCCGCCGGCGACATTCCGAAAATCCCCGCCAACCTGGCGCTGCTGAAAGGCTGCTCCATCATCGGCGTGTTCTGGGGTGCCTTCACCCAGAAGGAACCACAAACCAACATCCAGAACATCATGGAACTGATGCAGCTGTTCAATCAGGGCAAGATCAACCCGCGCATTAGCCAGGTGTTCCCGTTCGAGGAGTACGAGCAGGCCCTGGCCGCGCTCACCTCACGTACCGCCAAAGGCAAAGTGGTACTGGATATTGCCGGCGCCTGATACGCCCCGCCTGCACTTGTAGGAGCGATGGTTCCACCGCGATTGTCATCCCCGATAATCGCGGCGGCGCCAGCGCATTTTCTGCGCTCTACCCCTTCGCCGCACCCTGCATACATTAACGCCACCAACCCGGTGATACAGCCCCGCCTTACCTTGTATATAGTGGAACCTCGCAATGGCAAGGAGGCAGGAATGACCACACCGCTGGTACTGGTAATCAACTGTGGCAGCTCGTCCATCAAGTTCGCCCTGGTGGATGAAGACAGCAGCGAGTTTCCCCTGGAAGGGCTGGCAGAAAGACTGAACAGCCCCGAGGCGGTACTGCGCTGGGAGCAGGATGGCGAGCAACAGGAAGAGCCGCTGGCAGACGCGGATCACCGCCAGGCGCTGGAAGCCCTGCTGCCCCGGGTGCAGGCCTACGCCGGGGACCGGCTGGCCGCCATTGGCCACCGAGTGGTCCACGGCGGCGAGCAGTTCACCGCGGCCGGGTTACTGAATGAGGACGCCCTGGCAGCGATCCGTGCCGCCAGCCCGTTGGCGCCCCTGCATAACCCGGCCAACCTGCTGGGCATCGACGCCGCCCAGGCCCTGTTTGCCGACCTGCCCCAGGTGGCCGTGTTCGATACCGCCTTTCACCAGAGCTTGCCCGAACACGCCTACCGCTATGCGCTGCCCATCGAGTTGTATCAGCAACAGCGCATTCGTCGTTATGGCTTCCATGGCACCAGCCATTGCTATGTGACCCGACGGGCTGCGAGCCTCACCGGGTTACCGGTGGACACCAGTGGCTGGCTGTCCGCCCACCTGGGCAACGGCTGCTCCAGTTGCGCCGTGCAGGATGGCCACAGCCGCGACACCAGCATGGGCTTCACGCCGCTGGAAGGGCTGGTGATGGGTACCCGCAGTGGCGATGTGGACCCCAGCCTGCACGCTTTTCTGGAACGGGAACGGGGCTGGTCCGCCCAACACACCGATCAGGTGCTGAGCCGGGAGAGCGGCTTGCTGGGCCTGTCCGGGCTGTCCAACGACATGCGCACCCTTGAGCAGGCCAGCAGCGAAGGCCATGAGGGCGCCACCCTGGCCATTGAGGTGTTCTGCTATCGGCTGGCCAAATCCCTGGCCGGCCAGGCCTGTGCCCTGACCCGGCTGGACGGCCTGATCTTCACCGGCGGCATTGGCGAAAATTCAGCCCTGGTGCGCGCCAAGACCGTGGCCCATCTGGGGCTCATGGGGCTGGCCATCAACGACGATGCCAACCGTGCCTGCGTGGGCGGCAACAGCGGCGAAATCCAGGCCGACAACAGCCCCCGCATTCTGGTGGTGCCCACCAACGAGGAACGCCAGATCGCCCTGGAAACCCTGGCCGCCATCGGCGCCGAAAAGGAGAGGTAGGGGGCTGTTAACGCTTCATTCTCGCCTCTGTTGCGTCTAAAAAAGCGCCAATCTAGGCACGAGGAGAGATGTTTGTTACTCCAAATGAACGAATCGTAACAACGAGTGGCGCTTTTTTAGACGCAACCCGAAGGGCTGGGCTCCTTTTCCCGCCCAGCTGCGTTGGCGGTCGTTCACATAGAAAAACTATGCCACACTCCCTTCGCCTTGCCGGGCGAAAAAATGAACTCCAGCAGAGGCGAGAATGAAGCGTCAACAGCCCCCAATGCAGATCTACTTTATTGCCCCCACCGGCTTCGGCGTAGGGCTCACCTCCACCAGCCTGGGGCTGCTGCGGGCCCTGGAACAGGGCGGCCTGAAGATCGGCTTCTGCAAGCCCATCGCCCAGCACCACCCCGGCGACACCGGCCCGGAACAATCCAGTGAACTGATCACCCGCACCTTCTCCATCGAACCGCCCGCACCCATGCCCCTGGAGCAGACGGAAAAGTACCTCGGCGACGGCCAGCTCGACGACCTGCTGGAGCAGATCGTGCAGCGCTTTCATCAGGCCGCCGAAGGCAAGGACGTGATGGTAGTGGAAGGCATGGTGCCCACCCGCACGGTGAGTTATGCCGCTCGCCTGAACGCGGCACTGGCCAGCAGCCTGGGGGCGGACGTGATTCTGGTGGCGGCGCCGGAAGACGGCAACGTGTCTGCCCTGGCCGACAGCCTGGAAATTCACTGCCGCCAGTTCGGCGGCAGTCGCAACGACAAAGTGCTGGGGGTGGTGCTCAACAAGGTCCATGACGACAGCCTGCCAGAGCAACTCAAGCAGCAATTTCCGGCCCTGGAGAAAGGCGACCTACGCCTGCTCGGCTGCGTGCCCTGGCAGGAAGAACTGAATGCGCCGCGCACCCGCGACGTGGCCAAGCTGCTCGGCGCCAACGTGTTGCACGCCGGCGATGACGAGCACCGGCGCATGGAGAAAATCGTACTCTGCGCCCGCGCCCTGCCCAATACCGTAGAGCTGTTCCAGCCACGGGTGCTGGTGGTGACCCCCGGCGACCGGGACGACATCATCGTTGCCGCCAGCCTGGCCGCCAGCAACGGCGTGCCCCTGGCCGGGCTGTTGCTGTGCACCGGCTTCCAGCCGGACCCGCGGGTAATGCGTCTGTGCCAGAGTGCCCTGGATGCGGGCCTGCCGGTGATGACGGTCGACACCGGTTCCTATGAAACCGCTACCAACCTGAATCGCATGAACCGGGAAATCCCGGTGGACGACAGCGAGCGGGTGGAAAAGGTAACCAACTTTGTGGCCAGCCATCTGGATCATGAATGGTTGCGCGAGCGCTGCGGCAGCCCCCGCGAGCTGACCCTGTCACCGCCGGCCTTTCGCTACCGCATGGTGCAACGGGCCCGCGAAGCCAACAAGCGCATCGTACTGCCGGAAGGCAGCGAACCGCGCACTATCGAGGCAGCGGCCATCTGTCAGGAACGGGGCATTGCCCGCTGCGTACTGCTGGCCAAACGGGAAGCGGTGGAATCCGTGGCTCGCACCCAGGGCATCACCCTGCCGGAAGGCCTGGAAATTCTCGACCCGGACAGCATTCGCGAACAGTACGTGGAACCCATGGTGGAACTGCGCCGTAACAAGGGCCTCAACGCCCCCATGGCCCGCGCCCAGCTGGAAGATACCGTGGTGCTGGGCACCATGATGCTGGCCCTGGACGAAGTGGACGGTCTGGTATCCGGCGCCATCAACACCACCGCCAACACCATCCGCCCGGCCCTGCAGCTGATCAAGACCGCCCCGGAATACAACCTGGTATCGTCGATCTTCTTCATGCTGCTGCCGGAGCAGGTGCTGGTCTACGGGGACTGTGCGGTAAACCCGGACCCGGACGCTGAGCAGCTGGCGGAAATCGCCCGGCAGAGCGCCGCCTCGGCAAAAGCCTTCGGCATCACCCCGCGGGTGGCCATGCTCAGCTACTCCACCGGCGATTCCGGCACCGGCAACGATGTGGTGAAGGTGCGCGACGCCACCCGCCTGGCCCGCGAGGCCAACCCGGATCTGTTACTGGATGGCCCGCTGCAGTACGACGCCGCGGCCATCGACAGCGTGGGCAAGGCCAAGGCCCCGGACAGCCCGGTGGCCGGCCGCGCCACCGTGTTCATCTTCCCGGACCTGAACACCGGTAACACCACCTACAAGGCGGTACAGCGCAGCGCCAACTGCATCAGCGTGGGGCCCATGCTGCAGGGGCTGCGTAAACCGGTGAACGACCTGTCCCGCGGTGCCCTGGTGGACGACATCGTCTACACCATCGCCCTCACCGCCATCCAGGCGGCGGACCTGTGAGGAGCGCAGAGTTTCAAGTTGCAAGTAACAAGTTTCAACGCGGGCACGGCATCAACGACGGATGAGTTTGTGCCCGCGATTCAACCTGAGCGCGGGCACGGAACCTAAAACCCTTCGGCCCAGGCCCGCGCCTTGAAACTTTCAACTTGTAACTTGCAACTGCTCTTATCGGCCACTCTGATCAATCACCACACCCGGTGCCCCGACCTGAAACAATTCACGCAGGTCGTCGGGCACCGGTGTCTTTTCAAACGGTTCGTTGGTCATCATCACGTACACCGCTTGCGAATACGCAATGGCGCGGTCATCGTCAGCATGGCGGATTTCCGCTTCCAGGGTGAAGGAGGTGTTGCCCAGTTGCTTCACTGACACGAACACGTTCAGCACATCGTCGAAACGCGCCGAGGATTGCCACTCTATGGTCAGCTTCACCGCCTGATTATCCAACCCTCGTGCCTGCAACTGGCTGTACTCGCACCCCAGAGCACGCATGAATTCCTTAATGGCGAGGTCCACATAATCCGCGTAACGGGCATTGAAAACCACTTGCTGGCCATCGCATTCTTGATAGCGAACCCGAAAGCGGAAACAGAACGGCTGGGGCATAACACTCTCCAAAAATTTTAATGCAGGCCTGCACGAAGCTTACTGTAGGAGCTATGCTTGCATTGCGAACAGCCCGCCCTTCGCCATGCAAGCATAGCTACTACAGCGGAAATAAAATGGTCTTTGGCCCTGTTCGAGCAGGCCACGTCTACAGCATCCGCTCAATGAGCAATAGCGACAGAAATCATGCCAGCAGGCGCCGCCATACCGTCACATCGGGTTCGTTGTGATGCACTACCGAACGACCATCAAGGCCATCGCCGGCCCAGGTCAATTTCTCCGCCCTATGTCCACCCATAGCGATTTCCGGGACCAGCTTTTCTTCGATAAAGGCACCTACCTGCTGGCCCACTACGTCAGACGCCGCATAGTAGCTTATTTCGGTATTCAGGTGCTCCGAGCGAGAATCGATATTGAACGCGCCCACCAATATCTCGCGGTGATGCAGGGCGAGGGCTTTGGCTTTCAGTACGTGCCGCCCCCCCTCGCCCATAGTCCGATTGGTAACCAATGAGTCCTGCGAAACACCAAGAGCCTGGCGTAGTGAGGATTAGCCTAAGGCGTAATCCTGCTTAGTTACGGGCGCCCACTCTGATCAATCACCACCCCCGGCGCTCCGCTCTGCAGCAACTCGCGAAATTCGTCGGGCACCGGGGTTTTTGCGAACGGTTCCGTGGTCATCATCACGTACACCGTTTCCGCACGGGCGATAGCTCGTCCTTCGTCCGCATGGCGGATATCCGCTTCCAGAGTGAACGAGGTATTACCCAGATGCTGGAGTGACACGAACACGTCCAGCACATCGTCAAAGCGTGCCGAGGATTGCCATTCGGTGGTCAACTTCACCACCTGATTATCCAGCCCCTGCGCCAGCAACTGGTTGTAGTCACAACCCATGGCGCGCATGAACTCGGTCATGGCGAGATCCACGTAATCACCGTAACGGGCATTGAAAACCACCTGCTGGGCATCGCATTCGTTGTAACGAACCCGAAAGCGAAAACAGAACGGCTGGGACATAACTCTCTCCAAAACGTTTTAATGCAGGGCGGGCCGAAGCTCACTGTAGGAGCTATGCTTGCATGGCGAACAACGCACCATTCGCCATGCAAGCATAGCTTCTACAGTGAAAATAAAATGGCCATTGGCGCTGCTTGAGCTTGCCGCGCCTACAGCATCCGCTCAATGGGCAATAGCGACAGTAAACATGCCAGCACCCGCCGCCATACCGTCACGCCGGGTTCGTTGTGAAGCACTAGTGGACGACCGTCGTGGCCATCACCGGCCCAGGTCAGTTTGCCCTGCTCTTTGTCGACTCGATAACTGTTTTCCGGCGCCAGCCCCTCTTCGATGAAGGCCGCAACCTGCTGGCCCAGTTCCGCAGACGCCACGTAGTAGCCCATCTCGGTATTCAGATGCACCGAACGTGGATCGATATTGAATGAGCCCACGAACACTTCGCGCCGATCCAGCACCATGGCCTTGGTGTGCAGGCTGGCCCGGGAGCGGCCCTTGAATAACCGCACCTGCCGATGCAGGGCCCGAGCGTTCGGCGCCAGCTCATGCAGCTCCACACCGGCGTCCAGCAAGCCATCACGATAACGGGCATAGGCACCGTGGGCGGCAATCACATCATTGGTGGCCAGGCTGTTGGTGAGCACCGCCGCGCGACCACCCCGCTGTTTCATTTCCGCCAGTTCCGCCACAAAGGCATCACCGGGAATAAAATAGCTGGCCTCCATCAGCAGCTCCTGATGATCATCCCGGGCCAGCAGGTGGGCGAGCTGGTCGCCCATCAGGGTCTGCTTGACCCCGGCCGCCTTGTCGGGACTATCGAACAGCAACACCGCATGGGCCTGTACACACTGGCGATCCTGCCCTGCCAGGTAGTCGGTGAAGAACGCTTCGTGCTGAGGAAACAGGTAGGGGTAATTTTTCAGGGACCGGCGCCATTGTCGCAGCCACTGCCAGACACGCTCCGCCGCCGCCTCCCGATAACGACGCAGGGTCTTCATGGGCATGGCCAGCGGGCTGTCCCAGTAGCAGTCAAACGCCGCCTGGGTATCGGCGACGATGGGGCCGCGGGCGTACAGGTCCAGATCGCGAAAGTTGGTGGACGCATTCACGCCGAAATAGTGATCGGCGATATTGCGGCCGCCTACCAGCGCCCGTTCACCATCCACGATCCAGGCCTTGTTGTGCATGCGGTGATTCAGCAGCGGCATGTGATGAAGCCATTGCAGGACATGCTTGTAACGCCCATGAAAAGCGTTGAACAGGCGCACCTCGATATTGGGGTGGGCATCCAGCGCCGCCCACTTTACGTCCCGGCCCAACTGGTTGGCGTGATCCAGCAGCATGCGCACTTTCACGCCCCGGCGTGCCGCCTCCAGCACCCGGTAAATCAGCAGCTTGCCGGTGGTGTCGTCATCCCAGATGTAGTACTGCACATCCAGCGTCCGCCGGGCCAGGCGGGCCAGCGTGATCCGCAGGGTAAAGGCCTGCTCGCTGTCAGCCACCAGCGACAGGGACGACAGCGTCATTGCCGTAGCCCCGGCGCTCATGCCGGCTCCTGGAAACGGTGTGATAGGGAAATGACTGACGCTCCTGCAACCTTGTGACAACCCGACCCATGAGCGGCGTTGCCGTTTTCGTTGTCCTGCAAGGTAGCAGAAGCCAACCCCTAACTGAATCAGTCGAACTGGGACACATTACGACTCCACGCCGGCGGCTGGTCATTTCGTATCCGTAGAAAGCTGGCAAAGCGCGGCAGGCCGTTGGCGGTGAGCCCGAAGAATTTGTAGGTCACGGTGCTGCCCACGGGCGGCGGGTCCGCCCGCTCGTTATCGCTGAGGCCACTGCCCAGCTTGAAACGTCGACCGTCCCCGGTCTCCACCACCAGTGCGCCCACCTGCCCCTGGTATTTGCCTTTCCCGTCGCTGTAATCCACCACCGTTGCTTCCGCATCCTGAAAGGTTTTCACCTTGAGCAGCGCCGCCGTGCGGCCGGCTTTATAGACGCTGTCACCGTGATGCAGCATCAAGCCTTCGCCGCCGATCGCCATCACCCGATCCAGACGCGCCAGCAGGGCGCCATGGTCTGTAGCCCGTCGTTGTTCGACCATGGCCAGGTGATAGGAGGCGGTTTTCTCCACCAGCTCACGCATCTTTTCCACCCGCTCGCTGAATGGCATGTCACTGGATGGTAAGTCGAACACCATAAAGCGGATCTTCCGCCATTCCTCCGCCTTCGGCTGTAACCGGCGAACCGCTGCCGACACCTGGGCAAAGCGGCCGCGCCCCATCCACAGCTCACCGTCCAGGGGCTGCGCGGGAAAATCGCGCAGGAACCAGTCCGGCGCGGCGATAATATTGCCGCCCCGGGACAGCAACTGCTGCCCGTCCCAGTAGGCCCGCACCCCATCCAGCTTTTCGCTGACCCAGTAGCCCTGCAGATCCATACCCGCCTGATACACCCTGGCCAGCTGCAAAGGGGGCTCGCTGGCCCGGGCCACGGCCACCAGCAGGCACATGAGCACCATCAGGCCAACCCGCAGACATCCTTGTCTTACCGGTATTTTCACGGTCTTCTCCCTTTATTCTCGCTCGCGGTCCCAGACTGTGCCTGAAGGAGAGGCCCGGCTCTGTGCGCCATCGCAGCGCCAGTGCGTAAGAAATCACCGGTTTTGCAACAAATCCGTTGGCCGGGCATCCAATCTTCAGGAGGTAACAACTATGCGCACACTATTATTTCTGGCGGCTCTTACATTGAGCGCCCCTGTACTCGCCGCCGAGGCCTACTTTGCTGGCGGCTGTTTCTGGTGTACCGAATCGGATTTTGAAGAGCTGGATGGCGTCAGCGAAGCCATTAGCGGCTTTGCCGGGGGCGACGAGAAGCATCCCAGCTACGAGGATGTGGCCCATGGCCGCACCGGCCATACGGAAGTGGTAAAAGTCATTTATGACCCGGCGGTGGTGAGCTATGACAACCTGCTCACCTGGTTCTGGCAGCACGTGGACCCCACCGACCCCAACGGCCAGTTCGTGGATCGCGGCCAGCAATACCGCAGCGCGATTTTCTATCAGACCGAGGCAGAGAAAACCGCTGCCCTGGCCTCCCGCAAGACACTGGAGGAAAGCGGCCGCTTCGACAAACCGGTGATCACCGAGATTACCGAGCTGGACGCTTTCTACCCGGCGGAGGATTACCACCAGGATTACTACAAGACCCACAGCCTCAAGTACAAGTACTACCGCTACCGCTCCGGTCGCGACCAGTTTCTGCAAGAGCACTGGGACGACCCGAAGCATCGCCCCTGGCTCACCGACCAGGTCACCCAGCGCTGGCAGGGAGCGGACCAGTTCCAGCGGCCCAGCGATGAGGTGCTGAAAAAATCCCTGCCCAAGCTGGTCTACCAGGTGACTCGGGAAGACGCCACCGAGCGGGCCTTCCAGAATGAATACTTCGATCAAAAAGCCGAGGGAATCTATGTGGATGTGATTAGCGGCGAGCCGCTGTTTTCCTCCACGGATAAGTACAAATCCGGCACCGGCTGGCCCAGCTTTACCAAGCCCATCGACAAGGCATTCGTGACGCTGGAGGAAGACAACAAGCTATGGGCTACCCGCACAGAGGTGCGCAGCCGCTACGCAGATTCCCACCTGGGCCATGTGTTCAGCGACGGCCCCGAGCCCACCGGCCAGCGCTGGTGCCTTAACTCCGCCGCGCTGCGCTTTGTGTCCAAGGCCGAAATGGAGAAACAGGGTTACGGGAAGTACTTACCCCTGTTTGAATAGCACCCGACACGCAACCGCAATTAGCGGTTGCGTGCACTCTGCAGGGAAACAATAAGGGTGAACGGCGAACCGACCTGTCTCTTCAGGCCCGCGCATAAAAAATCAGCCCATTGACGGAAAGCCTTAATCCCTATCGATTGCTGCCAGTCGCTAACTGGTGATTGATAAAAGCCACCATGCTGTCTTCCAGTTGCTGCAAACCCGGCATCTCCAGCGGATAGTGCCCGGCATTTTCAAGCATCACTGAAGACCATCCATTCTCAGGTAGTTTCTCCAGAAACGGTTCGCTTAACGTTATTGGCGTCCAGTGATCTTCAGCAGGCTGTGTCAACAGAATCGGGCAAATACGAAAATCTTCAGGTTCAATGGCCGGCTGATAGGTCAGATAACTATGCAGGAAACGCGTGCTGACCCAGTTCCCCGCCGACGTTTTATCATCAAGAAAAACATCCAGGGCCTCATCGTTATTAACCAGCTTGTTCATCTTGGACACCCATTTCAGAGGCATCTTTACCCCCCCGGTAAGAGGGTTATCTGCCAGCCACAGCAGCGGCGATCCGGCCACGCTGATAAACGTATTCCTGGCTGTTTTTCGTCGCACCATGCTGTTTCTCTGATCAAGAAACGTCATGCCAATAATGCCTTCTACCTGACCATTGAGAGCAGCGGCATGGTACGCCAACATGCCACCGGCACTCAGCCCATAAAGGAAAATGGGCCGCTCATGCATCTCCCTCTGGGCGCTAATAAAATCACTAACCAGTTCAACCCAGGCATCATAGGTCAGCGTTTCATCCGGATTGACCTGAGTCATACCGTAGCCCGGTAAATCCAGTGCCATGACATCAAAACCATGACGAAACAGGGGCCCACCGGCAATCATCGATAACTGGCGGCCATTGGTACCCACACCATGAAGCAGAATCACCAGAGCAGACGCTGACTGATTGGAAAAATGATCAATATGAACCTTGTGGCCACGCCAGTCCCACCATTTTTCCTCTGGCTGGAATGTTGTCGTTAAATGGAATTTTTCGGGAAGAAAGGTTTGAATCTCTTTCCAGGCAGCCTGCGACTGGTACCCCTCCATTGCTTCATTCGTGTGCGCGGATGGCATGAAGGCGAGCAATAGAATCGCACCGATCACATTGCCAAAAACCGTTTTTATTATCATTTTATTTCTCTGTTCGTCATCGAGGATGCTCAATTATTTCCTCTAGCACTTTAGTGCTCTACCGCTTTTCAAACATGACCATGGCCGCCATTTTGTTGACCTCCTACGCCAACCTTCACCACCGAAAGCCCCAAACCCATCGCCATCGCCGCTGCATAAGCAGCACCGCCCTTCGCTTTGCACGCAAGGCCAAGCCGAAGACGGATATGGAGGGTATCTATACCTGTTGCCGTGACGACAATGGCAACAAGGGCCAAGCGCGGGCGGGCGCGTGGGTAATGGGCCAATCCGCATCAGCGGTGAATTCCGGACAGTTTAGAAATTCCCGGCCGGGGCGATACCGGCGCTACCTGTAAGAGCTTGCCTGCAAGCGAAAGACGGAGGTGCCTACTGCGTTATCTACAAAGCCGCTGTAGGAGCGGCGCTTGAGCCGCGAACCGAGCGCCAGCGAGGCAACAGAAATCCAGGCGACGACCATCCTTTCTGGAACCTGTCGAGGCGATCGCCTGCTGCCGATTCCGCGTTCCCACGCTGTTCGCGGCTCAAGCGCCGCTCCTACAGCGGCTTCGCATCCAGGTTTTCGAAACTCGTGGCTCGCTGCTGGCCTTTTCAGAATGTATCCACAAACGGCCGACCGCCACTGCCACCTCGATGCCCGGACGCATTCAACCCACGCAACAACCACTGGCGACTTTCCACGGGATCGATCACCGCATCGATCTCCAGGAAGCTGGCCATGTTTAGCGCCTTGCCCTGCTGGTAGGCCTTGGCCACCAGCTTGTCGAACAGCCGTTGCTGTTTCTCCGGGCTGGGTTGGGCCGCCAGTTCCTTGGCGAAGCCGAGGCGCACCGCCCCTTCCAACCCCATGGCGCCGAATTCGGCACTGGGCCAGGCGGCGGTGAACAGCGGCGAATGGAAACTGCCCGCTGCCATGGCCTGGGCACCCAGACCGTAGCCCTTGCGCAGCACCAGCGTAAAGAACGGCACGGTAAGGCTGGCAGCGGTGACAAACATCCGCGACACATGGCGGACGGTGGCCTGTTTCTCGGCCTCCGGTCCCACCATAAAACCGGGAGTGTCACACAGGGACACCATGGGCAAACCGAAGGCCTCGCACAGCTGCATAAAGCGCGCCGCCTTGTCGCCGCCCACCGCATCGATGGCGCCACCCAGGTCGCCCGGATTGTTGGCGATCAAACCAAAGGGGCGACCTTCGATACGCACCAGGGCAGTGATCATGCCCGGGGCAAATTCCCGGCGCAGTTCCAGCACCGAACCGCTGTCCGCCAGGGTGTCGATAACATGGCGAATATCGTAAACCCGGGTACGCTTTTCCGGGATACGATGACGCAACTCGCGCTGATCCACGGCCTGCCAGTCGCTCACCGGGCCCTGGAAATAGGACAGGTACTGTTTGGCCACGGCCACCGCTTCCGCCTCGTCCTCGACGATCACGTCCGCCACACCATTGGGCCCCTGCACACTCACCGGCCCCACCTGCTCCGGGGTGAACCGGCCCAGGCCGCCCCCTTCGATCATGGCCGGCCCGGCCATGCCGATGCTGGCATCTCTGGTGGCGATGATCACATCGCAGCACCCCAGCAGGGCCGCGTTACCGGCGAAGCACCGCCCGGACCCGATGCCCACCAATGGCACCTGGCCGGACAGCGCCGCCATGGCCGCAAAGGTATGACAATCCAGCCCGGCCACGCCGACAAAATCCGTATCCCCCGGGCGCCCGCCACCGCCCTCGGCAAACAGCACCAGTGGCATCTTCCACTGGCCGGCAAGCTGCAAAAGCCGGTCGGTCTTCTTGTGATTCATCATCCCCTGGGTGCCGGCGAATACGGTGTAGTCATAGCTCATGGCCATGACCCGCGCCGCCTGTTCGCCCACTTGATCCGCGTTGACCGTACCGGTGCCGCCAATCAAACCATCCGCCGGGCTCATGGCCTGCAATTCTTCCGCACTGCGACGACGGCGCTGGGCGGCCAGGGCCATGGCGCCGTATTCCTGGAAGCTGCCGCTATCCAGCAGATCATCGAGGTTTTCCCGGGCGGTGCGCTTGCCCTTGCGGTGGCGTTTTTCCACCGCCTGGGGACGACCGGCATCGCTGATGGCCTGGTGCCGGTCCAGCACCTCCGCCAGGTCCTTGCGGATATGCTCCAGATCCACGCTTTCTTCCGTGGCAATCTCAGAGCCATCCACATCCCCCGGCTGCACAAACAACAGCGGGGCCGCTTCATTGATCGCATCACCCTCCACCGCTGCCAGGCTGTGCACCTCACCGGCGGTCGTTGCCCGCACCTCGAATTCCATCTTCATGGCTTCCAGCACCGCCACCACCTGGCCCACCTGCACCGTGCTGCCTTCCTGCACCAGCAGAGATAGCAGCACCCCGGTGGTGGGGCTGGCCAAGGCCTCGCAGCCCGCCGGGGTGGTCAGAGTGTCAGCCTGAGGAGAGTGATCCGCCGACGGCAACGCCGCTGTAGGTTCGGCAGGCATGGCATCCAGCAACGCGGCCAGATGGCTTTCCACATACCTTGTGGTCACCGTATTGGCCTGCACGGCGTCACTGGCCAGCAACGCCTGCAACAGGCGCAGGTTGCTTTGCACCCCGTCGATGCGGGTCTGCTTCAGCGCCCGGCGGGCACGCTGCAGAACCGCCGCATAATCCGCGCCGGTCACGATCAGCTTGGCCAGCAGGGAATCGTAGGCCGGGCTCACCGGGTAACCGGCATAGCCGTAACCATCCACCCGGATCCCCGGGCCGCTGGCAGGCTCATAGGTTGTTAGCGTGCCCGCCGCCGGTGTGGTGCTGCCGTCGGCCTTGAGGGTTTCCAGATTGAGGCGCAGCTGTACCGCCATGCCCTCACAGGCCGGGGCGGTTTCAAGATTCAGGTCGACAAGACTCGCCCCCGCCGCCAGCCAGATCTGGCTCTGCACCAGATCCATCCCGGTGACCTGTTCGGTCACCGTGTGCTCCACCTGCACCCGGGGGTTGGCTTCCATAAAGTAGAAACGGCCCTGCTCCGCTTCCACCAGAAACTCGAAGGTGCCGATGCCCCGGTAGTTCACCTCGGCCGCCAGGGTCAGAGCGCTGTGGATGATGCGATCGCGCAGGGCGGTATCGAGGCCCGGCGCCGGCGCGAACTCCACCAGCTTCTGATGACGGCGCTGCAGGGTACAGTCCCGCTCCCACAGATGGCTCACCGACCCGCTGCCGTCGCCCAACACCTGCACTTCGATATGGCGGGCGGACTCGACCAGTTGCTCCACATAGACAGCGTCGTTACCAAAGGCGGCCTTGGCTTCCGACTGACAACGGGCATAGGCCGCCTCCAGCTCTGCCGGGTCAGTCACCGCTCGCATACCGCGTCCGCCGCCACCGCTCAGCGCCTTGACCATCACCCCGCTGCCATCCAGCGAAGCCATAAACGCTTTCGCTTCTTCCAGCGATACCGCCTGGGCCGAACCCTGCACCAGCGGCACCTGACACTTTGCCGCCAGCGCACGAGCGGCGGCCTTGTCACCAAACAACCGCAACGTCTCCGCCCCCGGGCCGATCAGGGTAATACCCGCCTCGGCACACTGGTCGGCAAAGTCGGCGTTCTCGGCCAGAAAGCCGTAACCGGGATGAATCGCCTCGCAGCCCTGTGCGTTGGCAATGGCAATCAGCTGCGCCCCGTCCAGGTAGGCCGGCACCCCCCGCCCCGCCAACGCCACCGCCTCGTCCACCTGGCGGGTATGCAGGGATGCCTGATCATCTTGCGCAAACACCCCTACGGACCGAATCCCCAGATCCGCACAGGCATTGGCAATACGAATGGCAATCTCACCACGGTTGGCAATCAGGACAGCAGAAAACGGGACGGGCACGGCGGACTCCAGTCTTTGATTCGACGGCAAAGACCACAGTGTAGCCAGTTGGGGTTATCGATGGCATTGATCGGGGTGCATAGAGGACCATGCATTGCGTTAATGCCTAGCTTGAGGGCTCAGAAACTCAAGGAGCAAGACCTGACACTATTTTCCAGGAATTTATCCGCTAATCAGGCAGCAAGAGTCACTGGCCCGAAGGCGCTTCGCCTCTGCGCTTACTGAGCGCAATGGCGCCGTCGCCCACTGCCACCCAGAAACAGGCGAGGTCCTCCACCAGTTCATCCCGGCTGATGGCAATGCCCTCATCCAGCCAGGTCATGATGGCTTCGATGGTGCCGCCCACCAGCAACGCGGAGCCCACATGGGCAATGGGTAACGGCCCGCCTGCCTGATGATATTCAACACTGAACGCCGACAGGGTTTGCGCCATTCTGCCAATCACCGCCTTGCGCTGCGCCAGCGCCTGGGGGTTTTCTGCCGCTGAGGAAAACAGCAATCGTACCCGCGAGGGTTCTTCGGTCAGCCAGGTGATGCAGTCATCCAGTACGTACCGGGTCAGGGCGGGGGTATCCAGCCCTTGCTGTATCCCCCGCATCACCGCCAGCTGACCGGTATTGATCAACCGTTCTGCCAGGTCATCCACCAGCGCTGCCCCCAGGGCGTCCAGGCTCTCGAAGCTTTCATAGAAGTAACGTTTGTTGAGACCGGCACGGGTACACAGCTGATGGATCGACAGTTTTCTCAACCCGTCAGACACAATCATGGCGTAGGCCTGATCCAGCAACTGCTGCCGGCGAATGCGGACTCGCGACTCCGCAGATTCTCCATGGAACGGCCGTGTTGGTTGAGACATTGGCAAATTTCCTGATTACTCAATCACTTATCTTAACAACAGGGTTTTCTGGTACGCCAGCCTTGACGGGGCAGACTCGTCGTTTCTATTATTGGTACAGTGCTGTACCAATAATGACAACAGATGATTCACTTGCCAAGGAGCCACCATGCAAGCCACCGTCTCTCAACTCTCATCGGCATCCGCGCCGCTTTCCGATACGCAACGCGTGAAGCAGCTGCAGGAACTGGCCAGAAGCAACCCCGCTGCCGCCAGCCAGGACGCCTGGTCCCTGTTCCAGGAACTGCAGGCAGGCAGCAACCACTATCGGCTGCCCGGCCTCTTCGCCCAGGGCGCAGCCCCGCAGGCGCCCGATGGCGACTGCGAGGGGATTGTCATGAACCTGTATGGTTCTCCCTGGCTGGCCGGGCTGGACAAGATGGTCCGTCTCGGCCAGAAGCTGGGCGGCATCGGCTGGGCGGGTAAAACCTTCGATCCGAAAAGCGGCACCGGCTACAACCGGCTTACCCGTTCTTCGCTGATTCCCGCCAGGATCACCATGCCCCACTACTCGCTGCGCAAGCAGGGTCGCGAACTGCTGGGTTTCGATTTTCACCACCGTATTGAACCGTCACCGATCACACCCCACCAGGAAGTGCGCGCCATTACCTACGATGATCCGCAATTCAAGAACCCCCTGGTGATGCCCCGCGTACGTGACGAGATTGTGGAAATCGCACCGGATGTGTATCTGGGCCGCGCCCTGCTGAAGGTGAAACACGGCTGGGAAGTGGTCGGTTATTTCGGCCTGCGCTATCCCGCAAAAGGAGGCTGCTAATGGCGATCTCCCTGCGCGGCACCGTCGCCTGCGTCACCGGCGGCGGCCGGGGTATCGGCAAAGCCACCGCCATTGCCCTGGCGCAGGCCGGCGCCAAGGTGTTCATTGGTGATATTGATGTGGACGCCGCCCAGGAGGTAGCCGACAGCCTGCCGGGCGCCACCGCCATCCAGCTGGATGTCTCCGATGCGGATTCCTTTGCCCGTTTTATTGAACGTGCCAATGAGGCCGGGCCACTGGGGGTGCTGATCAACAACGCCGGCATCCAGCGCACCGGCGAATTTGTCGGGCAGAGCCTGGATACCAAGCACCGGGAAATGGCGATCAATGTGGGCGGCGCCATCAATGGCATGCATTTCGCGTTGCCCGGTATGCTGGCGCGAAACTGCGGTCACATTGTTAACGTGTCCTCCATGGCCGGCAAGATGACGGTGCCTGGCGCGGCCGTTTACTCCGCCAGCAAGTTTGCCGTGGCCAGCCTGTCGCGCACCGTGCGGGCAGAAATTGCCCAGTCCGCCGTCACCATCACCACGGTTCTTCCCTCCGCAGTGCAAACCGAACTGGCTGCCGGCCTCGATCTGCGCGGCGTGCCCAAGGCGACGCCGGAAGAGATTGCCGAAGAGATCGTCGCCTCCTGCCAGCATGGCAGGGCCGAAGTGACACTGCCGAAATGGCTGTTCCCCATCGGCACCATTGAGCAGGCCCTGCCGGAAAAATTCGGCAACTGGGTCAAGCGCGCCGTTGGCGCACAGAACCGCATTTCTGCAGATACGCCAGAAAGTCGACAATATCAGGAGCGGCTATCTAAGTTTTAATGCCCCCCTGTTCAGCGGAGAAATGAACGCGGGCTGTAACCGCAATGGAAACCAAAGGGCACGTGGTTCTTCAACGGAACCACGGCCACCTCGTCCAGGGTGCGGGCATCGAAGATCACCACCTCACTGCTGTGGTCACGGGCATCGTAGACCATGCTCACCAGCCAGCCTTCCTGATTATCGTCTTCCTCGCGGGGGGCCACGTGCATGGCTTCGGAGGTATAGCGCCCTTCGCCCAGTGAGTGGGTTTTCACCTTGCCGGTTTGCAGATCAATGCGTTCCACGCCGTCGAAGAAGGTGGAGTCATCGCCCATCATGCAGGCGGCGTACATGACGGAGGTGGGCTGGGTGGTGTAGCGATGATCCCACTGGGGGAACTCACCGCCCAGAGCCTCCTTGTATTCGTTCGCCTCAATCGTGTCACTGTGGAGATCCAGGCGGTAGCGCATGAATCGCCCGGCTGAGGTATCGCCCGTGCTGTGGAGGACATTGCGCAGCTGCTCATTCACGGAAAAATCTTCGTAGCGCGTCAGGTCCACCTCGATCCTGCCGTCGCCGCTTTCCCAGGCATTGGAGAAGTGAATCGCCACGAAGGGCTGGTCCACGGTGAAGACTTTCTCCACCTGGAAATCGGCGGTGCGCACCACATAGACCTTCATGCCCAGTTCCGGCTGCCAGGCTATGGCCTGATCGAAGGGAATCAACCCGGCCAGCCAGGGCACCGGGGACTTCATGGCGATAGGTGACTGGAAGAACACCATATAGTTTTCCGTCAGCGCGAAGTCGTGACAGAAACTGAGGAAATCCACCTCAAAGGAACCCTTCTCAACCAGATGCCCGGAGGGCGCAATCTTGTAGAGATCAATCGCCCCCTTGCCGGTTAGCGCACCCCTGGGGCGGAAAGACGGACGGATACCGAAGTTGTAATAAACCCCGGTACGCGGGTTCACCTTGCCGTGGGCACTGAAGGCATTGAACCTGCCCAGCTTGCCGTCGTAGTCATGCTCGCCAATGGTATCCAGGGTGGCCGGGTCCAGCTGCCAGGGGCGCCCACCTTCCCACAACGCCAGTAGCTTGCCACCGTGGTAAACCAGATTGGTATTGGCGCAGTTCGCCGGCAGACGACCGATGTTCTTGCGGATACCGCCCGGCGCATTGTGACCAAAGCTGCGCATGACGATTTTGTTGGCCTTGGTCTCCGCCAGATACTTGGGCGTGCGCACATAGCGGTTGCGGTACACCACACCGTAGTCCTTGAACGACACCGAGTGCAGCATGCCATCGCCATCAAACCAGTGACCAAACTCCTGACCACCAATCTTGTTGCGCCCCGGGCCGATACGGAAAAAGGTGCCGCTGACGGCATCCGGGATCGTGCCCTTCACTTCGCTGAGAGGAACAAGGTAATCCAGCTCCTCATCCAGCGCTTCAAAACCACCGTGATGCGTCACCGGCTTACCGGGAGACGTGCGCAGCGAACTAACGTCTGCCGTCATGGGATAACCCCTGCATTTATTCTTATCAGAGATTCATTTCTAAGCCTTGATGTAGTGGTGTGCAAGGAGGGTTAAACAGCTAATTGTTTGGTGTTTCACTATTTGGATGATAAGGCTGGGAATAAGCGGCTGTGTTGCTGGGCACAAGAAAAGCACAAGAGGCAGGACTACTTGAACCAGAATCTACGGCTCCACGAGCCCCTAACTAGAACCATGATGGGAAATGGGAGACCTGACCCTCAAGGTTTCTAAGGTTTCTCCTTTATGCCGAAACATAGATCTCCGATGTATCTGCGGTTCCATCGGGATTTGTCCAGTGAACAGTCGCATTGAATCCTAGCGGCGTATCATCACAAAGAGCAGCGATGAATGAGACATCGCTTCCAGGTGCAAGGACGGGAATTGGCAACTTCTCCTCAACTTCACTTTCAATGAGCGGGCTAGAATACTTAGATGGTATGTCCAGCTTAAATGAAACGTCTGTAGCGTTTACATTGCTGGCATTCGAAAGAAAAAGCTTATACCGGCTGCTTCCTGTACTTCGGAGATCCAGCCTCACGGCTGCCCGCGACTTTGCGGCTTCCTCTTTTTCAAAAGACTCTAATTGCTTAAAAGAAAGCCTCGCTTGCGCCCTTTGCAGTTCTATCGTGCTTTGCTTAATTTTTTCTTCGCTTTCAATCAGCTCTAATTGCTTTTCCGCCAGTCTGGATTGAGATTTTTGCAGCTCAATCGATTCTTTCTGCAATTTTCGCTGATCTCTTTTGGTTAGGAGACTTATCAACGCAGCTATTAATGCCACAATGACGGCCCAGTCGATTGCGTCCATTATATCTCCAAGCTCCACCGCACCCTCCAATTATGCTTAACGCCTAGCACAGCCGCCGAAGGTCGGCCTGCTGCTTATTGTTAGTGCTCATGATCCGACTCTATGTACTTGTAATCAGATAAGAAATCGACCTTACCCCCACACGAGCATGTATCGATATTTGCTACACGAACAACCCTTCCACACTCAATACAAAATCTTTCCGAATTCAGCCTTTTCCTACGGAAATAAATATATACCACAAGGTAAGCACCGACACCCCAAATGGCCTAGACATGTAGCCGGCCAAACATTTCACCCCAGCTTAAAGGGTCAGGGCTTCTAAATTTTGAAATCCCAAGTTTATCTGAGACGGCGAGAACTACAGGCAAGAACATGGCCACAAAAGCAGCGAATCCTCTAGCACTGCTTTCGCGCTCCATGGACAGATCAAACTCGTTTCGTTTTACCCACATAGCAAAGAGTCACTAACAGCGTATTCAGTCGAACGGTTCGACATATCTTTTTTCGACATAATTCTTAAGCTAGTAGCGCCCGCCTCAGCCAATATATCCAGCGATAACAATGACCTTGGGAAACGTTGAGAGCCTGTCTCATCCGGCAAAACTCGAAGCAGCGGGTTATTTCCTGTTTTTCCGCGATTCTTACCCTTCCTAAAAACCACTCTATATCAACCGCTTATCTTTTTCTGTAAGCCATATCCTACAAAATTACCCCCCGTTCTGTTGAGCACAGCCTCGCTACAGGCAATGGTTGCGCTCGTTGTTGATTGGAAGCCAATATTTCAAGGAATATCGCTTGAGCGCGCCGCCAGCGACGCTCCTACGGCAAGGTGACTATTGTCAGCCGGCACTCATAAAAAAGCCCGGCATCGCCGGGCTCGTCATTAACTATTCACTATTAATTATTCACTGCCTTTACTCCACCGTCACCGACTTGGCCAGATTCCTCGGCTGATCCACATCCGTCCCCCGCAGCACCGCCACGTGATAGCTGAGCAACTGCAGCGGCACGGTGTAGACGATGGGGGCAATGGTTTCCGGCACCGCAGGCATGTTCAGCACGTGGATACCCTCGCCTTCTTTCACGTGGGCGTTCTTGTCGGCGAACACGTACAGCTCACCGCCGCGGGCGCGAACTTCCTGCAGGTTGGATTTGAGCTTTTCCAGCAGTTCGTCGTTGGGCGCCACGGAGACCACCGGCATGTCGCTGTCTACCAGCGCCAGGGGGCCATGCTTAAGTTCACCGGCCGGGTAGGCTTCGGCGTGGATGTAGGAGATTTCCTTGAGCTTGAGGGCGCCTTCCAGGGCCACCGGGAATTGCACGCCACGGCCCAGGAACAGGGTGTGGTGTTTTTCCACGAAGGCTTCGGAAAGCTTCTCGATCGGCTTGTCCAGGGCGCTGACCTGTTCGATCAGGTTGGGCAGCTGGCGCAGCTCGCCGAGGATACCCTCAATGCGGGCATCGTCCAGGCCTTTCTGGCGGCCCAGAGTCAACACCAGCATGAGCAGGCCGGTGAGCTGGGTGGTGAAGGCCTTGGTGGAGGCCACGCCGATTTCCGGGCCGGCCTTGGTGAGGAACACCAGTTCGGATTCGCGCACCAGGGAGGAGCTGTCCACGTTGCAGATGGCCAGGCGACCCACGTAGTTGGGTGACTGGGTGTCACGCAGGGCCGCCAGGGTGTCGGCGGTTTCGCCGCTCTGGGAGATGGTGACGAACAGGGTGCCTTCCGGTACCACATGGTTGCGGTAGCGGAATTCACTGGCCACTTCCACCTGGCAGGGAATGCCGGCGATGTCTTCCAGCCAATAACGGGCCACCATGCCGGCGTGGTAGCTGGTGCCACAGGCGACGATCTGCACGGTTTTCACCCGGTCGAAGATGGCCGGGGCTTTTTCGCCGAAGGCGTCGATCAGGCTCGCCGGGCTGTCGATGCGACCTTCCAGGGTTTTCTGGATCGCCGCCGGCTGCTCGAAGATTTCCTTCTGCATGTAGTGGCGGTATTCGCCTTTTTCCGCGTCTTCGTGGGTGCCGTCGAATTCGTGGGTGTCGCGGTTGGCCGGGTTACCCTGTGCATCGACGATGCGGATGCTGTCGGTGCTGATTTCCGCCTGGTCGCCTTCTTCCAGGAAGATGAAGCGGTTGGTCACCGGCAGCAGGGCCAGCTGGTCGGAAGCGATGTAGTTTTCGTCGATACCCAGGCCGATCACCAGCGGGCTACCGGAGCGTACGGCGACCAGTTTATGGGGCTCATCCTTGTGGATGACACCCAGGGCGTAGGCGCCGTCGAGTTTTTTCACCACTTGCTGGACGGCGGTGAACAGATCCACGCCTGTGGCCAGTACCTGGTGAAGCAGGTGCACGATGACTTCGGTGTCGGTTTGTGACTGGAAGGCGTAACCGGCAGCTTCCAGTTCGTCTTTCAGTTCCTGGAAGTTTTCGATGATACCGTTGTGCACCAGGGCCAGATCGCTGCCGGACATGTGCGGGTGGGCGTTGTCTTCCGAGGGCTTGCCGTGGGTCGCCCAGCGGGTGTGCGCAATACCGGTGAACCCGGTGGTTTGCTCGTCCACGGTGGCGCTTTCCAGGCCAGCCACCTTGCCCTGGCGGCGCACCCGGGTAATGCCGGAATCATTGAGCAGCGCCACACCGGCGCTGTCGTAGCCCCGGTATTCCAGGCGCTTGAGGCCAGTGATCAGGATATTGGTGACATTACGCTGGGCAATGGCCCCGACGATTCCACACATGTTGGTTTCCTTGAATATTGCTTGCCGGTGATGGTTTCTCTGTTACCACCGGTGTTATTCGCCATGCGAGCATGGCTCCAACGAATTCGATTACTTCTTTTGTGGGCGTTTCCAGTCGCTGACGTTGCGCTGCTGGCCGCGGGCTACGGCCAGGCCGTTGTCGTCCACGTCCTTGGTGATGGTGCTGCCGGCGCCGACGGTGGCATTTTCGCCGATAGTGACCGGTGCCACCAGTGACGAATTGGAGCCGATGAAGGCGCCATCTTTCATCACGGTCTGAAATTTGTTGGCGCCATCGTAATTGCAGGTGATGGTGCCGGCGCCCACATTGACGCCCTTGCCGATCTGGCTGTCGCCGATGTAGGTCAGATGGTTCACTTTGGAACCCTCGCCCACATAGGACTTCTTGGTTTCCACAAAGTTGCCGATCTTGGCCTTGTCGGCTAGCTCGGTGCCGGGGCGCAGGCGAGCGTAGGGGCCGATGGTGCAGTGCTCGCCGACGATGGCGCCATCCACGAGGCTGTTGGCTTCGATGACGGTGCCGGCACCGATGTTGGTATCGCGGATAATGCAGTTGGGGCCGATGACCACACCTTCTTCGATGGTGACATCGCCTTCCAGCACCACGTTCACATCGATGATCACATCCGTGGCAATCTGCACGCTGCCACGCACGTCCAGGCGATTCGGGTCGCGCAGGGTGACACCGTCGCGCATCAGGGATTCGGCCTGGGCCAGTTGGTAGATGCGCTCCAGCCGGGACAGCTGCACCCGGTCGTTAATGCCATCCACTTCCCAGGCGAATTCCGGCTGCAGGGTTTCCACGGTCAGGCCGGACTGCACCGCCATGGCGATCACGTCGGTCAGGTAGTATTCTCCCTGGGCGTTGTTGCTGGATAGCTTCGGCAGACAATCAGCGAGAAAGCTGCGGGTGCAGGCGAGGATGCCGGTGTTGATTTCCGGGATACCCAGTTCCGCTTCGCTGGCGTCTTTCTGCTCGACGATGCGCTGCACATTGTTCTGGCCATCACGAACGATGCGGCCATAGCCACTGGGGTCGTCCAGGGTCAGGGTCATCAGCGCCAGGGTCTTGTCATCCACGGAGGCGACAAAATCCCGCAGGGTTTCCGGGCGGATCAGGGGGACGTCGCCGTACAGCACCAGTACGATATCTTCCTTGACCAGGGGCATGGCCTGGGCAACCGCGTGGCCGGTGCCCAGCTGCTCGGCCTGCTCGGCCCACTGCAGGTGATCGCCATTGACGATCTCTTTCACCTGATCCCCGCCGTGGCCGTAGACGATGATGGTGTTGTCGGCGGCCAGGCTGGTGGCGGCATCCACCACATGCTGGACCATGGCTTTGCCGGCCACTTCATGCAGCACCTTGGGCAACGCACTTTTCATGCGGGTGCCTTTGCCGGCGGCGAGAATGACGACTGCAATAGACCCTGAACTCATACCCTGTCCTTATGTTTTACCCTTGTCGCGATCTGCCCTGCGGCTTTATAGCATGACATCGTGACATTTCTGTCTCTCGACCTGAATCCATGACTTTAGCGTGGATGCATGGCGTAAGAATTTGTTGTCACAGGGAATTTTCTGAAGAAGCGTCGCATCACGGAATGCGATCGACTGAAGAAAATTTTCTGTGGCGGCAAAGGCTTACGTCAGGCGCCGCGATCAAGTCATGGACTCAGGTCTATGACAGAAACAAAAAAGGGTAGCACTTGGCTACCCCCCTCTGTGTTGAAGAATTGCAAAAGGTGCTTACCGCCCTTTCTTCTTCAACTGCTGAATTGCGCGCAACTGGGCCACAGACTCGGCCAGGGTAGCGGCGGCACGGGAATAATCCATTTCGGAGTTCTTCCCTTCCAGTGCTTCCTTGGCGCGCTGTTTTGCCTGTTCGGCAGCAGCTTCATCCATGTTGTCGGCACGTTCTGCGGTATCGGCCAGCACAGTTACCAGCTTCGGCTGCACTTCCAGGAAGCCGCCGGATACATAGAACACTTCTTCTTCACCATTCTGCTTCTTCACCCGTACCGGACCCGGCTTGAGCCGGGTCAGCAGCGGGGCGTGGCCCGGCATGATACCGAGATCGCCTTCCACACCGGAGGCCACCACGATTTCAACCAGACCGGAGAACAGCTGGCGTTCTGCACTAACAATGTCGCAATGCACGGTCATCGCCATTTGCTTGTCTCCCGGTGCAGGTTACTTGCTACGTTTGTTGTAGGCTTCTACCACTTCGTCGATAGAACCCTTCATGTAGAAATCCTGCTCCGGGATGTGATCGTAATCACCGTCAAGGATGCCCCGGAAACCGGCGAGGGTGTCCTTCAGGGAAACATACTTGCCCGGAGAGCCAGTAAATACTTCGGCCACGAAGAACGGCTGGGACAGGTAACGCTCGATCTTACGAGCACGGGCAACGATGGTCTTGTCTTCTTCAGACAGTTCGTCCATGCCCAGGATCGCAATGATGTCCTTCAGTTCCTTGAAGCGCTGCAGTACAGACTGCACGCCACGGGCCACGTCGTAGTGTTCCTGACCTATCACCAGCGGATCCAGCTGACGAGAGGTGGAATCCAGCGGATCGATCGCCGGGTAGATACCCTTGGAGGCGATGTCACGGCTCAGTACCACGGTCGCATCAAGGTGAGCAAAGGTGGTTGCCGGAGACGGGTCAGTCAAGTCATCCGCAGGTACGTATACGGCCTGAACGGAGGTAATGGAACCGGTCTTGGTGGAAGTAATACGTTCCTGCAGAACGCCCATCTCTTCCGCCAGGGTCGGCTGGTAACCTACCGCTGAAGGCATACGGCCCAGCAGTGCAGATACTTCGGTACCGGCCAGGGTGTAACGGTAGATGTTATCCACGAAGAACAGTACGTCACGGCCTTCGTCACGGAACTTCTCGGCCATGGTCAGACCGGTCAGCGCTACACGCAGACGGTTACCTGGCGGCTCGTTCATCTGACCGTAAACCAGCGATACTTTATCGAGTACGTTGGAGTCCTTCATTTCGTGGTAGAAGTCGTTACCCTCACGAGTACGCTCACCCACACCGGCAAACACGGAGAAACCGGAGTGCTCGATCGCGATGTTCCGGATCAGCTCCATCATGTTTACGGTTTTACCTACACCCGCACCACCGAACAGGCCAACCTTACCGCCTTTGGCGAAAGGACAAACCAGGTCGATTACCTTGATGCCGGTTTCCAGCAGTTCGTTGGTGGCTGCCTGGTCCGCATAGGTAGGAGCAGCACGGTGAATCGGCATGCGCTCTTCTTCACCGATCGGGCCGGCTTCGTCGATGGGTCGACCCAGCACGTCCATGATACGGCCCAGGGTCTTGGTGCCTACCGGAACCTGAATCGGCTCACCGGAGTCGATCACGTCAAGACCACGCTTCAGACCTTCGGTGGAGCCCATGGCAATGGTACGGACAACGCCGTCGCCCAGCTGCTGCTGAACTTCCAGCGTGGTTTCAGTACCGTCCACGGTGAGGGCGTCATATACCTTCGGTACGCCGTCGCGCGGGAATTCCACGTCGATCACAGCACCGATGATCTGAACAATACGACCGCTACTCATGCTTGCATCCTCTTAACTTGCGTTTTTGCCGCGTTCTTTCTACCAGTCTGCTGACAAATCAGACCGCAGCAGCACCACCAACGATTTCGGAGATTTCCTGCGTAATAGCAGCCTGGCGTGCTTTGTTGTACACCAGCTGCAGATCACGAATGATGTCGCCGGCGTTATCACTGGCCGCTTTCATCGCTACCATTCGCGCTGCCTGCTCACAGGCATTGTTTTCTACCACACCCTGATACACCTGGGACTCGATGAACCGCACCAGCAACTCGTCGAGCAGTGCTTTCGGAGCCGGCTCGTAAATATAGTCCCAGTGGCGCTTGAACTCTTCGTCATCTGCTGCTTCCAGCGGCAGCATCTGAATGTTCTTGGGCGCCTGGGTCATGGTGTTCACGAACTCGTTGTACACGATGTACAAGCGGTCGATCTCACCATTATCGTAGGCATCCAGCATCGCCTTGATGGAACCGATCAGGTCGTTCAGGTGCGGGGAATCCCCCAGACCGGACACTGTCGCTTCCACATTGCCGCCAACACTCTTGAAGAAAGAAACACCTTTGGAGCCCACTACGCAGTACTGGGCCTTGGCGCCTTTTTCTTCCCACTCTCGCGAGCTTTTGACGACATTCTTGAGCAGGTTTACGTTGAGGCCACCGCAGAGACCCCGATCGGAGGTCACTACGATGTAGCCAACGTTCTTCACTTCCCGCTCTTGCAGGTAGCTGTGCCGGTATTCCAGATCGGCATTGGCCAGATGTGCAACCACCTGACGCATGCGAGTCGCGTAGGGCTTGCTTGCCGCCATACGCTCCTGCGCTTTACGCATCTTGGAGGCTGCCACCATTTCCATTGCACGGGTAATTTTCTTCGTGCTCTGGACGCTGGCAATTTTGCCTTTGATCTCTTTACCGCTGGCCATAGGAAGTACCCTTTTTCAGCGAATTACCAGGTCTGGGTGGCTTTGAACTGATCGAGAGATTCTTTGATCTCGGCTTCGATCTCGCCGTTGTAGTCACCCTTCTCGTTGATTTTGTCCATCAACGCTTTCTTTTCGCTGTTCATGTAGTCCAGCAGAGCCGCTTCGAAGGCGCCGATTTTCTCGACTTCCATCCCTTTCAGGTAGCCTTCGTTCGCTGCGTACAGAACAACACCCATTTCGGCAACGCTCATGGGGCTGTACTGCTTCTGTTTCATCAGCTCGGTAACCGCCTGACCATGCTCCAGCTGTTCGCGGGTGGAGTCATCCAAGTCGGATGCGAACTGGGCGAATGCCGCCAGTTCACGGTACTGAGCCAGAGCCAGACGAATACCACCGCCGAGCTTCTTGACGATCTTGGTCTGCGCGGAACCACCTACACGGGATACGGATACACCCGCGTTCATCGCCGGACGAATACCGGAGTTGAACAGGTCGGTTTCCAGGAAGATCTGACCATCGGTAATGGAAATTACGTTGGTCGGTACGAAAGCGGAAACGTCACCACCCTGGGTTTCGATGATCGGCAGTGCGGTCAGAGAACCGGTTTTGCCTTTCACTTCACCGTTGGTGAACTGCTCTACGTAATCTTCGTTTACCTTGGCGGCGCGTTCCAGCAGACGGGAGTGCAGGTAGAACACGTCACCAGGATAAGCTTCACGACCCGGAGGACGACGCAGCAGCAGGGAAATCTGACGATAGGCCCAGGCTTGCTTGGTCAGATCATCATAAACGATCAGTGCATCTTCACCGCGATCACGGAAGTACTCGCCCATGGTGCAGCCGGCAAACGGTGCCAGGAACTGCATGGAAGCGGGATCGGAAGCGGAGGCCGCAACGATGATGGTGTTGTCCATCGCGCCGTGCTCTTCCAGCTTGCGCACCACGTTAGCAATGGTGGACTGCTTCTGACCGATGGCAACGTAGACACACTTAATGCCGGAGTCTTTCTGGTTGATGATCGCATCAACCGCTACCGCGGTCTTACCAATCTGACGGTCACCAATGATCAGCTCACGCTGACCACGGCCGATCGGCACCATGGCATCAATGGACTTGTAACCGGTCTGGACAGGCTCGTTAACCTCACGACGCCAGATAACGCCAGGCGCTACCTTTTCCACTGCGTCGGTCTGCTTGGCATCGATCGGGCCTTTGCCGTCGATCGGGTTACCCAGGGAGTCCACCACACGGCCCAGCAGTTCGGGGCCAGTCGGGACTTCCAGGATGCGGCCGGTACAACGTACCTTCTGACCTTCGGCCAGACCCAGGTAATCACCCAGGACCACGGCACCCACAGAGTCTTGCTCCAGGTTAAGGGCCATGCCGAAGATGCCGCCCTCAAACTCGATCATCTCGCCGAACATCACGTCGGCCAGACCATGAATACGCACGATACCATCGGATACGGATACAACCGTACCCTCGTTGCGTGCTTCGGTGGAGGTATCAAGTTTCGCAATGCGCGATTTGATAATCTCGCTGATTTCGGACGGGTTGAGTTGCTGCATCTCTAATCCCTCAAACTCAAGAGTTCAGTTGCTCTGCCAGACGATTCAGTCGGCCGCGCACACTGCCATCAATTACGGTATCGCCGGCTCGCACCAGCACGCCTCCAATCAGGGATTGGTCCACGGACGTGGTGACATTCACATCCGTGCCAAGGCGTTTCTTCAGCGCTGTTACCAGCTTCTCGGTTGCAGCGTCGTCCAGATCGAATGCGGAGATAAGCTCCACATCGGTGAACCGCTGCTCCTGGGCCAGAAGCTCGTGGAACAGTTGCAGGATGATCGGCAAAAGCGGCAGGCGCTTGTTTTGCGCCAGCTGGGCAACAAAGTTGCTGCCACTTTCGTCGAGTTCATCGCCACAGACTTCTGCAAAAGCAGAAACCTTGGCAGCGTCATCCAGTTCCGGCTGGTCAAGGTAGGCACGCATGGTGGCATCACCTGCCACTGCCGCTGCCAAGCCCAGCATCTTTTCCCACTTGCCCAGGTCGCCTTGTTCCTTTGCAAAAACAAAGGCGGCCTTGGCGTAGGGGCGTGCGATGGTGGTCAGTTCAGCCATGGGTTACCCGTAGTCTCAGAGTTCAGCCGCCAGCTGCTCAAGCATCTGCTTGTGCGCGTCCTGGTTTACTTCGCCAGCCAGTACCTTCTCGGCACCGCTCAGCGCCAGGGCCGCCACTTCTTTACGCAGCTGCTCACGAGCCTGATTAACCTCTTGGTCAATCTCAGAGTGGGCTTTGGCTACCAGACGCTCACCTTCGGTGCGCGCTGCATCTTTAGCCTCTTCCACAATCTGATTAGCCCGACGATTGGCCTGATCAATAATTTCGGCCGCCTTCTCTTTCGCTTCTTTGAGATTGGCGGTCGCCTTTTCCTGCGCCAGTTCCAGATCACGCTCTGCCCGATCCGCGGCACTCAGGCCCTCGGCAATCTTCTGCTTACGTTCCTCGAGCGCCCGAGAAATCGGAGGCCAAACGAACTTCATGCAGAAGAACACAAACAGGGCAAACCAAATGGCCTGGCCAATTAGTGTCGCATTAATATTCATGCCAACACCTCAATCCGCGTTGCTTAGATTTCCCAAAATCGGGGCTTAAAAAGTAAAGCGCGATTTACTGGAAAATCAGCAGGAACGCGATGGCGATACAGATAATCGGCACAGCATCCAGCAGACCGGCGATGATGAACATGCGAGTTTGCAGCATCGGAGCCAGTTCAGGCTGACGAGCCACAGACTCCAGGAAACGACCACCCATCATGCCGAAGCCCAGACCTGCGCCGATGGCCGCCAGGCCAGCTACGATAGCAGCAGCAAGAAATTGAATGCCTTCCATCTTTACACTCCCGTTAAGTGCTTGGTTGGTTTAATTAAAAACCGGTTTAAAAAAACTTAGTGCTCTTCGACCGCCATGCTCAGATACACGATGGTCAGAACCATGAAGATAAATGCCTGCAGGGTGATTACCAGAATATGGAATACCGCCCAGGGCCAGGCACCTACGAACTGCCAGGTGCCCATCATGGCTGCCAGCAGAATAAACACAAACTCACCCGCGTACATGTTACCGAACAGTCGCAGGCCCAGAGATACCGGCTTGGCCAGCAGAGCAATGGTTTCCAGCAGCAGGTTCACCGGGATCAGAAGTGCTTTGACCACCGGGTTGCCGGATTCAAAAGGATGCAGTGCCAGAGTTCCGACAAATCCGCCCACACCTTTGGTTTTGATGGTGAGGAAGATGATCAGGAACATTACGCTAAATGACATGCCAAGAGTAATGTTCGGATCCGTGGTCGGAACAATCTTGAAGTAGGCTTCGTGAGCGCTCCAGCCGAAGAAGCTCACCATTACCCACTCAAATGTCTTCGGGATAAAGTCCACAGGGACCAGATCCATCAGGTTCATCAGGAAGACCCAGCAGAAGATCACCAGTGACAGCGGGGCGATCAGCTTGCTCTTGCCATGGAAAGAGTCGCGAACCTGGGTATCAATAAACTCGATAATGATTTCCACGAAATTAAGGAAACCGGAAGGAATGCCGGCAGTCGCCTTGCGAGCGCCCAGCCAGAACAACAGGCACATGATAATGCCGAGGCCGCCAGACCACACCAGAGAGTCCACGTGAAAGGCGGCGAAGCCCATGTCTTTGGCTTCGTTACCGTTACAGGCGAAGGTCCAGGTAGTCTCGGTCAGCGTCTCCGCGTGACCATGGCATTCACGAACATACCCTTCGGGCAGTTTGCCATAGGTCAGATTACCCAGATGGTGCTTGATATACTCGCCGGCGGAGTTCGCTGCCATGTCAAACCTCTGTTAGAGAGCCGATGCCTACAGTCTCAGTCGTCTTGACTGTCTTGTTCTGCCGCTGTTTGCCCGTCCAGGCGTGCCACCTGAACCCAGCCCACGATCTGGGTCAGCATGAAGCCCAGCAGCAGAACCATTGCAATCTTCATTTCCCGCGCTTCAGGGACCTTGGAGAAAGTGAGCCAGAACAGCAACAACATAATTGCGATCTTGCCCATCTCCGCCCGAATCGCCGCTGTCGCCAAGCGTTTCGGTGCGCGGTTACCGGGGTGCATCCATAATTGAAAGCCGCCCCAGGCGTATGCGATCAGGCTGATAGTGCCTCCCCAGGCCGCTACCAGACCGGCCAGCGTACCGGCCAGGGAAGTTACCAGCAGCGCGAATATCACCAGCGTTGCAAGCTGGGCGCGCATTAAGCCCCAGAACAAGGTTCTGTTGGGCTGAAATTCGTTGCTGGTCACCGTAAAGCCTCTGGGCCGATGCAAGTTGATGCCGCACCAGGCGCAAGGTCATGGCACCCCTGATCTTTAGCGCGGCGAAGTATATGTAGTTGGCGCGCTACTGGCAACCGTGCATGGCGGATTGTTCGTCAATGTCAGTGTAAACACGAGATGGAAAAGTGATGAGAGCGGGGCCATGCGCTTTGTGAATTCAATTCACAAAAATAAATAAACATTAAAATATTTTTGTTTACCCTGCGGCAGGGGCCATCGCCTATGCCCTTGCGGGTAAAACCGGCGCCAACGCTGCCAGCTGTTCCTTATCGCCATGGACAGATAACACCGGCCAGACGGCATCCACCATAGCCGTGGCTTCATCCGTGTGCCTCAGCCGCAACAGGGCACAGGCGGCATCACCCCCGACCATGGCCAGCGTGCACCACACCGCTGGATTGCTGGCTAGCGACTGCAGCCGGTCGAGGGCGTCGCGAAGACAGACTATCGCGGCTTCATTCCGGCCCTGGCGCAATGCCACGACACCTTCCACCCAGGGCACAAAACCATCGCCATATTCCGGCAGCAACGTCGGGTCCACCTCCAGCAGCAGACAATGGGCACGGGCAGCGGAGCCATAACGGGCTTCCATCAACGCATAGTCCAGGGTCTGGCTGGGGTCCTGGTCTGAGGCCGCCACCGCATCGCGATGGCAGCGCAGCAGCCTGTCATGGTCCCGGGCTGCCAGGTAGACCCGCGCCTGCTGAGCAGAAAACATGCCCGGCATCAGCATATCCATTACCGGCTGCCATTGCGTCAGTTCCGCCAGGGCGCGATCCAGATCCCCGCTCCGCGCCTGCAGACAGGCCCTCTGGACGGACAGCTCCATGGCCACGGATTCATCACGGATACGGCGACTCAACCGGTCACCCAGTGACGCGGCTTTTTGCCAGTGGCCCAGCGCAATGGCGGACAGCATGGCATCAAAATCCCGGGCGTCGCGGTATTTCCACAGGCCGATGGCCGCCGCTGTCAGGGGCAGAAGCAACAACAGACCGGCCCAGAGTCGATAGTCGGTCAGCCACAGGAACACCGCCCCGGGCACGGCCAACAGCCAGAGCAGCCAGGTTTGCTTGAGCAGCATCAACAGGAAGGGGCGCAGCCCGTGACGGGCCTGGAAATAGTGGCGTAGTTCGGCGTAGTCCCGATCTGCCAGTCCGCCGGTATCCAGAGGCATGGCGGCGGTCATGGCATCGTTCTGCAGACGCACGGACTGCAGACCCTGCTCCTTGAGCAAGGTCAGTGCTTCAGCGGCGCTAGCCGCATCCTGAATACCGGAAACCGGTTTACCGTCGGCCTCGGCCCGGTAAAGAAACCGCCCCACTACACCCTCCATGGATCCTGCGTCGGACGTGTTACTTGATATGGGCCAGGATGCCGTCCAGTTCATCCAGGTTGTTATAGCTGATCACCAGTTTGCCCTTGTTGCCCTGGCCCTGCTGGATCTGCACCGGTGCCCCCAGACGATCGGACAAGTCGCCGATCAACGCTTTCACGTTGGGGTCTTCCTTGGGCGGTGCCGGTTTGGCGGGTTTGGCTTTTTCGAAGTCACGGACCAGCTCTTCGGTCTGGCGCACGGACAGCCCTTTGGCCACCACGGTGCGGGCCGCTTCCACCTGTTTATTACCGGTCAGCGCCAGCAGCGCACGGGCATGGCCCATTTCCAGGTCGCCGTGCTCGAGCAGCTTCTTGACGTCGGATTCCAGGCTCATCAGGCGCAGCAGGTTGGTCACCATGGCGCGGGATTTACCCACCGCGTCAGCCACCTGCTGGTGGGTAAGACCGAATTCTTCCTTCAGGCGGCCCAGGGCGATGGCCTCTTCCATGGGATTGAGGTTTTCCCGCTGGATGTTCTCGATCAGCGCCATGGCGATGGCGGCTTCGTCGGGCACCTCGCGGATTACCGCCGGGATGGTGTCCAACTCGGCCATCTTGGCGGCACGCCAGCGGCGTTCACCGGCAATGATCTCGTAGCGCTTTTCGCCGAGCGGGCGCACCACGATGGGCTGCATGACCCCCTGGGCACGGATGGACTCGGCCAGCTCTTCCAGGGCATCCGGGGACATGTCACGGCGCGGCTGGTAACGACCGCGCTCCATGCAGTCCACCGGCAGGTGGCGCAACTCGCCATCACGGGGGGGATATTCCACACCGCTGACGCGGTCTTCCTCCTGCTGCTTGATCCGCACTTCGTCCTGGTGCTGCTGGTAGGATTCGCTGCTGCTGAGCAGGGCATCCAGGCCCTTGCTGAGACCGCGTTTACGCTTTGCCGCCATGATGTTTCGTTCCTTATGAAGCTGCTGCAGGCTGGGCCTTGAGCGCCTGCTCACGACGCAGGATCTCACCGGCCAATGCCAGATAGCTGACCGCACCGCGGGATTTCGGATCGTAGGTGATCACCGGCGCGCCGTGGCTGGGGGCTTCCGCCAGCCGCACGTTACGCGGAATGATGGTGCGGTACACCTTGTCGCCGAAGTGGCTGATCAACTGGTTGGACACATCGTTGGACAGGCTGTTGCGAGGGTCGTACATGGTGCGCAGCAGGCCGCCGATGTGCAGCTTGGGATTGAGGACCGAGCGGATCTTTTCGATGGTGTTCATCAGCGCGGTCAGACCTTCCAGGGCGTAGTACTCGCACTGGATCGGCACGATCACCGAATCCGCCGCCGTCAACGCATTGACGGTGAGCATGTTCAGGGACGGCGGGCAATCGATGAGGATGTAATCATAGTCGTCGCGGATCCGCGCCAGCGCATTACGCAGGCGAAATTCCTTGGACTTCAGGTCCAGCAACTGGACTTCCGCGGCGGTCAGGTCGCCGTTGGCGGCGATCAGGGCGAAGCCGGATTCTTCCGGCGTACCGGTCACCGCCTGCTCGATGGGCACGTCATCGCAGAGCACATCGTAGATGGTGTAATCCGTCTCGAACTTGTCTACCCCGGAGCCGGTGGTGGCATTGCCCTGGGGGTCGATATCCACCAGCAACACTTTCTTGCGGGTGGCTGCCAGCGACGCCGCCAGGTTCACACTGCTGGTGGTCTTCCCCACGCCGCCTTTCTGGTTCGCTACGGCAAATACGGTGGTCACTGCTGTCTCCTTATGGAGGCCACTGAGATGGCCCTCAATCGCTGCGCTGTTGTACCACCACCAGTGTCCTGGGCTCATCGAGCCCGGGAATGTTCAGACTATGGTGGTTGCCTTGCCAGTGCGGCGGCATGGTCGCCAATTCCCGCTCTGTGCTGGCCGCTTTCATGGCCAGTACCCGGGTATTATCGGTAATTATCGGCGCCATGAGTGCCAGCATGTCCGACAAGGAGGCAAAGGCACGGCAAATTATCTGTGATGGGCTCTTACCGTACTGTTCCACGCGGGCGTGCACAACCTCCACGTTATCCAGCCCCAGCTCACGGCGGGCCTGGCGCACGAAGCGGGTTTTCTTGCCGTTGGAATCCAGCAGGGTAAAGGCCTGATCCGGCCGCGATACCGCGAGAATAATCCCTGGTATACCAGCACCGGTGCCCACGTCCAGGGTGTCGGTGTCTGCCACGTAGGGCAGCACCGCCAGGGAATCGAGCAGATGACGGGTGACCATCTCCGCCGGATCGCGAATGGCGGTGAGGTTGTAGGCCTGGTTCCACTTCACTAGCAGGTCCACGTACGCCAGCAGCAGGCGCTGCTGGTCATCACTGAGGGACAGGCCCAGGGCATCGACGCCCCGGGCCAGGGTGTCGGATAAGGTTGTGGATAGGCTCATGCCTGCTGGGCCGCCTTCTGCTGATGCTGATGCTTTTTCAGATAGATCATCAGCAGGGAAATCGCCGCCGGGGTGACCCCGGGAATCCGGCCGGCCTGACCCAGGGTTTCGGGGCGGATATCCCCCAACTTCTGCTTCACTTCGTTGGACAGGCCTTTCACCTGGCCATAATCGAAGTCGTCCGGCAGCCGGGTGGTTTCCGCCGCCCGCAGCTTCTCGATTTCGTCGCTCTGACGATCGATATAGCCGGCATACTTGGCGAGGATTTCCATCTGCTCGATCACCGCCGCGTCCGGACGGTCTTCCAGCGCCACCGCGTCCGCCAGGGTGGCATAGCTCAACTCCGGGCGCTTGAGCAGATCCAGCAGGCTGTATTCGTGGGTCAGCGGCTTCTCGATCAGGGTGTTCACCGCCTCGGCCTGGGGCGTTTTCGGCTGCACCCAGGTGCTTTTTAGGCGCTGCTCTTCTTTCACCATGCCCTCGCGCTTGGCATTGAAGGCGGCCCAGCGTTCATCGTCCACCAGACCCAGCTCACGGCCTTTTTCGGTGAGGCGCAGGTCGGCGTTGTCTTCACGCAGCAGCAAGCGGTATTCCGCCCGGCTGGTGAACATGCGGTAGGGCTCCTGGGTGCCCATGGTGATCAGGTCATCCACCAGCACGCCGATGTAGGCTTCGTCCCTGCGGGGCGTCCAGGCCTCTTTCTCCTGGCTTAACCGCGCCGCATTCAGGCCCGCCAGCAACCCCTGGGCGCCAGCTTCTTCGTAACCGGTGGTGCCATTGATCTGGCCGGCGAAGAACAGGCCCGGCATGTGCTTGGTCTCCAGGCTGTGCTTGAGATCCTGGGGATTGAAATAATCGTATTCGATGGCGTAGCCCGGACGGGTGATATGGGCATTCTCGAAACCACGAATGGAGCGCACCGCCTGCAGCTGCACATCGAACGGCAGGCTGGTGGAGATGCCGTTGGGGTACAGCTCGTGGGTATCCAGCCCTTCCGGCTCCACGAAGATCTGGTGGCTGTCCTTGTCCGGATAGCGGTTCACCTTGTCCTCGATGGACGGGCAATAGCGCGGCCCGACCCCGTCGATAACGCCGGTGAACATGGGGCTGCGGTCGAAGCCGCTGCGGATGATGTCGTGGGTCTGGGCATTGGTATGGGTGATATAGCAGCACACCTGTTGCGGGTGCTCTTCCACCTTGCCCAGGTAGCTCATCACCGGCAGCGGGCTATCGCCCCACTGCTCCTGCATCACGGAAAAATCCACGGTCTTGCCGTCGATGCGCGGCGGCGTGCCGGTTTTCAGGCGGTCGACCCGGAACGGCAGTTCGCGCAGGCGGCGGGCCAGGGCATTGGAGGGCTGATCGCCGGCGCGGCCACCCTGGTGATTATCCAGGCCGATATGAATGACGCCGCCCAGGAAGGTGCCGGCGGTGAGCACCACCGCATCGGCCACAAAGCGCAGGCCCATATTGGTGACCACCCCCACACAGCGACCGTTGTCCACGACCAGGTCGTCCACGGCCTGCTGGAACAGGGTCAGGTTGGGCTGATTTTCCAGGGTGGCGCGGATGGCAGCCTTGTAACGGACCCGATCCGCCTGGGCGCGGGTAGCGCGCACCGCCGGACCTTTGCGTGCGTTGAGTACGCGGAACTGGATGCCCCCTTTATCGGTGGCCCGGCCCATGGCGCCGCCCAGGGCGTCGATTTCCCGCACCAGGTGACTCTTGCCAATGCCGCCGATGGCCGGGTTGCAGCTCATCTGACCCAGGGTTTCGATGTTGTGAGTCAGCAGCAGGGTGGAGACGCCCATGCGGGCGGACGCCAACGCCGCCTCGGTGCCGGCATGGCCGCCGCCGATCACAATCACGCCAAATCGCTGGGAAAAATCCATCTCAACACTCGCCTTGCAGGGGTCTGCTGTTCAAAATATAGCCAGAAGGGCGCGCTAGTATAATGCCAACATCACACGCTGCAAGCTCCGCGCACGCGATTTACCGTAGGAGCGGCGCTTGAGCCGCGAACCTGCTCGCGAACACTTTCCCAATGCCCTTCGCGGCTCAAGCGCCGCTCCTACGCAAAGATCATCGTCCCGTCATGTAGCGCGCAGCGCGTTGCGTGTAAGCTATTCTACTATAGAACCCTGATTCTCTTGGTATGGATTCCGCTTGGACTCTCTGAACCTGTTTCTTCTTATCGGCACCGGCCTGATGTTTACCGGCCTGCTGCTGGGCTCGCTGAGTGCCCGGTTCGGGGTGCCGTCGCTGCTGATTTTCCTGGTGGTGGGCATGCTCGCCGGCGAGGACGGCATCGGCGGTATCCAGTTCGATGATTTCTCCACCGCCTATGTGATCGGCAATATTGCCTTGGCAGTCATCCTGCTCGACGGCGGCCTGCGCACCCGGCTCAGCACTTTCAGGCTAGGCCTGAAGCCGGCTCTCAGCCTGGCCACCTTTGGCGTCGCCATTTCCGCCGCCCTGGTGGGAGCCTTTGCCACCTGGATGATGGGCGTGGACTGGCGGGTGGGGCTGCTGCTGGGCGGCATTATTGGCTCCACCGATGCGGCGGCGGTATTCAGCGTGATCAAGGGCGCCGGGGTGACGCTGAATGAACGGGTGGCCAGCACCCTGGAAATCGAATCCGGGCTTAACGACCCCATGGCCATCTTTATCACCCTGATGCTGGTGGGGCTGCTGGTGGACCCCGCGGCCGACTGGGGTGTGGGCATGCTGTGGACCCTGCTGCAACAGTTCGGCCTGGGCGCCCTGCTCGGCTTGTTGCTGGGCGCGGTGATCAGTGAGCTGCTGCTCAGGGTACGCAGCAACGAAGGCCTGCATGCCCTGCTGCTGTGTAGTGGCGGCGCCATGGTATTTGCCCTCACCAACCTGGTGGGTGGCTCCGGCTTTCTGGCCATCTATCTCACCGGCCTGGTGGCGGGAAACCGCCGCGGTGGCACCGGCGACAATGTGCTCAAGGCCATGGATTCCATGGCATGGCTGGCCCAGTCGGGCATGTTCCTGATTCTCGGTCTGCTGGTGACGCCGTCCCGGCTGACCGAAAACCTGCCCTGGGCCCTGGCGGTAGCGGCCTTCCTGATGCTGCTGGCGCGCCCCATCGCCGTGTGGGTAAGCCTGCTGCCGTTCCGCTTCACCTGGCGGGAGGAAACCTTTATCGCCTGGACCGGCCTGCGCGGGGCGGTGCCCATTGTCCTGGCGGTGTTCCCGTTGCTGGCCGGAGTGGAGCAGACCTACCTGCTGTTCGATATCACCCTAGTGGTGGTGCTGATTTCCCTGCTCGGCCAGGGCGCCAGCCTGCGCTATGTAGCGCGCAAACTGAAAGTGTCGGTGCCGCCCACCACCGAACCCAAACAGACCGTCCCGCTGGCCGCCCCCCGTGATCGTTATCTGATGCAGTTCGAGGTAGAGGCCGGCGCCCGGGCCGTGGGCAAGCCACTGGGCGAATTGAGCGAGGACAAACGCACCCCGCTGATCCTGTACCGCAACCAGCAGGTGCTCAGCCTCAGTGACAACCCGGATATCGAAGCCGGCGATCTGATCGCCTGGCTCGCGCCCCTGTCCCACAAGTCCGCCCTGTCCGACCTGTGCCACAAGATGAGCAACGACGAGAAACGCTATTACGGCGATTTCACCGTGCTCGGCAAGACGCCGGTGGCGCAGTTGATTGCCATCTATGGTGTGGAAGCACCGCCGCCCCTCTGGCAGGGGCTCACCGTGGCCGAGATGTTCACCAAACAGGTAGGGAAGCAGACCGTGGTCGGTGATACGGTTCGTGTCAGCGGCCTGCGCTTGCGGGCCCGCTCGGTGGAAGATGGCAAGGTGGTGCTGGTCGGCTTGAAGCTGCCGGGGTAAGACATGTAAGTGTCGAGTTGCGAGAAGCGAGTTTCGAAAAGCAAAACCGTTTTGGCTTTTCGCAACTCGAAACTCGAAACTCGAAACTCGTTACTCGCAACTGCTCACTGAATCTCTGACTCACACAAGGATGACTCATGGCCCGTTTCGATAATCATCGCATTCTGATCACTGGCGCCGGTGCCGGCATTGGCGCCCTGATGGCAGAGGAATTTGCCAAACAGGGCGCAGAAGTGATCGTTACCGCCCGGCGCATCAGTGCAGCTCGCGAAGTCACCGATCGCATCAAGGCTGCCGGTGGCAAGGCGCACCCCTATGTACTGGATGTGAGCAAGATCGCCTCCATCGCCAAGTTTCGCGCCAAGCTTCATGCGGAGGTCGGCCCCATCACCGGTCTGATCAATAATGCCGGCGTGGTGTTCGGTGGCGAGTTCGAGCAGGTTTCGCTGGAGCAGCACCTGAACACCTTCCGCATCAACACCGAAGGCTTGATGGCAACCAGCCATGCCTTTATCGAAGACCTGATCCAGTCGAAGGAAGGTTATCTGGTCAATATTGCCAGCGCCTCTGCCTTTGTGGGCCTGCCCTATGGCAGCACCTATGCGGCCAGCAAATGGGCGGTGGTCGGTTTCTCCGAATCCATCCGCCTGGAGCTGGACGTGCGCAAGATCAAACATGTGCATGTGACCACGGTCTGCCCCAGCTATATCTCCACCGGCATGTTTGATGGCGTGAAAACCCCGATGTTCACGCCCATGCTCACGCCAGGGAAAGTGGTCAATAGCATCATCAGGGGCATGCAGAAAAAGGACAGCTTTGTTATCGAGCCGCCCATCGCCAAATCCACCGAACTGCTCAAGGCGGTTTTACCCCAGGGGGTTTGGGACGAAGTGGCGCTGCGCATGGGCGTCTCCACCTCCATGTATAGCTGGAAGGGGAAGAAGTAGGAGCAGGATCTGTCGTCTGTCGTAGGAGTTCCCTTCCAGGGGACGAACCGAGCGGCAGCGAGGAAATCGGTGGGGCTTCTCGCCCCGCTCCCAGAAAGTCGTTCCAGAAACCCGAACCCCCTGATCGCCCTGCGGTCGATTCCGCACTGCGTGCGGTTCGTCCCCTGGAAGGGAACTCCTACAGTGGCTCCGTAGCAATCCCGTTGCTTGAAGCTCAACATCGTGTGAACGCCCATTCACCCTAACGCCCGCCCGCGCCCGCCTTGGCAGTCAATGTGTTTGCCCTTGAATTGCCCAACAATGCCCGCCCTGTTGCGCTGTCCGTTACTGACAGTTGAATCGATTTCTGCCTGACGAGGGTAACTGTTATGCCGACTTACAAGGCTCCCGTGCGCGATATGCGCTTTTTGATGAACGAAGTGCTCGATTTCGAAAGCCACTACAAGACTTTCCCGGAAGGCGAAGAAGCCACCCCGGATATGGTCGAAGCGATTATTGGCGAAATGGCCAAGCTGTGTGAAAACACCCTCGCGCCCCTGTACCAGAGCGGTGACGAAGAAGGCTGCAAGTTTGAAGACGGTGTGGTGACCACGCCGAAAGGCTTCAAGGAAGCCTACGACGAGTTCGTGGCCGGCGGCTGGCAAGGTCTCAGCCACCCGGTGGAATTCGGCGGCCAGGGCCTGCCCGCGTCCCTGGGTCTGATCAAATCCGAAATGATGGCAACCGCTAACTGGTCCTTCACCATGTACCCGGGCCTGTCCATGGGTGCCATGAACACCATCCAGATGCACGGTTCCGAGCAGCAGCTCCAGGACTACATGGTCCCCATGACCGAAGGTACCTGGGGCGGCACCATGTGTCTGACCGAGCCGCAGTGCGGTACCGACCTGGGCCAGGTGAAAACCAAGGCCGAGCCGCAGAAAGATGGCTCCTACAAGATTTCGGGTACCAAGATCTTCATCTCTTCCGGTGAGCACGACCTGACCGAGAACATCGTCCACATCGTTCTCGCCCGCCTGCCCGATGCGCCGAAAGGCACCCGCGGCATCTCCCTGTTCATCGTGCCCAAGTACCTGCCGGGCAAGATCGGTGAAGATAACGGTGTGCACTGTGGTTCCCTGGAAAAGAAAATGGGCATCAAGGCGTCCGCCACCTGCGTGATGAACTTCGACGAAGCCACCGGCTTCCTGATCGGTCCCGAGAACAAGGGCCTGGAGTGCATGTTCACCTTCATGAACACCGCGCGTATCGGTACCTCCATCCAGGGTCTGGCTCACGCCGAGCTGTCCTATCAGGGTGCCCTGACCTACGCCAAGGAGCGTAAGTCCATGCGCGCTCTGTCTGGCAAGAAAGAGCCGGATGCCATCGCCGACAGCCTGATTCACCACGGTGACGTACGCCGCATGCTGCTCAAGCAGAAGGCCATCGCCGAGGGCGGTCGCGCCATGATCTACTTCGCCGCCCAATACGCGGACAAGATGATCAGCGCAGCCCAGGCTGACAACGATGAAGAGTACCAGAAGTGGGATGACGAGCTGGGCTTCCTGACCCCGATCCTGAAAGGCTTCCTGACCGAGAAAGGTCTGGAAGTGGCCAACGACGGCATGCAGGTATTCGGTGGCCACGGCTACATCAAAGAGCACGGCATGGAACAGATCGTCCGTGACGCGCGCATCTCCACCCTGTACGAAGGCACCACCGGCATCCAGGCACTGGATCTGCTGGGCCGCAAGGTACTGCTGCTGACCAAGGGCAAGTGTGTTCGTGACTTCAGCAAGAAGCTGGTGGATTTCGGCACCAAGAACCTGCGTGATCCCAAGCTGCGTCCGTTCGCCTGGAAGCTGCTGAAGATCGCCGCCGAGTGGAACTACCTGACCACCCGCATCATGCTGGTGGCCTCCAAGGACCGCGATATCGTTTCCACCGCCAGCTACGACTTCCTGATGTACAGCGGCTACGCCATGATGGCCTACTTCTGGGCCCTGCAAGCCGGTGTTGCCCAGGACAAGCTGGAAAATGGCGGCGCAGAGCCGGCGGAGTTCTACCAGGCCAAGCTGGCCACCGCCGAGTTCTACTTCGATCGCATGCTGCCCTCTGCCAAGGCCCACGCGGATGCCGCGCTGAAGCCGACCAAGAGCACCATGCAGCTGAAGCCGGAACACTTCTCCTTCGATTACGAGTAAGGAGAAGGTCGGACGTCGCAACACGGACGTCAGACGCAAAAAAAGGGCGGCCTTCGGGTCGCCCTTTTTTTGTGGCCAACTCTGATACGCGATCACATAGCCCCTGTAGGAGCGCCGCTTGAGGCGCGAACCTCGCGAAGCGAGTAAGGCACGCCCGCTCTTCTCCAGAAATACTCGTCCGCGTCTGGATGGGTTTGTCGCCTCGCTGCGCTCGGTTCGCGCCTCAAGCGGCGCTCCTACGGCGGGTTTGAAAAGGAGATGGGTTTTTCCGGCACAAAAAAAACGGCCCCCTTCCGGGGGCCGCCTTTTAAGACTTACCAGAATCTATCGAGACTTAGGTGTTCTCGAACTGACCCATGGTGTTGTCTTTACCGCCAGCTTTCAGTGCTGCTTCGCCGGAGAAGTACTCTTTGTGGTCATCACCGATGTTGGAACCGGCCATGTCCTGGTGCTTCACAGTAGCGATGCCCTGACGGATTTCCTTACGCTGAACGCCTGCAACGTAGGCCAGCATGCCTTCGTCACCGAAGTAGCCTTTAGCCAGGTTGTCGGTGGACAGAGCAACAGTGTGGTAGGTCGGCAGAGTGATCAGGTGGTGGAAGATACCTGCTTCACGGGACGCATCACGCTGGAAGTTCTTGGTCCACTCGTCAGCCAGCTCAGCCAGCTCGGTGCTGTCGTAGTCGGCGCTCATCAGACGATCGCGATCGTAGGCGGATACGTCTTTGCCTTCCTTCTCCCAGGCATCGAATACCTGCTGACGGAAGTTCAGGGTCCAGTTGAAGGACGGGCTGTTGTTGTAAACCAGCTTGGCGTCCGGCACCACTTCGCGGATACGGTTAACCATGTCTGCGATCTGGCCAACGTGGGGCTTCTCGGTTTCGATCCACAGCAGGTCAGCGCCGTTCTGCAGGCTGGTGATACAGTCCAGAACCACACGGTCAACACCAGTGCCGGCTTTGAACTGGAACAGGCCGGAAGCCAGACGCTTCGGCTTGAGCAGCTTGCCGTTGGACTTGATCACAACGTCACCGTTGTTGATGTCGCTAGCAGATTCAACCACGTCACCGTCGAGGAACGCGTTGTACTGGTCGCCCAGGTCGCCCGGCTCGTTGGTTACAGCGATCTGCTTGGTCAGGCCAGCACCCAGGGAGTCGGTACGGGCAACGATTACACCGTCGTCGATACCCAGTTCCAGGAACGCGTAACGTACGGCGTTGATCTTGGACAGGAAGTCAGCGTGAGGAACGGTTACTTTACCGTCCTGGTGACCACACTGCTTCTCGTCGGAAACCTGGTTTTCGATCTGGATACAGCACGCGCCAGCTTCGATCAGCTGCTTGGCCATCAGGTAGGTAGCTTCCGGGTTACCGAAGCCAGCGTCGATGTCAGCGATGATCGGAACAACGTGAGTTTCGAAGTTGTCGATCTTGCTGATGATGTCTTTCTGCTTGGCTTCGTCGCCAGCTTCTTTGGCATCGTCCAGAGCACGGAACAGGTGGTTCAGTTCCCAGGCGTCAGCCTGCTTCAGGAAGGTGTACAGCTCACGGATCAGTTCAGCAACAACAGTCTTCTCGTGCATGGACTGGTCAGGCAGCGGACCGAACTCGGAGCGCAGCGCAGCAACCATCCAGCCGGACAGGTACAGGTAACGGCCTTTGGTGGTACCGAAGTGCTTCTTGATGGAGATCAGCTTCTGCTGACCTACGAAGCCGTGCCAGCAACCCAGGGACTGGGTGTACTTGCTGGTGTCCTTGTCATAGGCCGCCATGTCTTCACGCATGATCTTGGCGTTGTACTTGGCGATGTCCAGATGCGTGTTGAAACGGTTTTGCAGACGCATGCGAACAGCAGATTCCGGGTTGATATCTTTCCAGGTGCTGTTGGCACCAACCACAGAACTCAGTGCTTCGATGTCTTTGGTGTATGACATGGTGAACCTCTGATTAACAAATTGGTTTATCGATACCGGGAGGGGCAACCCTGCTCATGCCAGACGGACACATGCCGGTCTACCGATGCGGCGCATTCTAGAGGCAGTAGACCCATAAACATAATCAATATGATCTATGTTCGGTATTTTCCTGGTGAATGTAAGGCGTATTTCGTAGTGCCCGAGCCTCTGATTGGCCGCCAGATTGGACCTGCGCCGGCATGAATCCGGGCGATCTCGAACCTGACTTGCCAACACGCAACCCGGCCTTCAAGGTGGATAGGAACCTCCATTTTCCTGAACACACTGCCACTCATCAATGAGACAGCCAGCGGCATTTACCGCATCGCCCGCCAATTTACACCTTGCACACAGTGACCCGAATGGGGCTTTGCTACTATGATCTTTCCTGCACAGCTGGCATGGAGAGTGCATTGCCATTTCAGGTAACAGTTGTGTTCAGGGAGATAAAAATGACGAAGGGGAACCTATGAAAGCGCTTAGTCCGGTGGACCAACTTTTCCTGTGGCTGGAAAAACGCCAGCAGCCCATGCATGTAGCCGGTCTGCAGCTGTTTTCCTTCCCGGAAGATGCAGGCCCGAAATATGTCAGCGAGCTCGCTCAGCACATGCGCGACTACTGCTCCCCGGTGGCGCCATTCAACCAGCGACTGACTCGTCGCCTGGGCCAGTATTACTGGACCGAGGACAAGCACTTCGACATCGATCATCACTTCCGCCACGAGGCCCTGCCCAAGCCGGGCCGCATCCGTGAGCTGTTGTCGCTAGTGTCGGCCGAGCATTCCAACCTGCTGGACCGGGAGCGGCCGCTGTGGGAAGCCCATCTGATCGAGGGTATCCGCGGTCGCCAGTTCGCCCTCTACACCAAGATTCACCATTCCGTGGTGGATGGTATCTCTGCCATGCGCATGGGCATGCGCGCCCTGTCCACCGATCCGGAGGAGCGGGAACTGCCGCCGGTGTGGGCCTATGAGCCGAAAAAACGCAGCCGCTCCCTACCCAGCAGCCCGGTGGATGTGGCGTCCAGCCTGGCGCGCCTTGGCGCAGGCCTAAGCAAACAAGCCGCCACCGTGCCAGGCCTCGCCCGCGAGATCTACAAGGTGAGCCAGAAGGCCAAAAAAGATGAGAACTATGTGTCCATCTTCCAGGCCCCGGACACCGTACTCAACCAGACCGTTACCGGATCACGCCGTTTTGCCGCGCAGAGCTATTCGCTCTCGCGGCTGAAAGTCATCGCCAAGGCCTTCGGCTGTACAGTCAATACGGTTGTACTGTCGATGTGCGGCCATGCCCTGCGTGAGTACATGATCAGCCAGAACGCCCTGCCCGACGAGCCGCTGATTGCCATGGTGCCCATGAGCCTGCGCCAGGATGACAGCGCTGGCGGCAACCAGATCGGCATGATCCTGGCCAACCTGGGCACCCACATTTGTGATCCGGCCAACCGGTTGCGGGTGGTACACGACTCGGTACAGGAAGCGAAAGAGCGCTTCTCGCAGATGAGCCCGGAGGAAATCCTCAACTTCACCGCCCTGACCATGGCCCCCACCGGCCTCAACCTGCTCACCGGGCTGGCGCCAAAATGGCGAGCCTTTAACGTGGTGATCTCCAATGTGCCCGGGCCGAAGGAACCGCTGTACTGGAATGGCGCGCAGCTTCAAGGCATGTATCCGGTGTCCATCGTGCTGGATCGCATCGCCCTGAACATCACCCTGACCAGCTATCAGGATCAGCTGGAATTCGGCCTGATCGCCTGCCGTCGTACCCTGCCTTCCATGCAGCGCTTGCTGGACTATCTGGAGCAGTCCATCCGTGAGCTGGAGATTGCGGCGGGGATAAAATAACCGCGCCTCCACCGCAGGAGCGTCGCACTCTGTGCTCCGCGAGTAGGCGACGCGATAAAAGACCAGAATCAAAAGCACTTTCACCACAGAGGGCACAGAGTACACAGAGAAAACCCGTCTTTTCCTCAGTGATCTCTGTGTCCTCTGTGGTAAATCCATCTTTCAGGTTTTGGGTTTATGCACTTCGTGCACCCTTCGGGCCGACCTGCGTTCGTTGCTACGCTCCTACATTTCGCGGAGAAGGCATGACAGCAACCATCAAACAGATTACCCGCGGCGACCTGGCCTGCTGGGAAATTCGCCACCGTAACCAGACCCTGGTGATTGCCGAACAGGGCGCCCAGGTGCTGGAGTATCAGCGGGATGGCGAGCATCCACTGATCTGGCTCAGTGAGGAAGCGGCGTATCACCGCGGCCAGGGCGTGCGTGGCGGGGTACCGGTGTGCTGGCCCTGGTTCGGTGGCCTGGATTTCAACCCGAAAGAGATCCGCCAACAATATGCGCTGGCAGAGCCTCCCGCCCACGGCCTGGTCCGTCAGCAGCCCTGGGTTTTACAACACCGCCAGGAAGAGGCCGACGGCATCACTCTGCGCTTCGGCCTGTCGGACCAGGCCGACCGGCAATCCCTGCCCCCCGTGGAGCCCACCCTGACCGTGCGCCTGGACGATGGCCTGAGCCTGGCGCTGAACAACCATAACCATGGCAACACGCCGGTATGGATCAGCCAGGCTCTGCACAGTTACTTCGCGGTATCAGACTCCCGACAGGTAACGGTACATGGCCTGGACACCTGCCCCTATGTGGACGCGCTGAATGACTGGCAACCCCATCGCCAACATGGCCCGCTGACTGTTGTCGGTGAGACCGACCGGCTGTATCTACAGCTTCCCGACACCCTGCATATTGATGATCCCGGCTGGCAGCGTCGGCTGACCCTGTCGGCCTCCGGCAGTCGCTCCGCGGTGGTATGGAATCCCTGGGTCGACAAAAGTCGTCGTCTGACACAATTCGCCGGCGATGCCTGGCAAAGAATGCTCTGTATTGAAACCGCCCGTGTCCTCGACAACGCCCTGCTGCTGGGCCCTGGCGAGCAACACAGCATGGTGGTTCGCTTTGTGACAACGGCGTTATAACTGCCGGTTTAAGCGTCCATAAAAAGGGGTGGTGCTCGCCAAAAAAGGAGGGTAAAGTCGGAAATGGCTGCGAATTATGGCAGTGGATTAGTTTGGTAATTGTCTTCCCTGCGTGAAGCTGAAGTTGTCTCCGAACACCGCCCAACATGGTTTGCAAGCAACACTCAAAGTAAATAGTTTCGAGGTATAGATTCACATGGCTACAGGTACTGTGAAGTGGTTTAACGAGTCCAAGGGTTTTGGTTTCATTTCTCAGGACGATGGTGGTGCGGACGTATTCGTTCATTTCAGCGCAATTACCGGCTCAGGCTTCAAAACCCTAGCCGAGGGTCAGAAGGTTTCCTTCGAGATCCAGCAGGGCCCAAAAGGTCCGCAGGCTGCTAACGTGGTTGCTGAATAAGCGATTGCATTAGCAAGAAAAAGCCCGCTTCGGCGGGCTTTTTTTATGTCTGGCGGAAAAGAGGCTGCACGCCCGACGCACCACGCAAAAACGGCCCCTCCCTCTTCCGTAGGAGCGTCGCTGGCGGCGCGATTCCTGCGCTGGGCTATCGCGCCGCGAGCGACGCTCCTACGATATAACCGTGGTGTAATTGTATTCAGGGTTGGAAAAACGGCTGGTCGAGGAGTTGTTTATGCTGGCGCCAGTCGGGCATGCGGGCGTCCATGAGGGCGTGGAAACCGGGGCCGTGATCCATGTGTTGCAGGTGACACAACTCATGCATGACCACGTAATCCAGCGCCGCTGGCGGATACTGAAGCAGCGCCATGTTCAGGTTGATGTAGCCCTTGGCCGACAATGATCCCCAGCGGGTACGCATTTTTTTCACCCGCAATGCCGGCCGCGAATAACCCTGGCTGGCGAACCAGGAAAACTGCCGGGTGATGCTGTCTTCGAACAGGGACCGTGCCTGCTTGCGCAACCAGCCTTCCAGCGTCTGTTGCACTGCCGCCTCGCTGTCCGGGTCCGCTACCCGAATCTGCAGGTAGCCACCGGACACGGCCACCGCGCTGCGCCCGGCAGACACATCCATGGTCAGCGGCTGTCCCCGGAACGGAAATGACGCCCCATCCTGCCAACGCTGGCGAGGCCGGCTGGCCTGGCGCTGCTGCTGACTACGAATCCACTGGCGGCGACTGTCCACAAAGGCCTGCACCATGCGCAACGGCGCCCGCTGCGGCGCCCGCACCTGCACCCGGCCATCTTCCAGCACACGCAGCTCCAGGCTGCGGCGTTTGCTGCGGATCAGTTCGTAGTCGGTCATTTGAGGAGCAAGTTTAAAGTTGAAAGTTCAAAAGCGCGATAAGCGCCGGATGACCCTGACAAGCCGTGCCCGCGAAATCGTTTCCGGTTGAAGCGCGGGCAATGACGTTATCGGTTGGCAAAGTGATCATACGCGTTTCAACTTTGAACTTTGAACTTTCAACTGGTTCTTTCCATCTCCTTATCCAGCTGCTGCTTCACCGCATCCGCCGGAGAGGCGAACGGGGCCAGCCACTGGTACAACACCGGGATGATAAAGAGAGTCAGCACGGTGGCAAAGAGTAGACCGCCGAGGATCACCACGCCGATAGTGAAGCGGCTTTCCGCGCCGGCGCCGGTGGCCAGTACCAGCGGGATGGCGCCGAAGATGGTGGAGACGCCGGTCATCAATACCGGGCGGAAGCGCACGATGGCGCCCTGGTAAACCGCCTCTTTCACCGCCAGCCCCTGATCGCGCAACTGGTTGGCGAATTCCACGATGAGAATACCGTTCTTGGCCATCAGCCCCAGCAGCATGATCATGCCGATCTGGCTGTAGATATTCAGGCTGTCGCCGGTAACCCAGATCGCCATCACCGCCCCGGCCAGGGCCAGGGGCACGGTGAGCATGATGATCAGCGGATGAATCCAGCTTTCAAACTGGGCGGCCAGCACCAGGAACACGAGCACCAACGCCAGAGCAAAGGTAATCAGGATGGCAGCGGCGGATTCCTGTAGTTCTTCGGCCATGCCCTTGTAGCCGATGCGTGCTTCCAGGGGCAGGCGTTCACGGGCCTGGTCTTCCACATAGGTCATGGCGGACACCAGATCATAGCCATCCGCCAGGTTGGCGGACAGGGTAATGGCCGGCAGCCGATCCACCCGGCGCAGTTCCGGGGCATCGCCGGTGGTGGTCAGCTCCACCACGCTGGAGAACGGCACCAGCTCACCGTTGGCGGCGCGCAGATAAATCGGCAACACATCGTCCGGGCCCTGGCTGTTGCGTTTTTCCGCTTCCAGCAGCACATCGTATTCGCGGCCTCGATCCACATAGGTGGAGGCCGTGAGGGTGGCGAACATGGCTTGCAGGGTCTGACCCACATCGGTAGCGGTGATGCCCAGATCCGCCGCACGCTCCCGGTCCAGCTTCACGTCCAACTGTGGCTGAGTCTGCTCGAAATCTGTATCAATACTGGTCAGCCCCGGATTCTCCTCCATGGCCTCCATCAGTGTTTCGCTCCAGACCAACACCTGATCGTAGTCCGGCCCGGCCACTACCACTTCCAGGGCCTGGTTAAAGGCACTCTGGCCCAGCCCTGGCGGGTTCACCGCAAAGGCACGCAGGCCCGCCACCTGGGACAGCTTGCCCCGCACTTCATTGACGATCTCCTGCTGGGAGCGGTCACGCTCGCCCCAGTCCTTGAGCCGCACGATACTGAAGGCCCGTTCAGTGACGCCACGAAAACCGACGATGGACAGGGCCCGTTCCGCCTCGCCGCTTTCCACCAGCGGCGCCATGATGTTTTCCACTTCCTTCACATGATGCAGGCTGTATTCGGCGGTGGAACCCTGGGGCGCTGACGCGGGGATAATAAAGACACCCCGGTCTTCGGTGGGAGCGAGTTCCTGGGGCAAACCCCGGAATACCAGCAACGCCACCACGCACAGGGCCACGCAGCCCACCACCAGCGGCCAGGGTTTACCCAGGGCCGCCGCCAGACTGCGGGCATAGCCGTTGTTGAGTTTTTGCAGGCCACGTTCGAAGGCATTGCCCTCGCCTTGCAGTTCCTTGACGCTGTGCCGGTGCAGCCAGCGGGAACAGAGCATGGGCGCCAGACTCAGGGCGACGATGCTGGAGATGATCACCGCGGAGGCCAGGGTAAAGCCGAACTCGCCAAACAGCCGACCCACGTCACCGCCCATGAAGGAGATCGGCACGAACACCGCCACCAGGGTCAGGGTGGTGGCCACCACCGCAAAGGCCACCTGGCGGGCACCGCGATAGGCGGCCACCAACCGGGTTTCCCCTTCGTCGATGCGCCGCTGGATGTTTTCCAGCATGACGATGGCATCGTCCACCACCAGGCCAATGGCCAGGATCAACGCCAGCAGGGTAAGCACGTTGATGGAGAAATCCATGATGCCCAGGCCGATAAAGGCACCAATGATCGATACCGGAATGGTCACCGCCGGAATCAGGGTAGCGCGCAGATTACCCAGGAAGGCGAAGATCACCGCGATCACCAGCGCCACGGAAATGCCCAGGGTGACCAGCACTTCCTTGATGGAGGCGCGAATAAACAGGGATTCGTCGTAGTTCACATCCAGGCTGATATCCGCCGGCAAGCTGCTCCTCACCGCCTCGATTTCTGCCTGCACGTTATCGGATACCGCCACGGTATTGGCCTTGGACTGGCGAATGATACCCAGGCCGATGGCGGTCTCGCCGTTGGCACGCAGCACGGTGTCATCGCTTTCCACGCCCAGCTCCACCCGGGCTACATCGCCCACCCGCAGCAGGTAATTGCCCTGGCGACGCACCACCAGATCCTCAAACTCATTCACCGAGGACAGACGATTGTCGGCACGCACGGTAAAGGCACGGGACTGGGATTCCAGACGCCCGGCGGGCAACTCCACATTATTGCTGCGCAGGGCCTGTTCGATATCAGTGACGGTGACCTGGTTGGCGGCCATGCTCTGGCGGTCCAGCCAGACGCGCATGGCATAGCGGCGCTCGCCGCCGATGAAGACTTCCGACACCCCGTCCAGCACCGCGAAACGATCCACCAGGGAGCGCTCGGCAAAGTCGGTGAGTTCCTCGGGCGCCAGGGTGCTGCTGGTCAACGTTACCCAGATGATGGGCCGGGCATCGGCGTCGGATTTGGCGATTACCGGGGTGTCCGCTTCTTCCGGCAGACGGTTGAGCACCCGCGACACCGCGTCACGCAGGTCGTTGGCCGCCACGTCCACATCCCGGTCCAGATTGAATTCCACACTGGTACGGGCGGAGCCCAGCCGGCTGCGCGATTCGATCTTGCGCACCCCTTCCACCCCGGCCACGGCCCCTTCGATCACCTGGATAATCTGGGTATCAATGACTTCCGGCGCGGCGCCAGCATAGTCCACCGAAATGGACACTTCCGGCGGATCGATGTCCGGGTATTCGCGCACCGACAATTTCATCAAGGCGCTGATGCCGAAAACCACAATCAACAGACTGATGACCGTGGCGAAGACCGGTCGCTTGATGGAGATATCGGAAAGAATCATGCAGCGGCCTCGCTGTCCGCCTTATCGGCGTCCGGCGAAGCAGGCTTCAGCAGGGCCCGCTGCCCCGGCAGCAAGGCCTCCGGGTTATCCAGCACATGCACCGCCTGGCCACTGCCCAGACGGGAATGGCCGTTGACCACCACGTCCGGCTTGCCGGTCAGGCCACTGGTGATTTCTACCCAGCCGTCACGACGGCCACCCAGGGTGACCGGGTGGCGCTCGGCAGTGTTGTCCGCGGTGACGGTGAACACATAGCTCTGCGCCCCCTGAGTAATGATCGATTGCTCAGGCACCAGCAGGGCATCGCGCTCGGCCAGCTGCACGGACACGCGCAGGAATTGCCCGGGACGAATCCGGTCCTGGGGGTTTTCCAGCCGCGCCCGCGCAGTGAGGCTGCGGCTGGCCGTGCTGACCCGGGAATCCAGATCGGTGATGTTGCCTTCGAACACCTGATCCGGAAAGGCTTCGTTGCGAGCCTGCACCGGCAGGCCGGAAACCAGCCGGGCCAGGTAGCGTTCCGGCACCTGAAAATCCACTTCGATATAACCCAGATTATCCAGGGTGGTGATGGCATCACCGGTTTGCAGGTAGCCACCCGCATCCACCTGACGCAACCCCACCACGCCGGCAAAGGGAGCGCGGATGGTGTGATCGTTGAAATTGGCCCGGGCGGCATCGCGGCTGGCCTTGGCACCATCCAGGGTGGTGCGGAAGGTATCCACTTCGGACTGGGAAATAGCGCGGCTCTTGACCAGTTTTTGGCCGCGCTGGAAATCATTCAGCGCGCGCTGGTATTCCGCTTCGCTGCGCGCCAGCTCGGCGCTGGCATTGCGGTCATCCAGAGTGACCAGCACCTTACCCTGTTCCACCTTCTGCCCCTGGCGGAAATGGATCTTCGCCACCCGGCCGGGGACTTCGGTAAGGATGGTCACTGCCTGGGCGGCCCGCGCCGTACCCACCGCTTCCACCCGATCAAACAGGGAACGTTCGATACTCGGCGCCAGGTTGACCACCGTGGGCGGACGCTGCCCCATGGGTGCTGGCGCGGGCGCCAGGGCCCACCAGAGGCCAGCACCTACCAGCACCACCAGTATCAGGGCGGCGATAATCCGCTTCATGAACGTCTCCAAAGTGTTATTCGCAACAAGCCGTAAGGAAAGTCTAACGCCCAATTATGCAAGCAATTTGTAGAGGGAGCGTTAAAGTAACCGGAAATTATGAAGTAAATTCAGTTTACGCGCAGATTCTTGCCGTAGGAGCGGAAAAGCAACGGATATTTCACCACAGAGGACACAGAGCTCACCGAGAAAACCCCAGTTCTTTTGGTTATCGCAAATTTGCTCGCCTGGCGGATGACAGCACCTGCAATCTGAATCCATGCCCACCGCCACAGATTGCGTAGGTGCACTGAGCTCAAGGCGAACTGCACCACAACCACCATCTCCAGCAAGTTGGTACAGCAGCCATTTTTCACTCTACTCCACGATAAATCTTCTTTGCCTCTGTGTGCTCAGTGCCCTCTGTGGTGAAAAGGCTTTTGATCATGACCTGCTTTGTTCGCCAATAAAAAGCCCGCCGGGAGGCGGGCTTCTAAGTAGTGTGACGCCGTGGAGACATTACACCATTTCGGCGCGCATCTTCTTCTTGTCCAGCTTGCCCACAGACGTGCGCGGCAGCTCATCCACGAAAATGACGCGGTCGGGGATGCCATAACGGCTGATGATGCCCTTGTCGGCGTAATCGGCCATCAGGGCCTTGATGCCCTCTTCATCCGCGTCGCCATTCTTGACCACCAGGGCCACGGGGCGCTCGCCCCATTTCTCGTCAGGCACACCGACCACGGCACATTCGCCGACGCCGGCGTGCTGCAGGATCATGCCTTCCAGGTCGATGGAGGACACCCACTCGCCGCCGGTCTTGATCACGTCCTTGATGCGGTCGACGATCTTCAGCCAGCCACCCTCGCTCATCACCGCCACATCACCGGTGTGCAGCCAGCCGCCGGCCCACAGCTCCTCGGATTTTTCCTTGTCGTGGAGATAACCCTGAGTCAGCCACGGGGCACGCACTACCACTTCGCCCTGGCTCTTGCCGTCGTGGGGCACGTCGTTCATTTCCGCATCGACGATACGCAGCTGCACCATGGCCACCGGGCGACCAGTGCGAGTGCGGTAGTCCGCCTGGGTTTCCAGGTCAGCCTTTTCCAGTTCCGGGGTCAGTTGCGCCAGGGTCAGCAGCGGGCAGGTTTCGCTCATGCCGTAGCCGGTGTAGATATCGATGCCGCGCTCCAGCGCGCCCATGGCCAGAGCCTTGGGCAAGGCGGAGCCACCGATGATCACTTTCCAGCCGCTTAGATCGATGCTCTTGGCCGCTTCCGCCTGCAACAACATCTGGATGATGGTGGGCACGCAGTGGGAGAAGGTGACCTTCTTGGTAACCAGCAATTTGAGCAGCGAGGCCGGCTCGTAACGACCCGGGTACACTTGCTGCACGCCCATCAGGGTGGCCATGTAGGGAATACCCCAGGCATGCACGTGGAACATGGGGGTAATCGGCATGTAGACGTCGTCTTCGTTGAAACGTCCCTGACCCACACCGGCCATGGAGGAGCGGCCGGCGAAGGTGTGCAGCACCAGCTGACGATGGGAGAAGTACACGCCCTTGGGCAGGCCGGTGGTGCCGGTGGTGTAGAAGGTGGTGGCGCGGGTGTTTTCGTCCAGCTCCGGGAACTCGAAGCGGGCCGGTGCCTTGGCCAGCAGCTCTTCGTATTCGCCGGCCAGGGGCAGCGCATCGCTGCTTTTTACACCATCGTCGTCGAGCAGGATGTAGGTCTTCACCGGCTCGATGCGATCCTTGATGGCTTCCAGGATCGGCAGGAATTCGCTGTTCACCAGGATGGCATCATCCTCGGCGTGGTTGATGGTGTAGAGCACCTGCTCCGGGCTCAGGCGCACGTTCACGGTGTGCAGTACCGCGCCCATCATGGGGATGGCAAAGAACGCTTCCAGGTAACGGTTGGTGTCCCAGTCCATCACTGCCACGGTATCGCCGGGCTTGATGCCCTGGGCGGCCAGCGCGCCAGCCAGACGATGCACCCGCTCTTCAAATTCCCGGTAGGTAAAATCCCGGTCGCCGTAGGTGATGGTCTGTTCCGGCGCCTTTTGCACGCCCGCTTCGAGAATACGGTTGATCACCAGCGGCGGCTCCACGGCGGAAGGGGTGCGCTGGATGGTGAGGTTACTGCTCATAGTGGCTCCGTTACCTTGTTATTCTGGCGATATGGGCGGGGCGATGCGTCCATACCTGTGAGTATGTAAGGCGTTCCAGACTGACACAGTCCCCCGCACGGGTCATCCGTTCAGCTACGCCTGAGGTAACAAAATACTACTCGGTGTAGACGCTGTGTCTAGGGATAAAAGCACAAAGCAATGAGGGAGACGCAGGGTGTACTGCGCTGAAGGCGAGCCGATGGTGCAGTTCGCCTTGGGCTCAGTACACCCTGCGGATTCAGGGACGGGTCAGGCGTTTCGGGTCCAGCAGTTTTTCCAGCTCCTGCCGTGACAGGTCGGACTGTTCCTCGGCCACGTCGATCACCGGCCGGCCGCTGGCAAAGGCTTCCTTGGCGATCTTCGCGGCCTTCTCATAACCGATCACCGGATTCAGGGCGGTGACCAGAATCGGGTTCTTGCCCACGCCCTCGGCCAGACGGTCTTCATTGAAGGTCATGCCGGTGATCGCCCGGTCGGCCAGGTTACGGCAGCTGTTGGCCAGCCACGCGGTCATGTCCAGCAGGTTGCTGGCCACCAGCGGCAGCATCACATTGAGCTGGAAGTTGCCGCTCTGGGCCGCCACCGCATTGGCCTGATCCAGCCCCATCACCTGGGCCGCCACCATGGTCACCGATTCGCAGATCACCGGGTTCACCTTGCCGGGCATGATCGAGGAACCAGGCTGGGTGGCCGGCAGCTGCAGCTCGCCCAGGCCATGAATGGGGCCTGAGTTCATCCAGCGCAGGTCGTTGCTGATCTTCATCATCACCACTGCCAGCCCGCGCAAGGCCGCGGACAGATTCAGCGGCGCATCCAGAGCGCTCTGGGCCACAAAGGGATGCGGCAAGGGCTTAAAGCCCAGGCCGGTTTCGTCCGCCAGTTGCTCCGCAAAGGTGGTCGCAAAATCCGGGTGGGCATTGATACCGCTGCCTACCGCCGTACCGCCCTGGGGGATGGCCAGCAGCTCATCCCGGGCGCGGGCCAGCCGGCTGCTGGCATCCTGTAACTGCAGCACCCAGGTCTGCAGCTCCTGCTCCACCGTCACCGGCATGGCATCCATCAGATGGGTGCGGCCGGTCTTGACCAACTCGCGACCTTCGCGGGCACGCAGCCCCAGAGTCGCGATCAGGTGTTCCAGACCGGGGAGCAATTGCTCGGTGACAGCCAGTACGGACGACACATGAATCGCAGTGGGAACAGTGTCGTTGCTGCTCTGCCCCAGATTCACATCATCATTGGGATGAATCTCGGCGCCGGCATCCGCGCACAGGTGGGCAATCACCTCGTTCACGTTCATGTTGGTGCTGGTACCGGAACCGGTCTGGAAAATATCCACCGGGAACTGATCCAGATGGTGGCCGTCGAGCAGATCATTACAGGCGCCGACGATGGCAGCCTGCTTGTCCGCCGGCAATTGTTCCAGCTTGAGATTGGCTTCCGCTGAGCAGCGCTTGATGCGAACCACCGCAAGAATGAAACGCTCCGGCAACGGGCGACCGCTGATGGGGAAATTATCCACTGCTCGCTGGGTCTGGGCGCCCCAGCGAGCGGCTTTGGGTACCTGCACCTGGCCCAGGGAATCGGTTTCGATACGGGTGTCGGTGTCGTGGCCGCTCATGGTTGCCTCCTGGCAATGCATTTTCTCCATCATGGCACGGTAAAAATATCAGATCATCCATCTCGCCTTCACCACATCATGGCGTTTCCCCATGGACACTACCGGCATGTACCCAGATTCAGATGCCTCCCCGGTCGACCCGGGCCTGTTTGCTGACCTGCCCACCCTCCCCGGCATTTACCGGTTTTTTGGCGAGCAGGACGAACTACTCTATGTGGGTAAAAGCATCAATTTGCGGCAACGGGTAAAAAGCCATTTTTCTGCCCGGCATCGGGATAAGAAGGAAGGGCGGCTGTGCTACCTCACTCGCCGCATCGAGCATCAGGTCACCGCCGGCGAACTGGGCGCGCTGCTGCTGGAGAATCGGGAAATCAAACAACGCCAGCCGATTTTCAACCGTCGCCAGCGCCGGTATCGGCAGCTGCACACCTGGCGACTGGAAATCGATGCCCGCGGTTTTCTGGTTCCGGTTTTATACCGACCGCTGGTGGATGACGATGGCTGGCAACAGGACAGCTTCGGCCTGTTTCGCAGCCCTCGCCAGGCAAAGACCATGCTGGACAGCAAAGTGCGCGACGCAGCTCTTTGCCCGCGTATCTGCGGGATGGAAACGGGACGCCACGGTGCCTGCTTTGCGCACCAGCTGGGCCGCTGTCAGGGTGCCTGTTGTGGCAAGGAAACCAGGAATAGCCATAACCAGCGGTTGCGGAAAACGCTTGAAGACCAGCATATCCACGCCTGGCCTTACTCTGGAATGCTGGTGATTCGTGAAGAGAGCCCCCGGCAAACCGACTACCATCTGATTGATCAGTGGTGTCATCTCACTACCTTGCAGCGTCAGCCTGAATCCGCTGTGATTACGCCGGATGCGGATGCCAGCTTTGATCTGGACAGCTACCGCATGTTGATCCGGTTTCTGGATCAGGGTGTCGAGCATTTTGTGTTGCCGCCGGAAACCTAGGGCGGAGGCACCTTGGCAATGATTTCACTGTGCCAGGTGCCACCGGGCATGGCGATGCGACCATACTGCTGATCGCCGAATCCCACCTGCCCGACCAGCGGGTTGCCACCGCCGCTCTGACCAAAGTCGGCACTCTGCCCCAGCAACAGTTCGTTTTCGATGGTCAGGCTGGGCAAGCCGTCACTGTTCTGATCGCCGGATTTCAGCACCACGTTGCCGTTTCGCCAGCCGATACTACCGCTGACATTGGATAGCCGGAACGCTGACTGGGGGCTGGATACTTCTGCCAGTGACAGGTACGCATTGCCATCCAGATTCATATAGCCCTCAAAGCCCAGAGTTGCCAGACCATCGGCAGTGGCCGGGTAGAGCACGAAACGAAACTGGTCCGCGGACAGATTGAAATCCCACAGTGCCACATTGGCGGTGGTTCCCCCCAGGTCACTGAGACTGCCCGCCCCGAGCAGGCCCCGTACCTGGTAGTGAGACAGGGTATCGGTGCGCAGCATGATCCCTGACGCCAGATCCGGAAAGGCCGGGTCGGTGTCCCCCAACGTAAGGTACAGGTCCCGGGCTTCCCAGAGCAGGTCATTATTGAGCAGGCCTACCGCCACATCGCTGGCGGTGTTGGCGAACAGGAAATGGGAATGGGTCTGCCAGTTATCCGCCGCCGCCGCGCGCACCAACGGATCTGCGCTATTCGCCGCGTCCCAGAATCCTGGCGACTGCACCATAACGGTAGCGTCTGCCCGCAGACCCACATTGCCGGCGGGCCCTTGCGGATAAGCCAGGATATCGGCATCGAGCTTGCCCAGAGTGAGAACAACGCCCCAGTCATAACTGTCCGACCAGCCGCTGGTGGGGTTGGCAACGGTCAACTGTTCACTGTAGGCATGCAGATGGCCATTGCGCAGCAGGACGGCAAACGCCGATTCCCCGGCGGCGACCCGGGTCGGATGAAACACGCCCCCCGCACTGGTACACAAACCACTATCCGGCTGCCCGCCGCTAAAGCCGCCACCAAAGCACAATCCAGCCGGGCCGGTGTTGTTCTGCACCACATCCAGAACGGCATCCAGTGCGAACATGGGACCGGAACCATTTCCCAGTCGGCGCCAGTTCACCAGTTCCATGCGGGTACGGTCACCGTCCGCATGGCCCAGGCGAAGCTGGAAATCCGTGTCGTAATCCCACTGGGTCTGTATCGTCAGTCCTTCTGAGCGGGGGGTATTGATTCCGGCATAATCCCAGTTGGCATTTGGCGCTGTACCATCATAGCCATAGCCGAGCCCACCAGCAGACACCCGCACACGAGCGTCCTTCAGCCCACCGAGCCAGGCGCCGTAGAGCAGAGGCTGACGATCCGTTCGATCAAAATTTGTCGGCGCTGCCTTGTACATCAGGTCGAATTCCAGCGCGGTATAAGTGTGATCCGCTTCCAGCAACAAGCCATTGCTGTCGATACCGATGACGCCAGTGGCTGGTGCATGTCCCCCGGCGGGGCCGTTGGTAAACCGGTTCTGTATGATCAGATTACCAATGCTCATCTCCGCACTGCCGGCTCCGCCCTGGCGGTATATCCAGTCACCAGTCATGGAAAAGTCCAGATTGGCATGCTGGCCATTCGTGCTAAATAGCCCTTGGTTCACCAACGTCAGGTTGCCTTGCGAATACAACCCAACCTGGCCCAGAGAGTGGCCCGCATAAGCCGGATTGGTCCCGGTTTGCAGGGTCATCCCGTCCAGGGTGAACAAGGAAGGCTGCCAGTCATACTGCAATGCCAGTAACGGAACGCCGCCATCGCTGCCCACATCCAGCTGTAGTTGTGCACTCAGAGGATTGCCGTCACCTTGCAGGGTGAGGCCATTCAGTTGTGTGCAGGCATGCTGGTCAGTCACACCGCCACTGCAGGTTCCGGCTGGTGCGTTACCCCTATCGGTTATCCAGTTCAGCTGTTGGGCTTGAATGGCGCCATTGCTTTCCAGATTGACGGTGAGACCGTCCTGACCGCGGATATCAGCCAGACCACTGTCATCAATAGGCGTCATGGCAGTGACTGCAGCGGACAGTGGCAATAGAGTCAGGATCCACAGACGTCGGTGATCAGAAACCATACAGAAACGCCCTCCCGTCAAAACGCATCTGCATGTCGCCGTTGGCGCTCGCCGAATCACTCATTCGAAACGCCAGTGCACTACCAGGATTGTTATCCAGCATGAAACCGGGCGTAGCGCCATCGTCCACTTCCACAGCCATGCGTCCGATATTCAGAAAGGTATGCATATCCTGATACTCGCCCGGCCCTTTCGCAAAGGGGTAATCCAGCTGAATTGCCGGCAGACCATCAGGGTTACAGGGGGAAAGCAGGCAGTTACCGTCAGCATCTTCAAAACGACTCAGGTCACGGTAGCTGGATCCGCTATTACTCAGATATGCCCCTTCCAACCGGACATCTTCAATGGCCAGGCTGCCGTAGAATTCTTTCAATACCAGCCAGTTTCCTTCCCTGGCGACAAACTCCAACCCAAGACGACAGGGGTCCGGGGTGCCGCCACATGCAGTATCCGGTGCATTGTCCTCACCAACATTATTTCGCAGCCGCAGGGTTAGCTGAATGGCATCACCGCCAGTGACTGACTGAAGCTCACTGTCGTTAAGAGGAACCATGGAATCGGTTTTCCCCGTCTGCGGATAAATAATGCTTAGCAGCAACCATAGCGCCACAAACATAAAAGGGATGTATTTCGATGGCATACCATATCCAGACATATTTCCCTCTCTCAGCAGAACATGGTGCTGCCGTAGCAGTTTTGTTTCGGCGCCAGATCAAACTCGGGGTGCTCCAGCAGCAACCCCGGCGCCCCCAGCAATGCAATGGCTTCATCAATGCCGCGGTTACCAAGATCCGCATTGGGGTTGTAAACATCCAGCAGCTTCACGGAAGGGGCGTTGAGCCACCATCCGGTATTCGCCGGAACCGCATAACTGCTTGAGCAACGGGGGGTAGCATTACTGGTGGCACAGATATCAAAAGCGCCAGGAGGCAACTCTTCCGTCGGCGTCAATTTGCTGTAACGGGGGTATGCAATGGGCTCTCTCTGGAAGGAAAGAAAGAAATCCGAGGTATCTTCAAATGTCAGTTTATGAACGTTACGAAGATCGGTATTGAGGCTGGCGAAAACCGTATCCATTACTGCTTCAGCGGCACAGGCAAGGGGGTTAAAAAAAACACAACTTCCCCCCAGGAACTCAAGGTTGTTGGTTTTCAGTTCTGCAGCTTGCAGGCCAAGCGTCTGCATTCTTGTGCCGGCAATATCAACAAAGAGTGCATCAGAAAGATTATTGCCACAGTCATCATGTCCTATGCTGGTCCTTCCCGTACATCCTGTTGCTCTTATTGTAAAAATACTCAGCAACCGAGCCTCAATATCCATGGTCAGTGATAACTCAGAACCCAGAAATCCGCTGACACTGTTTATCCCGGAATGGCACCCCACAACGCCAGAACCTGTTACGGCACTGGGGTTACAGGTAGTGGCAAACGCTGTATTTTCCTGATTCACCGCATTGTTCGTGTAGTACCGCCGCCCTGCACTGATGGCTCCATCTGCGGATTGCGCGCCAATCTTTATGCCGGCAATCTCCCGCAAAGTTGTGGAATTGTCATTCTTTACCGCAAATTCAATATAGGGCCTGTCCAGTGTAAATGGGCTTCCTGGATCGCCGATATCCGTGCCGTTTCTTCCCATCAGGCTCAGGTAATCAATATCGATATCACAACCTGCATGGCCGGAAAGGTGGTCGTTAATTCCACCGCAACCAAGTTGCAACTTTGAAACATTAAGATTCAACTGAAGCTCACCGTCCAGGCCAATTCGATAAAACTCAAAGGGTGTGGAGTAGGCATTAGGATTCGACAATGCGCTGCCTGATATTTTGTCGGAAACGATCAGTCCCTGACCCGTAACAGCTCTCATCTGATCCTCATCAAGAGGACTCATACCTCCAGCATTGAACGCGTAGGAAGATGAAAACCAGAACAATATGAGCGCAGCTGATATTTTTACTGACGGAATTTTTTTTGTTTTATTTTCCATAAAAATTCTCTAATTCCCTGCACCATAGCTGGTAAATTTCATGTAATTCACCTGTAAACCTTCTGCTCTGGCATCTCCAAGGTTTGCAACACCAGTACGAATAACGGGAAGGGTGTTGGTACCGGGAACCCCCAACAACGTTGATGGGTTCATCTTGTTCACCGTGGTGTAATCAGACCCGGCACTGATGTTGTAGCTGCCTCCATAGCCACATTGGTAATCACTCCCGCTATTAGCGGTACAATTAACTGCCTGACGATAATAGCGATCCGCAACACCTCCGGAGCCTCCACGCGGGGCATAATCACCACAGTTGCTTCCCCCCGGGCAGGAGTACTGATCCTGTCCTGGCCGAACATCCACCGCCGTGATCATGTAAGCGAACGCATCAAAGTCATCGCAGCTTTCACACTTGCGAAAGAAGATGCCGTCATCGGTATCGTTGTAGGTATTGCGATTTGGAGAAACCGTTGTCGATACCGCTGGACAACCAACCCCACGACAGGGATACCAGTCCCCCCAACGTGAGTAGCCATGGGTAACAAAGTAGGAATCATCCACCGCATGAGAAGGCGTTGCGCCAGGGGTGTTGCTCAATAACGCTGCCCGGGCAGTGATATAGCCGGCATCCGCACTGTCCGGTACGGCCAGCGAGTAGAAATGATCATGAACCGCTGTATGGGTAGGGACATCGGGTAGACGCGGAATTTCCAGAATGAAATTACCGTCCTGAGACGGCACCGTATCCAGGGTCAGCGCCTGATAGTAAAGCTGTCCCAGCGGAACATAGGCATCCACATTTTTGAAATGCAGACCTTCGAGGGCATCAAACCTCACCGGTTGCCCCACCACATCGCTGGCGCCCGGACCATCATGCTGTGCTGCAGAAAACCGGAAGTCGCCCTGCAGGCGACTGTGGTAAAGGATGGCAAAGGTTTCGTTACCCGGTTGGGTAAACTGGAAAAGGCGGAAGGCTGAATTGGCCGCATTACCGCGAATGATGGTCTGGGTTTTCAGCAAATCCCCGGTACCGACGGCCAGGTTGTCATTATTACCGGAGCGACCTACTTCCAGTTCTCCCCAAAAGGAAAAGGTGTATTCCGGCTGGGCACTGGGCGCCAGATATTCATAGATGGTGCTGTCCGGGTTATTGGGATCACTGTTGACGACGGTGCCATCGTAGCTGACCCCGCGGGGCGAAAATGCGCGCAACAGGTACGGGTTATCATGGGGCGCAAAGTCACTGATCAGTCCACCACGAGGGCAGCCGAGGCTTGAGGCATCACAGGGCGTGCCGAAATTGCCGCCGCTTTCATCCCAGTGAAATCCCCCGGTACCCGCACCGGAAATGTTCACGCCATACCAGCGCAGGTCCCCCCGTTGCAACGTGGTGCTGCCTACCGGATCCGAGCCTACCTGCTCGAAATAACTGGTGGGCTTGATCAGCCAGCGAAAATCCTCGAAGCCGATAGCCAGGCCCGTGCCGGTCACCTGAGACAGGCTTTCTTCATCCAGGGATTCCAGTGCAGCCTTACCCACCATGGGGCCAGCCGCGAGGACAACCAGCAAAACACGGAATAACCTGATGCAGTGTCTGTATTTGGGTCTGGTGAGCATGCTCACCTCATTGCGTTGTTATTGTTTTATGTACAGCCGTTCACTTTTGTGACCGGCTAGTCACAAACAAACCTAGCGCAATAACTATGCAACTCAATGCTTAAAACAAAACAATATGTTTACCAGACAGATAGGCTTTTGATTTGAAAGGGCTTCGCCACTTATTTCTGTGATGAGCGGTTTGGTCAGGAATGGGGGATATTTGGCCAACCGGGAAGGTTGTGGGTAACTATTGCGGACGGGAGAGTGCTCCGCCCTGAATCCACGGCGGCTATGGCTCTTTCTTATTTACCAATACAGAAGGAGGAAAAGATACGCCCCAGCAGATCATCGGCAGTAAAGGCACCGGTAATTTCTTCCAGGGCTTTTTGAGCGGCGCGCAGGTCTTCGGCCAGCAGTTCGCCGGCGGCATGGCCGTGCAGTTGCTGCTCCCCTGTGTCCAGGGCGGCCAGGGCTTGCTCCAGAGCAGTGATGTGGCGGCGGCGGGCGGAGAACCGGCTCTGCCCTTCGCCCTGGCCCGCACCTTTAAACCCCGCAGCGGCTTTCAGGTGATCGCGCAGATCAGGGAGTCCATCACCGGTGGTGGCAGAGATCACGAAACAGTCGCTATCAAGGGGGCCAGTGGCCATACCGGACAAATCTGCCTTGTTGAGCACCACGGTGACCGGCAGATCCAGGTTTTCCAGTTGTTGCTGACTCTGCGGCAACAAGCTGTGGATATCTTGTGGATTAACCTCACCCTCACGGGAATCCACCATCACCAGCAAACGGTCCGCTTTTCTCATTTCTGCGTAGGCGCGGCGAATCCCCTCCTGCTCCACAACGTCAGCGCTGTCACGCAGGCCGGCGGTGTCGATCAGGTTAAGCGGCATACCATCGAGCTGGATGGATTCGCGCAACACATCCCGGGTAGTGCCAGCGATATCTGTGACGATGGCGGCATCGAAACCCGCCAGGGCATTCATCAGCGAAGACTTGCCCGCATTGGGTTTACCGGCGATTACCAGAGTCATGCCCTCGCGGACCAGGCGGCCCTGGTTGGCTTCATCCAGTACCCGCAGGCACTGCGCTCGCAGTTCGCGCAGATCGCCGGCCACCTTGCCGTCGGAAAGAAAGTCGATCTCCTCTTCCGGGAAATCGATCGCTGCTTCCACATAGATACGCAGGCCGATCAGGTCTTCCACCAGGCGATTCACTTCGTCGGAGAACACCCCCTGCAGGGAATGTAGAGCGGCACGGGCCGAGGCGCTGGTACCTGCGTCAATCAGATCGGCAATGGCCTCGGCCTGGGTCAGATCCATCTTGTCATTGAGGAACGCCCGCTGGGAAAACTCCCCGGCACGGGCCTGGCGGGCGCCGGCGGCAATGCAGGCCGCCACCAGCATATCCAGGATCACCGGACCGCCGTGGCCTTGTAGCTCCACCACATCTTCGCCGGTAAAGGAATGGGGGGCGGGAAAGGCAATCACCAGCCCCTCATCGATAACCTCGCCACCCGCACCCCGGAATCTGGCGAAATGCGCCATTCTCGGGGTCAGTGAGCGATCACAAACAATCTTGCCCGCGATACCTTCAGCGTCAGGCCCTGACAGACGCACCACGCCAACACCACCTCGCCCGGGCGCAGTGGCAATCGCAACAATGGTGTCCTGGGCTGTATTCGACATGAAGTGATTCTGAAAGGCCGGAAAAGGAGCATCAGCATAAAACAAAACCGGCCGGGAAATCCCGGCCGGCTTGTAAAGAATAGCGGGTTGAGCCCGTTATCCCTCGTTTTCGATCTTGCGGGTGATTACCCACTGCTGGGCAATGGAGAGAATGTTGTTGGTCAGCCAGTACAGCACCAGACCGGCAGGGAACCACAACATGAACACGGAGAACACCACCGGCATCCACTTCATCACCTGGGCCTGCATGGGGTCGGCCGGGGTCGGATTGAGGCGGGTCTGCAGGAACATGGAGGCGCCCATCAGGATCGGCAGGACGAAGTACGGATCCATTACTGACAGATCGTTGATCCACAGGAAGAAAGGTGCCTGACGCAGCTCCACGGATTCCAGCAACACATAGTAAAGAGCGATAAACACCGGCATCTGAACCAACATCGGCAGACAACCACCAAGCGGGTTGATCTTTTCGCGCTGGAACAACTTCATGGTTTCCATTTGCGCTTTCTGCTTGTCGTTCTTGTTCTGCTCCTTGATGCGCTGCATTTCCGGCGCCACCTTGCGCATTTTCGCCATGGAGCGATAACTGGTGGCGCTGAGCTTGAAGAAGATCGCCTTGATAATGAGCGTGAGCAGGATAATGGCAACACCCCAGTTACCGACGCCCATACCAATATCGATATCCATGCCGAACACGGACACTTCACCACTTTGCAGGAATACCAGCAGGGCGAAGATGGGCTGGGAGATAAACCACAACCAGCCGTAATCCACAGTCATATTCAGACCGGGGCTAATTGCCTCCAGCTTGTCCTGCTGCTTGGGCCCGGCATAGAACTCGGCGTAAAGCACCTTCTCTTCGCCTGGTGCCACCTTGAGGGTAGGAGACACAAACCGCAGCAGGTACTGACCGCGTTTTTCCAGGTGCACGCTGGAGTAATGGTTCTTCTGCTGGGCATCAGGCACCCAGGCAGTCACAAAATAGTGCTGCGCCATGGCCAGCCAGCCGCCCTGGACCGTCAGGTCCAGCGGGTTTTCTGACATGTCTTCAAAATCGAGTTTGTTGTAAGGCTTTTCACTGTCCCAGTAGGCACCCCCCAGATAGGTGGGCATGGGGATAAAGCCACTGTTGGACAGACCAGGATCTTCGCTGCCATCACGCTTGATCTGGCCATACAAGGCACCGGACCACTCGCTGTTGCCCTGGTTACGGACAATATGGCTAACGCGCACCAGGTAGCTGCCGCGTTCAAAGGTGAAACGCTTGACCAGCTCGGCGCCATTATCCTGACGCAAGGTCAGGTCCACGTTCAGTTCCTGGGTGCCTTCATCCAGCTGGTAGCTCTGTTTGGCTGCACTCCATAGTGGACGGCCGGCGCTGGAATCGGTGCCGTTCTTGCCAATCAGGCCACTCTGAGCCACATAGGTGCGGCTGGCATCCTGCTCAAGCAACACGAAGGGTTGGTCCGGGGTATCCACATGATGGGGGAACTCAGGCAGCGCCAGGCGAACGATATCACCGCCTTGGGGATCGATTTCCACTCTCAACACATCGGTGTTAACTCGAATGCGTTGCTGGCTAGCTGTGGTTTCCGTGGATTCGGAAGAAGGGGCTTCAACCCGCTCTGACGGTGCAGAGGGAATACCGTTATCCACCTCATCTGCCTGAGGGGAAGGCAGGTCGAGTCCGTCGCCATTGCCTTGCGCGCTCTGCGCAACCTCCTCAACGGGGGCTGGCTGGGTCGGGTTGGCATAATCCTGTTGCCAGGCCTGAATCATCAGGTAGGAAACGATGGCAATGCCGGTAATTACAAGGGCGCGCTGGATTTCCATAACAGACTATTCTGTGGCGAGAAAAACGGGCCGCAGTTTCTCAAGCTTGCCCGCACTTAGCAAGCAGCTTGTCGAATAGCTTGCCAAGCTGGTCGGTGACTTCTGCCGGGTCCGGATGATCCACTCGTCCGCGAACCAGCAAAATAATGTCCAGACCTGCCAGTTTATCCTGCCTCAATCGGAACTGTTCCCGGGCTCTGCGTTTGACGCAACCACGGTCAACGGCACGTTTGGCACGCTTGCGACCAATCACCAGTCCCAACCGGGGCAGAGCCTGCTGGTTGGGACAGGCCAATAGCAAAAACGCCGCATTCCCCACCTTCCATTTGGAGTGGTCGAATACGGTCTGATATTGGGGTCCGGTGAGAAGTCTGTGCTGGCGGGTAAAAGCCCGGGTTATTGGCACTGTTACCTCAGCCAGGAGGGCAGAGTAAAACGGTTGGCTCAGGCAGCCAACCGCTTACGACCCTTGGCACGACGAGCGGCCAGGATTTTGCGACCGTTTTTGGTCGCCATGCGAGCACGGAAACCGTGGGCACGTTTGCGCTTGAGTACGCTGGGCTGAAATGTGCGTTTCATGGTGTCTTCCCCATGGAATGAGACAGCAATTGGAAGGCCGGCAAGTCTAGGGAAAGCGAAATCCTCTGTCAATCAGCTTTTCAGGCAAGTTCAAGACGCGCTGGAGAGAACTGTTAATAGAACTTAAATATTTAAATGTTTTTTGTAGTAGTAGTTATTATAGGGGAAAGCACTTTTTGTGGATAAGCGTGAAATCCCTATTTATATCATTAGGTTGCGCCGTTAATAACTTGCGTACCATTGTGTGTAAGTACTGGGGATGAACGGGGGACGACCTGTCATTAAATGTGGGTATAAGTTGTACCTCCAGTTGTCCACCGGGTTGTACCTGCATTCCCGCACAGGGTTATGGTCCTAGTTATCCACAGAAATAAAGCCGGAAAAATCCCGGCTGCCCTGTGGATAGTTATCGCTCTGAGGGGGTAGAATGACGGGCTCGATTCCGGTTCTTTGACCGAATTTTCATTCAGTTCATAAAAGACGATTCAGGGCCCAAGAGTGCCGCTGGACTGTGATTTCTGTCGCGGTCGGGTCCCTTGTTCTTCCTCTTTTTGCCTTCGTGTAGAGAGAGGGGCGCAGTATCGTTCCAGGATAATAAGGCGTGTGCGTGTCTGAAGAGCTCTGGCAACGCTGCCTGACTCGACTCGAGGATGAGTTGCCGTCACAGCAGTACAATATGTGGATTCGGCCATTACAGGTGGCTGCATCTGCGGATGGCGCCGAGCTGACGCTGTTTGCACCCAATCGGTTTGTGGTTGACTGGGTTCGTGACAAGTACATGGATCGCATCGGCGAGGTACTGGGCGAGCTGCAAAGTGGCGCGCTGCCCCAGTTGCGGCTGGAGGTGGGATCCAGCCGGATGCCCGCTCCGTCTGCCCAGTCGTCCTCTCCTGCCCCTGCCAGCCCCGCTACGCCATCTTCCGGTCATATGCGCACACCGGAGCTGGCGGAGAGCAAACCGCAGCCTACGGAGCTGGGAGGCGCCCGCAAGCATCGCAGTAATCTCAACACCGGGTTCACCTTTGCCACCTTTGTGGAGGGCAAGTCCAACCGCATGGCGGCGGCGGCGGCCCAGCAGGTGGCTGAGAACCCGGCCAGCCACGGCTACAACCCCCTGCTGTTGTACGGGGGCGTGGGCCTGGGTAAGACCCACTTGATGCATGCGGTGGGCAACGAGTTGCTGCGACGCAACCCCAACGCCAAGGTGGTCTATCTACACAGTGAGCGTTTTGTCGCGGATATGATCTCGGCCCTGCGCAACAAGACCATCAATGAGTTCAAGCGCTTCTACCGGTCAGTGGATGCGCTGCTGATTGATGATATTCAATTCTTTGCAGGTAAAGAGCAGTCCCAGGAAGAGTTCTTCCACACCTTCAATGCGCTGCTGGAAAATGGCCAGCAGATCATTCTCACCTGTGACAAGTTTCCCAAGGAAGTGGATGGTCTCGAGGAGCGGCTCAAGAGTCGGTTCGGCTGGGGGTTGTCCCAGCCCATGGAGCCACCGGAGCTGGAAACCCGGGTAGCGATCCTGAAAAAGAAGGCGGAAGAAGCCAAGGTGGATCTGCCCAATGACGCGGCCTTCTTTATCGCGCAACGAATCCGTTCTAATGTACGGGAACTGGAAGGGGCGTTGCGCCGGGTGATCGCCCATGTGCGTTTCACTGGTGCTCAGATAGATATCGGCCTGATCAAAGAAGCGCTAAAGGATCTGATTGCCCTGCAGGCGCGACAGATCAGCATCGACAATATTCAGCGTGTGGTGGCCGAGTACTACAAGATCAAGATCAATGATCTACTCTCTCCACGACGGACCCGCTCGGTGGCGAGACCGCGGCAGGTGGCCATGGCGTTGTCCAAGGAACTGACCAGCCATAGTCTGCCGGAGATCGGTGAAAATTTTGGTGGCCGTGATCACACCACCGTGTTGCATGCCTGTCGTAAGGTGTTGCAGCTGCGGGAATCCAATCCGGAAATCGAGGAAGATTACCAGAGCCTGTTACGGACGCTGACGTCCTGACGGGGAACCCCGGCCCGGTGGCCGGCTCTGTGCATCATATGTAAAGGAAGGGCCTGGGAGCCTCTGGCCCAAATAACCAGAACGGGAAAGCGCGATGAAATTCTCAATCAATAGAGAACAACTGCTCAAGCCCCTGCAACAGGTGGCTGCAGTGGTGGAAAAACGGCAAACCCTGCCGGTGCTGTCCAATGTCCTGCTGGAGGTGGGTGACGGGCAGCTTTCCATGACAGGCACCGATCTGGAACTGGAGCTGGTGGCTCGCCTGCCACTGGAAGGGGAGCATCAGGCCGGGGAAACCACGGTACCGGCACGCAAGCTGGTGGACATTGCCAAGAGTCTGCCGGCGGAAGCCGACATCCGTTTCGAGGTGGATGGCGAGCGCATGCTGGTTCGTTCAGGTCGCAGCCGTTTCACTCTCTCCACCCTGCCCGCGTCCGAGTTTCCCAATCTGGAAGAAGATGCTGCCGGTTCCAGCCTGGATATCCAGCCCGGCGTATTGCGCAGCCTGATCGACCGTACTGCCTTTTCCATGGCCCAGCAGGACGTGCGCTATTACCTCAATGGCATGCTGTTCGAGCTCAAGCCGGGCCGTCTGCGTGCCGTGGCCACCGATGGCCACCGCCTTGCCCTGTGCGATGCGGAGCTGGATGTGCCGGTAGAAGAAGCCTCGGTGATCCTGCCACGCAAAGGGGTGATGGAGCTGTCCCGTATTCTGGGTGATGCCGGCGAAAATGCCCGCCTGACCGTGGGTCGCAACCATGTCCGTATTGTGGTGGGCGCGATTACGTTTACCTCCAAACTGGTTGATGGCAAGTTCCCCGAGTACGACCGGGTGATTCCCAAGGAAGGCTCGCGCACCATCATTGCCGACCGGGAAACCCTGCGCCAGGCCCTGGCCCGGGTAGCGATTCTGTCCAATGAGAAATACCGGGGTGTGCGGGTTCAGTTGTCCGAAGGCAGCCTGCGTATCGTGGCCAACAACCCGGAGCAGGAAGAAGCGGAAGAAGAAGTGTCCGTAGACTTCAATGGGCAGCCCCTGGAGATTGGTTTCAATGTGAGCTACCTGCTGGACGTGCTCAACACCATGGCAGGGACCCAGGCAGAGCTGGAGATGGGCGACAGCAACAGCAGCGCCCTGGTGCTGGATCCTGAGAGCAAGGCAGCCCTGTATGTGGTCATGCCCATGCGGCTCTGATCAGCAGCCCCTGCTCCTCCCCAATACCCGGCCACCGCGCCGGGTATTTTTTTGCCCGGCATCAGCCGGCTGCGGTAAAGGTATCGTTACCACAGAGCGCTCAGGGGTGAGATCCTTTGCGAAGCAGCACGGCGCCCTTTTGGTCGGAAATGGGGTTTCCTGAGTGAGCTCGGTGTCCTCTGTGGTGGAAACAGGTGTTAGCATCATCGCCCCTGCCCTCTCCCTGAGCTACAATCGGTGCAGTCATTTCTTGCTGCTGCGGCGGCTTCCCTGGTTGTTGTGGGTGGATTCCTTTCTATGTTGAGCCGTCTCCAGCTTGGAGATTTTCGCAATTACCGCCAGTTGGATATTGCCCTCTCCCCTTCCCTCAATGTGATTCTTGGTGATAACGGCAGCGGCAAGACCAGCCTGCTGGAAGCCATCTATTTCATTGGTAGCGGGGGGCGGTCATTCCGTGGCGGCAGGTTGTCCCGGCTGGTCCGCGACGGTGCGCCCGCGGCCACCCTTTATGCGGAAGTATCCGCAGGCGAGAAGATCCACCGTTTGGGCGTGCGCCGGACTCCGGGTGGGATCGATGCCATCAAGCTCAACGGGGAAACCCCCAGGGCCCTTAGTGAGGTGGCGGGTCTTCTGCCTGTTCTGGCTTTGCATCCCACGTCGGTAGAGCTGGTGTTTGGGGCTTCAGCCCTGCGCCGGCGGTTTATGGACTGGGGAATGTTCCACGTGGAACATGAATTTATGCCGGTATGGCGCACGGCTTCTGCGGCCCTGAAGCAGAGAAACGCCCTACTCCGTACCGGGCGTCCGAACCCCCGTGAACTGGGGTTTTGGGACCAGCAACTGGCGCAGACTTCTGATAGAATCGAAGGGTTGCGTCGTAGCTATCTACAAGCCTTGCAGTCAGGCCTGGATGCGGTGTTGTCTCATCTTGCGCCGGAGTTGAAAATTCGGGTGCATCTACAGACGGGACTACAAAAAGACGAGAGCTATGCGGATGCCCTGGCTCGCCTCCGTCCTGACGATATCCGACGTGGGTTCAGTCAGGCAGGGTATCACCGCAGCGATATTCGTATCGAAACCCGGGGAGTGGTGGCGCGAGATCGCCTTTCCCGGGGCCAGGCCAAGCTGGTTGCCTATGGTCTGGTGCTGGCTCAGTTGCCGTTGATCAGCCAGGTAGGGAAAGTTTGTACCCTGCTGGTGGATGATCTGGCTGCTGAGCTGGACGAAGAACACCGTAATCAGATGCTGGGGTATCTGGCTTCCACTGGCCACCAGACCCTGATTACCGCACTGGATCAGCCCCAATGGGAGGCTGTGGTGCAGCAGAATAAAGCGTTACGGGCGATCGAGAGCAAAATGTTCCACGTGGAACATGGCCAACTTCGGCCCCTCACCGGGAGTGAATAAGGAAATACCATGGCGGAGAAAAATTACGATTCATCCAGCATCAAGGTGCTGAAAGGGTTGGACGCCGTTCGCAAGCGCCCTGGCATGTACATCGGGGATACGGATGATGGCACTGGCCTGCACCATATGGTCTTCGAGGTGGTGGATAACTCCATCGACGAGGCGTTGGCTGGTCACTGTTCCGAGATCAAGGTGGTTATCCACCCGGATGAATCCGTGTCCGTCCAGGACGATGGCCGGGGTATTCCCGTGGATATGCATGAAGAAGAAGGCATGTCCGCCGCCGAAGTGATCATGACCGTGCTCCATGCCGGTGGTAAATTTGACGACAACAGCTACAAGGTGTCCGGCGGCCTCCATGGTGTGGGCGTTTCCGTAGTGAATGCCCTCTCCGAAGAGCTGAAGCTGACCATTCGTCGTAATGGCCAGGTCCACGAGCAGCTCTACCGCCACGGTGTACCGGCTATGCCTCTGGAAGTGGTAGGCAATACCGACAGCAGCGGGACGGCCATTCACTTCCGCCCTTCTCCGGAAACGTTTACCAATATCAAGTTTCACTATGACATTCTGGCCAAGCGCCTGCGGGAACTGAGCTTCCTGAACTCCGGGGTGCGTATCCACCTGCTGGATGAGCGCAATGGCGAAGAGGATGTGTTCGAGTATGACGGCGGTTTGAGTGCCTTCGTCAGCTACTTGAACCAAAACAAGACGCCCCTGAACCAGGTGTTCCACTTCCAGTTCGACCGGGAAGAAGATGGCATTGCTGTGGAAGTGGCCATGCAGTGGAACGATTCCTACCAGGAGAACCTGTTCTGCTTTACCAATAACATTCCCCAGCGGGATGGTGGTACTCACTTGGCGGGTTTCCGCGCGGCTCTCACCCGTACTCTGAATAGCTACATGGAGAAGGAAGGGCTGCTCAAGAAGGAAAAGGCTAACCCTACCGGTGATGACGCTCGTGAAGGCCTCACCGCGGTGATTTCCGTGAAGGTGCCGGATCCCAAGTTTTCCAGCCAAACCAAAGACAAGCTCGTCTCGTCCGAAGTGAAAAGTGCGGTCGAGCAGACCATGGGTGAGCTGTTCCAGGATTATCTGCTGGAAAATCCTCAGGAAGCCAGGGCCATTTCCTCGAAGATCATTGATGCTGCTCGCGCCCGGGATGCGGCGCGCAAGGCGCGGGAAATGACCCGTCGTAAGGGTGCCCTGGATATTGCCGGTCTGCCGGGCAAACTGGCGGACTGCCAGCAGAAAGACCCTGCCCTCTCCGAACTCTATATTGTGGAGGGTGATTCTGCGGGGGGCTCTGCCAAACAGGGCCGTGACCGCAAGAATCAAGCGATCCTGCCGTTGAAGGGCAAGATCCTCAATGTGGAAAAGGCGCGTTTCGACAAGATGCTTTCTTCCCAGGAAGTGGGCACCCTGATCACCGCTCTTGGCTGTGGCATCGGCCGCGACGAATACAATGTGGAAAAGCTCCGCTATCACCGCATCATCATCATGACGGATGCTGACGTGGATGGTTCCCACATCCGTACCCTGCTGTTGACGTTCTTCTTCCGCCAGATGCCCGAGCTGATCGAGCGGGGCTATATCTATATTGCCCAGCCGCCGCTCTACAAGGTGAAGAAAGGCAAGCAGGAGACCTATCTGAAGGATGATCCGGCCATGGAGGAGTACCTGACCACCCTGGCTCTGGAAAAAACCGCCCTGTATCCGGGTGACGATGCGCCGCCAATCAGCGGGGAGCCTCTGGCCAACCTGATTGCCGAATATCGCAACGTCATGAAGATTGTCGATCGCCAGTCCCGGGTGTTCCCCAAGGAAGTGCTGGAGCAGATGATCTATATGCCTTCGGTCAGCGAAGAAGGTTTGAAGGACCAGGCGGGCATGGAAGACTGGTGCCAGGTGCTGGGCAAACGGGTAGACGCCATTACCGATGCCACCCAGACCTTTACCATCACCGCCGCTCGAGACGAGGAACGTGGCTTGTACCTGCCACGTGTGCAAGTGCTTGCTCACGGTGTACCCCGCGAGTATCGCGTAACCCTGGATTTCCTGCAGTCGCCGGATTATCAGAAGATCAAGGCACTGGGGGAAACCCTGGAAGGCTTGCTGGCCGCTGATGCCTATATCCAGCGTGGCGAAACCCAGCGCCCCATCCGCCACTTTGCCGACGCCCTGGAGTGGCTGATGATTCAGGCCCGCCGCGGCACCAGCTTCCAGCGCTACAAGGGGCTGGGGGAAATGAACGCGGAGCAGCTGTGGGAAACCACCATGGACCCGGAAAGCCGGCGTATGCTGCAGGTCACCATCGAGGACGCCATCGCCGCAGACCAGATCTTTACCTGCCTGATGGGTGACGATGTGGATCCGCGTCGGAAGTTTATCGAGTCCAATGCGCTGCAGGTCTCCAATCTGGATGTCTGATAACGAGTCGTTTTGATCGCAACAAAAAGGGGCCGTTTGGCCCTTTTTTGTTGCTGCCCTCCTCTCTTCCCCTTCTGCCCGTTGCTGTTCCGTTATTCCTGGCGTTGCCAGCAATCGTAAAAGCTGCTCTGAACATTATTCAATTTGTAACTATGTACGTTTAGTTTGTAAGTGTGGCTGGCGCAGTACCAGCTGAAAGGGCGTTCATGAGGGTCAGTGCCCTGGTAGCCGTACAAGGATGTTGTGAATTATCCGGACTCTTTTGCCCGGACTATCCGCTGCTATGTGGCGGCAATGCGAGGACCCGTAAAACCTCTCTGGTGATTAGGGATTCAAGGAGTCGCATGGTGAAAAAGGAAAGGGATTGCCGCGGCCGGCAGCGCCGCAGGGAAAAGCGGAGTGTCGGGATACAGCTGTTACGGCAGTTACCTTTGACGGGTATCGCTGGCTTGCTGCTATTGGCAATGGTGACGGTATTGATTCCGGCTTGTCAGGGGCTCAAGCCATCGGTTGGGCAGGAAGGCACATTGCCGCATAACTGGTTACCAGCGGCGCTAAGGGGGTAATAAGCGCATAAAAAAAGCGAACCCTGACGGTTCGCTTTTTTGTCGCGTGGTGCATAAACGTTGTCGCTTACTCGACCGCGAAATCTTCCAGCTTGGCGCCCTTCTCCAGTGCGCCTTGCAGCCACAACGGACGTTTGCCGCGGCCGGTCCAGGTGTTGCTACTATCGTTCGGATCGCGGTATTTCACCTTGGCCGGACGACGCACACCGGTTTTCTTCTTGGCGGCTTTCTTGCGGGTGGCTTTCTTATTGCCGGCGGTATCCTTCAGCAATGCTTCCGGAGAGACGCCCAGATCCTTGGCCATTTTCTCAAGTACCGCCTGAGCATTCTTCAGCTCTGCCTTGCGCTTCTTGTCCAGTGCGGTTTCCGCTTGCTTGATCAGTTTTTCCAGTTCATCAACGGAAAGTTCATCAAGATTAATGCTCATTGAGTAGCCCTTGTTATCGATGATTAACAGCGGCACAAACTCTAGTTATTTTACCGGGGAAAGGCAATTAAACTCGTGGCAGGTGGACAATAAAAAACGATTTTAAAATTATTGAGGGTAATGCTGGCGAATCCAGTTATTGGCTTCTTCGGTAATTTGTTTTGCCTTTTTGCCGTCACTGTCAATTGGTGGACTGATGCGCAGGGTAATCGTACCGGGTAAACGCATCCAGGAACGCGCTGGCCAGCAATTGCCACTGTTATGGCTGATGGCCACAACCGGGACGCCAGCCTGACAGGCCAGCATGGAGCCACCATGATTGAACTTTCCCAAGGTGCCTGGTGCCTGGCGAGTGCCCTCCGGATAAATCACCACGGGGATACCATCGTGCAGCCGTTGCTTGCCTTGCTGCAGTACGGATTTTAGTGCGGCACTGCCATTGCTACGATTGATGGTAATCGGTTTGAGCAGGGCCAGACCCCAGCCGAAGAACGGGAGCCACAGCAACTCGCGTTTGAGCACGGTGGCCTGTGGTCTGATCAGCAGTTGCATATAAAAGGTTTCGAAACTGCTCTGGTGATTGGCGAGAACCACGAAAGCCCCGGCAGGCAGGTTCTCACGTCCTTCCACTTGAATGCGTACGCCGTTAAGCCGTTGCAGCAACCACATGGCAAAGCCGGTCCACAGATTGACGAAATTATAGCGGCGGCGGTAGGGAAGGAAGGGGCCAATCAGTACGCAGAAAACACTGTGGATAATGCCGGCCAGGTTATACAGCACAAAAAACAGAACGCTGCGGATTTTGATGGGCAGCGAATAATGCGTGTGCTGGGTCATGCCTAATCCTTCAAAATATGATCCGTAAAATCCGCCAGGGAGTCGTATACATCGACATGGCCCAGCGCAGTCGGCAAGCCCTTGTCCTGTGTCTTTGCTCCCTTTCCGGTTAATACCAGTACAGGTTGGCAACCACGGGCTACCCCGGCTTCCAGGTCTCGTAGGCTATCACCAATCAGGGGTGCGCCGGTGACATCGCCATACTCGGTAACAATCTGGTCGATCAGGCCGGGAGCGGGCTTGCGGCAGTCGCAACCATCGTCCGGCCCGTGGGGGCAATAAAACACCTTGCCCATCTCGCCGCCCGCTGCACGGACCAGTTCGCCCATCCGTTCATGCATGGCATCCAGTGTTGCCACATCAAAGTAGCCCCGGGCAATACCGGACTGGTTGGTAGCCACCACCACGGTATAGCCTGCCCGGCTGAGACGGGCGATGGCGTCAATGCTGCCCGGTAATGGAATCCACTCGTCCAGGGTCTTGATATAGGCGTCGGAGTCTTCGTTGATGACACCGTCACGGTCGAGGATGATGAGTTTGTTCATGGATTCTTGCCCAATACCAATCATGTCCGTAGGAGCCATGCTCGCATGGCGAAAGGGTTACAGGTTACCAGCACGCTAGCGGAAAACGGGAAAGCCTTTCGCCATGCAAGCATAGCTCCTACAGCGGGTTTCGCTTCGCGTTCAAATCACAAAGGCCGCTGGAAAGCGGCCCTGTGTTTTTGCGTGCTTGCGTGCAAGCGCCAATTTATTCCTGCAGCAGACTGATATCCGCCACATTCAGGAACAGGTCGCGCAGGAACGCCAACAGTGCCAGACGGTTGTTGCGCACGGCTTCGTCTTCCGCCATCACCATGACGGTGTCGAAGAAGGCGTCCACCGGCTCACGAAGTTCGGCGAGCATTTCCAGTACGCCCTGATAGTCGCCTTTTTCCAGCAACGGTTCGGACTGCTCGTAGCTGGCCACCACCAGATTGGTGAGGGTCTGCTCGGCCTCGTCTTCCAGCAGGGCGCCGTCGATTTCCTCCGGCGGTGCCTGGTCCAGCTTGGCGAGGATATTGGACACCCGCTTGTTGGCAGCGGCCAGGGCCTGGGCTTCTTCCCGTGGCTGGAAGGCGGCGACTGCTTTCACCCGGCGATCGAAATCCAGCGGTTTGCGGCAGGCATCGTCGATAGCCAGCACCGACAGGATCACCGGGGTGGCAATGCCCTGCTCCTGGTAGATAGCCCGGTAGCGACCCTTGATAAACTCGAACGCCTCGGCAGCCTCGGCGCGGTTGATGCGCAGCTCAAGCTGGTCACCGGCTTTCTCCAGCAGATGCTGCAGGTCCAGATCCAGCTGGTTTTCGATGATGATACGCAACACACCCAGGGTAGCCCGACGCAGGGCGTAGGGGTCCTTGGTACCGCTGGGCTTCTGGCCGATGCCGAAGATGCCCACCAGGGTGTCGATCTTGTCGGCCAGAGACACGGCCATACCGGTCTTGCTCTGCGGCAGCTTGTCGCCGGCGAAGCGTGGCAGGTACTGCTCGTAGAGGGCCTGGGCCACCTCTTCCGGCTGACCTTCCTGACGCGCCAGATAGAAACCCATGATGCCCTGCATGGTGTCGAACTCACCGACCATCTCGCTGTTCAGGTCAGCTTTGCTCAGCTCGCCGGCCAGCGTTGCCTGCTCGGCATCGCCACCGATCTGTTCGGCGATAATGGCTGCCAGTGCGCCAATCCGTGCGCACTTGTCGGCCACGGTGCCCAGCTGTTGCTGGAACACCACATTGGCCAGACCCTTGCCATGCTGGGCCAGGGTTTTCTTGCAGTCGTTGTCGTAAAAGAAGGCCGCATCCGCCAGACGGGGACGAATTACCTTCTCGTTGCCATGGATCACCTGTTGAGGATCCTTGGACTGGATATTGCTGATGGTGATGAAGCGCGGCATCAGCTTGCCGTTGGCATCGAGAACCGAAAAATATTTCTGGTGCTCTTCCATCGCGCTGATCAGGGCTTCCTGGGGCACGCGCAGGAAGTCGTCGTCGAAGCTACCCATCAGCGCCAGTGGCCATTCCACCAGGGCGGTGACTTCATTGAGCAGATCCGGGTCGATCTGCGCGGTACCACCGGCTTCCTTGCCGGCGGCGATGGCCTGTTCTTCAATCATCGCCTTGCGGCGAGCGAAGTCGGCGATCACATGACCGTCTTTTTCCATGCGCTCGGCGTAGTCGCTGGCGGTAGCCAGCTCGATGGCGCCGGGGGCATGGAAACGGTGGCCGTAACTGGTGCGCCCGGCGTGCAGATCCAGCAGCTCGAAGGGCACCACCTCATCACCGAACAGGGCCACCAGCCAGTGGGCCGGACGAACGAACTGTACCTTGCGTTTTCCCCAGCGCATGCGCTTGGGGATCGGCAGCTTCTGTACCGCCTGGGCAAAGAAGTCGGGAATCAATTCAGCGGCGGGTTTGCCCTTCTCGGTGATCTGCGCCACCAGGCGCTCCCCTTTGCCGGTGTCCTGACGACCCAGCTGGTCCACGGTTAATCCCAGAGAGGACGCAAACCCTTGCGCGGCCTTGGTGGGGTTACCGTCCTTGTCGAAGGCGGCCTGCACGGCCGGGCCCTGGCGTTCGATATCCCGATCGGCCTGCTTGTCATCCAGACCTCGCACCAGCACAGCCAGACGGCGCGGGGCGGCAAAGCTTTCTACCTCACCGTGGTTGAGGCCGGCTTCATCCAGTTGGCGAACAAATTCTTCCGTCAGCGCCGCACTCAGAGTGGGCAGCGCCTTGGGGGGCAGTTCTTCGGTGCCCAGTTCAATCAGCAAATCCCGGGACATTATTGCTTCCCCTTCTTTTTGGCGGCCTGCTTTGCGGCCTTTTCATCCTGCTTTTTCAATTCCGTTTCTACTTCCTCGCGGATGCTGGCATCCGCCATGGGGAAGCCAAGCGAACGCCGCTTGTCGAAGTAGGCCTGGGCGACGGCCCGGGCCAGGGTGCGCACACGCAGAATAAAGCGCTGACGTTCGGTGACGGAGATGGCCTTGCGGGCATCCAGCAGGTTGAAGGTATGGGAGGCTTTCAGCACATACTCATAGGCGGGCAACGGCAGGCCGGCCTCGATCAGTTTGGTGGATTCGCCCTCGAACAGGTCGAACTGCTTGAACAGTTCATCCACGTTGGCGTGTTCGAAGTTGAACGTGGACATCTCGATTTCGTTCTGCAGGAACACGTCACCGTAGGTGACCTTGCCGAACGGGCCGTCGGACCAGACCAGGTCGTAGACCGAATCCACGCCCTGGATATACATGGCCAGACGTTCCAGACCATAGGTGATCTCGCCGGTGACCGGGTAGCAGTCGATGCCGCCCACCTGCTGGAAGTAGGTGAACTGGGTGACTTCCATACCGTTGAGCCACACTTCCCAACCCAGACCCCAGGCACCCAGAGTGGGTGATTCCCAGTTGTCTTCCACGAAGCGGATATCGTGGACCAGCGGATCAAACCCCAGCATCCGCAGGGAACCCAGATACAGCTCCTGAATATTGTCCGGGGACGGTTTCAGTACCACCTGGAACTGGTAATAGTGCTGCAGCCGGTTGGGGTTTTCCCCGTAGCGGCCGTCGGTGGGCCGGCGGGAAGGCTGCACGTAGGCACTGTTCCAGTTTTCCGGGCCGATGGCGCGCAGGAAGGTGGAGGGGTGAAAGGTACCCGCGCCCACTTCCATATCCAGGGGCTGTACGACCACGCACCCCTGTTCGGCCCAGTACTGTTGCAGGGCCAGAATCAGGCCCTGGAAGGTCAAAATATCCGTCTGCGGTTGTTCCGCCATGCTGAATCCTGTTGTTCGAGTTCGATTGCCGCGAAAGGCGCCAAGTATACCGGGCCGACCGGGCCGGTGATACCGCTGGCCGGACGACTACTGACAGCAGGGTGTCAGGAGTGAACCGGTAGAATGACGCACCAGGCCGGCTCGGGTAATGTCGATGGCCAGAGTGGCATAACCAGTGCGATAACAGGGAAAGAGCATGCGACGCGCGGAACGCTTGTTTCAGATCGTGCAGATTATCGGTGCCAGCCAGTGGACTACCGCCCAGACATTGGCGCAGCGATTGGCGGTATCGGAACGGACTATCTATCGGGATATTGATCACCTTTCTGCCAGTAGCGTGCCCATCTATTCCCAGGCGGGTAAAGGCTATGCGTTGCTGGAGGGCTATCAGCTGCCGCCGTTAATGTTCAGCGTGGAAGAATGGCAGGCCTTGCTTACCGGCCTGGCCATGGCGCAGGGCTGGGCGGGCCGGCGCCAGGCGCAAGCCCTGCGGGCGGTACAGGAAAAGCTGGCCATGGCGGTGCCGGCCCAGTTACGCGCCATGACGCCACCGGTGAGCGCCCCGCCGCTACCGGAGCGGCGCATGCTGGGCGCCATGCTCGATCCGTTGCAGCAGGCCATCGCCGAACGGGCCAAGGTACGCCTGCATTACCGGGATCTGCAGGATCAACATAGCCGGCGAGTGATCTGGCCTCTGGGACTATACTTCTGGGGCCACTGCTGGACCCTGGCGGGCTGGTGTGAACTGCGCGGCGCCTTCCGCCATTTTCGGGTGGATCGCATCGTTATCCTGCAGACCCTGGAAGACAGCTACCCGGTACGTGCGGGCCAGACCCTGGCCGATTACCAAGCGTCTTTTGACTGTGCAACAACGGAAGAGAAAAGTGATGAACGACCGCTGTCCCTGGTGCGGGGATGACCCGCTCTACCAGCACTACCACGACCATGAATGGGGGGTTCCCGAATACGATGATCGGGCCCTGTTCGAATGCCTGAACCTGGAAGGTGCCCAGGCCGGCCTGAGCTGGATTACCGTGCTGCGCAAGCGTGAGCACTATCGTAAGGTATTCGACGGTTTCGACGCGGAAAAGATCGTTCGCTATGACGACCGCAAGGTAGCCGCCCTGCTCCAGGATGCGGGGATTATTCGCAACCGTCTGAAAGTGGCTGCCACCATCGGCAACGCCCGGTCCTATCTGGCCCTGCGTGATGAAGGCCTGACGCTGAGTGATTTTCTCTGGGACTTTGTCGATGGTAGCCCGCAGATCAATCACTTCCGCACCTTGAAGGAGGTGCCCGCCTCTACCCCGGTGGCCGAGGCCATGAGCAAGGCCCTGAAAAAACGCGGCTTCAAATTTGTCGGCCCCACCATCGTCTATGCCTTTATGCAGGCCACCGGCATGGTCAACGATCACCTCACCACCTGCCCGCGGCATCGGGACCTCCGATAGCGCCCTCCAGCCGTGACGCGTCGCGATAGACTGTTTCGAAGCCGCTGTAGGAACGTAGCGTAGCGGAGTAACGCACGTAGTTTCGTGCGGCCCGGAGGGTGAGCGAAGTGAATACTCCTCTTGGGGGGCGAACCGAGCGTAGCGAGGCAATATGGCAAGGCGGGTCGGCAATGGAGCCTGCCTTGCTCTGATATTCCTGATCGCCCTGCGGGCGATTTCCACGCTGACGCGTGGTTCGCCCCTCAAGAGGAGCTCCTACAGGGGCGTCGTAGAAAGTGTGGCGGTGTTCAAGACGCTGGTTATCGCGCCTGAAAAGTTGGTACAGCCCTTGCTCTATATAAGGAAAACCAGACAAGGACAGTACGGTGGACAGGCCATGAATCACAGCAAACCCATTGCCATCATCAAGACCGGCAGCACCTTCCCGCAGATCAGCGCCCACTACGGTGACTTCGAGGCCTGGATACACCAGGGACTGGGGGCGGCCACCGGTGTCATGGTGATTGATGCGGAACAGGGAGGGCCGTTTCCTGCTCTGAGCGAGCTGGCGGGTGTGGTCATTGCTGGTTCCCACGCCATGGTCACCGATCAGGCGCCATGGATGCGGACATTGATGCGCTGGTTATACACCCTGGTCCACGAGGCGGTGCAGATGCCGGTTTTGGGGCTGTGTTTTGGCCACCAGCTGTTGGCTCGCACCCTGGGTGGCGAAGTAGCGGATAACCCCATGGGTCTGGAAGTAGGCACGGTTGCCCTGCGATTGACTGGCGCCGGTCGACAGGATGCCCTGTTAGGCGCCATTACCGGACACCCGTGGGCACAAGTGGTGCACCGTCAGTCAGTACTGACTCCGCCGCCCGGCGCCATGGTCCTGGCCAGCAACGGCCACGACGCCTGCCAGGCCTTCCGCTACGGAGACCGGGTCTGGGGGGTGCAGTTTCATCCGGAATTCAGCGCCGATGTGATGCGCGCCTACCTGCAGGCCTTGCGTGGTGAGGGACTCACCCAGCAACAAGTGGATAGTCATCTGCCGGAAGTGCGCGAATGCGATGATGCCCGCACCATCCTGAATCGCTTTGCCCTGCTCACGGCAGCGCAGGTGGCGTAACCAACCTATGGCGTAGGAGCGTAGCGACGTTCCTACGGCCGCCCCCCGCTTTTTTACCCGCCCTTGCCTGAACCAAACACCGCACCGATCAGCGCACTGCCCTGTTGCATGGGGTTCTGGCGGATCAGGGATTCCTGTTCGCCAATGCGGGTGTAGAGCTCGTCCATGCTGTTGTCGATGACGTAGCTTTCCAGGTTCATATTGGGCTTGTTAGTGAGTGGTAACTTATCGTACACCGCAAGCAGGCTCTTGTACTGGTCATAGAAACCGGTCTTTTTCAGGTTGTCTTCCACAATCGGCTGATAGCGCTGGCGCAGGCTGCTTTCGGTCTCTCCCCGAAAATAGGCGGTGGCCGCGGTATCGCCGCCACGGATAATTCCCAGGGCATCATTGACGCTCATGCTGGTGATGGCCTGCTTGAACACCGGTGCCGCTTCCGCCACCGCCTGCTCCGCGCCACGGTTCATGGCCGTTTCCACCTTGTCCACATAGCTGCCGAAACCGAACTGGCGCAGAGTATCGGCAACCGGCTGGGCGGCCGCGGGCAGCTTCAAATTGAATGCCCCGGTCTGGGAGAGCTGGGTGCTGGCCCGGTCGGTGCCGGTGATCAGGGCTTCCTTGATGCCGGCGGCCAGTTTCGAGTCGGTGTCGTAGCCGGCGTTCTTGGCCACCTGGTTGCCCATGTCCACCCAGGGCATCATGCCTTCCATATTCTGACAACCGCCCAACGCCAACAGTCCCACCACTACCCAAAGCTGTTTCATGCAACACACTCCTTATGATTTGCGGACAATGCTACTGCATTCCGGGCTGGCTGCTAAACTCGTATTGTTAATTGTAGGAGCGGCGCTTGAGCCGCGAATCTACCTGCGAAGACCAGGCAAGTATGGTTCGCGGCTCAAGCGCCGCTCCTACGGATATATCGAGAGTGCCATGACTCACCCCGACTACCGCGAACAACACAAGAAACGCCTGGCCTATATGCCCTGGCTGTACGGTCGCCTGAAAGCGAAGCACCGTGCCTGGGCAGAGCCCTGGCAGCGGGATATCCAGCAAAGCCTGATGGCGCTGGAAACCGTTCGTTTCGGGCAGGACTGTTTTGTGGCGCCCCAGGCGGTACTGTTGGCTGAGCCTGGTCGCGACATTATCGTGGCTGATGGCTGCCAGATCGCTGCAGATTGCGTCATTCATGGTCCGATCCGCCTGGGCGAACGGGTCAGCCTCAACCATCATGTGACCCTGGATGGCGGTGCCGCGGGCATCCAGATCGGCGACGACAGCCGCATTGCCGCTTACTGCACCCTCTATGCGTTTAACCACGGACTGGACGCGAACCGACTGGTCCGCGAGCAGCCGGTGACCTCGAAGGGGATCCGCATCGGTCGGGATGTGTGGATCGGGGCCAGGGCCGGCATCGTCGATGGGGTCACCATTGGCGATCATGCGGTGGTCGGCATGGGGGCCGTGGTGACCCGGGACGTGGAACCCTGGACCATTGTCGCCGGCAACCCGGCTCGCCCGGTAGGCCGCCGCCCGGGTGGTACCTGATTTATCGCGCTTCCCCCTATTGAACACCCCGCCACATAATCGGTAACACCCTCTTTGTTGAACGATGTTTAGCAATGTTGTTTATTAAACATCGTTAAACAAACAACAACACAAACCGAGAGGGAAACCCCATGGACGAGAGCGCGATTCAACGTCATTCCGGCGGCTGGCTGTTCTACGTGAAAGCGGCCTTCGGCATCAGCCTGGGCCTGATGATTCTGGGTATCGTCTGGTTGCCCACGGACCTGTGGATCAAGGGCTACCTGGTGATGGGCATCATGTTCGTGGTGGGCTCCACCATTACCCTGGCCAAGACCCTGCGCGACGACCACGAAGCCCGGCGACTGATCAACCGCATCAGCGAGGCGAAGACCGAGCGCCTGCTCAAGGAATACACGGAGTGAACAACGCCTGACGCCGGCCTGGTGAAACCCTCGTGGTGCCGTCAGGCCTCTGACTAACGACCAAGCTCTGGAGAATCATCATGGCCACCGCCTGGAACAAACTGAAAACCCTGATGCGCGGCCAGGCCCGTGTCAGCATGGAACAGATCGTCAATGCCAACGATATGCTGTTGCTCGATCAGCAGCTCTATGAAACCGAACAGTCCCTGCGTGATGCCCGCCGACAGCTGGCGCGTTTGATGGCGGAGCAAAAACTTAACCGCCGTCGCAGCGACGAGCTGCTCGGTCAGATAGGCTACTACGAAAAGGGTGCCCGCCAGGCCCTGGCCGCCAGCGAGGATGCGCTGGCGCTTGATATCGGCAAACGGCTGGCGGATCTTGAACAGCAACAGGCTCGCCTGGAACAACAGGGCATTGCCCTCAACCAGCAGGAAGCGGAATACCAGCGCTTCATCCAGCAAGCGGCAGACCAGTTGAAAACCCTGCGCCATGACCAGTCCCTGGCCAGAACCCAGGAGGCTCTGTTCGGGCAGAGTCAGAATCGGGACGCTCAGGGGCGCGGTCTTGCCGAACGACTCAGCGACAGCAAACAGACGCTGCAGCAAATCCAACAACGGCAGGAAGAATGCCGTCTGTTGTGGCACAGTGAGATCCACTGTGACTGGCAGACCGGCGAGAGTCAGAGCGACAGTCTGGACAGGCGCATGGCCGATGCCGGCATCGGTGACAGTCAGACCGAGCGGGCGCGGGTGATTCTGGCAAGACTGCAACCGTCCTGAACCAGATCATCCGGGGGAGCGGTCGAACGACCGCTCCCACAAGGACTATGTGGAAATGGCATCAGCGATAAGGAAGACCGGTGGCACGTCGTAACCAACACAGCCGCGAGGAACTGCAGGCGCTGGCCGTTCATGCGGTGCGCGAACTGGTGGCGGAACAGGGGCTGGCGAAACTCAGCGTGCGCAAGGTGGCGGAACGTATCCGTTATACCCCGGGCATGCTCTATCACGTTTTCGCCAACCTGGATGACCTGATCCTGCATGCCAACGCGGCCACATTGGATGCCCTGCTGGCGCAGATGGAGACCGGGAAAACCGCCTCCCCGCAGCAGGCCCTGCATCACATGGCCAGCGCTTACCTGGACCTGGCCCGGGATCAGACCGCCCTGTGGCAGATGGTCTTTATGCATCGCATGCAAAAGGCGGCGCCGGTACCGGACTGGTATCTGCAGCGCACCGCCCGGTTGTTTGCCCAGGTGGAACAACAAGTGGCCCGACTGGCCGATGGTCAATCCGGCCCGATGATTCACCTGGCTGCGCGGACCCTGTGGAGCAGCGTCCACGGCATTGCCGTACTGGCGGCGGAAAACAAACTGGATGTGGCCGGGGATGTGGATGAGCAGGCCATGCTGAATTCGTTGCTGGAGCATTACCTGAATAGCTGGCCGGGAAAGTAACAAGCTACAAGCTTTATGTTCCAACACGGGCCCAGGCTTTGAGAGTCTGGTTGCCATGGATTCCGCGCCGAAAATCGGGGGCGTGGGCAAGGCGTTTTTAACAAACAAGAATCGTGGTTCGTGTTGCAGCTTGAAGCTTGTCGCTTGCTCATGCCTCACGGGACAGGAATAAAAAGGCGAGAAAATGAAAAAAGGGTTGTTCTCTCTGCTGGCGTCACGCCGCTTCGGGCCTTTCTTCTTTACCCAGTTTCTCGGGGCTTTCAACGACAATGTGTTCCGTCAGGCACTGATCCTGCTGATTGCCTCCGGGGCGGTCACGGCGGTTAGCGTCAACACCCTTAACAACGTGGCTTTGGCCCTGTTTATTCTGCCCTTCTTCCTGTTCTCGGCCCTGGCGGGTCAGGTGGCGGACAAGTACGACAAAGCGTCGCTGGTCCGCAAGATCAAGTTTGTGGAAGTCTGCATCATGTCCGCTGCCGCCGTGGGCTTCTTTTTCGATGCGGTGTATTTCCTGCTTGGCGTACTGTTTTGCATGGGTCTGCAGTCCACCTTCTTCGGGCCCATCAAATACTCCATCATTCCCCAGCAGCTGGATGACAAGGAGCTGGTATCCGGTAATGCGCTGGTAGAAATGGGCACCTTCCTGGCCATTCTGCTGGGTTCCATTTCCGGCGTGCTGTTGAAGATGGACGGTGTCGGCGATGGTGTGGTGGCGATCACGGTGGTGGGGCTGGCCCTGCTTGGCTACCTGGCCGCACGTGGCATTCCTTCGGCACCGGCGGCGGACGATGGTCTGAAAATCAACTGGAATCTGTGGAAGGAAACCTGGCATATCGTCGGCTATGCCCGGGAGGTGAAATCAGTCTGGATGTGCGTGCTGGGCATCTCCTGGTTCTGGTTTCTCGGCGCCGCCTATACCACTCAGCTCAAGGTCTATGTGGATGAATACCTGCTGGGCACAGATGGTCTCTACGCGGTGCTGCTTGGCACCTTCTCCATCGGCATCGGGTTGGGCTCCTTCCTCTGTGAAAAACTCTCCGGCAAGCGAGTGGAGCTGGGGCTGGTGCCGCTGGGCTCCATCGGCCTGAGCGTATTCGGAGTGGATCTGTTCTTTTCCTATGCCGGTCTGCAAGGCAATGGTCAGGTAGATATCGCCGGCTTTCTGCAACAGGCTGGTGGCTACCGGGTACTGATGGATTTGCTCGGTATCGGTGTGTTTGGTGGTTTTTATATCGTGCCGCTATTCGCTTTTATCCAGCACCGCAGCAACCCCAAACACCTGTCGCGAATCATCGCTGCCAACAACATTCTCAATGCCCTGTTGATGGTAGGGTCGGCAGTGGCCGGCATCGTGCTGGTGGGCGTGCTGGAACTGACCGTACCCCAGTTCTTCCTGGCGCTGGCGCTGGCCAACGTGCTGGTGGCCAGCTACATCTATACGGTAGTGCCGGAATTTCTTATCCGGCTGCTGGTGTGGATGCTGACCCACACCATGTACCGGGTGAAACACCATGGCATGGAGCATATTCCCGACGAAGGGCCCTGCATGCTGGTGTGCAACCACGTGAGCTATGTGGATGCCCTGTTATTGGCTGGCGCGATCCGCCGGCCGGTGCGCTTTGTCATGTTCAAACCGATCTATGACATGCCGCTGCTCAATTATATTTTCCGTACCGGCAAGACCATTCCCATTGATTCCAAAACCCGCAACCCTGTGATTTATGAGCGGGCTTTCGTGCGCATTCGCGAGGAGCTGGAGGCCGGCGAAGTGGTGTGCATCTTCCCGGAAGGCAAGCTCACCGAGGACGGTGAGGTGGCTGAATTTCGCGCCGGCATTGAAAAGATTGTCGCCGATTATCCGGTGCCGGTGATCCCCATGGCCCTGTCCGGTCTGTGGGGCAGTTTCTTCAGCCACAAGGGCGGCAAGGCCCTGACCCGGTTGCCGAGCCGCTTCTGGTCTCGCATTAAACTGGCAGTGGGGGACGCAGTGGCACCGGAACAGGTACGCGCGGATGATCTGCGCGAACGGGTCATGACATTACGCGAGCGGCCCTGAATTCATGGCGTTGCGTAAAACATACGGACAGTAACTTGCACTAAAATGAAAACCGAGCACACTCAATAATAAAGCGGTCTTTGTTTATCTCCGGCGATACCGGGAAAACATCGGTAAGCCACCAAGGCCCGAAACCACAATAAAAACAGGAAACAACCGTGTCTGATTCCCCTCTCTCGCCCGCCGCCCTGCGGGCGCGAATACAGCATTTGTTGTATCAGTTGCCGCCCGTGCAGCGTGCCGATGAACGCCTGCATCAAGTGGAACAGGATGTCCTGCAGGGGCTAAAACATCGCCTGGAAGGGTTGGAGCCGCCCGGTAGTCTGGGCGGTGCGGTAGACAGTTTTCAGCAGTTGCTGGAAGTGTCCATGGAGCAGAGCCAGGAGCAGGCTCGCGCCATGCTGATCAGCCAGGTTCTGGCCGGCACCACGGCCGATGAAGCCCGCTTGCTGGCCGCCCTGTCCGATGGCAGTGGTTTTCCCATGCTGACGCTGTTCACCGGCGGTCGTCTGTCACGCGGGGAAGTGTTGCACCGACATTCCAACATCGGTCGGGCTGCCGGTATCCAATGCACGGATTTCATCGCCTTTTATCTTAGTCGTCTTTTTGCCCGCGGCCTGGTGGTGGCATCCGGGTTCAGCGAGGAGCGGCGCACCGATTACGAACTGCTGGAAGGCGACAGCGATTATCGCAACGCGGAAGCGGCGCTGAAGGCGCACTCCCCGAAATTGAAAGTGCGCCGTGAAACTCTCCACATCAGCCCGGTGGGCAGCAAGGTGTGGGCGTTGTTGAGCGAAGCCGCAGTGAGTGAGGAGTAGCCTGTGATTACCGATCCCAATCTGATTCTGGCGGACCTTCAGGCCAACTGGCTGCTCTATCTGGCGATGCCGTTTGTGGCCGCTGCCATTGGTTATTACACCAAGGTGGTGGCCATCAAAATGATGTTCAAACCACTGAAGTTTGTGGGCTGGCGACCCTTTCTGGGCTGGCAGGGTATCGTACCGCGCAAGGCCGCCACCATGGCGAGCGTGGCCTGCGATCTGATGATGGAGCGCTTACTCAAACCTGAAGATGTGTTCGATAAGTTGGACCCCCAGCGGGTGGCTGCCGAGATTCGCGATCCGCTGATTCGCGCGGTGGAAGACATTACCCGCGAGGTCGCTGCCGAGTACCAGCCAGGGCTATGGGAGTCCGCCCCGGAATCCGTGAAGAACCTGCTGATCCAGCGTATCCAGAATGAAGCGCCGCACATGGTCGAGCAGATCATGACGGATATCAAAAGCAACATTACCCGGGTGTTCGATCTCAAGGATCTGGTCACCAGCGCGCTGGTGCGCGACAAGGAACTGCTTAACCGGGTGTTTCTGGAAGCCGGTCATGTGGAATTCAAGTTCATTCGTAACTCCGGCATCTATTTCGGTTTTGCCATCGGTATTGTTCAGGCCATCGTCTGGGCCTTTACCCATAACATCTGGGTGATTCCGTTGTTTGGTCTGTTCACCGGCTGGTTTACCGACTGGCTGGCGCTGAAGATGATCTTCAACCCGAAACAGCCGGTGCGTTATCTGGGACTGTTCGAATGGCAGGGCCTGTTTCTGCGCCGCCGCAAACAGGTGGCGGCTCGTTATGGGGAATTGGTGGCCACGGAGATCGTTACTCCGGCGGCGGTGATCGGCGCCATCCTGACTGGCCCCATGTCCGACCGGTTGTTCGGCCTGGTCCAGAAACAGGTGCAGCGCACCATGGATGAACAGGCCGGTCTGGCCAAGCCGCTGGTGGTGTTCGCCGTGGGCAGCACCCGGTACCAGGAAATGAAGCGCTCCGTGTCCGAGAAGGTGATGCAGCACCTGCCGGAAACGCTCACCCACATGGAAGCCTATGCCGAAGAAGCCATGGACCTGAAGAACCTAATGGTAGAAAAAATGCAGGAGCTTACCGAAGAGGAATTCGAGGGATTACTCAGGCCGGCCTTCCAGCAGGATGAATGGATTCTGATTACCGTGGGGGCGTTACTCGGCTTCCTTGTTGGTGAGCTGCAGGTGCATGCGATGATTCACTTTGCGGTGCCGGTGGGGTGAATCGCGAGTAACGAGGTACCAGTTGCGACAAGCCGGCACGTCAGGGTTTTCGCAACTGATCCCTCGCTCATCAGACTCTTGTTCCCCGCCCTGTCACGCTTTCCCCTTCTATCCGCAAGATCGCAAATGTAAGACATTGCCCACTATTCTTTCCCGGAATGCTCACTAAAATATTCCCCTTTCACATTGACTCTCTGGGGGAAAATCATGCTCAAGGACAAGCTCAAGGGTGTATTACCCTTGCCGGGATTGGTTGGCACGGTCATCGCTGTGCTGGTACTGGTGTTTGTGGCGAACAAATCCATCTTCTATGCCGAGCCTGGCTATGTATATCACGTGCGCACCATCACCGGTCAGGAACAGGTGGTGTCCGATGTGGGTTACCAGTTCTTTTTCTTCGGTCGCTGGAATTCCTGGAAGCGCGCGCTGACCGTTCAGGCGGTAAAGGGCGGCACGGAAGATCTTGCCTATGTGGAAGTAGAAAGTTCTGAAACGTCAGCCGCACTGCCACCCCAGAACATCATGTTCCTTGATCAGGTTGACGCTGATGCACAGGCTACCGTGCGTTTTACCATCCCCACCGACAAGGACAGCTTCCTGCAACTGGCTCATGAATACCGCAACCCGGAAAACTTGCTGCGTACGGCACTGATTCCGGCTTTCAAGGAAACCTTGCAGGCCAATGCGTCGTTGATGAGCGCTGAAGAGTATTACTCCGGTGGTCGTACCGAGTTCAACACCGAGTTCGAAAACCAGATGATCAATGGCATCTATATTGTTCGTCGCGAAGAGATCAGCGAAAAACGGGTCAACGAAGTCAAAGGCAGCGCCAATGTCGCCTTGGGCACCCAACAGAAAGATTACGGCGACGACTCCAAAGTGGTGTTTGTGGTGCGAAAGATGCTCGATGATACCGGTATTCCGCGGCGCAAATCCCAGAGGTTTATCGATTACGGGGTTTCAGTAGTGGAAGCCCGTATCACCCAGATGGACCCGAACCAGCGTTTTGTAGAGCGTATGCAACTCAAGCAGAAAGCCTCAGCCGACCGTGCTATTGCCCGCGAGCAACGGGTGCAGGAAGAAGAGCAGCGGTTGCTGGCCATCGCCCGGGGTGAGCGGGAAGTGGCGGAGCGTCAGGCCAAGGCCAAGGTGGACCAGATCCAGCGCACCACGGAAGCGGAGACCGAGAAACAGCTGGCCATTACCGAAGCGCAGAAAAAACAGGAACAGGCGGAAATCGACAAACAGACCGCCCAGGTCAACCTGGAAAAAGCGCGCATCGAAGCGGAAACCCGTCGTACCCTGGCCGATGCAGAAGCCTACCAGAAGAAAGCGGTGCTGCAGGCGGATAACGCCCTGGCGCAGAAGCTGGATGCGGAAATCGAAATCCAGAAAATCTGGGCTGAAGCCTTCGCCCAGCGCAAGGTGCCGCAGTATGTCTTTGGCGGTGGTGACGGTAATACGCCTACCGGCTCGGATTCCGAAACCAAGGCCTTCATGCAGTTGCTGACCCTGGATGCGGCCAAGCGGCTCAACTATGACCGTGATGTGAAGAATTAAAGCAAACGCCTGCAGCAGTATCGAATACGCTGCAGGCGTTCCTCATCGGCACTCGGGTTCACACCTTGAGAGGTCGTTCATGCAGCGGCGTCACTTGCTCCTCTTTCCCCGAAGCCGCTACAGTACCCCTCATGCTGCAAATCACTCCCAACCTGTCCCTGGCGGAACAGGAAATCGACCTTCAGGCAATCCGCGCCCAGGGCAGCGGCGGCCAGAATGTGAACAAGGTCGCCTCCGCAATTCATCTGCGCTTCGATATTCGCGCCTCCTCCCTGCCGGAACGCTACAAGGAACGCCTGCTAGCCCTCAGTGATCAGCGCATCACCAGCGATGGCGTGGTGGTGATAAAAGCACAGCAGTTTCGCACTCAGGAAATGAACAAGGAAAATGCCCTGGCCCGGTTGGCCCAGTTGATCAAGAGCGTGACGGTGGAACAGAAAAGCCGTAAGGCCACCCGCCCCACCCTGGGCAGCAAGCGACGGCGCATGGACAGCAAAACCAAACGCGGCAGAACCAAATCCCTGCGCGGCAAGGTGGATCCGGGCTGAAAGCTGCGTCGCGGCTCAGCCCATTCTCATACCTGAAGTAGTTACCGGCATTGCAGCGTATGCTTGGCTTGCCGTTGTATTGACACAAACCGCCGCTTCCTTGGCGCTATCTGACCGCTCCCTTCACGCCCTCCTTTGTTAAGCTTGAATTCGCTGATTTCACCACGGAGCCGTATCCATGAAAGCGATCACCACATCAGGCTGGGGCCTGTCTGCCGAATTGGTCCTGAACACCATCTCTGCGCCCACCCGCCTGGGAGCCAATGATGTGCTGGTGCAGGTGCATGGGGCGTCCGTGAACCCCAAGGACTGGAAGTTGAACTACCATGCGGCCGTGGCGTTTACCCCCCTGCTGGTTAACAAGCTGCCGCCCTTCTTCGGTGACGATCTGGCCGGCGTGATTATCGACAAGGGCAGCAAGGTGCGGGACTTCGAGATCGGCGATGCGGTTTACGGCATGGATATGCGCCCGCGCACCGCGTCTCTGGCGGAACTGACGCGCATCGACCAGAAGCGCATTGCCAAAAAGCCGCCGTCGCTAACGTTCCAGCAGGCAGCTTCCATGCCGTTGGCGGCACAGACGGCGTTACAGGGACTGCGTAAGGGCAAGGCGGAAGCCGGCAAAAGCGTATTGATCATCGGCGCTTCCGGGGGGGTCGGTACCTTTGCCGTGCAGATTGCCAAGGCAATGGGTTTGCACGTTACCGGGGTCTGTAGTGGCCGCAATGCTGACTTCGCTCGCGAACTGGGTGCCGACGAGATCATCGATTACACCCAGGGTGACTACCGGAACACCGCCGGTTCCTTCGATCTGGTCTTCGACGTGACCTCCTACGAATCCCCGCGCACCTGTGATGCCCTGATCGCTGAAGATGGCTGGTTCATCTCCACCGGCGGTGACACCCGCTCCATGCTGATCACACCGTTCTACCGGGTGTTCGGAAAGCACTGCGGCACCGTGGTGGTGGAATCCTGGACACGGGATCTGGACACCCTCTCGGAGCTGGTGGAAAGCGGCAAACTGCGCCCCATCATCGACAGCGTTTTTCCTCTGGCGCAGAGCCAGCAAGCCTATGATCGCAGCCGCACGGGTCGCTGTCGGGGCAAGGTGGTGATTGAGGTGATGGCCTGAGAGTGAATCATCCGTAGGGGCTATGCTTGCATGGCGAACCCTTCCGCAAGCTTGTTCGCCATGCAAGCATAGCTCCTACAGTAATAGGTATTGGGGGGCTGGTTACGCTAGCCCCGCCTTGGCCGCCCTCGCAGCGTGCAGTTTCTTGTAGCTTTCAATAAGACGCTGGTGCTTCTCCAGTCCTTCAAGCTGCATGTTGGTGGGGGTAAGGCCGTGGAAACGCACCGTGCCATTCACTGAGCCCACCACCGCTTCCATGGTCTCCTTACCAAACATACGCTGGAAGTTAACCAGATAATCATCCAGCTCAAGCTCGTCATCCAGAGTGATCTCCAGCACCGCGCGCAGGGCCTGGTAGAACAGCCCGCGCACTACCGTGTTGTCGTTGAACTGCAGGAACATATCCACCAGTTCCAGGGCTTCTTCATGGCGCTGTAGCGCCAGGTTGATCAGCAGCTTCAGCTCCAGCACGGTGAGCTGGCCCCACACGGTGTTCTCGTCGAACTCGATACCGATCAGGGTAATGATGTCGGTGTAGTTGTCGATCTGGCTATCTTCCAGGCGCTCAGTCAGCTGGCTGAGCTGGTCGTCGCTGAGGCGGTGCAGGTTGAGAATGTCTTCCCGGTAATCCAGCGCCATATTGGTGTTGTCCCAGATCAGGTCTTCCACCGGGTAGACCTCGGAAAAGTCCGGCACCAGAATCCGGCAGGCCGATGCACCCAGCTGGTCGTACACCGCCACGTAGGCTTCTTTTTCCAGATCGTCGAGAATGGCGAAAAGTCGCGCAGCTTCTTCCTCATTGCTGCCGGAAAAATCCCATTCGCAGAAATCTTCATCCGCCGTGGCGCTGAAGAAGCGCCAGCTCACCACCCCGGTGGAATCAATAAAGTGCTCCACGAAATTGTTGGGTTCGGTGACTTCCTGGCTGTTGAAGGTGGGCGGTGGCACGTCGTTGAGACCTTCGAAACTGCGGCCCTGCAGCAGCTCGGTGAGGCTGCGCTCCAGCGCCACTTCAAAACTCGGGTGGGCGCCGAAGGAGGCAAACACCCCACCAGTGCGCGGGTTCATCAGGGTCACGCACATCACCGGGAACTGGCCGCCCAGGGAGGCATCCTTCACCAGCACCGGGAAGCCCTGTTCTTCCAGTGCCTGGATGCCTTCCACAATCGCCGGGTACTTGGCGAGCACGGCATCAGGAACATCCGGCAGGGTGATTTCTTCCTCGATGATGTGCTTCTTCACCGCCCGCTCGAAGATTTCCGACAGGCACTGCACCTGGGCTTCGGCCAGGGTGTTGCCCGCGCTCATGCCGTTACTGAGGAACAGGTTTTCGATCAGGTTGGAGGGGAAGTACACCGTCTCACCATCGGAGTGGCGTGTGAAGGGCAGCGAGCAGATGCCACGGTCCACCCGACCGGAGTTGGTATCAATCAGGTTGGAGCCACCCAGCTCCCCCTCCGGGTTGTAGATACCCAGGCAGTAGTCATCCAGGATCTCTGTCGGTAGCGCATCGTTGGGGCCGGGCTTGAACCACTTCTCGTCGGGATAGTGGACGAAGTCGCTGTTGGCGATCTCCTCACCGAAGAACTGGTCGTTGTAGAAGAAGTTGCAGTTGAGCCGCTCGATAAACTCGCCCAGCGCCGAGCACAGCGCCGCTTCCTTGGTGGCGCCCTTGCCGTTGGTAAAGCACATGGGCGAGGCCGCATCGCGGATATGCAAGGACCACACATGGGGGACGATATTGCGCCAGGAGGCGATCTCGATCTTCATCCCCAGTTCTTCGAGGATGGCGCTCATGTTGGCGATGGTCTGCTCCAGCGGCAGGTCCTTGCCCTCGATAAAGGTGCGGTGCGCTTCATCCGGCGTCACCATCAGCAGCGCCTGGGCGTCCTCGTCCAGGTTGTCCACTTCCGCGATCTGGAATTCCGGCCCGGTCTGGATCACCTTCTTCACCGTGCAGCGGTCAATGGAGCGCAGAATGCCCTGCCGGTCCTTGTCGGAAATATCCTCCGGCAGTTCCACCTGAATGCGGAAAATCTGGTTATAGCGGTTCTCCGGGTCGACGATGTTGTTCTGCGACAGGCGGATATTGTCCGTAGGGATATCCCGCGCCTTGCAGTACACCTTCACGAAATAGGCCGCGCACATGGCCGACGACGCCAGGAAATAGTCAAACGGGCTGGGCGCCGAGCCATCACCCTTGTAGCGGATGGGCTGGTCGGTGATGACGGTGAAGTCGTCGAACTTGGCTTCCAGTCGAAGGTTATCGAGGAAGTTGACGTTGATTTCCATGGCGGGGCTACCGGAGTTAAGAAATGGTGAGCTAGGGGCGCCATTATCCAGCTTTTACCCCCTACCGTCTGTAGGGGCGACCTTCCAGGGTTGGAATCCGGGCCTCCCCCTACGGTGTTCAAACATTGATCTATGTCTACATCGCCTGATCTACCCCTTGCTAGCGTAACTATCCATCACAAACCGGAGACAGATCATGCGCATCGTATGGAGCCCCGACTACGAACTGGGAATATTGCTGATCGACCAGCAGCACCGTCGTATCGTCGACTACATCAATGATCTGGACCGGCTGGCCGGCCAGCCCGACGCCCAGATGGGCGTGGCCCGGGTCCTCTATGATCTGGTGGACTACACCGAATCCCATTTCAGCTTCGAGGAAGCACTCATGGAGCGGGCCGGTTATGAAGGCCTGGATGACCACCATCACCTGCATCGAAAGTTCACCTTCCACATCGAATCCCTGATGCGTCGCCATGAAGAAGGCGTCGACGTGGCAGAGCCGCTATTGCAGGTGCTGGAGAAGTGGCTGCTGCACCATATTCTTGAAGAGGATCGTGACTATACGGAACAGGTGCGGGACTTTATCGACAGTATTGGCCGTGAGCGATTGGGTGGCTGGGTGAATGATAATTTGCGCAAGCATTTCCGGGTGTCATAGTCGTCATGGCGCCTAGCGCGCTATTGGCGTGCTGATATCAGCGGCCATGGAGGCTGTGTTGTTGCGTTAAGCGGGGGGTTGCGCGGAGAATCAACCGAGGACACACACCAAGTGAGGGAGTCACGAGTGGCAGCGTCGCGCAGCGTAACCGTGTTTTATGACGAGGTAATGCTCGGCCATGATCCGCAAGTGGATTTGCCCTTTCTGCCCAGCCGGGTGGAAAAGCGGGTAAGGAATATTCTCGGTGGGCTGAATTTCAAATGGAACTACCCGGAACACCCCGGCCGGCTCTCCGCCATCATGGACCTGCTCAAGCAGGAGCCCATCCCCGGTGTACAGTTCCAGTCCGGTCCGCGCGCCACCTACGAACAACTGGGCCGTGTCCACACCACCACCTATCTGGACCACATCTTCTCCCTGGAAGGGCAGCGCGCCTGGCTGGACAGCGATACCACCGCCGTCTCGCCGGAGAGCATTCCGGCAGCCACCTCTGCGGCGGGCAATGCCATTGCCGCCGTGGAGAGCGTGGTGAAGGGGGAAACGCAAAGCGCGTTTGCCCTGGTTCGGCCCCCCGGCCACCATGCCGAACCGGTGCGGGCGCGGGGCTTCTGCCTGTTCAATAACGTGGCCGTGGCCGCCGCCCATGCCCAGGCAAAACTGGGTTGCCAGCGTATCCTGATCGTTGACTGGGACGTGCACCACGGTAACGGCACCCAGGACATCTTCTGGGCCGACCCGGATGTGCTGTTTTTCGACACCCACTGCGCCGCGCCGTTTTACCCGGGGTCCGGAAATTTGAATGAGGTGGGTGCCGGCCTGGGTGAAGGCTATACGGTCAACGTTCCTCTGCCGGAATCTGCTGGCGACATCGCCATGGAAAAGGCCTTCCGCGATATTCTGATCCCCGCCGCTGACCGCTTTGAGCCCGACCTGGTGCTGGTCTCCGCAGGCACCGATCCCCACCACAACGACATGGCCTTCAATCTGAGCTACGACGGCTTCGCAGTACTCACCAGCATCGTCCAGAGCATTGCCGACAAACACTGCGATGGCCGCCTGGTACTGGTTCTGGAAGGCGGCTACAACCTGACCTCTCTCGCCCGGGGGGTGCATACCATGTTGACGGTGATGGCCGGCGGCGACGTGCCGGAACTGATGGAGTGCGGACTCCGTGAGGTGAGGGAAGCGGCGGAGTTTCATCGGGATGCGTTTGAGGAGGAATAGGTGGTGTCTTCCATGCCCAAATAGAACCCGCCTCAAAGTGCGTTCAAGCAGCGACGCCACTTCAATACCCAATGGCTAAATATCATCAATGTTGACCGTATTCGCTGCGTTCCAACAGTGACATTTGTTCAGTGGGAGCGGTGGCTGCGTATCAGGCGACGGAGCCGAACACCTGAATGATATTGCCCAGTCGCGCGGTAAACTTGTCGCCGCTGTTGAGCGGACCGACGCCGGCGGGGGTGCCGGTGAAGACCAGGTCGCCGGGTTCCAGGGTGAAGGTCTGGCTGATTTCGCGGAGCAGCTCGAAGGTGGGAAACAGCATCTGGCCGGTGTGACCGTGCTGGCGTACCTCGTCGTTGATTTCCAGGGTAACGTTGAGCTTCTGCTTCACGGAGATGCCGCGGGCATCGATGAAGCCGGAGACCGGGGCGGCGCCGTCGAAGGCTTTTGCCCGTTCCCAGGGGTGGCCTTTTTCCTTCAGGGTGTTCTGTACCTCACGCAGGGTCAGGTCCAGGCCGACGGCGTAGCCGGCGATGCTGAAGCGGACGTTGTCCAGGTCCGCTTCTTTGTGAATGCGCTTGCCGATCAGTACCACCATTTCCACTTCGTGGTGTACCTCGCCCTGCCCTTTTGGCAGCTCGATAGGTTCATGCAGGCTCACCAACGAGGTGGCCGGCTTCATGAACAGGATGGGGGCGTCCGGCACGTCATTGCCCAGTTCCCTGGCATGGTCGGCGTAGTTGCGGCCCACACACACCACCTTGCCCACCGGGATGTCGATGGGAGCACCGTCGATCCAGCGATGTTGGTAGCCGTCCTGATCTACCGGGGTGTTCACTTCATCAAACATCGAACAGTTTCCCCGGGTTCATGATGTTGTTGGGATCGAAGACGTGCTTCACCGCTTTCATGCAGGCGATTTCTTCCGGGCTGCGGGAATATTCCAGGTAGGGTTTCTTGGTCATGCCCACGCCGTGTTCGGCAGAGATGGAGCCGTTGTATTTCTCGACGATCTCGAACACCCATTTGGAGACGTTGTTGCACTGGGCGAAGAAGTCTTCCTTGGCCAGGTCGGCGGGCTTGAGGATGTTCAGGTGCATGTTGCCGTCGCCGATGTGGCCGAACCAGACGATCTCGAAATCCGGGTAGGCCTCCTGCACCACGGTGTCGATGTCTTCCACGAAGTCCGGCACCTTGGAGACAGTGACCGAGATGTCGTTCTTGTAAGGGGTGTGCGGGGCGATGGATTCGGAGATGCGCTCACGCAGCTGCCACAGCTGATCCAGCTGCTGCAGGGACTGGCTCATGACGCCGTCCAGTACCCAGCCTTCTTCTACACACTTTTCAAAGATGGCCATGGCCTGATCGCCGGTGGCCTCTGACAGCTGTTCGAATTCCAGCAGGCAGTAGAACGGGCACTCGGTGTCGAAGGGTTTGGCAACGCCGTGTTCGAGTACATGGGCCATGGCCTTGTCGGAGAAGAACTCGAAGGCGGTCAGGTCGATGTCCTGCTGGAAGGCGTGCAGGATCTTCATCACTTCCCGGAAGCCGGGGGCGCCCAGTACCAGGGCGGTCAGGTCTTTCGGTTCGCGGGCCAGTTTTACCGTGGCTTCTACCACAAAGCCCAGCGTGCCCTCGGCGCCGATGAACAGATGACGGAAGTCGTAGCCGGTGGCGTTCTTGATCAGGCCCTTGTTCAGGTCCAGCAGTTCGCCCTTGCCGGTGACCACTTTCAGGCCGGTGATCCAGTCGCGGGTCATGCCATAGCGGATCACCTTGATGCCACCGGCATTGGTGCCGATGTTGCCGCCGATCTGGCTGGAGCCGGCAGAGGCGAAGTCCACCGGGTAGAACAACCCCTTCTGTTCGGCGAATTCCTGCAATTGCTGGGTGATGACTCCGGGCTGCACGGTGACAGCGCGGTCGAATTCGTTGAATTCCAGGATCTTGTTCATGCGATCGAAGGCCACCACCAGCTCGCCGTTGGCGGCCACCGCCCCGGCGGACAGGCCGGTGCGGCCCCCGGAGGGCACCAGGTGCAGGCCGTGGTCGTTGGCGATTTCCACGATCTGTTGCACCTCGTCGATGGTCTCCGGCAGCGCTACCGCGCTGGGGGCCGGGGCCCATACCTTGGTCCAGTCGACCCCGTAGCGCTGGGCGCTTTCCGGGTCGGTAAGGAGGCGATTGCCAAGCAAATCAGTCAGTTGCTCCAGCGCAGCATGGGCATGGGCGGTCATCAACAGGTCTCCTGCAGGGGTAAAACGCACGATGTTGAGGCGTTCTCACGGCAACTTGAGCAATCCGACGGCGCGGCTGCTCTCAATTTGAGCGGGCTATGTTAACATACGCGCCCATTTCACAGGCTACCGAGACTTCAATCATGGCCGATACTTCTCTTGAGAAGGACAAGATCCGCGTTCTCCTGCTCGAGGGCATCCACGAAAACGCCGTGGAGAACCTGAAAGCGCACGGCTATAGCAATGTGGAGCTGCTGCCCACCGCGCTGACCGGCAACGATCTGGCAGACAAGATCAAGGATGCCCATTTCGTCGGCATTCGCTCGCGCACCCAGCTCACCGAAGAGGTGTTCCAGGCGGCGGAGAAACTGATCGGTGTGGGTTGTTTCTGTATCGGTACCAACCAGGTGGATCTCAACGCCGCCCTGAAGCGTGGTATCCCGGTATTCAATGCCCCCTATTCCAACACCCGCTCGGTGGCCGAGCTGGTGATTGCCCACACCATCAACCTGATGCGTGGCATTCCCGAGAAGAACGCCTCTGCCCATCGCGGTGGCTGGCTGAAGTCTGCCAAGGACAGCTACGAGATCCGTGGCAAGACCCTGGGGATTGTGGGTTACGGCAACATTGGCGCCCAGGTGTCCGTGCTGGCCGAATCCATGGGCATGAAAGTGAAGTTCTACGACGTGATTCCCAAGTTGCCGCTGGGTAATGCCGAGCAGGTGAGCAGCCTCACCGAGCTGCTGGGGCAGTCCGACGTGGTCAGCCTGCACGTGCCGGATACCGCCGCCACTCGCTGGATGATCAAGGAAGAACAGATTCGCGCCATCAAGCCCAAGGGTTACCTGATCAACTATGCCCGTGGCAAAGTGGTGGACATTGATGCCCTGGCCGGTGCCCTGCGTGATGGCCACCTGCTGGGTGCTGCCATCGACGTGTTCCCGGAAGAGCCCAAGGGCAACGACGACGAGTTCATCAGCCCGCTGCGTGAATTCGACAACGTGATCCTGACCCCGCATATCGGGGGCTCTACCCAGGAAGCCCAGGTGAACATTGGTACCGAAGTGTCCGAGAAGCTGATCCGCTACTCCGACAACGGCGCCACCCTGGGTGCGGTGAACTTCCCGGAAGTGGCCCTGCCGGCTCACCCGGACATGCACCGCCTGCTGCACATTCACAAGAACGTGCCCGGCGTGCTCACCCAGATCAACACCGTGTTCTCCGAGAACGGCATCAACATCTGCGGTCAGTACCTGCAGACAAACGAAGAGATCGGTTACGTGGTCATCGATGTGGACAAGGGCTACAGCCAGCTGGCGCTGGAGAAGCTGCGCACCATCGACGGCACCATCCGTACCCGGGTGTTGTTCTAGACGACCCGGTGTTTCCGCAGGAGCGTTCGTTCGGGCGCTCCTGCGGAACTGTGAAACACTCGACAAAAAGCCGGTGGCGGGCTACCTTGCCTGCTCCGGCTTTTTTCGTATCTAACGTATGATAAGACGACTCAGGAAAGGATGCCTGTTGGTTGCAGGGCTGCTGGCATTGTCCGGCTGTGCCACAAACTCCCTGTTTGTGCCCTACCCCAATCAGGCCCAGCAATGGAAGGCCTCGCTGGCCACCGCTCCGGTGACCCCGGCGGCCACCCAGAAGCTGGAAAAAGCGGCCAGTGGCGGCGATGGCGTGCTGTATCTGCAGGAACTGGGTCGAGTCAGCCAGCTTACCGGCCAGCGTGAACAGAGCCGCGAAGCCTTCGCCGGTGCCATTCAGAAATATGACGAGGAAGACGCCAGTGCTCGTATCCAGGTGTCTTCGCTGACGGCTTCCGCCTCCTCATTGATTACCAACGACAATGCCCGCGGCTATGTGGCGCCGGACTACGAGCGCATCTTCACCCATGCCTATCAGGCCCTAAATTACTGGGATGCCAACGATCCTACCGGCACCGCCGTGGAATTGCGTGGCGCGGCCCTGGAGCAGCGGGTCGCTGCCGACAAGCGCGACAAGGAAATTGCCAAGGCCGAGGAAGCGGCAGAAGAAAACAACGTGGACCTGAGCCAGTTCGATGGCTATTTCCAGGGCATCAATGCGGTGGCCGGGGAGGTCAAAGCCAGCTTCCAGAATGCCTGGACCTTCTACCTGTCCGCCCTGTTCTGGGAAGCCCACGGCGAATACAACGATGCCCTGGTGGACTACAAGAAGGCCCTGGAGATCCACCCGGAGCTGGACATGCTCAAGGAAGATGTTGAGCGAGTGTCCAATGCCATGAAAGGCCGTCCTGCCGACGAGGGCATGGTGGCGGTGCTTTACGAGCAGGGCTTTGTGCAGGCCCGGGAAGAATTCAGCCTGCCCATTCCCACCGTCCACGGCATCTTTTCGGTGGCCTTCCCCACCTATTCCCTGACCAGCAAGCCGCGCCCCAACAGCCTGCGGGTGCTGGACAGTGCCAGCCAGCCACTGGGGGAAACCGTGGTGCTGGCGGATGTGGGGGCCTTGGCCGCCAAGGATCTGAAAGAGCGGTTGCCCGGCATGCTGGTTCGCCAGACCCTGCGCGCCACCGCCAAGTACAATCTGCAGAAAAAGGCCAATGACGATTTTGGCCCGCTGGGGGCCTTCGCCACCCAGCTGTACAACCTGGTCAGTGAGCAGGCGGACCGGCGCAGCTGGTTGACCCTGCCTGCCTACGCCCAGGCAACACGATTTTCACTGCCCCAGGGGAAACATACCCTTGTATTGAGCACCCCCGGGGGCAATGCTACGTTGACGGTACCGGTGGTAAACCGTGGCCTCACCGTGATTCATGTGGCGGCCGTTCCCGGCCAGCTGATTACCCGCGTGTTACCCGTTCAGGAGGGACCCTTATGACACTGTTACGCCCGATGCTGGCGCTGCTGCTGGCCGCGATGCTGGCGGCCTGTTCGGCCACCAATATGGGTCGCATGGAAGTGGATGAAGACGGCCAGACCATCACCAAGGTCTATTCCAGCAACAGCCTGCTGGCCAGCCGTATTTCCGTGCAGGATCTGAAGCAAAAGACCGTGGGCGACCTGCTCTATATACAGGCCACCCTGGAAAATGACTGGAAATTTGAACTGGATTTCCAATACAAGTTCAAATGGTTCGATAAGGATGGTTTCGAGCAGGCGCCGGAAGGCCAGCCCTGGCGGCAGGTGGTGATGGCGGGTCGTAGCCAGAACAGCGTCCAGGCCGTTGCCCCCAACCCGTCCGCGGTACGCTTTGAAATCTGGGTGCGCGAATAACGGTGCGCCTTTCTAAAGGGAACAAGGAGAAAATCATAATGCTACGCGTACTTTCCATGCTGCTGCTGGGCAGCGCCCTGGCCCTGTCCGGCTGTGCCTCCAAGGTGGATTATGGTGATGCCCAGGCCCGCGAAACCGTCAACACGGATTTCGGCTCCACCGACCTGCAGATGATCGCCGCCAAGATGGTGGATGACATGATGGTGTTCCCGCCCATCGTGCAGATGACCCAGAACCGTCGTCCGGTGGTGTTTGTGGACCGCATCAAGAACAAGACCACCGAGCATGTGGACACCGAGTCCATTACCGACACCATTCAGTCCAAGCTGATCAACTCCGGCAAGTTCCGTTTTGTGGACATGTCCGTGGTCGATCGTGTGCGTCAGCAGCTGGACTACCAGAGCGATTCCGGCCTGGTGGATCCGTCCACTGCCGCCGCCATGGGCCGCCAGATCGGCGCCGAAATGATGATGTACGGTAACTTTTCCTCCATCGTCAAACGCGATGGCAGCACCAAGGACGTCTACTACAAGTTCACCCTCAAGCTGCTCAACATCCAGACCGGCATCATCGAGTGGACCAACGAAAAAGAAATCCGCAAGACTCGCAGCAAGAGCCTGTTCGGGTTGTAAGGACGCTGCACGCCACCGGTATTCCCGGTGGCGTGCATGCTAACCAGACATGGAGGCCGTTATGACCAAGCACCTGTTCGCTCCGTTGTTTTTCATCCTGTTGCTGTGTGCGTCACTGGCCCAGGCAGCCACGGAAACCATTTCCGTGTCGGCCCGGGGTTACGGCGACAACCCGGAACAGGCCATGACCAATGCCCTGGTGGCGGCGGTGCGACAGGCTGGCGGGGTCAGCGTGGCGGTGGACCCGAACTTCCGCACCAATGTGCTGGAATGGGTGGTTCGCCAGCAGGGTGACGTGAGCACCTGGATCGGCAACAAAACCTCCGTGCCGGAGCCGCAGCTGCCTACCCTGGGCAATATCAAGAGTTACCAGGTGCAGTCGGTGAAGCAGGTAGAAGACGGCCTGTGGCAGGCCAACGTGCAGGCGGAGGTGCTTCGTCCCAAGACCCTGGGTGCGGACCGCTCGCACCTGCCCGGCATTGCCATCACCACCTTCGACAGCCGCAAGCCCCGCTATGATCTGGGCGACCTGCAGGTGCCGGCCAGCCAGGTGCAGCGTCAGTTGCGCGATGATCTGGTTACCGCCTTTACCCAGTCCGGACGCTTCCGGGTGCTGGACCGGGCCAACCTGGATGCCATCGACCAGGAGCAGTCGGTGGTGCAGGAAGGCAGTGTGGCGCCGGAAGAGCTGGTCCGTCTGGGACAGCGCAAGGGGGCCGATCTACTGCTGGTAGGCACCATCGAGGACTTCAGCATTGGCGACAGCCAGCGGGAATTCTACGGTGCCAAATTCTCCGGCTACGAACCGCGTATTCGTGTTCGTTATCGGCTGATCGACACCACCACCAGTGAAATTCTGTGGGCAGATCTGTTCGACTGGAACAAGTCGGAAGCCTCCATCCGTGAAGTGGCCCGTCAGCTCAATATCGACGACCGCAACCACCCGGAACGGCTGGCGGATGAGCTTTACCCGGCCATTGCCCGTGCCATGGCCGGTGCCGCCACGGACGTGCTCTACCCGGTGCAGATCATCAAGGTGCAGGGCGATACCGTCTTCCTCAGTCAGGGTCAGGGCCGGCTGGAGCAGGATGCCAGCATGCAGGTCTACCGCCCCGCCGGGGAAATGAAAGACCCGGACACCGGCCTGACCATCAAGCTGGAGGGCAACGCCCTGGCCACCCTGACGGTCACCGACGTGCGCCCGGATTATGGCGTAGCCCGTCTGGAAGGCCCGGCCAGTAGTGCTCTACAGGCGGGAGACCGGGTGCGAACCTCGCACCAGTCCAGCGCCTCGACGGCTCAACCTGCCGGGCAGCCGCCCAGCCCGGGCTCGTCGGAAGCACCGATTCAGTGGTAACGACAAGCACCCTTCCCGGGGGCTTTTTATTGGCTCAGCCGGAGATAACGTGTCCCGCCCCGACATCTTGCTGGTCTACGACAAGGAATGCCCGGCCTGCCATGCCTACTGCCAGGTGGTGCGGATTCGCGAAAGCGTGGGCGAGCTGCGCATCGTGGATGCCCGGGAAGACAGTGAGGTGATGCGCGAGATTACCGGTGCCGGCATGGATATCGATCAGGGCATGGTGCTGAAGATGGGCGAGCAGCTTTACTACGGCGCCGACGCCATCCATGCCCTGGCCCTGATCGGCAGCCGCTCTGGCGTGTTTAACCGCTTCAACTACTGGATGTTCCGTTCCCGGCGCGTGTCGACAGTGCTCTACCCGCTACTGCGTTTCTTCCGCAACCTGCTGCTGAAACTGCTGGGCAAAACGCGCATCAACAACCTCAACCAGCCCGGCCGCGATCGCTTCTGATGCTTGCTGTTGAGTGCCTGCTCTCGTTCGCTTGATCGTGCCGCCTACAGAAAATTCAGCGATATCGACTTTGCTGCCTTGTGCTTGGGCGCAATCCTTTTTGCATGGCGAAGCGATATCAGGGAAACCGTCTCAGGCAGGGGCGTTACTCCGAGGCGGGAAGGATTTATCACGTCACTGTGGTGACCAATGGGCGGCATCCTTGGTTTGAAGACGCACAGCATGCGCGAACCATGTGCCGGACATTGCTCTGGTCCGATAAGCAAGGCATGACATCCTCATTCTGTTTTGTCGTGATGCCGGATCATATCCATTGGCTCTTTACGTTGGAGGGGAAGTACCCACTTTCCACAACCATGAATCTCGTCAAAGGTAGGAGCGGTCGTTTGTCAGGGGGGCGCATCTGGCAAAGGGGCTACCACGACCATGCGATCCGCTACCAAGAATCGATCAAGGATATTGCCCGTTATATCGTTGCCAATCCCTTGCGTGCCGGCCTGGTCAAATCCCTCAGATATTACCCTTACTGGAATGCGATGTGGCTTTGAGGTTTGCTGTAGGAGCGCCACTTGAGGCGCGAAATATGCTTGCGACAAGACGATAGAACGGAGTGGTAAACCACACGGTTCGCGCCTCAAGTGGCGCTCCTACAGGGCGGTTAGCAGGCCGTTCAGGTTGCTGATGTGGCGGCGGATGTGTTGATCCGCTTACGCTTTTTAATGGCCACCCGTGCCTTGCGCTTCTTCCACCAGATCACTACGCCGGTAATCGACAGCATGGCCACGGCGATGCCCATGATCGATACGATGATGCGCCCTGGCATGCCGGCGATGCGCCCGGAGTGAAGCGGGAACTGAAGCTGGTTGAAGACGTCGGCGGCAGTGCCCTGCCAGGGGACTTCATCACCGATCAGATTGCCGTTCTCGCCGTCGTAATAGAGGCTTTTGACTTTCATGCCGCCGCTGTCATGGTCTTCGCCCGGGTAGTAGAAGCGCACCCCGAAGACGGCAAAATTGTCGCTGTAGAAGGTGTCGCCGATGGGCTCTTGCCAGTTGCGGTTATCCGCTTCGGTGCGGGCCTTATCAAACAGGGCCGGCCAGCTTACCCGGGGTTCCACCGGGTCATGCAGGGCGGTGGGGGTGCGGGTCTCGAAAGGCCCGGGGGTGGTCTCTGAAACCATGGACATCACCGGGTAGAAAACTTCCCGATACAGGTTCAGGGAGAAAGAGGTAAAGGCCAGGATGAGTAGCAGGCCGAACACCCACAGCCCTACTGCCGTATGCAGGTCAAAATTCAGTTTGTAGGCGCCGGCGCCGCGACGAATCATCCAGGCAGGCTTCCAGCGTTGCAGCCAGCTCTTGCCGCCCGCTTTGTGCGTACGACGCTTGCGCGGCAGGGTCAGCGCCATGGCGATAAAGGTATCGAACAGCCACACCATGGCTGCGGCGCCCATCAGCCAGATGCCCCAGCGGTTGATGCCGTTCCACTCCGGCAGGTGCAGGGTGAAGTGCAGCTTGTAGAGGAAGGACATCAGGTGTTCCGGGTGCAGGGAAATCTTGCCCCACAGGCGTTTGCCGACGATCTCGCCGGTGACCGGATCCACGAAGGCGTGGTCGTAGTCCAGATCATAGCGCTGTCCGGTTTCCGGATTCTCCCGGGCATCTACCCAGATCTCAGCGTTGTGGCCGGGTTCGGCGCCCAGGCTGAAGAAGCTGGCGCGCACCCGGGGGTCGGCCTCTTCCACCCGACGTACCAGTTCCAGCATGGGCAGGGGTTCCCCCTGGCTCTGGCTTTCAAACAGGTGCGGGTTGAGCCACTCGTCCAGTTCGTGGTCCCAGGAAATCAGTGCCCCGGTGAGGCCGGCAATAATCAGAAAGCCGGCGATAAAAAGGCCGAACCAGCGATGAAGAACCACCAGAATTGCGCGCATGATGCACCTGTCACGATCAGACTGAGCGCAGCAGTCTAACAGTAATAAAAGTAATTCTCATTACGAAAGTGACTCAGTCCTGTTGCTTGCGACTGCGCCACAGAGGATAGGGAATCCCGGCTACCCGGTTGATGATGAAGGCCTGGGCGACCAACAGGGCCACGGCGCTGATCAGTACCGGCAGTTGCTGCAGTTCGTGCATCAGGCCCAGGGAAACAATCAGTGATGTGGCTCCGGCCGGCGGATGGGCGACCCGGAACAGGATCATCAGCGCGCTGGTAAAGCCCAGTGACAGGCCGGCGGCCACCACCCGTGGCCATTCCACCCCGGTCAGGAAGGCGGCGGGGGCATCGTGCAGCCCGCATACCCACAGGGCGGCCCAACCACAGAGGGCGCCAATCACGTGGCCGCTGAGTACATTGCGCGGTGAGGCCGCTTCCGCCAGGGGCAGGTGGAATAACAAAAAAGCAGTGGCGCCCAGGGACGGAAAGATAAACGACTGCTGGGTTATCAGCGCGACGATGGCGATCAGGGCAATACTCAGCCCGCCGTTGACCAGATTGAACAGCGCCAGCACCAGGCGGGGGTTGAACCGCTGGCTCATCACATCCAGATGCAGTTGCCGCAGCAGGCCGCCGACCAGCTGCTGGCGCAGCCGGTCATTCTGTTCACTCATCTCGTGCACTAATCCGGGGCGAATAAAGAGCGCGCATGGTAAGGCTTTGGTAATGGTTGAGCAATTTTGGTGCACGGCAGGCCGATAGCGCTTTTTAACAACGGCTAATGGGCAAATCCGCTAGCATGAGCGGATCAGAAAAAGGAGATCACCGTGGAAGGCTTTTTCTCTCAGGCGCTGGTTCTGCTGGCGGCTACGCTGTTGTTATTGCCGCTGTTCCAGCGATTGGGTCTGGGCAGCATTCTTGGCTATCTCGCCGCCGGGATTGTCGTGGGGCCTCTTGGGCTGGCGCTGGTCAGCGGCGGCACCGATGTGCTGCACTTCGCCGAGCTGGGGGTGGTGCTGATGCTGTTTCTGGTGGGGCTGGAACTGGCGCCGCAACAGCTGTGGGCGCAACGCCAACGGCTGGTGGGGCTGGGTGCCAGCCAGGTGATTCTCAGTGCCCTGCTGCTGGCCGGTGCCTTCCTGCTGCTGGGTTTCGAGACCAACGTTAGCCTGGCCATCGGCTTTACCCTGGCGCTGTCATCCACGGCTTTTGTGGTGCAGATGCTGGTGGAGAACAACCAGCTGGGCACGCCCCAGGGCCGCTCGGCGTTTTCCATTCTGTTGTTCCAGGACCTGGCGGTGATCCCGATCCTGCTGCTGTTGCCCCTGCTGGCCGGAGCGCAGGCGGGGGATGACAGCCCGCAGTTGCTGGCGGGGCTGGCGGCGCTGGCGGGCATGGTGCTGGCGGGTAAATACGCGCTGAATCCGTGGCTGGGCTGGCTGGCCAAACTGCGCAACCGGGAACTGATGATCGCCAGTGCGTTGATGCTGGTGCTGGGTGCCGCAGCACTGATGGAGCACCTGGGCCTGTCCATGGGCCTGGGGGCCTTTGTGGCCGGGGTGCTGCTGGCCAACTCGCCCTACCGGGAGCAACTGGAAACCGATATCCAGCCGTTCAAGAGCTTGCTGCTGGGCCTTTTCTTCCTGGCCATCGGCATGACCATGGATCTGCGTTTGCTGGTCGACAACCCTGGCGACATTGCGCTGTATCTACTGGTACTGCTGGGCGTGAAGGCGCTGGTGCTGGCGGTGATCAGCCGGGTACGCGGGGTGGAATGGCGCAATACCGCCCTGTTCGGCATCCTGCTCTGCCAGGGTGGTGAATTTGCCTTTGTGCTGTTTACCCAGGCTCAGGCGCTGAATCTGCTCGACAACACCCTGGTGGGTCAGCTCAATCTGGTGGTGGCCCTGTCCATGGCAGCCACCCCGCTGCTGTTAAAACTGGTGACCCTGCTGTGGCCGGAGCGCCGCACCAGCAGCTCCCGGCCGGATCTGGAAGCGGAAGATATGCCCGACCACCACCCGCGGGTGGTGATTGCCGGGCTGGGCCGTTTCGGCCAGATCACCGCGCGTATTCTGGTGGCACGCAAAATTCCCTTCACCGCGCTGGATTCCGACCCGGACGAAATTGACATGCTGCGCCGCTACGGCAACGAAGTGTACTTCGGCGATGTGACTCGCCTGGACCTGTTGCGCAACGCTGGCCTGGAACACGCCAAAGTCATGGTGCTGGCTGTGGACGACGTGGATGCGTCGCTGAAAGCGGCGGAGCTGGTACGCCATCATTTCCCTGACGTGACTATCGTGGCGCGGGCCCGGGACCGGTTCCACGCCTACAAACTTCATGCGCTGGGGGTGGAGCAGGTGATCCGCGAAACCTTCGAGTCCGCCCTGCTCAGTACCCGGCTGACGTTGATGCAACTGGGCGTGCCGGAATCCACTGCCATCGATCTGGTGCGCAGTTTCCGCGACCTGGACGAAAACCTGCTGCGTGAGCAGGTGGAACACCAGGACGATGGTGAAAAGTTGGTTGAGGCCAACCAGCGTGGGCGTGCGGAACTGCAGTCTCTGCTTTCCCAGGATGACGGCAATAGTCGATAACGCTATTGAGAACGGTTATCAAAATCATTATGATCCTTCGTCAGTTTCGGCTCACGGTGTTGTGGGGGCAGCGACCTTTCTGCCTGCGGGGCCGATATGTGTTTGAACTGACTGGGGTCTTCAATGGGAAAGCGAATTCTGATCGGGGCTGTCAATGCTTCGCTGTTAATCCTCTCGCCCAGCCTTCTGGCTGATGAGGCGAATACGTCAGCCCATGAACTGGGTGAAATTTCTGTTGGTGCCTCCGCACCGGGAACGGTGTCCGATGATACCGAGAGCTATGCTCCCAAAAGAGCCGTCTCCAGTGCGACAGGGCTGTCGATGAGCCTGCGGGAAACCCCGCAGTCCGTGTCGGTCACCACGCGTACGGAGATGGATGATTTTGGTCAAAACACCATTAATGATGTGTTGGCCAACACCACCGGTATTACCGTGCAGAAATATGAAACCGACCGGGCTGAATACAATGCCCGCGGTTTTGATATTGATACGTTCAAATATGATGGTGTGGGTTCACCATCGGGCCGGCCCGGCGTGCGAGGTGAGCTGGATACCGCGCTGTTTGAACGCGTGGAAGTGATTCGTGGTGCCAATGGTCTGATGACCGGAGCGGGCGAGCCTTCCGCGGTGGTGAACTTTGTCCGCAAGCGTCCCACCCGTGATAGTCAGGCCTCTGTGGGTTTGACCGGAGGGTCCTGGGATACCTATCGCGCCGATGGCGATGTGTCCGGCAGCCTGACTGATAATGTCCGGGCTCGTGTGGTGACCGCGTACCGGGATGGCAATTCCTATCTGGACCGTTATGAAAAAGAGCGTGGCGTCCTCTATGGTGTTGTCGAAGCGGATTTGACCGAGAACACCTTGTTCACCGTTGGCTATTCTCGTCAGGAAGACAAAGCGGACCAGAATATGTGGGGCTCCTTGCCGCTGTTCTACGCAGATGGCACCCCCACTGACTTTAGCACCTCTACCAGTACCGGGGCGGATTGGGCCTTCTGGGATACGGTCAAGGAAGATGCCTTTGTCGAGCTGGCCCAGCAATTTGATAATGGCTGGGAAGGGAAAGCGGTCTACCAATACCGTAAATGGGAAGGTGACTCGAAGTTGCTTTATCTCTTCGGTAATCCCACCCGTGATCTGGATGGCATGTTTGCCTACCCCAGCAAGTTCCAGAGTTATGAACGCCAGGAAACCGTTGATCTGTCTGCCCGGGGCCCCTATGAGGTCGGTGGCCGTGTGCATGAAATGGTCATCGGCTTTAACCGTGGCAAAGTCCGGCCGAAAGAAATGTCCTTCTTTGCTGATTTCGGCGGTTCGCGCTTTACACCGATTGACTCGGAGCAAGTATTCACCGGGGACTTCCCTGAGCCAGCCTTTGACGGGGAGCAAGAAGGCAGTGACTGGGTCGATCGGTACCTGGGGGGTTATCTGGCAACCCGCCTGAATCTGGCTGATCCGCTGACAGCGGTGCTTGGTGCCCGTTATCAGGACGTGGAAAGCGAGGGCGAAGCCTACGGCGCTTCACGCACCAGCAGTGCATCCGAACTGGTTCCCTATGCCGGTGTGATCCTGGATCTTACTGAACAGCACTCTCTGTATACCAGCTATACCACTATCTTCAATCCGCAAACGGAACTGACGCCGAATGGTGACCGTCTGGATCCGGTTGAGGGTGTGAATATTGAATATGGGCTGAAGAGCGAATGGTTCCAGGGTCGACTGAACACCTCTTTGGTAGCATTTGAAACGGAACAAAAAAATGTGGCTGAGCAAATCCCCAGCAACCAACCACAAGCGGAATTCCGTGGAGAGGACTTCGACAGCGGCGGCTATGAAGCGGAAGTGTCCGGCGAAATTCTGAATGACTGGAATATCACTGCCGGCTATTCCTACCTGGATATCGAAGACGATGATAAAGGGAATGCGCTGAGAACCTACATTCCTGAAGAAACCTTTACCCTGGCGACCACGTATCGCCCGGTCGGACTGAAGAAGCTGAAAGTGGGAATGACCGTTAACTGGCAGAGCCGTGTGACCAACACTAGCGGTGGCAACGAAACGAAACAGGAGAGTTATGCACTGGTTAACCTGATGGCCGGGTATGACTTTACTGACCACTTCAATGCCAAATTGCGGGTTAACAATGTGACCGACGAAAAATATCTGAGCAGTCTGCGTTACTTTGGTCAGAGCTATTACGGCCCACCGACCAACGCAAATCTGAGCCTGAACTATACGTTCTAGCTACTTAATCACTGTAGCAACCGTTTAACGCCGACATCTGTGCAAGCAAGGGTGTCGGCGTTTTTTTATGTCTGAAAGCCCGTGTAGGAGCCATGCTAAGAGGGTTCGCCATGCGAGCATGGCTCCTACAGAGTGCTGCCTTACAGCTTCAGCTTGTTCAGGCCGCGGCTGATGGCCTGACCCAGACCGGCTTTTACCACCGGGCCAAGCAGTGGCAGTTTGCCTTCGAACTCAATCACGTAATGAAGCTGGCTGCCGCCATTGCCGTTTTCGGAAAAGCGCATGGTGCCCTTGTGGTTCTTCAGCGGGCTGCCCTTGCTGATCTTGTATTCGATCAGCTCGTTGGGGACCACCTTGGTGACCGTTTCTTCGAACGGCGGCGCGATCAGGATGCGCATACGGCGGGTGGAGCCCACGCCGTTGGGGCTGTCGATGCCGGGCTTCACCCGCTTGATCTTGGCCGGGGCGAAAATCACCTCCAGGTTCTCGTGGTCACTGAGAAAGTCGAACAGCTTGTCCACGGAAAACGGGAAGGTCTTGGTAATCTCGATACGCTGCATGAAAAGCACTCCGCTAGGGCCCGGCAACGGGCCGGGCAAATCTCACACCGGCCTGGCCGGTAAACAGGATGTCGATTCTGACCGCTGCCCCACAACCTGCAAGGTTAAATCGGGCCATAGGAGAAGCGGCCCTGCCAGGTTTTCTGTAGGAGCTATGCTTGCATGGCGAACAGGTTCTGAATTCTTCGCCATGCAAGCATAGCTCCTACGTAAAAACTAACTCCAGCCTTCGGCCAGCCACCGGGTCACTTCTACTGCCGATACATCCCGGCAAGCACTGGCAAACTGCCCTGCCCACAACGGTGAGCAGTCACCGCTGCCCTGGGCTTCCGCAGCGGCGCGCAACGGGCCGATGGCATTGCCCGCTAACGGGAAGGCCGGTGCGGCTTCCGGCAGAGGGCCCAGCGTATCCATCAACCGGTTCATCATTCCACGGGCGGGGCGCCCGGAAAATACCGTGGTCAAGGCGGTATGGCGGGCTCGGTCACTCTGCAGCCATTGCCGGTGCACGCTCTTGGTGGTGGCCTCCGGGCATAGCAGATAGGCCGTGCCTACCTGAACGGCGCTGGCGCCCAGCGCGCGGGCAGCCCGGACCCCTGCCGGGGTGGCAATGCCACCGGCGGCGATCACCGGTAGGGAAATGGCGTCGGCAATCTGTGGCAGCAAGCTTAAGGTGCCCTGCTGCAGGCTGAGGTCGTCACTGAGGAAGTGCCCCCGGTGTCCACCGGCTTCCAGTCCCTGCGCAATCACCCCGTCGGTGCCGTTCTCTGCCAGCCAGATTGCCTCCTCCACCGTGGTGGCGCTGGACAGCACCCGGGCCCCTGTAGCTTTTACTCGCGCCAGCAAGGCCGGGTCCGGTAAGCCGTAATGGAAACTCACCACCGCCGGGCGAAACCGTTCCAGCACCGCCGCGCTGTCTTCGTCGAAGGGTTGCCGGGAGGGGCCGTTGGCAATGGCCGAGGTATCCGCTGCGAATTCGTCATAGAAAGGCTGCAGGGCGTCCACCCAGCGCTGCTCCCCTTCCGGGTCCGGTGCAGGAGAGGTGTGGCAGAAAAAATTCACATTCCAGGGTTTGCTGGTGGCCGCAGACAATTGCGTCAGCTGTTCTTCCAGCCCCTGGGCATTGAGCATCCCCGCCGGCACCGAGCCCAGCCCCCCGGCCTCACAAACCGCCGCCGCCAGGCGCCAGTCCTGGACGCCGGCCATGGGTGCCTGGATCAGGGGAAAAGCGGTATCAAAGAGGGACGTCATAGGGAGCTCCGGTTACCGTCACGAAAGCTCAACGCTAACCGGAAAGCGGGGGTGTCGCTACCGTTTGCGAGATACAACCGCGAGAGCGGAGCCATCAGGAGCCCGTGGCTTCCTGGCGCTCCCGCTCATACTCTTCGTAAGGCTTGCTGGCGCGGGACATGCAGTCGTCGTATTCCGACAGTGGCACCTTGTCGCACTGGAGGCGGTTGTTGAGCTGGATGTTGTCATAGAGCGCTTTCTCGCTGCAGGCAGAAAGCAGTATGGCGGCGGTAAGCAGCAGGATTTTTTTCACAGCATCAGCTCCTGGTCAGCCTTAATCCGTGCCGGTTTTCTTCAGCGCGGCCTGTCCGCTCACCTGGGCACTGCCAATCCCGCGCGGGTCGCTGGCGGCGGTGACCTCATTGCTGCCCTTGCGCCACAGGATCGCCTGCATGTTGCCGTAGTCGCGACCGGTGGAGACCACATGGTGGCCGCGTAGCATCAATTCCTTGGCCGCTTCGCTGCCGACAAACTCCGGCTCCGCCTGCACTTCATCGGGCAGGTACTGGTGGTGGAAGCGGACCCGGTTGACCCAGGCATCCACCGGCTGGTTGTTGGCCGCTTCCAGCACGCCGAGCATGACCATGGTGATGATACGGCTGCCGCCGGGGGTGCCGAGGATGGCCACGCGGTCGTCGAATTCCACGAAGGTAGGCGTCATCGACGACAGGGGGCGCTTGCCGGGGGCGATGGCGTTGGCCTCGCTACCCACCAGACCATAGGCGTTGGGAACGCCGGGTTTGGCAGAGAAGTCGTCCATTTCGTTGTTGAGCAGCACGCCGGTGCCCGGGGCCACGAAGCCGCTGCCGAAGGGCAGATTGATGCTCAGGGTGGCGGCGACCCGGTTGCCGGCCTTGTCCAGTACCGACAGGTGGGTGGTGTGGAAGCCCTCTTCCACGGTGAGCGGTTCGCCCAGGGTGTGGCTGGGGGTGGCCTCGTCCGGGTTGATGGTGCTGGCTCGCTGCTTGGCATAATCGCTGCTCAACAGCTTATCCACAGGGATATCCACAAAGTCCGGATCGCCCAGGTAGCGGGCCCGATCCTGGTAGGCCCGGCGCATGGCTTCCACGATCAGGTGGGTATCCGGTTCGCCATCGAACTGACTGAGGATATTGAGGGCCTGCCCCATCACGATGCCGCCGGCGGAGGGCGGCGGTGCCGAAACGATACGGGCATTTTTAAAGGTGCTCACGGTAGGTGAGCGCTCAATCACTTCGTAGTTGGCCAGGTCGTCCAGGCTCCAGATACCCCCGGCCTGCTCCACGCCATCCACTAGCTGTTGGGCCACGTCGCCCTGATAGAAGCCGGCCTTGCCCTTCTCGGCCAGCAGGGTGAGCACCCGGGCCAGATCCGGTTGCTTGATCACATGGCCCGCGGGGGGCACCTTGCCGTTGTGCAGGAAGATGGCGGCAGCTTCCGGAAAGCGGTTGAGCACATCTTCCCGGTAACCGGCCAGTTTACGGTAATGCGCTTCCACCTCGAAGCCGTCTTTGGCCAGCCGGATGGCAGGGGCCAGGGAGGTCTTCAGGGGCAGCTTGCCGTAGTTCTCCGCCAGGTGCACAAAGGCGGCGGCCTGGCCGGGGATGCCGGCGGCGCTGGGGCCGTTCAGTGCCCAGTCACGCACTACCTTGCCATCGCGATCCTGGTACATGGTGGGGATGGCGGCGTCCGGGGCGGTTTCCCGGGCATCCACGAAGGTCTGCAGGCCGTCACTTTCCCGATGCAGCAGCCAGAAACCGCCGCCGCCCATACCCGCTGAGTAGGGCTCGACGACCGCCAGTGCCGCGGCCACGGCGATGGCCGCATCATAGGCATTGCCGCCCTGCTTGAGGATCTCCATGCCCGCTTCGGTAGCCAGTGGGTGAGCGCTCGCTACCGCGTTCTTGCCCGGCCCGGCGGCCTGGGCAGTAATGGTGATCAGCAGTAGCAAGGGAAGCAGAATGCGCATGGTTCCTCCGTGGATGCGGATATTTCTGTAGGAGCGCCGCTCGAGGCGCGAACCTGCTTGGGAAAGGTTTCCCGGGTTCGCTTCGCGCCTCGAGCGGCGCTCCTACAGCAGTTTGTCAGCGTTATTATTATTGAGTGGCTATTCTGACAACGCGATCCAAGGCTACCGCTTCTGAAAAGCCGCTACCCGCGACTGGTTCCGGTTCGCGGGGTTGGCCTGGCTGTATGCAGGGGCTGACTCGCGCTGTCGGGTGCCGCTATCGTTTCTTTCTTTCCTGGCGTTTCTGCTCCAGCGCTTCCGCGACCAGCGGCGGCACGAAGTTGCTCACATCCCCGTCCAGCAGGGCGATTTCGCGAATCAGCGAACTGGAAATAAAGGACAGGTGCTCCGCCGGGGTCAGGAACACGGTTTCCAGGTCCGGTGCCAGTTGCCGGTTCATGTTGGCGAGCTGGAATTCGTATTCGAAATCACTCACCGCCCGCAGGCCCCGCAGCAGGATGTTGCCTTCCTCTTCCTTACAGAAGTGGGCCAGCAGTTTGGAGAAGCCGGTGACCCGTACATTGGGCAGATGGGCCAGTACCTGATTGGTCAGGTCGACACGTTCTTCCAGGTTGAACAGGGGCCCTTTCTTTTCACTGGCGGCAATGCCGACGACCACTTCATCAAACATCTTGGCGGCCCGTTCGACCAGGTCCAGATGGCCGTTGGTGATCGGATCGAAGGTGCCTGGGTAGATTACGCGGTTGGTCATGCTTGGCTCGCTTTGTCGCTGAATACCGTACCCGGCGCCGGGCCGGGCACCCACAATGCCCGCAAGCATACCCCAAGCGCCAGCAAAGATGCAGGGTCAGGCCGGTTGCGGGGCCGCTGGATTGCCATGGTGTTGCTGGTACCAGCGGGCGCTGCGGGCAATAACCGCCTCCATGGCAGGGCGTGCCAGGCCCTGCTGGTTCAGGAAATGGTCGGTGTCGGTGGTGTCGAAGCGGGTGGGCTGGATAAAGTGCAGGGCCTCCGGCCAGGTGTTCATCAGCCTTGGCATCCCCGGCAGGCGCAGCAACGCCGCCAGTACTGGTATCGGCAGGTGCCGCTGCGGCGCGCGCCGGTCCAGCATATCGGCGGCGATGGCCAGCAGGCCCTGCAAGTTGGGCGTGGTCGGGTCCAGGGCCAGTAGCCGCTGCGGGACGCTGTCAGCGGTGGCGGCCACTGCAATCAGGGCCGCCAGATGATCCACGGCCACCAGCGGCAGCCAGTGCTCGGGGCTGCCCGGGACCATGGCCATCCGCCCCCGTGCCAGGTTGTCGAGCAGGGCAAACAGTGGCTGGGCACTATCCAGGGCGCCGGTACGACTGTGGCCGGCGACGGTAGCGGGTTGCACTTCCACCAGGTTCAGATCGTGGGTTGCCGCCAGGGCGCGTACCCGGATTGCCGCTTCCAGTTTGCTCGCTTCATAACCGCCGGCCCGGCGGTAGACGTGCTGCCAGTCCACCTGATCCGGGTCGTCGCTGGTGATACTCAGTCGTTGCAGATGCTCCCGGTTTTCCAGCATGAAGCCACTGATAAAGACCAGGCGGCTGCCATGGCGGCGGGCCAGCTCGGCCACCGCCAGGCTGCCGGCCACATTGGTGCGCTGGGCGGTGGCGCGATCCAGTTGCCAGGCAAAGCGGGCGCCCAGGTGAATGATGGCCTGAGGTGCAGCGAGATTCTCCGGCAGGCCCAGGCTGGGCAGATCCAGGTCGCCCTGCACCGCCTGCAGGCGCTCGCCCTGCCCGCCCAAGGCATTGACCTGTTGGCGCAGGGCGGGAAGCTGGCTATCCGGCTGGCGCAATACCGCCAGAATGTCATGGTCATGGGTTAACTGGGCGCAGACATGGCGGCCGATAAAGCCGGTGGCGCCGGTGATGAGCAGGGTCATGGCAGGTCTCCGTGATGGGGTATGCCACCACCCTAAAGGGTAGAGTATGCTCTAAGGTCAACAGCAAATTGAGAGGCGGCCATGCAGATCGCAGAACTGGAACAGCGCACCGGCGTGAACCGCCACACCCTGCGCTATTACGAAAAGGCCGGCCTGCTCCAGGAAGTGGAACGGCGTGGCAATAATTACCGGGACTATCCGGAAAAGGCGGTGGAACGAGTCGCCATGGTGCGTCAGCTCAAGGCATTGGGGTTTTCCCTGCGTGAGATTCGAGAAGTGCTCGATGCCTTGCGCAGCGACAGCATCGATTGCGAACAGGGCGCAGTGCTGATGGCGGAAAAGAAGGCGGCGGTGGACGACAAGATTCGCGAGCTGAAACAGGTCAGTGCCCTGCTGGGCCGGGAACAGCAACGGCTGGAAGACAGCGCGGCGGCATTGCGCGAAGAAGGACGCTGCAAGGGGTGATTGTTACCACAGTGGGCACAGAGTTCACTGAGGAAAACACAGGCTAAAGATGTCGATGCTGCCGGGTGTGCAGTAAACAATATCGTATGATTTTTCTCTTTTTCTATCCGTTTTTTAGCAAAAGACCGTTTTGGTCAATCAATGATGTTTTTGGTGAACGTCATTGCCTGACAATAGCGCACAAGCGCTGGTGATTCCGCCGCACTCTGCTTAGCGTAAGAGCCCATCATTAACACGGTTTCCGGGAGTAGAGCATGGGTGCGTCACAGGCAGATCAAAGCAAATTGAAAACAATCAGTTTTGCAGCGGCGCAACAGGCCGGCCGGGTATCACCGGACGATGCACTGGCCCTTTATGATGCGCTGGAGCCTATTGAGACGGATTTCATGATCGGTGCCTGGAAAGGCGAAGGCTTCGAAACCGGTCATCCGCTGGATGGGGTGCTGGAGCGTTGTCACTGGCACGGCAAGCGTTTTGACAGTGCGGAGCATGTGCACCCGCTGGTGTTTCGCAAGGCGTCCGGTGAGCTCACGACGGTGAAACCGCTGCTGGTGATGCCGGGGCTGGGCCTGCTCGACCGGTTGCCGTTCCTGAAGTCAGAACGGGTCGGCAAGTTGTTCCAGTGGATGCTGCCACTGCTGTCCGGGCGCCAGTCCGCCGCCCGCCTGCGCATGGTGAACTACCGGGGAAAAACCTCCGCCACCATGTCCTACGACAACCTGCCCATCAATGATGTGTTCCGCAAGGTAGATGCCAACACCGTGCTCGGCATCATGGATCTGAAAGGCATGAAGCAGCCGTTTTTCTTTGTGCTGCGTCGCGACAATTACTGAGCCTTCTGTCCCGTGCCGCCTGGGTGATCGGGAATGTCTGCGGCAGGACGGTTGCGTATGGCACCACCATTAGCCGTTGGAGCTTTGCTCGCAAAGCGAAAGGCGTGGCCGATACTCAAGCGGTTCGCTTTGCGAGCAAAGCTCCAACGGGTAACGGAATAGCAGGGTGAGTCTTGACCGAACGTGAGGCCTTGGTTGAACGGTATGGGCTCAGTAACCACTGTCCTCTGCGTCGCCGCTGAGCCGCTCTCGGCGTTCCTGTTCTTCCTCGAATGCCGCCTTGATCTCTGCCAGCACGTCTTCCACATCGGCGATGTGGCCGTCGTCTTCCACCTGGCCGGTGAGTTCGCTGTCCGGGGTCAGTTCACCGCTTTCATACAGGGCCCAGATTTCCTGACCATAACGGCTGCCACGGAGTGACGGAGCGTACTGGCCGTAATAGCGGGTCATGTTGTCCACGTCCCGGTAGAGCATGGCTTCGGCGCTGTTGTTGGCGGCGGCGTCCACGGCCTGGGGCAGGTCGATGATCACCGGCCCGTAGTCATCCACCAGTACATTGAACTCGGACAGGTCGCCGTGGATGATCCCGGCGCACAGCATGCGCACCACGTATTGCATCATCAGGGCGTGGTCTTCTTCCGCCTGCTCGGCGGACATCACCACCTCACTGAGGCGCGGGGCCACGTCGCCTTCATCGTCGGTGACCAGCTCCATCAGCAGCACCCCTTCGAGCATGTCGTAGGGCTTGGGCACGCGCACGCCGGCTTCGGCCAGCAGGCGCAGGGCATCCACCTCGGCGCTCTGCCAGATCTTTTCCTGCTGTTCCCGGCCGAACTTGGAGCCCTTTTCCATGGCCCGGCTGCGCCGGCTATTACGGACCTTGCGGCCTTCCCGGTACTGGGCGGCTTTCTTGAAGTTCCGTTTGGCGGCTTCCTTGTAGACTTTCGCGCAGCGGATCTCGTCGCCACAGCGGACCACGAAGATATCGGCTTCCTTGCCACTCATAAGACGGCTGATGACTTCGTCGATGAGACCGTCATCTACCAGGGGTTGTAATCGTTGCGGGGTTTTCATGCCGCACTTATACCTTATTTGGCGTCCGGCTTCCCCTGCTACCTGAGGTTTTCGTGCTGAAATCGGGGGGACGGGTGGAGCACCCTGCTCCGTTATGGCAACCGGAGCAGGGTGAGTCAGGAGCGGGTCAGGCTTTCAGCTTGTCCGCCAGGGCGGTGGCATTGCGGGCGCTCATCCCGTAGATGGTGAGCTGCGGGTTCACCCCCAGGCTGGTGGGGAAGACCGAGCCGTCAATAATGTACAGGCCATTCAGGTACTTGTAGCTGCCGTCGCTGTTGACCACGCACTGGGACTCATCCTGACCCATGGCACAACCGCCCATGACATGGGCGCTGCCGAGGCCGGTGATCACCGGGTCATAGGCGAAGTTGTTGATGGCGTCTTTGGCGGCTTTCCAGCTTTTGTAATAGCCAGCGTGGCTGTGGCTGGGGCGAATCTCTTTGGCGCCGGCGGCGAAGTGCATTTCCGCCATGGTCAGGTGGGTACGTTTGGCGCCTTCCAGCAGATAGTCGTCAACGGGGTAGTCGATGACCGGCTCGCCATTGTCGCGAAGCTCCACACTGCCACCGGGATTGTCGGCGTGGAAACCATCGCGCAGCAAGGCGATGGAGGATGCCAGGTTCGGCAGTCGCTCGATTTCGTTACGGGCATCGCCCCCGTAACCGCCCATCAGGGCACCGGTGAGGCCCGGGTGCATGGGCATCATTTCCAGCTTGTAACCCGCCGGGCCATCCACACCATGCTTGAACACGAACTCGTCGGAATACAGGGATTGTGGTGCACCGTAATACGGCGCCACTTCCTTGTCGTAGATGCCGAAGGTGAAGGTGGTGGGGTGCAGGAAGGTGCGCTTGCCCACCCTGCTTTGGGGGTCCGGAGCCTCAGAACGCATCAATAGGGCCGGAGTTTGAATGCCGCCGCCGGAGGCAATCACGGTTTTCGCCTTGACGGTGACCGTGGCGCCGGTGGGTACCTTGTCGTTGTTGAGCGGGCGCACTTCCACGCCAGTGACAGTGTCGCCGTCGATGAGCAGTCGATGGGCCTGGGCGCTGTGAATCAGTGTGGCACCGTTGTTCATGGCCATGGGCAGGGTGGTCACCAGCATGGATTGCTTGGCATTGGTGGGGCAGCCCATGCCGCAGTAGCCGATGTTCCAGCAGCCTTCCACGTTGCGGGGAATCACCGCCCATTCCCAGCCCAGCGCTTCACAGCCCTTTTTCAGCACGTCGTTGTTGGCGTTGGGGGGCATGATCCACTGGCTGATCTTGAGACGCTCTTCCATCTTCTGGAACCAGGGGTCCAGATCCTGGCGCAGCAGGTTTTCCACCCCGAAGGTGTCCTGCCAGTACTGCAGGGTTTCGCTGGGGGTGCGGAAGGAGCTGGTCCAGTTGACCACGGTGGTGCCGCCTACCGTGCGGCCCTGCAGGATGGTGATGCCGGCATCCTTGGTGGCGCGCATGGCGCCCTCCTGATAGAGGTCCCGGTAGGCCTGCCCTTCGTTCAGGGTAAAGTCGTCAGAGCTCATCAGCTTGCCGGCTTCGATAAGAATCACCTTGAGCCCGCGCTGGGTGAGAATTTCTGCGCTGACGCCGCCGCCGGCACCGGTGCCGATGATCACCACATCCGCTTCCAGAGTGCGGTCAGCGGAAACGGTACGGCCGTCAATGACATCCCAGCCGTTCTTGATACCGGTTTTCCACGGGTCATTGATGCCCTTGATGGGCAGGGAAGACAGGTCCTGCATGGCGTTGTCCTTGTTGTTTTGCGCCGGCTGCAAGATGCCGGACGCTTGACGCTAAAACCAGATCGCCCTGCCCGCAGGCAGGGTGAAGATCCATCAGGAGGTGGCGGTTGGTGCCGTATCCGCTGCCGGGATACCTGCCTCGGGCGTGATGATCACCTGCGGCGGGCCCGGGTAACCGGTACTGCGCGCCGCCTCAGGCTTCACATACCAGGCCATGAACATGGGCTGGGTGAGGCCTTTGAAGGCCATCTGCGACAGGCCGCGATCACTGGAGGACCAGTGGGCCAGGGTCTGTTGCAGCTCGTCCTCGCTTTGCTCGGCAAAGCTGGCCCAGGTGCCGGTGATAAACCAGCGGGCAGCGCCCAGCTGCATCAGATCGAGAATCTGAAAGAGCGTGGCACGGGTGCCGGGCATGGCCCCGTCGAGCAGGTCGTCGTAGGCTTTCATGCCGTCTTCGGCACTGGCCCCCACGTCGGTGAGGGCCTTGCCCAGCACTGCGCCGACCAGGGGAGTGAGCAGGTCCACGTCCTGTTGGCGGAAATGGCGATAGCCCGCCGCCGGGCCATCATTGCTGGAACAGCCGGTCAGCAGGGTGAGGGTGGAGCCAGTGGCCAGCAAGGCACTACCGGCGGCGCCCAGCTTGAGAAAGCTGCGGCGATTGAGTCCCTGATCCATAACGCACTCTATATTGTTGTTAGTGGTTATTTGTAGGAGCGGCGCTTGAGCCGCGAACCAACAAGGTACGAGTTGCGAGAAGCGAGTTTCGAAAACCCCCAACCCGCTCTTCGTCTTTCGTAACTCGCTTCTAGTGCCTCGTTACTGCATGAGGCTGTTCGCGGCTCGAGCGCCGCTCCTACAGCAAGGTGGCGGTTACACTGTAACCGTCGTTGTTATTTCAAAAAGTACTTATCAATCATCTTGTGCATGCCACGGCCATAGGGGGGCAGGATGAACTTGGTAGCGTTGAACTTGCCCTTCTTGTAGATGCCCTTGGCCTGGGAGAAGGTCAGGAAACCTTCCGGGCCGTGGTAGGCGCCCATGCCGGAATCGCCCACGCCGCCGAACGGAATGTCGTCCACGCCCACATGGGAAATGGTGTCGTTCAGGCAGACACCGCCGGAGTGGGTGTTCTTCAGCACCCGGTCACAGTTGCTCTGGTTCCAGTCCAGGTAGTACAGGGCCAGCGGACGGGGGCGCTCGTTCACATACTCGATGGCGTCATCCAGGTTCTTGTAAGGCACCACGATCATCAGCGGGCCGAAAATTTCGTCCTGGGCAATCTGCATGTCGTCGGTCACGTTCAGCACCAGGGTATGGGGAATTTTCTGGCTGCCGGTAAAGTCTTCATTGGCCGGGTTGATCTCGATGACATCGGCGCCCTTCTCGCTGGCATCCTTCAGGTAACCCTGCAGGCGGCTGAACTGGCGCTGGTTGATGATGGCGGTGAAGTCCGGGTTGTTGACCATGGTGGGGTAGGACTGGGCCACCTGGGCTTTCCAGGCGTCCACGAATTCCTGCACCCGGTTTTCCGGGCAGAGGATGTAGTCCGGAGCCACACAGGTCTGGCCGGAGTTCAGGCACTTGCCGAAGGCGATACGCTCGGCGGCATCCTTCATGGGGAAGTCCTGGCCGATGATGCAGGGGCTCTTGCCACCCAGCTCCAGGGTCACCGGGGTCAGGTTGGCGGCAGCGGCGCGCATGATGTGGCGGCCCACGGTGGTAGAGCCGGTGAACAGCAGGTGGTCGAACGGCAGGCTGGAGAACGCCTGGGCCACATCCACCTCGCCATTGATCACCGCTACCTGTTCTTCCGGGAAGGTGTCCGCGATCAGTTTCTCCAGCAAGGCACCGGTGCGCGGGGTAGCTTCACTCATCTTGATCATCACCCGGTTGCCGGCGGCCAGGGCGGTGATCAGGGGCACCACAGCCAGCTGGATCGGATAGTTCCAGGGCACGATGATGCCCACCACGCCCACCGGCTGGTATTCCACCCAGGTCTTGCCCGGCCAGCTCAGTGCGCTGACACTACGCTTCTGTGGCTTCATCCACTTGCGCAGCTTCTTGGTGGTGTACTTGAGCCCTTCCAGGGTGATCAACATCTCGGCCAGCTTGGTTTCGTCAGCGGCGCGGGTGGTGAAATCGTTGTTGAGGGCCTCGATCCAGGCATCCAGGTTGTCCAGCAGCAGGGGCTTGATGCGGTTGATCAGCTCAATGCGCTGTTCCGCGCTGGGGTAAGGGTGCTGGCGGTAGGCCGCTTTCTGGGCAGCGAAAATCTGCTGCATGCGTTCGATGTCGGCATTGTTGCTGTGGAGATCTTTCACTTCGGCGACCATGGTCACTTGCCTCCCGAGGCTTTTTTTATCCTGAGTCCACGACTTCATCGCGGCGTCTGACGCAAGCCTTTGCCGCCACAGAAAATTTTCTTCAGTCGATCGCATTCCCTGATGCGACGCTTCTTCAGAAAATCCCCTGTGACAGCAAATTCTTACGCCATCCATCCGCGCTGAAGCCGCGGCTTCAGGATTATGTATGATGACAAGACCGGCAGTGCTGATTGCCGATCAAAAATTAACCTTGAGTCTGATTTTTAGAGTAATTACTCTAGGAGTCAACCTGCGGTAATGAAATCACAACATTTGGCCTACAATGACCAGCACCAAGGAACGCATCCTCAACACCAGCCTTACCCTCTTCAACCGCGAAGGGGAACGCAATGTGACCACCAATCACATCGCCGAGGCGCTGGGCATCAGCCCGGGGAATCTCTACTACCACTTCCGTAACAAGGGCACCATCGTGGCCGCCCTGTTCGAGCGCTACAGCCAGAACTTGCTGGCCCTGCTGGAAGCCCCCCAGGGGCCGCTGACCTGGACCATCAAGACCCATTATTTCGAGGGGTTGCTGGCGTCCATGTGGCAGTACCGGTTTTTCCACCGCGACCTGACCCACTTTCTGCATGCCGACCAGGCGCTGGCGGCGCGCTACCAGGCCTTTGTGGAGGTGGTGCTGGAACGGGGACTGGTGATTTACGGCGAACTGCGCAGCAGCGGCATTATCGACGTGGATGACGAGCAGTTACAGGGGCTGATGGTGAACACCTGGGTGCTGATGTCCTCCTGGGCGGCACTGGTGCATGGCCTGCGCCCGGATGCGGCCGCCGATGAAGCCCTGGATGAATCCCTGATGCGCCACGGCATCTACCAGATCATCTGCCTGGAAGAACCCTTCCTGCGCGGCGAAGCCCGCGAACACCTGGAAGAAATGAAGGCCCGCTACCGGGCCGTGGATACGACCTCGGCGTTGCTGCTCGGCCATGTGCCCGGGCTGGACAGAACCGGCAGCGAATAGCTGCCCTTTCCCCTCAACCGCTGTAAAAAATGGTTTACCACAGAGGGCACAGAGAACACTGAGGAGAATCCTCTTTTCCCAATGTGCTCTGTGCCCTCTTGGTGAAGACGCAGGGGCATTGCCCTTTTCCGGATACACCCCCACCACTCACCTTCAAACATAGGCGGTTGATAACCGATGGTTGTTTGCCTCTATGGGGCGGCCTGTACGCTCCTTGTGCATGGGCTGGATCCTATTCTCAATCACTCTGTCTTTATGATCAGGGTTATTGGGTCAGGGAAAAGAAGAGGTCAACATATTGAATCATGCGTAAACCGACCAGTTTGTAACTGACTGACTTTTCTGCTTTTATCTTTCGATATGCAAATTTGTATCTGGTGATATGAAGCCGGCGTGTTCATTGGATATTCGAGCCGGCTTCCTAATACCTGTTATGAGTCTTAAGGAATCTCGTGAGAATTACACAATCGCTGAAAAAACAAGTTTTCGAGGAAGCAGGATGGAAGTGTGAATATTGTGGTGTTGCTCTCAATGAGAGTAATGCCTCAATAGACCATAAAATGCCGCGAAGTAAAGGCGGAACTGATGAACGAGAAAATTTAGCTGCGGCATGTCGTCAGTGCAATACGCAAAAAGCCGACAAAATAATTGAGGCAATAAGCGCTCCTATTGCAAAACAGGCGGCAGAAGCTTGGATTCATGCGTATATAAACTCACCTAAAGTGACAAGTGCTGTATCTTTTATAGTAGGTGTGCTCGGAATAGTGCTTGCTCTCTACTTTAATGAACAAGCAACCCTAAAGCGTGAGGCGAAGCTTGCAGAAGACTTGAGTTTCACCAACCAAATTAATCAGCTTAATGAAACAGAGGAGAATGTGAAAACACTTCTGTCTTTCATTCAGCAGCAGCGAAACCAGATGGTTGATAACCAAAACTCTCTTGAAGAGTTAAAAGAAGAAAAAAGCAAGCTACAGCCATTGGTTAGCGCCGACAAAGAGATTGTAGAAACTTTATTTTCAGCACAAGAGGCGAGAGCAAAAGCGTCAGCAAAGACAGAGAGATGGATCGGTTTCGGTTTGGGGATAGTTGCATCCATAGTTGCATCGATATTTATCATGATTATTCAGTATTTTGTTAAAGCTCGGCGCCGTGACTCATAACAAGCGCAGTCACTGGGACACAATTTACGCTGCGCTCCAATTGCGCCCGTGCTGCGGGCGTTAACTTTAGGAAGGCTATGGAAGATTACTTCAATTATATTTCGGAGTGGGTTGGCTTTGGTGTATTAACGCCATTTCTATTTGTCTTCGCGATTACCGGACCATTCGCAATTGTCGTTCTAGAAGAGGTAGGTGGAGATGCGGCGGAGAGGATCAAGGTGATTGTGGGTCTTTGTGCATTCTTCGCATCATTCTTTTTGTTTATTGGCACCGCTCAATACCTCTTGGAGCCAATGAGATTGCCCGGCAAAGGGATGCTAGAGTCTTTATTGGGGATTACCGTTTGGTACTTATCAATCAAATTTATTGCAATAATAATAGACCTTAGAGAAAGGGATACGGGCAGTAAAAGTTAACAAGAAGCAGCGGGCCTACCTTCGGCGGCTGTGCTAGGCGCTAGGGCGGTCGTGCTAAAAAATAATTAAAAAAGGGGGTGGTGGACATGTTTGAAAGTAAGTCCCAGCAAAGTGATATCAAATTATCTATGAAGCTATTTTCAATAGTTAGATGGATACGTCATTCTTTGGCGGTTCTCATCTTATTAGCTTATTTTGGAGGGCAGGAATGGGTTCTAGATATTATGCTAATTGCTGTGGTTCTACTTCTTATTTTCCCAATGGGTTTTTTTGACGTTTTTATTCAAAAGCTAGTAGAGCATAACACTTCCCAGTTAGAGGACCGTGTCAGGCTAAACGCTGAAGAGGCGAACAGTACTTTCGTTGACGTGTATTCAAAAATAAAAGTCGGAGCTGGTGATGACGATTGAGTTTCGTGGAGAGGAATACTACGACGATAGGTTGTTTGTCTTTTACATATGCAAAGTAACGGCAGAAATTGTCGATGGTGTTAAGGAGATAATCCTGCATCATGATGAAGCCCCTGATGATCACGTGTGGGCGCTTGTCCTTTATAAGAATACGGGGCGAATGATGGCTGCCAAAGTGAACTATTTTAGAATCAGGGAAGATGCTGAAGAGTACTACAGGGATATAGCTCCCCAAGTTCCGCGTATCTCTTTAAATGGCGAATCACCGCTGCATCCACCATCCTTCAAAGAGTATTCTGATTGGATGGCAAGGGAGGGCCTTTCTGAATACGACAAAAAAGCGTTCTATTCAAGCAGTGGGAGCAATCAAAAAGAAGTAATATATGAGCAATTATGAGGCGGGCACCCCCAACAAAACGTGGCAGTTCGAGGGTACGGGGTCAAACCTCACATTTCACTGGCTTCCATTGCGATCTGGCATGACCCCATATTGTTATTGGGTTAGCGCAGCCCTGCCCCCTCTCGCACCTCTCAACGAAACCCAAACCCCTGCACAAACGCCATCAACCGCTGCTCCAGCCAGAAGCGCTGGGGGCCGTGGTTGATAAAGCCCACGTGGCCGCCGTACTCACTCACTTCCAGGGTCACCGCCGGGCCCAGCTCTTCCTGGCGCGGCAGGGTATCCGGGGTCATGAAGGGGTCGTCACGGTTTTGCAACATCAGTGTGGGGGTGCGGATCTGCAGGAGTTTGGGCCCGGCAGAGCATTGGGCGTAGTAATGGTAGGCTCCCCGAAAACCATATAGTGGCGCGATGATCTGGTCGTCGTAACGCCAGAAGGAACGGATACCGTTCATGTTCAGCCGGTGCAGGCGTTTGGCCTCCGGCGGGTTTACCTTGTCCAGATGGCGCTTCTTGTCACCGAGCTGGCCGAGCAGGGTCTTCAGAAGATGTTGGCGGTACAGCTTTGACAGCCCCCGATCCAGCCGATTGGCGCACAGGTCCAGCCGCAAGGGCGCGCACACCGACGCCACTGCGGTCAGTTTGCCGTTGTCCCGGTGAGCCAGCCAGTTCAGCAGCCGGCTACCACCCAGGGACACGCCGATGGCGATGCGATTGCCGGTGGGGTCCTGGGCAAAGACATGCTCGATCACCGCATCCACATCGTCGGTTTCCCCGGCGTGGTAGCACAGGGCGGTGTCATTGGGCTGCTTGGCACCGCGACTGTTGATCGCCACCGAGCGCACCCCGGCATCGGCCAGCGCCTTCTGAATGCCACGCATATAGTGGGAATCGCTGCAGCCAGAGAGGCCGTGGAGCAGGATCACGGTGAGCTGACCGGGGTGGGGTTGCGGCCCGGCCCAGTCCAGCAACAGCTGGTCACCATCCGCCAGCGGCAGCCATTCGCTGTGCCGCTCCACCTCCGGCAACGCCCGGCCCAGTGGCCCCCACAGGGTTTGCAGGTGCGGGTTGCGTAGCCACACAGGGGGCTGGAACGGGGAACGAACGATTTCGCCCATGAATCTCTCACTCGATAGCAGTCTCTTCGACCGGCGCTATGGTAGCCTTTTGCTTTTCCCACTGGCACCCATTGATGACGGAGATCCCATGGCCCGCCGCTTTTTCGACGATCAGGAATTTCAGTCCGGCCTTGCCACCGAGCTGGGCGCCAATGCCAGTCATCATATTGGCAAGGTGCTGCGCATGGCGGTGGGCGACGAGCTGGTGGTATTCAATGGGCACGGCGGCGAATGGTCCGCGCGGATCCTTGCCGTGGGCAAGAAGGCGGTGACCGTGGAGCCGCTGGCGTTTGTGGCGGATGACCGCACAGCGCCGCTGGCGGTGACCGTGGCGCTACCCATGATCAAGGGCGAGCGCATGGATTATGCGATCCAGAAAGCCACCGAGCTGGGCGCTGCGCAGATCGTGGTGCTGGATACCGAACGCTGCGAAGTGCGCCTCAAGGGCGAACGCCAGGAAAAGAAGCTGGGCCAGTGGCAGCAGGTGGCCATCAGTGCCTGCGAGCAATGCGGCCTGAACCGCCCCCCACAGGTCACCGGTGTGAGGTCGCTCAAGGATTGGTTGAGCGGGGATCTGCCAGACTTGCGACTGATCGCCCACCCTGGGAAAAGCCCGTTCTCCCCTGCGGCCCTGAAAGGAACAGCGGAATTGGCCCTGCTCACCGGCCCGGAGGGCGGCTTTTCCGATGAGGAACTGCGCGCGGCGGAGGAAAACGGCTTTGTGGCGTTTGCCCTGGGCAACCGGGTGTTGCGTGCCGAGACCGCGCCGGTGGCCTTGCTGGCGGCGTTGTGGGCGTGGGAAAGCAGTGACTAGCTTCGAGCTGCTAGCTACCAGGCGCGAGCTTGTTCCTCGTAACGTATTGCTTAGTGCCCGCGCCTGATCGGTGGCGGCATCCTGCTAGTAGCTCGAAGCTAGTCGCTAGACGCTGAATAACAACAAGGACAAGACATGCTGACCACCCTGGCCATCAGTAATTACCGCTCCGCCCTGGAGCTGGTATTGCCGCTCGGGCCGTTGAATGTGATTACCGGGGCCAACGGTAGCGGCAAGTCCAACCTGTACCGGGCCCTGCGGTTGCTGGCAGCCACGGCGCAGGATGATGTGATTGCGGCGCTGGCCAGTGAGGGCGGGCTGGAGTCCACCTTCTGGGCCGGGCCGGAAACGCTCAGCACCGCCATGCGCAAGGGGCTGGTGCCGGTGGAAGGCGGGCCGCGCCAGCATAGCCGTCGGCTGAAGCTGGGGTTTGCTGATGAGGATTTCGGTTATCTGATCGAGCTGGGCCTGCCGCGACCGGACAGCACCACCGCCTTCAACCTGGACCCGGAGATCAAGCGGGAAATTATCTGGGCCGGCGGCGCCTATCGCCCGGCGGCGGCGCTGGTGGACCGGCGTGGCCCACTGGTGAAAGCCCGTGTCGATAACGGCTGGTTAACCCTGGCCGACCATCTCAATACCTTCGACAGTCTGTTCAGCCAGGTGGCCGATGCGCGCACGGCGCCGGAGGTGCTGGCCCTGCGTGAACGCATTCGTGGCTGGCGTTTCTATGATCATTTCCGCACCGACCGGGAGGCGCCGGCCCGCCAGGTCCAGATCGGCACCCGCACGCCGGTGCTGCATCACGATGGTCGAGACCTGGCGGCGGCGCTGCAGACCATCCGCGAGGTGGGCGACAGCATGGCCCTGGACGCCGCCATCGAAGATGCCTTCCCCGGTGCCAAGCTGAACATCGAACCGTTGCCGGATGGTCGCCTGAAGCTGGAGTTTCACCAGTATGGTCTGCTACGACCATTGTCGGCGGCGGAGCTCTCTGATGGCTCCCTGCGCTACCTGTTGCTGATCGCCGCCCTGCTCACCCCTCGGCCACCCTCACTGATGGTGCTCAACGAACCAGAGAACAGCCTGCACCCGGACCTGTTGCCGGCACTGGCCCGCCTGATCGAACAGGCCAGCCAGCACAGCCAGTTATGGGTGGTCAGCCACGCCAATCGGCTGGTGGCGGCGCTGAATGAGCACCCGGATTGCCATGGGGTAGAGCTGACCAAGGAACTGGGCGAAACGCAGGTCGTTGGTCAGGGGTTGTTGAGTACGCCTAACTGGCATTGGTCTGAATCCCACTGACATGAAGAAAAAATGAAAAAACAAAGCGGTACGCTACAGCGTTGGGATGATGCCCGGGGTTTCGGTTTTATTGTCGACCGAAAAGGGCGGGACATTTTTGTGCACATCACTGCCTTCGGAAAAATCCGGTCGCGTCCGAAAGACGGAGACAAGGTCCTGTTCCGGGTAGAGCCCGATGCCGCCAAAGGGGTACGCGCCATCGATGTGGAACGATGCTGGCGGCCGGCACATCTGTTGTTACCAGAGTTTCTGTTGCCGCTGCTTGTGGTGGCCGTTTTCTATGGTGCTTTCTGGCTATTTTTCTCGAAAAATGCGTTATGGTTTTTTCTGGCGCCGTTGCTGATTTTTATCGCGGTTCTGACATTCATCATGTTCGCACTGGACAAGCGAGCGGCGCTTAACGAACGTCAGCGGGTACCGGAAAATACCCTGCACTTTCTATCACTGGCAGGCGGTTGGCCCGGCGCCCTGTTGGCGCGCCCGCTTTTCCGTCACAAGACCCGAAAGCAGCCCTTTCGCACTATTTTCTGGCTGGTAGTGGTGATAAATATTGCCCTGGTTGGCGCATTTGTTTTCAGCTTTCAGGCCGCACCTCTGCGGGACTGGCTGGATGGGCAGGCGCTGAGTTGGCTGATCACCCTCAAGGAGTGGGGATGGATACGGGGTCCGGTTTGAGAATGAAAATCTTATGAAAGAACAGCCAGTAGAATAAAACCATAACCAGGGAAGGAAAACGGTATGCGGTTACCGCAAGATGTGGAACGCTCGCTGAAAGTGCATGGAAAAAAAGCGGCGATCAGACAGTTATGCCGACAGTATAAAATGAGTCGCGGGGCGGCAGCAGGCTGGGTATCAGCCTGCGGCGACAGACATCTGCAAGTGACCGAAACGTCGCTGACTAAGCCAAAAATAGCCGCCATTCTGATCGCAGCCTTTCTTGTTGGCATGCTGCTGGCGGCTCTGGAAAAACTGGTCTGAGCGCTTCAGCTGAGACGGGACACGAGGAAAAGACATGCAAGTGACAAGCCCTATTATCGCCCCGGTCGTGGTACTGGTGGCCTGGACCATGGTCATGTGGCTCTGGATGTATGTGGCCCGATTGCCGGCCATGAAAGCCGCCAAGATGAAACCGGACCCGATGGCGCCCCGGGGCGAACAGATGAGCACCCTGCCCGCTAGGGTTCGCTGGAAAGCGGATAACTATAATCATCTGATGGAACAGCCTACGGTGTTCTATGCCGTGGCCCTTTCGTTGGCGCTGCTTGGCCAGGGTGACGGTATCAACCTGACGTTGGCCTGGGCCTATGTGGGTATCCGCATGGTGCATTCGGTACTGCAGGCGCTGATCAACAAGATCGAGCTACGTTTTGTGTTGTTTGCCCTGTCTTCGCTGGTGTTGATCGGCCTCACCGTCAATGCGTTGCGCGCCGTTTTCTGATGGCGTTTGATGCGGAGCTGGCGGAGCGTGTCCGTGAAGGATTGCTGGCGGTCAGTGGTGCCCTGCCCGATGAAAAACGCATGTTCGGTGGCCTCTGTTTCATGATTGCCGGCAACATGTGTTGCGGCATTCTTGGTGACCGGCTGATGGCCAGAGTCGGGCCGGATGCCTACAGCACCCTGCTTGCCAAGCCAGGCGCCGGCGAGATGGATTTCACCGGCCGACCTATTAACAGGCTGCTGAAAAGCCCTTTGCGTACTCAGCGTGGCCTGAAGGGTGCAGCTGTTGCGTTTTGTCGCGACGGACAGGGTGGCTCCCTTTCCTAGCGACAAAGCGCAGCAGATGGGCCCTTCAGGCCGCGCCCTCCGGGTCTTCCAGGCTGGCCCGCACTCGTTGTTACAATGTCTCGATGGGTGGACACACACCTTCAACATTGCGCCTAGATTGCGAGCCAGCCTGAAAGACTGAGCATGCAAAGGGCTTTTCAACAGCCTGTTAGGGCATGCTGATGATCGACGCCGATACCGCCGCCGATGATGCGGCCCTGCAGGACTGGTTATCTCACTGCTTTGCCTTTGTGCGTACCCTGCCACCCAAATGAATCATCAGGAATGACCATGCTGCAAATCGGGATTGTGATCTACGATGATGCCGAAGTGCTGGATTTTGCCGGCCCTTTTGAAGTGTTCTCTACTGCCGCCCGGCTCTGTGATAGTGCGCCCTGGCAGGTGTCCCTGATCAGTGAAAACCGTGAGGTGATGGCGAGAGGTGGCTTCCCGGTGAAAAGTCACTTCACCCTCGCCGACCACCCGTCTGTGGATGTATTGCTGGTCAGCGGTGGTGTGCATTGCGCTGGCATGGAAAACCCTACCCTGTTGAAAGCCATTCGCGAGGCCGGTGATGCCGCCAGCTGGGTCACGTCTGTCTGTACTGGCGCCTTTCTGCTGGCCGAGGCCGGTTTGCTGACGGATCAACGGGTCACCACTCACAGGGAAGATAGTGCTGATTTACGACAGCGTTTCCCTGCGCTGGATGTGCAGGAAAATGTCCGCTGGGTAGAAGATGGCAATCGCCTCACGTCGGCGGGCATTTCCGCCGGCATCGACATGAGTCTGCATCTGGTGGAGAAGCTGCACAGCCGGAAACTGGCGGATGACACTGCCAGGCAGATGGACTATGCCTGGCAGCAGTGATACCCGCAGGTTGATGGTGCCGGTGAGTAAGGACTAATACTGCGGCGCGAAATAGTGTTCCCGGTAAAGCGGGTAGCGGCTCAGATCCGGCCCCGGATGCAGTTGCTCCGGCCAGTGATACAACATGATCGCCAGCACGTTGCGGTGTTCCCCCTTGTTCATATCAGTGCCCCACTGCGGCGAAGGGATCATGCCGGCCTGTGGGTCGTAGCGCTGCTCCAGTGCCTGGCGAACGGCCCCGACAACCGGGCTGGTGCTCTCCCCTGCCAGCAGAAAGCACAGGGCCATTTCCGTATAGATGTCCGCTTTGGTATGGACGATCAGCTCCCGGTGATGGCGCTCCAGATAGTCGAAAATCCAGGCGAAGTCCTGACGGCGGATCGGCTTCTGGTAGTAACCGCTGGCCGCGATGATCACATGGGTCATGCCGTAGACCCGGGCATCCAGAGCCGGCCCGGGTTGTGGCGGCTGGTCCGGGAATACATGACGAAAGGTCTGCTGAAAAGGTTCCCGCAGATCACGAATACCCAGGTCGTGCAGGTAATAGACCATATTGGCCAGCTGCGGTGAGTAGGCGGCGATTACCTCCGGGTCGAGAATGAAGCGGGCAAAGTCCACCTGGCGCAGATAATCCAGACCCTGCCCCGTTTGGGTAAAGGGTGGTTTCCCGGCAAGACCGAGCTGGTCCACCTTGTTCAGGTAATAGAGCAGGTTCTTGGCAAAGGGAATCTCATCGTGGGCCAGCAGTAGCTGTTTACGCCGCTGGTGTTTGTCCGTGTCATCCCGGTAGGCGCGAGCGATCTGTCTGGCCCGGCTCAGCCGGTACTCGCGGTTGTGTAACTGGCTCAGGTCCTGTTGCAGGGAATCGGCGTTGCTGATCAGGTGCTGATAGATGATGGCCAGGTAATCCTGGTCTCCGGTGATTCGGTAAAGGCGGGTGGCGTAATGGCGCTGCTTGTTGGGAAGAAGATCTGGCAGCGCTCGCTCGTAGCGATCACGAATCTGTTCGCCGATAGACTGTGTGGCGGGTGGAGAAATTGCCGTTGGCTGGCAGGCAAGCAACAGGGCGATAAGCATACCGAGCCAGGCAGACTGAACCCATCCCATAGCGCACCACCGTGTCAGCTTGTTTGCGGACCTTTCAATTTAGGCCTCTCAATAAAGCAGTCTGTGCCAGCGCCAGCAATGGTGCAAAGCTTTACAGGGATTAACGTTTTACCGGTAGCGGCGGCTATAACGCCAGTACACCACTGCCAGCGATGCAGCCAGGGCGGCCGGGGCCATCAGCGCGGTGAAATGCAGCAGCCGGAACAGCAAGGTTCCCACCGCACCGCCACAGACGAAACCGCCAATCAGTAAGACGAACAGCAACAGCCGACGGCCGTTGAGGGGAATGCCTCGCAGCCGGTTGCCGAGCATGATGCCAAGATCCGTGAAGATGCCGGACAGGTGGGTGGTGCGGATGATGGAGCCGCTGTAGGTGGTGACCATGGCGTTCTGCAGGCCGCAGGCCATGGACGCCAGGTAGATGCCGAGATCACTGCCCCGTTGCAGTGACAGCATGGCCATGACCAGCAGCGCGGCTTCGATCAACAGGGAAAAACCATAGTGGCGGCCCAGCTTCAGGGCGGTGCTGGTGATCAGCATGCCACTCAGGGCAGCACCGGCGAGAAAACTCAGCAGGGTGAAAAGCAGGTGCAGCGCATTGCTCAGGGCCAGATCTGCCAGTGCCAGGCCCAGTAGCGAGGAGGTGCCGGTCAGGTGAGAGACGGACTGGTGGCTGAAGCCGAGCAGTCCTACCGCATTGACACTGCCCGCCAGAAAGGCGAGCAGAAAGGCTCCAACTTCTACCCAGGGTGGAAGACGCGTCAGCAAGAAAACCCCCATGCTTATCCGTGGTGATGCGCCAGTGTAACATGCGCGCCGGTGGGGGATTTTTGGCTATTTCTTTTTCTTCTTCTTGCTACCTTTTGAGCCTTTCTTGCCGTCGCCCTTTTTTCCGGACTTTTTCTTGTTGTCCTTCTTGTCGCTCTTCTTGCCCTTTTTGCTGGTGCCCTTGGTGCTTTTCTTGTCTGCTTTTTTCTCAGACTTTTCGCTTTTGGCTTTGACGGGTTTCAGGGCTTTGGTTTTCTTGCCGGTTTTCTTTTTTTCTTTATCAATTTTTTTGGTCTTGCTGTCGCCCTTCGGAGCAGAGGTGGAGGCCGGGCTATCCGTGTCGAAGATGTCCAGAGCCACGGTCCGGAACCGGCGCAGACAGTAGCGCACCTGACCGAGACTGAGCCCGCTTTGTTCGGCGGCCTGCTGCTGGGTGTTGCCCTGGTCCAGCGCCAGCAATGCCTTGGCACGGGGGCCGTTCGGGGCCGGCTGGTCGGATCGGGCCTGGCAAGAAGTACGCTGTGCGCTGGTAAGAAGAGAAGACTGACTCATTATAGGTGATCCCCTGAGGTGAGCCCGGCGAGGGTGCCGGGCCTTGGACAAAAATCACGAGCCTTACACAATACGAGACAGCCAGAGAGGAAAGCAAAAAAACAGATTGACTGTCAGAAAAGTGACATCTTTCAGTCGTTCTTTTGCTGCTTTTCCATCATGTCAGCCTGCAGGATCTCGATCCAGTAGCCATCCGGATCCTTGATGAACGCCAGACCTTTCATCTTGCCGTCATCCGGTTTCTTGACGAATTCGACCCCCAGTTTTTCAAACCGTTCGGCGGCGGCGTAAACGTCGGGGACGGTGATGCCGATATGACCAAATCCCTGGGGCTGGGCATTGCCGTCATGGTAGGCAAAGTCCGCATCGTCTTCGGTGCCCCAGTTGTGGGTCAGTTCCAGCATGGCCTCACGGCCAAAGGTGTAGGTGAGTCGTTTGGCATCGTCCTCTGGTACCTGTCGCGCTTCCTCTTCACCCAGGTAGGCCAGGAAGTAGAGGCTGAACTTCATCTCCGGAAAATCCAGCTTGCGCACCAGGCGCATGCCCAGCACCCGGGTATAGAAATCCAGGCTGGTTGTGGGGTTCTTGATACGCAGCATGGTCTGGTTGAACAGGAAATCGCGGGTGGCATCGTCCGGAGTTTCACAGAGGCCGTCGGCCTGTTCGAAATGGCGGGACATGGGGGCTCCTGAATCTTTGAGGCTTGGGGATCTTCAGGATATTGGGATGGGGTGAAAGGAATGCAAGCCTTGTTGCAGGTGCGTCGCTGGCGGCGCGATCCCCCAAATACCTGAAAAGACGGATCTACCACAGAGGGCACAGAGCACACAGAGAAAAACCCGTCTTTTCCTCAGTGATCTCTGTGCCCTCTGTGGTGGAAGTGCTTTTGATCCTGGTTTTGGGGGCGCCCTGGCAGCGTTACCTCAACGGTCGCTCCGGTTCGCACCTCAAGCGGTGCTCCTACAGAGAGGGTGGAGCTTGCCTGGGCAAGCTCCTGAGGGGGGTAGATCAGGCCGGGGTTTTTTCCACGGTCTTGAGGACTTTCTGCAGGCCGGCCACGGCGCCACCGATGTCGCTGAGGCCCTGGGGCAACAGCAGGGTGGTGGATTCCTTGGCGACTTTTTCGAAGGCGGATACGTACTGCTCGGCGATGCGCAGGCTGACGGCTTCTTCGCCGCCATCCTCTTTCACGGCACCGGCCACCTGGCGCAGACCTTCAGCGGTAGCGGTGGCGATCAGCTCGATCTGACGGGCGCGACCTTCCGCCTCGTTGATCTGCTTCATCTTCTCACCTTCGGAGATATTGATCATCTCCTGCTTCTCACCTTCGGAGCGGTTGATGGCGGCCTGGCGATCACCCTCTGAACGGTTGATGGCGGCCTGGCGCTCACCCTCGGACTCGGCAACCACGGCGCGACGTTCACGCTCGGCGCGAACCTGTTTCTCCATGGCGTCCTTGATGGACACGGGCAGGTTGATGTCGGCCACTTCGTAGCGCAGCACTTTCACGCCCCAGGGCTGTGCGGCTTCATCTACCGCCTTGACCACTTCCATATTGATTTCGCCGCGTTCCTCGAAGGTCTTGTCCAGATCGATTTTACCGATCACGGAACGCAGGGTGGTCTGGGCCAGTTGCTGGGCGGCCATCACGTAGTCGTCCACACCATAACTGGCGGACTTGGGATCGATTACCTGCAGGTACATGACGCCGTCGATGGAGACTTCGATGTTGTCCTTGGTGATACAGCTCTGGCGCGGCACGTCACGGACGATTTCCTTCTGGGAGTGCTTGTAAGCAACCCGGTCGATGAAGGGCATCAGGAAGTGAAGGCCCGCCTCCAGGGATGTCTGGTACTTGCCCAGCCGCTCCACCACATACACCTGCCGCTGCGGCACGATGCGAATCACCATGAAGAGCAGAATGACAACGCCGAGGGCGATGAGAGCGGAAATAATTAAACCTGCCATGGATAGGGTTCCTTGTTATTGCTAGCGAGTTGAGATGAAAACGGGTTGGCGATAGGGGTCATTCAGCCGGTGGTGTCTGCGGCCCTGGCATCCAGGGCTCTACGGTGAGCCAGAGGCCGTCGTGCTGGGTGATGCGCACCATGTCGCCGGGATGCAGGGGCTGGGCACACTGTGCCTGCCAGCGGGCGCCCCGGTAGGAAACGGTGCCCACGCCGTTGTTGAAGGCGTCTGCCACGGTGGCGCGGCCACCGACCAGGCCGGCACTGTCTGCCTCGCCCTCACCGCGGGGCCGCTCATTGCCCATCAGCTTGTCGTTGATCACGCGACGGACAAATACCAGCAACAGCAGGCTGGTAAGGGCGAACAGGGTCAGTTCCCAGGCGGTGTCATCCAGCAGTCCGAGGAACTTGAGGCTGCCTACCAGCAACGCGGCGATCCCGAAGAAAATCACGACCAGCCCGGACACGGCGAATTCCGCGATCACAAAGGCGAGCCCGGCGATAATCCAGTAACTGTATTCTGGCAGATCCATTCCTGTGCCCCTGTAGCGTGTGCATTATTTTGATCAACTAAGATAGCACGTTGGTGACAGGTTAGTCGGTAGGAAAAGGCTGAAAATCAGAAGTCGCAAGCGACAAGCTTCAAGCTGCAACGCGGTTAAGGTCAGCTGTGCAGGGAGAGGTGGTCAGCCGCGGACCAGGCGAAGGGAATTTAGTTAAAGAGATAAGCGAAAGGGGTGGGGCGCGGAGAAGGCCTTTGCGCCAATCAGGCCTTCTCCGCGTTGCAGCTTGAAGCTGATCAGTGCTGATGCCCGCCTACGCCATGGGCATGTTTGTGCGCTTTTTCTTCTTCGCTGGCATCACGGATATCGGTGATTTCCACCACAAAACGCAGGGACTGGCCGGCCAGCGGGTGGTTGGCGTCCACGTCCACGGTTTTCAGGCCTACCTTGAGCACGGTGAGCATGCGCGGGCCTTCGTCGGTGGACACCGTGACCACCTTGCCGGGGCTGAGCTTGCCGGCGTGTTTCAGATACTTGCGGGAGATGCGCTGGAACAGGGTGTTGTCGTATTCGCCGTAGGCGTCTTCCGGACTGACGGTCACATCGACTTCGTCGCCAACAGCCTTGCCGGTGAGGGCGGCTTCCAGGCCCTTGATGATGTTGTTATAGCCGTGCAGGTACGCCATGGGCTCGCCGGTTTCCCGGGAGTTTTCAATTTCGCTGCCGTCGTCGGCGTTGAACAGGCTGTAATGCAGGGTAACGACCTTGTCGTTTTCGATGGTCATGCATGCTCCGGTTGTCAGGCGATCGGGATGGTGGGCAATTGTGGCGCCTTCATCGCCGCCGGGCAATTACCTCAGTCGCTGTGTTTGCCGGGGAGCATGCGTTTCAGGGTAGTGTCCCTGTCGATGAAATGGTGCCACAGGGCGCCTGCTACATGGATGGCTATCAGGGTCAGCAGCGTGGTCCACAGCACCTCCTTGTGGATGAAGGCGATCTGTTTGGCCAGGTCAGTATTGACCGCCGCCAGCTGGGGCACGTTAAAAACCCCAAATATTTCAATGGTCTTGCCGGCGAACTGGCGCATGGCAAAGCCGCTGAGGGGCATGGCGAGAAGCACCCCATAGAGCAGTCCATGAACAAGACGGGATAAGTGATGCTGCCAGGCGGCGCCAATGGGTGCCGGGCGCGGGTACAGGGCGCGGCCATAAAGCCGAATCAGTATGATAGCCAGCGTGGTGAGTCCCAGGGAAAAATGCAGCATTTTCCACCATTCGCGCATGGGGTCACTTTTTTCGTAGAACTCATGGAGCTCGACGGCTCCCCAGACCATGACCAGCAACAAAACCACCAGCCAGTGAAGTCCTTTGTGTAATGCATGCCAGCTTGTTGGTCGTGTTGCCATGATGCGCTCCCGTTCCATTGACCGAAGTATGCCGGATAAAGATTAACCGGGGCTTAACGGGCATTCACTGATCCTTGTCAGTGTCCGGGTGCATGCCCAGGGCTTTGCGATCCTCGCCCTGCGCGATCCGCGCCAGCAGGTCCCTGGATTGCCGATACCAGCGACGCCGACCATTGGGGCCCCATTTGAACCTTTTGTAGGTCCACTGATACTGGGCCAGGTTGCGGTCGATATAGCACTGCAGGCCGGTGTTCATGGCGGTGAGGATCTCGGTGGTGTCACTGGCCTGTTCGATGTCCGGGGCGGATTCGAAGTGGAGGTGGATGTCTTTCACGCCGCCCTGGCCACGAATGCAGGAAACAATGAACACATGAGGCCGGTAGCGTTGCACCAGCTTGTCGATCAGCGCCGGGGTGGGGACCTCGTAGCCGAAAAAAGGCACGCAGGGATTGCTGCGGTTGCCCGGGTTGTGGTCGGAAAGAATGCCCAGGGTGCCGCCGCTCTTCATGGCGGCGAGGGCCTGTTTGACCCCCTGGCTGTTGGTGGGGATGAGCACCGAGCCGGTACGCTCCCGGGCTGCCTTGACCATGGCATCCATCAGTGTGGCGGGATGGGGCTGGTACATGATCAGGGTCTTGTCGCGGTCGCCCTTGTCACCCACATAGAGGTTGCTGATTTCCCAGCTACCCTGGTGCAAGGACAGCATGAGTACCGGCCGCTCGCAGGCGCAGGCATCCAGAAAGGCTTGTTCGCCGTGGATATGGGTGATCCTGGCCAGGGTTTCTTCCACCGGGCGATGCCAGACATGGCTGAATTCGGTGAGGGTACGGCCCAGTTCGGCCATGCTCTGGCGGCCGATGCGTTTGGCGTCCGCCAGGCTCATGGCCGGGTGGGTGGCCAGCAGATTGATCAGCACCACCCGGTAGGCACTGGCATAGCGCAGTGGCACCAGCGTGATCAGGGTGGCAACAAAAGCCCCGAAGGCGGTGACTAGCGGCAGTGGAAGCCAGGCAAGCAGACGGACCACCAACCACAGGCGGCGGCCTTGATATTGTTTACTCATGATGGCAATTCAATTGTCAGGGTCTCGCCATGCTGCGGGACCCGAAATGTCTCGGAATCGATCTGTTGTTCTTGCAGCGCCAGGGCCAGGGCCCGGGGCGGCGCGTCCATGGGCTCGTCGGTGAGCACAAAGGTGCCCCAGTGCATGGCTACCGACTGGCGGGCGCGAATCTCCTGGTGAATTGTAACCGCTTCTGCCGGGTTTATGTGTACCGGGGACATAAACCAGCGGGGTTCATAGGCGCCGATGGGTAACAGGGCCAGGTCCACGGGGCCGAAAATGTCGCCAATTTCATCGAATAGCGGGGCGTAGCCGGTATCGCCGGCAAAATAGAGGCTGAAATCGGGGAAGTTCAGGCGCCAGCTACACCACAGGGTCCGGTTATGATCGCCGGGGCCACGGCCGCTGAAATGCTGGGCGGGCAGACAGAAGGCTTCCACCTGGCCGTGGTATTCACTCTGCCACCAGCCCAGTTCGATAATGCGCTCCACGCCCAGGTTACGTAGCCAGGAAGCCACGCCCGTCGGAACGAACCAGAGAATCTCGCGACCAAACCGGGCCTGTAGCTGTTTTACCGAAGTCCGATCCAGATGATCGTAGTGGTTGTGGGAGACCAGCACCGCATTGATCGGCGGCAGATCATCGACGGTAAGGGCTGGCGGTACCGCCCGTTTCGGGCCGGCAAAGGATAGCGGTGAGCAGCGCTCGGAAAAGACCGGGTCGGTAATCAAATTCCAGCCCCGGTGCTGAAACAGGAAGGTAGCGTGGCCGATCCAGGTCAATTGCGGTTGTGGTCCCGGGTTGGCAAGACGTTGCTGATCCGGCTGCTGCAGAGGGAAAGGCTGATGGCGCGGAAACTGGCCCCGGGTGTCCCATTGCCAGCGCAGGAAGGCACCCAGGCCATGGCGGGGAGTAGGGAACCGATTGCGATACACCCCGGCGCGGGCGGGGTGTTCTGCTGCCAGAGCGGCCAGCCGTTCCCGGTCGATCATGCGCCGTCCCGCAGTCCTGCTACGGCGCCTTCAATGGCATCCAGATCCGGAATCACCGCCAGGTCGCCGCCCACCTGGATGTACATGGCTTCCGCGGGGCCGGTGTCTACCGGTTCTTCCACCGGATCGTCCTTGGCCACTTTCATCATCCGCGGAATCCCCTGCACGATCACCGCATAGAAGGTGCTCTTGCCGGCCACGGTATTCAGTACCGCGATGCGGGCATCCTGGCCAATGGTGATCTGCCCGGACTCGTTGAGTTTCTCAAAGGACAGCAGCGGAATGTTCTGATCCCGCCAGCTCAGCCAGCCCAGCAGCCATTCCGGCCCATGACCGGGCCGATCCGGTTGCCGCAGGGGGATGATTTCGGCGACCACGATGTTGGGGATCAGCCAGGGTCGCCCCTGCATGGGGATCAGCAGGCTGGAAATGTCGGATGGCAAGCTGCTCATAGTTAACCTCAAAGTGTAAGCCGGAGTATGCAGTAGCCCGTGTCAGGCACCCGGCTTCTGTACTTCTGCTTTTAATTCTCTTCTTAACCGTTCCACCAGCTGTCGTGCAAGCTGTTCCGGAGAGCCGCTATAACTGACGCAGCCCGTCTCACGGGTAGAATCGGGCTGGCTGCTGACGGCGCAGGTATCGGCGCTCTGTGCCCATACGGGGCAGCCACTGGCGGCCAGCCGGGGGGCGGCGATGGCGCCGTCATTGCCCATGCCGGAAAACAGGATAGCGCCGCAGGCGTTACCGAAGCCCTCGCCCACGTGCTGTATCACCTGATCAATGGACGGTGCATAGGGCCCTTCCCAGGCCTGACCAGTGCACTGGATGCGACCGTCGTGGCGAAATTTCACCGCGTATTCCACCGGCGCGATGGCCAGTTCGCCATGGCGCAGGGCGCTGCCGTCCACGCCTATTTTGCAATCAATGTTGTTGTCCCGACCCAGCACGCCGCACAGGGTGTCCAGGAAACTGTCGTCGATATGCTGGGCCAGCACAAAGGCCACCGGCAGATTGGCCGGCAGGCAGTCGAGAAACAGTTTTACCGCTGCCGGACCGCCCAGGCTGGCCCCCAGTACCCAGACCCGTTCGGGGCGGTCGCCGGGGCGAATGGTCTCGAATTCCCGCGGGGTGGGGATTTTTACCTGTGGCGGGCGCTGGGGAATCACGTCCAGCCGCTCTTCTACGGCCGGCTTGCCGATGTAATCCACCAGCTTGGTCACCAGCCGCCGTTCCCATTTCGGGTAACGGGCATCGGTACGCGCCGGGGCCTGACCATCACAGAACAAAATGGGGGCGGCGGCGTCTTCCAGCAGGTTATCCAGAAAAGCCTGCCAGCGATCCTCGCTGGACAGGTCTACGACCCACAGATCCAGAGCACCCTCTTCCAGCCAGCGTTTTTCCAGGGCTTCCGGATCGGTGTTGACGACCACCTGGTAGCCCTGACTCTTCACTGCGCTGGACAGCAGGTGGCCCTGCAATGTGCTGTCGGCGATCACGCCGACCCGGCCCGGTGCGGTCATTCGTTACCCGTTTCCTGCAACTCGCCCAGCAGTTCACGAATGGTGGAGAGCAGTTCGTTCTCCTGGAACGGCTTGCCCATGTAACAGTTCACGCCGATATCGAAGGCCCGTTCGCGATGTTTTTCGCCGGTGCGCGAGGTAATCATGATGATCGGCACGTCTTGCAGGCGGCTGTCGTGGCGCACGTGGGTGGCGACTTCGAAGCCGTCCATACGTGGCATCTCGATATCCAGCAGCATCACATCCGGGCGGATATCCTCCAGCTTGGCGATGGCATCCATGCCGTCCTTGGCAGTGACCACTTCGTAGCCATTGCGCTCCAGCAGGCGAGTTGTCACCTTGCGCACAGTCACCGAGTCATCGGTGACCATGACCAGCGGCGTATCGCGCTTGAATTCGGCTTCTTCGTCTTCCTGCACCGGTTCCTGGGGCAGTACCGGAATGTCTGCGACACCCAGGGTCGGCACCTGCACGTGGGCAGCACGGATCAGCGAGTGGATATCGAGAATGATCACCACGGAGCCATCCCCGAGGATGGTGGCACCGCTGATGCCGGCCACCGATGCCAGCTGCGGGCCGACTGATTTCACAACCACTTCGCGGGAACCCACCAGGTTGTCCACCACAATGGCCACGGTGTGTTCGGTGCTGCGGATCAGCAGTACCGGCATGGGAGTGGTGTGGCTTTCCAGGTGCGGGCTGCGGGTGCCATGGACGAAATTGCCCAGGTATTGCAGTTCGTAGTCCTGGCCCACATAGGTGTAGACTGGGTTGTCTTCCTCGAAATAGTGCTGCAGCTCGAAGGGGCTGATACGCACGATGCCCTCGATCTGGTTGAGCGGGATGGCATAGGTATCTTCCGCCGCCTTCACCATCAGGGCCCGGTTCATGGCCAGGGTGAACGGCAGACGGATGATGAAACGGGTGCCCTGCCCCTTGTGCGAATCGATGGTCACCGAGCCGCCCATCTGCTTGATCTCGCTGGCCACCACGTCCATGCCCACGCCACGGCCGGAAATCTGGGTGACAGCGGCGGCGGTGGAGAAGCCGGCGTGGAAGATGAACTGCTGGATTTCCTGCTCGGAGAGTTGCGCGTCCGGGGCGATCAGGCCGCGCTCCACGGCTTTCGTGCGCACGGCGTCGGTGTCGATGCCCTTGCCATCGTCGGACAGGGTAATCACTACCTCGCCGCCCTCGCGGCCCAGTTCCAGGTTGATGCGGCCGGAGTCGTTCTTGCCGGCGCTCTGTCGACCTTCGCGGGTTTCGATGCCGTGATCCACGGCGTTACGCAGCATGTGCTCCAGCGGGGCGACCACCCGTTCCATCAGGGAGCGGTCCAGTTCGCCTTCCGGGTTGAGCACATCGAATTCCACTCGTTTGTCCACTTCACCGGAAATCTGCCGGACGATACGGCGCAGACGCGGTACCAAGCGGCTGAAGGGCACCATGCGGGTGCGCATCAGTTTTTCCTGTAGCTCGGTGTTGATCCGCGATTGCTGCAGCAGCAGGGTTTCGGTGTCCTTGGTGCGGTCCAGCAGGGTGTTCTTCAGATCCAGCAAATCCGAGGCGGATTCCGACAGCTGCTTGGTGATCTGATGCAGCTCGGAGTATTGATCCATTTCCAGGGGATCGAAGTCTTCGTCGATTTCACCCCGTTCCACGCCCTGCTGATAATTGGACATGATCTGCGCTTCGGTTTCCGAATCCAGACGGCGCAGCTGTTCGTAGAGGCGCTGTACCGTGTTGCCCATTTCCTCCACGTTGAAGGTGAACTCGGAAATCCCCTGCTCTACCCGGCCGCGGTTGATGGAGGTTTCCCCGGCCAGGTTCACCAGCGCTTCCAGAACGTCGGCCCCGACCCGCACCATTTCCTGGGGTTGCGCCTGATTTTGACGCTGGCGGCGGTCATCCTGTTTTGGCTGTTGCGGTTGTGGCTTCTCGGCCGCCGGTGCCATGGCCGTGCCGCTCTCTTGCGGGGCGGTGACGGGCTGGCGGCGGGCGCTACGGGCCACTGATTCCATGCCCCGGACAATCTGGTCGTACCAGTTGATCATGGGCTGGAAATCTTCCTGGGTGGGCGCCTCGCGGCGCCTTTCCAGCTGTAGCAGATAGGTTTCGAAGTCGTGACTGATGTCGCCCAGCGGCTTCAGGCCGGCCAGTCGTGCGCCGCCCTTGAGGGTATGCAGGGCGCGTTTGAGGTCATCGGTGAAATCGGTGCTTTCCGGGTGGTCTTTCCAGGAAGTCAGGCAGGCATCGATGATTTCCGCCAGCTCATCGGACTCTTCCAGGAAGATTTCCAGAATTTCCGGGTCGCTGTCCGATTCCCAGTCGCTGTAATCCTCGTCCGGCTGTTCGCGGGTGGCCGTCGGTTCTTCCCGGTTGGTCGGCGTCGTTGGCGAAGCTTCTGCGGGTGCTGGCGCAGCAGACGCAACAGCGGGCAGGCTGAATCCTGCCGGGTCGGCCACATAGCCGTGGATCGCCTGGATCAGGGTGTCGCCCTGGGGCAGCGGCCGGCCGGCCTTGAGTGCCTCTACCATTTCCGCCAGTTGGTCGTGGCAACGATGCAACAGATCGAACAGGGTCGGTTCAATGGCCAGACGGCTTTGCGCCAGGCCTTCATAAAGCGTTTCCAGCTCGTGGCCCAGATCGCCCAGTTCGCTGACTTCCGCCATGCGCGCGCCACCCTTGAGGGTGTGAAGGTCACGCTGCAGGGATTGCAGTTCGATCAGGTTGTCCTGCTCGCCGATCCACTGCTCCAGGCTACTGCCGGCAGATTCCAGAATCTCGTCAGCTTCTTCCAGAAAGATTTCTACCAGCTCCGGGTCACGCTCCGGTTGAGGGGGCGCCGGAGTGGCGGGCGCGTCCTCAACCGCAACGGGCGCGGGGCTGCCGGTGTCTTCGGCAAAGTCGGAAGCGGCTTCGTGAGCCTGGGGTTCACTGTCGAGGGAGGCACTGGTGTCCGGCGTGCGGTCGCCGCGCAGGAAAGCCTGGATGGCGCTGACCAGTTCCGGGGCGTCGTCCGGGGTTCTGCCGCCGCGCAGGGCGTCAATCATTTCGGCGAGCCGGTCGTGGCAACGGTGCAACAGGGCAAACAGGGCCGGGTCCGTTTGTTGCTGGCCGTTATGATGCGCTTCGTAGAGATTTTCCAGTTCGTGGGCCAGATCGCCCACCGGGGCCACGGCGGCCATGCGGGCCCCCCCCTTGAGGGTGTGAAGGTCCCGCTGCAGACCATCCACGTTGCCGGCATCTCCCTGTTCCCACTGGTCCAGGGTATGGCTGGCGGATTCCAGAATATCTTCGGCCTCTTCCAGGAACAGGCTGACCAGTTCCGGATCCATGTGGGCCTGATATTCACCACTGCTGGCCCAGCTGTTGGTATCCGGGGTGCTATCCACAGCCTGGGGATCCGCGCTGCTGTGAGAGAAGGCATCGTCCCAGTGTGGTGAACGTCCGCCGGGGCCAGGGCCATCGCCGTCCGGGCCGCTGTTTTCTGCCAGTTCGTGAAGCGAATCCACCAGCCCCAGTTCCGGGCGCACGGTCTGGCCGGCGGCCAGGCAGTCCATCATGTTGACCAGAGCATCCTGGCCTTCACCAGCCAGCGACAGCATCTGTTCGCTGCAAGCCAGGCGGCCGGATTCCACCGCGCTGTAGCAGGCGGCCAGGGCCGCGGCCAGGGCGTGAATTTCGTTGAGACCGGCGGTGGTGGCGCTGCTGGAAAGCAGTTGCAGTTCGTCGCGCAGTTTTACCAGTTCTTCGGTCTGTTCCGGATGCTGGGCCCACTGGTCCAGTAGTTGTTCCGCGTCCACGATCAGGTCCATGCCTTCGGAAAGGAACACGGAAAGGATGTGTGGATCCGGGCCGGAGTCATTTTGGTCGGCCAGCCCGTCGCGGTGTTGCTGTAGCGCGGCGATCAGGGCATCGGCGCCGGGCAGATGGGGTTGAGCGAGCTGTTCCAGGTTGTTGAGCACCAGGCGATGAGCCTGTCGCAGCAGTCCGGCCTGCTGGGTGGTTATCCGGCGGTTGCTGCTGATCAGGTCGCGGACCAGTTTTTCAGCCGGTTCCGCCACTTCCGCCACCGCTTCGATTTCCGCCATGCGGGCACTGCCCTTGAGGGTGTGCAGGGCGCGGTGGACGCTGTCGTCCAGGGTGTGTTCGGATAAATCCGGGTCTACGGTGTCCAGCCACTCATCTATCAGTGCCAGGTTGCGACGGGCTTCGCTGGCGAAGATCTCCAGCAGCACCGGGTCGGGTCCCTCCTCGCCGTCGGCATCCGCTGCGGCGTCGTCACCGTCACTCATGTCCGGAATGTCAGAAAGACTGTCGATACCGTTGTCGGCGCTGTCGCTATCTACGGACGCGGTTTCGCTGGCGGGTTCGGCTGCTTCTTCATCAGGCAGGCTGAATTCGATGGCGCCATCATCGATATCGTCGTTGTCTTCCCAGGCAAGGTGGGCATCGCTATCGTCGGAGGCGTCGTTGAAGGCAGCCAGATCCTCCATGGACAGGCTATCGTCATTGTCGGTGCTGCTTTCCGCGAACGAATCGCTGTCCGCGGGCAAGGGGATTTCCAGCGTGTCGTCGCTTTCCGTGTCATCGCCGAGTGCAGCAAAGTCGGTCTGGTTGTCAGCCTTGCTGGTTTCGCTGCCAGTGATGGCCGGTACCTGATCAATCTGGCCGCCGGCGGCCAGGGTGTCGGCGGCGTCGGCCAGCGGTTGCACATCGAACGGATCTGGCTGTCGCAGGGTAAAGGCATCCACCAGAGCGGGAACGCGATTGCGCACCTCCTGTACCAGCGCAATCAGCACCGAAGTTGGTTCAATGCTGCGGTCAATGACCCGGTTAAGCATGTTCTCCACGGACCAGCCCAGCTCGCCCACGGTGCTGGCACCGACCATGCGGCCGGAGCCTTTCAGAGTGTGGAAGGCGCGACGGAATTCCACCAGGGATTCCTCATCGCTGGTGTTGGCGGCCCAGCGCGGGAAAAATTCATCCAGCGCGTCCAGGACTTCGCTGATTTCTTCCTGGAAGATTTCGATGATTTCGTCATCGATCAGATCGTCATCATCGTCAGAGGGACTCTCGGCGACCGGTTGCGGCTCGTCGTCGGATTCCTGCGAAGCGGACTGTGTTTCCTGTTCGGTGGAGGCCGGCCCGGTAATTTCTAGAGTGCGGTCGCCTTTGTCGAGGCTGCCCTGCAGGGCATCGTTGCTGTCGTCGAAAGCTTCTTCCAAAGCGAAGTCTTCATGCAGATCGTCGCCGTCGAGACTGTCGTCGGCATCAGGCTCAGCATGCAAAGAGATGGACTCGTCGACGGTGTGGCTGTCAGTCCGGGCCTCTGCGTCCAGCTCAATGCGTTCCACTTCGAACTGGTCATTGCCGAAATCACTGCCCTGCTCCAGCGGGTAGCCGAGAGCGTCCACACTGGCACGGGCCAGTTGCAGGATATCGTCGGTGGTTTCCGGATCGTCGCTGAGACGTTCCAGATAGTACTCCACCGAGGTGATGGCATCGGCCAGGGTGTCCATGCTGCGCCAGTCCGGTTTGGGCTGGTCGGCGTCAAGCAGCTTTTCCTGAATGAAGAGCACGCATTGGCGCAGAATCACCGCAGGCTTGCTGAGCTGGATCACTTCCAGACCGCCGCGCACGGCATTGAGTCGCTCCGGCACCGGCTCCAGGTGCTCCGGGTTCCACTGGGAAGCAATGAACTCGACGATGCCGTCCTTGGCCTCTTCCAGGCCGGCACGGCATTCGCGCAGTACCGCATCCATGGCCTGGCCCACGTGGCCGGGCATGTCGCTCTGGTCGCCGGGGTAGGACTTGCCGCGACGGTCACCGCCGCTGATACCCGCCAGGGTGGCTTCCACATAAAGCAGGGCGCCGGCGATATCCATCAGGGTTTCGCGTTCGGCGGGACGTTTGCCGGCGACAATGTCTTCCACCGCGTGGAGCTGTTCTTCTACCAGGGTGCGAGGCTGGCCAAGGCCAAGCACTGCCACGGTGTCGGCTACCTGTTTCAGGGTGACCGTCTGCGGCTGCAGTTTGCTGGCGTCGCTTTCGCCACTGTGGACGAAGGTTTCCAGGGCATCCTTGACGGTGGTGATTTCCTCGGACAGGGCCTTCACGACGGAATTCATGGCTTCGGCATCCGGGCCGGTCATGCGGGCCCGTTCTGCGTTGACCAGGTCATCGGAAGGGAGTGCATCGTCCAGGCGGAAACGGGCTTTGACATCGCGAATGCGCGGGCTGTCTACCTCTGCCTTGGCCACGTAATAAAGCAGGTTCTTGATCAGTTCGGTGGGCGCCGGCTGGTTCAGGCTATTGGCGCCGTCGATGACCAGTTCACGCAGGTTGCGGTCCACATGACCGAGCATCAGTTTTACCGAGGTGCCCAGGGTAATGGCGTCTTCCGACAGGCCTTCCACCAGGGCGTTGCTGATGGCCCATAGCGGGGCACGCGGAGCGTCACCAGTGACTTGCTCAAGTTTGCTAAAGACCTTGGCCATATAGCCCAGGTTCTCACCCATGTTGTCGTTGCGCAGCACGCCGAGCAGGGCAATCTGGAACATCTGGCGAATTTTCTTGGCCAGCTGAATAAAACGGGGATCGTTGAGCAGGTCATCCGGTATCTGACCACTGCCGGTGGCGTCGGTCAGGTCCGGCTTGAACAGGGCGGTTTCCGACAGCAGCGGTTCGCCGCGGGCGGCGCGCAGGTCGTTGAGTAGCGGCAGCAGCACCACCGGCAGGTCACGACGGTTGGTGGCTACCCGATCCAGATAGGGGGGCAGCTGCAAGATGGCCCGCATCAGGGTTTCCTGGCCGTCCCCCACATTGCCTACCCGGCCTTCAAGCAGGGCCTGGGCCAGCTTTTCCATTTCCTCGGCGAGCAGAGCAGCACCGTAGAACTCCACCATTTGCAGGGTGCCGTACACCTGGTGCAGATGGGCCTGGCAAAAACGCATGCGGGTGGCGTCGTCCGGGGTATCCACGAACGCTTCCAGTGCCTGCTGCGCCTGGTTCAGGGTTTCCTGGATCTCCCCGCGAACCCAGTCCAGAGCCAGATAGTCGTGACGGTCACTCATGACGTCTCCTGTCATACTCAAACCTGCCGTCACTGCGGGCAGGTTTTTTTATTATCTACAGCGCTTATCGACAGCGCCGGAAGGCCAGCGTATCGGCGAAATGTATACGTTCCAGATCCGGATGTTGCCAGTCGGTCACTTCCCCGGGACCGAGCACCAGAATGCCACCGGGAGCGAGTCGTTCCGCCAGACGGTTGACGATCTGGCGTTTCCGCCAGCGGCGAAAGTAGATCAGCATGTTCTGGCAGAAAATCAGATCCATGTCGTTCATTGGCGCGTTGCTCAGATCCAGCACGTTGAGCCGGGCAAAGCAGATGCGCTCACGCAATACTGGCGTCACGGCCAGAGTTTGTTCATTGCCGCAGGGCTGAAAATATTTCTCCCGCAGTAGCGGGTCCACCTGCAGTACCCGGCGCGCCGGGTATTCCCCTTTGCGGGCCTTGGCCAGGGTGGGCAGGCTGATGTCGGTGGCGGTGATTCCGTAGAATAGTTTGCGGCCGCCGCCGTTGAGCTGCTCATTGATCATCATGGCGAGGGAATAGGCTTCCTCGCCGGTGGAGCACCCCACGCTCCACGCATCCAGGCTGGCACCGTCGGGCTGCTCGGCCTTGAAGCGCTGTACGAATTCCTCCACCAGGGCATAGGAGCTTGGGTGGCGGAAAAAGCTGGTTTCCTGCACGGTAAGCCGGTCTACCAGTACCGACCATTCCATGGCCCGGGATTCTGTGGAGCCCACCATCAGGTGTTCGTAATAGGTGTCGTAGTCTTCGATGCCCAGCTCGCGCATACGAATGCTCAAGCTGGTTTCGAGGAAGGTCTTGCGCTCGTTGGACAGGGTCATGCCGGTGCGCTCTTCCAGCAACGCCTGCCATAGCTGGAACTGCTCCGCATCCATGGCGGGCGTGCTTTTGATGGACCAGCGGTCTGTCACTGCAGCACCCATAGCATCACTCCTTTAGCCGGCGCGAGCCGGATCAGGAGTGCTCCGGCAGGCGGAAGCCGGCAACAGAGTTACGCATCTCCTGCGCCATCTCGGCCAGGTTACCAATGGATCGCGCAGTCGCGGTGGTACCGGCGGAGGTCTGCGAGGTAATTTCCTGGATCACGTTCATGGTGTTGGAAATGTGACCGGCAGACGCTGCCTGCTGGCGCGCCGCGTTGGAGATGTTCTGGATCAGGTCCGCCAGGGTTTTCGATACGTTCTCAATTTCTTCCAGTGCCACACCAGCGTCCTGCGCCAGACGGGCCCCTTTTACCACCTCGGCGGTGGTGGCTTCCATGGAGATTACCGCCTCGTTGGTATCGGTCTGAATGGTTTTTACCAGGGTCTCGATCTGCTTGGTCGCGGCGGCGGAACGTTCCGCCAGTCGCTGTACCTCATCCGCTACCACCGCGAAGCCCCGCCCGGCTTCACCGGCCATGGACGCCTGAATGGCGGCGTTCAAGGCGAGGATGTTGGTCTGGTCGGCAATGTCGTTAATCAGGGATACGATGTCGCCAATTTCCTGGGAGGATTCACCCAGACGCTTGATCCGTTTGGAGGTTTCCTGGATCTGTTCGCGAATGGTGTCCATGCCGTGGATGGTGGCCTGTACCACTTCGGCGCCCTTGTTGGCGATGGCTACCGCTCGTTCCGCTACCGCCGCCGATTCGGCGGCGTTGGCGGATACCTGGTCAATGGACACCGCCATTTCGTTCACAGCGGCGGAGGCGCCGGCAATTTCCTGGGCCTGGTGCTCGGAGGCTTCGGCCAGATGCATCGCCGTGGACTGGGTTTCCTGGGCGGCCGAGGCCACCTGTACCGCCGAGTTGTTGATGGTTTGTACCAGGCTGCGCAGCTGGTCAATGGAGTAGTTGATGGAGTCAGCGATGGCACCGGTGAAGTCCTCGGTTACCGTCGCCTGTACGGTCAGGTCGCCGTCCGCCAGGTCACCCAGTTCGTCGAGCAGTCGCAGAATCGCCGCCTGGTTACGCTGGTTCTCGCTTTCCAGCTCGTCCTTCAGCGTTGCCGCCTGACGGTTACGCTGGGCCATGATCAGGAAGAACAGCAGTACCGCGATGGCAGCAGACAAGCCACCCAGGGTCACTGACGGGAAGAAGGTGTTGGTGGAGCCTTCAAACTGGGTGTTCAGGTTGCTGGATTCCTGCAGCAGATCCTGGGAGCGACGGAAGATGGTGTCGGCCGCGTTACGTACCTGGAACAGTTCGGGAGCCGTTTCCAGGATTTCATCCACGGACTGGTTAACGAATTCGTCGAACAGGTCGGCAATCTCGGCCAGGTAATCCAGGGCATCCGGGTCGTTGACCTGGTCAATGCCCATGGCTTCGTCGCCTTCGATCATGCCGTTCATGACCCGGCCAAACAGGCTGGCATCACGACCAAAGGCATCCGCCGCAATCACCGCGCCGTCGCCACCTTCCAGCACTTTGGAAATAGAGCTGAGAATCCGTTCGGCCAGCAGGGACTGACGCTGGGCAAAGGCGATCTGATCCGGCTCGGCGCCGGTGGCCACCAGAATGTCCACCACGCCTTCATATTCTGCCTGCAGGGAAGGAATGGTCTGGGCCAGGGTGTCTGCCACTTCGTGCAGATCCAGAACCGTATCTTCCCCGCGCAGGATGATGCCCGCGTTGCTGTTCACTTCGGACCACAGGCTGCTCAGACGTTCTTTCACCTCGGTATTGTCGACCGGTTCGTCTTTAACGTCATCCCAGGCGGATTGAAAGCTCTGCTGGGATTTGGCCAGCAATTCGAAGGCGTCGGCGTTACCGGCAGCGGCCTCAAGGGAGTTTTTGGCGATCTGCTGGGAGATAACCCGCATATCAGAGGCCAGGGTAATATTCTCTTGGGCCTGGTTCGCCGTGGTTGCGGAGAGCAGGAAATTCACCACCGCCAGAACGATAAAGACGGCAAGGCCGATGTACAGCGCGATATTCAGCGTGCTGCCTTCCGCGCCCCCCCGCAATTTGTCAAAGATTGCTCCCGAATTGAACTTCATAGTCTGGCTCCTGGCCTGGCGTTCGCTCTTCTTATGTACCCCAAATGCTTATATACAGCTCAGCCGGTGCGGGCGACCTGCATAAAGCGCGGATCCTCTGCCAGCCGGGTCAGGCTGAACACGGACCAGTACTCCCCGTCCCGCCGGTAGGCGCCGCGCACAAAAGGTGTGACGCTGGCATCGCTGACCGGCAGTGATTCCACAAATTCATCAATGGGGAAATGTTGCATCCCCAGTACCTCGTCCACCGTCATGCCGGTGTACAAGTCATCCTGGTCCAGGACCAGCAACCGTCGGCGCTTTTCCTGGACCGGCGAATTCTTTTCCAGAAAGCCACTGAGATCCATCACGGTCATCAGCCGGCCCCGGACATTGGCCACGCCCTTCATCCAGCTGCGTGCGCCGGGAATGCGGGTGTAGGCCGGCACCGAGAGGATTTCGGAAACCTCATCCAGCGGTGCCACGTATTTCTTGCCATCCATCACAAAGCCCACGCCGCTCCAGTAGCTGACCGCATCCTGCTGCATAGGCAGGTCTTTGGCCTGCTCGCGGCAGCGACGGTTGTAGTCGGCCAGTTGAATATAGGCGGCGGAAGCAGTTGCGCTCATCAGGGGCTCCGAATATCAGCCGTCGGCCAGCATGCGCTCGACAGTTTGCAGGAGCACATCCTCGTCCACCGGTTTGGTCAGGTAGTCCTTGGCGCCCTGGCGTTTACCCCAGACACGGTCGGTTTCCTGATCCTTGGTGGTTACGATGACGATGGGAATGTGCGCGGTATCGGCACCCTTGGTGAGCTGGCGGGTCGCCTGGAAGCCGTTAAGGCCCGGCATTACCACATCCATCAGAACCAGTTCGGGCAGCTCGGAGCGGGCCATGGCGACGCCATCGGCTCCATTGGCGGCCTCGAGCACCTCGTGGCCGTGCTTTTCGAGTATCTCCCGCAACTTGTAGGTTTCGGTGGGAGAGTCATCCACAATCAGAATACGTGCCATCTTATCCTCTTCAGGCTCAGCGACGCTGTCGCTTAACCGCTGATATGCTGTCGAATCGCGCCGAGAAGCTCGTCCTTGGAAAACGGCTTGGTCAGATACTCGTCGGACCCCACTATCCGCCCCTTGGCCTTGTCGAAAAGGCCGTCCTTGGATGACAGCATGATCACCGGGGTGGCCTTGAAGGCACTGTTGTTCTTGATCAGGGCGCAGGTTTGATACCCGTCAAGGCGCGGCATCATGATGTCGACGAAGATGATATTGGGTTTGCTGTCGGCGATTTTGGCCAAGGCATCGAAGCCATCGGTGGCGGTGATCACTTCACAACCTGCTTTCTTCAACAAGGTTTCCGCGGTGCGACGGATGGTTTTGGAATCGTCGATCACCATTACCTTGAGGTCTTGGAAATTGTCAGTCATGGAAACTGCCTTTAACCGTGAACCGTTGTTGGCCGCAACTTATTGTAATTTTTGGCCTTTCTAGTAATTCGATGGGCGGGGGGTGTAGCGAGACAAGCCCAAACGAAGTTTTTAACACAGATTCTACAATCAATCTATAAGACCCTATGAAACTTGAGAAAATGCCCCGCGCATCCCTGCATAGCGGTGGGCAGTCAGCGCTGCTAACATTGCCCGGCCTGATCCCGATGTCTGTGGAGACCCCATGAGTCTGCGTATTGGTGTGGTGATGGACCCCATCGCCAAAATCAAACCCTGGAAAGACAGCACCTTCGCCATGCTGCTGGAAGCGCAACGACGTGGCTGGTCATTGCTCTACATGGAGCCGGCGGATCTATACGTGCGAGATGGTCGCACCTTTGCGGCCACTCGGGCACTGTCCGTCACCGACAATAACGACGATTGGTACCGTCTGGCCGACGCCGTGAATTACGATCTGGCCGATCTGGATATTATCCTGATGCGCCAGGACCCGCCGTTCAATGCGGAGTACATCTACGCCACCTACCTGCTTGAAAAGGTGGAGCGTGAAGGCGTGCTGGTGGTGAATCGGCCTGGCAGTGTCCGCGACAGTAACGAAAAACTGTTCGCCACTGACTTCCCGCAGTGTTGTGCTCCGACGCTGGTCTCCAGCCAGTCCGGGCTGCTGCGCGATTTTGTACGGGAGTTCGGTGACACTGTGATGAAGCCACTGGATGGCATGGGTGGCAGCAATATCTTCCGGGTGCGCCAGGACAGCCCCAATATCTCGGTGGTGATCGAGGTGCTGACACAGCACGGCAAGACGCCGATCATGGCTCAGCGCTTCGTGCCGGAGATCACCGAGGGCGACAAGCGCATCCTCATGATCAATGGCGAGCCGGTGCCCTATGCGCTGGCGCGGATCCCCAAGGAAGGTGAGCTGCGTGGCAATCTGGCCGCCGGCGGCACTGGTCAGGGCCGCGAGCTGACCGACCGCGATCGCTGGATCTGTGAGCAGGTGGGCCCCACGCTCAAGCGCAAGGGGCTGTATTTCGTGGGCCTGGACGTGATCGGTGATTATCTCACCGAGATCAACGTGACCAGTCCCACCTGCATTCGCGAGCTGGACGCGATCTTCGGCATCAACATTGCCGGTCAGCTGTTCGACATGTTGCTGGAGTTGCGGCAGCCATCATAGACGATGAGTACGGTCCGGGGCACACTCCCTGGCCGTTTAAAGGCAGTAACAAAAAGAAGAAATCATGGCAGCCAATTCACCCGTCAGCGCCTCCGACCGCCTCACCTTTACGGTGTTCCTGGCGTTAGCGTTCCACGGCATTCTCATCTTCGGGGTCAGCTTTGCCCCCGAGAAGCAGCGCGCCGCCCCGCATACCCTGGAAGTCACCCTGTCCCAGCATCGCAGCGATGACGAGCCGGATGAGGCGGACTTTATTGCCCAGAGCAACCAGCAGGGTTCCGGCGATCTGGCCGAGAAGCAGGAGCTGACCACCACCGAGCAGGTGGATTTCGCCGACAACAAGCTGGACAAGGTGCAGCTCAAGGAAAAGACCACCCGTGAGCGTCGTGACCGCCAGTCCCAGTTGCTGGTCATCACCACCGCCCGTACCAGCGATCACCAAATCAAGGCGGACGAGCAGGAGAAAACCGATCCCAAACCGTTCAAGGTAGCCAAACAGGAGAACCTGCAGGACCTGAGCCGCGAGATCGCCAGCCTGCAGGCCCGCCTGGATGCCCAGAAACAGGCCTATGCGAAACGTCCGCGCATTCGCCGCCTGACCTCGGTATCCGCCAAGGCCCACTACGAAGCCCAGTACATCGACAACTTCCGTCGCGAGGTGGAGGCCATGGGCACCCGCAACTTCCCGTCCCGGGCGCTGAACAGCAATACCTTCGGTGCGGTGCGGCTGGTGGTGGCGATCCAGAAGGATGGTCAACTCAAGGAAGTGCGCCTGCTGAAATCTTCCGGCCACAAGTTCCTGGACCAGGCCGCCATCCAGAGTGTGCGCCTCGCGGCCCCCTTCGATGCCTTCACCCCAGAGATGCGCAAGAACATGGATGTGCTGGAAATCATCCGCACCTGGAAGTTCGACAAAAACCAGCGGGTGTCGTCGAAATAAAGCCCGCGCTCGCTACAACGCAACTGTAGGAGCGCCTCTCGAGGCGCGAACCGCGCTTGCGCGGAAATCGCCCGCAGGGTGATCAGGCCTGTCAGCATTCGACAGGTGTCTTTAGAAGAATCCGGTGGTTACCGTTATACGTTTCCTTCGCTGTCGCTCGGATTCGCACCTCGAGAGGTGCTCCTACATTCGCACCTTGAGAGGCGTATTCGCTACGTTTCGCCCTGCAGGGAATCTGCCCGATACCGGGAAAGGGCTCCTATCTAGCCTCCCGACGCTTGCAGCGCTCCCTCCTGCCCCGGATACTGTTCCCATGGACAATACGACCCTCAAACATCAGTTGCTGGTGGCCATGCCGCAGATGGCTGACCCCAACTTCGAACATTCCGTCACCTATATCGTCGAATACAGCAGCGAGGGGGCCATGGGGCTGACCCTCAACCGCCCGGTGCAGATCAGTCTGGGTGATATTCTCAGCGACATGGACATCGAGATTGAAGTGCCGCCGTCCGAGCGTCACCGGGTGGTGGCAGGTGGGCCGATTCAGCAAGAGGCGGGGTTTGTCCTGCATGCGGCGTCGACGCACTGGCAATCCAGTGTGCCGCTCAGCGATGGCCTGATGCTGACCACCAGCCGCGATATTCTGGAAGCCATTGCCATCGGCGAAGGGCCGGAGCAATCGCTGATCTGCCTGGGCTATGCCGGCTGGGACGCCGGTCAACTGGAGCAGGAGCTGGTGGAAAACACCTGGCTCAGCACCCCGGCAAGCCGTGAGCTCGTTCTCGACACCCCCTTCGAACAAACCTGGCAAGCCGCCGCGGCTCGAATCGGCGTGGATATGAGTCTGATTGCGACCCAGGCGGGGCACAGTTAATGCAGTTGATAGTTGACAGTGGACAGTGGACAGCTACGCGACCTCGCCCCTTTTTTTTCGCCCATAGTAAAGATTTCGCGCCTGATCTTTGGGCGCGGCTTCCTGGATTTAAGAGCTGCATCATCCCGTTCCGCGACGCTGTCCACTGTCCACTATCAACTGTCCATTATTATTCATGATCCTCGCCTTCGACTACGGCACACAAAAAATCGGCGTGGCCAGTGGCAACAGTCTGCTGGGTACTGCCACGCCCCTGAAAGCCCTCTCCTGCAAGAACACCCAACCCAACTGGGATGACATTGCTGCCTTGCTGAAAGAGTGGGAGCCGGAGGAGCTGGTGGTGGGTCTACCGTTGAACATGGATGGCAGCGAAAGCGAATCCACGGCGCGGGCGAAGAAATTTGCAGGCCGTTTGAAAGGCCGGTTCGGCATGAAAGTGTGGCTGGTGGATGAACGCTTGAGCACCCGTGAAGCGCGGGAGCGTACCGGGATCCAGAAAGCCGACTCGCGAGTGGATTCCATGGCAGCGGTGATTATTGCCGAAGGCTTCTTCGCGGGCGAGGCACAGGTTTTTTAATACCAATTATATGGGGGAAAACAGGTTTGAGAGAAAAAACGGAAGTTAAGTCGTTGACCCTTGTGGTTGTTCTTTCAATTCTGATTGCAGGCTGCGGTGGCGGTGGCGGAGGTGATGGTCAATCTGCTACCGGGTCCTATGCGCCGGTTCCCGATACCGTGACCTACCGGGAGGGTGGCGATGTTAAAGGTATGCAGGTTTTCGACTACAGCGTAAGCAATGTTATTCGATCCCGGTTTGTTGTGGATCCGGGTACTGATGGCCGATGGGGGACAGGCGATGATGTGCGTGCGGGAGGCCTGACATGCCGATATCAGCCATCTAAAAACCCTCTCCCTCCTGCGCTTCTGTCCGTAGTGCAAAACATGGGAACAAATGGTGATGGGAATTTCGCCCTTCAACAGCTTGATATTGAAAGTGACGGTCGACTTTCAGTGTGTCCGCGCTGGAAAGGAAAGCAACTCGTTAGGGAAGAAGTGCTTTGCAAGGGGGCATTTTGTCCAGCCAGGTACCAACTTGGTTACAGGATGACGATAATCCAGCAGGCGCTGGAGTACGGCGGCTGGAAGCAATCCCAGCATGTGGTTTTCTACGGAGAGAATGATCAGATAACAACGGCGCCCCCTTTTCTTTCTCACATTCAAACCACCGAGTTATCGGGAGACTCGCAGGCCGGTTTCGAATTTGTTGTCACGGTAGATCCATCTCCCGAATATTCGGATTCCGTCAGCCTGCCGAATATTGCCGTCTATTCCGGCAATGGCTACCAGAAAAAAGTGGCCAAGTGGTTGCCCGGAGATCTGGAAAGCCGGGTGATCATTGATCGCTATGGTGACAATGATAGCTATGTTGATACCCGTTACCGGACATTAACCTGGCTTCCAGAAAAAGGTGAGTTGCAGGTGAGTGAAGCCAGCCAGAACCCACCTGCTTCGAATCAGTTGATGAAGGTTTATGTCTTTGATGGAGAAGAGAAGCCTATCGGGGAGATCTTCCTTGGTGCAGGTAATGACGAAATATGGTTCAGCATTGATGACGTGGTCGAAGGGTTCCCCGAATTTGTTTACGACGAAAACGGCCAGCTTCTGTCAATGCTTGATACACAGGAAAATCCGGAGCGCGAGTTCACCTATGATGGAGATAAAGTAAAATCCATTCATGTCCGGGATCGGAAAAGAAGGGAATACCAATATTCAGATGCAAAGCTTGCCAAGATAAGTCTTTTTTCTCGTAGTGTTGAAAGGGAGGAGATCGAGCACCAGGTCCTCTTTCGTGATGATATCTCGGGTGTGGCCACATTTATTCCCGATAGGCGCTTTCCGAGAGATAAGGAAGGAGTTTTTCTAGACCCGCTTTTTCCTCAAGATAGAGATCAGATTATACGTCTCGGGCGTCCTTTCTGAGTATGCAGGAGCTCATGCAAGCATGGCTCCTGCAGTTCTTGGCTTTTGTTACTTCAGAACCTTACTGCCGAACCCCTTCCACGGAAATAATAATCTCCACGGTTTCCGATGCCGGGCCCAGGTCATAGGTGATGCCGAAGTCCGCCAGCTTCAGGGTGGTGGAGGCTTCCAGGCCCATGCGGTAACCGCCCCAGGGATCATCGCCGTAGCCGAGCAGTTTGGCGTCCAGGGTGACTGGCTTGGTGACGCCATGCAGGGTGAAATCGCCGGTGATTTTTGCGGTTTTTTCGCCGGTCTTTTCAATCTTTGTGCTCTTGAAGGTGGCGGTGGGGTACTCGTCTACCTCGAGGAAGTCATCGCCGCGCAGGTGCTTGTCACGCTCGGCGTGGTTGCTGTCCAGGCTGGCGACCTGGATGGTGGCCTGCACGCTGCTGTTCTCCGGGTTGTCCGCGTCCACGGTGAAGCTGCCGTCGAAATCGTTGAAGCGGCCGTACAACCAGCTGTAGCCCAGATGGGAAATCTTGAACATGACAAACTGGTGAGCGCCCTTTTTATCAAACGCATAGGTGCCGCCGGGTTTATCGGCAAAGGCCATGCTGCTGAGCAGCAGTGCCAGGGCGGGAATGGTGATTTTCTTTGCTAGCGTCAACATAAGCATCGAACTCCGTTTGGATTAAAGGTTGTCAGGAAAGCTTGTCCGGGTCACGGGGCGCTTTGCCCAGCATGCGGCGCAAGGTGTCGTCCCGATCAAGCAAGTGGTGTTTGAGCGCGGCCAGGGCATGCACGCCGGCGAGGATGATGATCGCCCAGGTGGCAATCTCGTGGATGTCTCCGGCAAGATCTTCCAGGCCCTTCTGGTCGCCGGTCATAGAGGGTACGGCAAACCAGTTGAATACATCGATGGCAGACCCGTCGGCGCTGGTGATCAGATAGCCGCTGATCATGGCGGTGAACAGCAACAGATACAGGGCCCAGTGGGTCAGGTGGGCGCTGACTTTTTCCCAGGGCTGATGGGTGGGCAGGGCTTTCGGGGGTGGAGAAATCAGCCGCCACAGTAGGCGGGCGCCCATCACCAGAAACAGCAGGATGCCCACGCTGCGATGCAGGTGCGGCGCGCTGCGGTACCAGTCGTGGTAGTAGGTCAGGTCGACCATGTAAAGCCCCAGCGCAAACATGCCCACCACCGTCATCGCCACCAGCCAATGCAGTGCGATGGTGATGATGCCGAAGCGTTGTGAGTCGTTGCGCAGTTGCATCCCTGTACCCTACCCGATCTTCCTGATGATTGGAGTGTTGCCCGCTAGCCGGGTTCCGCCCTTTACAAAACTTACCGTTACCGGCGACGGCTTTGCCATCCTCACCTTGGCGGGGTGTTACTGCCATCCCAAAAAACTGAACGGTTTGATCATCTGGCCTGAAGGTTTGTCGGGTCCTGGCCTTTATTCTTTCTCCGGCAGGCGCCATGCTTGCAGGGCGAACGTCGGATATCGCCATACACAGAGCAGGAGAGCCCCTTGAGCTGGGACGAGCAACAACTACAGACACATCTGGAAACCATGGCCAAAGCCATCACCGAACAATACGGTGATTCGTCGCCGTTGCTGGTGGGGATCGAGTCCGGCGGCGCCTGGGTGGCCCAGGCATTGAACGAGAAGCTGGCCAAGCCGCTGCCAATGGGCACCCTGAACCCGGCGTTCTACCGGGATGACTTCGATACCCGGGGGCTGAAAAGTACCGTGTCTCCATCGAAGCTGCCCCTGGAGGTGGATGGCCAGCATATTCTGCTGGTGGACGATGTGCTGATGACTGGCCGCACCATCCGTGCCGCCATGAACGAACTGTTCGATTTCGGTCGCCCGGCGTCGATTGCCCTGGTGGTGTTATTCGATATTGGTCACCGGCAATTGCCAATTCGTGCCGATATCTGTGGTGAAACTTTGGCATTGCCCCCCCATCAGCGGGTAGAATTACGCGGGCCCTCTCCGTTGGTTGCCGAGATTCGCAATCTGGTGGTTGAGGATGAAACAGAGACAAGGTCTTAAGAATGACGCCGACGCTTGCGCCATCCTCCCGCGTACAACTTACCGAAGACGGTAAGCTTCGCCATTTTCTGACTACCGAGCACCTGCCCCGCTCTCTCCTTGAAGACATTCTGGATACCGCCGCCAGCTTTGTGGACGTGGGCGGCCGGTCGATCAAGAAGGTACCGCTGCTGCGCGGCAAGACAGTGGTCAACCTCTTCTTCGAGTCCAGCACCCGCACCCGCAGTACCTTCGAGCTGGCTGCCCAGCGACTGAGCGCCGATGTGCTCAACCTGGATATTGCCAAATCCGCTACCAGCAAGGGTGAAACCCTGCTCGATACCCTGCGTAATCTGGAAGCCATGGCGGCGGACATGTTCGTGGTGCGTCATCAGGATTCCGGCGCCCCCTTCTTTATCGCCAATGAAGTGACCCCCAATGTGGCGGTGATCAATGCCGGTGACGGGCGCCATGCCCACCCCACCCAGGCGATGCTCGACATGTACACCATCCGCCACTACAAGGGTGGCTTCGAGGGCCTGAAAGTGGCCATCGTCGGTGACATCCTGCACTCGCGGGTGGCGCGCTCCCAGATCCATGCCCTGAATATCCTCGGCGCCGATGAAGTGCGCCTGATCGGCCCGAAAACCCTGTTGCCGGTAGAGGCAGAATCCCTGGGGGCGACGGTGTTCACCGACATGGCCCTGGGCCTGAAAGACGTGGATGTGGTGATCATGCTGCGCCTGCAGAAGGAACGCATGGATTCCGCCCTGCTGCCCAGTGAGGGAGAGTTTTTCCGCCTCTACGGGCTCAACAACGACAAGCTGCAACTGGCCAAACCGGATGCCATTGTCATGCATCCCGGGCCCATCAACCGGGGTGTGGAAATCGCCTCGGAAGTGGCCGACGGGCCCCGTTCGGTGATTCTCAACCAGGTGACCTTCGGTATTGCGGTGCGCATGGCGGTCATGTCCATGGCCATCAGCGGCCAGGAAAGCAGCGCCCATGGCCGCACGGGAGGTGAGCGTGGCCAGTAAGAAAGCCAATATCCTGATTCGCAAGGGCCGGGTCATCGATCCGGCCAGTGGCCGTGACGAAATCGCCGATCTGTTGATCGAAAACGGCCGCCTGGTGCGTATCGGCGCCAGCCTGGATGCGCCCGGCGCAGACATTGTGGAAGCGGAAGGCCACTGGGTGCTGCCCGGGCTGGTGGATGTCTGCGTGCATCTGTCTCTGCCGGGCAGCGGTCGCAGCGGTGACATCGCCAGCGAAACCCGCGCCGCCGCCGCCGGTGGCATCACTCACCTGGTGGCCCAGCCGGATTGTGGCCCGGTGGACTCCACCGCCGTGGTGCGGCTGATTCGCGAGCAGGCCGGCCAGGCCGGGTTTGCGCGGATCATGCCCATTGCTGCAATGACCCAGGGACTGGCCGGCGATCAGCTGGCGGAAATGTCCACCCTGGCCAAGGCGGGTTGTATCGCGGTGGGTAATGCGGGGCGCAAGGTGGCTAGTGCCCTGGTGCTCAAGCGGTCCCTGGAATACGCCTCCACCTTTGATTTGCCGGTGATGTTCCGGCCCCAGGATTCTGCGTTGAGCGCCGGTGGCTGTGCCCATGAAGGCGCAGTGGCCACCCGCCTTGGGCTGCCGGGAATTCCGGCGGTGGCGGAAAGTGTCGACCTGTCCCGGGACCTGCTGCTGGTGGAAGCCACCGGCGTGCGCGCCCATTTTCAGCAGATTTCCAGTGCCGAGTCCCTGCGCCTGCTGCGCGCGGCCAAGCGTCGCGGTCTGCCGGTGACGGCGGATGTGAGTATCCAGCACCTGCTGCTGGATGAGTCGGCCCTGGAAGGGTTCAACAGTCACTGCCATGTGATTCCGCCGCTGCGCAGTGCGGCCGATCGCGAGGCCTTGCTGGAGGCGGTGGCAGACGGCACTATCGATGCCATCTGCTCCCAGCACACCCCCATCGGCTCCTCCAGCAAGGCGGCACCCTTCCCGGCCACCAAGCCGGGCATGGCCGGGCTGGATACCCTGCTCGGTCTGGTGCTGCAACTGGTGAACGACGGCAAGCTGGAACTGCCGCGCGCCCTGGATGCCATCACCGCCGCCCCGGCCCGCTGCCTGGGGCTTCAGGCCGGCCAACTGGAAACCGGCCGCCCGGCCAGCCTCTGCGTGCTGGATGCCGAGGCCGATAAAGACTACGCCGAACACTGGCTGTCCGCCGGCAACAACTCCCCCTGGCGGCGCGCGGTGCTCAAGGGCAACGTGAAGCTGACGGTGTGTCAGGGGAAAGTGAGTTGGCTAAGCGATTAGGCAATTGATAATTGAGAATGGATAATTGATAACGCGCGAATAAGCGCCGCATTGATCTTAAAGACATGAGGCCGCGTCCAGACTCTGGGCGCGGCCTCATGCGTTTGCAGAACCCACCAGCTTTGTCCCGCGAGTTATCCATTCTCAACTATCAATTAAGCTGAAACACCTCCGCCCGCAACGCTTCCTCCCCAACGACCCCCGGTGCCAGCCGCCAGCGTCCCTGTGAATCTTCAAACACCAGTGCCGGGGTGCCCTGCAGGCCCAAGCCGATCATCAGGGCGGTGTTGTTGTGGATCTGGCTGCGGATGGCGTCGGGAACCCGCTCCAGCGGCCGGATACCGCCGTCGTCAAAGTGGCCTTCGTGCTCGGCCAGTGCCACTGCCGGGTCCGGTGCGGCGAGGATGGCGCCACCTTGGGTAAAGCTGCGCTTGGGGTGGATCATACCGACGATGATATGGCGCACCTGCAGGGTGTTATCCGGGTCGTTGACCAGTGGTTGCATGTTTTCCCATAGAACGGCGCAGTAGGGGCAGGCCATGTCGGTGAACACATAGGCCACCCGTTGCGGGTCTTCGGCTCCCTCTGCCACCCAACTGCTGCTCTCCAGCCGGGCGAGCAGGCTTTCCATGTCGGCTTGTTCGCCCAGAGCGGATAGTGGTAGCAGCATGGCGACCAGCAAGGTGAGCATTCTCATGGGCGAGGATCATCCAGGTGAGTGGTAAGGAGGTGATGCAGGCTGGCCCGGGACAGAGGACCGAAGTGACGGGCCAGCTCGTTGCCGTCGCCATCAAGCAGCAGGGTCAGCGGCAGGCCACCGTTGCCAGCATGTTGACCCAGTGCCATCGATGGGTCCAGCAGCGGCAGATCAAAATGCAGGTCGGCCTGTATCAGGTAATCCCGCACGGCCGAGGCGGTTTCCCCCTGATTGGCCAGCACGAAGCGAACATTGGGGTAGCGCGACTGGGCGCTGGCCAGCACCGGCATTTCCCGCCGACAAGGTGGGCACCAGGTGGCCCAAAGATTGATCAGGGTTGGTCCCTGTGCCACTTGCGTGAGGGGTATGGGCGTGCCCTGCAGGTTTTCCAGAGTGATGTCCGGCATGGGGACGGGCTCGGGTGTCATGGCGCGCAGGGTGGCCAGGGAAATGGCCAATGCCATTAATGCCACTGCGGCGCTGGAGAGCAACGCCAGCCGCAGGGCCGGTCGACGCCATAAGCTCAGAATCGCGACCGGTAGGGCTGCGAGTGCCCCGGGCCACCACCAGCCGCCATCGCGAATATCCAGCATGGCCAAAAGGCCGGAATACTGCTCGGGGTAACGCAACACAAAGGCCAGACGGGCGCCAGCCAAGGCTGACAGAGTGATTAGCCACAGCCACTTTTCTACCGGCTTGCCGCGCCACTGCCACCAGAGGCTGGCCAGTACGGCGGCGGAAAAGGTAATCAGGGCAACAACAGTGCCCGCTGGCAGCGCCAGCGGGCCGATCAGAATGGCGTCCAAAGGGGGTGATCCTTCTACCTGCAGTATGCGTCGTCCAGTCAGCCGGGATAGCGCTGGAACATCTCATCCACCGCCTTCTGAATGTGCTCGCTACGTCGTTCGCTGCGCATGTCGTCGTAGAGGCGGTCGCGACTGGTGGCCTGCCAGACCACATTGTTGGTGGCCGGATCGATCATCTGCACCACCAGTTTATATTCTTCTGTGATATCGCCTTCCACCGGGGTGGTGGTGCCTATGCCCACATTGTTACGGCTGAAGCCGAAACCGAACTGCACTACGGAGCCGTCGTAGCGCTGCTCACGTTTGAAAAAATGTTTGACGTGCACATCGGCCTGCCCGGAGGCGCTGGCGGTCAGCCCCTTTTCAGCCAAGGCAGTTTTCAGGGCAGTGCGGGCCCGTTGGTCGTCCAGCTCTCTGGGCTGGTCCTCGTTCTGTTCCACGAAGGCATAGCTGCGGTACTGGTTCAGTTTGGCGTCTTCCTGGCTATCGATGACCACCGGGCTGACGCAGGCGCCAAGGAACAGACAGAGTGAAAGGAAAAACCAGCGCATGGCTCTTCTCCCGGTTGCGGTGAATGTCCCCCAGTATCACAGGGGAACGGCACGATACCGTGAACGATCAGCCCCGGCAGCTAGCTCCGGGACTAACTGGTTGGACTGCAATGCGGGCGAAGGGTTCAGTGGTCAGGCCGGCAGGGCCTGTTCCAGTCGCGACCACAGGCCGGTTTCGTTGGCTGCCTCGCGGAAGGCCTGCTGGTCCTGGGGATTCTGCCGCTGATAGATGCGACCGATGTCGCGGAGCATGTCCGGGGCGTCCACCACGCTGACGGCGGTGGCGATGGCTTGCCAGCCGTCGCGGGTATCGCGGGCGGCATCCAGAAACGCCTGCAACAGGTCGCCGCCATCGCGCAGGCTGATTTCCACCACGGTTTGCAGACCTTCACGGTGAAAGCGGCGGGCGAAATCCAGCAACAGGTCGGTCTTGCCGAGTTTGGCTGCGTTTCGCATCAGGGCTTCTATCACGGAAGGGTTATGGCTGATTGGCAGCCGTGCCAGCATGTTGCGTTCATCGTCACCGAGAAATTGTGCCAGGTCCAGAATCAGATCCCATTGACCGCTCTGATGGGCTGCTTGCACCACGGCTTCAGCCACCTCTTCGCCCTGGCGCAGGGCCGTGTGGGCGACCACTTCCCGATAGTCGCGTTGCATGGCGTTGACCAGGGGCAGGGTCTCTTCCAGCAGATTCTTGCTGACGGCGGCATTTACCAGATCGGTCAGCACGGCGCTGTTGCGCAGGGAGGGCAGATTGACGATTTTGCGATGGTAGCGGGGGTTGATGACGGACAGCGCGCGAAGCACCGGCCCCCATAATTGCTGGCGGTGGGCCACATCGACCAGGGAGTCCAGGGTGCGTTCGTCTTGCTCGGCCATGATGTTGCCCAGCCGGCTTTTCAGCTCGCCTTCCACATGGTCTATCACCCAGATTGCCTTTGGCCACAGGTCAACATTTTCGGTGCCGGAACGCACGATGCTGGCCAGCCGGCTGTTATCAATCATGCGGATCACATTGCTGAGCTGGGTGGTGTTTTCCATGTAGAAAGCAATGGTCAGCAGCGCGCCATCATCTTTGACTGTGTTGACTACTTCGCGAATGGAGGGGGCGGAAAGCGCATCGGCAAAACGACCCAGCAGCAGGAATTGGTTTTCCTGAATCTGTTTCAGTGCCACTTGGCTGATTAATTCCGCAGGCAGGCGCCGAATGACTTCGCGAATCTTGCGCGGGTCTGCCTGGGCGGCGACCTCGCCGAGAAAATCCGGGGTCAGCCGTCGGGCAACCTTTGCCGCAAAGTAGGGGTCCATTTCGCCGACCAGGCGGGCCGCCATTTTGGCGCCGATGGCATAAGCCAGTTTCGCCAGTTGCTTGATGGAGAGCCAGCGGGTCCAGCTTGCCAGGTGCTGGAACCCTTTGCGGTGCTGGTTGTACATCTCCTGTTCGATGTGTTCGCGCAACTCGCGAAGGTTAGCAGCGCCGGCATCGACCAGGGCTTGCCAGGTGGTGTCGTCAAGAGTCAGGTACTGAGCGAGCTTTTCCAGCTCAACCTGGATTTCCAGGTTCGGAGTCAGGTCGTTCATGTGAGCATCCTTGGTGCGGGAATTAGCGAAGCGCGCTGCGGGCGATGCTGCGCAGCCACAAAGGCAAGGCCTGAATGCCGCTATCGATAGCTTTCTCCAGCCGACCCTTTTCGCTTTCCAGATAGTCATCCACTGCCTGGTCAAGATCCCGGTTAACCGGTTCCGGCAGGTAGGAAAGAAATCCTACACGCTGATGCATACGTTCAATGGCGTCCTTGTTATTCATGATCGATCCTGTTTGGAGTGTGCCGTTATGAGGTGTGCCGAATCGTAAAATGGTGGCTGAAAATCGATTCGGGAAAACACCATCATTGCACTGTATCAAACGAGCGCAAACAGAAAGTACACATAACATTAAGCGACTGTGGGATTTTTGTATCGACATTATCGCCAGCATTGTTGACCCCCCTAAACAGTGATACTTAATGACCCTGTAAAAGACGGAATCGATAGCTTCGCAAAGTCGAAGCTGCCACGGAGGCGATGTTGGCTGAAGAAAAAATACAGAGAAGAAAACCGGCCACAACACCCTGGGCTGGACGCCTTGTCCGGCAAATGCGACAGGCTGTGGCGCGTGCCCCAGGCGGTCACTATGTGCTGGACCAGGCGCGGGCAGTCGAGGATATCTTGTTCGAAGATTTGCAGTTGCGCCTGGGCGGCATGGATAGCCATCACTACCTGCCGGGGCCAGTGGAGACATCATTCGGTGAGGGCGGAGGGCATGATAAATCCTTGCAGTCACGGTTTGCCGCTCTCGCTGAGCAGTCTCTGGAACAGACCCCGGCCAGCGCCTCGGCCAGAGTTTATGCACGTATCGTCAACCAGTTGCTTCCAGACGAAGTGAGGATCCTCACGGCCATGTCGGACGGTTCTGATATTGCCATCAGTCATTTGCTGGCACGTGGTGGTCGTTTCAAAAACAGTGAGCATCGGGTGATGGCATTTCTTAGCCGGGTGGGTAATGAAAGTGGTGTGATGCTGGCGGATGCCGTCCCCCATTACCTCGCGCATTTATTTTCTCTCGGGCTTCTCGATGGTGGTCCGGAGGATAATTCCCAGACAGCAAAATACGAAGCCATCGAGAATGGTTCAGAGGTCCGCTCCGCCTGTGAACGGATGCGCAAAGAGTCCCGGCTTCGGCCAGTCTTTATTCGCGAAACCGCACACCTTTCAGCTTTAGGCAAGGCATTCTGGGCGGCCTGCTCCGGATAACAATCTGTACTGAAGTGTAAGGAGTTATTCAGAGACTCCTCAAAAAGAATGAAAAGCGAGGCCACATGGAAGCGTATATCAACGAGTTTGCCGATAACATCTGGCTGTACTTATCCATGCCATTGATCAGTGCCGTGGTGGGTTATGCCACCAATGTGATTGCGATCAAGATGATGTTCTATCCGGTAGAGTTTTTTGGCAAACCCCCTCTTCTTGGCTGGCAGGGTATCATCCCGCGCCGAGCTGCCAAGATGGCTGCTATCTCTGTAGACACTATCACTACGCACCTGATTACCCAGGAAGAGATTTTTGACCGTCTCGATCCGGATAGGGTGGCCGGTGAGCTGGAGCCGGCACTCAACAATATGATCGAAGACGTGGTGGATTCCATCATGGGTCAGCACGAGCCCGGCCTGTGGGAATCCATGCCGGAAATGGTGAAGAGGCAAGTCTATAAACGTGTCAAGAAAGAGGCCCCAAGTCTGATATCTGACATTATGAAACAGATCAAGATCAACATCGCACAGATGTATGATCTTGAGGACATGGTGATCACCAATCTGACCAAGGACAAGTCACTACTGAACCGTATTTTCCAGGAAGTGGGCGCGGCGGAGTTCAAGTTTATCGGTCGTTCAGGACTCTACTTTGGCGGCATTTTCGGTACCTTCCAGATGATTGCCTGGGTTTTCTACAAGGGCTCCTGGTTGTTGCCGGTTTTCGGCCTGGCGGTGGGCTATGCCACTAACTGGATTGCCCTGCAGATGATTTTCAATCCCAAGGAATTGATGCGTTTTGGCCCGTTCAATGTTCAGGGCCTGTTCATGAAGCGTCAGGATGAAGTAGCTAGAGATTATGGTCGTCTGGTGTCTTCCTACGTGCTGACCCCGGCCAATATTATTGAGGGCATTCTCAAAGGGCCTTACTCCGACAAGGTGTTTGCCATGATCGGCAAGCATGTCCAGAAAGCGGTGGATGAACAGACCAGTTTTGCCAAGCCGTTTGTTACCTTTGCCGTGGGCACCCAGAACTATCGGGACATGAAGGAATGTGCCGTGTCGGAGTTGGTAAGCCGATTACCGGAAACGCTCAAGCATATTGAAAACTATGCTAATGATGCGCTGGATCTGGAAAACACCCTTTCCACCCGTTTGCAGAGTCTCAAACCGGAAGAGTTTGAAAGCATGTTGCGCCCGGCTTTCGAACAGGATGAATGGATACTGATTGCCGTAGGGGCATTCCTTGGTTTCCTGGTCGGTGTGTTCCAGTTGTTGGTGATGTTTTCTTGATGCTGTCCGGGAGTAGTGCATGTCTACGCTAATGATGGTCTGGGTCCTGTTGTGTGCGATTTGCTTCGGCGCTGGGCTGGTGTGGTCATGGCGACGGGCGCGGCGACGTTTTCGCGTGCGTATGGAACAGGCGGTGGATGAGGAAATCCGTCAGCAAATCAAACAGGAAGTATTACGCCATTTGCAGGATGGTCCGGCCTCCAATAATGGCCAGGCGGAGCGCTGATTCATGCAGATTACCATTCGCAAATCGTTTGTGATCGGTGCTGGTGTACTGTTGATCATTGCCCTTGCTGTTGGTGCCTACCTGGCCTGGTGGGTGTGGAAGAATCTGGGGGCAGAATTGTTGCTGCGCGATCAGCAAGCAAGCGTAGTCGTACCCAAGCCCATGTCTGTGGGTATCGATATTCTCGATGACCTGGACATCATGATCGACACGGTCATCGACACCACGGTGCCGATCGACCAGACCCTGACTCTGCCCGTCAAGGAAACCCTGGACGTGCAGGTGGGCTTCGATAATGCGGTACCCATCAAGATGAATGTGCCGTTGAAGGACACCATCAAGCTGGACCAGATCATTCCGGTGGACGGGGAAGTCCGTGCCCGGGTGCTGGGTAAGTGGATCACTGTGCCGATCAAGGGCGAGTTACCCGTGAAAGCGGATGTGCCCATCGATGTGAATGTGCCGGTGGATCAGCTGGTCAAACTGCAATTCAACGCTCCGGCAAAAGTAGACATTCTCGAAGACCTGTCGGTACCGCTGAAGGCGAATATCAAGACATCGATTCCCTTGAAGAGCGCCATGCAGGTGCCGGTACGCTCCAGGTTACGGGCCAGCGCCACCATTCTGGAGCCGGCAGATGCCCTGATTGCGGAAATGGATTTGAAGTTGCCTCTGCGGGAAGTGGGGCTGTCATTCAGCGATGGAGATGACGCCAGGGCGAGCGACGAGGCTGGGATAACAGCGCCGGACGGGGAGCAGCCCTGATGGGGCGCTGGATTTTGTGGGGCTGGGTGGCCCTGGCTGTGATCGTGGTGGGGCTGGTGTTGGGATTCGTGCTCTACACCCGCATTGTTATCGGCATCGGCCTGCAGGACCAGCGTGCGCTGCTGCATCTACCGGAAACCCTGATCGTGCAGACCCGCGCCGAGGAAGAAGCGGCCATCACCCTGCGAGGTCGTGTGGAAGTGGATGTCCCCTTCAAGCACGATGCCTTGCCGCTACCATTGAAAGGCACCTACAAGGCCAACCTGGCCCTGGACACCATGGTGCCCCTGCGCATGACCATTGAGTATGAGGATGTGATTCCCATCGAGACCACGGTGGCGATCGAAGGCGACACCAAACTGATTTCCGAATGGCTGCCGCGCATGCCCATAGAAGGGGAGCTGCCCCTGAAGCTGGAGGTGCCGGTGTCATTGAAAGTGCCAGTGGATACGCAGATCCGTTTCGTTTACGACGGTCCGGTACAGGTGGGTTTCAACCAGACCATCCACCCGCCGGTGGATACCGTGCTGCGCACGGCCATCAATCTTGATAAGGAAGTCAGCGCACCGATCACCAATGTGTTCGAGGCGCGGGTGGTGCCCGATAACCGGGCGCTGCCCATCATCCTTACCGACACCCGCCTGACCCTGCCATTACAGGATTTGATACTCAGGCCCATGGAGTCGCGGGTTGAACAGTAACGTATCGCTCCCGAACGGCTGTGCTCGCGTTCCCTTATTGCTTACGTAACCCAAAGGGGTGTCAGCGTCTACGACACCGTCACCCCGGGGCAGGGAACCGCCGCCGCTTCACGGATCCGTTCCCCCAGGTAGCGTGCCGCCTGGCCGGCATACTGGCCGTCCGCATAGATCAGATGCAGGTCCACCAACCGTTCCACGCCCTCCTCCAGTGGCAGCACCTTCAGCGCGCCGCTTTCCAGGCCATCGCCGATCTCTGATTCCGGCACCCAGGCAAATCCCAGTCCGCGGCGAATGGCGGCAATACGTGTGGAAGGATGCGACACGGTCCAGCGTTGCTCAGCCCCCAGCCAGCCGGAATCGATGCGCCGGCTGCCGGAATCGCGAATGACAATTTGCCGATGCTGGCGCAGATCCTCATGGGTGAGGCTGTCCGCCTGATTGAGCGGATGGTCTGCGGCTGCCACGGCCACAAAACGTACCCGCATCAGCTGATCACCGAAGAACCCCGGCGGTACCCGTCCGCCGATTACCACATCCGCCTCCTTGCGCAGCAGGGCCTCATCGGAGCCGGACAGCACGGTCTCGCTGTACTCGACCCGGGTCAGCGGGCTGTGCTGGGCAAACGCATCCAGGGCCGAGAGCATGCAATGCTGGGGGAACAGAGCGTCAGCGGCCACGCGTACCAGAGGTTCCCAGCCCTGGCTGAGTTGAATGGCGGCGCTCTCGATGCGGTTGGCCTCTTCTACCAGCACCTTGGCCTGACGGTAGAGCATTTGCCCGGTCTCGGTGAGCCTGGCCCGCCGGCCTTCCAGGGCAAAGGCACGTACGCCCAGTTCGGTCTCGATCTTCTGCACCGCGTAACTGATGGCGGACTGGCTCTTGTCCAGCGCCTCCGCGGCGCTGGCGTAACCGCCCTCGTCCACTACGGCAATCAGGGCTTGCCACTGGTCCAGGCTGATTTTGGCTGACATATCGAAATTCCTGAGCTAAATGTACAATTTTGTCTCGTTTTATATCGTATTTGCTGAATCCACAATAGCCCCATCGTTAACAAATCATCGGCACACCCGGCCGGCACAGAAACAATATGGAGTTGGGGTCATGAATATTCTGGTTATCAAGAGCAGCGTTTTCGGCGACAACGGCAATTCCTCCACCCTGGTCAACGAGCAGGTGGAGCGACTGAAAGCGCAACATCCTGACGCCACCGTGGTGGTTCGGGATCTCTCCGCCGATCCTATCCCGCACCTGGACGGCGAGCGTGTCGGCGCCTTCTTTACGCCGGCAGACCAGCGCAGTGAAGCCCAGCAGGCGGTTGACGATTTCTCCCTGGCGCTGATTGAGGAGCTCAAAGCGGCGGATCAGGTGGTGCTGGGACTGCCCATGTACAACTTCGGCATTCCCAGCCAGCTGAAGAGCTGGATCGACCACGTGGCCCGGGCCGGTATCACCTTCCGCTACACCGAGAACGGTCCCCAAGGGTTGCTGAACGACAAGCCAGTGACCGTAGTGGCCGCCCGTGGTGGACTGTATGCCGGTACCGAAAACGATACGGTAACCCCGTACATCAGGCTGTTCTTCGGTTTCGTAGGCATTACCGATCTGTCTTTCGTGTTTGCCGAAGGCCTTAACATGGGTGATGACAGCAAAGAAAAGGCCATGAGCGAAGCGCGGGCAGCGCTGCAGTGATCCAGGTTGTAGGAGCTATGCTTGCATGGCGAACCTGGCTCCTGCGATCAAACGCTAATTCTGCAACAGGGAGAACATCATGGGACTGCTGGTCGATGGCAAATGGCAGGACAAGTGGTACGACACCAAGAGTACCGGTGGGCGCTTCAAGCGTTCCGAGAGCCAGTTCCGCAACTGGGTGACTGCTGACGGCAGCGCCGGACCCAGTGGCGACAGTGGCTTTCAGGCAGAAAGCGGTCGTTACCACCTGTATGTGTCCTACGCCTGTCCCTGGGCCCACCGCACCTTGATCGTGCGGGCATTGAAAGGTCTCCAGGAGCACATTGGCGTGTCTGTGGTGCATCCGCACATGCTGGAAAACGGCTGGGAACTGCGCGATGACTTTGACGGCGCCAGCGGCGATGCGCTCTATGGTTTCAGCAAGCTCTATGAGTTGTACCTGAAAGCGGATGACAACTACACCGGCCGCGTCACCGTGCCAGTGTTGTGGGACACGCAGCGCGAGACCATTGTCAGTAACGAGTCCGCAGAAATTATCCGCATGCTCAATACCAGCTTTGACGATCTGGGGGCGGCGCCGGGCAATTTTTATCCGCAGGCGTTGCAGGCGGAGATTGATGCCATCAACGAGCGTGTCTACAACGACGTAAACAATGGCGTCTACAAGGCCGGTTTTGCCACCAGTCAGGACGCCTACGATGAAGCGGTGGTGACCTTGTTCGAGCAGCTGGATGCCCTCGAGCAACGGCTTGGCGAGCAGCGCTATCTGGTCGGTAACACGCTCACCGAAGCGGATCTGCGGCTGTGGACCACCCTGGTACGCTTTGATCCGGTGTACGTCACCCACTTCAAGTGTGACCGCAAGCGGATCGCGGACTACCCGAACCTGAACGGGTTTCTGAAAGAGATTTACCAGCTGCCCGGTGTGGCGGAGACAGTGAATATGGCGCATATCCGCCACCACTATTTCCGCAGCCACCCGACGGTGAATCCCCACGGGATTATTTCCATCGGGCCAGAGCTGGATTGGGATTCACCCCACGGTCGAGAACGGTTGGGGGAAAGAGAGATCAGCGGCTAGCTACGAGTTACTAGCTGCGAGAAAAGCCAAACCGGTTTTTTTTAACTGGCAGCTAGTAGCTAGAAGCTCGTAGCTGCTTTCACAGGAGGTTCCCATGGAACGCACTATTCTCAACACCATTCGCGCACTGGATACATCTGATGGTGCCGGCGTTCGCCTGAAGCGGGCACTGGGCTACAACCCCATGGTGCGCCTGGACCCTTTCCTGATGCTGGATGCGTTCTCTTCGGATAACCCGGATGACTACATTGCCGGCTTCCCGCCGCACCCACACCGGGGCTTTGAAACGGTGACCTACCTGATGGAAGGCCACATGAAGCATCGCGATCATCTGGGTAACGAAGGGGACCTGCAGCAAGGCGGTGTGCAGTGGATGACAGCCGGTCGCGGCATCATTCATGAGGAAATGCCGCAGCAACAGGATGGCTTGCTGCGCGGTTTCCAGCTGTGGATCAACCTGCCGGCGGCGGAAAAAATGAAAGCCGCTGGATACCGGGACATTACCGATACCGAGATTCCGCGCCTGGATTTGCCCACGGGAGGTCAGATCAAGGCGATTGCCGGGGAAGTCACCATCGGCAATCAGGTGATCAAGGCACCGGTAAACGGCGGCAGTACCGATCCGCTTTACCTGGACGTGAAATTGCGCGCTGGCGAAACAGTGACAGTGCCACTGACACAGGGCTATAACGCCTTCCTGTACCTGTTCGAAGGCCAGGTCAGCGTGGCCGGCGAGGGGGTAAAGAGCGACCACCTGGCCACCTTCACTGACGGTGACAAGGTCTCTCTGGTGGCCGGTGATCACGGTGCCAGGCTGTTGCTGCTGGCAGGCAAGCCCATTGGCGAGCCCATTGCCCAGTACGGCCCGTTCGTTATGAACACCCAGGACGAGATCAATCAGGCCCTGAGTGACTATCGCGATGGCACCCTGACCGCCGAGCCGTCATCCCTGTGACGGTTAACCACACCCTGCCCCGCACTTGCCGGGGCTTTTTTTGCCGATGATGTTGGCCGCTAGCGTGACGCGATCACCCAGACCGCATGCACGATACCGGGAATGTAACCGAGAATGGTCAGCACGATATTGATCCAGAAATGCTTGCCAATCCCTTCCTGGAGAAACACCCCCAGTGGTGGAAGCAGGATGGCGATGAGAATACGCAACAGATCCATGCGGTTCTCCTTGAGTCCGAAAATCTCACTGTAATTTTTTTATGCCATAGCGTCTGTTAAAAAAACACAAATTGCGGCACAGATTGCATTGCTGACACCGTGATTTTCCGGGAAGCTGGGCGTTGCGAGATATCTGGGAAAGGAGAGACAGCATGAAGGTTTTGGCTATAGCAGGCAGTTTGCGAGAGAAATCCTACAACCGCGGCCTGGTTCGCGCCGCCCGGGCGTTGGCGCCGTCGGGAATGGAAATCATTGAAGCGGACATCAGTGATATCCCGCTCTATAACGGTGATGACGATGGCGACGACCGCCCTGCTCCGGTGACTGCCCTGGCAGAACAGGTAAAAGCGGCGGATGCCTTCTTGTTTGCCACCCCGGAATACAACTATTCCATCCCCGGTGTACTGAAAAATGCCATCGACTGGTTATCCCGGGTCCCGGGTGGCATCTTCGCCGGCAAGGCCGCCGCCATCATGGGCGCCTCCATGGGCGGCATGGGCTCCAGCCGCAGCCAGTATCACCTGCGTCAGGTCTTGGTATTTCTTGATGTGCACCCGCTCAACAAACCGGAAGTGTTCGTCTCCGCCGCCCATGAGAAGTGCGATGACAATGGTGACCTTCAGGACGAAGCAACGAAGGAAATGATCGGCAAACAACTGGCTGCCTTGCAGGCCTGGGCCGACACCCTGCAGTAAACGGTGCAGTTCGCCATAGGCGTAGGGTGCCATTGAGCCTAAGGCGAACTGCACCATAACCCCATACCCACAATGTCTTGTCACAAGGATGTGAAAAGATGCCAATGTACCGCCGTGTCTGGCAGCCTGGGGGCTGCTATTTCTTTACCGTCAATCTGCAGCAGCGAGGCGACAACGATCTGCTCGTCCGTCATGTGGATATACTGCGAGAGTCCGTTCGCAAAGTGAGAAGCGCTCACCCTTTCCGTATTCATGGCTGGGTTGTACTACCGGGTCATCTTCACTGCGTCTTGCAGTTGCCGGATGCAGACGATGATTTCATTCGTCGCTGGCGACTCATCAAGTCCACTTTCTCTCGAAAAATACCTCATCTGGAGCATCGTAATCCATCGCGCATAAAGCGTGAGGAAAGAGCTATCTGGCAGCGCCGTTTTTGGGAGCACTGCATTCGCGATGAACAGGATTATCGGGCGCATATGGATTATGTGCATATCAATCCGGTAAAGCATGGCCTGGTTTCACGGGTGCAGGATTGGCCCTATTCCACCTCCCATCATTGGGTTCGGCGTGGTGTCTATGCGGTGGATTGGGCTGGCGGATCGGAAGGGAAGGTCGATAAGGTGCCTGATTGATGGGGTGTTGATGGTGCAGTTCGCCTTAGGCTCAGTGCACCCTACACAAGATTCGGACGTAGGGTGCCATTGAGCCTAAGGCGAACTGCACCATATAGGCCTTGCAGAGAAAAATCAGAGCTGCTCTTCGCGGCGAATCCACTTGGTCACTTCCGGCGCCTGATAATCTGCGAAGCTGTCCAGAAGGCTTGCCGGTGTGTCGTGAACCTGCAGCAGGTCTCTGTGCTCCTGGCGCAGAAAACCCTGGTTTACCGCGTGGTCGAGAAAGGTGATCAGGTGGTTGTAATAGCCGTTCACGTTTAACAGGGCGCAGGGTTTGTGGTGAAAGCCCAGTTGCGCCCAGGTAAGAATTTCAAAAATTTCCTCCAGCGTACCCATGCCGCCGGGCAAGGCGATAAAGCCGTCAGAACAATCAGCCATGGCAGCCTTGCGCTCGTGCATGGAACCCACCACACGCAATTCGGTGAGGTGATCGTTGCCGATCTCCTTGCGCATTAATGCATCAGGAATAATGCCGATCACTTCACCGCCCTGCTGCATGACCGCATTGGCGATGGCTCCCATGACGCCCACGCTGGCCCCGCCATAGACAAGGCCAAGGTTGCGGGCAACCAATTCTTTGGCGAGACCCTCAGCGGCTTGAATATAGTCGTTTCCCTCACCGGGGCTGGAGCCGCAATAGACGCAGATTTTTTTCATGGGCATCGCCGTTTGTTCGTTGTGGCTAGAGGCAACTGTAGGAGCGCCGCTTGAGGCGCGAACCGAGCCTCGGCGAGGACATCGCCTTTGGGTTGCTGCCTCGCTCGCTCGGTTCGCGCCTCAAGCGGCGCTCCTACGCTGGCTTTTTACCCCGCCACCGCCGTGGGTTTACTCACCAACCGATCCGCCGGGAAATGACAGGTAAAGACGCTGCCCTTGCCCAGTTCGCTCTTGATTTCCAGTTTGCCGTTGTGGCGGATCATCACGTGCTTGACGATGGCCAGGCCCAGACCGGTGCCGCCGGTCTCGGTGACGCGGCTGTTATCCGGGCGATAGAAGCGTTCGGTGAGGCGCGGAATGTGGGCCGGATCAATGCCGACGCCGTTGTCGCTCACTGCCAGATGCGCGCCGCGTTCATCCTGCCACCAGCGAATCTGGATCTGGCCACCGGCGGGAGTGTATTTCACCGCATTGGTGATCAGGTTGCCGAACGCGCTTTCCAGCTCTGCCGGGTTGGCGATCAGGCGGGCCTCTTCGGTCACGTCCAGCTCGATGCTGTGGGCCTTGTCGGCGCTGAGTGCGAGGGCATTTTCGCGCATGCGTTTGAGCATGCCGTGGACCGGTACCGCCTGGCTCAGGTTGTCCGCGTCGGTGCCTTCCAGTCGGGCCAACAACAGCAGATCCGAGACCAGAGCTTCCATGCGGTTGGACTGGTTGTCCATCTGGGTGAGCGCCCGGCGCAGGCGCGACTGTTCTTCCGGTACGGTATCAAGCAGGGTTTCAAGGTAACCCTTGAGCACGGTCAGCGGGGTTTTCAGTTCGTGGCTCACGTTGGCCACGAAATCCTTGCGCATCTGTTCCAGGTGATGGAGCCGGGTCACGTCCCGGGCCATCATCAACTGTTCGCCCACACCAAACTCGGTGACGCGAAATTGCAGGATGCGGTTGTCGTCTACCGGCGAGGGAATTTCCAGGGCGTCACGAAAATCTCCCTGGCTAAGGTATTCGGTAAATTTCGGATGGCGGATCAGGTTGGTGAGCGGTTGGCCCAGGTCCTGGCGGGCATTGAAACCCATATAGTGTTCTGCGGCCTGGTTCCAGTACTCCAGGTAGCCGTGTTGATCGATGAGGATGACCACATCTTCCAGGGCATTCACCGATTGTTGGGCGCGGTGAATGATGCCTTGCAGGTTTTCCTGGGCGCGGCGTTCTTTCTGGAAAAGGTGTTCAAGGCGAGTGTAGAACTCGCCCCACAGGCCGGTGCTGTCCGGTGGCTCGGTATGGTCATCGCGCACCAGCCAGCTGTACAGGCCAAACAACTGCCGGGTGCTCCAGATGATATAGCCCAGCATGCCTGCCAGCAGTGGCCAGATGTTGCCCACCGCTAACGCCGCCAGAGCGGCCAGCAGTAACAGGCCGACAATGCGATTTACTTCCTTGGCCAGACTGGCTTTCATGATCTCGCTTCCACCGCCCCGTTGCGGCTACGTGGGTGCATTAATCGTAACCGACTCGCATTGCACCACCTCTTCTGATTGCGCGCAATGCGCAGCGCAGACCGGATCGGTTCAGCCTGCCTTGGCGGATTTTACTGAAAAACGGTAGCCGGTGCCGCGTACCGTCTGGATAAAACGGTCGTAGCCGAAGGGAGCCAGGGCTTTGCGCAGGCGGCGGATATGCACATCGATGGTGCGGTCTTCCACATACACGTTGGCGCCCCACACCTGATCCAGTAACTGGGTGCGCGAGTAGGCCCGTTCCTGGTGGCTCATGAAGAATTCCAGCAGCCGGTATTCCGTCGGGCCCATGTCCACGGGTTCGTCGTCTGCGCTGATGCGATGGCTGACCGGATCCAGGCAGAGACCTTCCACTTCAATGGCCTTGTCCGCCGCCGTACTGGAAGCCCGGCGCAGTACCGCCTTGATGCGGGAAATCAGCTCGCGGGTGGAAAACGGCTTGGTGATGTAGTCATCGGCGCCCACGTCCAGGCCCTGGATCTTGTTGTCCTCTTCGCTCTTGGCGGTGAGCATGATGATGGGAATCTCGTTGGTGGTCTCATCACGCTTGAGGCGGCGGGCCAGCTCAATGCCGGTGATCGACGGCAGCATCCAGTCCAGCAGCACCAGATCCGGGCGTTCATCGACAATAATTTCGTGGCCGCGTTGGGCATTTTCTGCCTCCAGCACATCAAAATCAGCCAGCTCCAAGGCAACGGCCACCATTTCCCGAATAGCGGGCTCGTCGTCAACAATCAAAATACGGTTACGGGACATGGCTTTCCTTCCTTGCCTGTCTATCTATGTTGCCCTATTAGATTGCTTTTTTGTGACATTCGTATGACAAGTTGGGCGGATTTTTGGGGGAAAAGCAAGAGGCGAGCTATAACACCAATTCAGGGCATGTGCCGATGGATGGATACGGCACTTCGCGCTGCTGAGGAAAAACAGAAAAAATCTCAGCGCGGGTCATCACGGCTAACGAGTGGCATTACCCTATGTCGCGTTGCAACTCGAAGCTTGTAGCTTGCCACTCAAAGATACTGGAAATATAACCCGACAAACACGCACGCTCCGGCCCAGTGGTTATTGAGAAAAGCGTGGAAGCTGGGCCAGCGTTCCCGGTAGCGGATCAGACTGTGCTGGAACAGGAAGCTCAGGGTCATGCCGCCCAGGCCCACGTACCAGGGCCAAGAGAAGTCCAGCCGTTGTCCCACCATGATCAGCGCCAGCAGAGTCAGACCCTGGAGGATGGCGATCATCAGCCGGTCCGCATCGCCGAACAGGATGGCGGTGCTCTTGATGCCCAGTTTCAGGTCGTCTTCCCGGTCGCACATGGCGTATTCGGTGTCGTAGGCCACAGTCCACACCAGGTTGGCCACATACAATAGCCAGGCGATTTCCGGCACTGCCCCGGTTTCGGCGGCAAATGCCATGGGGATGGCCCAGCTGAAGGCGGCGCCCAGAAACAGTTGCGGCATGAAGGTGAAGCGTTTGGTGAAGGGGTAAAGAACAGCAAGCCCGAGGCCACCGAAGGACAACCAGAAGGTCAGCTCGTTGAGGAACAGCACCAGCACAAAGGCCAGCAGCCCCAGTCCACAGAACAGGGCCAGGGCTTTCTTGGCGCTGATGGCACCGGTGGCCAGTGGACGACCTTTGGTGCGTTCCACGTCACCATCGAAATCCCGGTCGGCAAAGTCGTTAATCACGCAGCCGGCGGCACGCATGATGATCACCCCGAGAATGAAGATCAGCACGGTTTTCAGGCTCGGCGTGCCATTACCGGCAATCCACACCGCCCACAGGGTGGGCCACAGCAGCAGCAGCGTACCGATGGGGCGATCCAGGCGCATCAGCTGTATATAGGGCCAGGCTTGGGGGTAGCGCTGTTCAACGAAGGCAAACATGGGACATCCGGTTGTCAGGGGCGGGGTTAAGTTTCAAGTTGAAAGTGGAAAGTTTCAAGGCGCCTTGTAGGAGCACCTCTTGAGGTGCGAAGCCTCGAATGGTCGCGATAACTCTCAGATTTGAACCGTCTCTCCCTCCAGGCAGGGTGACTGCGGTGAAAACCATTTCCTCGCTACGCTCGGTTCGCACCTCAAGAGGTGCTCCTACAGCAGTGAAGAAACGCTAGTAGCGCCCACCTTCTCCCACAGTGCCGGCAGAAAGTATTCTGCTACCAGCAACGGCTCACCGCGTTTGATGAAACGGGACTGGCGCCCCCAGCACACTGGCATGGCTTCTGCAGGGCTTCCAAGGCGGGCCCAGACCTGGTCGCGCAGGCAGGTGGGGCGTTTGTAGAGTTCCAGGCCCAGGGAGCGGCTACCCATATGGCCCAGGGAGCGATTGGCGCCGGTGAGGCTGGTCAGGGGCAGAACGCTGCGGGCGGCCACCACCGGGGTGTCGTCCAGCAGCAGAGTGACCTCGCGGATCAGTGCCGCCCGCCGGGGAGCCAGGTCCAGCAGTTGCCGTTCGTCGGCTCGGGGAAAGCTGATGGCGTGGTAGCCAGGCTCCACCCGGAACTGGCCGTGGCGCTTCAGACGCAGGGTCAGGGACGCCGGATCCGCCATCCACTCACGGATACGGGGCGGCAGCACCAGCTGTTCCAGCGGGCGCCAAAGGCTGTCAGGATGCAGGGCGGCAGGCAGCATGGGTCTCTCAACATCGCAGGCCGCAGGACTATGGCGCAAGCAGTGACTCAGGGCAAGTCAGCAGCGCGCCGGTCTGCGAGCGCTTGCCGGCAAGCGATAATGGCCTTGGGCCAGGCAAATGGACCCCGGCGCCAATGCGTGCCAGTGCCCAATGTCATTGATTTTTCGGGCGTGCGCCGATAGGTTATCGCCCCCCGAGATACACCCTGTATGTAGCAGAGTAAGCGAGTACTTACTCCAATTCGACGAGGTTCACGATGAAGAAGTGGGAATGCGTAGTGTGCGGTTTCATCTATGACGAAGCCGAAGGTCTGCCCGATGAGGGTATTGCCCCCGGTACGGCCTGGGATGATGTGCCGGAAGACTGGGTCTGCCCGGATTGTGGCGTGGGCAAGGACGACTTCGAAATGGTGGAAATCTGAGCCGTTAAGCTCTGACCCACACAGTCATTCCGCCCGTTCACTGATTAATTAAGGACTGTTCATGCAACCTATCGTCATCATCGGTTCCGGCCTTGCCGGCTTTAATACCGTCAAGGAATTCCGCAAGCTGGACAAGGAAACGCCCATCGTTGTGATCACCAGCGACGACGGCCGTAACTATTCCAAGCCCATGCTGTCCGCCGGTTTTACCAAGGAAAAAACCGCTGATGACCTGTGCATGGCCACGCCGGAAAAGGTTGCCGAGCAGTTCAATGTGGAAGTGCGCACCGACGTGCATGTGGCGGAAATCGACCCCTCCGGCAAGCGTGTACTGCTGCCGGACGACCACCTGGACTACAGCAAGCTGGTGCTGGCGTTGGGGGCTGATACCTGGACCCCGCCGCTGGAAGGCGATGCTGTGGGCGATGTGTTCTCCGTCAACGATCTGATGGACTACGGCAAATTCCGCACCGCCCTGAAGGGGGCAAAGAAAGTCACCATTCTGGGTGGTGGCCTGATCGGCTGTGAATTTGCCAACGATCTGTCCAACGGTGGTTATGAGGTGACTCTGGTGGAGCCCCAGGGGCGCTGCCTGCCGCTGCTACTGCCCGAGCCGGCATCTGCGGCAGTCGGCCGGGGTCTGGCGGATCTGGGCGTGACCTTCCAGTTCGGTCCTCTGGCCCAGGCGGTGAACCACGGTGATAACAATCAGCTGGTCACCGAGCTGTCCGACGGCACCCGTATCGAGTCCGACGTGGTGCTGTCCGCAATCGGCCTGCGTCCGCGTATTGCCCTGGCCAAGGAAGCCGGCCTGGCCATCAACCGTGGCATCATCACCGACAAGACTCTGCAGACCAGCGCTGAGGATATCTACGCCCTGGGCGACTGCGCTGAAGTGCAGGGTCACGTGCTGCCCTACGTGCTGCCGCTGATGGCCTCCGCCCGTGCCCTGGCCAAGACCCTGGCCGGTGAAACCACTGCAGTGAGCTACGGTGTCATGCCGGTCACCATCAAGACCCCGGCCTGCCCGGTGGTGGTGTGCCCGCCGGCAGATGCCGACAACGGCGAATGGGAAATCCAGGAAGACGGCAACAACGTTCAGGCCCTGTTCCGTGGCAAGGATGGCAGCCTGCAGGGCTACGCGCTCACCGGTGATGCGGTGAAAGAGAAAATGAAGCTCAACAAGGAACTGCCGCCGTTGATGCCCTAACGGCGGCCCGCCGTAGGAGCTATGCTCGCATGGCGAACCGCCAGGCAGGCTCCTGCAATCGGCAACCCAACAAAGGAACGCCCATGAAATTTGCACTGGTTTTGCTGATCCTCGGCTGGCGTCTGCGCTGGCTGGCCTGGCGTGATGCGGGCTTTCGCAAGCAGTTGGAAAACCGCGACGTGGTGATGCAGTGGCGTACCTTTAACGGCAAGCCGGCGCGCAGCTTTCATTTCACGCCGGGCAAGGTGGTGTCGAAAGGTGGCCTGCATGGTCAGCCTACCGTCACCCTGAATTTCAAGGACGCCAACTACGCTTTCCGCACCCTGCAGGTGGCCGGCAAAAACCAGATGGCTTTCATGGAAGGGATGCAGGCCGGCGATATCAAGATCGAAGGCGACCCGGGCCAGCTGATGTGGTTCATGACCTTGATGAAGTTCATCATGCCTGGCGGCAAGAAAAAATAACCCTCAGCTTTTCATGACAAGGATGTGATGAAAAAGATTAGTACGGTAGCAGTGCTGGTTACGTTATTTCCCTTGCTTGGTCAGGCGTCGGAGAAGCAGCGAGTTGCTGAAGCTGATACTGCCCTCAGGGAAATTGTGCCGATGATGGGGCAGCTCTATCGGTGTCATGCCAATACCATTCTCGAACAAGGCTGTGCTAAATACCATCTTGTATTCAATGCAGAAGGAAAGTTAGAGCGCGTTTCTATCACTGAAAGCGACTTCTCGAATGAAGCGTTTTTCTCTGCTGTTGCCGATTTGTTTCGAGCCCATGTCTCGGTGTCTCCCACCAAGGAAGAAGCAAAAACTCTGGATGTGCATGCGCCTATCTGCTTTGAAGATCAATCCCCTGTGCATGAAGATTTTCAGCCTTATCTTGATAAAAAGCGCAATGGAGTCACGAATAGAGATTGGCTGGCAAGCCTGATAAATAAGGAAGCGGAACTCCGTAACTGTGTAGTCAAGGATAAAGCGGTACTGCCAAGAGCAGAAACCATGAAACCTTAGTGGTTGGATTACGATGAGGTGTGGCTGTTTTGTCTATCTCAGTTGATGGCAGCGGCGCTGTGAGAGCGCTGGGTATTCAGGCCTCTAATCCTGAGCTGTAGGCCTTTGGCGAAACTCTATTGCCGGTTTTTGAGCAGCTTCAGTTTCCTGAAACGGGTAAGGCTGATGGGTTCTTGTAGGAGCTGAAATCTTTTCTTCAATAGCTGGGCTATAAAATAGGCGGGTGCCCAATAGCTCTCGCTTTTCCCTTTGGTAAAGCCAAATCATCCAGTACGCTGGGGATGAACCGATACAGGGAATGGTGATGAAAAAACTCAAAAACGAAAAAGAACTGGTAAAGAAAGCCATTACGCTGGGGGTGGATTATGCCGAAAAGCGGGGTGTGGTGGAGTTCGAGGCCACCGACTCTGCGTCGGAAAAGCTCGAGTACATCTATCGCCTGCTGGTGCATGACAAGGTGATTCAGCCGTTGCCGGAAGATCAAGTGTCCCAGCCGTCAATTCAGCACAAACTGGCCATCTGGGCGTCAAAACAAAAATAGCCGGGTATCGCTTGTTCGTTTTGGGTCTGTTATAAAAATCCTTGAACTTGATCCTGTGGGCGTTGACTCATGCGCCCGATGCCAATGCCTCTCTTCAAAAGGACCTGACATGCGACGCAATCCCCTGTTGGTTATCGCCAGTATGCTCCTGCTACTGACCGCCTGTGCCACCACCACCGAAACCCATTCCACCTGGCAGACCAAAACCGGTGAATCTCATCCTACCTTCCGGCACCTGTATGTGCTGGTGCTGGCAGATGACCCTGCGGTGGCCGCCACGGCTGAAAATCAGGTGCGCAAAAGCCTGAATCATCGGGCTGTTGAAGCCTCGCTGGCCAATGAGACCCTGGGTGAGCGAGAGGTAGAACGGGATGCCTACCGTGCCCAGGTCGAGGCTGCGGTCAAGGCCAGCGGCGCCGACGGCGTTATGGTGGTGTCGTTGCTGAAGGTCGAAGAACGCTCCGAGTATGTGCCGCCTCAGGTCGACTATGTGCCGATGCCCTCGGCGCCAGCTTACCTGGGCTACGGCCCCTATGTGGGCCACAGCTACGGCGCGATCTATCAGCCCGGTTACTATCACAACGCCAAGGACTATTACCTGCAGACCCAGGTCTACAGCGTGGAACGCAAGCGCCCGGTGTGGCAGGCCCAGTCGCGTAGCATGAACCCGGATAGCCTGAAGAATGGCGCCAAGGGCTACGCCAAGAGCATCGTCTCGCAGCTGGACAAGGATGGGGCGCTGAAGCGTTAGTCAAACGCAGCTGAAGTCCTGCAATTCATCTCTGTCGATGGCAGGACCCGGCACTCCACGCTCGTAAAACCGCTCCGCTAGTCGGGGCGGTTTTGCGTTTATCGATGCCGCTGGCAGCCCTTGGCTGAGTTCGCTAAGGTTTGTGCCTTCAATAAAAATAGATGGAATATTGATGAAAAAAGGAATTTCGGGGGCGCTGGCTGCAGTAATAGTGACGGGATTGGCGGCGTTTTTTCAGCCTGTACTGGCGGAGGAGGATGAGAAAGTATACCTGGTAGCACGGTTCGATCTGGATGGTACTACCTACAATCAGGTCGTGTTCTTTCAGGATGACGTCATCACTGATCTGAAAAGCTGCAAGCGGGAAATGATGTACGGCCGCAATGGCAAGTGGCAGGTCTATTCCCACATCACCAATGCGGTGCGCGGCTTTACCTACAGCCTCAGTTATACCTGTGCTCTGGGTCGTCAGGACTTCAGCGGCTGGGATAAGAGTGGTCAGATTAACCCCACACACACCTATGAAGTGGTGGTTCGGGATCAGTCTTTGCAGGTCATTCCACGCAATAGCTACAGCGCTTGTTTGAAAAAGGTTCGTAGTGCCGGAGGCGAAACGGCTAAACGCTACTGTGCACGGTCTACCCAGACTATCCAGTAGTGAGTTTTCAAGTGCCTGTCACGATTGCCGCTGATAGCCGGGTGTTGCAAGTCGTTTTTTCAGCACCCAACCCATCAATATTCCCCGCCCGGCCATAAAGCCGTTCATGGCCAGCCATAGGCCGTGGTTGTCCCAGCCCCGGTTCAGTGCCCAGAGCACAAAGAAGATCCCCACTGCCACCAGCATGGTGTTACGCATGGCGGCGCCCCAGGTGGCGCCCACGAAAATGCCGTCCAGCCAGAAGCCGGCACTGGCGGTGAGTGGTAACAGCAGCATCCACGGCAGATAGGTGATGGCAGTGTCGCGGATATCAGGCAGGTCGGTGAGCAGATGAATCAGCGGCACACCGCCGAGACTGAATGCCAGTAGACCAAGTGCCGCACAGGCCACAGTCCAGCGTCCGGTGGCGCCAATGGCCTGGCCCAGGGCCTGGTGATCGTTCTTGCCGTGGGCCTCGCCCACCAGGGCTTCTGCTGCGTTGGCAAAGCCGTCGAGCAGGTTACTGAGCAGCAGCAGGAAAGTGATCAGCACCGCATTGGCGGCCAGTACCGCGTCACCCAGCCGCGCGCCCTGGGCGGCGAAGAAAAAGAAGCAGCTGAGCAGAGCAAGGCTGCGCAGAAAGATATCCCGGTTCACCGCCATCAATGCCAGGATGGCGTGTGGCTGCCACAGTCGTTCCTGCCGTGCCGGTGGACGCAGGGCGCCGCGTAGCCAGAACAGGCCGCCGGCCAGTCCCACGTATTCCGCGGTGGCACTGGCAATGGCTACCCCGCGCACATCCAGATGCCAGACCTGCACCAGCAGAATGTCCAGCAGGGCATTGGTGCTGTGCATCAGCACCGTCATCTTCAGTGGCACCCGGGTGTTATGGGTGCCGATGGCGAAGCCGATCAGGGCGAAATTGGCCAGCGCGGCCGGGGCGCCAAGAATGCGAATGTTGATGTAGTCGCCGGCCAGACCCTGAACATCATCACTGCCGCCCAGCAGCCACAGGCCGGTTTCCCGCAGCAGTGGTGACAGGGCAATCAGCGCCAGCCCCAGCCCGGTGGATAACAACAGGCCGCGCAGTAACACCACCCGGGTGTCCTTCTCGCCGCCCCGCGCCTGGGAGGCAAAGCCGGTGGTGCCCATGCGCAGGAAGTTGAACGAGAAATACAGGAACATGAAGAAGTTGCCACCCAGCGCCACCGCCGCCAGATAACGCGGATGATCCAGGTGCCCCACCACGGCGGTGTCCACCAGACCCAGCAACGGTGCGGTCAGGTTGGACAGCAACAGCGGCCATGCCAGCATCCAGATGCGGCGGTTAAGGGACAAACTCATTCACACTCCACAAACCGTTCTACCAGATCGCTGTAGGAGTTCCCTTCCAGGAGGCGAACCGCGTGCAAACGCGGAAATTGCCCGCAGGGCAATCAGGAATTTCAGGGCTCGACAGGTTTAGATAGAAACCCGACCCCCTCGCTATGGCTCCGGTTCGCACCTCAAGAGGTGCTCCTACAGAGAGAAACCGTCAGGCCGGTTTCCGCAACAACGTCAGCACAAACACACTACTGGCGGCGACCACAATGGAGGGTCCCACCGGGGTGTTGGCAAACCAGCTCACCGCCAGCCCGGCCAGCACTGACAGGGTGCCCAGCACACTGGCCACCGCGGCCATCTGCGCCGGGGTATGGGTCAGCCGGCGGGCACTGGCGGCGGGGATTACCAGCAGGGAGGTGATCAGCAGTACCCCCACGGTGCGGATGGCCCCGGCGATCAGCAGGGCCAGCAACAGCATCAGCAGCAGCCGGGTGCGCTGCACTGCCACCCCTTCCACCTGGGCCAGCTCCTCGCTGACGGTGATGCTCAGCAGCGACCGCCATTGCCACAGCATCAGCAGCAGAATCAGGATGGCGCCAGCCCACAGGGCCAGCGCATCCTGCCAGCCCACCGCCAGCAGGTCACCGAACAGGTAGGCAAACAGGTCCACCTGGATGCCCTCTTGCAAGCTGATGGCAATCACCCCCAGAGCCAGGGTGGTATGGGCGACGATGCCGAGTAGTGTATCGCTGGCCAGTTGTTGCTGGTGCTGCAGCGCAGTGAGGGCGCCTGCCAGGCCCAGGCACACGGCCACCACCGCCAGGTACAGGCTGATATCCAGTGCCAGGCCAAGAGCCGCGCCAAGCAGGGCGCCGTGGGCCAGGGTGTCACCGAAAAAGGCCATCCGCCGCCAGACCACGAAGGCGCCCATGGGGCCGGACACCAGGGCCACGGCCAGGCCGGCGAACAGCGGCGGCAACAACAGCTCAATCATGGTGGCAATTCCCGTCGTGTTGATGGCCCGGCTGGGCGTCGCCGTGCAGATCATGGTCGTGATCATGATCGTGGGTGTAGAGCGCCAGGTTGGGGGTGCCGCCACCGGGGCCGAACAGTTCGTGGTAGGCCGGGTCCCGGCTCACCGATTCCGGGCTGCCGGAACAGCACACATGGCGCTGCAGGCAGATCACCTCGTCGGTGGCCGCCATCACCAGATGTAAGTCGTGGGAAATCAGCAGGATGGCGCAGCCCAGGTCATCGCGGACCGACTTGAGCAGCCCGTAGAGGGCATTCTGGCCGGCCACATCCACCCCCTGGGCCGGCTCGTCCAGCACCAGCAGGTCGGGCTTGCGCAGCAGCGCTCGGGCGAGCAGCACTCGTTGCATCTCACCGCCGGACAGCTGCTGCACCGCGCGGCGACGCAGATGGGCTACGCCGGCCTGCTCCAGCGCCGCCCGCCGGGCGGACGTGGGGCCGGGAGCGGCCAGCCACAGGAACCGGTCCACGGTGAGCGGCAGGCTGTCGTCGATCTTGATGTGCTGGGGCATATAGCCCACCCGCAGCCCCTTGCGACGGTTCACCGAGCCGCTGGACGGCGTGACCAGGCCCAGCACTACCCGCGCCAGAGTGCTTTTGCCAGCGCCATTGGGGCCGATCAGGGTGGTGATGCGCCCGGGGGCCAGGGTCAGGCTGACCTCGGACAGCACGCTGTTGCCACCTAGGGTGACTGACACCGCCTGTACATTGACCAGAGGTTCCGACATAGCAAAAGTGCCCGAAGAACAAAGGCGCAATGATATACTGCCGGCCTTTCGCCTGCACGAAGCAGGCTTTCTGTAGGAACGCAGCTGGCGGCGCGATCAGAAACCAGGATCAAAAGCCATTTCACCATAGAGGGCACAGAGCACACAGAGAGAACCCCTTTTGTTTTTCCTTAGTGATCTCGGTGCCCTCTGTGGTAAATACCGCTTTTCAGGTTTTGGGTTGTCGCGCCGCCAGCGACGCTCCTACAGGGTGCTATACGAGGAAGTGATGCGCAGTTTGTGGTTGGTAATGTTGATGATGCTCAGTGCCCAGGCAATGAGCCAGACTCTGGTCGCCAGTGTGGAGCCGTTGGCCAAGGTGCTGCGCGGGCTTTATGGCGACCAGGTGCAGGTGGTGACCCTGTTGCAGGCCAACCAGAACCCCCATCAGCTGGCCCTGTCTCCGCGGCAGGCCATGCTGGTGCAGCAGGCGGATCTGCTGGTGTGGCTGGGCGAGACGGTGGAGGCGCCGCTGGCACCCCTGGTAGCGCGTCGGCAGGGCCCTACCCTGGCCCTGCTGGAGCTGGAAGGCGTCCATCGCCGGGAAGGGGATCATGACCATGACCACGAGCACCATGATTCGGACCACGGCGACGCCACCCTGGACCCGCACCTGTGGCTGTCCCTGGACAACATGATGTTGCTGGCCGGGGCGCTGGCACAGCGTTACCCGCAGGGGCTGAATCAGGGCGAGCCGGACCGCTGGCAGCAGGCCGCCACCACCCGTCAGGGTCATCATCACCAGGCACTGGCCGGGTTGAGCGACATTCCCTGGCTCAGCTACCACCACCCCTGGGGCTATCTCACCGAGACACTGGGGCTGGCGGAGCCGCTGGTGGTGTCCCGGCAACTGGATGCGGGGCCGGGCAGCCGTCGTTTTGTCGAGCTGGCCAGCCAGATCCGCGACCAGCAGGTGCGTTGCGCCATCCGCGAACCGGAAGCCCGCGCCGCCCTGATCACCCGCCTGTGTCCGGATTGCCAGATACACCCCCTGGACCCGCTGGGCCGGGACTATCCGGAGCTGGATTATCTGACCTGGCGAGACCGGTTGGTGGAAGGGTTTAAAGCGTGCCTGCAGGCGGGGGCGGGCTGAAGCTACGAGCTACGCTCGTAGGGTAGGGAAAGGTCCGCAAGTTCCTCAAGCTCCGAGCCTTCTTCGAAGTCGCTGTAGGAGCACCGCTTGAGGTGCGAACCGCGCTTGCGCGGAAATCGCCCGTAGGGCGATCAGGAATATCAGCGCTCGACAGGTTTCAGAAAGTAATGGCGGGTAGTTCCTGAGCTTGTCGCCTCGCCAAGCTCGGTTCGCGGCTCAAGCGCCGCTCCTACATTACTCCCTCAATCCTCGCCAAGCTCGGTTCGCGCCGCTCGCCACTCGCAGCTGCTAAAGCTCCCGAATCGGAATCAACGTGGGTGGCGGTGGGGGTGGAGCATTGTCGCGTAGCTCCGGAGGGCGCACGTTTTCTGCCTGCCGTTGGCGAAACTCCTGCTGTTCGTCTTCCAGGTAACGACCCTCCGGGCTGACCGCATTCATGCCCCGGCTTTCATCACTGGTATCCAGTTCCCGTGGTGATTCCAGATACATGGCCTCCAACTCTTTGCCGTCCAGCGGCTGAGCGGGAACCTGCTCCCGGGTTTTTGGAGCATCGTTGTCCGGTGGCGCGGAGTCAGGCAATTGTTCCGCGGCCACGACCAGGCCCGGGGCCATTAACAGGGCAATCAGTATTTTTTTCATAACCCGATCATAGCGCTCCCTCACCCGGGGGGAAACCGGCTTGTGAGCGCCATCAAGTGTCAAGGCGGGTCAAAAATTACCCGGCGGACTCAGGGCCATTGAGGCCGTCCCGGAAACCGGTATGCTGGAGCGCTTAATCTGAAACGGGTGCAGGGCCTGAATGGCACAGCAAAGTAAACCTATCGCAATGGCCTGCTGGGACCTCTCCTGGCTGCTGGACCGTGATTCTCGTCACGGCGCCTTTGCGTCGCTGGAAAAAGTGCTCGATGAAACCCAGCAACGCGGTTTCAATGCCCTGCGCCTGGACCCCTGCCCGCACCTGATTGCCTGCCCGGAAAACGGCGTCCACCTGGATCGTTGCGAACTGCAGGCACCGGGTCACGACCCTGTGGAAGTGAAGATTCGCCACAGCCTGCAGCAACTGCTGCAATCCGCCCACGAGCGTGGCCTGAAGGTGTGGTTCAGCAGCCGTTTTGTGGACGACAGCCGCGCCCGCCGTTCCTTCGTGCGACGCCCCGAAGACTTCGTCACTGTGTGGAGCGATACCCTGGCCCTGGTGCAGGAATGGGGTTATCTGGATGACGTGGCAGGGGTGGATTTCTGTCATCATTTTCCCGCGCAGCCCTATGCTCACGGTGTTACCCGCCGGGTGTTCAACCGATCCCCGGATCGGCCTTTGCCGCCGCGCTGGTCCGCCAGCGCCGCCGAGCGCATCGAAGCGTATCTGCTGGATATTCCCCGCGCCCTGCATGCCCTGTTTCCCGGCGTGCCCATCGGGCTGAGCACCACCACCCAGATCAGCGAGCAATTGCGGCAACTGGATACCAGTGAGCTGGATTTTCTCGATTTCAGCCTGTGGCTGGATGATGATCCGCGCTATCGACTGGCCAGCGGCGAGGCCGTACCCATGACCGGCCTGGCCCGGCGCCTGGCCAGCCCGGTGAAGCAGTTATTGCTGGATGCCGGCGGTATGCACTGGCAGCGGCGCATGGAAGACCAGTTGCAGCGGCGCATGGCCTTTACCCGCCTGCGGCGCCTGCAGCCGGTGATCGGTGAAGGCTTCGTTCGCCAACCACGCCATCTGCGTCGCCTGCCCACCGGCTGGGCCGATCTGCACGAGATGATGGTAGTCAGCGCCCTCACCCAGGGCGTGGAATCCATGACCCCCACCTCGCTGGCCTGCCCGGCCTATGACTGGCTGTGGCGGGAAGAAGAGTACTTGGCGCACCTGAATCATCTGATCCTGTCCGGGTCGGAATAAGCTACGAGCTACGAGCTACGAGCTACGAGCTACGAGCTACGAGCTACGAGCTACGAGCTACGAGCTACGAGCTACGAGCTACGAGCTACGAGCTACGAGCTACGAGCTACGAGCTACGAGCTACGAGCTACGAGCTACGAGCTACGAGCTACGAGCTACGAGCTACGAGCTACGAGCTACGAGCTACGAGCTACGAGCTACGAGCTACGAGCTACGAGCTACGAGCTACGAGCTACGAGCTACGAGCTACGAGCTACGAGCTACGAGCTACGAGCTACGAGCTACGAGCTACGAGCTACGAGCTACGAGCTACGAGCTACGAGCTACGTGCTACGAGCTACGAGCTACGAAAAAACCGCACCCTCCGGGCGCGGTTTTTTCGTGTTTTATAGAGAACATCAGCGCGGAGTGAACAAGCAAATCGTTACCAAGACGCTTTCTTCGCGTCGCAGCTAGAAGCTAGAGGCTCGTAGCTTACGGCTTCCCCCTACCCCGCCAACGCCCCAATCCGCCACTGAAAAATCCGCGCAAACTCTTCCGGGTCCTTGCTGCCTTGCCCCTCGCTATACTCGGACACCGGCCCTGCCAGCCGCGACAGCCAGAAGCGCAGTGCAGCCACCGCCAGCGCCTCCAGTAACAGGCTGTCGTCCAGCTGACCGCCGTGTTCGCGATAGCCTTCCAGCAACGCCTGTTCCCGTGCCGCCACCGGTTTACCGTTGCTGTCCACGCACCAGTCGTTAAGGGTCACCGCCAGATCGTATTCCGGGTAATCCAGGCAGGCGTTGTAGAAATCCAGCAGGGCGCTGATGCGGCCCTGTTGCCACAGCAGATTGTCGCGGAACAGGTCGCCGTGGATCAGGGTGGTGCCGGCGGGTCGTGCCTGCCAGTCGCTCAATAGCGCCCTGGCCCCCTCGCGGTGATCGTCCGGCAGCTGGTTCAGCTGGGTGGCCAGCGTCTCCAGCCGCCGACGTTCATCGGGCAGCGCCAGCAGAGCGCCGGTATCACAGCGGTGCAGTCGGGCCAGCAGCGCGCCCACCTGCCGGCAGCGGTCCAGATCCACGGCGAAATCGTGCTCGCCGGGCAGGCGCGGCATCAGCACCGCCGGCTTGCCGGCGACAGTGATCTGGTCCTGGCCGTGATGATCCGTCAGTGGTGCGGGCACCGGCAGACCCTGTTCCGCCAGGTGGCCCAGCAACACCAGATAGGGGGCGAGTGCATCGTGGTCCAGGGTTTCGAAGATCGTCAGCACCAGTGGCGCAGGCTGCTGGTGGCGATCTTGGGCCTCAATTAGAAAGGTGCTGTTTTCGATGCCGTGGCTGGCCGCCCGGAAATCCAGCAGCCGATAGCCGTAACTATCCAGAACCAGGGCAAGCTGACTGTGACTGAGCGGCGTATAAACGGACATGGGTTTCCTTCTCTGCAAAAAGGCCGCAGATGACCGGACTCTGCGGGCGAGCAATGGTATAACACGCCATGAAATAATGACGACGCATCTCCAACAATAACAAAAGGAAGACTTGTCATGCGTTACGGGATTCTGTTTCTCGGCCTACTGTTTTCTGCTGCCAGCCAGGCGGAGGGGGTGGCGCACTATCAGGACCAGCGATTCGGCTATGTGGCCGGCAACCTGATGAACATCACCCTGGATTACGACAGCCGCGAGCTGACCCCCACCGGGGTGGGTGTGCGTCTGGGCGGCATGATCGACCCGCACTGGGGAGTGGAATTGCGCGCCGCGGTGGCGCCGTCCGGTGATACCTGGCGGGCAGAGAACAGCCGCAACAAGGTGGATTACACCGTAGATCACATCGGCGCTTTGCTGGCCACTGGCCGGCTGCCCTTCCAGTCACCGGTTACCCTGCCCGTGGTGGATGCCTATGTGGACGAGTTTTTCGTGCAGGGCTTTGCCGGCATTGCCGATGTGAAGGTGAAAACCAGTCGGCGCCGTTGCAACGCGATACGCTGCTGGAATGATGTCACGCGCAATGATGACACCAGCCTGGCCTTTGGTGCCGGTGTCGGTGTGCGCACCAGCTTCAATCTGGGGCTGACGCTCCAGTACATGCAGTATGTGGACAAGGAATACATCACCGTGACCGGCATCGAAGGCGGTCTGGAGTGGTATTTTTAGTAACGCTTCATGCCGCACGCTACATGCAACACGGGCAGGCGGCAGGTACAGAGAGGAAAACCAATGAATCCTGCAGTATTCGAGCGTGGCGCGGTGCGCGCCCTGATGAGCCTGCCCGGTGCGGTGCTGGACAAGTTGTCCGCCGGCCTGGAAACCCACAGTCGCTCCCATCTGGATTCCCGCCTGCGCTTCCTGCTGGCGCTCAGCGGCGCCAAACCGACGCTGGACAGCGGCACCGTAGAGCAGGCCCGCCGCCTGTACCGTGATGTCATCAACCTGCTGGATGTGGCGCCAGTGCCCCTGCCGGTGGTGGTGGATCATCAGGTGCCGCTGGATGATGGCAGCCAGATGCGGGTGCGCCGTTATCGCCCGGCCCTGGCGCCGCGGGTGGCCCCGGCAATCCTGTTTTTCCATGGCGGTGGTTTCACCGTGGGGGGGGTGGATGAGTACGATCGCCTGTGCCGCTACATTGCCGACCGTACCAATGCCGTGGTGTTGAGTGTGGATTACAGGTTGTCCCCGGAGCATCCGTCTCCGGCGGCGGCGGATGACAGTCTGGCTGCCTGGCGCTGGCTGCTCGATAATACCGCTGCCATGGGGCTGGACCCGCAGCGGCTGGCGGTGATGGGCGATAGTGCGGGCGGCAATCTCAGTACAGTGGTCTGCCAGCAGGCGAAACAGGCCGGCCTGGCGTTGCCTGCCCTGCAAGTGCTGATCTACCCGACCACCGACGGCGCCCTCAAGCATCCGTCGGTGCAGACCCTGGGCCAGGGCTTCGGGCTGGATCTGGCGTTGCTGACCTGGTTCCGCAGCCAGTTCATTCAGGATCAGGCACTGATCGAAGACTACCGCGTTTCGCCCCTGCGCAACCCGGACCTGGCCGGCCTGCCGTCGACTATCCTGATCACTGCCACCGACCCGCTGCGCGACGAAGGGCTGGAATACGGCGAAAAACTGCGGGCGTCTGGGGTGGATGTCACCTCACTGGATTACCCGCAACTGGTGCACGGTTTTCTTACCATGGGCGGCGTCATCCCGGCGGCCCGCAAGGCGGTTAATGCCATCTGCGACGCCACCGCCCAGCGGTTGTGAAGCAGTAGCAAGCCACAAGCTTCAAGCCACAAGCTAAAACGCGATAAAGAACAGTGCATTCACGAACCATAGAGGCCGCGAACACACATTGAGCGCGGCCTCTATCCTTGAAGATACAGAAAGAGGTGATCCGCGTTGCAGCTTGAAGCTTGTAGCTTGCGGCTCGCTCTCAAAACTCCCCCACAAACTGATTATAAAACTGCCGCGCCGTGCGCCCGGAGCGCACGCCTTTCTCTATGGAAAAACGCCGGGCGCGCACGTGTAACTGATCCCGGTCTTTTACCTCGCCAAACAGATGATCGACGATCTCGAAATACTGCGGTTCGCTGATCGGGTAGAAGCTCAGCGCCAGCCCGAAGCGATCGGACAGGGAAATCTTTTCCTCCACCACATCACCGTGATGAATCTCCCGGCCCACCACCTGGCTCTGCTCATTGTCCTTCATGTATTCCGGCACCAGATGACGGCGGTTGCTGGTGGCGTAGAGGCGCACATTTTCCGGCGGCAATTCCAGGGAGCCCTCCAGTACGCTTTTCAGATGCTTGTACTGGTTTTCACCGTCTTCAAACGAAAGATCATCGCAGTAAACGATAAAGCGCTGACTGCGTTCACGAATATCGTCGACGATGTCCGGCAGATCCTGCAGGTCATCCTTGTCCATCTCGATCACCCGCAGCCCGCGCGGTGCGTACTCGTTCAGTAACGCCTTGACGATGGATGACTTGCCGGTGCCCCGGCTGCCCCACAGCAGCACATGGTTACAGGGTTCGCCGCGCAGAAACCGCTCCGTGTTCTGCAGAATTTTCGCTTTCTGGGTATCGATGCCGAGCAGATCCGCCAGCCGCACCGGATCCGGCCGGCTCACTGGCCGCAGGGTGCCGGAACGGCCCCGCCAGATAGCGGCGGGAATATTTCGCCAGTCGATGTTGGACGCCATGAAAACCTCGTGACAAAGCAGAGAAAACGGCAAAGCAGTTTACGGTCTGGCGGGTGCGCTTGCGAGAGGCGCCATTACTGGGTGAAGCCTGGGTAGAAAACCCATTTTTACCACAGAGGGCACAGAGTCACAGAGGGGTTCAGGTTTTTGCTTTCTTTAGCCGCAGCAGAAAACGAGAAAGGTTGACGTTTTCTGCATGCCATAAAAAAGCATGAAATGGTTTTTCTCAGTGCCTCTGTGCCCTCTGTGGTAAAAAGGTTTTTTGCAGATGCTGTAGCCTCAATGGATACGAAGCATGCGCCGGACGCGAACTTTATCTATCCTTGGGGTTCACAAGGTGTGCCGTCGCCTGCCGGTGACGGAAAATTTCAGGAGATCGTCAATGAAAGCTGTTGCCCTGGTTGTGCCCGCTTTTGCCTTGCTGGTTACCGCCTGCGCCACCCAGTACGACACCGATTACCCCGCCGGGCTGCCGGAAGGCACCACCACTTGCCCGGATGATCCGCCCGACATGTGCACCATGGATTACCGCCCTGCCTTTGGCTATGACGAGCAAGGTGGCATTCTCGGCGAATACGGTAACGCCTGCGGTGCCTGCGCCACCAACGGGGTGAAATACACCTCGCCCAAACAGCTTCCGCAACCGGCCGCAGCCCCGGACGACAAATAACCTCGAGGTCGCCCCTTGCCCAAGGCCCTGACCCTGCTGCTGGATTTTGACGACCAGTACCGTCGCGATGTGCAACAGAGCCACGCCTTTCTGCACCGCCGCGACCGTCGCTTTGCCCAGCAGCAGGAAGAACACAAACAGCCGATCACCGTACCCGCCTGGCTGGCGGTGCTGCATGCCCTTAACGGCCAGCGCCGGGAATCCGGTGCCGACCCGCGCCTGCGTCACTGGCGCCAGGCCCGCTGGGTGTTTGCCGGCCTGGGTACGCTGCTGGGGGTGGGCTTCATGCTGGGGCTGTTGTGGTATGACGGCAGCCGGCAGATCAACCTGACCCTGCTGATCGGGCTGGTGGCCCTGCAACTGTTGCTGGCCCTGTTCACCAGCCTGCAGGCCTGGCTGGGTTGGCAGCCCTGGGGCAGCCTGCTGGGGCCGCGCCAGGGCGACGACCCGCTGGCGGCCCTGCGCCCGGCGCTCTGTGCCCGTATCGCCCACACCGGTGGCCTGCTGTTTGCCGTCAGCGGTCTGCTTACCCTGCTGGTCCTGGTGGTGGTGCAGGATCTGGCCTTCGGCTGGAGCACCACCCTGCAGACCTCCGCCGACGGCTATCACCAGATGGTGGCGGCCCTGGCCCAGCCCTGGCAGAGCCTGTGGCCGGCAGCGGTACCCTCGGCGGAGCTGGTGAGCGCTTCCCAGTTCTACCGGCTTGCGGACACCCCGGCGGACAATCCGGCCTTGCTCGGCACCTGGTGGCCCTTTGTGCTGATGCTGTGGCTGGTTTATGTGCTGCTGCCCCGGCTGCTCCTGCTGATGCTGGCGGCCCTGCAACTGCGCTGGCAGGCGGGCCAGGCCCTGCGCGCCCACCCGGGCTGGCAGGGGCTGTTCTATCGCTTCGAGACCCCCTGGGTGGAAACCCGTGGCCAGGAAGACAGCCAGCCCGCCCCGGCGGCGGCGCAAACCGTGCTGTCGCCCTTGCCGGACAGCGCTACCCTGATCCACTGGGCCGGTGCTGCCATGGAGGCCCCCGCGCTGTTGCCTCGACTCAGCCGCGACCCGGCGCCGCTACAGCGCCGTGCCGGGGGCAACAATTCCCTGGATGAGGATGCCCAGGTGCTGGAACAGACCGGCGCCCGCAATCAACCGGTGATATTGATCACCCGGGGCTGGGAGCCGCCCACCGGTGAACTCAGCGATTTCATTGTCGATGCCCGCGATCACTGGCCCGCCGCCACCCTGCTGGCGCTGGTGCCACTGGCGGACGAACAGGGCGCTGCACTCACCGATGCCGGCCTGCTGGCCCAGTGGCAGCGCTTTGTGGACCGTCAGGGTGACAGCCAGCTGCTGCTGTGCGCCCCCCGGGAACAGGAACCGTCATGAACGAAACGGCCCAACAACAGCCCCGCTTTGCCGTGGTCGGCCACCCCAACAAGGGCAAATCCAGCGTGGTGGCCACCCTGGCCCAGAACGACTCCATTGCCATCGCCATGGAGCCGGGCACCACCCGTGACAGCCACCGCTACCCCATGAAAGTGGACGACGTCACCCTCTACGAGCTGATCGACACCCCCGGCTTCCAGCGCCCGCGCAAGGTGCTGGCCTGGTTGCAGGGCCACAGCCTGTCCGCCTCCGACCGCCCGGACACCGTGGCGGCCTTCGTCACCCAGCATGCGGATGATCCGCGCTATCACGACGAATGCGAGCTGCTGCGTCCTATCGTGGAAGGCGCCGGCATCATTTACGTGGTCGATGGCTCAGTGCCCTATAACCGCGAACACGAAGCGGAAATGAATATCCTGCGCTGGACCGGCCGGCCCAGCCTTGCGCTGATCAACCAGATCGGCAGCGACGACCACAGTGCCGACTGGGAGGCAGCCCTGGGCCAGTACTTCCAGATCGTGCGCCGCTTCGATGCGGTCCACGCCCCCTTTGAAAAGCACCTGGATCTGCTGCGCAGCTTCGGGCAACTGGCCCCGGACTGGCGCGAACCGCTGGATGCGGCCCTGGAATACCTTCAGGCCCTCAAATTCGGCCGCGACAGCCAGGCCCTGGAACACATCGCCGATGCCCTGATCGACATGCTCGGCCATCAGGAAAGCGCCCGTCTGGGCGAGCACGAAGCCGCCAAGCCATTGTTGCCCAAGCTGCGCCAACGCTGGCAGAACTGGCAGCGCGAGCGGGAGCAACGCCTGCGCCGGGGGGTGGAAGATCTCTACCAGCATCGTCGCCTGCAACGACAGGAAAGCGACCTGCTGACCCCGGACGATGGCGACCTGTTCAGCGAACGCACCCGCCAGCTCTGGGGAATCAGCAAGACCCAGCTGGCCGCCGCCGGTTTCGGCGCCGGTGCGGTGGGTGGTGCCGGGCTGGATGCGGTGGTTCTGGGGGCTTCCCTGGGCACCGGCGCGCTGGTCGGCGGCCTGCTCGGCGCTGCCGGCAGCTACTACTACGGCGACAAACTCACCCGCCTGAAACTGGGGCCGCTCAGCGGCGGCTTCCGCGAAGCGGTCTACGGCCCCCTGAAAGACCCCCAGTTCGCCTACGTGGTACTGGGTCGTGCCCTGGTGCACAGCTACGAAGTGAGCCAGCGCAACCACGCCGGCCGCGACGTGCTGGCAGTCAACGACGCCGGCGAACACTGGCTGGAGCACATGGACCGCAAGGACCGCCAACGCCTGCACAAGACCCTGCAATCCCTGGCCAACCGCAAATTCGAACCCGGCAAACGCCAACGCCTGATCGAACAACTGGAACAGGCGCAACAGGCGTTTGGGCGGTGGCAGATGGAGCAGTTTGAGGCAATTGATAATTGAGAATGGATAATTGATAGTTCGCGATTGAACAGCAGGAATGTTCTTCAAAGCACAGAGGCCGCGCCCATACTGGGATCGCGGCCTCATAGCTTTGGAGAACAGATAACGTATCTCGCGCGTTATCAATTATCCATTCTCAATTATCAACTGCCTCTATTTGCATTCCGCTCAGTCAGCAAAATGGCCCTGGTGGCAGATTTGTGAAGGGTGTTAATTGCCCTGACACGAGAGTCTGGGCAAGCTGAAACGACCGAACGAGGACGTTTCATGTTGCCCGAAGAAATCAAACTCAAGCTTGCTCCCCTGTCCCGGTCCGCCTGGCGGCCCCGGGTGGGGCCTGCTGTGCCAGGAGCGCGCTCCAAGTTTGGTGGTCTGCCTCTGCTCAGGCCGGATGAATCCTGGCCCTGTTGCGGGCATTGTCATCAGCCCATGCAGTTGTTCGTGCAACTGGATTCCGGTGATCTGCCGGCGGACGCCGGGCAGCCTTTCGGGGATGGTGTGCTGCAGGTGTTTTACTGCACCAACATGGAAGAGGAATGCGAGGTACTCGGCCAGGCCCATTTGCCTTTCTCCGAGGCTTCAATGACACGGGTGATTCCCCGCGACCAGACCCACGGTTTCGATGCCCTGCCGGTGACCATTCCCGATGCCTTTCCCGAGCAGTCCCTGACCGGCTGGAGTCGCCACAACGATTTCCCCGATCAGCAGGAAACCGTGGCCATCAACGATGATCTTCCCGATGGCACCCTCGCCCTGCTCCATGCCCACCGCCCTGCCCCGCGGGCTGGCGACAAACTGCTGGGCTGGCCGCACTGGGTGCAACATGTGGACTACCCGGCCTGTCCGTGTTGCCAGAAAAAAATGAATTTTGTCATGCAGCTGGACTCCACTGACACCCTGCCCTTCTGGTTCGGTGATTACGGTTGCGCCTATGTTTTCCAGTGTGAAAACCATGCCGATATCATGACGATGACCTGGTCAAGCCGCGCCTAATTTAAAAAATAAATTAAAAATAAAATCTCTACCCTTTTCCATCTATTGTTGGAGCCTTGCTTGCAAGGCGAATGCCCTGCTGGCCTGATTCGCCTTGCAAGCAAGGCTCCAACGGACAGACTGAGGAGGTGGTCAATGCCCACGCTCACGGCGATATCTCTGCGGCGAAACCCCCATCACTTTTTTAAATAATCTTGAAAAATAATAGGGGTCGTCATAGCCAAGCCAGGCGGCAATCTGTGCCACGGTGTCGTCACTGATATCCAGCAGATAGCAGGCATGGCTGACCTTGATACGTTGGAACGCCTGCATCGGTGTTTGCCCGGTCTGGCGTTTGTATTCGCGAATAAAGTGGTAGCGCGACAGCGCACTGGTGGCGGCCACCAGTTCGTCCAGATTGAGCCGGCGGGTGAGGGCGGTTTGCAGGTAGCTGTTGACCCGGTTGATATCCAGAGACGCGTGGCGGGTGGTGTGCTGACGGCGCATCAGCGCTGCGAAGGCCAGCAGGCTGCGCAACAGGTTGGCGGCGTAGACCAGGTGCTCCGGCTGCACCCGGGTGGCGGCAGCCAGTAGGGCCTGAAATTCCTCCGCCAACCGCGAATGCACCCCCACCGTCACCCGGTAACGCTCGGGACTGTCTCCGGCAATTTCGTCAAAATAACGCGGCGCCTCATCGCCACCCAGGTGCACCCAATAAATACTCCAGGGGTCGCTGTCATCGGCCTGGTAGTGATGCGCAAGGCCAGCTGGCAGCAGCAACAGATCGCCGGCGGTGACCGGTAATGTCTGGCCATTAACTTGCAATTGGCCTTGGCCAGCAACGCAGTAAATCAACAGATCATCTGCCGGCTTTGCCCGCAGCATGCGGTGTCCGCCGGCATGGGGGTAGTAGCCGACGCCATGGGGCAGGCAGCCGCGACAGAGGGGATGTGCGGTCATGGTGGCCAGCACCGCCGGCGGAATCACGGTGCGCTGGCCGGTGTCGGGCAGGGGCCAACGGGAGGTTTCCGCCGGGTGCTGACCGGTTGTCGTCGAAAGGCTCATAAACCGCAATATAATCCATCTTGGCTCAAAAGTGGCTATCTCTATCGCTCAATCCCTGTGCTACAAAGGGACCCATACCGACAATACTTGCGTGGAGAGCTGTCATGACCCGTCGTCTGCCCCTGCTGATCAATGGCGAATTCGTCGCCAGCCAGACCGACCAATGGATTCCTGTGACCAACCCGGCCACCCAGGAAATCCTGTGTGAAGCCCCGGCGGCCACCGACGACGAAATGGAGCAGGCCATTGCGGCGGGTAAGGCGGCGTTCCAGACCTGGAAGGAAGTGCCGGTCTCCGAGCGTGCCCGGTTGATGCTGCGCTATCAGGCGCTGTTGAAAGAGCATCACGACGAGATTGCTGAAATTCTTAGCCAGGAAACCGGCAAAACCTTCGAGGATGCCAAAGGGGACGTGTGGCGCGGTATCGAAGTGGCCGAGCAGGCCGCCAACATCGCCTCGCTGATGATGGGCGAAACTGTGGAGAACGTAGCGCGCAGTATCGACACCCATTCCTGGACCCAACCGCTGGGCGTGTGCGCCGGCATTACCCCGTTCAACTTCCCGGCCATGATTCCCCTGTGGATGTTCCCGCTGGCCATCGCCGCCGGAAACACCTTTGTGCTCAAGCCTTCCGAGCAAGACCCGATGACCCCTAACCGTCTGGCGGAACTGTTCCAGGAAGCCGGTGCGGCGCCGGGCCTGTTGCAGGTGGTGCATGGCGGCAAGGAACAGGTAGATACCCTGCTCACGCATCCGGACATCAAGGCCGTCTCGTTTGTGGGCTCGGTGCCGGTGGGTCAGCACGTGTACCGCACGGCCACCGACAACATGAAGCGCGCGCAGTGTTTTGCCGGTGCCAAGAACCACATGGTGATCATGCCTGATGCCAACAAGGATCAGGTGGTCAGCAGCCTGGTGGGTTCCTCCTGCGGGGCGGCGGGGCAGCGTTGCATGGCCATCAGCGTCGCAGTGTTCGTGGGCGATTCCAAAGCCTGGATCGATGAGCTGGCCAGCCAGTTTGCACAGATTCGCCCCGGTGCCTGGAACGACCCGGAGGCGGCCTATGGCCCACAGATCAGCCCGGCGGCAAAACAGCGGGTGCTGAAAATGATCGAGCAGGGCAAGCAGGAAGGCGCCACCTGTCTGCTGGATGGCTCCGATTGCACCGTGGAAGGCCTGCCGGACGGCAACTGGGTCGGGCCGACCCTGTTTACCGATGTGACCGCCAACATGGCGATTTATCAGGAAGAAATTTTCGGTCCGGTATTGTGCTGCGTGTGCGTGGATTCGCTGGAAGAAGCGCTGGCATTGGTCAACAACAGCCCCTATGGCAACGGCACCTCCATCTTTACCGCCAGCGGTGCCGCCGCGCGGAAATATCAGCACGAAGTGGAAGTGGGGCAGGTGGGTATCAATGTGCCGATTCCGGTGCCGCTGCCGTTCTTCAGTTTCACCGGCTGGAAAGGTTCGTTCTACGGTGACCAGCACGCGTACGGCAAACAGGGCGTGCGTTTCTATACGGAAACCAAAACCGTCACCAGCCGTTGGTTCGATTCGGATATCCCGGTTGCCGCTGGGCCGAACATGAGCATTAATTTGAAATAAATTTTCACCACAGAGGGCACTGAGGTACAGAGGGTTTTTGGATTCATGTTTCTTCAGGCGTAGAAGATAACGGTAAACATTTCCGATTTTCTGAAAGCTATAAAGAAAACATGAAATTATTTTTCTCGGTGAACTCTGTGCCCTCTGTGGAAAAAATACTGTAGGAGCCATGCTCGCATGGCGAAGAAATCACGATAAAGGTGACAAAGCGTCGTGGACTTTTCTTTCACAGAAGAACAAATCGCTTTCCGCGAAACGGCTAGACAGTTTTCTGAAAAAGCACTGGCGCCGTTTGCCGCAGAATGGGATGCCAAAAGCCTCTTCCCCAAAGACGCCATTCGTGAAGCCGGCGCGTTGGGGTTCTGTTCCCTGTACTGCGATGAAGAGCACGGGGGCATGGGATTGAGCCGGCTGGATGCGGCGTTGATCTTTGAACAACTCTCCCAGGGTTGCACCTCTACCACCGCCTTCATCACCATCCACAATATGGCCACCTGGATGCTCACCCGTTTCGGCAACGATGCGATACGGGCACGCTGGGCCGCCGACCTGATGAGTGGGGAAAAACTGGCGTCCTACTGCCTCACCGAACCGGGCACCGGTTCCGATGCGGCTTCGTTAAGCACCACCGCGAAAAAAGACGGTGATGACTATGTGCTGAACGGCGCCAAGGCGTTTATCTCCGGGGCTGGTGATACTGACGTGCTGGTCTTGATGGCGCGCACCGGTGGGCCCGGCGCCGGCGGCATTTCCTGCTTTGCGGTGCCGGCGGATGCTCCCGGCGTCAGCTATGGTCGCAACGAAGCCAAGATGGGCTGGAAGAGCCAGCCCACCCGGGCGGTGATTCTGGAAGACGCACGCATTCCGGGCGACTGCCTGATCGGTGAAGAAGGGCAGGGCTTTCGTATCGCCATGGCCGGTCTGGATGGCGGGCGTATCAATATCGCCAGCTGCTCTCTGGGCGCCGCCCAGGCGGCCCTGCGCCAGGCCCAGCAATACGTGCAGGAACGCAAACAATTCGGCCAGGCCATTGGTGATTTCCAGACCGTACAATTCACCCTGGCGGACATGGCCACAGAACTGGTGGCAGCCCAACAGATGGTGCGCCTGGCGGCCTGGAAACTGGATCAGAATCACAGCGACAAAAGCATGCTGTGTGCCATGGCAAAACGACTGGCAACGGATCTGTGTTTCAACGTCTGCAACCAGGCACTGCAACTGCATGGCGGCTATGGCTATATCAGTGAGTACCCGCTGGAGCGTTACGTGCGTGATGCGCGGGTCCACCAGATTCTGGAAGGGACCAACGAAATCATGCGCGTGATTATCGCGCGCAATGTGCTGAAAGATTTATCGTTTTTATAAGAAATGAAACACCGTAGGAGCGGCGCTTGAGCCGCGAACATACTTGCGAAAGCCGTGCCAGTTGCATTCGCGGCTCGAGCGCCGCTCCTACATCTCCAACAAAACGAGGGAGAGATAACAATGAAAATCGGATTCTTCGGTGTCGGTCATATGGGTGGGCCCATGGCGGCCAATCTGGTCAAGGCCGGTCATGAGGTGGTGGCGTTTGACCTGATGCCCGCCTTGCTGGAAACCGTCGTTCAGGAAGGTGCCAAGGCGGCGAGTAGTGCGGTTGACGCTGTCGCTGGAGTCGACGTGGTTGTCAGCATGCTGCCCTCCGCTGGAGCAGTGCGCGGTCTCTATCTCGGCGACAACGGCGTCTTGCAACACATTGATAAAAGCGCCTTGATCATCGACTGCTCCACCATCGATGCAGACACCGCCCGTGACGTAGCCGCCATCGCCAGAGAGCAGGGCAGGGTAATGATCGATGCGCCGGTCTCCGGTGGCGTCGGTGGTGCCAAGGCCGGCACGCTCACCTTTATCTGTGGCGGCCAGGAAGAGGCCATTGACCGGGCCCGTCCGGTACTGGAATGCATGGGCGCCCAGGTGTTCCGTGCCGGAGACAACGGCGCTGGCCAACTGGCAAAAATCTGCAACAACATGCTGCTGGCCATCCACATGATCGGCACCGCCGAAGCCCTGCAGATGGGCGCCGACCACGGTCTGGATCCGGCGGTACTTTCCGAGATCATGAAAGCCAGCTCCGGCGACAACTGGTCCCTGGACAAGTACAACCCCTGGCCCGGCGTCATGGAAAACGTACCGTCATCCAAAGACTACGAAGGCGGCTTCGCCGTGAAATTGATGAACAAGGACCTGGGTCTGGCATTGCAAGCGGGACTGAGCACGCAATCCGCCACGCCTATGGGTAACCTGGCGAAAAGCCTCTACGCGGCCCATGGAAACCATGGCTACTCCGAAAAAGATTTTTCCAGTATCCAGCGGTTTTTTCGGCACAAGGAGTAGGGCAGTTAATAGTTAACAGTTAATAGTGCGCGCTAGAGCGCCACTGTGGCTGGAATGATAAAGGCCGCGCCCAAAGCTGGGTGTGGCCTTTTTTGTGTTCGCTGTTAACTGTTCACTATTCACTGTTAACTATCGTCCGCTTGCCAAAGCCGATCCGGTTCGTGCCCCAGAAACCGGGGGCGGCGTTGCCTGGCCGCATAGGGTTGTACGCAGGCGTTGTCACGCCGGTTGAACACGAAGAACACATTGCTGCGCGGGTCTGGTGACATGTTGGCGTTGGAGCCGTGCAGGGTGTTGCAGTCGAACAGCAGCAGGCTGCCAGCCGGGCCGGTGGGGGCGTCGATACCATGGCGGTTGATCATGGCTGCCAGCGCCTGCTCCGAGGGGACGCCGATCTGCTGGGTTTTCAGTGATTGCTTGTGATGTTCATCCGGTGTGGGGCCCACACAGGGAATAAAGTGCTTGTGAGAGCCGGGGATCAGCATCAGCGGCCCGTTGAAGGAGTGATTATCCGTCAGGATGATGGAGGCGCTTACCGCATGCATGGCCGGCATGCCGTCTTCCGCATGCCAGGTTTCAAAATCCGAATGCCAGTTGAACCCCTTGCCCTTGAAGCCGGGTTTGTAGTTGATCCGGGACTGGTGCACATAGTGGCCGCCACCGAGAATCTGCTCCACCCGTTGGGTCAGTCGCGGATCGCGGGCCAGATGTTGAAAGGCCCGGTGCAGGAAATGCACGGCAAACACGGACCGGATCTCATGGCTATCCGGCTCGGTGATAGTGAACGGCTTGCCCCGGTAGTCCTCACGATTGAGCAGCTCACTCATGGCCTCGGTCAGAGAGGCCACCTCCTCAGGCGGTAGAAAACCGGGCTCGAAAAGAAAGCCGTTTTCCTCGAAAAGATTCAGCTGTTGTTCGGTCAGTGGGCCGGGCAAGTGGCGGCCTTTGACCGTATTCTCCCGGCGCGCGTGCCAGGGGTGTTCCGGTTGCTGGTGCAGCCGGGTGGGGTAGGGGTCGGCCTGTATCGGGGCCGGGCAAGTCAGGTTCTGCGCTGACATCAAATCACCTCCGCGATCTAATCCACCGTTCAGAAACCGCCTTGCTAAAAGGCGTTCAGTGTCATCATCTCCTGTTGGCGACCTGGGCACTCGAACAGCCGCCATCGGGCCAGACGGCAAAAAAAATGACGCAGTGCATCAAGTCGAGTCTGTTGCTCAAATAATCCGGCAAGCAGAAAGGCCGGGGTGCGTGAAGATAAGGGTTATAACGGGAGTTTCAACCCTTGTGTGGGAAGTTGTCGGGCAATAGCGTTGTCCGTATTGCACATGGTTAACTCACCCTGCCTGGCCCGGGCGATGCGTTTCGTCTCAACGTGGAGATAGCAGTTGGCGAACGCCATGTCTAAGTCCATATCCGCCAGCATGCTTATCAACTAGTAGTCATCGTGCATACGCCACCATTGGTAGGGCTCGCTTTGTGGCCAGCCACCGGGCGAATCTTCCCACTGTTCCTGGCGGCCGTACGGGGTGATATCCAGCAGCCGGAAATGGGTATCGAACAGTTCTCCGCCACGGTCGGTACTGAAGTAGGTGCGGTAGACCAGGTTGTCGTCGTCGCGAATAAACACGTTGATGGCAAACCCCTTGCCGGCGCCGAACGCATCCGCGAAACGACGCTGATGGTCGGTATACCAGGGCGCCTGCCAGTGCATACGCTTTTGCAGTGCCAGGATCTCGTGTTGCGGTGCCGGGGAGGTGAACACGAACGTCGTATCCCTGGCGTTGACGTGGGCAAGATTGTGGCCAATGTTGTCCATCACCATTGAGCAACCCTCAAAGGGGGTGGCGCCGGGCTTGAGCATTGCGCAATAGACAATCAGTTGCCGGCGTCCCTCAAACAGATCCACCAGACCCACCTCACCATGCGGCCCGGTGAAGGTGTAGTTTTCTTCCACGGGCACCATCGGTAACCGACGGCGTTCGGCAGCCAGCTCGTCCTGCATTCGGGTCAATGCCTTCTCCCTGTCAAGCAGGGCCTGTAGAGACGCTTCCCACTCATTGTGGGAGGTGGTTTTTGGTAGTGCCGTTTTTTTCGAGGTCATGAGTGCGACTCCTTTTGTTCCGGGTGGTCTACTTCATGATCGAATGTGCCGCGTCGATTTCGACAAGATCCTGACTCTGGCAGTGTAGGCATTTGGCGTGGCCGGTCAAAGGGCGCTACCGTGTTGAAAAAAGGCGTTAATGCTTTTCGAAGGGAGGGGAAAGCGGTGGCAATGTGTCGGTAAAAAACCGGACTGTGATGCAGTGCGAAAACACCGGTGAGCGGCGCAAGGCCACTCACCGGTACCGAAATCAGGCAATATTGTTGATGCGCGGGCCTTCGCGGAACAGCTGATCCAGCTCGCCTTGGTAGTAGGCTTCCACCCGCGGGTTCATCACGGCTTTCCACAATGGCGGCACCATGGCCAGCAACATCATGGCGGAATAACCAGCTGGCAGTTGCGGGCTCTCGTCATAGTGGCGCAGCACCTGGTAACGACGCTTGGCATAGGCGTGGTGGTCGCTGTGGCGTTGTAGTTGGAACAGCACCAAATTGGTCACAAGGAAATTCGAGTTCCAGCTGTGTGCCGGGGTGACCCGTTCATAGCGACCGGTCTGCAGTTGGCGACGATGCAGGCCGTAGTGTTCGATGTAGTTGACGATCTCCAGCGCCAGAGCCGCAAAGAAACTCTGGCCGACAAAAAACAGCACTCCTTGCCAACCCCACAGGACACCGAAGGCTACCGCAAACAGGAAGGAGATGCCGTACCACCAAATCAGCTCGTTATGAATGCTGATGTTGTTCTTGCCCTTGCGTTCCAGGTACTGCTTTTCCAGTTTCCACGCATTCTTGAAATTGCGCACAAACGCCTTGGGCAGAAAATCATACAGAGACTGGTTATAGCGGCTGGAAGACGCATCATCCGGGGTGGACACATGCACATGGTGACCACGCACATGCTCCACCTTGAAGCCGCCGTAGGTCACCGACGACAACAACAGGCCGCCCATCCAGTTTTCCACCTTGGGGTCCTTGTGAATCAGCTCGTGACCCAGGTTGATAGCGATCATGCCGCCAAGCAGGCCGATGGACATGATCCAGCCGAGCATGCCGGCCGAGGAATAGTCATTGCTGACGAACACATGGCCGGCATAGAACAACAGGCCCAGCCAGGCCACGGCCAGCAGCAGGGGCAGGGAGCGGTAGCTCTTGTCCTGGGACAGTTCGGGGACCTGTTTTTCTTCATCCGGGTTCACCGGGTCCTTGCCGACCAGGTAATCCACCACCGGCACCAGAATGAAGAACACCGCCAGAATCATCCAGGCCCAGAGATTCTGGGTACCCTGCTCACGACCCACCAGCGCGGAAAACGGCACCATGGGAAGAAAGAGCATCCAGCAGGCCAGGTAGCCCCATTTTTTCAAACGCAACAAGGTATCAGGATTGATTTTTTCCAACATGATAATGCCTCGCATAATGCTGTGCAGATCACTGCAAGATGACGTTGAAAGAAAAGAAATAATCGATCAGATCATTCGACGGGATTGACGCATTCCGCTCGGGACGGATTGCCCTTGCAGCGCACCTTGCGCAGCAGGCTCATCATGTCCTTGTTGTAAACGCCCTGGTTGGCCAGATCGATACGGGCCTGGCGAAACATTTCGTCGTAACGAGTAGTTTCTTCATCAGAAATATTGATCCACCACTTTTCATTCACTTCGCCGTCGGCGTTGTTGATGATGCGCATGGCACGATCAAACTGGCCGGCCAGATACTTGCGGGATTGATCGGCAAAATCTGCGGGGAAAAGATCCTTGCGAAGAATCAGCTGTGCACTCAATTGGCCGAGCACCAGATCAATGATGCCGCCGTCCGGCTGCATGCCCTTGTACAGTTCCAGGGCGGAATAACCGAAGATGGGAGCGAAGCAGGTATCCACGGAACCGTTGTTGAAACGGGTGGAGAAGTTGGTGATATCCGACATCACCGGTGACATGCCCACACGCTTGGCCATGTTCGCCTCGGCCACATCGTATTCCAGCACCGCAATGGATTTTCCCGCCAGTTCTTCCACCGTATCGATGCTGTTGTCCTTCACGAACAGATAGGCTGCGCCCATGGGTACCAGGCCGCCAAACTCATAGGGGCCGGACACCAGATGTGGGTTTACCTTGGGGTTACCGCTGGCCAGGATCGTCACCACCATGCGCATAGCATCGTAGTCGGGGATGGCGCCGATGGAATCCATGCTGCCGGTATAGCTGATGAACTGACGGCCACGGATGCCGGTAAGCAGGGCGCCATCGCATTGCTTCGCCTTCAAATCTTCGGCGGCAATTTTCTCGTCGGTATAGGGCTTCAATTCAATGTCCACGCCCCAGCCGAGCGCGGCGGTCTTGAAATCCTTCATGATGCCGTAGAAATCACCGTTGGCACCGACCAGATCGAAAACGCAGAGTGTGCGTTTGTTGCCAATGCTGGCGTGAGTGCTGTTGGCGAAAAGGACCGTGGAAACCACGAGAAAAATAATAAATTGTTTTGCATATCGCATGATGTTCTCCCTGATGAAAGGCAGCCAATACGTAAGGTTTTATTGTGCTTTGTTACCTTCCTGTACCGTTGTCGTGCTCGGGGTTTGAGCAGTGGAGATCGATGCTAGATATGCGACCGGTGCTGGGGTAGGTTGTCTGTAGACAGATGGGGGTCATTTTTTGACAATGCGAATTTTCGGATCTTGCCAGCCATGAACCAGCCGATGGAATGGGCACTGTCCATCAACTATCTCCGCCAGGTGGCAGACCAGCTCACGGAGATGGGGATCGACGTTGCTCCCTGGTTGGCTTCCCATGAGCTGTCGCTGGCCGATCTTGAACAGGCCGATACCAGCGTTCCCTGGGAGGTGGTCCGAGCCCTGTTTCTGGAAGCGGAAGCGATCACCGGAGAATCCGCCCTGGGTCTGATGGTGGGCGAGCGGCTGCGCATCAATAATCATGGCATGGTCGGCTATGCAGCCATGAACAGTGGTTCTGTCCGCCAGGTGGTGGAATTACTGGAGCGGTTTATTCCCCTGCGTATCAACCTGGTCATGGTCAGCCATCAGGTGGAGGGCAACTACCTGAATCTGCAGATACGGGAATTGCTGCCGCTGGGTGAGCTGGGGCCCTTCCTGCTCGGGGCCGTGGTGGTGGCGGTAAAGAACGTGCTCGACTTCATTACCCTGGGCAACTGTCAGGTAGCTGAGGCCAGCTTTACCTTTGACGAAGCCTTCGACCGGGAACTGGTCCGCTCCCTGTTCCGCTGCCCGGTACGCTACAACCAGAACTGGACCGGCCTGTCCCTGCCGCTGGAAGTGGTGGACCAGCCCCTGAGAACCGCCGACCCTGCCGCCTTCGAACATGCGGAAAAACTCTGCGAACGGGAATTGCAGAACCTGGTATCGGATGCGTCCGTATCAGCACGGGTGCGCCGACTGATGCTGGCCAAACAGGTGAACTTTCCCTCACTCACCGTCACCGCCCGCATCCTGCACATGACCCCGCGAACCCTGCACCGCCGGTTGCTGGATGAAGGCACCTCGTTCCAGGAAATCCTCGACGAAGTCCGCCACTCCCTGGCCATGGAATACCTGAAAAGCCAGCACATGACCATTCAGGAACTGGCCTACACCCTGGGCTACGGCGACACCGCCAACTTCCGCCGGGCGTTCAAGCGCTGGACCGGCGTGGCGCCATCGTTTTTTCGGGAGGGGAATGAAATCTGATGAAACAGTCAGGCGCGTTTTCTGGCCACAATAAAGGCAGACAGGCTGTCCGGCTGCCATTCATAGTTGATATCAAAACCAGCCCGAGCCAGCATGGCGAACAACTCGTCCCTGCCGAAGCGACTGACATGGGGCGCAAAACCAAGCGCCTGCATTAACGGGATAAGCAGTCGCCAGTGCAGCTTCATATCGGCGGCAAGTACCGTGTTGGCAACGAAAATACCGCCGGGTTTCAGCAGGCTGCTGACTCGGCCGATGGCGGCGTCGGGGTCTTTCAGCAGATGCAAGATATTCAATCCCAGCACGGAATCAAAACTCCCGGGGGCCAGCGGTAGGCTGTCCAGCGTGCCCTGCTGGAAGCGGATATTGCCAATGCCGGCATCAGCAGCTTTGGCTTGCGCGATCTCCAGCATATTTTTGGAAATATCCGTGGCAAGAATGTCCCGCACATAAGGCGCATGGAGGATGGCTGTGCCGCCAGTACCACAACCGAATTCCAATACAGACCAATCCGGTTGGAAGTAATCCCGGGTGATGGCCAGTTTTTTCTGGTAGCTGGCTTCGTCCCGAATCGGGCTTTTGGCATAGCGGGCGGCGGCCTTGTCCCAGAAGGTTTCCGCGCTTTTCATTGGTTGTGTCCTTCAGGTGCGGGCATGGTCCGACAGCATTTCCTGCAAACGGCGCTCCAGCGCGGCATGAAAGGCATCAACGGCATTTGGGTCATCGTCGCTACAATCGCCGGGCGGTGACATTGGTGCATTCAGGTAATGAACCAGTTTGGCGGGCCTGGGAATGGGGGTGCCGTATTTGCCAAGGATAAGCGGGGCGGCCAGTCTGTAGCGGTTGTACACCCAGTCGGTCACCGGGTTCGCAACCACATGATAAATGTCGTCCGCCGCCGGGCAGGCGGAAAGCACCACCGGCGCGCCGGTACGCATGGCCAGGCGTGCAAACCCTTTTCGGTCACGGATATTCAGCTGGTACTTCTGGCTACTGGGCCGCAGCGCTTCACGCATGCCCCCCGGCGCCACCAACACCAGCTCGCCATCGCGCAACAGACTTTCCGCGTTGTGCTGTGAACCCTCAACGAAACCGTAGGCGGATGCCAGATCGCGGACCACCGGAATCTTGAAGATATAGCGATCACCCAGCAGCCACACATCACGACCCAGGCGTTCCCTGACGGCGGTAGCCAGCAGGCCGCTGTCATAGGTGGCCAGGGAATGGTTTACCACAATCAGTGCAGGGCCACTGGCCGGGATGTGCTCCAGGCCTTCGACGCGGTGCTCGTGATAGCGGGCGGCGCGGTTCATGACGGTGTCTGCGATATTGATGATGTTCATGGTGTTGGGCCGTTTCGAGTCTGTGTTCTCAAAGGGTGCCTACTTTTCTCGAGTAACTCGGGAAATTAACGCCGCGCTCAGCCGCGGAAAATTTGGGGCGATTTATGCGCAATAATGGGCGCGCAGCGACCGCGCATAAAATGCACAAAGTTGGCCGTAGGCCTGCAGCGCTTTGTTAGCTATTCGTTCTCGGAGCCCTTTACAAGCCTCACGTACTGAGGGCCATCATTTAAGGTGTAACACCCCGACCAACCATCAGTAAAATTAGTTGCGAGGGAAAAACCACCACAGATTGTACTTGACCAGAATGCAGCATCGGTAGGCGTATCAGGGAAAAGAGCTGTATTAGTAGTTGGAGCCATAAATTCACCTAAGCATTGACCTCCTTCACCATAGCTCAATGTAGATTTCTCTCCAGAAGTACACTCAACCAGTGAAGCCAGTTCAGTTGCCGTTGGCAGCCTCCACTCATCCACTTTATATCCGTATCTCTTAAATAAAGATCCGGTCTCCATTGCCATGTCTATTTTCTTGGCGCTTCCTACACATTTTGAATTTTTGTATTGCTGACCCAGTGCGCACCTTTTCCAAACGACATTGAATTTTTTATCGAGCACCGTTCCATTTTCTCCAACTATGAAGCGGTAACCTTCCGCAGACTGGGAATTACTACCAAAAAACGCAGTCAAGAATATTGTAAATACAACTTTTTCGAAGAATGATTTCATAATTTCTATGGGTAGCACTTATAGCTAACAGCGTATTAATTAGAACGTTCCGCATAACTCGGTTCCTTATAATTCTGGAACCTTGCTCCGCTAAACAGAAATAAAATCCTGCCATAACAATGGGTTGAGATGCTATGGCCAATCTCTTACACGGAGTTATAAGGAGCGTTCTATATAACTCCTGAATGGCATTCTCATAGCTGATGACAGCAAGGTGTTTGATTATAAAGAAGATTCTAAAGGTCGAAGTGAGTAGGCGAGGCCTTTCCGCTGAAAACAAAAAAGCCCGCACTAGGCGGGCTTTTTTGTGGGCAAGTCGTCACCATCAGGCCGCTTGCGGCTTTTCGTGCATCCGGTTGGCCCGGCGGAACGTGCCCAGATCATTGAACCGCACGCCATTCTCCCTGAGCACTTCATGGGCCCGCTTGGCGGTCATCTGCCGTACGTAGAAGGGGTCGCGGACCACGAAGTGGTGGATGGCGTGGGTGCTGCCGAAGTTGAAGCAGAAGGCCTGCAGGGGCCACAGCCACCAGACGTTGAGCACCTGGCATTGTTCGGTGATCTTGCCCGGTTCGTTGTCGCCGTAGTAATGCATGTTGGACGAGATGAAGTGCAGGCAGAAGGTGCGCAGCATGTTGGGTGCGATCAGTACCACCACCAGCGGGGTGATCCAGCTGAGCTGGGCGCTAACCACTTCCGGCCACGGGATGCTGCTGCCGGCCAGCCAGGCGGCGCCGTTGAGCAGGTGGTAGACCACGAAGAAGTGCCAGATGGCGTGGACGATCACGCCCAGCGGGTTGTAGCTGACCAGGCCGATCAGGCGGAAGTTCTTCAGGTCTTTGCGGTCGATCACGCCACGACGGTACAGCCTTACCGGTTCGGTCAGGTATTTCACCGCCCGCAGGTACACGGCCAGCATGTTGTCGCCCACCATGATCAGGCGCTTGAGGCCCCACTTTTCGCCGTTAGTGATGCCTCGCTCTTCCAGGTCGGTTTCGCTGCCGGAGTGCTTGTGGTGATGGAAATGCAGGTGGCGGCGTACCCAGGGGTTGATGGTGGTGGGGCGCCACAGGTAAACGCCGAGCATCATCAGGTGATGTACCACCTTGTTGTTCTTGAAGTACATCCAGTGGATCAGGTCGTGTTCCAGTTCGTGGAGCAGGGACGTCCAGAAGGCGGTGAGCAGGATCACTGCCCAGCCGGGCATCAGGCCTTGCAGGTAAAGCACGGCGTTGAGGGTGCAACCGGCAATGGCTATGGCAAAGATGCCGAAGCCGATGGCGTTCTGGTGCTTGAGCCAGCCGTGCCGTTGCCGTATATCATCACTGATAGCGATGATATCGCGTTGAACTGTCTTGTCTGTTGCGGACTTGCCGCGGGCAGGTGCAGTTGCCATGGGAAACCTCCATTTCTCGATGGCGACTACTTTAGGCAAGGCCGGGAAGGAAAACTCGGCTTTGCCCGCCAACCGTTTGACCGGGGACGCCAATGTCAGAAAAAAAACAGGCGGCAGCGCTGCTAATGGGGCCGCTAGTGCATTTGTTGCATGAGCGGGGGCTGGACAGTGATGCCATTCTGCGCCGCCACGGGCTGGAACCGCAGATGGTGCAGGACCCGGAGGCCCGGCTGGATGCGGCGGTGTCCACGGCCTTGCTGGATGATTGTGTGCGCGAGCTGAACGACCCGGCCATGGCCATCGAGGTTGCCCGCCATGCCCAGTACAACACCTTCGGCGCGCTGGGCCTGGCGGTGGCGGCGGGGGGCGATCTGTACAGTGTGCTCAACCGCATTACCCGCTTTCATCGTCTGATCAGCGACCTGGTGGCCACCGAGCTGATTGCCGATGACGACAGTGTGGCATTGCGCTTCACCTCTAACACCGATCACCAGCCCCATCCCCAGGCCATCGTGTTTGTGATGGCCACCATTGTGCGCCTGCTGCGTATTCGCATTCATCGGGACCATAATTCGGTGGCGGTGTGCGCCCCCGAGTGGCTGGAGCCGGCTTTGCGTCAGGCCATGGCCCGGTATTTCCGTTGTGAGGTGTCGGTGGCAGATCACTACAGCCTGGCTTTCGACAAGAGCAACGCCCAGCACATGTTGGCGGCCAGCGACGTGCAACTGGCGGCCATGCTGGATGCCACCCTGGCGCAACGCCTGGCGGCCAGTGAGCAAGGGGCGCTGGCTAGCCGGTTGGCGCTGTGGATCGAGCAGCGCCTGCCGGATGGCGAGCCTGCCCAGGCCGACGCGGCGCAGGAATGCTGCATGAGCACCCGTAGCCTGCAGCGGCGATTAAGTGATGAGGGCCTGACTTGGAAACAACTGCTGGAAGACACCCGCAAGACGCTGGTGGAGCGGCACCTGCGCACCCCGGGCATGACGGTGACGCAGATGGCGTTTCTGTTGGGGTTTTCTGAGGTGAGCGCATTTTCCCGGGCGTTCAAGAAATGGTTCGGGGTGTCGCCCAGTCAGTTTCGGTGATGCAACGGATGTACGGCGCTTGCCAACAAGCAACAAGCGCCGGATTCGCCATGCAAGCATGGCTCCAACAGAACGTCAGATCTTGGCAGTGTTCTGCAAGTAGTCCTCTGAAAAATCCCACAGTTTTTTTGCCACGGCGGCATTGCCTGCTTCTGCTGACGGCTTTGCGGCGCGGCAATGGGAAAAATAGCCACCAGCGATGTCATCAGCATTGTCATTGGTGGCACACAGGACGCTGGTGGCGGCGCCTTGATGCGGTGTTTTGGTAAGGGGGCTGGCCAGTGTGAAGAGCACCTGGGTCAGCCAGGATTCACGACCGAATCCGGTGGTGACCAGCGCGCCCGGGTGTACGGCGCAGGCGGTGAGGCCCTGGCTGCCATAGCGCTGCTGGAGTTCCAGTGCCATCAGGGCATTGCACAGCTTGGCCTGGCCATAGGCATTAAAGCCGTTTATGCGGTTTTGTTTTTTGGCCACAAGCAGGTTGTCGAAATTCAGCCGCAATGGATACCGGTGTGATTCGCTGGAGACCATGACGATACGAGGGGCTGGCGCTTTGAGGATGGTGTCGAGCAACCCTTTGGTCAGCATGAAATGACCCAGGTGGCACACGGCCACGGTTCGCTCGATTCCCTGATCGGTGAGCAGGTATTTGGTCGACATGGACCCGGCGTTGCAGATGAGTATGTCCAGCTGGGAGATGTCGTTACGCGTTGACAGGCTTTCCACGCAGGCTGCAATGCTGGCTGGATCCGCAAGGTCCAGAGAGACCAGTTCAACCTGGGCGTTGGGGTGGGCAAGGCGAATCTTCGCCAAGGCCTCCTCGCCCAGCCTGGGATTTCGGCAGCCAAGAATGACATGGGCGCCAGCAGCGGCGAGAGATCTGGCGGTTTCATAGCCAATGCCGCCATTGGCGCCGGTCACCATGGCGATTTTCCCTGAAAGGTTCTTTCCTTCCAGCACTTGGTCGGCAGTGCTGTTGCGATTGAATGTGGACGGCAGCGTCATGATGATCCTTTTGTGTATTGGGTTGGCTTGTGTATCAGCGTTGGTCGAGTCGGATGAAGGGCTGCGCGTCTTCCAGTTCGAAGGCCAGGCCCAGCAATAAGGCCTCTTCGCCGTTGGCGGCGGAGAGCTGGACGCCGATGGGCAGGCCCTGGTCGGTCTGACCCAGGGGCAGGGAGATGCCGGGGCCGCCGGAGGCGTTGTTGGCGGGGGTGAAGGTGGTGTAGCGCAGCAGCCGTTCCAGTTGCGTGTCGAAGGGCAAATCCGCACCCAGATAGCCGATTTCCGGGGTGGTGTGGGCCAGTACCGGGCTGAGGATCACATCGTATTGGGCAAAGGCCTCGGCGTAGCGTTGTCGCGCCAGGCGCAGCTGGCGAAGCATGGCCGGGGTTTTCAGAAAACGTTGTTTGTAATAGTCGGCCAGGCCACGGGTGAGCGGGTCCAGTTGGCCGGCATCGAAGCCTTGCGGGAACAGGGCCTTGCCGCCCTTGCTGACCAGGAAGCCGAGCATGGCCCAGTAGAGCAGGAAGTCTTCCACGAAGCGGGCCGGCAGGTCGATGCGGGCCTCTTCCACGGTGTGGCCCAGGCTTTCCAGCAGCTGGGCGGTGTCCTGCACGGCGCGGCGGGTCTGCGGGCAGGTGGCGTCGCCGGTGACAGAGTCGATCATCATGCCCACGCGCAGCCGCCGCTTGGCCGGGCCGGTGACCTGGCCGATGGGTTTGAGCTTGCGATTGCGGTAGTAGCGCTCCGCTTCCATGAAGAAGTGGGCGGTATCGCGGACGCTGCGGGTGAGTACGCCATCGCTGACGATATTCACCGGCAGTACCTTGGCGGCCTCCTGGTCGATGAATCGCCCGCGGGTGCTCTTCAGGCCCACCAGGCCGCAGCAGGCGGCGGGGATGCGGATGGAACCGCCGCCGTCGTTGCCATGGGCGATGGGCACGGCTCCGGCGGCCACCAGGGCGGCGCTGCCCCCGGAGGAGCCGCCGGCGGAATAATCGGTGTGCCAGGGGTTGCGGGTGGCGGGCACGCCTGCCTGTTCAGTGCTGGCGGTGAAGCCAAAGGCGGGCAGGGTGCTCTTGCCCAGCAGGTTGAAGCCCTGGGCCAGGTACTGTTTGGCGATGCCGCTGGTTTTCTTCAGGGGGGCATGGCCCAGGGCGCGGCTGCCGTGACCGGTGGGCAGGCCACGCAGATCCAGGTTGTCCTTGATCAGGCTGGGCACGCCGGCGAAGAAGCCGTTGAAGCGTTTGCTTTCCGCCCGTTGCCGGGCGGCGTCAAAGGTGTCCAGGGTGAGCCCGTGCAGGGAGGGTTCCACCCGCTGTAGCCGGGCGATGGCCGCTTCCGTCACTTCACGGGTGCTGACGTGGCCCCCGCGCAGCCGCTCGGCCAGGGCGGTGGCGTCGTCGTTTCCGAGGGCGTCGTCGCTGAAAGCGTGCAGGTGTTTGCTGGCCATGGGGCTCTCCCGATTAAATGATGCACGATCGTACCATTTATGATCTGTGCGAAGGGGCCAATTGTTGTTTTGCGGCGTTGCGCAGAGTCCGTGTTGTACCACGGTGGGCAGGGTGGGCGGAACGGTTCGTGTTGGAGCCTTGCTCGCAAGGCGAAGGGGGTTGAAGGGGCCGAGCGATCCGCCTTGCGAGCAAGGCTCCAACGGGGACAGAAACGGGACGTTTTTCCCTTGGTGTGGAATCGCGCCGCGAGCGACGTTATTCGCTGCGCTCCTACGGGAGGGGAGTGTCTCGGGTGAAGATTCTGGTCTTATCCTCAGTGGACTCTGTGCCCTCTGTGGTAAAGCCGCCTTTGAATCGAGGTTACCGTGCGCGTTCGACACGCTTGTGCTGGGCCAGCAGGTGGCGGGCCAGGTCGGCGAGTTCGGCGATGCTGCCGACGACTGAGTCCGGGCGGTGGGGGTGTTTGACGGTATTGGGGAAGATCTTGTCCAGCCAGGCCTGATCCCAGCCAGCCCCGTTGTAGAAGATGGAGGTAATGCCTGCTTCCTTGGCGGCGATCACGTCGGTGGTGCTGTCGCCCACGTACCAGCAACTTTCCGATGGTGAGATGCCCAGTTTTTCCATGGCCAGCAGAAGCATTTCCGGGGACGGCTTGCGTTTGCTTACATCGCTGCCGCACACCACCACGTCGAACAAATCTTCCCAGCCGGTGCCGTCCACCAGTGCCAGTTCATGTTCGAGAAAGTCCCGTTTGCGATTGGAGATCAGACCGACCTTTACGCCAATGGCGCGGATGCGCTCCAGTTGTTCGCGGATGTCTACTTCCATCGGGAACACTTCGGCTACGTATTTTTTATAGGCCTCGTCAAATGCCTGGTGGGCGCGGCCTTTGGCGTCCTGGTCGCTGCCGAACAGCACTTCGAAGATATCGGTGCGGGAAATCTTGCGTTGCGCAACGATCTTGGGGTGCAGGCGCTTGTTGTCTTTCACATAAATGAGCAGTTTGGCATCTTCGATGGTTTTGGAATCATCCGGGTCCAGCAGGCGGTCCCACAGATCCAGTTCGCGCAAATGCGGAAGTACATCGTCCACGGCGTGGTACATGGCATCATGGGTATCCACCAGGGTGGCATGCCAGTCGATGAGGATGGCCTCGGGTTTTGCATGGGGCAGTTGCAGGATACTCATTGTGCTTTGTCCTTGCCGTAGACGCTTCCATTGTTAGCACAAAACCTGTGGCGCCGTTGTGAATTCACCGGCAATAAGCGCTGGTCAGATTGCTGGCCGCGCCCAACCTCTGGACGCGGTATTTGTATTTTGAGGTTCGACTCAGAGTTGGCCGAGCACGGTTTCAGCGCTGCTCTTGTCCACGCCTTTTTCATCCACGCCGATGTACTCCACTACGCCATCGTTGGCGATCAGGGCGAAGCGTTTGCTGCGGATACCCATGCCGCCGCCGGTGGCATCCAGTTCCAGGCCCAGGGCTTTGGCGAATTCCGCGTTGCCGTCGGCCAGCATGGTGATGTGCTCGGCGTTCTGGTCTTTCTGCCAGGCATCCATGACGAAGGCGTCGTTGGTCGCCATGCAGGCGATGGCGTCAGCCTTTTCCAGAATGGCATCGGCGTTGATCACGAAGCCGGGCATGTGGGTGTTGGAACAGCCCGGGGTAAAGGCGCCGGGTACCGCGAACAGAACCACTTTGCGGCCCTTGAAAAAATCACTGGTGTTCAGGTCTTCGGGGCCTTTGGCACCGTTTGTCTTGATAGTGAGGGCAGGAAGAGTATCGCCGACTGCAATGGTCATGATTCGCATCCTTCTGTAAGTGGATGTCCACTGTAACAAAGACGCGGTGACAGGAAAGGGGGGGAGGCGGGGCAGAAACAGAAAACGCCCCATTAAAGGGACGTTTTCTGTGGTGCTTGATAACGTATTAGCCGAGCAGACCCAGCAGGCCGCCCAGTACCGGACCCAGTACCGGGATGGTGGTCAGGGCATCGTTGAGCGGAGCCAGCAGGCTGCTGGCTTCGGCTTCACCCAGCAGGGACACCAGCAGGTTGCCGACCAGGTCGCCGACCAGCGGCAGTTCTTCCACCAGGGCGGATACGCTGTCCAGCAGGTTGCCGTCCTGGTCCATGATGCTGTCCAGCAGGCCGCTGGGGTCACCGCTAAGCAGCCCGCCCAGCAGTCCGTTCAGTAGTTCACCCAATACCGGAATCTGTTCCAGCATGGCCAGGTCCGGGGTGAGCATGTCGCCACCAGCGCCACCTTGCAGGGTGGTGAGGATCTGATTGAGCAGATCACCCAGTACCGGGATCTCGTTGAGCATCTCGGTGCCGGGCAGCAGCTCGCCGCCGTTGCCGGCGCCGGTAAGGGCTTCCAGCAGGCCGTTCAGGACATCACCCAGCAGCGGGATCTGTTCCAGCAGGCCGGTGAACTGTTCCAGTTGGCCGGCGGAGTCGGTCAGGCAGTTCAGCGGGTTGGCGGCGTCGCAAGACACGGCGCCCAGCAGTTGATTGACCACGTCACCCAGTACCGGCACGTCGGCCAGCAGGTCGGTCACCATGCTCAGCTGATCGCCTTCCAGGGCACCCATCAGGGTTTCCAGGCTCAGGGCATCGGTGGGCAGGCCACCGCTGTCGCCACCGGCAGCACCGTTGAGGATGTCGCCCAGCACCGGAATTTGTGTCAGCAGGTCAGGCAGGGATTGCAGGTCGCTGAGGGTGCCGAACAGGTCGCCACCATTACCCAGCAGGCCGGCCAGCAGATCGCCCAGTACCGGAATCTGTTCCAGCATGGCAGGCAGCTCGCTCAGCAGTTCCATGTTGCCGGGCTCGGCAAGACCGGCCAGCAGGTCTTCCAGAATGGCCGGGTCCAGTGGGCTCTCACCCATCAGTTCGCCGATGGGGCCCAGGTTCTCGCCGGCAGCCAGCAGGCAAGTGAACGGGTCAGCGCCTTCCGGGCACAGCTCGCCGAGGCCGCCGGTCAGGTTGAGGATGGAGCCCACTCCGCCCAGCACTTCGGTAATACATTCTTGCGGGGCGAATTCATTTGCACCGGTGGCAATCGGGCACAGGGCCAGAGACAGACTGTTCACAGTGCCGATCAGGGGCTCGCCCATGGCCAGGTTGTCAGCGACCTGAGTCAGGCAGAGCTGCGGGTTGAGCGCGTTGTCGCAACCCAGGTAACCCAGCACGCCGGCCAGGGTGCTGTCTGGAACGCTGCTGAGGGTTTGTACCACGCACTCCAGCGGGTTTTCCGCGCTGGGGCACAGCTGCTGGCCGATGGCCCCGCTGTTATCCAGAATGCCGCCCAGGGTGCCCACCAGGTAGGGAACGCTTTCTTCCAGACAGGTCGGCAGGAAAGTGGGTTCGGTGACACTGCCGAGCAGGTCGGTGTCGGTAGCGGCAACGGTATCGGCGCACAGCAGGCCGAGGACGTTGTCGTTACCCAGAGAGATGTTGGTCAGCGCTTCGTTCTCGCAGGCCAGGACATCAATCACGCCGCCCAGCTGGGTGCCCAGCAGCGCCTGCGGGCAGACAGAGGCGGTGAAGTGGTTGTTGGTGTCGATCAGAGTCAGCAGCTGCTGTTTCTCTTCTTCGGTGAGCGGCGGGGTTTCATTGTCGCCACCGTCTTCACCGCCGGTTTCTTCGCCGTCAGTATCGCCACCGTCTTCATTCCCGGTATTGCCGGTTTCTTCACTGGTGTTGCCCGTAGTGGTGGCCGGGCTACTGCCGCCGCCGCCACCGCAGGCGGCCAGGGTGATGAGCAGAGAGCTCATCAGCAGGATTTTCAAAAGATGTAGCATGGGTACTTCCCCCTTTCTTCCATGAACACAAAAGCGTGTATGACAGGCGTATCAGCGCAATCCACCTGTGCGCGCACTATATAAAATTCATTGCGCTGCCAATGTTGGCTAAAAATGTTGTTTTGTATCTAATGTTGCAGTGTTTTGTAATGCACAAAGAAGGTGCTTGAATGGGAGCGCAGCTAAGTCACTGGGAAACCAATAGAAAGGAGGCAGAAATGGCGCAGAATATTGTAATCACTGGTGCAAACCGGGGCATCGGCCTTGCACTGGCAAAACACTGGAAAGCCCGTGGCGAGCGGGTTTTGGCGGTGTGTCGTCAGGCGTCGACCGCGTTGCTAGACAGTGGCGTGGAGATTATTGATGGCGTGGACGTGAGCACCGCTGACGGGGTCAGTAACCTGATCAGCGCGCTGGGTAATACGTCGGTGGATATTCTCTACAACAATGCCGGGATCATGCTCAGCGAGACCGTGGACGAGATGGATTTCGAGCAGATCCTGCAACAGTTCGAGGTTAATACCCTGGGTCCGCTGCGGGTCACCATGGCGCTGCTGAACAACCTGCATCAAGGCAGCAAGGTGGGCCTGATGACTTCGCGGATGGGCTCTATTGCCGATAACAGCTCTGGGAAGAAGTACGGTTATCGCATCAGCAAAGCCGGCTTGAACGCAGCGGGTAAATCCCTGGCGCTGGACCTGCACGAACGCGGCATCGCCGTGGCTATTCTGCACCCGGGTTGGGTGCAGACCGACATGACCGGCAACAGCGGTAACCTGACAGTGGACGAAGCGGCGTCAAATCTGATTACGCGGATGGATGAGCTGAGTCTGGAAAACAGCGGTACCTTTTGGCATTCCGATGGCAGTGTGTTGCCCTGGTAATTCGCTGTTGGCGTTCTGATTTGGGAAAACGTTTCAGCAAAGAGAGCGCAGCGTTTCCGGCTTTCGTTGGAGCTGTGCTTGCATGGCGAAGGGTTGGAGGGATGGTTCGCCATGCGAGCATAGCTCCTACAGGGGCGGCGAATAAGGCGTACGGGTTTTCTCTGTTCCTCTATGAAAAATCACCCAAGAAGAAACGCATTTTCATAAAGCGCCGTCAGCCCCCGCTCCCGGAAAACCGGTTCGTGGTCGAGAATCATTTTTCTGGAAAGCGAGGCGACTGAGTAGTCGGCACCATAAAGTGCTTTTATTTGCGGTTCGCCAACAGAAAACGGCGGACCATCCATTTCCTGTTGATCATATTCCAGTGTAATAAGTAGCTGCGGTGACTTGTCGGTGATTGTCAGTAGATGGCGAGCATAACGTGCGCGCATGGCCTCGGGCAGGGCGATCAGGGCAGCCCGGTCATAGATGGCATCCGGTGCCGCTATATCACCGGACTGTAGCAGGAAGATGTCACCCTGAAAGACGCAGAGGTCGCCATGCTGGTAACGCTTGCCACCTTGCCAGTCGGTCATCACCGGCTGGCGATTCAATGAGGCGAACAGGTCGGTGACGGCTTTATCAGACAGTTCGGCACCGATCACCCGGTAGCCTTTTTCCAGCAGATAGCCGATATCCAGGGTCTTGCCGCACAGGGGAAGGAAGACGGTCTGACCGGCTTTCAACGCCAGTTCGTCGAGGTAACGCTGCAGTAATGGATGGACCTGCAGAAGATGAAATCCCAGTTCCGAGTTGTGCCATTTCTGATGCCAGAATTCCGGGTTCATAGGGCCGCCTGTTGGTGAGCGTTCGCCTTCCATGCCAGGAAGGCTTGTGATCGTTTCTTGCGCTGGTAGGGTAGCTTTTTTTGCTCAGGGAAGGCAGGCCATGACTCATGCAGCGCGTTTTCAGCACCGCCGTTATACCATTCGCCGAAAATTCTTCCGGCTTTTCGGTGATGCCTTTCATCTTTATACGGACACCGGAGAGCTGGCGCTATATTCCAACATGAAGCGCTTCCGCATCCGCGAGGACATTCGCCTGTATGCGGATGAAAGCCAGGAGCAGGAACTGCTGCGTATCTCCACCCGCAGCATTTTCGATTTTGCCGGCGCCTATGACGTGCATGATTCACAGAACAATGAGCATGTGGGCACCTTACGGCGGGCGGGTTTCAAGTCGTCCTTTCTGCGCGACCACTGGACTTTCCTCGATAGCGAAGGCCAGGAAATCGGCACCCTGGAAGAAGACTCCATGCTCAAGGCACTGGTGCGTCGCTATATCGAAGTGTTGGCGTTCTTCTTTCCGCAGCACTACCACGCCAGTGTGGGCGACAAGCCTGTGGCGGAGTACCGGCAACGGTTCAATCCCTTCATTCTGAAACTGGATGTGGATTTCAGTGCGGATCATGACGGGCGGCTGGATAAACGCCTGGGGATTGCCGCCGGAGTGCTGTTGTCCGCCATCGAAGGTCGACAGGAGTAAACCATCCCGGACAAATATTGCTCGGTGACAGGGCAGTACTGGCCATGGGCTTTGATGGTCAAAAACGCAGGATGGCGACGCTTGACTGAGCAGGTCATGCCCATTGTGTTATCCATCGTTGCAGGGAATACGAGCTTGCCTGAAAAGCCGGAACCGGCCACTCTGTGGCCGCATCAGGAGGCGATGATCGGGGGCGGGGATGGCGACAATTCTGTTTTGTTGGGAAATGGGTGAGGGCATGGGGCATCTGATGCCCGTGCGTAAAGTGCTCAAGGCTCTGGTAGAGCAAGGGCATGATCTGGTGGTTGCTGCGGTGGAGGTGCACACGGCCCGTCGGGTATTGGGTTCTTTTAGCAAGTCCATTGTCCAGGCTCCCTCCCAGGTTGATAAGCGCTACCCCTTGGGGCGCCCAGCGGAAGGTGTTGCTGACTTGCTTTCGCTCAATGGTTTCGCCGATAACGCGAGTCTCAAGGGTCGGCATCATGCCTGGTGCCAGCTGGCGACATTGTTCAAACCTGACCTGGTGATAACAGAGCACAGCCCCGGGGCCTTGCTGATGGCAAGAGCCTTGCGTATCCCGGTTGTCCATGTGGGAACCGGTTTTACCCTGCCCCCTGAGCAGTTCCCAATGTGTTTCCCCGGTTTTGCTGTTGGCGACAATGGCAAGCGTGAACAGCGCCACCTGGATGTGTTCAACAAACTGATTGGCAGCTCGGGTGGGCAGCCCTTGAACCACCTTCACGAGCTCTTTAACAGTGTTGCGGGTCGATACCTGCTGAGTTTTGCGGAGTTGGATCACCTTGGTCCTCGGGATGGCGTTCCTTATATGGGAGTGGAAGTGCCCGAAGATGGTGAGCGTCCCGTCTGGCCAGATGCCGGCCAGCATCAGGTGTTCGCGTATCTGAAGCCGTTTGCAGCACTGGAGGGATTCCTGACGGCAGTAAATGCTTTGAAACTGTCTCTTTTGCTGGTTCCGGACCGCATTGACCCTGCTATTTTGCGTCGGCATAAAAGTTCCAATATCCGGGTTGTGGAGGGGCGGCAAAGTATGAAGTCGGTAACTCGTGACGCGGACCTGATCGTTTGCAACGGCAATCATGGTACGGCCGCTGCGGCAATGCTTGGCGGAGTTCCCTCACTGTCTTTCCCTCTGCACCAGGAGCAGGAGGCCTGCGCCCGCAGGGTGGCCAGCTCCAGCCTGGGTGCCATGCTCCCGGTTAAAGACGGCAAGGCCATTCCCCCTCTCCTGGAAACAATGTTGCGTAGCCGCGCCATGCAGGAATCCTGCGGCAAAGCCGCCTCCCGGTATCAGGGTTTTGATTATCAAGACAGTGTTAACCGCATGGTCCGGGAAATCGGAGCGTTGCTGTGATGAAGCGGCGGGAATTCATTCGCGATGTGGCTCTAAGTTTGTCGCTGTCACCGGTGGCATTGCTTTCTGGTTGCCAGAGAAAACTCTCTGCGGAGTTTGTCATCGTCGGCTCCGGCCCTGCGGGCATAGCCCTGGCTGACAGCCTGGCCCAGGCGGGGCGGCAAGTGTTGGTGCTGGAAGGAGGGGCAGCAGAGCCTGATCGGGCGTTACAGGACATGCATGCTGTCGAAGCGGGCAAGTGGGGCCTGGCCTATAACTTTGGCTGGGCAACCCAGCGACTACTGGGCGGAACCACCAACCTCTGGCAGAGCCATTCGCCGCGCCCCCTGGAGCAGGAACTGCACGCTGCCAGCTTGCGTGGGGTGGGGAAGGACTGGCCCTTTTCCATGGACAGCCTGACGCCCTGGTTGCAGTCGGCCGAGCAATGGCTGCATGTGCGTCCGTCCGAGCCGGCCATGAATCCGGCCTTGCCAGTCAATCCTTTCATTGCCAGCAGCGAAGGGCTTCGCAAGCTGTTGACCGGAGCGGGGTATCAGCACCTGGAAGCCGGTGCCTACGGCATGGTTCACCATGAAGGGATGGATGCGCTGCGATTACTGGAAGACGGAGAAATTGACCGCGTGGCCGGGTTGAACACGGTTGCCCTGAAAGATCGCACTACGGTTCGCCGTATCCGCATGAGCGGCGGGCGGGCCGTGGCGCTGGAATGTGCCGACCGGGAGGGCAAGCCGCTGGAGGTGGAGGCCGGTACGGTGATTCTCTGTGGTGGTGGCGTGCAGACCCCCAGGCTGCTGTGGAACAGCGCCAGCAGCAACGGCGGAGCGGCACCGGGCAATCATAGCGATTGGCTGGGTGCAGGCTTTATGGAGCATCCCGGGCAACAGATTTATGGGCGCCGGGAGAAAGCGTTGTTGCCGCAAGGGGCAACGGAGACTCATTTGCATGTCCGCGACATGCTCCATGACCCGGCCTATGACGGCATCCGGGGAACGCTTTTCCATGTGGGGCTCAAACCCGGGCCGCAGGGCTCGGAGTTCACCATGGTCGAGGTATTGTTTGAGCAGGAAGCCAGCAGACAAAACCGTATTCTGCCCGGCCAGAAGACCGATGCCCTGGGTGACCCCCTGCCCAGGGTTGATTATCGCCTCACCGCTGAAGACCGCCGCACCATCAAGGTCGGAAGTGATCTGCAGCGCCAGCTTGCTGAAGCAGTGGGAAGTGTCGACAAGCAAACCGCACTGAGGCCCGGATCGCATCATCTGATGGGGGCGACACGCCTTTCGCTGGACCCCCGCGATGGTGTGGTGGATGCCAACCTGAAAGTCTGGGGTACCGAAAACCTGTATGTGGCTGGCAGCAGTGTCCTCCCCAGCGGGATGACTGTCCCTCCAACCCTTATTCTGACAGCGTTGAGTCAGCGCCTGGGGGCGCTCCTTTCGAAACAGAAAAAGCAATGAACTTAATTCATTCCGATGTTTTTATGCGAACCATTTCACATTGTTGGAAAAGTGACCTAATATCGTGACGAAATGTAAAAAAGCGGCCAAGGATTAACGGCCAGACTCTGGGGTTGATGGGGGAAAATCATGTCTTTATTTAGTCGACAGCCGCTGGCTGCTGCTATTCGTGCGTCTATGCTTGGTGGTTTCGCCATCATTGCCAGCCCTTCATACGCTGGTTTCACCGAAGTGACCGAAAACAATCCGTTCGATGCTATTACCTCTGGCACAGTAATGCCGTCCCTGACTTTGCAGGATTTTGATGATGATGGTGATCTCGAGGCCGTTGTCTTCCATGCTGCGGACGCTGACAGTTTTCCCTATTACGGCAGTGATATCAGCTTTTATGAAAATACCGGCTCTGCCCAGAGTGCCGAATTCACCCAGGTCGCCGACGTTCCCATCTCCGGTTACGGTGGTGATACCTTCGAGGTAAACCCGTTTGCGAATTCCTGGACCTATAGCTCCTATGGCCACCCGGTGGCTGCTGGCGATCTGGATGGCGACGGGGATGCCGACTTTATTGGCGGTTCCAACACCTCTAGCGTGGAAATGTGGTTTGGGGTCACGACTACGGATGCCTATGGCGTAGCCACTAGCCTGGCCGACGGCTACCACAACGGCACGTATTACTGGTTTGACAGTCCCTATTACGGCCAGGGCCTGGTGCCTTATCTGGACGAATACGGCGGATATGCCTCAGCGGTACCTTTGGATATTGATGGTGATGACGATATGGACCTTGTCGTCATGGATAACCAGTTTGTTCGTGTCTATCAGAATAACGGCAGTATCGATGGCGTGGTTCAGCTGAATGAACTCACCGGCAGCAATAACCCCTTTTATGCGGGTGCTTCCAACAGCGTTTATATGGGTATCCCGGATGATATTCCTGCACTGAATCATTCAGAACACTACGGCGCCCCTCTGGCCGCCGGCGATGTGGATAACGACGGCGATACGGATGTCATCGTGGGGGTGCGTAACGGACCCGGGGATATGCTCTTGTTCGTGAACACCGGCACTGCTGGCATGGCCGTGTTTGAGCAACAAGCTGACGCCTCCCTGGACGTATCCACCGACATTTATGCCGCCCCGGTGATGGCCGATATCGATAACGACAATGATGACGATCTGGTCGTTGCTGAACAGCAGGCCAGTGGAGCTTCGTCTTATCGACTGTTCCTGAATGATGGCGCTGGTGCTACGGCGAACGAAAATAACACAGGAAATAGCAGCAGCTCGTCAGGTGGTGCTGTCGGTGGATTGCTTATCGGGCTGTCTTTGTTGCTGCTGCGTCGTCGTCGGCGTTAACGCTATACAGCCCGGTTTCTGCCGGGTTGTTATTTATCGGATACATAAAAGGAGATATTCATGAAGAAATTTCAACGTCGCCGTCTTGCCGTGGCTGTCGCAGCCTCCGTCGGCCTTGTCGGGGTCGCTAACGCCGCTTTCGAGGAAGTGACCGAAGCCAATCCGTTTGACGCTATTACGTCCACCGGTGGAAACCCGTCGCTGGTGATGATGGATCTGGATAATGATGGCGATAAAGATGCTGTCCTTTTCCATAATTATCAGAATGACAACTACCCATATAGCTATGGCGGAACCAGTGTCTGGGAAAATATCGGTAGTGCAACCGCGCCAGAGTTTTCTCATGTCCCTGATGTGAGCTATGCCGGCCCCGGTTATGCGGGTCAGGACATCGCAGTGAGCCCTTTTGCGGATGATTATGACCGCTATTATGGCCACCCGGTGTCCGCTGCCGACCTGGAAGGTGATGGTGATCTGGATTTCTTCGGTGGGCAGGACTGCGCCTATAGCAGCGCCCAGCTTTCTTTCGCCGAAGTTGAGAGCGATGAAAGTGGGGTTGTCACCGGTGTGACCCATTATCCGTTCACGTACAGTGGTGGTGGGTATGGCTCCAGTGCCAATCCGTTTTACGGTAATGTGCTGGCACCGAGCGCCGCCTACGCTGGCTGTGGATCTGTAAGCTTTGCTGCCGGGGATCTTGATAACGATAGCAAGATCGACATCGTCAGTGTGGATGAAGATACGTTGCGCGTATTCATGAATACGTCTATGACTGTCGAAACCACCCCCTATACTTTCATGGATCTTGGTGCCAACAGCCCATTGGTGGAAGCCAGTGCCTTGACGGCGCCCTATTACGGCGCCCCGGCTGTCCTTCACGATGTGGATGCCGACGGTGATCTGGATCTGGTGATGGGCACTGTTTCCGCTGCACCACTACGCCTTTTCATCAACGAGGGCACGGCCTCCACGGCAGATTTTGTCGAGGTCGAAGATACGTCCGGCAGCCTGGATGTGACCTCCACCGGTTGGGCTGCGCCCACCTTTGCCGACATGGATGGTGACGGCAAGGATGATCTGATTGTCGTAGAGTTGAATATGTCTGAGCCAGAACTCCAGCCTAGACAGTCTGAGAGACGGATTTCTTTGGAAGGCTCGCAAAGCATTCGTTATTTCCGCAATACTAGCGCGGATGACAGTGTTGCTGCGGAAGAGTCTTCTTCTAACGGCGGTTCCCTGGGTATCGCTGCTGTGTTGATGGGCATGCTGTTTGGGCTGCGTCGCCGCCGTCGCTAAGCCTTGGTCCCTCAAATAGAAGCGCCCGGGTTTTGCCCGGGCGCTTTTTTTTCGTCTCAGGCATGATGAAGCAAACGCTAATAGGTTGAGTGATCCATGTCTTTTATTGCTATTTGCGGCACTGGCTTTATCGGAGTCGGCCTGGCTTTGGCCTTGGAACGGCATCCCCGGCTGAAGGTCAGCCAAGTATATACGCGCCGCCCGGTGCGCGAGGTAGAGCATCCATTCCCGGAGGTTCTTACTAATGACCGTGAAAAGCTTCTTTCAGGCTGCGACTTGCTGGTGGAATGCAGTGGCGATGTCTTGCTTGCCAGTGAGATTGTCGCTGCCGCGCATCAACGCGGGATTCCTGTTGTCACCATGAATTCGGAATTTCACGTTACTGTTGGCAGTGCCTTTGTGGACACGGGCTATCTCACGGAAGCGGAAGGGGACCAGCCGGGCAGTTTGGCAGCACTGAATGAAAAAGTGACGGCCATGGGATTTCGGCCGGTGGTCTTCGGAAATATCAAAGGGTTCCTCAACACGAAACCATCCCGTGAGGATATGGTTTTCTGGTCAGAAAAGCAGGGGATCAGCCTTCCTCAGGTCACCGCCTTTACCGATGGCACCAAGATTCAGATTGAACAGGCTCTGGTGGCCAATGGGCTGGGCGCAAATCTGCTACGTTCAGGCATGATGGGGCCGGATTCCCCCGACCTGGAGGCGGCGGCAAAGCAGCTGGCGGAGATGGCAGAAGAGCACGAAGCCGGGCCAGTGAGTGACTATGTGCTTAATGCCGGTGGTCCTGCCGGGGTGTTTGTTGTTGCACGCCATGATGCGGAACAACAGCGCTTTCTCAAATATCTCAAGTTGGGTGAGGGGCCTTACTACTTTTTGCTGCAACCCTTTCACCTTTGTCACCTGGAAATGGTGGGAACGATAGAGGCCGTTCTGAATGGCAGGCAACCCCTGTTGAATAATGGAAGAAAACCCTCTGTCGGAGTGTGTGCGATCGCAAAGGCCGACATGGAATCTGGAGACATTGTGACGCGAGCCTTGGGGAGTTTTGTGTTCCGGGGCGAGACCCTTCCCTTTGAGCAACATCGTGATTTTGTGCCGATAGGGTTGCTGCAGGATTGCCAGCTGATCGATACCATTCGCGAAGGCGACAGGGTTCGCTGGGATCATGTAACGGTGCCAGATTCACTGGCGCTGCGCCTTTTCAATACCTTGCTGGAAGAGTGATAAAAGATGGCGCATCTGGTCGTTGGCTGGGAGCTGGGGCATGGCATGGGCCACATCATGCCACTGCGCATGCTTGCTGAAGTTTTACTGGAAAAAGGACATCAACTGACATTCATCGTGCGAGATGTCTCTGCGGCACAGCGCGCGTTGGAAGGTCTGGATGTTGTCTGGTTGCAAACTCCTCAAGTGACCTACCGCCCCTGGGAAATGACTCGCACCGATTGCTACTCTCAATTGCTGGGTAATATCGGATTTCGGGATCCCGAAAAACTGATGTCTACGGTTACCGGGTGGCGCAGCCTTCTCAGCGCGTTGCAGCCGGATGCCGCACTATTGGAATTCGCGCCATCAGCAATGATTGCCTGTTATATGGAACGTATTCCGTTTGCCTTGCAGGGCAATGGATTTTTTTGTCCTCCTGCCGAGGAGGAGCCCTTCGGGGTTATCAGCAACAAGTTGTCTGAAAAACAGCGAAGACATCAGGATGTCATGTTGCTGGACAGCATAAACACCGTTATTGGTGATAGTCGACCTGCGCTTGAGCATGTTTCTGAACTCTATCGGCTATCTTGCCTGAACGTACTGACCAGTTTTCGCGAGCTGGATCATTTCTGCCGTGACAATGATGATATTTTCCGTGGCGCCTGGGTACCGTCGATTCCAATTTCACCGCGCTGGCCAAAAGGGGAGGGGAAGCGGATTTTTGCCTATCTGACTGCCCGCCCCGGGGTCGACAAAGTCCTTGCGATGCTAAGTCGAACCGGTTTGCCGACCCTGGTGTATTGCCCTGGTGTTGAGGGTAAATTCCGAGCTCCGTTCGAAAACCAAAAGTGTCGTTTTCTTGATGGGTTGGTAGATATCAAGAAGCTGGCTGAGCAGTCCTCTCTGGGTGTGTTTCATGGCAATCATTCCTCCACCGCCATGTTCATGCTTGCAGGTACTCCGACTATGCAGATACCTCTGTATATGGAGCAGTTGATGTTTGCCCGCCGAATCAAAGCCATGGGAGCCGGGGAGATCGCTACTCTCGACCAGCCTCAACGGATTGCTGCGGGGATCAATGCCATCATGTCCAGTCCTGGCTATGGCGAAAGCGCGAGACGTTTTGCGGATCAGTATCGTGATTACGATCAGAATTGCGCCATTCGGCAGGCAGCGGCGGACCTGGAAGTGGCGCTTGGATTAAGCGCGTAGAAGCGTTTTTCGCCGCCACTATTCTGCGTTGTTGCTCATTGACCGGAAAGATTTCACTGTGCATCCGGGCAATGAGCCTGACTTTATTCAGCATTATTTTTTCTGATAACTCACCTTTATAAAATGTTCTCCGAGTTGTCGGGTTTTCGTCGCAGTCCGCCGCCGATAAGCAGGATCAGGAAGGGCAGTAGTGCGCTGATACCGAAGGCGCCGCCACTCCCGGCCCCGCCGCCGCTGTAGGAAGGCTGGTTACTGGTGTACATGGGCTGTGCCTGGTCCACCCGGTTGCTGGTGGGCGCCTTGGTCTGGCGTTGGGCCTTGGCCAGTTTTTCGATGTCCCGACGTTTGGCATTGCGACGCTCAATATCGTATTCCGCGAACACCTCATCGCGCAGCACCACCATGGAGGTGTAGTTAGTGACCAGTCCGTATTCCAGGCCCAGGTCTACGATGCCTTGCTGCAGGTCCTTTTCTTCGCCGAAATAATTGATCTCCCGCTGCATGCCCTGAATGGTGGCGTAGGCCCACAGGCGATCCAGCTCCGGGTTATCGCCGCCGGTGACGGGGAAGTCGAAACGGGTTTTGTATTGCTTGTCCTGGCCACCCACGTTGGCACGCAGGGTGACTTTCGCCGGGCCGTCACCCCAGTAGTGGCCGAGCAACACGATCTGACGGCCATGGTAGATGCTACCGACACGTTGCGGTTGCAGGTTGGCGGTGCGAACGCCGTCGATATCGATCTCCACGTCGTTCATGGCCTGGTGGGTGAGCTTGGCGGTGGCGTTGAGAATCTGCCCGGCGATGTCATCGCTGTTGGACACGCTGATAGCAAAGCCGTTGCTGGCATCGGTCATGGCGGTGAGCATGGGCCTATTGCTGCTGTTGCCCATGACAAAGGTGAATAACCGAACGTCGTGGCTTTCCAGCAAGTCGATAAAATCTTTCTGCTGGGTCTTGCCCACGTTGGCTACGCCATCGGTGACCAAAACGATGCCGGTGGGACGATCTGCGTCGAGCGGTTTCAGGGCCAGGCTCAGGCCGCCGAACAGATTGGTACCGCCACGGGATTTGAGCTGCATGACTTTGTCCGTGTAGCGACGAATGCTGTCCGGTGTGGCATCTACAAAGCCGTTGGTAAGTTCTTCGGCGCGGTCATCAAACAGCACAATGCGAAAGCGGTCTCCGCCGCGCAGTTTGCCCAGGGCCTGGCTGACGCCGTCCGCCAGGGTGGCCAGCTTGGCATTCATGGAACCGGAAATATCCAGTACGAACACCCAGTCGCTGCCGGTGCTAATGGCTGGCAGATCATCACCAGGGGTGATGCTGAGCATGAAGGTGCCGCGGTCCTTGCCCGGTGCCTTGTAGGCTACCAGGTCCACGCTGCCGGGCAGGTCCTGCTGGTGGCGCCAGTAGACGACGATGTCCTGATTCAGGGTGAAGGCATTGGTCGGCTGGCCATTGGCGGGCGGGGGCGCGAAGTTCGCTCTTTCGCTGTTTTCGTCTTCCTTGCTGGTAACGGTGGCCGCGCGATTATCCAGTTTTACCTGCCATTGTTGTGGGTCCAGTTGCTGGATCTGCGCCTCGGGATGCTTGGGTAGGCGGAGGGCGTCCACCGGGTAGCCGCTACGCAGGTTCAGGGTAAAGCTGAAGTGTTCTTCCACACTGTTGTTGGCGGTCCAGAACGCCAGCTTCTTCTCGTCCACGCCGCCTTCTTCCAGCGGGTACACATAGCGGCCGATGCCGGTATCCACAAAAGCGGGCTGCATATAGACCAGCCGTACCCGTGTATCCTGGCCGGCGCGCACTGGTTGTACCCGCACATCAAAGGCCTTGTAGCTGTCCTTTTCGGTGAGGCCTGCCTCGCGACCGGCGGCTTTTTCCTGTTCGTAGACCTGGCGGGCCTGCTGTTTTTCCAGCACTTCGCCGATCACCGGCTTGCCGTCGATCCACACGGTGAATTCGGCAACGGTGCCGCGCTCGGGGACCGGGAAGCGGTAATAGGCTTCCAGATCCTGATCATTGGGGTTGTGGAAGACCTGCTCCACTTCGGTGATGGCGTAGCCGTCTTCCACGTCCACTGTGACATGTTGTTCTCGGATCTGCAGTGGTGGCAGGCTGCTGTTGGCTGGCGTCATCAACCCGGCGGCTAGGGCCGGTGTAGTCATGCTGCCCAACAGCAGGACCAGGCCGGCCAACAAACGGGTAAATCCGTTCCTGAAACCCATGATGATTCTCCTTGTTATCAATCACGGGAACAGTTGTAGGGCATTGGAGAGATTTTGTTAAACGGTGTTCATTAACAATTCATGTCGCGAGGTGTTCAATAGGAAGGCAAGTCTGAATCATCAACTGCTTGTTCGGCCCCAGGCACGGGTCGCAATGACCCGTGGAGCGATCTTCGATCAGCGTTTCAGTTGCTGCCGGGTCTGCTCAATTAGTGCAGCAAAATCCGGTTTGGTGATGAAGGCCAATACCAGGCTGTATACGCCATTCAAAATGGCCAGGTGGGCATCTGCCTGCATCAGACAGAAGGCGATAACGATCATGGCAACAAAATCGATCAGGCCCAACAGAATGAACATGCTGGTCTGCACTTGCATGGCGGCTTTCTCACCGTCGTTGGCTGGGGTGCTGCCTTGCAGGGGGCGCTGGGCAATGGTTGCCGGAGCCATCAGCAGGTTGCGCAGCGGTCTTGCCACCACCAGCATCAGTGCCATGGCCCCCAGCGCGCCCATGCGCAGGGTGTCCTGGGGTACCAGATCCATGGGCGCCTGATACTGGCCGAACCAGATCATCAGGGCGATGGCGATACCGATCATCATGGGGGCGGCGAGGACGGTAAACCAGAGCAGGTTGAGGCGTGGCACTGCCGGGTGCGAAGAAGCGGACATGAAGTCTCCTTGATTATTGTTATTGGTCCTTGAGCCAGCGAGCCCTCCGCCAGCCTCTGTAGGAGCTATGCTTGCATGGCGAACTTTCCCAACACCGAATTCTCCATGCAAGCATAGCTCCTACAATTAGTACCTAGTCTCTGAAATTATTGAACTGCAGCGGTGTTTCAATGCTTGATTCGCGCAGCAGTGACATCACCGCCTGCAGGTCATCACGCTTCTTGCCATTCACGCGAACCTGGTCGCCTTGAATGGAAGCCTGCACCTTGAGCTTGCTGTCCTTGATCATCTTTACGATCTGCTTGCCGAGGGGTTGCTCAATGCCCTGACGGAAAGTCAGTGTCAGCGAAAAAGTCTTGCCGCTATGTTCAGGCTTTTCCGGACGGTCGGCGCCAGCGACGCTGATGCCCTGCTTGACCGCCGCCTTGGCAAACAGCTCTTCCAGTTGCTGCACCTGAAAATCCGACTGGGTCTTCAGTGTCACATCCAGACCATTCTGCTCAATGCTGGCCTCGACGCCACGAAAGTCGAAACGGTTGGCTAGTTCGCGGTTGGCGTTATCCACCGCGTGGCGCAGGGCCACTTCATCAATTTCAGAGACGATATCGAAAGAAGGCATGGTAAGTCCGCAAGCATATTCCGTTGTAAGAAGGTTGCGATTATAGTCTTTTTGGTCTGCGGGTGCCCGTCAGGGTATCGACAGGCTTCATCGTTCAGGAAGAACGGCAAAAAAAACACCATAAAGATCGCGAGGGAACGTAATGAGTCAAGCTAATGCAATCGTCGTACTGTGTCCAAAACGCCCGGATTTAGCCGGCCAGCCTCTGCTGGGGCATGTGGGGTGGGGATTTGAACTGCCGGATGGGCAGTGGATGGTGGGAGCCGTGGAAGGTGACGGCTGGGCCAACGGAAATGGCATGAACGGCTTCTGGTCACGCAGAGTGTCGGGAGAAAGGCAGGCCACCCAAGTGTTTGCCAACATGGTGCATCATGGGGCGGAGTATAATTATTTCAAATATCTGACCATGACCAGTCAGGTATGGCCCGATCCTGATGCGGCATTGCGTGTTATGGCCTGGGTCAGCGCCCAGCCGTACCAGTTGTTCGGTCGCAACTGCATGAATTCCACCTACGATATTCTGCGCGCCTTTTCCCGGGGTGGGCATTTCAACGGCAAGATCCTGCCCAGCCCGGATTTCAACTGGATTCCCAATGGCTGGTTCAATGCCATTCAGGTGCCACAGAGTGATTATCACCATCTCCCTCCCGCTTCGCAGCCGGTACAGGCGTTTGCGGCAGCTGAGGCCGATCTGCAGGAAACGGCGGAATGCCCCGACTGGCGCAAGCCGGAGTCAGCAGATTATTTGCCGCTGGGTGGGGTGCCCGAGGAGCCTGTTAAGCCCGTTGAAGTGGTGCCCCCGGCGAATTAACCGGGAGTGAGAGGCGAGCAAATTGGCACGCTCGCTTTATATGCAACGAATGCCTCACTGGTTAGAGTGTAAGCGCACACCGGAGTGTGCGGACTCAACTCTGCCAGGAGGCAAACATGTCACTAAAGGAACGGTTGTCTGCGGACAACCTGCTGGATTCTCTCCCGGTTTCCCGGGATCTTCTCACCCGCCTGGGCGTTCTTGGCGCCCAGGTTTCCCGCAAAATCGCCATCGATCAAGTCAGCGTGCAAGACGGCACGCTCAGTAACCTGCGCGTGGACAAGGTCACTTTGGGCAGTGCCAGCATCGGCAATCTACACGTGGAAAATACCCAGGCCTCGGTGGATAGCGCCAAAGCCGTGCTCAACCAGGTGCGAACCATTGTCGAGCTGGGGTTCCGCCTGGACTGGAAAATTGACTTGGGCTGGCTAGGCAGCTGGGATGGCAACGAGGATATGGGCAGCCTGGATATCCCGGTGGATCTGGGCACCATCACAGTGCCGGACCTGGGTAATATCGACCTGCAGATTCCGGCCATTGATATTCCCGGTCTGGTGGCGCAGATGAAACCCATCGACCAGCTCAATCTGGGGAACCTGGATCTGTCCGGTATTCGCCTGGATAAACTGGGCCTGCCCAGCGCCGGGTTGTCCGTGACCGGTATGGGCATCGGCGAGCTGTCGCTCAGTTCCTTGTCGGTGCCAGGAGCGAACGGCGAAACCCTGCGGGTGAATCGGGCGGCTCCGACCGAACAGCTGGTCCTGCCCGGCGCCAGCCTGGAAAACATCAGCATCCCGTCCGTGACCATGCCGGCGGCCACCAGCCAGGCGTTCAATGTGGATGCCACGGCCTCGGATAAATCCCTGGGCGTGGATCTGGGCATCCTCAAGGTGAGCATCGCTGTCACCCCCACGGTGCATTTGAACGTGGGCAGCATGACGCTCAGTGATGCCAAGCTCGGTGCCACCCTGGGCAAGGTGTCGCTCAACGACATCAGCCTGCCGGTGGCCCTGGAGGGCATCAGCGGCGGCGAGCTGGGGCTGAACAGCATCAGCGTTAATAAACTCACATTCTGAACAGGGAGGTTGTCATGACATTGAGCCACAAGGAATTCGAAAAACGCTGGGAGCAGGCCCACCGCAAACAGCACATCACCCAGAAGAAGTCGTCCATTGCTCCGTTGGTGCACCTGTCGGTACTGACGATTCTGGATAACTACATGCACCAGCTGCACAAGGCGGTGGATGGCCATGCGCTCAGCAAGGAAGAGTGCGACGCGGTCTGTGAAAAAATCGCCGAGCTGAAACCGCTGGCCAAAAAAGCGGATGCCAAGGCGGCGAAATATCTGAAGGTTTGACCCTCCCTCCATGCGCCACTGCCGTCCAGTGGCGCTTGGTTCCCTGCGCCAGGCCCCTTACCATCGCGGTTTGATTCAGGGCGGATAGAAGGAGCCATGACAGATCACGATTCCCTTCCCATTGATGGACTGAAAACCCAGGTTGACGCGGCGTTGGCCGATGGCTCCATAGTGGTTTCAGCGGCCACAGGCTCAGGCAAGTCTACTCGCCTGCCGGTGTGGGCCGGGGCGCTGGGTCCCGTGTTGGTGGTTGAGCCGCGCCGCGTGGCTTGCACTGCACTGGCCACTTTTCTGGCGTCTTGCCGTCGCGAACACGTGGGCCAGTCTGTGGGCTACGCGATCCGTTTTGACCAGGCATTCAATGAAGACACCCATATCGTTTTCGTAACCCCAGGTATTGCTCTGCGCTGGTTGCAGGAAGGTCAGTTGGGGCGTTTTGCCACTATCATGCTGGATGAATTTCACGAGCGCCGCTGGGATACCGACCTACTGCTGGCCCTGCTGCGTGAGCACGGGCAATGTCGCTTGATTGTCACCTCGGCGACTCTGGATGGTGACCGCCTGTCGCGCTATCTGGATGCCCCGCATCTGATGTCTGAGGGACGTGGTTTTCTGGTGAGAGAAAACTATCAGGCCAGCAACGACCGGCAGATGCCATCGCGCCATGATCTGGCCAACCGTGTGCACAAAGCGGTTAGCGCAGGGCTGGCAAACACAAACGGTGATGTACTGGTGTTCATGCCCGGTCGCGGTGAAATCCAGCAGGTCGTATCCGTGCTCAAGGGATTGGAGGCGGATGTCATCCCCTTGCATGCGGGGGTGCCGGCGGCCGGGCAGCAGCGCGCCCTGCAGTCTGGTGCCCGTCGGCGCATCATCGTTGCCACCAATGTGGCGGAAACGTCCGTTACCATTCCCGGTGTCACCCTGGTGGTGGATAGCGGTATGGAGCGCCGAACTCATCAGCGTAATGGGCGAACGGTACTTTCCCTGCAACCCATCTCCCGGGCCAGAGCCGATCAGCGAAAGGGGCGTGCCGGGCGAACCGCGCCGGGAAGTGTCATCCGCTTGTGGGGTCGAAATGCTCCACTGGAGGAGCGCACTCCACCGGAAATCCAGCGCGAGGAGCTGGTGGATCTGGTGCTGGCATCGGCCTGTGTTGGCACACCGGTGGATACGTTAGTTTTTCCCGATCCCCTGCCTCCTGCCACACGGCAACGGGCTCTGGATCAGCTCGCTGCCCTGTCCGCCGTGGATGAAAAGGGACTGGCTACGGCACGTGGCCTTGCCCTGTCGGCCCTGCCGGTGGATACCTTTTTTGCCCACCTGATCATGGCCATGCCCGACGCTGACGCTACAGGCTGCATGGTGGATCTGGCTGCGGCTCTCAGCGTCTGGCGCCGGCCGGTGACGTTGCCGCGCGGTGAGGAAGGGCGGCAGGTCATGGCAGCCTGGCAGCCACAGCCCTGCGACGCCACGACCCTGATACAGGCAGTCCGCCAACGACCGCCCCGGGAACTGCAGCCGAACCTGGCAGCAAGGGATGAAGCGCGCAAGCTGGCAACACAGATGCGTCGGACTCTGGGTCTGCCGGAGATGCCGGATTCGTTGCCGAAGTCTCTGGCTGGCGTCTGGGGGGCGGCCGCCCGTGTGGCGCCGGATGCCGTATTTGTGCGGCGGGAAAAACGCAAGCGCCGTGAGGCCATGGGCAATGGAGTCAGTGAACTATGGATCGGTGATGACTCCCGTCTTGACGATGATGTGGAAGCAGCTCTTGTGCTGGATAGCCACAGCGTCCCCGGTCGCGGCACCCGTGAGACCTTCACTGCCGGCACCTGCCTGGCGCCATTATCGTTGTCGGTATTGGTAGGCCATGAACTGGCCGAACCCCGGGTCGGTCCGGTTCGGCAGATTAATGGTGAGCCGGTGGCGACACGGGAATGGTGTTATGCCGGCCGGGTGATTCACGCCGAGGTGGCGGAGCCGGAAGGTGCGGCTGCCTGTCAGGTCCTGGCCCGGCTGATTCTGTCAGAGGAGTTTCTTCATCCTGCCGGTGGGAAGCTGCTGGATGATCTGGAAGCCTGACAGTTATATGTGGCCCTGGAGGAAGGTAAGGGGGAGGTGCCGGAAGCAGAAGCCTGGCTGCTGAAAAAAATGGCAAGCCTGGGTGTGGAACGGATGGAAGACAGGTGGCTTCTTGAGGCGGATGACCTGCGTTTTCCAGGGATACCCGACTGGGAACGGGAACGATTCGATGACAAGTATCCACGCCGGGTAAACCTGAGTGATCTGAAACTTCGCATCCACTACAAGGTGCCGGTGCGCCAGGTTATTGCCGAATATGTCAGTGGTGGCCGAAAGGGTGATCCCAAGCGGTGGGAGCTGCCTGCCTGGTCGGGATGGAAGGTGAAATATCGCAAGGCCAGCCGGGTGGTGGATGTACGTTAGACAGGCGCCGCCAACCCCTCCCCCTCACCACTGCCTGGTGCATGGGAGAGTTGTTGAACAGGCGTCCTGATGTTGGGTGGCTTCAGTCTGTGGTATCGGGCTCATCAACGTTGGCGACAATTCTCACGCGACGATTGTTTTGACGTCCTTCAGGGGTTTCATTGGTGTCGATGGGGATGCTCTCGCCAAAGCCTGCTGTCTCGATGCGATCGGGGTTAATCGCATAGTACTCGACAAGATAGTTCCGGACGGCCATTGCCCGCTGCTCGGACAGGTCCTGATTTTTGGCTTCCGGACCGAGACAATCACAGTGGCCCTCAATGTACACAGTGGCTTGCGGGTTCTGTTCAAGAAACAGGGCCAGTTTGCGGAATAGGGGTCGTTGTTCTCTGTCAATATCGTCGCTGCCTTTGGGAAAATGCACGGTTCCTTCAAAGGAGTCCGGCTTGATAACCGGTGTGCTCACCATCACAGGGACTTCCACGGGAACTTCGACAATTTTTGTGACCGTTTCCGGGCGGGGTTTCTTGAAATGGTAGGTTGCCGCAATATCAATCCCATGGTCACCGCGGTTCTGATATTCCAGATTGATGTCCCATTTGTCATGGATATGGAAGTTCACACCGAGCATGCCTCCCATGCTGGATTTAACGTCGATGGTCTCTCTGATGTTTAGCGTGCCAACTGTGCCGGTTATGTCTGCTCTGCTGTCCTGGTAGAAGATGCCACCATAGACATCAAAAGACTGGTAGTTTTTTTGTAGCATGGTGCCGGCCAGAAAATCCCTGAGGCCGTCAGCTTCAATGGCATAATCTGTTGTCAGAACTCTTCCAACAAAATCGTAATCGGCATGATTGGTATATTGTAGAAAGGCACCAACATCGAATTGCTCTGACTCATAAAGCCGCCCCTTCAGTTGCATGCCAAAGAAGGTGTCTCTCAAGTCTGATCCCAGCTCCAGGGAGTCCTGGTCAGGGTCGTTGGAGATATCCTCATAACCATAGATTCCCGAAACCAACCAGCCTGGATGAAACTGATAGTTCAGGCGTAAATACGGTGCGTCACGGGTGATATCTTCCATGGCGTTGTCGGCCAGAGAGCCATCAATACCTTCGAAGTCACTGCGTTGGTAGTAATAGCCAACGTCGACGGAGACTTTGCCATCGTTGTCCCTGATGCTGGGCAACGAGCCAATGCCAGTTGCGTATGCCGGTGAGCTGATGAGAGCCATACAAGGCAACAAAGCCAGTATTTTCTTCATGTTGAATATACCATTTCCTGAATGGGGGGGCGAAGTGAATGGTCGTTGCCTTGATATCAACATGTCTGGTGTTCCCTTTTTTCTTTATTGTTTCTGCGTCGAACAAAGAGCAGGCCAGCTAGAGGAAGAATCAGTGCTCCCAGCGATCCGCCATTTGAGGATGAATCCATGTATGACGCGCTATCGAAAGGATCGATAACAGGTTCGTCTACACGAATGGTAATCAGGGCGGAATTTGAAACCTTGCCATCGACGGTCACGGTATAGGTGAATCTGTCGGAGCCAGAGAAATCATCGCCGGGTGTGTAGGTGATGCTGTTGTCTGTTCCCACAACAGCCGAACCGTTAAGTGGGGGGTTGTTAATGCTGACGGTGATGGTAATGGGGGAGCCCTTGTTCATATCATCATTTGCCAGCACATCCAGAGTTACCGGAGTCTCCTGGAATGTCACTGCAAAATCATTATTGGCAATGGGCGCATCTGGTATTGGAGTCGCCTGGATATTAAGGGTCACGGTTGCGGTGTTTGACTCATTACCGCCAACTGCAGTGATGCTGTACTCGAAAGTGTCGATCCCATAAAAGTCCACGTCACCGGTATAGATGATGGTGTTTTCCAGAGCAGGATCAGAGCCAGAGTACACCTCGGCCGTGCCGTTGGCAGGCGCGGACAAGATATTCACCGAGGTAAGATCTGCAGGCTCAATAGGCCTCACATTCATGTCGGCAATCTTGAATAGATCATTGCCGAGAACATTGATCGCTTCGGTAATGTTTTCTTCCGTAGTTCTGACATCGTTGAGTGCAATAGGCGTGTTGTCGTTACCAGGCAAATAATCGGCCAGGCTCGGAGCATTGCTTGCCAGCGGAGTGGATGGATCCATGTCATCGTCAATCATCCAGTCAGGCGATTCCGTACCGGCAACATCACCGATGACCTGAGAAACCGAGTTTGCTGTGACCCGCAATGTGATGGAGTCCAGTTTCAGTTCACCATTTTCATCCATCAGTTTTTCACCAATGAAGATGAAAATATCAGTATTCAGGCCTGATAAATCATCGCTCAGGAAGCTGTCAAAACGGATTATCTGTTCGCCGGGAGCTTCGCCCAGTTCCAGACCCAAAAGTTGTCCTGCCCACTGCTCCAACAGGTTGTCTGGAATGATGGTGTAGTTGTCCGGCGTGGTGGCGGGGTCGCCGTCTATTCCGGCGCGACCAGAGCGCCAGTTGGTGCCGTCCCAGATGGCGTGTATTTTTTCAGACTCTCCGCCAACATCATTGGTGTGATATTCCCCGATAACAGTTGGCAGCAGTGAGTCAGGCAGCATGTAACCCAGCATGTTGCCTGGCAAGGCCACGCCCTGGGCGCTGGATACATCAAAGTAATTCGGCGTGATTGACCCGATTCGCCCATCAACAATGGTCAGACCGCTGTCGATGACAGAGCTTTTCTCAATACCTGCGGCAGGAATTTGGGGTGGAAGAAAGCCCGCGGCAGCATGGTCCAGGAACCCGGGCTCAAATCGGTCGCGACTACCGTCATCAAACATTTTTGGTGAAAAAGTGGCAAAGCGAAGAGGGTTCCAGACCCTGATGTCTGGTGCGCCGGTTTCCCCTTCGAGAAACTCACGAGGTACCATTGTGCGCATTTCAAACGAAACACCGTCGTCTTCATAGTTCAGGGGCTGGAACGCATCGCCCAGGCCGGTGCCTATTTCGAATTTGAAGCTCGCGATGCGTTCATCTGTGTTGTTGATGATTTTCTGGATGACACGATAGATGCGTCCAATATCGTATGTGCTTCTGAATGCAGCCAGTTCCTCGCCACCATCAGTGGCAGGATCCTTGATGCCTTTGTAGCGGATGTCCTTGATGCCGAGATTGAAGACCAGATCAACCGGCACATCACTTTCCGTCAACTCAAAGAAATACCGTTTGGAGCTTCCCTCCTCGTCACTACAGGTCTTGGGCAGTACAACACCAAACTCTTCACTTTGTAGCTCGCCGGAAGCCATGATGCAGTTATTGGTGGGGAAGTCGAAATCATCGGTTACAACCTGCAGGCCCGGTGCGCGGCCGCTACCGTTATCCAGTTCCCAGTAAATAGCGGCAACGCTGTCGACACCAGGATCATCCTTTGCGGCAGCGGATTGATACACATGGCTCTTGGCAGTCGCACCGGTCATGCCATCAATGGTGTGGATATTGATATCGCTCCAACCGGTTAATTGTGGAACGGGCAAATCAACGTAGGTGTTCGGCTCAGTGATGGGCTCACCGGCAAAGCCATTTGGGCTGGTCAGAGCGGCAGCAAGAGCTGTGGCTATCAATTTTTTCATGAGGCAGGCTCGGCAGGGTGCATGTGAAAGTAACCTAGTATTGGTTATAAACTTATAGCCAATACGCATATTGATCTGTGTCAATAAACCCTGGGGAAACGGTCATTTCCCGGGAACTTGGTCCTTGCTTGTGGCTCCTTTGCCATGTTCCGCCTTGTGCTCTAGTGTCAAAGGCAGAATTGTTGGTGGGGAAGTCGTATGCCGTTTCAGCCCGATGTACACCTCAACCTGAATGTCCGAGGCATGGGGGTGTCTGCCACTCTGGCGATCAATGAGCGCAGCAATGCCCTGCGTCAGCAGGGGCGGCAGGTCTATAAGCTGGGGCTGGGTCAGTCGCCGTTTCCGGTGCCGCCCTCGGTAGTGGAGGCGTTGCGTGAGTTTGCCGGCGAGAAGGATTATCTGCCGGTCAAAGGCCTACCGGCGCTGCAGGAGGCCATTGCCAGCCATCTGGACCGCGAGCACGATGTGGCCTTCCGGGGCGAAGACATCATGATCGGGCCGGGCTCCAAGGAGCTCATGTTCATCCTGCAACTGGTCTACTACGGCGACCTGGTGATCCCCACCCCGAGCTGGGTGTCCTATGCGCCCCAGGCCAGCATCATCGGCCGTCGAGTGCACTGGCTGCCTACCCACCGACACAATAACTGGAAACTGAGTGCCAAGAGTCTGGATGCCCTGTGTCAGCGTGATCCGGGTCGTCCCCGGCTGGTGATCCTCAACTATCCAGCCAACCCCCATGGCTATACCTTCACCGACGACGAGCTGCGTGATATCGCCGAGGTGGCGCGCTATCACCGGCTGATTCTGCTTAGTGACGAAATCTACGGGCGCACCCGCTACGACGGGCAGCACCGCTCCATCGCTCGCTATTACCCGGAAGGGACCATTATCAGCGATGGCCTGAGCAAGTGGTGTGGTGCTGGCGGGTGGCGTTTGGGTGCCTTTGCCTTTCCGCCCAACCTGTCCTGGCTGCGCGATGCCATGGCCACCGTGGCCAGCGAAACCTACACCTCGGTGGCGGCGCCGATTCAGCATGCGGCAGTGAGAGCCTTTCAGGGCGGTGCCGACATTGACGACTACCTGTTTCAGTCCCGGCGTATTCTCAAAGGGCTGGCGCGTTATCAGGTGGAGGCCTATCAGCAGGCCGGGCTGGATCTTGCCATGCCCGATGGCGCCTTTTACCTGTTTCCGGATTTCAGTCCGTTGGCAGAGCGCTTGCACCAGCGGGAGATTCACGACAGCACCGCCCTGTGTGAAACCCTGCTGGAAGACACCGGCGTTGCCACCCTGCCCGGGGAAGCCTTCGGCCGCCCGGCCGGGGAGCTGACCTTGCGTCAGGCGTTTGTGGATTTCGATGGCCAGGCGGCGCTGGCGGGGGCGGCAACGGTGCCGGCGGAACAATCCCTCGGTGATGATTTCCTGCGGCAGTATTGCGGCAACTGCACCACCGCCATGGACCGCATCGTGGACTGGCTGGCGTAGCGTTTCCTCGTTCCGTTGGAGCTATGCTTGCATGGCGAACTGGTTTGCGCTGATCGCCTTCGGCGGTTCGCCATGCAAGCATAGCTCCTACAAAAAAACCATTCGGTATATATGGAAGCGGGACATGTATGTCCTGTTTGTTTAAGTGACAGGAAAAATATCTTTTTTCGCCACTTTCTGATTGTTTTGGTCAGGTTGATTGCCCGCTTTGTATAGAGCCGGGGCGCTACCCATGGAACACTCGTTTCCCCAACCCTTGCGGTTAAGCGAATAACGAGGAGGCGAGTCATGGGTGCGGTATTGGACAGTGAAAACCTGAAGCAGTCACAAAGCTGGGCCGGTGCGGCGGTAGAGCTGCAGCGGCGGTTTTTCGAAACCGGTGCCACCCGCAGCTATGACTTTCGGCTGCGCCAGCTTACGAAATTGAAAGACGCCATCGTGAAATATCAGGAAGAAATTCAGGATGCGCTCAAGGCGGATATTGGCCGCCCGCCATTCGAGGCCTATATCGAGATCAGCACCGCCATCGAAGATCTCAAGCACACCCTGAAACATCTGAAAAGCTGGATGAAGCCGAAAAAAGTGGGCACATCAATGTGGGCCCAGCCCGGCCGTAGCCGCATCGAGTCCACACCACAAGGGGTGACCTTTTTGCTCGGTCCCTATAACTACCCCTTCCTGTTGCTGGTTCAGCCTCTGATCGGTTCCATCGCTGCCGGTAACACGGCCATTCTCAAGCCATCGTCACTGAATCCCACCGTGGCGAATGTGATCGAGAAGATGATGAAGGAGTGCTTCAGCGATGAATACGTGGCGGTATTCAAGGGCAGCACCGAAGTGACCAATGCGTTGCTTGAAGAACGCTTCGATCATATCTTCTTTACCGGCAGCCCCCGTGTCGGCCGTATCGTGATGGCGGCCGCCGCGAAGCATCTTACCAAGGTGACCCTGGAACTGGGCGGCAAGAGCCCCACCATCGTACACAAGGACGCCAACCTGAAAGTGGCGGCCCGGCGTATTCTCTCCGGCAAGATGCTCAACGTGGGACAGACGTGTATCGCGCCGGATCATGTTCATGTCCATGCGGATATCCGCGATGCCTTTGCAAAGGAAATGGTGGAGACCCTGCGCGAGTTTTACGGTGATGAACCGAGCCAGAACCCGGACCTGGGCCGCATGATCAACGATCGGCATTTCGATCGGGTGGCCGCACTGATCGACAAGGCCAAGGTGCTGGTGGGTGGTCAGACCGATGCGGGGCAGCGTTACATCGCGCCGACCCTTCTGAAAGATGTCTCCATGGATGATGCGATCATGCAGGAGGAAATCTTCGGCCCGGTGTTACCCATGCTGACCTACTCCACCCTGGAAGAGCTGATCGTCAACCTGAAGAAACTGCCAGAACATCCGCTGGCGTTATATTTGTTTACCAGTAGCGATCAGGTGGAGCGCCAGGTGCTGGACAACACCCAGTTCGGTGGCGGCTGTATCAACAACACGGTCATGCATGTGGCCAATCCCAACCTGCCATTTGGCGGCGTGGGTGAAAGCGGCATGGGGGCCTATCACGGCAAGAATTCATTCGATGCTTTCTCCCACAAGCGCAGCATCCTCAAGGCCACCACCCTGTTCGATATCAAGTTCCGCTACGCGCCTTACAAGGACAAGGTGAACATGCTCAAGAAGATGATCAAGTAACGACTGGCGCCGTTTTCGGTGCAGTTCGCCTCAGGCGAACTGCATCGCAGCGATCGGTTTAACGAGCACCAAAACCACCCCAGGAAAACGGAATTTGGTAGCGGGTCATCAGACCGCCCACGGTGATCAGCACCCGCACCATAGCCACGAAAGAGTCCGGCATCACCAAGCGCAGGCGACGGAATTCATCCAGCAGGGTGCGCAGATTATCCGCCAGGGTGGCATCGGTATCCTGGCGGGCAGAGACCAGTGCTGCCGACAGTTTTTCCAGCCGCTCCTCGGTGAGCCCGCCAAAGCCGGCGGCTTCGAACAGGGGTAGCAGTGGCCCGTCGCCCATGCCCAGCAAGCGCATCAACAAGGCGGTGTAGTGCTGGCGATCCTCGGCGGCCACGTATTCCACGGCACCAAAATCCAGTACCGCCAGATCGCCGTCCGGGGTGACGATAAAGTTGCCCGGGTGTGGGTCTGCATGGAACAGACCGAACTCCAGCACCTGCTGCATCATGCTGGCCTGTAAACGCTCCAGCAGCGGCCTGGCCTGCTCTTCGTCCTCACGCAACAATGTGGAAAGACTCTTCCCCTCGATCCACTCCGTTACCAGCATCTGCGCACTGCACAGGGTCGGATAGACCCGCGGCACCTTGATGCCCGGCAGGTGTGGCAGTTCGCTGAAATCCTGCATGTGTGTCATTTCCAGTCGGAAATCCAGCTCCCGTTCGGTGGTGGTAATCAACTGGTTGATGATCTGCTCCACATCCACTTCGCGCAGCAGTGGTTTCAGCGCCTTGGCCAGCAATCGCAGCGCGGCGGCATCTTCGGAGAACTCTTGGCTGACCCGGGGTTGCTGCAGTTTCACGGCCACTTCGGCGCCGGATTTCAGGGTGGCGTTATGTACCTGGGCGATGGAAGCCGCGGCCATGGGGATGATATTGAAGGCGCTGAAAGAGTCCGCCCAGTCATGGCCAAGCTGGGCTTTCAGCCAGGGCTGGATGTCATCGAAATGGGCTTTCGGCGCGTTTTCCCGGAGGTGGGAAAAGGCGTCGATATAGGGCGCAGGCAACAGGTCCGGGCGGCAACTGAGAAACTGGGCAAACTTGATCCAGGCGCCGCCGTTGTCGCGAAACAGGGTGGCCAGGCTGGCTGCCACATCCTCATGAAGAGGCTGCAGCGCCTGCTCATCGCCACTGCCCAGCACCTTGCGATGTTTCCACACCACTTTCTGCAGGCTGGCGGCAGTGGCCAGTACCCGCTTGTAGCGGCCACGGGCGTTCCACAGCATGCGCGTGGTTTCACCGAGGCGCTGGGGCTGGTTGGGCGTGGTCGATTCCATGGGGGATCCCTGTGCCAATACGATATTGGCAGCATAGCAAAGGTGCTCTGACTATGTGCGAAATCAGGGAAGGCAGAAAAGATGGGCCCCGTCCTGATTGCTGGAGGGGCCCATACCGCTGCTAGAAAGCAGCGAGGAGAGGTTTAGAACTTGTAAGCGGCACCAAGCTCAAGGGTTTGCCGGACGACTTCAATTGTCGCGTCTGCTCCTAAACTTGAACCGCTTTGGGCGGGAATGGCAGTAAAGTCGAAATCGCCATAATCGGTGTAACGATATTCTGCTCTCAGAACCAGGTTATCAGAGAGGAAATGTTCCGCCCCAATACCTAGTGTCCAGCCGTCCATGCGTTCGTCATCACTGAAACGTTGAAATCCATCAGACGGGTTGCAAACGTTGGTGTCGGCCGGGCAGGTGCTGGTCGTTTCGACTTCAAGCTGGGATACGCCAAGGCTGCTGTACACCATGGTGTTGTCATGCAGCATGTACCCGCCGCGAAGGCTAAGGCCCAGCGCCAAGTCGTCAGTCTCGACTTCAGAAAAACTGGTCGGGTTGGAGTTGGGGTCTCCCAGCCCGGGGATACGATTGCGGATCTCGTCACTGGCATCAGTCTGCACCGCGGAGAATTCCGCGCCCAGCACCCATTTCCCCTGACCAACCACCCAGTTATAGCCAGTAAAGAGGCCATAGCTGGCATTGGAATCATCCAGTGATTCGGTGGTGTCTGATGAGGGAGCGATAACACTACCGTTGGGGGCTAGTGTTAGGTTGGTTTTCCAGTCCATATCCGTGGTCTGGTAACCGAGCGTTGCGCCAGCGTAAAACCCGCCAGGGCCGGTCTCAGCCATGGCAGGTGTTGACAGGGCGGCAATTGAAAGCGCGCCGGTCATGGCAAGCAGGTATTGTTTTTTCATTGGTTCCTTTCCCCTTTTTTGTAGTCCAACTGCCATTTTAATCGATATGCCACTATTTGTGTAAGTGCTGAATGGCGCATCTAATGCGGGAACGTTAGCCGGGGAAAGCCTGTATTGACGCACTTGCGTTCGTTTTTAATAAAAACTATCACCTCATTTGGCAAACTAAACTGGCCAATCCGGCATCAAAAGGACTACAACAGAGTAACAAATACGCCGAACCCACCTACAAGGAAGGAGAGCGCTATGACAGAGAGTAAATGTCCGATTAACCACGCAGCAGGTGGGGGGACGACCAACCAGGATTGGTGGCCCAACCAGCTGCGTCTGGACCTTCTCAATCAGCATTCCGCCAAGTCCAATCCCATGGATGAAGGTTTTGATTACGCCAAGGCATTCAACAGTCTTGATCTCGCTGCGGTGAAGAAAGATCTGGATGCGCTCATGACCGACTCTCAGGACTGGTGGCCGGCGGATTTCGGTCACTATGGTGGTCTTTTTGTTCGCATGGCCTGGCACAGTGCTGGTACTTACCGCATCGGTGATGGTCGTGGCGGCGGCGGCCGGGGTCAGCAGCGTTTTGCGCCGTTGAATAGCTGGCCGGACAACGTGAACCTGGACAAGGCCCGTCGCCTGCTGTGGCCGATCAAGCAGAAGTACGGCAGCAAGATTTCCTGGGCCGACCTGATGATTCTGGCCGGTAACGTGGCGCTGGAATCCATGGGTTTCAAGACCTTTGGTTTTGCCGGCGGCCGTGAAGATACCTGGGAACCGGACAACGACGTCTACTGGGGTGCCGAGCAGGGCTGGCTGGATGGCGACAAGCGCTATTCCGGTAAGCGCGACCTGGAAAACCCGCTGGCCGCGGTACAGATGGGCTTGATCTACGTGAACCCGGAAGGCCCGGACGGCAACCCGGACCCGAAGGCCGCGGCCCATGACATCCGCGAAACCTTTGCGCGTATGGCCATGGACGATGAGGAAACCGTCGCGCTGATCGCCGGTGGTCACACCTTCGGCAAGGCTCACGGTGCGGGCGACCCGGAAAAAATCGGTCCCGACCCGGAAGCGGCAAGCCTGGCGGAACAGGGCATGGGCTGGCGCAACCCGGTGGGCACCGGCAAGGGCGACGACACCATGGGTGGCGGCCCGGAAGTGACCTGGAGCCAGACGCCTACCCAGTGGAGCAACTACTTCTTCGAAAACCTGTTTGGCTATGAGTGGGAGCTGACCACCAGCCCGGCGGGTGCCAAGCAGTGGGTAGCCAAGAACGCAGATGAGGTTATTCCTTACGCCCAGGACAAGAGCAAAAAGCACAAGCCGATGATGCTGACTACGGACTTGTCGCTGCGTTTTGATCCGGACTACGAAAAGATTTCTCGGCGCTTTTATGAGAACCCTGAGGAATTCGCCGACGTGTTTGCCCGTGCCTGGTTCAAACTGACTCACCGTGACATGGGCCCCCGTGATCGCTACCTGGGCCCGGAAGTGCCCAAGGAAGAGTTGATCTGGCAGGACCCGGTGCCGCCCGTGGATCATGAGCTGGTCAACGACCAGGACATTGCTGCTCTCAAAAGCAAGATCCTGGAGTCCGGCCTGTCCGTGGCTGAGCTGGTATCCACTGCCTGGGCGTCTGCTTCCACCTTCCGGGGTGGCGACAAGCGTGGCGGCGCCAATGGTGCCCGTCTTCGTCTGGCCCCGCAGAAGGACTGGGAGGTAAACCAGCCACAGCAGCTGGCCAAGGTGCTGAAGACCCTGGAAGGCATCCAGAGCGACTTCAATAGCGGCAGCAAGAAGGTGTCGTTGGCAGATCTGATCGTACTGGCCGGCGGTGTCGGTATCGAGAAAGCCGCCAAGGATGCCGGGCAGGCCATCACCGTGCCGTTCACTCCGGGGCGGACCGATGCCAGCGAGGAGCAGACCGATGTGGCGTCCTTCGAGCCCATGGAGCCGGCGGCGGATGGTTTCCGCAACTACCAGAAAGGCCCGTTCAGCATCGGTGCGGAACACCTGCTGGTGGATCGGGCGCAATTGCTCACCCTGACTGCGCCGGAGATGACGGCACTGGTGGGTGGTCTGCGCGTATTGGGCGTCAACCATGACGGTAGCCAGCACGGTGTGTTCACCGACAAGCCGGGCACCTTGAGTAACGACTTCTTCGTCAACCTGCTCGACATGGGGACGGAGTGGAAAGCTACCTCCAGCGATGAAGAAGCGTTCGAAGGTCGTGACCGCGACAGCGGCAAGGTGAAGTGGACCGGAACCCGGGTGGATCTGGTATTCGGTTCCAACTCAGTCCTGCGGGCCCTGGCCGAAGTGTATGCCTGTGCCGATGGTCAGGAGAAACTGGTCAACGACTTCGTGGCCGCCTGGACCAAGGTGATGGACCTGGATCGTTTTGATCTGAAGCAGTGATCCATCGCTTGTCAGTCAAAACGGTGCGCTGGAAACAGCGCACCGTTTTTTTTGTTGGAGCCTTGTTCACAAGGCGAAAGGGGTTTGATTGATGCCGGATCATTCGCCTTGTGAACAAGGCTCCAACGGCAGATGTTTGATCCTGATGGTATTCTACGTGGAGTTATTGCTACCGTGAGCCGTCATGCCATCCCTGAGCTGGCTACAAAAATATCGCCCGCAAAAGTTGCCGTTCCGGCGCCACGTTACCCGTGCCTCGGTGGCGCTGATCTACCGCGGGCCCCGTTCGCGTGATGGGGAGCTGTTCTTTATTCAGCGGGCCCGCCGCGATGGCGACCCCTGGTCCGGCGACATGGCCTTTCCCGGCGGACGCCTGGAGCGCAGCGATACCTCCAGCCGCCACACCGCCATGCGCGAAACCCTGGAGGAAACCGGGCTGGATCTGTTTCGCCAGGGCGAGTATCAGGCGCGGTTGTCGGATCTGCTCACCCGCCACCACAGCCGCTGGAGTCCCATGGTGGTGACGCCTCATGTGTTTGCCTGGCAGGGCGACCACAGGGTTTCGCTCAACCATGAAGCACAACAAGGCATCTGGATTCCCCTCGATTACCTGAGCAATCCGGCACACCGTTCCACGCTGCAGATCCGCACGCCGGTGGGGAAAATGACGTTTCCCTGTTGTCGGTATCAGGGCTACTGCATCTGGGGGTTGAGTTACAGCATGCTGCAGGAGTTTTTGAGAAAGCGCGGGGCGGGATAACACAAAAAAACGGCGGTGCTTGTGGCGCCGCCGTCGGGTTCTGGGTGCCGGCGCGGCCTTGTGAGCCTGCCGGCGTTGCAGGGCAGGATCAGAAGCGTACGCGGTCCAGGTTCATGACCTTGGTCCAGGCGTCGACAAAGTCCTGCACGAACACGTCATCGTTATCGTTGAGTGCGTAGTACTCGGCCACCGCACGCAGTTCTGCATTGGAGCCAAAGATCAGGTCCACCGGGGTGGCGGTCCATTTCTGTTCGCCGCTCTGGCGATCCATGCCTACATACAACCCTTCATTCTCTGCGGACGGCTGCCATTTCGTGGACATGTCCAGCAGGTTGACGAAGAAGTCGTTGCTCAAGGTGCCCGGCTTGTCGGTGAACACGCCGTGGTTGCTGCCGTCGGCATTGGCGCCCAGGGTGCGCATGCCGCCTACCAGCACTGCCATTTCCGGCACGCTCAGGGTCAGCAGGTCCGCCTTGTCCACCAGTGCATCGGTCGGGGCCAGGTGGCTGTCCTTGCTGAAGTAGTTACGGAAGCCGTCGGCTTTCGGTTCCAGCACCGTGAAGGAATCCACATCGGTGAGTTCCTGGGTGGTGTCGGCGCGACCCGGCGTGAACGGTACTTCGATGTCGTAACCGGCATCGGCAGCGGCCTTCTCGATGGCGGCGGCGCCGCCCAGCACGATCATGTCCGCCAGGGATACCTTGCTACTGCGGAACAGGCCGCCTTCATTGAAGTCGGCACGGATTTCCTCAAGGGCAGCCAATACCTTGTCCAGCTCGTCCGGGTTGTTTACCGGCCAGTCGCTCTGCGGTGCCAGGGCCACACGGGCGCCGTTAGCGCCACCGCGCATGTCGGAACCACGGAAGGTAGACGCGGACGCCCAGGCGGTGCGGATCAGCGCCGGTACCGTCAGGTCGGACTCCAGGATCTGTGCTTTCAGATCCTCGGCCTGCCCGGCGGAAATCAGCTTGTAGTCCACCTCGGGGATCGGGTCCTGCCAGCTGAGGGCTTCAGACGGGACGTCCGGGCCCAGGTAGCCCTCGCGGGGCCCCATGTCACGGTGGGTCAGCTTGAACCAGGCGCGGGCGAAGGCGTCCTCGAAGGCTTCCGGATTTTCATGGAAGCGCTTGGCGATTTTCTGGTAGGCCGGATCTTCTTTCAGGGCGAGGTCAGTGGTGAACATGATCGGCGCGTGGCGCTTGCCTTCAATGTGGGCGTCAGGCACCAGGTTGGCGGCCTGGCCATCGGCGGGTATCCACTGAGTGGCGCCAGCCGGGCTCTTTGTCTGCACCCACTCGAAACCGAACAGGTTGTCCAGGTACTGGTGGGTCCAGGCCACCGGGTCTACCGACCAGGCGCCTTCCAGGCCGCTGGTGATGGTGTCGGCACCCTTGCCGGTGCCGCAGTTGTTTTTCCAGCCGAAGCCCTGTTCTTCAATGGCAGCAGCGGCAGGTTCGGCTTCCAGGCATTTTTCCGGCTTGTGGGCGCCGTGGGCCTTGCCGAAAGTGTGGCCACCGGCGATCAGCGCCACCACTTCTTCGTCATTCATGGCCATGCGACCGAAGCTTTGGCGAATGTCCTCGGCGGCCAGCAGTGGGTCCGGCTTGCCATTGGGGCCTTCCGGATTCACGTAGATCAGGCCCATCTGAACCGCGGCCAGAGGCTTTTCCAGCTCCCGGTCACCGCTGTGGCGCTCGTCGCCCAGCCATTCGGTTTCCGAGCCCCAGTAGGTAATGTCTGCTTCCCAGTCATCCACGCGGCCACCGGCAAAGCCATAGGTTTCGAAGCCCATGTCTTCCATCGCAATGGTGCCGGCCAGCACCATCAGGTCGGCCCAGGAGATATTGTTGCCGTATTTCTGTTTGATCGGCCACAGCAGGCGGCGGGCCTTGTCCAGGCTCACGTTGTCCGGCCAGCTGTTGAGCGGCTCGAAGCGCTGTTGGGCGCCACGGGCGCCGCCGCGACCATCATGAATCCGGTAGGTGCCGGCGCTGTGCCAGGCCATGCGGATGAAGAGCGGGCCATAGTGGCCGTAGTCCGCGGGCCACCAGTCCTGGGAATCGGTCATCATCTTGCGCAGGTCGGCTTTTACCGCTTCCAGATCCAGCTCGGCAAAGGCGTCGGCGTAGTTGAAGTCGGGGTTCAGCGGGCTGGATTTTTCAGCGTGCTGACGTAGCGGGCGAAGGTCCAGGGTTTCCGGCCACCAATACGGGCTGGCCATGGGGGAGCGGGCGGGACTTTTCTGATAATGGGGGTGGCCAATGGGGCTGGCCGTGAGTGTGGCTGAGGCGGCGAAGGCAATGGCCGCCGCCAGGGTTGCAGTCTTTATTCTCATGGTGTGCTCTCCTCTTGGTTGTTTCTCGCAAGGCACCAGAAAAATATAGACGTTACTCATTTATGACAGGAATGCTGGTTTCCTATGGCTGGCATCAGGAAAGCTGATAGGGGGGTGGGGAGTTGTTGCAGTCATGTCAGCCCAGTCACCATGCAGGCATGGCTCCGACAGGGTGTCGGTCTGGGGTGGTTCAGGCGAAAAAGCACATAAAAAAAGGGCGCGTCCCGAAGGACGCGCCCTTTTTTGTTACCGGAACTATCGCTTACAGAGCGACGATGTTCTCAGCCTGAGGACCTTTCTGACCTTGAGTCATGGTGAACTCAACTTGCTGGCCTTCGGCCAGGGTCTTGAAGCCAGAGCCGGTGATGGCGCTGAAATGTGCGAACACATCCGGACCACCTTCCTGCTCGATAAAACCAAAACCTTTAGCTTCGTTGAACCACTTAACGGTACCTTTCACTGTAGACATAATACTAATCCTGAAAATAATGATGTTTCGCCGGTTAAGGCTTGTGTAGCTGAAAAACGGAACTTGGACTTGTGGACTGCAGGACGAGTTATACGAATAAAACAGCGAAATGTAGTACTTGATTCAAGCGTGATTTTTTAGCTATTGGTTACGTTACAGAGGTCGCCAGCCCCTGTCCAGCTAAATTTCACTACCAACCGTCGGATCGGGTGACAGCTGCCGGAGCAGGGCGCTAATCCGATATACTCCCGCTTTGTCACAGCGGAGCACCTAATGAGTCACCACACGGATGACCACAAACGCCGGGTTCCCCTGGGCCAGCTGGTCGCCCAGACCCTGCTGCGCCTCACCGGCTGGCGGGCGGGGCCCTTCCCGGACATCGACCGGGCCGTGATCGCCGGCGGCCCGCATACCTCCAACTGGGATGGTGTGCTGGCCCTGGTGAGCCGCTCTGCCTTGCAGCAGGACGTGAACGTGATGATCAAGCACAGCCTGTTCAAGGGCCCACTGGGCTGGCTGCTGCGCAAGCTCGGCGCCATGCCCATTGAACGCGGCAAGGCGGGTGGCATGGTCGAGCAGACCGTGGCGCAATTCCGCCAGCGCGACAAGCTACTGATCGCCGTCACCCCGGAAGGCACCCGCAGCAACGCCGAGCAATGGAAGCTGGGCTTCTACCACATCGCCAAGCAGGCCAACGTGCCGATCATCCTGGCCCTGGCGGACTACAAGGCGAAGACCTTCTCCTTCCCGGTGGTGATTTACCCCAGCGACGATATGGAAGCCGATCTGCAGCAGATCTATGCCCACTTCGCCAGCGCCACCCCGAAGCACCCTGGCAAACTGTCTGGGCCGGTTCGGGCGCATTACGGGAAGTAGGCGTTGAATGCCTGATGCTGTCGTCTGCCTTCTCTGCGTCCCCTTGATGGCAGCGCCCTGGATGAGCCTCCGGAATAGAGCCGGGACATTGACGTAACCTTGGTGCTGCCAGAATTACGCTGATTTACTACGCAGGACTCACTCAGCAGGCGGGCTCGCGCCTGGAATGGCAAGGAAGAGGCATTGAGATGAAAGGAATGAAGCGCTTTCTGTTTATTGGCCTGGCAAGTCTGGTTTGCATGGGGTGTTCGGATTCTTCCCCCTCTGCCGACAGTCTGCTTGAGGTGGCCCAGAAGCAGGAGGCCGGCGTGATTCAGTCGCTTGAAGACATGGTGCTGATCGAATCCGGCTCTGATGATCTGCCGGGGGTGGCCAGGATGGCGGACTACGTGGAGAAGCGATTACGCAAGCTGGATGCAAAGGTCTCCCGCATCAAAACCACCACCGGCACCGCGGATATCATCAAAGGCACACTGAGTGGCAATGGCGCTCTGCGCATCATGCTGATTGCCCATACCGATACGGTGTATGCCAAAGGAATTCTGGAAAGCGAGCCGCTATATCGCGAAGGCAATCGTCTCTATGGTCCGGGCGTGGCGGACGACAAGGGTGGCATCGCGGTGATTTTGCATGCCCTGGATATTCTCAGAAAGCAGGGCTGGCAGAATTACGAGCAGATCACCGTGCTGTTTAACCCGGACGAAGAAATCGGCTCCACCGGCTCCGGTGAGATCATCGCCGACGAAGGGGCCAGCCAGGATGTGGTGCTGTCGTTTGAGCCCAGCCCGGCCAGGGCGATGCTGGGCGCTGACGGTGTGCTGCTCGGGGCGGCGGGCACGGGGCAGGCTGTAATGACGGTAGAAGGGCGAGCCGCTCATGCCGGCTCCGCCCCGGATCAGGGCCGCAATGCATTGCTGGAGCTGTCTCACCAGCTACTGCAGACTGAAAAAGTCGCGGATGATATGGACGACGCCCAACTGAACTGGACCACCGCCCATGCCGGGCTCAAGCGCAACCAGATTCCGGCTGACGCGCAAGCCTCCGGTGATGTGCGAATATTCAGCGAGGAAGCCGGTGAACGATTGCTGGCAGCGCTGAATGAAAAAGTCAGTGAGAGCCAGCTTGTGCCGGATACGCAAGTGAGTGTGCGCCTGGAGCCGGGCCGTCCACCTTATATGGCGGGCGAAAAAGGCATCGCCCTGGCGCGCAAGGCGCAGGCGATCTATGGCGAACTGGATGGCCGCAAGCTGATCTTGATCCCGCGCACCTTTGGCGGCACCGACGCCGGCTATGCCGGCCGCTCCGGCAACCCGGCTGTGCTGGAGAGCCTGGGCCTGGCCGGCTGGGGCTACCACGCCAAAAATGAATACATCGAAATCGATTCCATCGTACCCAGACTGTATCTGGCATCCAGATTGATGATGGAGCTGGGGGACGAGTACGCGCAGTAACGAGTACCTGCATGGCGCGGCATCTTTGCTGTGATCAGAAAATGCCGTGTGTTGGCTAGTCAGAGGCGTATCGGCACGGACGTTGCCTTGTCTATTCACCATCAAGACTGATCGGGGAGCTCACTAAGTGGGGTTCTCCGCTATCACGTTGTTCCTTTCAGCTAACCTTGGTCTCTGCGCCTGGGTTTCACCGTTCCCTGTGGCCTGCTCGGCTTGCGCCACAACTGCACGCCACCGGGAATCAAATGCCCGGCCACCACATTCATAAACCAGATCAGCCCCTTGGGGTTGCCGCTGAGCCGGATCTTCCGCTGGCGCATGCCGGTGACAAAGACGCGCTGGTTTTTCAGTAACTGGATCAGCGTTGCTGTCCCGTACTCCGCATCGTGAAAGCTCACGGTAACATGGCATCGGTCACGCAGGCCGGGGCCGCTGCGGACGCGATTTTCGGTGAAATGAAACCAGCGAGCGATGCGGCCGTCATGGGTGCGCCACAGCATCAGGGTATTGCGTCGTTGCAGCGCCCTGCGAAAGACCGGATTGCGCCAGGCCAACCAACGCAGGCGCAAGCTGACAAACAGCATGATCAGCCAGAAACCCATGTTGTGTTTCATTCTGGCAAGCCGTTGCCGCGCAGCAGAGTAAGCCCTGGATAAGGAAGGTGGTGTCATTATTATTCGGCAGGCACGTTATGGTTGATGAACCTTGGCAGCTGGATGCGGTTGGCTAAAGGTGGCGAGTGTCAGGGGCTTTAGCTTGGTGGTTCGTAGCGGGTTAGCTCAGGGCCTGATTAGTCGTTTTCCCTAAGTGGCTGCCCCTTTTCCTTTCTAGTAAACAGCAAAAGGCTGACATTCTGGTCAGTTATTGTCCTTGATGGTTGTGAGAGGCAGTATGGTTGGATAATAAACCAAGGGAAGGTAATGACTATGAAGAAGGTAATGGCCGCTATTGCTCTGATTATGATGGTCTCTGGCACCGCACTGGCTCACTCCGGCGGTACTGACGCCAACGGTTGTCATGCAGGGAAAAAACCATATCACTGCCACTGATTTTCGGTGCGCGATAGTTTCTTGGTATCGCGCCACTACTCTTCCTTTCGGATGTCATCTGGGGTAACCGTGTTTTCGGTCTGCTTCGGAGGTTTTTGCGTGTCCCTTTTTCCGCTGCAGGATTATGGGAAATGGGAGGCCTGACCCCCGTGAGCCTGTGCGCGATAGCTTCCCGGCTATCGCGCGATACTCCCACTTCCCCCGTTGTGATTGTCTAGTTACTGCGCGCCCCTGTCTTCCCGCCGGGCCTTGGTTCGCGGTCGCCATATCTGTACGCCGCCCGGGACCAGGTATTCAGAGACGGTTTTGAACCAGAGTAGTCCCTTGATATTGCCGTTGAGCCTGATCTTTCCCTGACGCATGCCGACAAAAAACAGCCGCTGATCGTCCAGCAGCTGGATTAGAGTCGTTGCCCCATAGTCGGCATCCCTGAAGCTCACGGAAATATGGCAACGGTCGCGCAGGCCGGAGCCGCTGCGAACGCGATTGGGGCCGAAATGAAACCAGCGAGCGATACGCCCGTCATGGGTGCGCCACACCATCATGATGTTTCGCCGTTGCAGTTCCTTGCGAAAAGCCGGGTCGCGCCATGCCAGCCAGCGCAGACGCAGGGCGACAAACAGCAGGATCAGGCGAAAGGCCAGGTGATGTTTTCTCCTGGCCAGCCATGCACGGGAGCGGGTGGTGAGTCGCGGGGCTGGTGGCATTCTTGTTCTGTGGGTTTGTTGTGGTGAGCGAACCTTAGCAGCTGGAGCAGGGCAGGGGCACGTATGAATCAGGAAGGCCAGCCGGGGACTGCAAGAGGCTGGTTCCTGCGGAGTGCCGCTCTGGTAAGTTATGCGTGTCCCCTATTGCGTTGCTCCGGCTCCAGTACAATTTTTGCTATTAATAAGTTTGAATTGGTTGTGCAGATTTAATTTTGCTCATTATCGAACTTTCAATCAATTGCCCACGTTCGTCTGAAAAGCAATCCGGGTCGTAATCTATCTGCCATTCAAAGCTTTTAGGGTCTGGAACTTTATAGGAAGACAGTGGGTGCCCGCAAAATAATGCAATATTGAAGTAGCTCTGCCTTAAGAAACGATAAGTGGGGATTATTTTTTTTGTTTTTTTAGCACAAAAAAGTGTCCTTGGGGTACTGTCTATGAATGATTCTGAGCTTAGATCTAAGGCGTAATTGTTGGATATTTCTACATCAAGTGTCATGAGGTTTGCTGCAGCATTTAGATGATCGGAAGCGGCCACATAGCTTCTTTGTATTTCATCTTTGTCTTTCGATGTTAGTGCAATACAAAGATTTTTTCTTGCTGACAATAAATCGTCTTTTATGCATCCTAGATAGGATTGAGAGTAGCTTCCTATTCCTTGGTGTGGGCTAGAATCTGGGTAAAGAAAACGAAAGGTTCCTGGGTCTATGCTGTAGCTGCAATTTATTTCTTTTGAGTTTTTATCATTCCTTAGAGATTTGAAGTAATCAATATAGAATCTGAAATGAGTATAGTAAGAGTCGGAAATATTTTTCTTTTCTGATTCTGTGATTTGTGCGGCTGCCTGAATCGTTCTGTGTATGCTTGATACGACAGCTGTGGCTGGAATCATGGCGCCAATTATAATTAGAGAAAGCTTGTTGTTTCTTATGAAAAAGTCATATTCTTCTGGGCCTAGTTTGAAATCGTATTCATAAGAAGCATGTACGGCCAAGGTTGTCCCTAGGAATATCGGTGTTAGTAGGGAAAGCCAAAAAAGGCCTTGAGTATGAAGGGCCTTTTCGTCGATAAGAAGGGCGTGTCTTGCCCTAGCTCCTTTGTTGAGAGAAGGGATTAAGATGGATATGAGAAGAGCTAAAAAAATTGGAATGATAATTATAGCGTAATCCATTACCTAAACCTTCTGGATTTTTTAAGGGAAGACTGGGGGAATGCACTCAATGAGCCTCTTCCCAATTCTCCCCAACCCCCGCATCCACAATCAATGGCACCTTCAACTCCGCCGCTGACTCCATGCGAGCCTTCACTTCCTTGACCAGATCGTCCACCTGATTTTCCGCCACTTCAAACACCAGTTCATCGTGTACCTGCATGATCATCTTGGCGTCGAAGTGGGTGGTGTCGAGCCAGTCGTGGACCTTGATCATGGCCTTCTTGATGATGTCCGCCGCGGTGCCCTGCATGGGGGCGTTGATGGCGGTGCGTTCGGCGGCCTGGCGGCGTTGGCCGTTGCTGCTGCGGATTTCCGGCAGGTAGAGGCGGCGGCCGAACAGGGTTTCCACGTAGCCTTGCTCGGAGGCCTGGGCGCGGGTTTCTTCCATGTAGCGTTTTACGCCTGGGTAGCGTTCGAAGTAGAGGTCGATGTAGTCCTGGGCTTCCTTGCGGGGCAGGCCGAGCTGTTTGGCGAGGCCAAAGGCGCTCATGCCGTAGATCAGGCCGAAGTTGATGGCCTTGGCGTTGCGGCGGTCGTTGTCGCTCACCTCGTCCAGGCTTTTGCCCCACACTTCGGCGGCGGTGGCGCGGTGGATATCCAGGCCTTTTTCGAAGGCGTCAGTGAGGCCTTTATCCCCTGACAGATGGGCCATGATGCGCAGTTCGATCTGGGAGTAATCGCAGGCAACGATCTTTCTGCCTTTGGGGGCCAGGAAGGCCTGGCGAATCTTGCGGCCTTCTTCGGAGCGCACCGGGATGTTCTGCAGGTTCGGATCACTGGAAGACAAACGCCCGGTGGCGGCCACTGCCTGGTGGTAGGAGGTGTGCACGCGGCCGGTGCGCTGGTTGATCAGCTCCGGCAGTTTGTCGGTGTAGGTGTTCTTCAGTTTGGCCACGCCGCGGTAATCCATGATTACCTGGGGCAGGGGGTATTCCAGGGCCAGTTCCTGCAACACGGGTTCTGCCGTGGAAGGCGCGCCCTTGGGGGTCTTCTTGATGACCGGGATTTCCAGCTTCTGGTAGAGGATTTCACCGAGCTGCTTGGGGCTGCTCAGGTTGAATTCCTGGCCGGCGATCTCGTAGGCCTTTTCCTGCAGTTCGGCCATGCGTTTGGCCAGGAACTGGCTCTGGTGCTTGAGCAGGGTGGCGTCCACGTAGGTGCCGTTGCGCTCGATGCGGCTGAGCACGGTGACCAGGGGCAACTCGATGTCGCGGAATACTTCGGGCAGGCGGCCCTCTTTTTCCAGCTTGGGCCACAGGGTCTGGTGCAGGCGCAGGGTCACGTCGGCATCTTCGGCGGCGTAGCGGCTGGCTTCGTGCAGGCCCACCTGGTTGAAGGTGAGCTGCTTGGCGCCCTTGCCGGCGATTTCTTCAAAGCTGATGGTCTTGCGGCCCAGGTACTTGAGCGACAGGGAATCCATGTCGTGGCGGGTGGCCACGGAATCGAGCACGTAGGATTCCAGCATGGTGTCGAAGGCTACGCCGCGCAGGGTGATGCCGGCGTCTTCGGCGAGCACGCTCATGTCATATTTCAGGTTCTGGCCGATCTTGCGGAGGGTGTCGTCTTCGAGCAGCGGCTTGAACTTGTCCATCACCAGCTGCTTGTCGAGCTGGTCCGGGGCGCCGGGGTAGTTATGGCCGAAGGGGATATAGGCGGCCTTGTCGCTGACGGCCACAGCGAAGCCCACCAGTTCGGCGTTCATGTAGTTGAGGCTGGTGGTTTCCGTGTCGAAGGCAAACTCGCCAGCGTCTTTCAGTTTATGCAGCCATTTATCCAGCATGGCTTCGCTGTAGACGATGTCGTAGGCGTCGCGGCTGATGCCGGAGCGGGGCGCGTCGTTACCGTTGCCGGCTTCCTCGGCGGCGGCCACCACGCTGGCGTCGGCACCGGAAAGCACTTCGGACAACCAGCCCTTGAACTCCAGCTCCTGGTAATAGCGGGCCAGGGATTCGTTGTCCGGTTCACCGAGTTTGAGATCGTTGAGGTCTTCGCTGAGTTCACAGTCCAGCTTGATGGTGGCCAGCTGGTAGGAGAGGAAGGCCATCTCTTTGTGCTCTTCCAGCTTCTTGGCCATGGTCTTGGCACCGCGGAAGCTGAGCTCGGCGACCTTGTCCAGATTGGCGTAGATGTCTTCCAGGGAACCGAGGCCCTGGATCAGGCCCAGGGCGGTTTTCTCGCCCACGCCGGGGACGCCGGGGATGTTGTCCACCTTGTCGCCCATCAGGGCGAGGAAATCGATGATCAGTTCCGGGCCCACGCCGAATTTCTGTTTCACGCCCTCGATGTCGTAGAGGGCGTTGTTCATGGTGTTGATCAGGGTGACCTTGTCGGTGACCAGCTGGGCCATGTCCTTGTCGCCGGTGGAGATCAGCACCGGCTTGCCCTGCTGGTGGAAGATGCGCGCGAAGGTACCGATCACGTCGTCCGCTTCCACGCCGTCTTCGATGATCAGCGGCAGGCCCATGGCACGGATCAGGTCGTGCAGGGGTTGCACCTGTGCGCGCAGGTCGTCGGGCATGGGTGGGCGGTTGGATTTGTACTCTTCAAACAGTTCGTCGCGGAAGGTCTTGCCCTTGGCGTCGAAGATCACCGCCATGTATTGCGGGTCGTAGTCCTTGATCAGTTTGCGCAGCATGGAGGTGACACCGCGCACCGCCCCGGTGGGCTGGCCGCTGGAGGTGGTAAGCGGCGGCAGGGCGTGAAAGGCGCGGTACAGGTAGGAGGAACCATCGACCAGGATGATGGGTTTTTCGGCTGCGGACATGAGGCTCGACTTCTGCTGACGGAATGATGGGGAGAGTGTAGCGGAAAAGGGCGCTTTCGGCAGGGCGGGGGCCAATCTGTAGGAGCGGCGCTTGAGCCGCGAACCCGTTCTGGATCGCCCTGTGGGGGATTCCGTGGCCTGGGCTCCGGTTCGCGGCTCAAGCGCCGCTCCTACGGAGAGGGAGGGGCGGCGTCAGGGGTGTTTGTCGTCGTCCGGGTTGCCCAGGATGTGGGTGTCCGGGTCGTAGCGGTGTTTCAGGTCGTCCTTGAGCATTTTGTCCCACAGGGGCACGCCGACAAAGTAGGCGGCGCGGCCGATGGCGTGGGCGGCCACCGGGGCGGTGAGCAAGATGAACAGGATGATGGCCAGGGTGCGGGCGGTGACGCCGGCATCCAGGAAATGCGTGGCCACGGCCAGCATCACCAGCCCGGCGCCCAGAGTGCCGGCCTTGGTGGTGGCGTGCATGCGCATCAGCAGGTCTGGCATGCGCAGTACACCGATGCCGGCCAGGAACATGAAGAACGTACCGGCGACCAGCATCACCGATACCAGCAGGTCATTGATCACCTCGGTGGCCTCCTTTCTCCAGATAACGGGCAAAGCCCACGGCGGTGAGGAAGGCGGTGAGTGCCAGCACCATGGCCACATCCAGAAAGGCGGTGCGATCGTTGCTCAGGGCGTAGACGCCGATAAAGGCCACGGTGAGCGAGGCCATCAGCTCCAGCGCCACCACTCGGTCGGGCAGGGTGGGGCCGCGTACCAGCCGCACCAGGGCGCACAGCAGCGCCAGGCTGAGCAGCAGATAGCTGATAAATAGTGCGCCTTCCAGCATGCCTGTCTCCGTTTTCTAGTGCCTGCATTATCCCCGTAGGAGCTATGCTTGCATGGCGAATTGACTTGCGATGGCAGACGGTTCGCCATGCAAGCATAGCTCCTACGGCGGGTTTGTCGGGCTGCCCGCCACATGGCGCGGTTCCTATTCCAGTAACGCCAGCACCCGGTCTTCCAGTTTGCGAATCTGTTCGCGCAGGTCGTCTTCATTATCCAGGTACATCACGTGCAGGTAGAGCACGCTGCGGTCGCTGGACACGTCCAGACTCAGGGTGCCCGGGGTCAGGGAAATCATGTTGGCGAGGATGGTGATGGCGCCATCGGTTTTTGCCCGCAGGGGCACGGCCACCACCGCCGGGCGCATGTAATGGGTGGGGGTGAGCACGTCGTAGGCCACCCGTAAATTGGATACCACCAGGTCGCGCAGGAAGTGGCCCAGCAGCAGGAACAGCCCGGGCACTTTTTTGCGATAGCGGGCGAAGTCTGGCACGTCGCGCAGGGCAAAACCGAGGATCAGATAGCCCAGCACAAAGCCCACCAGCAGGTTGGCCCCGCTGAAGTTGCTGGTGACGGCGGCCCAGATCAGGGCCAGGATCAGGTTCCAGCTCAACGGGCTCATGGCGCCTCCCCGAGCACGGCGGTGATGTAGCGGGTGGGGTCCAGCAGCTGTTCGGCGGCGGCCTGGGCCAGCACCAGTACCGGTTGGGCGCCCAGCCCGATGGCCACGGTGATCAGCGCCAGGCCAGTGACGGTGGCATAGAGCAGCGTGTTGCTGCCGCTGGGGGCGGAAGCGGTGTGTTCCGGTGCCGCCTTCCAGAATACCTCCGCCCAGATCTTGGTCATGGAGTAGAGCGTCAGCAGGCCCACCACCAGGGCGGCGGCGACCAGAGCCCAGGCGCCGGCCTCCACGCCACCGCGGATGACGATGAACTTGCCGAAGAAGCCGGACAGTGGCGGCATGCCCGCCAGGGACAGGGCCGGGATCAAAAACAGCAGCGCCAGCCAGGGTTTGTCCCGGTACAGGCCGCCCAGTTGCTTGAGCTCATAGCTACCGCGCAGACGGTAGACCAGGCCACTGACAAAGAACAGGTTCGCCTTCACGATGATGTGGTGAATGATGTAGAAGATGCCGCCAGCCAGGGCCAGCACGCTCACCGAGGCCAGCGCCAGGCCCATCATCATGTAGCCGATCTGGCTGACAATATGGAACGACAGGATGCGGCGGAATTCGAACTGGGCGGCGGCGCCCAGTACCCCGGTGATCATGGTCAGCCCGGCACCCCACAGCAGCACCTGGTGGATCAGCGGGTCGTCCATGTCGAAGATCAGGGTGAACACCCGGAACAGGGCATACACCCCCACCTTGGTAAGCAGCCCGGCAAACAGGGCGGACACCGCTACCTGCGGGGTGTGGTAGGACGCCGGCAGCCAGAAGAAGAACGGAAACGCCGCCGCCTTGATGCCAAAGGCCACCATGAACAGCATGGCGATCACCGTGGTCATGCCGGAATCCACTTCGCCCAGCTTCACGGCAATGTCGGCCATGTTGAGCGTGCCCACCAAACCATAGAGCAGCCCTATGGCGGACAGGAACAGGGCGGAGGACACCAGATTGAGGGTCACGTACTTGACGGCCCCTTCCATCTGCGCGCGCTCGCCGCCCAGGATCAGCAGGGAGAAGGACGCCACCAGCATCACCTCGAACCACACGTACAGGTTGAAGATGTCGCCGGTAAGAAAGGCGCCGTTGACCCCGGCCAGCAGCAGGTGCATGAGCGGGAAATAGCCGCCCTTGCGATGGGCAATGCTGATGCTGCCCAGGGAATAAAACGCGGTGGCGGCACCGGTGACGGCGCTGAGCAATATCATGATGGCGGCGAGCAGGTCGCTGACCAGCACGATGCCGAAGGGGGCCGGCCAGCGGCCCAGTTCGGTGACGATATGGCCGTGCTCCCAGGTGGCGAGCAACAGTGCCACGGCACTGGCCACCAAGGCGACGCTGCCGATCACGGCCAATGCGGCCTGTACCCGCTGGGAATGTCGGCCCAGCAGGGAGAGGGCGCCTGCCGTCAGCGGAATCAGGATGGGCAAGATGACAAGCAGGTTCATGTGTCGGTATCCCGCATCTGGTGCATGTCATCCGCTTCCACCACTTCGTAGGCGCGGCGTATCAGTACCACCGCAAAGGCCAGTACCCCGAAGCCAATCACAATGGCGGTGAGAATCAGTGCCTGGGCCAGCGGATCGGCCACCAGGCCTGCCGGTACCTGGGCGTCGTCCGGCACCAGCGGTGGGGCATCCCGGCGCAGGCCGGCGGCGGTGAAGATCAGCAGGTTGGCGGCGTTGGACAGCAGCACCAGCCCGATCACCAGTTTGACGATGGAGCGGCGCAGCATCATGTAGATGGCGGCGGCGTAGAGTACGCCCACCACCAGAGCCATCAGGCTGGTCATGTGTCTTGCTCCGCCAGGTTGATGATGATGGTGCTGGCGGTGCCGACCACCACCAGAAACACCCCCAGATCGAACAGTAGCGGCGAGCCCAGTTTCAGCTCGCCGAACACCGGCAGGCTCACGGTGAGCCAGTGGGCGGTGAGGAATGGCTGGCCGCTGAACAGGCCAAGCACACCGGCCACCAGTGCCAGAATCAGCCCCCAGGCGAACAGGTCACGGGGGTCCACGCGCAGTACCCGCCGGGCACCGGCTTCGCTCATGGCAAACAGGTGCACGGCGATCGCCGCTGACGCCACCAGCCCGGCGATAAAGCCGCCGCCCGGCGCGTTGTGGCCGCGCAGCAGCAGGAACAGGGCAAACAGCAGCAGCAGCGGCAGCAGGAAAAAGCCGGTGGTGCGCAGGATCAGCGACTGGGTGCGCAGGGCGTTGCGGTCCGGTGGCGGAATGCGGCGCTCTCTAGTCATGGGTTTCCTCCGGTTCCGTGGTGTCGCCCTTGCTGCGCAGCTTGAGCATGGCGTACACCCCGGTGGCGGCCAGCGCCAGCACGAAGAGTTCGCCCAGGGTGTCCAGGGCGCGGAAGTCCACCAGAATCACGTTGACGATATTGCGGCCGTAACCGGCGGGCACGCTCTCGGTGATGAAGTAGTGGGCAATGCTGCCGTGGTAGCGACTGCCCAGCACGCTCAGCAACAGCACCGTGATCATGCCGCCCACGGTGATGCCCACCAGGGCGTCCGCCAGCCGGGTGCGGGTGCGGGTGAGGCGCAGGAAGCCGGGCAGGCGGAACAGCACCAGGACCAGCATGATCACGGTGAGGGTTTCCACCAGTACCTGGGTGATACTCAGGTCCGGGGCGCTGAACAGCACATAGAGCAGGGCAATGGAAAAGCCTACCGCGCCCAGGCTGGCCACCGCCCCCAGTCGAGATTGCAGCGTCACCGCCGCCAGGGTGGCGATGACCAGCACGGCGGCGATCACCGCTTCATGGAGCTGGATGTCGGTGAAGTCCGGGCGCAATTTGAGCGCATCCGGGTTCAGCCAAAGGGCAGCGATGACCAGCGCCACCAGGGTCAGCAGAGTGCTGATCAGGTAATAGCGCAGGTAGCCGCTTTGCAGCAGACGGGTCTGGCTATTGGACAGGGCGACCAGGCCATCCATCAGGCGGTGATAGGCCTGCTCTGGGCCGAATCGGGCCAGGGTGTCGGTCCAGCGAGTGGCGTGACGGAAGCCCTGCCAGTAGCGAAACAGTACCAGCCCCACCAGCACCGCGCCGAGGCTGATCAGCAGGGCGGTGTTGATGCCGTGCCACAGCGCCAGCGGTTGCGTCACTCTCTCACCCAGACTGGCGCTGGCGGCGGCACTGAGCAGGCTGCGGTCAATCAGCCCGGGAATTAGCCCCAGCAGCAGCCCCAGGCCGGCCAGCAGGGCCGGGCCCAGCAGCATGGCCGGGGGCGCTTCGCTAGGGGTGTGGGTGAGCGCGGCGGGCTTGCCGAACCAGGGCCGAATACCGATCACCGCAGCCACGGCCACCCCCAGTGTGGCGGCGACCACGATGGCGGCGCTGAACAGGGGCGCCAGGGCATGGCCGTGGTTCAGGCCGGCTTCCAGTAATTGTTCCTTGGCGATAAAGCCGAACAGGGGCATCACCCCGGCCAGGGACATGGCGGCCAGGCCGGCGCAGGCGCTGGTCACGGGCAGGTAGCGAGCCCAGCCGCCGGTGTCGAGAAAATCCTTGCGACCGGTCTGGTGATCAATGATGCCGGCCACCATGAACAGGGCGCCTTTGTAGAGCGAGTGGGCCAGCAGGTAGCTCATGGCGGCGAGCAGGGCGGTGCGGGTGCCCAGGCCGATCAGCATGGTAAGAGTGCCCAGGGCCATCACGGTGGAATAGGCCAGCATGCGCTTGATACCGGTGGCGCGCAGGGACAGGAACACCCCCAGCACCATGGTGATCGCGCCCGCGCCGCCCAGCAGAAGCAGCCAGAGCTCGGTGCCGCCCATGGCCGGGTGCAGCCGTGCCAGCAAGTAGATGCCGGCTTTCACCATGGTGGCCGAATGCAGGTAGGCACTGACCGGGGTGGGCGCGGCCATGGCATTGGGCAGCCAGAAGTGGAACGGGAACTGGGCGCTCTTGGTGAAGGCGCCGAGGACGATCAATACCAGTGTCAGCCCGTAGAGCGGGTGGGCGGTGATGGTGTCGCCCCGTGTAATCAGTACTGACAACTCATAGCTGCCGCCGATCTGCCCCAGCAAAATAAAGCCGGTCATCAAGGCCAGCCCGCCGCCCACGGTGACGATTAGGCCTTGCAGTGCCTTGGCCCGGGCGTTGGCGTCTTCGTGGTTGAAGCCGATCAGCAGATAGGAGGTGATGCTGGTGAGTTCCCAGAACACGAACAGCACGATCAGGTTGTCGCTGAGCACCACGCCGAGCATGGAGGCCATGAAGCATAGCAGCAGCACATACAACCGGGGCAGGTCCCGGTGGTCTTCCAGGTAGCGACCGGCATAGATGAAGATCAGCGCGCCGATGGCGCAGATCATCAGGGCAAACAACAGTGACAGGCCGTCGAGCATGAAGCTCAGCGGCATGGCCAGCGCAGGGACCCAGTCGATGTGGCTAAGCAGGGGGCCTTGCTGGGTGACGGGTAGCCATTGCTGGAGAAAATACAGCGTCAGCCCGGCGGGGAGCAGGGCGAGAAGCCAGCCACTGTAACGGGGGAAAAGCCGATGCAGGGCGGGGGCCAGGGGTGCGAGCAGAAATCCGGACAAGATACCTGTCAGCATGGCGCTCCGTTCTCAGTGGCCCGCTTTCGCGGAAGATGGCACCGCCGTAAAGCGATGATTAACTTGGAATTATCCTACGCATGATGTGAAAACTCAGGCAAGGTAAAGTTCCGTTTTGAAGCGAAAAAAGCGGCTTGTTACTACTTATTTAAGAGCGCTGATTAGTGTAAAAAAATATGCATATATTTTTGCATGGGCAGATAAATGCCATCCCCGGCTCATTGCTGACCCGGATGGTCGTCGGTTTCTCGTTGTCTTGTTTGTTCGCTGTTACCGAAGCGCCACGGTGGGATTCTTGCAAGGGAAAGGGGGCATGGCATACTTGCCGGGCTTTGCTGCCTGCTGGTAGCACAAGGATTGTTATTCAAGAGAGCACATGATGTTGCCTGCGATTGTTCTGCTGCCTCTTTTGGCGGCGCTACTACCCATGTTTACCCGCCATCTGGGGCGCCGTTGGTGCGCCTTGCTGGTGGCCCTGCCGGTGGTGGCCGCCCTGGGCCTGTTGGCCCAGGCGTCCTTGCCGATCTGGGAAGGGGGGATGCAGCAGTGGTCCATGGCCTGGCTGCCGTCGCTGGGATTGAATCTGGCCCTGCGTCTGGATGGCCTGGCGTTGCTGTTCTGCGTGTTGATTCTGGGTATCGGTTTGCTGGTGGTGGTGTATGCCCACTATTACCTGCCGGCCAAGGATGACGGCGGCCGCTTCTACACTCTGCTGCTGCTGTTCATGTTCAGCATGCTGGGGGTGGTGACCAGCGATAACCTGCTGTTTCTGGTGTTTTTCTGGGAGCTGACCAGTCTCAGCTCGTTTTTGCTGATCAGCTACAAGCAATACGACAGTGCCGCGCGCAAGGGCGCCCGGATGGCGCTGACGGTCACCGGCATGGGCGGCCTGGCGCTGCTGGCCGGGGTGCTGCTGATCGGTCATGTGGTGGGCAGCTTTTCGTTGAGCACGGTGCTGGAGAACGGCGCCCTGGTGCAGCAGCATGCCTTATACCCGGTGATCCTCTGCCTGGTGTTGCTGGGGGCGTTCACCAAGAGTGCCCAGTTCCCGTTCCATTTCTGGCTGCCCCATGCCATGGCCGCGCCCACCCCGGTGAGTGCCTACCTGCATTCGGCCACCATGGTGAAGGCCGGCATCTTCCTGTTGGCGCGTTTCTATCCGGTGCTGGCCGGCACTGACCTGTGGTTCTATCTGGTCACTACCGCCGGTATGGCCACCCTGCTGTGGGGGGCGGTCTGGGCCTTGTTTCAGCATGATCTGAAAGGTTTGCTGGCGTTTTCCACCATCAGCCACCTGGGTTTGATTACTCTGCTGTTTGGCCTCAATTCGCCGCTGGCGGCGGTGGCCGGGGTGTTCCACATCATCAACCACGCCACCTTCAAGGCGGGTCTGTTCATGGCCGCCGGGATCATCGATCAGCAAACCGGCACCCGTGATATGCGTCGTATCAACGGCCTGTGGAAGTACATGCCCTACACGGCGGTGCTGGCCATGGTGGCGTCGGCGGCCATGGCCGGGGTGCCGTTGCTGAACGGTTTCCTGTCCAAGGAAATGTTCTTTACTGAAACCCTGCAGTCCGACCAGCTGGGTGCCATGAGCTGGTTGTTGCCGCTGGGCGCCACCTTGGGCGGGGTGTTCTCGGTGGCCTACTCGGCGCGCTTTATCCACGATGTGTTCTTCAATGGCGAGCCGGTGAATCTGCCCAAGTTTCCGCCCCAGGAACCGCCCCGCTACATGAAGATTCCGGTGGAAATCCTGGTGGCCCTGTGTGTGGCGGTAGGGGTGTTCCCGGCGATTACCGTGGCGGCACTGCTGGCGGTGGCGGCCACTGCCACCCTGGGCGGTACCCTGCCCGAGTATCACCTGGCGGTGTGGCACGGGCTCAATATTCCGCTGTTGATGAGTGTTATCGCCCTGGTCGGGGGTATCGCAGTGTATGCCTGCCGCCGTCGACTGTTTACCTGGTATGCACGCTTGCCGGAGATTGATGCCAAGCGGGTGTTCGAAGGCCGTATTCAGGCCGTGGTGCGACTGACCGCTGGCGTGACCCGGCGATTGCAGACCGGGTCTCTGCAGGGGTATCTGGCCTGGGTGCTGGCGCTGGTGGCGGCCGTGCTGGTATGGCAGTTGCCCAACCTGACCAGCTTCACCGGCGAGCGCGCCATGCTGCCGGTGGACGGGGTGTCGGTCCTCTGTGCCTTGATGCTGATTGCTGCGGCCTTGCTGACCACGGTGCTGCATCGCCAGCGGATGATGGCGATTATCTGCCTGAGCGTGGTGGGGCTGATTGTGTCGCTGATCTTCGTGCGCTTTTCAGCGCCGGATCTGGCCCTGACCCAGCTTTCTGTTGAAGTGGTCAGCGTGTTGTTGTTGATGCTGGCCATGTACTTTTTGCCGGCGCGGGCCAAGGCCGATTCCAACCCCCTGCGGGTGAGCCGTGATGCGGTGCTGGCGGTGCTGATCGGCACTGGCGTGGCCGTGGTCGCCTTGCTGGTGATGACCACCGACACCGCCACCATCAGCCCATTCTTCCTGGAGAACAGTGTGCCCGGTGGTGGCGGCACCAATGTGGTGAACGTGATCCTGGTGGATTTCCGCGGCTTTGATACCTTTGGCGAGATTACTGTGCTGGGTATTGCGGCTCTGGGCATCTACGCCCTGCTCAGTGATCTGAAACTGGCGTCGGCCAAGTACGATCCCTTCGGCCGACCCTGGGCCCATGACGCTCACCCGCTGGTGCTGGTGACCCTGTCGCGGCCGCTGTTGCCGCTGGCGCTGATGATCGCGGTGTATATTTTCCTGCGCGGCCACAACCTGCCCGGCGGCGGCTTTGTGGCGGGGCTGATTACCTCGGTGGCCTTGCTGCTGCAGTACGTGGCGTCCGGGGTTACCTGGGTGCACAAACGCATCCCCGGCGATTACCACCCTCTGGTGGCCCTGGGTGTATTGCTGGCCGGACTGACCGGGGTGGGCAGCTGGGTCTTCGGTGCGCCTTTCCTGACCAGCACCTTTACCCACGTGCACCTGCCACTGATCGGCGACTTTGAGCTGGCCAGTGCCATGCTGTTTGATACCGGCGTGTTCCTCACCGTGGTGGGCGCCACCCTGCTGATACTGGCCAACCTGGGCAAGCTGTCGATGCTGGATGACAAGAAGGAGACCACCTGATGGAATTGTTAGTGGCGCTGATTATCGGCGTGCTGGTGGCCACCGGCGTATACCTGTGCCTGCGTGCGCGCACCTTTTCGGTGGTGCTGGGGCTGACCCTGCTGGGTTATGGCGTGAATGTGTTCCTGTTTTCCATGGGCGGCCTGAAGATCAACCAGGTGGCGGTAGTGGGCGCCAGTGCCGACCCCACCGACCCGTTGACCCAGGCGCTGGTGCTCACCGCCATCGTGATCGGTTTCGCCATGACCGCCTTCCTGGTGGTGCTGGCCCTGCGCAGCCAGGGGGAGCAACACAGTGACCATGTGGATGGTCAGGACGGGGAGCAACGTTCATGACGCACTGGATTATTGCGCCTATTCTGATTCCGGCACTGGCCGGGTTGCTGCTGTTGCTGGAGGTCCGCGAGCGGCAGCAGCTGCGGCGGGTGACCGGTCTGCTCTCCTGTGTCGCGCTGATACCGGTGGCGCTGGTGCTGTGGCAGCAGGCGGCCCAGGGTGACGTGGGGGTGTACCAGCTGGGTAACTGGCAGGCGCCGTTCGGCATCGTGCTGGTGCTGGACCAGCTCAGTGCCATGATGTTGCTGCTGACCGCCGTGCTGGCGTTGCCGGCGCTGTTGTATGGCTGTGCCGGTGATGATCGCCGCGGGCCCAACTTCCATTCCCTGTTTCAGTTTCAGTTGATGGGCATCAACGGGGCTTTCCTCACCGGTGACCTGTTCAACCTGTTCGTGTTTTTCGAGGTATTGCTGATCGCCTCCTACGGGCTGGCACTGCATGGCCGTGGCACGGAGCGGGTGAAAGCGGGCCTGCATTATGTGGTGCTGAACCTGGCGGGTTCGGCCCTGTTCCTGATTGCCCTGGGGTTGATCTACGGTACCACCGGCACTCTCAACATGGCCGACTTTGCGGTCAAGGCCCAGGCGCTGGAGGGTAGTGACCAGATCCTTCTGACCGTGGCGGTGTTGTTGCTGTGGGTGGTGTTCGGGCTGAAGGCGGCACTGTTCCCGCTGTATTTCTGGCTGCCGGCTGCCTATGCCAATGCCACCGCGCCGGTGGCGGCGTTGTTTGCCATCATGACCAAGGTGGGCATCTACGCCATCCTGCGCATGCAGGCACTGGCCTTCAGTGACGGGCCGCTGGCCGGGCTGGGGGCCGACCTGCTCTGGTGGCTGGCGCTGGTCACCCTGGCGCTGGCGGCTATCGGTGCCCTGGCGGCGCAACGGCTGGGTGGGCTGGTTGCCTACCTGGTAGTCATGTCGGTGGGGACCCTGGTGGCGGCGCTGAGTCTGGGGGACCCGAAGGTTGTCGGCCCCGCGCTCTATTACCTGATTCATTCCACCCTGATCTGCGCGGCCCTGTTCCTGCTCTGTGATCTGCTGCGCCGCTCCCGGGGTGACAGTGATGACCGGCTGGAATCCGGTCCGCCACTGGCCCATGGCAACTGGCTGGGCGCGGCCTTTTTTGCCGCTGCCGTGGCGGTGGTGGGGCTGCCGCCGCTGTCCGGTTTTGTCGGCAAGGTGGCCTTGTTGCAGGCGGTGCCCAGCGCGCCGTATTGGGTATTGCTGCTGCTGGCGGGGCTGGCTGGCCTGGTAGGCCTGAGCCGGGCTGGGTCCACCCTGTTCTGGCGAGTGCACGGCGACGTGGTCAGCAAGAAACTGGGGCGCCGTCGGGTGATCCCCATGCTGGCCCTGTTGCTGGCCAGCCCGCTGCTGACCGTAGCTGCGGAGCCGCTATTGCAGTTATGCGGTGGAGTGGCCGAGCAATTGGCTGACCAGACGATTTATATCCGGGCAGTACTGGGAGGTGCATCATGAAGCGCTTGCTTCCCTATCCCAGTCTGACACTGGTGCTGTGGCTGACCTGGCTGCTGCTCAATGGCTTCAGTGTGGGCCATGCCCTGTTGGGGCTGATTCTGGCGGTGGTGTTGCCGCTGGGGACCCGGCCTTTCTGGCCACAGGTGCCGCTGGTTCGTGATCGTATGGGCCTGCTGCGTTTCGTGCTGCGGGTGGCCAAGGATATCCTGCTGGCCAACCTGGCGGTGGCCCTGAAGGTGCTGGGACCGGTGAAGGATCTGCAGCCCGGGTTTGTAGAAGTGCCGCTGGACCTGCGCGACAGCTTTGCTATTACCGTGCTCACCAGCACCGTGTCGTTGACCCCGGGGACGGTGTCAGCCGATGTCAGCGAGGATCGCACCCGGCTGCTGGTGCATGCCCTGCATGTGGAAGATCCGCAGGCCCTGGTGGCGGAAATCAAGCAGCGCTACGAAGGGCCGATCAAGGAGATTTTCGAATGCTAGAAAGTGCCATCTCGTTGACGTTTGGCCTGCTGACGGTGGCCTGGGTGTTGAACCTGTATCGGCTGGTGATCGGCCCCTCCCTGCCGGACCGGGTGCTGGCCCTGGATACCATGTACATCAACAGCATTGCCCTGATCGTGGTGTACGGCATCCAGGTGGACAGCAAGCTGTATTTCGAGGCTGCCATGCTGATTGCCCTGATCGGCTTTGTCAGCACCGTGGCGGTGGCCAAGTACATTACCCGCGGCGACATCATTGAATAATGCCTGGCACCTGGTGTCAGGCAAGTGGAGCTTTTATGGACGTCTTGATTGAATGGCTGGTGGCGATTTTTGTGGTGGTGGGCGGCATTTTTGCGCTGATCGGGTCCATCGGTCTGGCGCGGTTGCCGGATTTCTACACCCGCCTGCACGGTCCTACCAAGGCCACTACCCTGGGAGTGGGCGGCACCATCATTGCGTCACTGCTGTTTTTTTCCTGGCAGGAGCGCGGCCTGCAACTCCATGAGGTGCTGATCACCCTGTTCCTGTTTATCACCGCGCCAGTGTCTGCCCACATGCTCGCCAAGGCGGCCATGCACCGGGATCTGAAACGGATGAAGGGCACGCGCGGGGAGCCGTGGAAGCAGTAAAAGCGGCAAGCCACAAGCTACAACGCGGAACTGGCAGGACGAGGCGGGAGGGCCGTGCCCGCGATTTAGCGCCGGGTTTGTATTCTGGAATCGCGGAGGGGCGGGTTGTCGGTTGGCTGCAGCTTTTACCGCGTTGAAGCTTGAAGCTTGAAGCTTGAAGCTCGCTCGATCGTAAAAAATGTAAAAGGTGAGGCTGGCAGGAACTTTCGGAAAAACGCTGCGGTCCTAAAGAATAGCTACGGATTGGCACCCCCCGATCCCCCAGTACCCTCGCTGATCCGTAGCATTTTGGACTCCCCAATCTCTCCCCAGAGGTTGGGGCGGCAAGCCTCCCTGGCAGCACAGTCGTTCCCTTCCCCCAAGATTGCTGCCAGGGATTTTTTTTGCCTGCCGTTTGTGCTGGCAGGCCTCAGCAAACTGCAAAATCTTCGCGTTTTTATCTCAGCTTGCTGGCTCTCATCCAGTATCAAGCAATCGTTGTGCCAGATTTCCCCGTGTGGTTATTACTGCTTCTTGATCAGTGAGATAGGACATTTTTTCAGCGTTCATCCGGGTGTTCGTGGCGCACCGTGGTGGGACTGGAGTGCCCTTTAGCGCCAGTTTTGTGACGCACATCGACAGTCGGGCAAAAAAAGGGGATGAAGGGCTGGAACTTTTTCCAGAAAACGGCAGTCTCTATAAGTGCGACGGGCTGGAACCCCCGATCCCCCAGTACCCTCACCGGTCCGTCGTGTTTTACCCCGGCCCTCTTCCCCCAAAGAGACCGGGGTGGCAAGCCTCCCCGGCAGCAAGTCGTTCCCTTCCCCCAAGAATTGCTGCCGGGGATTTTTTTGCCTGGAAGAAAGTGGCGAGGTACGGGTACCGAGTTGCGAAAACCTTTCAGAATCCCCAATGCTTCGTTAACACCGCTTGCCTGCAAGCCATTGGGCATTTTCCAGAGGCCCAGGGCGTCAGTAGGCCGGCTGCCACAGAGGCAGGTTTCGAAACTCGCGACTCGTCACTCGCTCCGATCAGGTGCTGCTATCTCCAGCCATTCCCCCAGTTTCTCCCAGGCGTCATCGCAGCCGGTACCGTTGGTGGCGGAAAATAATTGCAGCGATAGGGGTGCGGGGTGTCCCTTGAGCTGGCTTTGCACCTTCAGCAGGGTGGATTTGGCCGCGCCAAACTTCAGTTTGTCGGCCTTGGTCATCAGGATATGGATGGGCATGTTCGCCTGGGCGGCCCATTCCAGCATCATCAGATCGAAATCCTTGAGCGGATGGCGGATGTCCATCATCAATACCAGCCCCACCAGCACCTGGCGTTCAGCCAGATAGTGGTCCAGGTGCTCCTGCCATTCGTTGCGTTTGCTTTTGGCGACTTTGGCATAGCCGTAGCCGGGCAGGTCCACCAGCCGGCGCTCGTCGTCCAGGGAAAAGAAGTTGATCAGCTGGGTGCGGCCGGGGGTTTTGGAGGTTCTTGCCAGGGATCTCTGGCCGGTCAAACGGTTGATGGCGCTGGACTTGCCGGCGTTGGAGCGGCCGGCAAAGGCCACCTCCCGGCCCTCGTCAGGCGGGCACTGGTCCAGGCGCTGGGCACTTTGCAGGAAACTGGCCTGATGGAGCAGGATCTCTGCTGGATGTTGTGGCATAACCTTACCCTTCACATGGAATATGACGGCGCGTGCCAGACTGGTATATAATCCCGTGCGCCTGGCCCTCCTGGCGATTGCCAGGGCGGTCGACGTTCTACAAGGGTTTGGCGGGAAAGGCAAATCCACACTTCGCCAGCGGTTGACGCCAGCATAGCAGAGGTAGGATATGAAGGGTTTGGTAGCAGGTATTGCATTGATCATGATGGCAGGAGCGGCCAGCGCCGCCACCGTGGAAGAGCGCTATAATAGTAGTTGCACCTTCTGCCATACTTCCGGCGCCGCCGGTGCCCCCAAGGCTCACGATGAAGCCGCCTGGAAGCCGCTGTTGGGCAAAGGCATGGATACCCTGGTGAAGCACGTGAAGGAAGGGTACAACGCCATGCCGCCTAAAGGCATGTGTAACGATTGTAGCGACGACGAATACCGTGCTCTGATTGAGTACATGTCCAAAAGCAAATAAGACGCTGTACGAAAGGATAGGCCATGAAGTTTTTCAAACTGTTCGTGCTGATGGCGGCTGCCGTAGTAGCCAACCCGACTCTGGCTGCAGGTGATGCTGAAGCCGGTGAAGCAAAAGCCGCTCCCTGTGCCGCTTGCCACGGCCCCGGCGGTAGCAAGCCGATTGCTGGTAACTACCCGAAGCTGGCGGGTCAGGGTGAAGCCTACCTGGTCAAGCAGCTTCAGGATTACAAGTCCGGTGAACGAGACAATGCCATTATGGCTGGTCAGGCTGCCAACCTGAGCGAGCAGGATATGGCGGATCTGGGCGCCTATTACGCTTCCCAGGAAGCCGAGGCCGGTCAAGCTGACCCAGACTGGGTCGAGCAAGGCGCCAAGCTGTACCGCGGCGGTGATATGGCCAACGGCCTGCCGTCCTGCTCCGGTTGCCACGGCCCGGCGGGTCAGGGTGTCGATGGCGCCAAATATCCGCACCTGGCTGGCCAGAACGCTCAGTATGTGGAAGAGCAGCTGAAGGCTTTCCGTGCCGCTGGCCGTAATGACCTGGGTGATAACGTGATCAAGCGTACCAATGATCCTGCCAGCATGATGCAGACTGTTGCTGCCAAGATGAGCGACTCCCAGATCAAGGCGGTAGCCAGCTATATTACTGGTTTATCCAAATAGAGCTGATTGGTTACGGTTTGTAGAAAAGGCAGCCTGCGGGCTGCCTTTTTCGTTGTTATCATGAAAAGATAAATGGCCCTCCCTGCGCTGACGGTTTTTTTGCCTGGCCGCGGGAGAAAATAATGATTCCGGCGGTCCTACCGTGCGGAGACCAACAATAAGGAGAGGAACCGATGCTTCGCTTTGTGACGGCTTTGCTGATGAGTCTGGGCCTGGCAACCGCTGCGGTTGCGGCCGAAGAACATGCCCGCTTTGCTGTGGATACCCACTACAAGATTCTTGATGTGCCCGGCAATGTGAGTGACCCCAGCAAGGTGGAAGTGCGGGAGTTCTTCTCCTATGCCTGCCCCCATTGTTACTCTCTTGAACCTGCGGTAGATACATGGCTGGAATCCAAGCCGGACTTCATCGATTACGTACGCACGCCGGTGCTGTTCCTGCGTAACGCCGAGCCGCTGGCCCGCGCCTACTATGTGGAAGAAACCCTGGGTCTGACAGAGGAAATCCATGCTCCCCTGTTTGATGCCATTCACAAGCACCGCGAGCCGCTGTTCAATGAGCCGGCACTGGCCAACTTCTTCCGCAAATACGGCGTGGAGCCGGACAAGTTCAACCGCCTGTATAGCTCCTTCGGTGTGTCCACCAAGGTCCGTCAGGCAGAGGCGCTGACCAAGGAATACAAGATTCCCGGTGTGCCCAACTTTGTCGTGAACGGAAAGTACCTGGTGTTGCGCGAGAACCTGAAGACCCCCGACGAGCTGTTCGAGGTCATCGAGTATCTGGCCAACAAGGAAAAGACTGGCGGTTGATGTAGACCCCTATGCTGCTGGATCGTGCACGAACCGCCTATCGAGACTGGAAAGCCCGCCCTGCGGGCTTTTCCTTCGCTCGGCAAGGGGTGCGACGCACCCGTCAAACTCGTGAAATCCTCCTTCCTGACACGAGCATCAAGCTGCTCAGCTTCAATATCCAGGCCGGTATCGGTAGCCAGAAGTTTGGCGATTACATCACCGGTAGCTGGAAGCATCTGGTCGCGCACCCGCGTAGCGTAGAAACCATTGAACAGATTGCCGAGGTGCTCAGCCACTTCGATGTGGTGGGTCTGCAGGAGGTGGATGGTGGCAGCCTGCGCTCACGCAACATGAATCAGCTGATGCACCTGGCATCGTTGGGCGACTTTTCCTTCTGGCACCAACAACTCAACCGTAATCTTGGCCGCCTGGGCCAGTTCAGTAATGGCTTTCTCAGCCGTCACCAGCCCTTTGAGGTCAAGGATCACCGGCTACCCGGGCTGCCCGGTCGCGGTGCCATTCTGATCAAGTATGGTCACCCGATACAGCCTCTGGTGGTCGTGGTGGCCCACCTCGCCCTGGGGGAGAAGGTACGCAATACCCAGCTTGCCTACCTGGCCAGGCTGCTTGAAGACTATAAGTATGTGGTGGTGATGGGTGACTTCAATTGCCGCCTGGAGCACCTGGAAGCCTCGCCGCTGGCAAGCCTGGGGCTGCGGACCGTGGAGGCAGACAGCCTCAACACCTATCCGAGCTGGGCCCCGGATCGACATATCGACCACATCCTCCTTTCCCCGGCGCTGCAATGTCGTCACACCCGTGTGCTGGCAGATTGCCTGCTGTCTGACCACCTGCCCCTGGCCACGGAAATCCTGGTCCCGGACGAGGTGATCGCGGCGACGCGGGAGCATCGGTTGCCGCTTATCAGTTAACAATGAACAGTGAATAGTTCGCGATTGAGTTTATGGGTTACTCCAGCCTTTGAGGCCGCGCCACATTATGGGTCGCGGCCTCTTGCGTTGGGGGGGGGGGGTAAAAAGCGTTGCCCGCTTTTCACTCTTCACTGTTAACTATTGAGTCCCATAACTGGCCCATGGGGAAAAACATGAAGCGAATGCTCTATCTGCTTTGCTTGCTGCTGCCCGGCGTGGCCCTTGCCGATTGTCCCCGGGTGCCCGGCCAGGAAGACGATCGACGCGCCAATGCGGGTTGTCTGATTCTGCATGACGACAAGGTGCTTCTGATTACCCATCGCTGGGGCGGCAAATTGGGGGTGCCTGGCGGTACCCGTGAAGCGGATGAGCTGGCCCAATGTACGGCGCATCGGGAGACGAGTGAGGAGACTGGGCTCGCGGTCAAGGTGGGACGGCGCCTGGTGGTGATGAAGAACGGCTTTCATCTCTACCGTTGTTATCCAGAGAATGCGTCGTCGCCAGACTCGTTGCCAGTGCCGACCTCGGCACTGACTGAGGTAAAGGCGCTGGATTGGTACTTGCTGGATTCGCTGGACCGGGACCGCTGGCGTTTTGCCTACCAATTTGACCTGTTTCTGGAGGTGGCGAGCAACGCCATTCTGGAGGAGCAGGCAGGCCAGCAATAAATCACGGCCAAGCGGGCAGCGGATCAGGCGCGCTGCGTGATGGTCTGGGACACCGACCCCGCCAGGGCCTCGATAAACTGTTGCCAGCACTCAATGACCGGGTAGCGGCCCTGATCTTCCAGCACATAAAACTCGGCGCCGGGGATCGCCTGTGCCATCAGCCTGGCTGGTTCCAGCTGCACGCTGCGATCCAGGGCGCCATGCCAGACCGTGGTGGGGATGGTGATGTCCGCCAGCTCGAACCCCCAGGGTCGCAGTACCCGCAGATAGTCATCGATGATCACTCTGGCCCCCTGAAACCAGCGCTGCCGTAATTGCGGCAGGGTGATTGCCTGCACGGCCGGGTCGTTGATCAGGCTGGCGTCCTTGTCATCCAGCACCCGAGAGAAAAAGGAAAAGAATTTTTCCGGTGAGCGGTTCACGCCGCGCAGGGCCAGCTTGCCCAGGGAAATAAAGAGACGGGGGTCCCGGTCCACCATTTTCAGCAGCCGGTTATGCATTGGGTCCAGTTGTCCCGCCTGCATGTATTGCCAGGGTACGATGCTGCCAATGACGCCGACCCGCTCGAACAGTGACGGATATCTGGCCGCGGCGGCCAGGGCGTAGGGGCCGCCAAAACAATAGCCGGCCAGAATGGGTTTTTGCAGATTCAGTCGTTCGCAGAAGTAGCGCAGGTCCTCGGCGAAATCCACGAAATTGCCGTCCGGACAGGGGGTGGAGATGCCAAAGCCGGGGCGTACCACCACCAGCACTCGCAACCCCTGCGAGACATACCATTCATGATGAGGTTCATGACAGGGCAGGTTGCCCGCCTGGTTTTCCATTACCAGCAGGGGCTTGCCTTCCGGGCAGCCATACTCGAACCAGCTCAGTACCCGATTGTCGGGCAGCACCATAAAGCGCTCTTCGCGACCATCATGGGTGGCGAGGGTCGGGGTCGCCAGCAACGCATGGCTCATGGCCCGGCTGACCAGGGCGACCTGACTGCTGATACCTGTTTTTCCCATGATTGATTTGAGTTGGGTGCGGGCGGTATGCACGCTGACGGAGAGTAGTTCGGCGCTCTGACTGAGGTTTCCCACCTTGCAAAGCAGATGCAGCAAACGGGCTTCTGCCGGTGAGATACCGAACAGGTCCGCCAGTGACCGGACCGAGGGCGCGGCGACGCTGCGGTCGGCAAAGACCCAGACCACAGTGGTAATGCGTGACACGTCATCTGGCGCATCCGAGCGGAATACCGGCATGCACAGCAGCACCAGTTTCTCCTGCTCGGAGTGCAACAGCTGGCTGTCGCGGCCCCGTTGTAGGCGAACAACCTGTTGCAGTTGCTGTTTGAGAGTGGGGTCGCTGAGCATCAGCGCGCCGCCATCGGCCATGCGTAGCGGGCCCGAGGCCATGATGCGATCTGCTGCCGAATTGTGTTTTACCACATGTAGCTGGTCATCCAGCATCAGCATGGGCCAGGGTAGACGGTTGGTCATGTCGTTGAGGAGATGGTTCTGGTCTTCCTGGGAATGCATGTGGTTGCTGCTGCGCACGGCACGATCCAGGTGCTGCAGTAGCGATTCCATGGATTCCAGGTCCTGGTTCTCCTGCTGGCACCAGTCGATCATGGGCTCCAGCAGCTCGCCCCAGTCACCCGGCGAGAGAGCTGTTTCGTAGATGCGTCCTATCAGGGCATCCCATTGTTTTCGTTCGGCATCCATGTGAATTCCCCTGTTCCCTCTATGAGAACTGTATCAAATTTTGGGGAAAAGGTTAGGTAGGCCAAGACACCGTGGAATGATTACGGTGTTGGGAATGGTTCGCTCTCTTTCGACTCAGGGTGAGCCTGATCCGAAGGAGAGCGAACGAAGAGAGTTATTGTGCAGAAGCCAGCGATTTCATTAGCCCTGGATAGATGGCATCGGCTGCCTTGATAGCATCCTGGTAAGTGCTTTCATTGGCGTAGTGTGTTTTTAAATAACGAGCCATGTCATCCAGGTTGCGGAATGAGAGGTCTGAAGTGGTGCGGATGTAATCCATGCCCCCGGAGCTGTTGATGGCGGTAGTTCGCCCCACTTCCTTGCCGAGTTTTGAGCCGAGGATGCCGCCAATGAAAGGCACATTTTCCAGTGCTTTCTGCCCCGCATAAGCGCCCACGGTGGAACCGATCGCACTACCCATATTCGCGTTGATGGCGTTGTCGACCCATTCCGCGAGAACACCGTCACTGGTCCACGGGTTCATATACTCACCGCTGTTATCCGGTATCAGCAAAGCCGCAGTGACATTGTCCGATTGGCTGTTTCTGGTAGCGGCCATGGCGGGCGGTGGTGTCCGTGAGGTGCTACGAATCATGGAGGCAATCAGATCGCTTGACAGGCCCATCCTGCGCAAGCGTCGGGTTTCTTCATCATCGAAGCTTTTGTAGGGGCCTTGTGTCTCTGTTCTGGCAGCTAGCACTGTCTGGCTGGTCCCTTTTTTGATGGCATCTACCAGGTCAATGACTCGCAGATCTTCAGGCCCGATAAACCACAGGGCGTCTTCCTCTGGGAGCATCGCTGCGTAGCCTGGAAAGAGCGCGACGTTTTCCCGATGCCAGTCTAGCGCGTTGCCACGGGGAGTGTGGCTGGCCAGATTGCCGAGAATGTCACCGGCAAACAGGCTGCGAGGATTGTCGATCAGCCATTGGCGCTGTTCCAGGATGTCTTTCCCGGCCACCTCTTGATCGTATTGATGCTTTTCAGCAGTAACCCATTTCTCCAGCGCTTGCAGGTGGCGACGCATCATATCGTTGGACAGGTCCTCGGAGGCGATGGCCGGGTCTTTTTTTCCAACGAAAAGCGCAGAGGGAGAATAAACCGATATATAGCTTCGAATCTTGCCATTGGCCTGGGAGGTGAAAAGGGTTTCGCCTCCGGTTGCCACTGAGAGTTCGCTATCAAACTCTATATCGGAGCTGCTGGGCAGAGTGAACAGGGAACCGATATACATGAGGAAATGGCCCCAGTTCATTTTGATCGTGGAGTTTTCCATGCTGACAGCCAAGTTGGCAGACTGACTGGTTGATTCGTCAGCGGATAGCCCTTGTATCTGCGACTCCATGGAGTTTTCGATAGCAGAGGTTATTTTTGTCCATTCCGGGCTTTTGACCATTTGAGTTTTGCTGGTCACTGTTGCAGGGGCCGCTTGAAAAGCAACGGGCAATGAGACGCTGCCTGTCTCGGGAAGCACTTCTCCCTCTGTCGGCACATAACGATAGGACATGCAGCCGCTAACCAGGAGGATGCTGGTCATGACCAGGGTGAGAGGGTAAACGGATCGAATTGACATAGTGGGTTCCTGAATCAGCGCGCCGAGTTGGCCACGGCGGTTTGCAGGCCCGGATAGATCTTGTCGGCGGCCTTGATTACGTCCACAAAGTTGCTCTTGGTGCTGTGGGTGGTGGCCAGCCATTGCGCCATGTCACTCATGGAGTTGAAGGAAATGTCTGAGCTGCTGCGGATGAAGTCCCAGCCGCCGGACGCTTCCAGGGCGGTGTTGCCGCCCACGGCCTTGCCAGCCTTGGAGCCCAGGAATCCGCCCAACATGCCGCCGAAGGGCACATTTTCCAGTACCTTGTTGGCCGCGTAGGCGCCAGCAACGCCACCGACTGCGGAGCCGGTGGCCTTGCCCATGGAGACGTTGATGGTCTTGTTGACCCATTCGGCGGTGACGCCGTCGCTGGTGTATGGCGAGAGGAATTGGCCGCTGTTGTTCTTGAGCGCCAGGCCATCGATTTTCTGTTGCTGGATGGCGGCCAGCTGTTCGCTGGTTTGCTCGCGGCGCTCCAAGACTACGTCACGGGTGCCGGCAGTGCCCGGAGACATGATGCTTAGTCGTGCGAAGGTGCCTGGCTCTCCACGCATTTGCGCAACCAACTGGTGCAGAGTCTGGCCGGCAGTGGGAGTCATCTCTCCGTTCTTGCCATCGCCGATGGCAACGATTAAATCGCCGCTCTGTAGCAGGCCGCTCTCTTCCGCTGCGCTCAACGGTACCAGGCTTTCCACTTTCAGAAAGTGCTTGTCTTCAGTCTGGTGGATTCGGATCCCGAGCAGACCATCACCGAGAGGTTCATCGCTTGTCGATACGCCCTGGGCTCCCGTCGAGTTCGGGTCGAGAGTAGCCCAAACCTGCTGACCGCCTTTGCCATAATCAATACAGCGCCAGGCACCGACAGTGTGTTCGGCCTGGACCTGAAAGCTTCCCGAAGGGACCACTAGGGAGTGGTACATCAGCTTGCCAGATGACACTTCGGTCTGCAGGCAGGCGGCGGTTTTGTTGTCACGGGCCTGAAAGACCTGCTTTTGATAGGCCTCGGAACCGGTTGACGATGTAACCGGGCCGTTGACGGTGGTCACGGCGGGGCTGCTTGTGCCACCTTGTTGATAACTGGAGGCGCAGGCGGCGAGTAGTGCAGAACCCAGCACGACCGCCCCCAAGCGGATGCAGGTAAAAATACGTTCCATGATGGTGTCTCCTGATAATACCTGTCCCTGCGGGCGGTCGTTCCCGTGGCGTCCGCGGACAGTAAAGGGTTAGCGGTAAAGCACGTTATCCTGGGTGGCCTTGCTCATTTCAAAGCCGTCGCCCCACACCAAGGTGCCCAGCTCCATGTCTACCATTTCGAAAGAAATGTAGTGGTAGCGCTGGCGCATCTGGCTTTGCCGATCAATGGCGTCCTGGGAGGTGATGGTGGCGAACATCTGGTAGTCGACCCCGGCGGTGGCCTGGGTCTTGCGGATGGTGCCACCATCCACCAGGCCTTCGCGTTTGATTTCGCGCTCTTTCTGAATTGCCGCCAGGTTCTGGCGATTCACGAACACCATGCGGCCGTTGGCGGCACGGGTGAGCTCGATTTGCAGCCGTTTGGCAAGCATGTTGAGGTTGATCACCGAGGTGCTTTCGTTCTTGAAACCTTCCATATCAATCAATACCCGGGGCGGGGTAGGGCGGTTGGAGACCATGGGATTGGATAGCAGGCTGCGCATCATTTTGTCGGTCATGGCGACCACGTCCTGGGATTCGATACCGACCCCCTGAACCCGCCCGGCACTGCCTACGTCCTGGTATACGGAAGGCTGTCCGGCGGCGTTATCGACCCGCGACGGCGCACAGGCGCTGACCAGCACAGCGGCACCGAGGATGGCGATGGGTTTGAAAGCGTTCATGGTGTTCCCCTCATGGAATTCGTGGATAAATAAGGTGCTTACTGGCTCATCTGGGCCATGGTATGCAGAGCAATTTCCTTGCCGGTGGCGCTCATGGGCTGCGGGCGATCGCGCTTTTCGAAGCCGCTTTCAGCCACCACCCAGGCATGTTGGTCTTCACTGCCTGGCGGTTTGCCATCGGTGTTGAAAACCGCGAGCACGCTGGCATCTTTCACGGACAGCACGCGCACCTGGTAGAGGCCATCGCGGTCAAATTCGCTGCCTACCACCAGTTCCAGTACATAATCCGCTTGCTGGGACAGAGCGCGCATCTGCAGGCGCAACTGATCCGGCGAGGCGCGTTCGAAGGTGCCGTCTTCCAGGGCGTTATCGGTGATGCGCTGGGCCATGGCTTGATCAATGACGGTGGCGCCGCCTTGCTTGAAGGCGCTGATAAGCCCGCCCTGCAAACCCATGGCAATGGCGTTGCGATCGCTGGTACGTAGCCCGCCGCGGCTTTCCTGTTCCATCGTCAGGGTAGCGCGGCCTTTTTCTTCGCGGGCCTCCTTGCCGGTGACGCTGAGCTCGCCCTTGGCATTGAGACTGCCGCGGTAGTGGCTGTACCAGTCGCTGACGCGGCTGGGGAATTCACGATTCCAGAACACCGCAATACGTGGTTTTCCCTGGTCGGGAAAGGCCTGACGAAAACGGCTGATGATGTCCTGCTCGGGCGGGCGCTGAGATTGATCACGCAGGCTTTCCGCGTAGGCTTCCTCGCTCATGGGAACCTGGGCCGGTGCCATCATTTCGGTAGCAGGATGGTCCTGTTGAGAAAGAGCCTGGCTGCTGAGAAGCCAGGTAAAAGGGAGTACGAGAAGGGTCGACGTTTTCATTTTGCCTGCCTCACTTCCACCCGGTATTTCAGTTGCGCGGTGGTGGTGGATTTTTCCAGATAGACACTGGTGGAGTTGGCGGGAACCACCACTCGTTGCCAGCGGGGAGCTACATCGGTAGGAATTTCGGATTGATCGAAGAACTGGGTGCGTGCTTCGAGGATGCTGTTGTAGTCGGTGTGATTGCGCAGTACGACGAAGACTTCGGAGGTATTGGCCGGGGTGCGGCGAATGCCATGCTTGTCGGTAGTAATACGGAAGACCTTGTCAGGACCGGGAATGCCGCCGCTGAAATTACGGTTCAGATCGTAATCGGTAAAGGTGACGCTATTGTAGGTAGTGGGCGCTGTGCGCTGTTCCAATTCAAGCTTGCTGCTTGTCTGGCAACCGGCAATCAGAGCGCTGGCCAGCAGGCTGGCGGCGATGGCGAATTTCGCGTGCATGGTGTTCTCCATAACGTGGGTTAACGGGCACTGGCGAAAATGACGCCGTTGCCATTCTTGTCGAAGAAAATGCGGGCGGGTTTGCTGCCCGGCGGCTGGGTGATACCGGCCTTGTTGGTGAAGGTGACACTGGCGTTCTGGGTGTCCGGGGAAAGCCGGGCGCTGCCCAAATGCAGGGTGTCGGGCAGGCTGCTCCAGTAGCGAGTGTCAGCGCGTGTCTTGGCTCGAGCAGACATGCCCTGGGCGGCGACACCAATGGCGGTAATGGTGTTGAAGCCGGCGGCAAGGCCGCCACCGGCACCGGCGGCGATGCCGGTGATCAGGCTGTTGTCGCTGAGGCTGGTCATGGCGTCGCCCACGTTGCCGGTGGTCTGCTTGAACTGCACCTTGCCTTCGATGATGCGATCCACCGCCCGGCCGCCCCGGGTGGAAGCCTGGAAAAACACATCTTCCGCCGGGTAGAGGGTCTGATTGAGGCCATCACCGGCAATCTTTGCGCGGTTCTCGGTAAAGCCCTTGCCGCGACGGTAGACCAGCTCATAGTGACCGACGCCGTCGGCCAGTTTGCGTGGTGAGGTGCCGGTTTCGGCCACGATCAGGGTGTTGTCGCTGTCATCGGGGACCGGGCCGTCGGGGCGGAACTGACGGTATTCCTCGAAATGCTCGCCGGCGAGACGCTCGTTGCCATCCAGTCGCGCCGCCCAGCCGGCCAGATAGACCAGTGAGGCAAAGTCGGTGGTGTGCTGCTCTTCTTCGGCAAAAGCATCCTGCAGCAGGCCATTGAGAAAGGTGGCGCGGGCATTACCGTAATCGCCATCAATCAGGTAAATCAGTCCGCGATAGTAATAGACCATGGAGCGCTCATAGGGCTCGCCCTTGAATTCCTTTTCCCCTTCTTCGTACCAGAGGCTGCGTGCCTTTCGCGCGGCATCGTTGTCTGCATAGACGCTTTCGATATTGGCGATGGCCTCATCCAGGGTGCGTCGGGCGGTATCCAGATCCCCGGTCTTGAACGCGGTGGCACCGATTTCCATCAGATTCAGCACTTCATTGCGGCGCCCTTCCTGGAACAGCTTGCGCCAGGCGGGCTGCAGGGCTGCAGGCTGGCTAGCTACGTATTCCTGCTTGGCTGGGTCCAGCGGCGTCACCGCATATTGCTTGGGCCCGGTGGCGCAGGCGCTCAGCAGGCCGGCTCCGATCAGTGATAGCAGGAATTTTTTGCAAGCATAAAGGGGGCGTTCCCCTGAAACAGCAGGCGTAAACGTGTTAGCCATCAACTTCCCCGTTGGATGGATGCTTTTTGGTGTCGTGCGGGGCGTCCCCTGACCCTCACCCGCGCGAAACCGTTAATTATCAGTATTGAGCAGGCGCGTATAAGCGCGCATCCCCCATATGGGGGATAAGAGTATATTTCCCGGTAATGGTCACGACTTCCTTCGGGGCTGGCGAGGGAATTGCATTGATTGTCTGATCGCTACCTTGGGGGGAGCAGGGCAGCCGAAAATCCCAAGATGCCGGAACCATCATTGATTCGATCTTCCTGTAGTACGGAGGGTCAGTACTACTAGCGTTGAGGTGCCTTTATTATCAATACCGCGTTTCCGCCATTCCTGAAAACTGCTTGGCCAGATAGGTGGCATAGTTGTCTGTCATGCCGGCCAGAAAATCCAGTGCCCGCATGATGCACTGATAAATCCTTTCCTGTTCCGGCAGCGTTGCCAGATCCTCGGGAAAACTGTGGCGACCGATCAGATCAATGATGCGCTCGTGACGGTAGTTCCTGGCGTTGTCACAGGCATGGGACACCGCCGCTTCAATCAGGCCGTCCAGTAGCGCGCCCATCACTTCGAAGGCGCCGATTTCCAATTCGATTTTCCGTGGATGCTCGAACACTTTCGAGCGTGCCAGTTGCTTGGCGTTTTCCACTACATCCCGCACTGCCGGTTCGCAATGGCTGATCAGATCCCCTTCCATTCTGCCGCCCAGCAGGTTGTCGTGATTGGCGACAAAAGCTTCCACGCCGGCTTCGATAAAACGCTCAATGATCTTGCCGCGTAACAAGGCAGCCTTGCGACCGTCACGCAGGTCGGAATGGATCAGGTCACTCACTTCGGGCGTGTCCGGCAGGGCCGGTTGCAGCAAGGCATAGACCTCATCCCAGTGCAGCAGATCCATCTCCAGGCCGTCTTCCAGATCGATGATCGCGTAGCAAAAGTCATCAGCGGCCTCCATCAGATAGGCCAGCGGGTGGCGGCAGAAGCGGCCGGGGGATATCTCCAGCAGGCCCGTCGCTGCAGCCACTTCGCGGAACGCATCGGTTTCCGAGACAAAGGCGCTGTACTTGCCCGGCTTGCTGCTGGCGGCGCCGGCATCGGCGGACAGCCAGGGGTATTTCAGGAAGGTGGCCAGGGTGGCGTAGGTGAGACGCATGCCGCCATCGTACTGGTGGTATTCGCTCTTGGTGATAATGCGAAAGCCCTGGGCGTTGCCTTCGAAAAAGGTCAGGTCGCTTTGTTGTTGCGGGGCCAGCATATCGAGAAAGCGCTGCCCCCTTTCCTGGAACCAGGCGCGGATGGCTCGCTCGCCGGTGTGCCCGAACGGCGGGTTGCCGATATCGTGAGCCAGACAGGCGGACTGGACGATATCGCCAAAGTCGGTGGCGCTGACCGTGTCCGGCAGCCGGTTCTGCTGTTGCAGTCGCTCCCCCACGCGGATACCCAGGGTGCGCCCCACGCAAGACACTTCCAGAGAGTGGGTCAGCCGGTTGTGGACATGGTCGTTGGTGGCCAGCGGGTGTACCTGGGTTTTGCGTGCCAGCCGCCGGAAGGCCCCAGAGAAGATGATCTTGTCGTGGTCGCGCAGGAAGGCGGTACGGCCGCTTTCGTCCTTGGCGCTGCGACCGCCCAATCGGGCCTTATTGAGTAACTGGTGCCAATCCATACAAAAAAATCCGCCTGCGGGCTTGATGAAAAACGCCGTCGCACCCAACGTGAGAAGAATCAATCACAGCATGTTGCCACGGGCCGTGCTGAGATGAACAGAACAGCAACGCAGTTGAACACGAACGGGAGGCGTAATGAATCTGGATAAACCCCTGCTGATGCTGGTGACCAGCGCAGCGCAAATGGGCCAGGGTCAACAGACTGGCCTGTGGCTGGAAGAATTCGCGTTACCCTGGTTACTGTTCCGGGAGAAAAATATCCCGGTGGTCGTGGCCAGCCCCAGAGGTGGCAAGATCCCGGTGGACCCCAATTCCGTGCCGGATGATGAGCAGAAGGCCGAATGGACCGAAGCCATTGCTGCCCTGCAGGACACCTGGCCCCTGGAAGAGATCTGGGAAGACGGTTTTGCCGGTGTCTTTGTGCCCGGTGGTCACGGCGCCATGTTCGATATGCCCGATCACCCGCTGGTGGCGGCGGTGATGGAGCGTACCTGGGCTCAGGGCGGCTTGCTTGGCGCGGTCTGCCATGGTCCGGCGGCGCTGGTGGGGCTGCGCAATGAAGATGGCACCCCACTGGTGCAGAACTGCACACTGACCTGCTTTACCAATGAAGAAGAGCGGGAAGTGGGTCTGGATGAGGTGATGCCCTTCCTGCTCGCCACGCGCCTGGAAGAGCTGGGTGCCAAACTGGATCTGGCAGACAAGTTTGTCAGTCATGCGGTGGCGGACGGGCGACTGATCACCGGGCAGAACCCGCAATCGAGCCAGGCCGTGGCTGACGCCCTGGTTGATGCCCTGTACCGGGAATAGGCCGCCGGGCATTGCGGCTCGCGGCAAGCGCTTTCTGGAATCCACACGCCGCCGCGTTGCCGCTGACAATGCCCCCTGGCTTGCAGCGCACCGGCGACAGGGGTCTGATGGGAATGGCTGCACGGTACAGTCGCAAGCATCACCTGGAGACAAAATGCACTCCGGCACGGTTGCGTATAGACTCCGAACAGGCTCTAAGTTACGACATCGCGCCGCTGGGCGTTTGTTTTGTTATGGGAGACACAATGGGGATTTACGATTACACCGCTACTACCCTGAGTGGCGAAGACAAGGCGCTGGCCGACTTTAAAGGCAAGGTGCTGCTGGTTGTGAACACGGCCAGCAAGTGCGGCTTCACGCCCCAGTACAAGGGCCTGGAAGCGCTGTATGACGACCTGCAGGAAAAAGGCCTGGAGATTCTCGGCTTTCCCTGCAACCAGTTCGGTAAGCAGGAGCCCGGCGCGGCGGACGAGATCGGCGCTTTTTGCGAGAAGAATTACGGGGTCAGTTTCACCATGTTCGACAAGGTCGACGTGAACGGTGACAACACCCATCCGCTGTACGCCTACCTGAAAAACGAAGCCACCGGTGTGCTGGGCAGCAAGGCGATCAAGTGGAACTTCACCAAGTTCCTGATCAACCGCGATGGCAAGGTCATCAAGCGCTACGCGCCCACCGACAAGCCGGAAGCGATCCGCAAGGATATTGAAAAGCTGTTGTAGGAAGCGGTGTTTGTAGGAGCGGCGCTCGAGCCGCGAACCGTACCAAGTACGGCATCGTAGGCAATTTCGCGGCTCATACTCGTAGGGCACAGAGAGAGCCGCTCCTACGTAGCCTTAGCCCTTGCGCCTTTCCAGCCATTCAAAGGCCGCCATCCCCGCCATCATGGCGGCGACGAATATCACTGCCTTGAGGCTGCCGGTGCCCAGTGCGACCAGCGCCGGTCCAGGACAGAAGCCCGCCAGTCCCCAGCCAACCCCGAAACCCAACGAACCGAGGACCAGCCGCCGGTCCAGTTTGCGATTGCCGGGAATCTGGATGGGGTCACCACTCCAGGCCAGACTGCGACCCCGGGTGAGGGCAAAGCCCACCGACGCTACGGCGATAGCACCTACCATCACCAGCGCCAGGGACGGGTCCCAGGGGCCGGCCAGATCGAGAAAGGCCAGTACCTTGGCCGGGTTGGCCATGCCGGCCAACAATAACCCGGCGCCGAAAATCAGGCCGACGACAAAGGCGCTCAGTTGCGACCGCTTCATACCGCACCTCCCAGCAAATGGCGAACCACAAACACGGTGACAAAGCCGCTGCCCATGAAGGCCAGGGTGGCAGCCAGTGAGCGTGGAGACAGCCGTGATATTCCGCAGACCCCATGCCCGCTGGTGCAGCCGGCGCCGTAGCGGGTGCTGATGCCGACAATCAGCCCGGCGACAATCAGCAGCGGCCAGTCGGCGGCGATGATCAGCGGGGGCAGGGTGGCCGCCAGGCTCCACAATAACGGGGCGGCAACCATGCCCAGTACAAAGGCCAGTCGCCAGGCGCGGTCACCGGGGGCGGGACGCAGCAGCCCGCCGACGATGCCGCTGATGCCGGCAATGCGGCCGTTGGCGTGAATAAAGAGGGCGGCGGCCAGCCCGATCAGGGCGCCGCCGGCCAGAGCCGACCAGGGGGTAAAGGCATTCCAGTCGATAGTCATTGGGGCTCTCCACAAAAAAGGGTGTACAGAGTTTCCAGCACGGCCAGGGCCTTGGGGTCAGCAATGGAATAGTGCATCTGTTTGCCGTCCCGGCGACTGGCCACCAACCCCTCCCGGCGCAGGACGCCCAGCTGCTGGGACAGGGAGGGTTGGTAAACGCCAACCAACTCTTCCAGCTCGCTGACGCTGCGCTCGCCCTCGGTAAGCTGGCAGAGCAGCAGTAGCCGGTCCGGGTGCGACAGCGCCTTGAGCAGCTGGCTGGCTTCGGTGGCGTTATCGCGCAGGGCATCCATATCCAGAGTTTGCATGATACTTCCATAAAATATATTTAAATAAAATATATAATGAATGGTTGGGGCATGCAATAGGCTGACGCGTAACCAGTACCTCGTCGTTTGATTATCCGTTGGAGCTTTGCTTGCAAAGCGAAATCATGGACGCCCCCCCGCTTCGCCTTGCAAGCAAAGCTCCAACGCAACCCGCGCGCCTTGACCTGTTTGCTGTGCAGAATTCCCGGCTGCGGAGGCTAGACCGGCAGCACACCGTAATAGACGGCGAAGAAATGACAGATGCTGCCACCCATCACGAACAGGTGCCAGATAGCGTGGTTGAAGGGAATAAAGCGGTCGGCCAGGTAGAAAATCACCCCGGCGGTGTAGGTGATACCGCCGGCCAGGATCAGCCAGAAGCCCACCTCGTTCAACTTAGTGGTCAGTTCCCCGGAGGCGAACAGGATCAACCAGCCCATGGCCAGGTAAATGCCCACCCGCATCAGCTTGAAACGGTGCCCGTACATGGCCTTCAGACCGATGCCGATCAGCGCCAGTGTCCAGATCACCGCAAACAGGATCCAGCCGGTCTGGCCGCGCAGATTCACCAGCAGGAAGGGCGTGTAGGTGCCGGCAATCAACCCATAGATGGCGCAGTGATCGAGCATCTTGAACACCGCCCGCCATTGCGGGTTACGCAGGCTGTGGTACAGGGCGCTGGCGCTGTAGAGCAGAATCAGGCTGGCACCGAAAATACTGAAACTGACCACTTTCCAGGGGTCGCCCTGCAGGCTGGCGGCAACAATCAGTATCACCGTGCCGGCGACACTCAGGGCGGCGCCGATGCCGTGCGTCAAGCCGTTCAACCATTCTTCCAGAATAGAGTAATCCGTTTCCGGTTGCGGGGTTGCGGTCATTGACGAGGTCTTCTTGCGGCTGGAGGAGACTGCATCATGCCGAGCGCCAAAGGCGCCTGTAAAGCGCCAATTCGGACAGATGTGCACATCAGTGTTTTCTATCGATGTAATGAAAGCAATTTTCTGTTGATAGCGCGGGTGCGGCGTTACGGTAATCCTGATCCATGGCGAAACAGGGTTGAAGTTCCTGTTCTCAAGGCCATGTCTGTAAAGCAGAGCGGAAAATCCCGCGTCACATTTGCACAGCAAGGAGCCACGCAATGATTGAACACAACAAGCAGGTTGCCGAGCAGTTAAGCAAGTTGCTGGCCGAGAGCTACACCCTTTACCTGAAAACCCACAAGTACCACTGGAACGTGACCGGTCCCATGTTCCACAGCCTGCATCTGCTGTTCGAGCAACAGTACACCGAGCTGGCCTTGGCGGTGGACACCATTGCCGAACGTATTCGTGCGCTGGGCTGGAAGGCGCCGGGTAGCTATGCGGAGTTTGCCAAGTTGTCCACGGTGAAGGATGCGGTGGGCGATCCGTCTGCCAGTGACATGATCCGTGAACTTACCGAGGATCATCGCACCGTAGCTGAACAGGCCAACCGGGTTCTGAAGCTTGCCGGCGAGCATGAGGATGAAGGCTCCTCCACAGTAGCCAGCGACCGGATCGAGATTCACGAAAAAGCGGCCTGGATGCTTTCCGCTCATCTTGATTGATAGCCAATAGCAATCATTGAGATAGAGTTAATACGTTTTAAAGATGGGTAAGTGGATGGCTATCATATGGGTATGACTCATCGAGTCACCCTCTTATCCATGTTTAAGGAGAGCCAATATGTTGGACAACCGTGAAGGGCAGCCCGTCCCCCAAGTCACCTTCCGTACCCGTGAAGGTAATGAGTGGCGGGATGTGACCACCGATGACCTGTTCAAGGGAAAAACCGTGGTGGTATTCGCCCTGCCGGGCGCGTTCACTCCGACTTGCTCCTCCACACACCTGCCGCGCTACAACGAGCTGGCGCCGGTACTGAAAGCCAATGGTGTGGACGACATTGTTTGCCTGTCCGTGAACGACGGCTTTGTGATGAACGCCTGGGCCGGTGACCAGTCTGCCGGCAACATCCGTTTTATTCCGGATGGTAACGGCGAGTTCACCGACAAGATGGGCATGCTGGTGGACAAGCAGGATCTCGGTTTTGGGCCGCGCAGCTGGCGCTATTCCATGCTGGTGAAAGACGGGGTGATCGACCGTATGTTCATTGAGCCGGAGAAGCCCGGCGACCCGTTCGAGGTCTCCGATGCCGACACCATGCTCAACTACATCAATGGTGAAGCGGCCCTTCCCAAGCGGGTCACCGTTTTCACCAAGCCGGGCTGTCCACACTGCAGCCGGGCAAAGAAGGCGCTGGCAGAAAACGGCTACGTCTTTGAAGAAATCGAACTGGGCAGCCGGGGCCTGAGCTACAGCTCCCTGGCGGCGGTAACCGGTGCCGGCACCACGCCGCAGGTGTATATCGAAGGCGAACGCATTGGCGGCGCCGACGAGCTGGACGCCTGGCTCAAGGCCTGATCAGGCCGCAGGCATCGTAAAGAGCAACCCCGTGACGCGCTCACCGTCATCGCGCGGCAGGTTGGGTGGACCCACCCGCCGTGCACCTTGATCCCCCCTCGGGTCGACATCTGTCGGCCCTTTTTTTGTCAATCCAACAGCGGGTACCACGCGCTGTTGGACGTTGCCTGGCGTAGGCAGCGTTCCTATACAAAGACACCATAGTCATTTCAGGTCAGAATCCAGTAGGGTTTTGAATAGGTTTCACGACACCGTAGTCAGATATGTGATAATTGGTACTGACAAGTACCGTAATGCTGGGAGAGCACGCATGGGACGTTTCTGGGCACTGGTTGGCCTGTCTCTGGTGATGGCGGGATGTGGGGATGAACCGCCGGCGGAGGCGCCTTTACCGCAGCCGGTGAAGCTGTACACGGTGAACGGTGACAGTGCCGGGCAACTGCGCCATTACCCGGGGCGGGTGGTCGCCACGGAAGGATCGCAGCTGGCGTTCCGGGTATCCGGGCAGCTGGTCAAGTTGCCGGTGCGTGCCGGTGAACAGGTGAAAAAAGGGCAGCTGCTGGCGGCCCTGGATCCGGCGGATTTCAATAACCAGCTGGCCGACCGTCAGGCCCAGTACGATCTTGCCGAAAGTCAGTATCAGCGGGCTATCAGCCTGCGCGAGCGCGGGGTGATTTCCGAAGCCCAGTTTGACGAGTTGCAGGCCAAACGTCGTCAGGCCCGGGCCGCTCTGAGCATGGCCCGCGACAATGTGGAATACACCAGGCTGAAGGCGCCCTATGCGGGTACTGTGGCGCGCACCGAAGTGGAAAATTACCAGTTTGTGCAGGCCAAGGAGCCAATCCTCTATCTGCAGGGAGACGACAACATCGATATCGAGTTTGCCGTCTCCGAACGCTTCTTTACCAACCTGCGCAAGGGGGGGGAAGACTATGAACCTACGGTGCGTTTTGAGGGGGCGCCGGACCGCACCTTCAAGGCCAGCTATAAGGAACACGAAGCCAGCGCCGATGCGCGCACCCAGACCTACAACATCACCCTGACCATGGCCAACCCGGAAGGGCAGGTGGTGCTGCCGGGCATGAGCGTGGACGTGGCCATTGATCTTAGCCAGATTCGCAAGGCCGCCGCCGACCGCCTGCAGGTGCCGGTGGAAGCCGTGTTCAAACAGGATGGCAAGGAGGGTGCCTTTGTCTGGCGTTATCAGCCGCAGGACGATATCGGCACGGTGTCGGCGGTGCCGGTAACCCTGGGCGAAGTGGTCGGTGAAGGCGTGGAAATTCTCGACGGTCTGAGCAGCGGAGACCGGGTGGTGAGTGCCGGCGTCCATCATCTGGAAGAGGGGCAGACGGTACGTGAGCTGGTGAAAGAGCGGGGGCTGTAATGAATATCGCCGCATACAGCATTCGCCACCGGGTGGTGAGCTGGCTGTTCACCCTGATTCTGCTGGTGGGCGGGATCGTCAGCTTTTCCCGCCTCGGCCAGCTGGAAGACCCGGAGTTCACCATCAAGACTGCCATGGTGATTACCAGTTACCCGGGCGCGTCGCCTCGTCAGGTGGAAGAAGAAGTCACCTTGCCGGTGGAAATGGCAATCCAGAACTTGCCCTACGTGGATTACGTCACCTCCATTTCCAGCAATGGCTTGTCCCAGGTGCAGGTGGAGATGAAACCCACCTATCGGGCCAGCCAGCTCAAGCAGATCTGGGACGAGCTGAGACACAAGCTCACTGACCTGCAGCCGGAGCTGCCTCCGGGAGTCGGCACCATTCAGGTGCTGGATGACTTCGGTGATGTGTACGGGATTTTGATGGCGATCACCGGAGACGGTTATCGCTACCGGGAAATGCAGGATTACGCCGACTACCTGACCCGGGAGCTGGTGCTGGTGAAAGGCGTGGGCAAGGTGGTGGTGGGTGGCCAGCGCCAGGAGCAGGTGCTGGTGGAACTTTCCCGCACCCGGCTGGCCTCTCTGGGAATCAGCCCGGAACGGATCTTTTCCCTGCTGCAGACCCAGAATACGGTCAGCCCCGCGGGCAAAGTCAGGGTGGGGGACGAGTACATCCGCATCTATCCTACCGGTGAATTCCCCACTGTGCAGGACATGGGTGATCTGCTGATTTCCGACCCTGGCGCCGATGAACTGGTCTACCTGCGTGATGTTGCCACCATTGAACGGGGCTATGCGGAAGTGCCGGATCACCTTTATCGGTTCAACGGTGACGCGGCTCTGACCCTGGGGATTTCCTTTTCAAAGGGAGTCAATGTGGTGGAGGTAGGCGCGCGGGTACAGCAGCGCCTGGCTGAACTGGAATACCAGCGGCCGGCGGGCATGGAACTGGCCACGGTGTACAACCAGCCCCAGGAAGTGGATAGCTCGGTGGGTGCCTTCCTGCTCAATCTGGGCGAGGCCATTGCCATCGTCATCGCCGTGTTGCTGGTGTTCATGGGGGTGCGTTCCGGTCTGCTGATGGGGGGCGTGCTGCTGCTGACCATCCTTGGCACCTTTATCGTCATGAAAGTGCTGGCCATTGATCTGCAGCGGATTTCCCTGGGGGCACTGATTATCGCCCTGGGCATGCTGGTGGATAACGCCATCGTGGTCACCGAGGGCATCCTGGTGGGCATGAAGCGCGGTATGTCGAAGCTGGAGGCGGCGGTGGATATTGTCCGCCAGACCATCTGGCCGCTGCTCGGGGCCACGGTGATCGCCATCATGGCGTTCGCGCCCATCGGCCTGTCTGAGGATGCCACCGGGGAATACACCAATACCCTGTTCTGGGTGCTGCTGATTTCATTGCTGCTCAGCTGGATCACCGCCGTGACCCTGGTGCCTTTCTTTGCGGACCTGTTTTTCTCCGACAAGGATGTGGGCGGCGCTGGCGGTGAGGGCGAAGATCCCTACAAGGGCAAACTGTTCGTGATCTATCGGCGCCTGCTGGACCGGGCCATTCATCATCGGGTGTTGACCCTGTCCGGCATGGGCATCCTGCTGGTGGTGGCGGTGGTAGGCTTCGGGGCGGTTAAACAGGCCTTCTTCCCGCCCTCCAATACGCCCATGTTTCTGGTGGATTACTGGCTGCCCCAGGGCAGTGACATCCGTGCCACCCGCGAAGCGGTGGAGCGCCTTGAGGCGTCGCTACTGGAAATGGACGAGGTCACCGGGGTGACCAGCACCATCGGTCGTGGTGCCGAGCGCTTCATGCTGCCCTACAACCCGGAAAAGAGTTACCCCAGCTATGCGCAGCTGATTGTTCAGGTAAGCGCGCGGGAGCAGATTGATGCGGCCCTTTCTGCCACCCGGCAACTGATTGGCGAAGAGCATTTGCAGGCCTTTGCCAAGGTGAAACGGCTGATGATCGGCCCCAGCCCGCCGGCATCCATCGAGGCCCGCTTCAGCGGCCCGAACCCGCAAACCTTGCGCGAGCTGGGCCTGAAGGCCCAGGCGATCATGCGTGACGATGGTGGCCTGGAAAGCATCCGCCATGACTGGCGCCAACAGGAAAAAGTGATTCGGCCCCAGTTCCAGGAAGCCCAGGCGCGCCGTGCCGGCATCAGCCGGGAAGATCTGGACAATACCCTGGCGCTGAACTTCAGTGGCCGCAATGTGGGTCTCTACCGTGACGGTAGCCAGTTGCTGCCCATTATCGCCCGCCCGCCGGAGGATGAGCGACTCAGCGCCGACAACCTTAACGATGTGCAGGTGTGGTCGCCGGTGTACGCCACCTACATTCCCATTACCCAGGTGGTGTCTGATTTCCGCACCGAGTGGGAGAATGCGCTGATCCTGCGTCGTGACCGTAAGCGGACCCTGACGGTGCAGGCGGAGCCGGATGTGCTCGGCGATGAAACCGCCGATCAGGTGCTGCGCCGGATTCGCCCGGCCATTGCCGAACTGCCATTGCCGCCCGGTTATTCACTGGAATGGGGGGGAGAATATAAAGCATCGAAAGATGCCCAGACGGCGGTATTCGGCAGCCTGCCCATGGGCTATCTGTTCATGTTCATCATCACCATGCTGCTGTTCGACTCCCTGCGACAGCCGCTAGTGATTTGGGCCACCGTACCGCTGGCCATCATCGGCGTGACTCTGGGCCTGCTGCTACTGAATGCCCCCTTCGGCTTCATGGCGTTACTGGGTTTTCTCAGTCTGTCCGGCATGTTGGTGAAGAACGGCATCGTGCTGGTGGAGCAGATAAAACTGGAGATGGAAACCCTGGAGCCCTTCGAGGCAGTGATGATCGCTTCCATTTCCCGGGTGCGGCCAGTGTGCATGGCGGCGGTGACCACCATCCTCGGGATGATCCCGCTGTTGTTCGATGCCTTCTTCGAGTCCATGGCAGTGGTGATCATGTTCGGCCTGGGCTTCGCCACGATTTTGACCCTGATTGTAGTGCCGGTGCTATATACCCTGGCCTATGGCATCAAGCCGGGGCGGGAGGAGCATGGTTAGCTACGAGCTACGAGCTACGAGCTACGAGCTACGAGCTAGAAGAGACCGGCTCTGGCGTTAATGCGCGGCGCGCATCCTTTACGGGTGCGCCGTGCAATTTCGCGCCTGGCAGCTAGGAGCTAGAAGCAAGCAGTTCAATGACAGGTGCCAGCCTTCCTGCTCTCTGCCACAATGCCCGCCTGACACGATCCATTATCCCAAGGAGTCCCCATGTTGCTGGCTATTGCCGCCGTGATCGCTGGCCTGATTGTGCTGGTATGGAGTGCTGACAAATTTGTGGAAGGGGCGGCCGGTACGGCGGCCCATGCGGGTATGCCGCCGTTGCTGATCGGCATGCTGATCGTCGGCTTCGGCACCTCGGCACCAGAGATGGTGGTGTCTGCCATGGCCGCGCTGGATGGCAATCCCTCCCTGGCACTGGGTAATGCCTATGGCTCCAATATTTCCAACATTGCGCTGATTCTCGGGGTGGTCGCCGTCATGAGCCCCATCGCGCTGAATTCCGCGGTTCTCAAAAAAGAGCTGCCAGTGCTGACGCTGGTCACGCTGCTGGCGGGTTATCAGTTGCTGGATGGCAGCATTTCCCGGGTGGATGCCTGGGTGTTGCTTGCCGTGCTGGGGCTGCTGATGGGCTGGTCTATTTATGCTGCCATGAGCGGCAAGGGCGATGTACTGGCGGGGGAAGTGGAAACCGATCTGGCCGAGCATCCCCTGCCATTGAAAACCGCCCTGTTCTGGTTGGTGGTGGGCCTGGCCCTGCTGGTGACCAGTTCCCGGCTGCTGGTGTGGGGGGCAGTGGATATTGCCCAGTCCCTGGGGGTCAGTGACCTGGTCATCGGTTTGACCATTGTGGCGATCGGTACCTCCCTGCCAGAGCTGGCATCCAGCATCGCCGCAGTGCGCAAGGGCGAGCACGATATTGCCTTTGGGAACGTGCTAGGCTCGAACCTGTTCAATACCCTGGCGGTCGTCGGCATCGCCGGTGCCATCCAGCCCATGAGTGTAGAGACGGTGGTGTTGCAGCGTGACTGGAGCCTGATGATGGTGCTGACCCTGGCCCTGTTTGTGATGGGTTTTGGTCTGTGGGGTCGCAAGGGGCAGATTACCCGCGGCAATGGTATCGGTCTGCTGGTGGTTTTTGTGGCCTATATGAGTTACCTGGGCGGTGGCGTGTTGATGGCTGCCAGCTGATCCAGCTAGTGAATTTGCAGAAAGGAAATGGATGGCGATGCAGGATACGGATATATCGGTAAAGCTGGAGCGGGGCACGTTTCTGTTTACGCTGGTGGCGGTCAGCGTGGCGTTTGCGTTGTTGCTGAAACCCTTCTTCGCCCCCATTTTCTGGGCCTGCGCCATTGGTGTGATTTTCTATCCGTTCCAGAAACGCCTGCTCGGCAAGTGGCCCCATCGTCGTAATCTGGTGTCCCTGTGCACCCTGATTTTGTGTGTGGTGCTGGTGGTGATCCCGGTACTGGTGGTGGCCTCCTCCTTCGTCACCGAAGGGGTGTCCCTGTTCCAGAAGGTGCAGAGCGGCGAGCTCAACCTGGCCGACTATGTGGACCGCATCAAGCAGGCATTTCCCTGGTTGCAGTCCCTGGCGGAACGTTTTGATATCGACCTGGAGCGGATCAAGTCGCAGACCGTGGAAGCCTTCACCGGTGCCGGCCAGTTCCTCGCCAAGCGTGCCTTGGCGGTGGGCCAGAATACCTTCCAGTTTTTCCTCAACCTGGGCTTGATGCTGTATCTGGCGTTCTTCCTGATTCGTGATGGTGATGCCATGGTCAACATGCTGATTCGGGCCCTGCCGCTGGGCGACGAGCGCGAGAAACTGTTGTTCGCCAAGTTTGCCGAAGTGACCCGTGCCACCATCAAGGGCAACCTGCTGGTAGCGGCCACCCAGGGGGCCCTGGGTGGCCTGATATTCTGGTGGCTGGGCATACCCGGTGCCTTGTTGTGGGGGGTGGTGATGGCGGTGTTGTCATTGATTCCCGCAGTGGGGGCGGGCCTGATCTGGCTGCCGGTTTCACTCTACCTCTATGCGGTTGGTGATGTATTGAACGCTACCATCCTGGTGTTGTTTGGTGTTTTTGTCATCGGGCTGGTGGACAATATCCTGCGTCCGATCCTGGTTGGACGAGACACCAAGTTGCCGGACTATGTGGTGCTGTTTTCCACCCTGGGTGGTCTGGCCATGTTCGGCATCACCGGCTTCGCGCTGGGGCCTCTGCTGGCCGCACTGTTTGTGGCCTTCTGGGGCATTTTCATACGCGAATTCAATGAGGGTGAAAGCCCCGCCGCCCTGCTCGAGCAGCAGGGCAGCAGCGAGGAACCATCCGGGAGTGAGGCATCATGATTTTCCTGCGTCTGGTATTGGCCGCGTCCGTGGCAGGCCTGTCTACCTTCGGCTGCGATGAGGACGACGACAACAGTCTGTTTTCTGACAACGCCAGAATCTATTTCCATAACCAGTTGACCCAGGTGGGTGGTGGCAGCGAAGACGATGTCACCGTGGACCTGTTCGTGGACAACCAGAACAGTCCGTTGCAGAACGATGTGGGCTACACCATTACTGGCAATGTCAGCGCCGAATCCATCGAGCTGGACGACGACAGCGAGTCTCTGTCTTTCGATGTGCGTGGCAGCAGTTCCGGCAGTACCCTGGTGAACGGCCCGTTGAATCGCACCCTCACCGCGGGTGATCGCTATACCGTGGTGTTAATGGGCGACACTACCCTGGACAACCGTCAGCTTCGCACCTACCGACATCAGCAAATGACCGTGACCAGCGGCCAGATCCGGGTGCGCTTCATCAATACCCTGTCGCGCCTATCCGGCGATGAACTCAGCGTTGCGACACCGGGCCCCGCCGGCCAGTCGCTGGTATCCGGTCTGGAGTATGCCGAAGGCAGCAACTATGTGTCGGTCAATGCCAGTGGCACCCTCGAGGTGACGGTCAATAACGAAACCCAGGGTCTGGAGATCGATCAGGTAAGCTGTAGCGTCAGCAGTGGCCGCAGCTACGATGCCATCATTGCCTACCGTCGTTTCGACAGCGACGATGACCAGATTGCCCTGTACTGCCAGCCGTTCAACTGAGCGGCTGGTACTTGGTAGTGAAGTCGTAGAAATATTCTGCCAGCAGGTTGAAGGATCCTGAGCAGCTCCCCTTGTTTTGTAGGAGCTATGCTTGCATGGCGAACTGTTGGCCGGTTTGCCATGCAAGCATAGCTCCTACAGCCCAATCCGCATTTTTTCAGTCGTACTGATGGATCCAGGTCAGGGGCTCGCCGCCCAGCAGCGTCACCCGGTTAGCATCAGGCTGTCACGGCCACAATCGAGAGAATACCGCTCACCGACCTGCAGGTGGGTTTAAACGTTTATCGGGATGTTGCGGGCAAGGAATATATCGATCGCACCCTGGCCTGCAGTGGTGAATTGACCGATGAGCAGCGCCAGCGACTGCTGGAGATTGCCGCCAAAACACCCGCTACCAATGCCGTGCGTCAGGGCACCCCGATTGCCACGGATTGGAAATAAGCGGCAAGGTGTCGACGCTTTTGGCATACTCGCGCCTCCATTGACTCAGCGGAGGCCCTTGCATGTTCAAGGTCAACGAATACTTCGATGCCAAGGTGGCATCCATTGCCTTTCAAGCCGAAACCAAGCCCGCCACGGTGGGTGTGATGGCGCCCGGGGATTATGAGTTCGGTACCAGCGAACACGAGACCATGACGGTGGTGAGCGGCGCACTGACCGTGAAGCTGCCCGGCGCTGCCGACTGGCAGACATTTGCTGCCGGTGACACCTTTGAAGTGGTGGCAGATAGCCGTTTTCAGGTAAAGGTGGCAGTGGATACCGCCTACCTGTGTCTGTACGGCGAATAACAACACGGAAGAACGGGGGATCGGAATGCCGTTATTTCCTGCCAGGGACGGCCAGTCACTGCATGTGAGAATTCTGGGGCGTGGCCAGCCGGTGCTGATGTTGCACGGGCTGGGCATGCAGGGGCGCGACTGGCTGCCTTTTGTGCTGCCATACCTGCGTTGTTATCAGTTTTATATGCCGGATCTGCGTGGGGCGGGGAATTCTGCTGCTGCCCGTTTCAACCAGGCCGATGTGTTTCATAACCACATGCAGGACATGGAAGACCTGGTGAGCCACTTTGGCCTGCAGGATTTTCATCTGGTGGGCTATTCCCTCGGTGCTACCACCAGCCTGCACTGGCATGCCCATGGGGATTTTTCTCCGGTGGGCCGTTATCTTCATATTGATCAGACCCCCTGCATTGCCAACCAGCCTGACTGGGCCCATGGCCTGTTCGGTGACCGTCAGGAACACTTCTTTTCGCAATTGCGGGAGTTGCTGGTATTGCTGGACGCGGCTCCGGATCACGGGCGAATCGCCAACCTGGCCGCCGGAATGCGCGAGGCTGTACTGCGCCAGCTGACCCATATTCTCGCCCAGGTAGCCGGTCGCCCGGAGCTGCATTCCGCCTTTCGGGCTACCTCCCGCTGGTCCGGGCTGTGGGCTCGCCTGCTGCCGGTGGCGGAGCTGGCGGATATCCGTGCCTATCTGCAGGCGTATCTGTCCGGTAGTCATGATTACCGACCTTCCGCCGCAGATTTTCCGGTGCCGGCCACGGTGATTACCGGTGCCCGTTCACCCCTCTATCCCGCTGAAGGGCAGGCCGCCTTTGCCAAACTGATGGGTGCCCGTCATGTTGTGCTACCGCGCTCCGGCCACGTGCCGCTGATGAGCCAGCCGTTGGCATTCACCCGGGCGCTGGGCGAGTTTCTGGCTGGCACTGAGTGATCGTGAGAATGGATGCGGCACAAGCATCGATGTTGCGTAGGGTGCACTGAGCCCAAGCGAACTGCACCAACCCGTCTGGTTTGTGGCCCCTTGAATCTACAGCAGAATGCAATTTCGGAAATCTGGCAATAGCGGGTAGCATGCATAACTTTCCTGAGTCGGTTTCGGAGAGAGCAGGTGGTCGCCATTCACAGCAGAGCCTCCGCGCTAACGGTGCGTGCAGGCACTGATGCCATTGCCCATTTGCGCGAGTACGGGTTACGCGCCGAGGATGTGGACATTGTTCCCGGTGCTGCCGGTGGTCCCAAGGCTTTGGGTATCAACGGGTTGGACCGGGCGGTGTTCGGTGACTTTCTACCCCGGGCGCCTCGACGTCGTACCCTGATCGGCGCCTCCATCGGTAGCTGGCGTTTTGCTGCTATCGCCATGGGTCAGGATCCTGCCCTAGGGCTGGAGCGATTGGCGGAGCTCTACACCAGCCAGCGATTTCCCAAGGGCATTACCTCCCGGGAAGTGAGTCGTCGCTGTGCGGCGATGCTCTCCGAGCTGCTGCAAGATCGCGACCAGCACATCCTGCATAACCAGGACTATCGGCTGGTGATCGTAGTGATTCGCAGCCGTGGGCTGATGGCTCGCAACGGCGGTCTGGGTCTGGGCCTGGGGCTGGCCGGACTGATCGGCACCAACTTTTTCAGCCGCCAGGCCACCGGCCTGTTCATGGAGCGTGGCCTGGTGTATCCGGACGGCAGCCCCTTGCCGGTGGGGCCGCTCAATGATTTCACCACCCATCATATTTCCATGCGGGCAGAGAACCTGCGCGCGGCTCTGCTGGCCAGTGCGGCCATCCCCATGGTGCTGGATGGGGTCAGCGAGTTGCCCGGGGCGCCGGATGGGGTCTACCGGGATGGCGGCATGCTCGATTACCACCTGGACCTGCCTTATCAGAGTGCGGGCATTGTGCTCTATCCGCACTTCACCGACCGGGTGATCCCCGGCTGGTTCGACAAGCCCCTGCGCTGGCGCAACGGCGACCCCAAGCGTCTGCGTCGTTTGCTGCTGGTGTCTCCATCGCGGGAATACCTGGCCAGTCTGCCTCACGGCAAACTGCCCGACCGGACCGACTTCAAGCATTACCTGGGCGACGATGCCGGCCGCGAGGCCTACTGGCGCAAGGCGGTGGGGGAGAGTCAGCGGCTGGGGGATGAGTTTCTTGAGCTGGTGGAAACCGGAAAACTGGTGGATCGTATCCAGCCGCTGTAAGAATCCCCCGTAGGAGCGGCGCTTGAGCCGCGAACCTGCTTGCGACAGGCCGTGCCAGGTACGGTTCGCGGCTCAAGCGCCGCTCCTACGGGGAACATGTTACCCTCGCCAGGTTTCCCTATTGACCCGGATTGCCCGTGACTGAATCCAGCCCCTCCACATTGTCCCTCGTCCGCCAGCTCTGGCAGCAGACCTGGCCCATGGCGCTTGGCGTTATGTCGTTACTGGGGTTCTACCTGGTAGACAGCATTTTTGTGGCGCGGTTGGGGACGGCGCCGCTGGCGGCGCAGTCGTTTACCTTTCCGCTGTCGTTTCTGGTGATCGGGGTGCAGGTGGGGATCGGCATTGCCATTGCTGCGCTCATCTCCCGGGCCATCGGTGCCGGTCAGCAGGATCAGGCCAACCGGCTCGGTGCCCTGGTGCTGACCGGTGGCGGCCTGTTGCTGGGTGTGCTGCTGTTGCTGCTTTGGCTGCTGCAAACCCCGGCGTTTTCCCTGATCGGCGCCAGTGAAGCCATTCGCGAACTGATCCGTCCCTACTGGGCGATCCAGGTCCTGGCTATGTGGGTGGGCGGGGTACTGTATTTCGGGTACAGCCTGTTCCGGGCCCACGGCAATACCCGCTTCCCCGGGTTGATGATGGTACTTACCAGCCTGCTCAACCTGATTCTGGATCCGTTGCTGATCTTCGGGGTTGGTGACTGGGAGGGGTTCGGCCTGCCCGGTGCCGCGTTGGCGTCCCTGCTGGCTTTCTCAATCGGCATGATCATCCTGGTGTTGGCCCTGCGGGGGCAGGGCTGGGTACAGCGTCATGGCATGCTGTTACAGATGCGGGTATCTGCCTGGCCGTTCGCGCAGATTGCCGGCCCTGCCATGATCAGCCAGCTGATGCCGCCGTTGGCGGCCATGCTGGCCACCGCCCTGGTGGCCCGGGCCGGTGACCAGGCGGTGGCTGCCTGGGGTATGGCTAGTCGGCTGGAAAGTTTTTCCATCGTGTTGGTGCTGGGCATGACCATGGCGCTGCCGCCCTGGTTGGGCCGCTGTTATGGCGGAAACGACTGGGACACCGTGCGCCGGCTGATGCGGGTGGCGGCGGCCATGGTGATTGGTTGGCAGGTTCTGCTGGGACTGGTGATGGCGTTGCTGGCGGCGCCATTGGCGAGCCTTCTGGTGGAGTCGGCACCGGTCCAGGCTTACCTGACACTGCTGATTCGCTGGTTGCCGCCCAGTTTTGGTCTGCTCGGTGTGTGCATGCTGGTGGTCTCCGCCAGCAATGCCCTGGGCTGGCCCATGCGTGCCATGCTGATTTCCTTCCTGCGCCTGTTCCTGTGCTATCTGCCGTTGCTGTGGCTGGGCTACCAACTGGGCGACTTCGGCGGCCTGGCGTTGGGGGCGGCGTTCGGTAATCTGCTGGCGGGGGTGATGGCGTGGGGGTTTTATCAGCAGGCGCTGGGAAAGGCAGTTGATAATTGAGAATGGATAATTGATAACGCGCGATTAGAGCGCGGTCATGTTCTGCAACGTATGAATCCGCGCCCCTATCTGGGGCGCGGACTCATACGTTTAGAAAACTCACAACCTGTCCCGCGCAGTTATCAATTATCCATTCTCAATTATCAATTCAATCATTCCCCTCTCTCCCACTCCGGCGGCTTCCACAGATGTTTCAGCCGCTGTCCGATGGGGCCGCGCTGTTTGATGTCGCGGAACATGTCCACGTATTCATGGCACCAGTTCACCAGCAGGTTGTTGCTGTACACCGGGCGGGTGATGCCGTATTCCACCGGTTCCTCGTCCCGTTCTGGAGTAAAGGTGCCGAACAGACGATCGAAGACGATGAAGACGCCGCCGTAATTGGTGTCGATATAGTCCGGGTTGCGACCATGATGGACCCGGTGGTGGCTGGGCGTGTTGAACACATATTCGATGGCCGGGTGCAGTCGCTTCACCAAGGTGGTGTGGATAAAGAACTGGTAGACCAGTGACAGGGCATAACATACCCCGATCCACACCGGGTTGAAGCCGACAAAAGCCAGCGGCACGTAGAACAACCAGCCACCATTGAAGATGTTGGTGGCGTTCTGACGCATGGCGGTGGAAAAGTTCATCCGCTCGGAAGAGTGGTGGGTCACATGGGCGGCCCAGAACCAGCGCACCCGGTGGGAGCTACGGTGCATCCAGTAGAAGCAGAAATCCGTCAGCACCCAGAGCAGGGCGCCCGTGAACCAGGTCAGCTCGATATCCAACAAGCGGTGGTGGTAGGCGAAGGCATATACCGGGAAGGCGATCAGGCCGGCGAACAGCAGCTCGGTGGTCTGGTAACCGGCACCCAGCATGAAGTTGCGGATGGATTCCCGGCTATCCACCAGCTCGGCATTGTGGCGGATCTTCAGGAACTCCCACAGGAATACGCCGATGAAGAAGGGCGTGGCCACCATGAAGATCAGTTGCCGCTCGTCCAGGGCCAGCCAGGGGGCGATCGTTTCCCACAGTGGCGCCAGGCCGCTGTTCTGCCACACGCTGTTGAGCCAGTCCATCAGAGCCATGGGTATCTTCCCGTTGTGATTGATGATGGAGTCATTGTGCGATGGAGGACCGGGTTTGTATTGACACTCTATGCCGTATTTTTGACAATATATGCCATTGGATGAACGGCGGGAGAGCATCATGGCCACAGCCATGCGCGTCACCGGGGCCTGGGTACAGTTGCTCACGGACTGGCTGGACCGGGAAAATCTGCCGGCGCCGGCCCTGCGCACCGTGCTGGACAGCCGTAGCCCGGCGGACCTGGTGCCCCTGCCGTTATGGCGTGACCTGCTGCAGCAGGCGGTGGCCCTGCGACCGGACCGGGTGACGCCGGGGTTGTCCATCGGCGCCATGGTGCAGCCCCGCCATGTGGGCATGCTCGGCTACCTGATTCTCACCTGCCGCACCCTGGGTGAGGCCATGCAGGCCTACCAGCGTTACGAGACGCTGTTTTACGGCCAGGATATGGTGGAAGTGCTGGGCCTGGGGGATCAGATGCAGGTGCGCTGGTCCGGTGAAGATTCCACCGGGGAGCTGGCGGACACCGTTGCCATCGCTGCGCTGATCACTTTCCTGCGTCGGCTGGTGGATGATCCGCCGTCACCCGCCTCGGTGTCTTTCGTGTTTCCGCCGCCGTCGGCGACAGCCTGTCAGGCCTACGAAGCCTTCTTCGGCTGCCCGGTGTTGTTTGCCCAGTCCCACACCTGCGTCAGTTTTCCGATTCACTTTCTCGCCATGCCGCTGCCGCACAGTGATCCCAGCATGCGCAATCTGCTGGATCGCCAGGCCGGCGCCATGCTGCTGGCCCTGCCGGATTCCGACAGTTTCGACCGGGCCCTGCAGCAGGCCATGGTAAGGCTGTTGCCGGAGGCGACGGTGACCCTGCCGCGTCTGGCTGCAGAGCTGCACATGTCGGTGCGCACCTTGCAACGACGCCTCGCCGAGCGACAACTGACCTGGCGGGTACTGCTGGATCGCACCCGCGAACAGCTGGCCCGTCATTATCTGGCGGACCCCTCACTGACCCTGGGTGATATTGCGCTGTTGTTGGGGTTTTCCGAGCACAGTGCCTTCAGTCGTGCCTACCGGCGCTGGACCGGCACAACCCCGGGCAAGGCCAGAAAAACCCTGGGCCGCGCATACAAAAGCGACGTTGCTGTCTAATCCAGGCTCGTTGAGGCGTTCTCTTGATGAAAGCGGAAAGCGTTGTAGAACAGGCGTTTGCTGCCTGATCCATGGCAAGTGCTAGCCAAAATTCCCGAGGGGGTGAACATTCCTGTCATTGCTGCAAAATAGGGGGCTTGAGTACGTTGGCGCCATCCAAACGCCCCCGGAGCCTGTTCTGCGGGGCAGGCCTGAATTCAGTAAAGGGACCCCATTCATGAAGACACGTATTACCGAATTACTGGGTATCCAGTATCCGATTGTGCAGGGCGGCATGCAGAATGTGGGCTATGCCGAACTGGCGGCGGCGGTATCCAACGCCGGCGGTCTGGGTATCATCACTGCCCTGACCCAGCCCACCCCGGAAGACCTGGACAAGGAAATCAAACGCTGCAAGGAAATGACCGACAAGCCTTTCGGCGTCAACCTGACCATCCTGCCTACCATCAAGCCGGTGCCCTATGAGGAATACGCCCGGGTGATCTGCGAAAACAATATCTCCGTGGTGGAGACCGCCGGCCGTAACCCGGAACCCTTCATGCCCCTGTTCGAAGGCGCCGGTGTAAAGGTGGTGCACAAATGCACCTCCGTCCGTCATGCGTTGAAGGCAGAAAAGGTGGGTGTGGCTGCGGTCTCCGTGGACGGCTTCGAATGTGCCGGTCACCCTGGGGAAGACGACATCCCCAATCTGGTGCTGCTGCCGGCAGCGGCCAAGGTGATCAAGATTCCCATGCTCGCCTCCGGGGGTATTGGGACCGGTGCGCAGATGGCGGCCTGCCTGGCGCTGGGTGCGGACGGCATCAACATGGGCACCCGTTTTCTGGCCTCGAAAGAATCGCCAGTGCACGAAAACATGAAGCGCGCCATTGCCGAAGCCTCCGAACTCGACACTGCGCTGATCTTCCGTCCGCTGAAAAATACGGCTCGTGTTTTCAAGAATGCGGTCGCCACCCAGGTCAACGAGATTGAGCGCGAAAAAGGCCAGGACATGAAGTTCGATTACATCATTGATCTGGTTGCCGGGGTGAAAGGTAAGGCGGCGCTGACCTCCGGTGAAATCGACGGTGGCATCTGGACCTCTGGCATGGTCCAGGGGCTGATCGACAGCTACCCGAGCTGTGCGGAAATCATTGATGACATCATCAGCGAGTGTGTGGGTACCATCAATCAGCGCCTTGCGGGTTTTATCAACGACTGACTGTTTCCGGTTTTAGTCTCGCTCTCCCGAGCCATAGCCAGGGCACTGCCCTGGCTTTTTTTTTGCCGTTTTCCCGGGCTGGTCGAGTTTTTGGATATTGCGCATGTTCCTCGGTGGGGGATTTGACGGTAAGCTGACCACGCAAAAAGGAGAGGGGATCATGAAGGGATGCATCAAGATACTGCTGTTTGCTTGTGCCATGCTGTTGTCGGGGCAGGTCTGTGCAGAGATCTACACCTGGACTGATGCGCAGGGGCGCGTCCATTTTGGTGACAAGCCTGCCGATAACGACCGGGCGCAAGCCGTCAACGTCCGCATCAATACATTCGAGAGCGTGACCTACGACAGCCTCGGAAAGGGCGTCCCGGAGCCGGCAGCGCGTGGGGGCAACGTTATCATGTATGCCACCCAGTGGTGCGGGGTGTGCAAGAAAGCCCGCCGTTACTTCAATGACAATAATATTTCCTTTACCGAATACGATATTGATAAAGACCCGAAAGCCCAGGCACGCTTTGACGCACTGGAAGGCAAGGGGGTGCCCGTCATTCTGGTGGGCAAGCGGCGTATGAACGGTTTCAGCGTCGAAGGGTTTGAAAGAATATACCGGTAATACTTCGCGCCCTATCACAAGGAAAAGTGATGTTTACGCTTTATGAATTTGCCTCGTCCGGCAACTGCTACAAGCTGCGGCTGGCCATGGCCCAGCTGGACATACCCTTTCAGCGTATCGAAAAGGATATCACCCGCGGCGAAACCCGCAGTGCAGAATTTCTCGCCATCAATCCCAATGGTCGTATTCCGGTATTGGTGACACCAGATAACAGGGTGTTGCCTGAATCCAGTGCGGCGCTCTGGTATCTGGCCAGAGACAGTAAGCTGATGCCCGAGGACCCGTTTCAGCAGGCTCAGGTGCTGCAATGGATGTTCTTTGAGCAGTATAACCACGAACCCAACATCGCCACGTCGCGCTACTGGATTCATGTGCTGGGAGAACAGGAAAAGTATGCTGAGGCGCTGGCGGAAAAACAGCAGAAAGGTCATGACGCCCTGGCAGTAATGGAAACCCATTTGTCAGACCGGGACTTCTTTGTCGGCCGCGATTATTCCATTGCCGACATTGCCTTGTATGCCTATACCCATGTGGCCGGGCAGGGTGGTTTCTCTCTGGATGCTTATCCGGCGATACGGGGTTGGTTGGAGAGGGTTGAGCGGCAGCCGGGTTACGTTGCCATGGAGGCTTGATAATTCACAACATCGAATGACCGGGCGGTAGGGTGGATTAGCCTGAGGCTAATCCACCCTACGTGATGGCGCTCTGCTTGAAAGATCTATTGCGTCAGGTGATGAAAGTGATATTTCAGATGATCGTCAATAAAGCTGGCGATAAAGAAATAGGAATGGTCATAACCTGGCTGCATGCGCAAGGTGATCGGCACGCCGGCTTCTTCACAGGCGGCACTGAGTGCTTCCGGCTGTAGTTGGCCATCCGTGTAGAAGTTGTCCGCATTGCCCTGATCCACCATCAAGGCCAGCGAGCTGCCATTTGCCTTGATCAGCTCGCAGGCATCCCAGGCCTTCCAGCTTTCCTGATCATCGCCCAGGTAACCGTTCAGGGCTTTTTCTCCCCATGGACATTGCATCGGATGGCTGATCGGCGCGAAGGCGGAGACCGAGGTGTAGCGCCCCGGGTTTTTCAGCGCGCAGATCAGGGCGCCATGGCCTCCCATGGAGTGGCCGCTGATGGCCTCGCGACCGTTGAGCGGGAAATGGTCGCGCAGCAGTGCCGGCAACTCATCGGTCACGTAGTCATACATGCGATAGTGCTGGCTCCAGGGCGCGCGGGTGGCATTCACATAGAAACCGGCACCAGAGCCGAAATCATAGCTGTCGTGCTCACCGGGCAGATCGGTGCCGCGCGGGCTGGTGTCCGGGCAGACCATGGCAAGGCCCAGCTCGGCGGCGGTGCGTTGCGCGCCGGCTTTCTGCATGAAATTTTCATCGGTACAGGTAAGGCCGGACAGCCACCACAGCAGCGGCACGTCGTTTTCATCGGCTGCCGGCGGCAGATAAATGGCGAAGATCATTTCGCAATTGAGTACCTGGCTGCGGTGCTTGTAGCGTTTCAGCCAGCCACCAAAGGATTTGGTGGCGGAAACCAGTTCGATATCAGACATGATTATCCTTTCTGACGAAGCCGCTGCAGGAGCACCTCGAGAGGTGCTCCTGCAGTCGGAATTCATTGCCTCTTAAAAAAGAATCACCGAACGAATGCTTTTGCCTTCGTGCAGCAGATCAAAGGCGGTGTTGATCTCGTCCAAGCCCATGGTGTGGGTGACGAATTCGTCGATCTTGATTTCGCCTTTCATGTAACGATCCACATAACCGGGCAGCTCGGTACGGCCTTTCACGCCACCGAAGGCAGAGCCTTTCCAGACCCGGCCGGTGACCAGCTGGAACGGACGGGTAGCGATTTCTTCACCGGCACCGGCCACGCCGATGATGATCGATTCGCCCCAGCCCTTGTGGCAGCACTCCAACGCCGAACGCATCACGTTCACGTTGCCAATGCACTCAAAGGAATAATCCACACCGCCGTCGGTGAGTTCGACAATCACTTCCTGAATGGAGTTGTTGTAGTCCTTGGGGTTGATGAAATCGGTGGCGCCGAACTGCCGGGCCAGTGTTTCCTTGGCCGGGTTGGTGTCGATAGCAATGATGCGCTCTGCCTTGGCCATCACCGCGCCCTGAATCACTGATAAACCGATGCCGCCGAGCCCGAACACGGCCACCGTGGAGCCTGGCTCCACCTTGGCAGTATTGAGCACGGCGCCGATGCCGGTGGTGACGCCGCAGCCGAGCAGGCAGATCTTGTCCAGCGGGGCTTCCTTGCTGACCTTGGCCAGGGAGATTTCCGGCACCACGGTGTATTCAGAAAAGGTACTGGTGCCCATGTAATGATGCAGCAGTTTGCCGTTCAGGGAAAAGCGGCTGGTGCTGTCCGGCATCAGCCCCTGACCTTGGGTGGCGCGCACTGCCTGGCACAGATTGGTCTTGCCGCTGAGACAGAATTTGCACTTGCGGCACTCGGCGGTATAGAGCGGAATCACATGGTCGCCGGGCTTCAGGCTGGTTACGCCTTCGCCCACTTCCTGCACGATACCGGCGCCTTCGTGGCCAAGAATGGAAGGGAAGATGCCTTCCGGGTCCTTGCCGGACAGGGTGTAGGCATCGGTGTGGCAAACGCCGGTGGCAACGATCTGCACCAGCACTTCCCCGGCCTTGGGGCCGGCCACATCCACTTCTTCGATCTGTAGGGGTTTGCCTGCTTCCCAGGCGACGGCGGCACGGGATTTCATGGTGATTCCTTCTTGATAAGTAGAGGGCGTTAACGCGTTTCGCGATGCAAGGCATGGCGAATGATGGATTCACTATACGCAGACACGAATAGAGCTATAAGGCACAATTCAGCAAGAGATTATTGTCAGGTAGCAACAATGCAGCACTGGGATCGTATTGAAGCCTTTGTAGAAGTGGTGCGCCGGGGTTCCTTCGCCGATGCCGCCCGACACCTGGGGGTGTCCAGTTCTCACGTGAGCCGGCTGGTGTCGCGACTGGAGACCCAGCTGGGCACCCAGTTGCTTTACCGCACCACCCGGCGTCTGAAACTCACCGATGCGGGAGCCGTTTACTTCGACCACTGTGGTCAGTTGTTTGACGGTTTCCAGGAGGCGCTGTCGGCGATCAGTGATTATCAGCAGCGCCCCACCGGGGTGCTGAAGCTGACCTGCGCCACCACCTTTGGTGAGCGCTATATCGCGCCGCTGGTAAATGATTTTCTGGCCCGCCATCCGCAACTGTCGATACAGCTGGATTTCACCAACCGGCGGGTGGATATCATCGACGAGGGTTTTGATGTAGCCATCCGTACCGGTGCCCTGCCGGATTCATCGCTGATTGCCCGCAAGCTTTGTCCGCGTCGGGAATACATTGTCGGTTCCGCCGACTATTTCCAGCGCCATGCCCGGCCCCACACCCTGGGGGAGTTGAGCCAGCACAATTGCCTGCTTGGCTCTGCGGACCAGTGGGCGATGGATGTGGGGGATCAGCACCGGCAATGGAAAGTGCAGGGCAACTGGAAGGGCAATTCCGGCATGGCGCTGCTGGATGCAGCCCGCAAGGGCCTGGGGTTGGCGCAGCTACCGGATTACTACGTGGAAGACGATCTGGCCGACGGTCGCCTTGTCTCGGTGCTGGATCAGTATGCCTGCACTCACACAGCGGTCTGGGTGGTCTATCCCCGTCACCGGCATCTGTCGCCCAAGGTGCGTCAGTTTGTGGATTTTCTGGTGGAGGGTATGGTGCGTTGAAAGGCGCTGATACCTTCTTGCAGGAGCGTCGCTGGCGGCGCGATTGGGAACTCTGATTCAGGCTTGGGACTCAGGCCCGGGAAATTGTTCTGCTGTAGGAGCTCCTCTTGAGGGGCGAAGACGGATGAAAAGGATGAGTCGAGCAGGTAGCAATCTATTCCGAAAGGCTCTGTCGAGTTCAGGAAGGCCTGACCGCCCTGCGGGGAATTTCTGCGCAAGCGCGGTTCGCCCCTCAGCTCCTACAGCAACTAAAATGGAGTGGATATGTATACGGGAAGTTGTCTTTGCGGCGGTGTCACGTTTGAAATCGCCGGTGAGCTGGCACCGATTCAGGTCTGTCACTGCCAGCAGTGCCGTAAGGCCCAGGGCACCGCATTGGTGACCAATATTCCGGTGGAAAACGGCAAGCTGCATTGGGTCAGTGGTGAAGCCTTATTGAAACGCTATGAATCCTCGCCGGGCAAGCAGCGGGTGTTTTGCCGGGAGTGTGGTTCGCCGATTTACAGCTGCCATGAGAGCAAACCTGGCGTGGTACGGATTCGGGCGGGGCTTTTGAATGAGCCGCTGGCCACGCGGCCGGCGTTTCATATCTATACGGATTCGGCCTGTAACTGGTGGGCCATTGACGATGGATTACCGCAGTACCCTGAAGGTAAATAAAGAGGCCCCGCAGTGCGGGGCCTCTTGGGAGGGGATTATTCCCCTTCCACTATGGTGCAGAAGTTGCTGAACAAGCCCAGCACAGTGGTGCTCTGGTGGTCGATGTTGGCAACTTTGCTGATGTCCGCTTTCTGTTTGGCCGTGCTGATAGAGGAGTCACCTACAGCAATCAGCCCCAGGATGTTCGTGGCACAAGATTGGCCGCTTTTGCTGATCCCGGTGCTGGTGGTTGCATTCACCGGGCCTTTCACCGAGGTGAACAATGCGCCATTACCCACCGGGCTGACCGCAGTCGCGCAGCCAGTGGTAATGATAACCGTTGCCCCCACAATAAATGCCTTGATCATCTTCATATTATTCAACCCTGTTATACGTTATTGGATGCTTCCTTCCTGGAAGTGCGGGCATTGTAAAATAGTTGTCACAATATTGGCAGGGAAAACAGGGATCCAGGGCAGTGCGCCGGACATTTTCTGTCCGGCGCAAAGGGGGTGCGCAGGTCTATACAGCAACGAAACTGATAGTCGATATGCAACGCATCAGAGATGCGAACGTAGTAAGCGGTTACGCCATCTCCGCTTTCAGCGCCTCGATCTCGTGAGCGTCGCTGTTGCGCGCCAGGAAGGCTTGCCAGCTTTCGGCTGCCAGGCCTTTGAGCGCCTTGGCCACACGGGGCAGCTCCGCCTCAGGCAGGTGGCCGAACAGACCCAGCAGCTTGCTGTCGTGGGCCTGCCCCAGCGCCTGGCCCAGTGCCTCCGGCTGGCTACCGGTGAGCACATCCACCGCCGGCGTCAGGTGTTCCTGATCCAGTAGCGGCAATAGGGTGAGCAGCTCATCCCAGCTGTTTTCGCTGGCCACGGTGGCAATCAGGCTTTCCATGATGTCTGCTTCGCGCAGCTTGGGCACATTTACCACCATCTGCTGATGCTGGTTATCCATGGCATTCACGGCTTGTAGCAGGTTGGTCCACAGGCGCTGTTCGCTGGCCACTTCAATGATGTGACTGATGACGGTTTCGCCCTGCTCGGCCACCAGGTTGCCCATCTGGCCGCGCAGCTCGGTGTTCAGGTGTCCGTTCAGGGACAGTACCGCCGGCCACAGTTCATGGTCGGTGGCGGCTTTCAGGGTAGCTCGTTGCTGTGTTTCGCTGAGTAGTGCCAGCAGGGTGTCCAGCTTGCTCTTGTCTTCCAGGTAAAGGGCAATCTTTACCATGGCTTCGCCGTCTTCGATGCTGCTGGTGACGGCTTTCAGGGCTGACGTCTGAATCACGGCCACAAAGCGGGCCAGGGTGATGTGCTCGCCCATGGCCAGCAGGGTCTTGGCCACAGAGGCGACAATCTTGTCAGGCATGGCGGCCAGCAGGTCCCGGGAATACGTGGGCTCAAGATGGATGCAGAGCTTGGCCAGAAATTCTTCCGGAAGCTTGTCGGCCAGCTTGATGGCGCGTTCGGGGGGCAGCTCGGAGGCAATGCCGGCGGCGAGCACGGAGCCCAGTACAGTGGTGGCCAGTTTGGCGCTGGCACCGGTGGGCACCAGCTTGCTGATGCCGGCCAGGCGCTGATAGCTGTCCTGGTGTTGTTCGTAGAAGAAGCCGGATACGGCACCACGGAAGGTGGCCAGGGCGCCAAGATCCTGGCCGTCCAGGAAGGCCAGGTTGTTTTCTTCGGTTTCCAGCAGGCGGCTGAGTTTGAGCAGTTCGGCCTGAGTTTCAATATGCATGTCTATCTCCTTAACCGAACAGCATTTTCTTCACCGGGCGGCGGAAGGGCCCGGGCACGACGTTAAGTGCGTTGTTCATCGCTTTTTCGACTCTGGCGTCTTTGGTTTCCAAAGCCGCAAGGACGGTATCGGCCAGCTTGCTGGCCTGATCGGCGGGCAGGGACTCGATAAAGGCCAGCGCGTCCGCTGGCAGCCCCTTGTTCTTCAAGGTACTGATGGAATCAGACATGGTTCCTCCTTCACTATAGCGGCGCGGAGCACAGTCCGGGCCGCCCTGAATACAGGCTGTCTGGCGCAGCCTGCCTATGGCTGGCGCTACTATGCCAGCAATGGAGGAGGATGGGTGTTGCCGAAAAGCCGTTGCCGCGCGGCGCTCAAGAAAGCGCAGCGGTGAGTGTTCAGTTCGGTTCTGTGCCGATAAAGCCCATATTGCCCGCGACCGGTTGTCGATTTATCTCACCGGGCAGGTTCAGGCAAAGTCCATCTGGTCGGAGATAAAGCCCACACTGATGGCACCGGGGCCGATATTGACGCCGCCGGTGAGCCCCATGTGGCTGATCAGCAGATCTACCTGGTGCTTTTCCGTGGTGGCTTTCAATTTGCTGAAGCCGGGCATCTGGTAGACCGCGTCCGGGTCGCCGGCGTAGCTGACGCAGACGATGGGGGTCAACAGGCCCTCTTCCACGCAGGTGCAGGCGTGGGTGAACATCTTCTCCACGGCGGTTTCAAAGCCACGCACCTTGGCCACCGGGAAGGTCTGGTCCTGGCGGGCGCAGAGGATGGGTTTGATGTCCAGCGCCGAGCCCATCAGCGCGCCAACAAAGCCCACGCTCTTATCGCCTTTCTTGCGGGCTCGTTTGTGCACGTAGTAGAGATCCGGCACCACAGCGTAACCCGAGGTTTTCGGGGTCAGGTCGCTGATGCGCTGGCGGATGTCACCGACTTTCATGCCGGCATTGATAAGCCGCATGGTTTCTGCCGCCAGAACTCCCTGGCCGGCAAACAGTGTCTGGCTGTCACTGACCCGGATGCGGAACGGCCCTTCACGACCGGCGGCTTCACGGTACTTTCTGTAGTCGCCGAGGATGGCATGGGCCGCCTCCGTGGCGTTTTCGAAGATCGGGCTGCGACTCTTTGGTACCGTTTGTACCAGCGCGTAATCGAAGTCTCCCACCGCCTGTTCCAGGAACAGGGTGCGGATCTGGTCCACCGTGGGCGGAGCAGTTTCCGCATCGTGGTTCTTGTCCACTTCATGGCGGGCGTAAAACTCCCGGGCCCGTTGCGGGTCGCGGTCGTCCACGAAAATTTCCTTGCCGATGCGGATGGGCACCGGCATGACCAGGATGTTGTTAGCGTCAATAAAGTCCTTGGGCAGATCACAACCCGAGTCCACAACCAGACCGATTCTCATTGTTATGCTTCCTGTGGGAAGGGTAACAATGAGTCTAGTACCGCCGTTCCGCTGCTGGCGTCTTTTTGCGTATGGGAATGGTTAGGGGCTGTTACAAGACAGACGGTGTGTTACTGAATATTGCCGCCCACCTGGATCACCTTCAAGGTGTTGGTGCCACCATGAGCATCGTTGTAGTTGCCCTTGGTGATCAGTACCCGGTCGCCGTCCTGAACCACACCCATTTCTTCCAGGATCGCTACTGCACGGCGGTTCACTTCATCGCTGGCAATGGCATGGCTATCAAAGGGGATGGCGCGCACGCCCCGCAGAATGGCGACCCGGCGCTGGCTGCTGGGGTAGGGGGTGAAGGCATAGATGGGGATGCCGGAGCGCAGCCGTGACATCAGCCGCGGGGTGTTGCCGCTTTCGGTCATGGCAATGATGGCAGTGACGTTGCTGAGACGGTTGGCAGCCTGCATGGCGGCCATGGCGATCACTTCATCAATGTTGTCGGCATTGTCGTTGATGGGACGATCGGTGCGTCTTTCCTGCCAGGTACGCTCGGCCCCAAGAATGATGCGGTCCATGGCCTGTACGGTTTCTACCGGATATTCGCCCACCGCAGTTTCCGCTGACAGCATCACCGCGTCGGTGCCATCCAGTACCGCATTGGCCACATCGGAGACTTCTGCACGAGTGGGTTGCGGACTATGAATCATGGATTCCATCATCTGTGTGGCGGTGATCACGAAGCGGTTCAGTGCCCGTGCCCGGCGAATAATATGTTTCTGCACCCCCACCAGTTCGGCGTCGCCAATCTCCACGGCCAAGTCACCGCGCGCCACCATGACGCCGTCGGAGGCCTCAATGATGGCATCCAGAGTGGCGTCGTCAGCCACCGCTTCGGCTCGTTCAATCTTGGCAATAATGCCGCCCTGGCCACCGGCCTGCCGGTAGCGGCGGCGGGCTTCTTCCACATCTTCAGCGTCGCGAGGAAAGGAGAGGGCCAAAAAATCCACGTCCATGTCGGCGGCGGTAATGATGTCAGCCAGATCCTTGTCGGTGAGCGCCCGGGCGCTGAGCCCGCCACCCTTGCGGTTCACTCCCTTGTGATCAGACAGGTCGCCGCCCACCTGCACCGTGCAGTCCACCCGGGTACCAGTGATGGCCGTGACTTTCAGCTCCAGCAGGCCGTCGTTCAGCAGCAACACATCGCCGGGCTGGCAATCGTCCGGGAGTGGCGGATAACTCACGCCTACCTGTTGATCGTTGCCGGCGTCGTCGGCCAGGGCGGTATCCAGGGCAAAGGCCTGGCCGGCCTTCAGCAGGATGGGGCCATTGGGGAAACTGCCGATGCGGATTTTCGGACCCTGCAGGTCTGCCAGAATCGCCACATGCTCGCCGCATTGCTCCGCGCAACGGCGAATGATTTGCGCGGTTTGCCGGTGAGTGTCGGCGTTGCCGTGGGAAAAGTTCAGGCGGAACACATTGACGCCGGCCCGGATCAGGGCATCGAGTCGAGTCTCGGAGGACGATGCAGGGCCAACGGTGGCGACAATCTTGGTACGGCGCAGGGGGGAGCGGGACATTCGAAGCATTTCCATCAGCTGATTTTTGGTCAGCATACCATGGTGAAATGCAGGAGTGATGACAGGAAGTCGGCGGGCCCGGAGGAAAACTGGAGGCCCTCACCCGGTGACCGGGTGAGGGGTAGAGATGACTATCAAGATTTAATGCAGCATGGCGAAGGAGCAGGACTGGGCCTGACTGAGGCGCAGGAAATCGCCCATGCCCATCTTGATCACTTCCGTGTGGGTACCTGCGTTAAAGGCCAACCAGTCCTCGCTGAGCATGGTGTCATCCACATAGACCTTCATGTCATAGAGATTGCCGAAGGGCGGTTCGCCGCCGGGCTCGCAAAGAGGGAAACGGTCCTTGAAGTCTTCCTCGTGGGCCAGCCGGACGCTGTTGGCATTCAACGCCTGGCGTAACCGGTCCGGATCCAGGTACTGATCGGATGGCAACACCGCCATGGCCAGTTCACCGTCCACATCCACGATCACCGTCTTTGCCATGTGGCGTCCCGGAATATGGCTAAATTGGGCCACCTCGGAAGCGGTCATGGCAGGCGGGTGGTTATAGCAGTGATAGTTCACATTGTTGTTGTCGAGAAAATCAGCCAGTGCGCGGGCAGGCATGATAAACCTCCTCCCAGAGATGATAGCCCGGGAATAGTGAGCCGCCGCAGGGACAGTTTGTGACCGGCCCGGGCCAGCTCCATGAATGTTCATATTCAAGCTTAGGGAGGAGGGAGCAGGTGGGGAAATACGGTTATGCGCTAAGGGAAATAGCGGAATGATCTAGCTACGAGCTACGCTCGATTGGATTGGGGGTGCTCCAAGGGTTTCGCCATTTCTACGAAGCCGCGTAGGAGCACCGCTTGAGGTGCGAACCGAGCGTAGCGAGGCAACAGAGATTCAAGGATTCCACAGCGCTATGAATGAGGCCTGTCGAGTGCTTGAATGCCTGATCGCCCTGCCGGCGATTTCCTTGCTGCGCAAGGTTCGCGGCTCAAGCGCCGCTCCTACAGCGGCTCCGACTCGAGACTAGTCGCTGCCTGTCAAAGCCCCAGATTATCCAGAATCCGCAGATTCGGGCCGGCCTGGTTCATGGTGTAGAAATGCAGGCCCGGTGCGCCCATGGCCAGCAGGCGTTCGCACAACCGGGTGACCACTTCCTCGCCGAAGGCTTTCACTGCCGCGTCATCATCCTTGATGTCGTTGAGCTTGCTGTGCAGCCAGCGGGGAATGTCGGCGCCGCAGGTGCTGGAGAAGCGCACCAGGTTGGCCACGTTGAGAATCGGCATGATGCCTGGATAAACCGGGGCGTCGCAGCCGATTTTCTGCAGCGCATCCAGATAGTAACCGTAGGCATCCGCGTTGTAGAAATACTGGGTCAGGCCGCTGTTGGCGCCGGCGTCGATCTTGCGCTTGAAGTGGGCAATATCGTCTTCGAAGCTGCGTGCCTGGGGATGCATTTCCGGGTAGCCAGCCACTTCCAGGGTGAAGTGATCGCCGGTTTCCTCGCGGATCAGCTGTACCAGTTCGTCGGCGTACTTGATCTCGCTCTGGGCATAGCCCATGCCGGAGGGCAGATCGCCACGCAGGGCCACGATACGGGTAACGCCGGCGGCCTTGTAGCCGTTGACCAGTTCCAGAATTTCCTCACGGCTCTGGCCAATGCAGCTCAGATGCGGGGCCGTATCGCCATGTTGATTGCGCAACTGGTTGACCATGTCGCGGGTGTTGTCACGGGTGGAACCCCCGGCACCAAAGGTGCAGGAAAAAAACTCCGGATTCTTGGCCAAGAGTTTCTGCTGGGTAGCCAGCAGCTTTTCTTTTCCCGCATCGGTTTTCGGCGGGAAAAATTCAAAACTGATTCTTTTGCTCATTTGGCTAGTGCCTTTTCGATCAAAAGCTATTTCACCACAGAGGTCACGGAGCACACAGAGTTAAAAATGCGCATTGAATGTGCGTTCTTTTTTCCTCAGTGTTTCCTGTGCCCTCTGTGGTAAAAATGCCTTTAGTACTTGTAGTGCTCTGGCTTGTACGGGCCGTTCACGTCCACGCCGATGTAGTCTGCCTGCTCTTTGGTGAGCTTGGTGATCACGCCACCGAAGCCCTGCACCATGTAGCGGGCCACTTCTTCGTCCAGGTGCTTGGGCAGCACTTCCACCTTGAGCATTTTTTCTTTCACGGTGTCAGAGTGCTTGGCGTAGCCCTGGTCGAACAGATACATCTGCGCCAGTACCTGGTTGGCGAAGGAGCCATCCATGATGCGGCTGGGGTGGCCGGTGGCGTTGCCCAGGTTTACCAGGCGACCCTCGGAGAGTAGCAGCAGGAAGTCGCCCTCGGCCTTGTTGCGCCATACCTTGTGCACCTGCGGTTTGACCTCTTCCCATTCCCAGGTCTTGCGCATGAAGGCGGTGTCCACTTCGTTGTCGAAGTGGCCGATGTTGGAAACCACAGCGCCTTTCTTCAATGCCTTGAGCATGTTGGCGTCACAGACATTGAAGTTGCCGGTGGTGGTGACCAGAAGGTCGGTGGTGCCCAGCAGCTCCTTGTTGATGGACGCCTCGGTGCCGTCGTTGACTCCGTCCTTGAACTGGCTGACCACTTCGTAGCCGTCCATGCAGGCCTGCATCGCACAGATCGGATCCGCTTCGGTGACCTTGACGATCATGCCTTCCTGGCGCAGGGACTGGGCAGAGCCCTTGCCCACGTCACCATAGCCGATAACCAGCGCTTTCTTGCCGGACAGCAGGTGATCGGTGCCGCGCTTGATGGCGTCATTGAGAGAATGGCGGCAACCGTACTTGTTGTCGTTCTTGCTCTTGGTGACGGAGTCATTCACGTTCACCGCCGGCACTTTCAGAGTGCCCTTGTTCAGCATCTCGTAAAGACGGTGCACGCCAGTGGTGGTTTCTTCGGTGATGCCGTGGATGTTGTCCAGCATCTGCGGGTAGGTCTCGTGGATGTAGCCGGTCAGATCGCCGCCGTCATCCAGGATCATGTTGGCGTCCCACAGCTCACCATTGCCGTCGCGACAGGTTTGCTCGATGCACCACATGTACTCTTCTTCGGTTTCCCCTTTCCAGGCGAATACCGGTACGCCGGCGGCAGCGATGGCGGCAGCGGCATGGTCCTGGGTGGAGAAGATGTTGCAGCTTGACCAGCGCACTTCCGCGCCCAAGGCGACCAGGGTTTCGATCAGTACTGCAGTCTGAATGGTCATGTGGATACAGCCGATGATCTTGGCGCCTTTCAGCGGCTGTTCGGCCCGGTACTTTTCACGGATGGTGACCAGTGCCGGCATTTCGGTTTCGGCAATATGAATCTCGGAGCGACCGTAGGCGGCCTGGGAAATATCTGCCACTTTAAAGTCGGTGAAAGTGTTCGCTTTTGCGTTCATGGTGTTCTCCATTCGTTTTTGACGAATGGGCGCCGTTGCTCTTTCTGTGTCCGCCCTGCGAGCCTCGCGGTCATGCCGCTGCAGCGCCCCTCACTGGGCAGACGTTATCGGGATGTTGTCGGCGCCGTCGCAAAGACGCCGCCGGCAGTGATGTCGTTATTAAAGCGCCTTGGCCAGGTCTGCCGCCTTGTCGGTTTTCTCCCAGCTGAAGCCTTCGCGGCCGAAGTGGCCGTAGCTGGCAGTGGGCCGGTAGATCGGCTTGCGCAGGTCGAGCATTTCGATAATGCCGCGCGGGCGCAGGTCGAAGTGCTCGCGGACCAGGTCGACGATGGCGTTGTCGCTGATCTTGCCGGTGCCGAAGGTGTTAACGGAAATAGAGGTGGGCTCGGCCACGCCAATGGCATAGCTCACCTGGATTTCGCACTTGCTGGCCAGGCCGGCGGCGACGATGTTCTTGGCCACATAGCGACCGGCGTAGGCCGCGCTGCGGTCTACCTTGGACGGGTCCTTGCCGGAGAAAGCGCCACCACCGTGACGGGCCATGCCGCCATAGGTATCCACGATGATCTTGCGACCGGTCAGGCCACAGTCACCCATGGGGCCGCCGATCACGAAAATCCCGGTGGGGTTCACGTGGTACAGGGTGTCCTTGTGCAGCCACTCTTCGGGCAGTACCGGCTTGATGATTTCTTCCATCACCGCTTCGCGCAGGTCCGCCAGCTTGATTTCCGGAGCGTGCTGGGTGGACAGCACCACCGCGTCCACGGCCACCGGCTTGCCGTTGTCGTAGCGCAGGGTGACCTGGCTTTTCGCATCCGGGCGTAGCCACGGCAGGGTGCCGTTCTTGCGCAGTTCCGCCTGTCGCTCCACCAGACGGTGGGAGTAATAAATCGGCGCCGGCATCAGGGTGTTGGTTTCGTCGGTGGCAAAACCGAACATCAGGCCTTGGTCGCCTGCGCCCATTTCCTTGTCTTCGGCCTCGTCGACACCGATCGCGATATCCGCGGACTGTTTGCCGATGCCGTTGAGTACCGCACAGCTGGCACCGTCGAAACCCTTGTCGGAGCTGTCATAGCCGATATCCAGAATGACCTGGCGAACGATGTCCTCCAGTTCCACATAGGTGCTGGTGCGGACTTCGCCGGCGACGATGGCCATACCGGTTTTCACCATGGTTTCCACCGCCACCCGTGCATGGGGGTCATCCTTGATGATGGCATCCAGAACGGCGTCCGAGATCTGATCGGCCATTTTATCCGGGTGGCCTTCGGATACAGATTCGGAGGTAAAGATGGAATATTCACTCATTACTGGAGTGCTCCCGTTATTCAAGTGTGCGTTACGTTGCCTTCAACAGGCGCCAAAAACATTAGCTGAAAGTTTAAAGTTCAAAGTTGAAAAGCGCGGGTGGGGTGTTTTGTATTCGTAAAGGCCGTGCCCGCGTTTTCATCTGAAGGTTGCAGCGCGTGGCCCAAAGCTTTCGAGCCAGCACGGTGACATTTTCGTGTTTCAACTTTGAACTTTAAACTTTCAACTCTTCCTGAAGGTGCGTACCTGCACCTGAAAACCATTGCGCAGGGCCAGAAACTGGCTTTCCTGCAACTCCAGACCGGCGCGGCCGGCCCAGTCCACCAGATCGGCTTCTTCGAAGCCAAGCCAGAAATCACCACAGGCCTCGTGAGCCCAGTGCTGGTCGTGCCGACACAGGTCGGTGATCAGCAGGGTGCCGCCTTCATTCAACTGCCGGGCCGCCGCACCAATGGCGCTGGCGGGGGCCGGCAGGTGATGCAGCACCATGTTCAGTACCACCGCATCCACCGTGGGCAGGGTGGGGGCGCTGGCGGGCCATTCACCCAGTATCAGTTGCACATTTTTCCGTTTGGCGACAGTCAGGCTCTGGCGGGCCCGTTCCAGCATGGCCTCGGCATTGTCCAGGCCCAGCACGGTATCGAAGTGTGTCGACAACTCGAGCAAAAACTGGCCATCCCCGGGGCCGATTTCCAGGGCACGCTTGCCATCTGGGCCCTCCGGGCAGGCCCGGGTGAGAAGCTCCAGGGCCTGCTCTGCGTACTGGCCGTAGTCGGCAATCAGTTCCTGCTGGTCGTCCAGTTCCGCATGGCGGGCAAAAAAGGCCCGGCTTTGCGCCGCCCGCTGGTTTTGTACCTGCTCCAGTCGCTCGGCAACACCGGCATCCAGGTGCCCATCATCCAGCTCATCCAGCAAGGCTCCGTGAAGCGCGCCCTCTACGCTGTCCGCCTGAGGCAGGCGGCGGCGGTAGAAGATCGAGTTGCCTTCCCGCCGCTTCTCCACCAGGCCGCCCTGGGCCAGCACCTTCAGGTGGTGGCTCATGCCGGACTGTTTCATGGCCATGATGTCGCACAGCTCCAGCACCCCGAAGCTGTTCTGGCCCAGCACCTGCAGCACCTGCAGACGTAACGGGTCGCCAGCGGCCTTGAGGAAGCCCGCCAGATGATCAGTGATCTCCGGTGCGTCGGGTGCTTGTGCATTCATAGAGAGGGAGTCTAGCGTAACGGGAGTCTAAATCAAAATAAATTGATATAGATTTTTGCGGGCGCCGCCAGTGCCCCAGGCGGGCGATGAGCAGCGGGGGAGCGATATGTCGCCGATGCCGTCATGGCCGCCTTTCAGTGGTTTGCGGGCTGCCTTCCGGCTTGCAGCTTGCGGCTTGTAGCTATTACCCCCATGAGGGACAATAGCGCCCCTTTTCAGCCACCAGCCAGTTTGGAGCCCTGCATGTCCAGTGCCCCCGCCCGCCGTGAACTCGCCAACGCTATCCGTGCCCTGAGCATGGATGCGGTACAGAAAGCCAATTCCGGGCACCCCGGTGCGCCCATGGGAATGGCCGATATCGCCGAGGTACTCTGGCGCGGCTTCCTCAAGCACAATCCGCAGGACCCCGCTTGGCCAGACCGGGATCGCTTCGTGCTGTCCAATGGTCACGGTTCCATGCTGCTTTACAGCCTGCTGCACCTGAGTGGCTACGGTGTCAGCCTGGACGACATCAAGAATTTCCGTCAGCTGGGCAGCCCCACCGCCGGGCACCCGGAATATGGCGACGCCCCGGGCATCGAAACCACCACGGGTCCGCTGGGCCAGGGTATTGCCAATGCGGTGGGCATGGCGTTGGCGGAAAAGATGCTGGCGGGCCAGTTCAACCGTGAAGGGCACGCCATCGTCGATCACTACACCTACTGCTTCCTGGGTGATGGCTGCATGATGGAGGGCATCTCCCACGAAGCCTGTTCCCTGGCCGGCACCCTGGGCCTGGGCAAATTGGTGGCCTTCTACGACGACAACGGCATTTCCATTGATGGTGAGGTGGAAGGCTGGTTCACCGATGACACCGTGGAACGTTTTCGTGCCTACGGCTGGCAAGTGATTCCCAATGTGGATGGCCACAACGCCGAAGAGGTGCAGGTGGCCATCGAGAATGCCCGCGCCAATACCGATCAGCCCACCCTGATCTGTTGCAAGACCGTTATCGGTTTCGGCAGCCCCAACAAGCAGGGCAAGGAAGAATCCCACGGTGCCGCCCTGGGTGAAGATGAAATTGCCCTGACCCGCGACTCCCTGGGCTGGAAGCACGGTCCCTTCGAGATCCCTGCTGACATCAAGCAGGCCTGGGATGGTAGCGAAAAAGGTGCCGCTGCCCAGAGTGACTGGCAGCAGCGGTTCGACGCCTATAAAGCCGCCTACCCGGAGCTGGCGGCGGATTTCCTGCGCCGTCAGGCCGGTGAGCTGCCGGCCAGCTTCCTGGAGCAGGCGGATGCCTATATCCGCGAATGTCAGGAGAAAGGTGACAAGGTCGCGACTCGCAAGGCCAGCCAGAACACCCTGGATGCCTTCGGCCCGTTGCTGCCGGAACTGGCCGGTGGTTCCGCCGATCTGGCCGGCTCCAACAACACCATCTGGAAAGGCTGCAAGTCGGTCACCGCCGATGATGCCAGCGGCAACTACATCCATTACGGGGTGCGTGAATTCGCCATGACGGCAATCCAGAATGGTCTGTGTCTGCATGGCGGCTTGCGTCCCTATGGCGGCACCTTCCTGGTGTTCATGGAATACGCCCGTAACGCGGTGCGCATGGCGGCGCTGATGCACCAGCCCAACATTCTGGTCTACACCCACGATTCCATCGGTCTGGGTGAAGACGGGCCGACCCACCAGCCCATCGAGCAAATGGCCAACCTGCGCCTGACGCCGAACATGCGCACCTGGCGTCCCTGTGACACGGTGGAATCTGCCGTGGCCTGGAAGAAAGCCATCGTCCGTCAGGACGGTCCCTCCGCCCTGATCTTCTCCCGCCAGGGTCTGCCCTGCATGGAGCGTGGCGAGGCGCAGCTGGTTGATGCCGAGAAAGGTGGCTACACCCTGCTGCAGACCGGTGACGGCACCCCGGACGCCATCATTATCGCCACCGGCTCCGAAGTGGAACTGGCGGTGAATGCGGCCAAGGCACTCACCGGCAAGAATGTGCGTGTGGTGTCCATGCCCTGCGTGGAAGAGTTCCTGGCCCAGGATCGCGATTATCAGGAAAGCGTGCTGCCTTCCGACGTGCGTGCCCGGGTCGCAGTGGAAGCGGCCATCGCCGATTACTGGTACCGCTTTGTGGGCCTGGACGGCAAGATCGTGGGCATGAACAGTTTCGGCGCCTCCGCCCCGGCTGGCGACCTGTTCAAGCACTTCAATATCACTGCCGAGGCAGTGCAGCAGGCCGTGGAGAGCCTGCTCTAAGTGAAAGTCGCGATTAACGGCTACGGCCGTATCGGGCGTTCCTTTGTCCGTGCCCTTGCCGAGCGCGAAGGCGCCGGCTGGCAGGCACCGTTTACGCTGGCGGCGATCAATGACAAGGGTCGCCCGGAAGACCTGCTTTACCTGACCCGCTATGACACCACCCATGGTCGTCTGGCGGAGCCGGCGGAGCTGATTGAAGGCATGCTGCGTATCGGTAACCAGGCTCCCCGGCTGCTGGAACAGCCGAAGCCGGAACAGTTGCCCTGGGGTGAGATGGGCGTGGATCTGGTGTTGGAATGCTCCGGCCATTTCCGCAGCCATGCCGGTGCCTCGCGGCACCTGACTGCTGGTGCCAAACGGGTCATCATTGGTGCGGTGCCGTTTGATCTGGCCGATCAGATCGTGGTGTATGGCGTGAACCACAGGGACGTCCGCGACGATAGCAAGGTGTTGTCGGCGGCCTCCTGTACCACTCACTGTATCGCACCGCTACTGACCCGGCTGGATCAGGCCTATGGCATCCGCCAGGTACTGATGAAGGAGATCCACTCCTACACCTCGGACCAGACCCTGCTGGACCATGTCCATCGGGATCCGCGCCGGGGCCGGGCCGGGGCACAGAATATCGTGCCCACCACCAGTAGTGCCATAGGGGCAGTACAGCAGGTGTTACCGCAACTGGCGGGCAAGATAAGCGGTCATTCCATCCGTGTGCCCACCTTGAATGTGGCCATGGTGGAGCTGACCCTGCTGCTGGAAGAGACCCCTGACGGGGACAGTCTGAACCAGTGGCTGCAGCAGCAATCGAAAGAAGCCAGCGCGCTGATTGGTTACAATGACGCACCGCTGGTGAGCGTGGATTTCAACCATCGGCCGGAATCTGCCATCGTCGATGGCACCCAGACCCGGGTGCAGGGCGAGATGGTGCAGGTGGTGGCCTGGTACGACAACGAATGGGGCTATGCGAACCGACTGCTCGACTGGGTGGCGACGCTGGCTGAATCACATCAAGCTTGAATGAATGGATGCACCCGAGCGGGTGGCCGTGAATGAGGTAAGTACGACATGAACTTCAAACGCATGACCGACCTGGATCTGGCAGGCAAGCGTGTTCTTATCCGTGAAGACCTGAACGTGCCGGTGAAAGACGGCAAGGTCACCAGCGACGCGCGTATCCGCGCCTCCCTGCCCACCATCGAGCACGCACTCAAGGCCGGTGCCAGGGTAATGCTGATGTCCCATCTGGGCCGCCCCACCGAAGGCGAGTATGCCGAGGAATTTTCCCTGCAGCCGGTGGCCGATCATCTGGGCAAGCTGCTGGATCGCGACGTGCCGCTGGTAAAAGAGTGGCTGGACGGCGTGGATGTGGCAGAAGGCCAGGTGGTGTTGTGCGAGAACGTGCGCTTTAACAAGGGCGAGAAAAAAGACGACGAGGCACTGTCACAAAAGATGGCAGCCCTGTGTGATATCTATGTCATGGACGCGTTTGGTACCGCTCACCGGGCCCAGGCGTCTACCCATGGTGTGGGCAAGTTTGCTCCGGTAGCCTGTGCCGGGCCGCTGCTGGCCAATGAGCTGGATGCCCTGGGCAAGGCGCTGAACGCACCGGAAAAACCGCTGGTGGCGATTGTTGGGGGCTCCAAGGTGTCCACCAAACTGGAAGTGCTGGAATCCCTGTCCGATGTGGTGGACCAGTTGGTAGTGGGCGGCGGTATAGCCAACACCTTCTTGGCGGCGGCCGGCCACCCGGTAGGCAAATCCCTTTATGAGAAAGACCTGATTCCGGCGGCGCAGAAAATTGCCGACAAGGTCCATATCCCGATCCCGGTGGATGTGGTTACCGCCAAGGAATTTGCCGAATCCGCTGAAGCGACTGCCAAGAAGGTGGCAGAGGTGGCCGACGATGACTTGATTCTGGATATTGGCCCGCAGACTGCCCACATCGTCGCGGCGCTGATGAAGGAAGCCAAGACCATTATCTGGAATGGCCCGCTGGGTGTGTTCGAGTTTGACCAGTTTGGCGAGGGCACCAAGGAAATGGCAGAAGCCATTGCCGACTCTGATGCCTTCTCCATTGCTGGTGGCGGTGACACTCTGGCAGCGGTGGACAAGTACGGTATTACCGATCGCATCAGCTACATCTCAACCGGTGGCGGTGCCTTTCTGGAATTCGTGGAAGGCAAGGTGTTGCCGGCGGTAGCCATGCTGGAAGCGCGGGCGAAAGACTGAAGAAAAGGTCGCTGCGGCGGTCTTTGCAATGACTGAACAGGAAACGGGCAGCATCGCTGCCCACGGAACCGAAGGGGAAACACAATGGCACTCGTAAGCATGCGACAGTTGCTGGATCACGCCGCCGAATATGGCTATGGCGTACCGGCCTTTAACGTCAATAACGTGGAACAGATGCGCGCCATCATGGAAGCCGCGGACCAGACCAATTCCCCGGTGATTGTGCAGGCCTCCGCCGGCGCCCGGAAATATGCCGGTGCCCCTTTCCTGCGTCATCTGATTCTGGCGGCCACCGAAGAGTTTCCGCATATCCCGGTGGTGATGCACCAGGATCACGGCACCAGCCCCTCCGTGTGTCAGCGTTCCATCCAGCTGGGCTTCTCCTCGGTGATGATGGACGGTTCTCTGGGTGAAGATGGCAAGACGCCGATGGATTACGACTACAACGTGCGCGTGACCCAGGAAGCGGTGGCCATGGCCCACGCCTGTGGCGTCTCCGTGGAAGGCGAGCTGGGTTGTCTTGGCTCCCTGGAAACCGGCCAGGCCGGTGAAGAAGATGGTATTGGTGCCGAAGGGACCCTGAGCCACGATCAGATGCTCACCGATCCGGAAGAGGCGGCGGACTTCGTCAAGCAAACCAAGGTGGATGCCCTGGCGATCGCTATCGGCACCAGCCACGGTGCCTACAAGTTCACCCGTCCGCCCACCGGTGACATTTTGGCCATCGAGCAGATCAAGGCGATCCACAAGCGCATCCCGGATACTCACCTGGTAATGCACGGTTCTTCCTCCGTACCGCAGGACTGGCTGGCCATCATCAACGAGTACGGTGGCGAGATCGCGGAGACCTACGGGGTGCCGGTGGAAGAGATTCAGGAAGGCATCAAACACGGCGTGCGCAAGGTGAACATCGATACCGATCTGCGCCTGGCGTCCACCGGTGCGATTCGTCGTTTCCTGGCCCATAACCCGGCCGAATTCGACCCGCGCAAGTACCTGAAAGAATCCATCACCGCCATGCGTGATATCTGTATTGACCGTTACGAGGCCTTTGGCACCGCCGGCAATGCGGACAAGATCAAGCCGATCAGCCTGGAAAGCATGTTCATGCGCTACGAAGCCGGCGAGCTGGATCCGCGCGTCAAGTAATCCAGTGCGCCAAAACAGCACCGGTATCACAACAAGGCCCCGCAATGCGGGGCCTTGTTGTATCTGGCGCGGTTATTTCTGACGGGAAGCTTCGATCCTTACCTCGTCAGTGCCGCTGAGGATCAGTTGCCCGTCCTCGCTGATATCGGCCTGGTTGACTCCTTCCAGGGCATCCAGAAACTGCTGCTCCAGTTTCATCAGCGGCTGTGGGCAGGCCATCATGGTGACGCCACCGGTCTTCACCGTGAAACTGTCATCCTCCAGCGTATAGCTGGCCATGTAATTGTTGCAGGCGGCTTTGCCAGCCAGTCGACCGGGTTCGTGGAAGTTAAGGGTAACCAGCGCGTCGCCCACGTCAGAACCATTGAGGTTATTAACTTGCCAGGCGCTGCCCTGAAGTTGCTCGCTGGTTACCATGGCAGTGGTTCCTTGCGGGTGACTACTGCAGGCGGCAAGAGCGATGGCGGCGCCTGCCAGCAAGGATAGCTTTGGTGTTTGCATATCGGGTCCTTCTCGATGACGCGGTATTGGGTCGTCAATTAGTCCCCGACAGGGTGCAATAGTTTCCCTGGCATGGCTAACCCTGATCGCTGCCTGGGTTGACCGGCTCCAGGCGATTCAGGGGTTGGTCCGGTTTGGCGTAGCTCCAGCGTGCCTGGCGGTGGGTCAGGTGATAACTGTCCAGGCCTGACAGGGCCACCGTCCCGGCTTTCTCAATATCCACATAACCGTCACTGCCGAGGGCATAGCCGGGCAACTGGATATGTTCGATGGCGCCAATCACCATCACGGTGTCGTTGATCTGCAGTGTGTGGGTTTCCAGCAGCACCATGCCCAGGCGGATGCGTGCCTGCTCCACAAACGGTGCCGGGAAATCAGGCAGGTAAGCCGGCGTCAGACCGGTGGCCGTGAACTCGGACACCTCGCGCGGGTAGCGTGCGGCGGTCTGGTGGGCGGCAGGCACCATGTCGCCATGCACCTGGTTGAGCGTATAGAAGCCGGTTTCCATTAGGTACTCCAGGCTGTGCCGGTCCACGGAGTGGGGGCGAATGATCATGCCGATCAGGGCCGGGTCGGCGCCCAGATGGAAGCAGGAGCTGACAATGGACAGGTTCTCCTGGCCATTACTGGCGCGGGTGCCCAGCAGGTTTGCGCTCTTGAAGCCGGACAGGCTGTTGATCAGGTTGACCCGTTGTTGGCGTGGCAGGTCCTTGAGAGTATCGGCGGTCAGGTGCATGGTGTGCGTCCTCCTGGCGCCGTATTATCAGAAGCCGCCGTGAGTAAACCGTGGAGACCTCTTACCGGCTATGGCAAATCCTTTCGACCGTGAGCATATTGTTCAGCAGTGGCAGCCCCTCAACTGGGAAGCGTTTGATCCGCTCAGTGAATCCACCCGGCGCTACGTTGCATACTATGGCCTGAATTTCGCAGAGCGCCTGCCGGATCTGGAGCATGGCTTCGGTTATTTCGAGGCTGCCGGTCACCAGCTGTCGGTGCATGCCTGGCGCCCTAGGGAGCCGCGCGGCACCGTGCTGGTCTGCCACGGCTACTTCGACCACGTGGGCCTGTACCGCCATATCATTGGTCATGTGCTGGAGCTGGGTTATGCGGTGCTGGCGTATGACCTGCCCGGCCATGGTCTCAGTTCCGGCCCCCAGGCGGTGATCGATGATTTTCGTACCTACCGGGATGTGCTCGAGCAATGTCTGGCGCTGGCGGATAACCACTTTCCCGGGCCCTGGCATGTAATCGCCCAGAGCACTGGCGGCGCCATCGTGATGGACTACCTGTTAAGTCGCGGTGACGGCGATGCCAACCCTTTTGAGCATGTGATCCTGCTGGCGCCACTGGTACGGCCGTTCAAGTGGTCGTCGGCGCGCTGGCTACATACGTTTATCCGTCCCTTTGCTCGCAGTATCAAACGGGTTTTCACCATCAACTCCAATGACCCGGATTTTCTGGATTTTCTTGAAAATCAGGATCCGCTGCAGGCGCGCCGGATGTCGGCAGTCTGGGTATCCGCGTTGAAAAAATGGCTGCCGGGTTTTGAGAAAGCATCACGAATAAAGATATCGCCGGTGGTGATACAGGGGGACATGGATGAAACCGTCGACTGGCGTTATAACTTGAAGGTAATTCAGGAAAAATTCCAGGATCCGCATATTCATATGCTGCCAGGAGCGCGCCATCAGCTGGTTAACGAGGATGAGGGGTTTCGCCGGAAAATTTTCGCGATTATCGATCAATATCTCGACTGATTATCGATTTTACGCTTTGTTACTTGAGCTGTGACGCAAATTTCCCGATGGTAGCGTCACATATTGGCAATATGCCTTTTGATTGTTGTTTCAAGGAGACAAAGCATGGATAAGAAACTGATTCTGGCGATGACCGCCGGTGCCGCAATGATGAGTCAGGTAGCAGTAGCCGACCTGAACGCGGGTATCAACGCTGCTGTTAACGCCGAAGCGGATGCCAAAGCCACCGAGCAGTCTGTTCGTGATCAGCGTGATGCAGGCAAAGCCAAAGCCGAACAAATGAAGGAAGAGGCCAAGGCTCGCAAGGAAGCTGCCAAAGAGAAGGCTGAAGCAAAGAAAGAAGAGGCCAAGGCCAAGAAAGAAGCCATGAAGGAAGAGGCTGAAGCCAAAAAAGAAGCAGCCAAAGAGCGTGCTGAAGCAGAGCGCGAAGCCGCAGAAGATCGCATGGAAGCAGAGCGTGAAGCTGCTGAAGACATGAAGGAAGCCGCCAAGGCCAACGCTGAAGCCGACGTTAATGCCAGTGCCGAAGTCAATGGCAACGGTGCCAAGGCTAACGCAAATGTGAATGCCAATGCCAAAGAGAACGCCAGCGAAAAAGCCTGGTTCAACTTCTGGGATTAAGTCATTCGCTTTGCGAAAAAAAGGGCCGCAATTTGCGGCCCTTTTTTATTGCTTGAAATACAGAATTTAATACTGATTGACGCTGCCGTTCTCGCCCACCAGCACCACGTCGGCAGGCCGTTTGGCAAACAGCCCATTGGTAACCACGCCGACAATATTATTGATTTTCTCTTCCGTCTCGATGGGATTAAGAATATCCAGATTGTGCACGTCGAGAATGATGTTGCCGTTGTCGGTAACAAAGTCTTCCCGGTACTCTGGCTGACCACCCAGAGCGACCAGTTTACGAGCCACATGGGAACGCGCCATGGGGATCACTTCCACCGGTAGCGGGAATTTCCCCAGCCGTTTTACTTGCTTGGACCCATCAACAATACAGATAAACTGTCGGGCCACAGCGGCGACAATTTTTTCGCGAGTCAGTGCGCCGCCACCGCCCTTGATCATTTCCCGATGGCCGTTTACTTCATCGGCGCCGTCCACATACACCGGCAAGCTGTCCACGTCGTTCAGTGACAACACCGGAATGCCGTGACTCTTGAGTCGTTCTGCGGTGGCGTCGGAGCTTGCCACGGCACCCTTGATGCGGTCTTTCAGGCTGGCCAGGCCGTCGATGAAGAAGTTGGCGGTGGAGCCGGTCCCCACGCCGATGACTTCGCCCTCGGGTACAAAGCGGAGCGCCGCCTCGGCGACCTGTTTTTTCAGCGCATCCTGGTCCATGAAATTGTCCTGTCGTGCGGGTAAAAGAAATGTGCGGGAATTATAGGGCAGGCGTGGCGATGACTCGACCCTGGAGAGTCCCGACCTATCGCATTTATCCCGGCCAGCCCCTAGACTAGACCCTTCTGCGCACCAAACACCAACCCGGAACTCCCCATGCTGGATAAATACGTCAAACGGATACTGCAATCCCGCGTCTACGACGTGGCGGTGGAAACCCCCATCCATGCGGCGCCGTTGATTTCCAAGCGTATTGGCAACCGGGTGTTGCTCAAGCGGGAAGACCTGCAGCCGGTGTTTTCCTTCAAGCTGCGCGGCGCCTATAACAAGCTTTGTCAGCTCAACGATGAGCAGCTTCAGCGCGGGGTGATCTGTGCCTCCGCCGGCAACCATGCTCAGGGGCTGGCGCTGGCAGCCAGTTCCATGGGTATCAAGGCTACCATCGTGATGCCGCGCACTACGCCGGACATCAAGGTGAACTCGGTGCGCAATCATGGTGGAAAGGCGGTGCTCTACGGCGACAGTTTCGATGAGGCTCTCGCTCATGCCCGCAAGCTGGAAGCGCGTGACAACCTGACCTTTGTGCACCCCTATGACGATCCGGATGTGATTGCCGGGCAGGGCACGGTCGGTATGGAAATCCTGCGTCAGCAAAGTCGCGACCTGGATGCCATCTTTATCCCTGTGGGCGGCGGGGGGCTGGCCGCCGGTGTGGCGGCCTATGTGAAATATGTGCGCCCGGATGTGAAAATCATCGCGGTAGAACCGGAAGATGCCGCCTGCCTGAAGGTGGCGCTTGAGAAAAATCGCCGTGCAATCCTGCCTGAGGTGGGGTTGTTTGCCGATGGCGTGGCGGTGAAACAGATTGGCAAGGAAACCTTCAAGATCCTGCGTCACCACGTGGATGAAGTGATTACCGCCACCACCGATGAAATCTGTGCGGCCATCAAGGATGCCTTCGAGGATACCCGGGCCATCTGCGAGCCCGCCGGCGCGTTGGCCCTGGCCGGTCTGAAGAACTGGGTAGCCAAACACCAGGTGGAAAACCAGACCCTGGTGGCGATTCAGAGTGGCGCCAATGTGAATTTCGACCGTCTGCGCCATGTGTCAGAGCGGGCGGAGCTGGGTGAACAGCGCGAGGCTATTCTGGCGGTGACCATTCCCGAACGCCCTGGTGCGTTTCGTGCTTTCTGCCAGGCCCTGGGTCGGCGTGGTATTACCGAGTTCAACTACCGTTACAGCGATGACCGGGATGCCAACATATTTGTGGGCATCCAGCTGCGACCGGGCGGGGAAGCCCTTCAGGCCTTGATGGCAGACCTGGAGGAGCGTGGTTACCCAGTGGTGGATATGAGCGGCAACGAAATGGCCAAGTTGCACATCCGCCATATGGTAGGAGGGCATGCGCCACGCCAGGATATGCAGGAAAGGCTGTTCCGGGTGGAATTTCCCGAACGCCCCGGTGCCCTGATGAAGTTTCTCCAGTCCCTGGGAGAGAAGTGGAATATCAGCCTGTTCCATTACCGTAACCATGGCGCGGCCTATGGCCGGGTGTTGGTGGGCTTTCAGGTGGAGGCCGGGAAGTATTCCCGACTGCTTGCTGATCTCAAAAAGGTGCCTTATCCCATGGTCGAGGAAAGCGACAACCCGGCCTACCGCCTGTTTCTGGACTAACACTGAACTAAATAGCGGTGGTTCGGTCACTCCATGGCGACTTTGCTGGAAGGCCAGAACTGAAATAGTTGGCACAATCACTATTTGCGTTTAAAGCGGGTGTTTTTAGCCAGTTAATGGGCCTTTTTGTTAAGAAACGTCAGCAAAGCCGGCTAAGTGCTTGACTTTACATTGCGAAATGATCAAATTTTGACCCGGTTGGCATTTTACATTTTGTAATAGCTTTAAGGTGACACTCTTGTTACGACTTTCGGGTCGCTTTGAGTATTGCTGTACCGCTTTTTGGGGATAGAAAAATGAAGAAGAAGCCGGACGCCCTGGTGCTACTGGCTGTGATATTCGGCTTGGGCGTGCTGATCAGCAGCCTGACCTACGGCGGCAACGAAAACGATTACCAACGCTACGCAGATAGCGCCGGCGTTGTTGTCAGTCACATCCAGTAGTAACAGTCAGATCTACCGGTTGGTCCCACGGGGCTACCGGTAGCGTTCCCTCCGTAACCTTTTGAAAGTCATAACCCACCGCCACCAGTATGGGTCGCCTTGGCCTGCGCGCCAGCTCTGCCAGCGTGCGGTCGTAATACCCTCCCCCCATGCCTAGCCGATAGCCGCAGGCGTCAAACGCCACTGCAGGCAGCAGAATCACGTCCAGTGCCCACAACGCCCGACCCCGATAGTGGTGTGCCGGTTCGGCAATGCCGTAATGGTTGGGGCGCATGGGGTGGTGCCGCTGCCAGAGGCGAAACTGCAGGTGGCCACGGCGGATCGGGTCCAGGCGTGGCAGGTAGGTAGTGGCAAGCTGGAAGCGGTTGTGGTCGAGCCCGGGTAGCAGATCGAGCTCGCCGTCGTTGGCCAGATACAGCGCCAGATGGCGGGCCGGGCGATGGCCTAGTGCCTGATCCAGCTGAGCTCCGACACGGTGGCTGGCCCGGCGGCGCTGGCCAGGAGTCAGGGAGCGGCGTTGCTGTCGGAACTGGCGGCGCAGTTGCCGCCGCGTAGCTGCGGTCATGGGCTGGCCAATGCAGAAATAAAGGGTGCTTCCCGGTCCGCCGCTGCGGGTTTGACCCTTGAACCGCAGGTTCAAGGTGGAGGCAGCAACCCCACCTTCAGGCTTTCCGCTCAATAGGCGGACATGCACACAGGCAGGGCAATATTTGCCCCCGGGTATTACTTTATCGGCTCGGGGACATGACCCTCTGGCGAACGGGCCAGGAAGCACTCGGGTGCAGTATAACAGTGGTATCGGGGGCAGGTCAGGACTTGACAGGGAAAGGATTTCGTTGGCCTTTACTCGGAGTCGCTGTAGGAGTTCCCTTCCAGGGGACGAACCACGCGTCAGCGTGGAAATCGCCCGCAGGGCGATCAGGGATGCCGGGGATCGACAGGTCTTTCCAGAAAGGGATGCGTGTTGGTCGGGGCTTTTCCTCGCCAAGGCTCGGTTCGCTCCTCAAGCCGCGCTCCTACAGGGGGGGGTAGAAACGTGGAGGGAAGAGACTACAGCTTGCGGCGGGCGTCTTCGAAGGCCTGGATTTCGTCTTCCAGGCGAGTGAGCAGGGCCTGGACGCGGGCTTCGCTTTCGGAGTCTTCGGATACCGCCTTGCGGGCGTTGAGCAATTCGTGGCTCATGTTCAGGGCGGTCATGATGGCAATGCGTTCCAGGCCGATCACATTGGCATCGCGGACTTCACGCAGTTGTTTGTCCAGATAGCGGGCGGCGGCCAGCAGGTTGTCCTGCTCACCGGCGGGGCAGGCGACGCGATACTCCTTGTCCAGTAGATGAATTACCAGGGAGTTTTCGTTAGACATGGCCGAGGGCACCGCATTGGCTGTGGATCAGTGTCAGGCAGGATGTCACGCTCAGGACTCCTGCTCCAGGGATTTCAGACGCGAAATAATGGCTTCGACCTTGTTGCGAGCCACATCGTTTTTTTTCAGCAGTTGGGCGCGTTCTTCCACCAGCTTGGCCTCGCGTTCATGCAAGGACTGGTTTTCCTGACGCAGGCGCGCACTGATGCGCAGCAGGTCATCGACGCGGGCTTCCAGTTGCCGTAGTTGTTGTTCCGTCGTCATGGCAAAATGTACGCTGTTCGCCTAAGGTGTGGACCTTTCTCGGCCCGGCGTTCCCGTAGAGCCTGTTTATTGGCCCTCACCCTGCCGGTATTTTCCGGCAATGGCATTCCCACCCGGATTACAGGTTGTTTCAACTATAGGTGTGGGGTTTGCAAGGGTCAACGAAATTCAATAGTGGTAGCCACTTAGCGCACATTATTCACGGGCTGCCTGAGAAGCTGTGCGGCGTCCTGACAGGGGCCGAGATAACCTTCCCATTCCCGCAAAACGGATAGAGTCATGTCCAACCCGATTGATTTTGAAGCCCTGGCCCAGGGCCTGGCTGCCGCCGGTGTGGCCCATTCCCCCAGTGAACTGCAAGGTTTGATGGCGGGGCTGCTGGCCACTGGCCATGGCGGTCACGATGAAGAAGTGATGGGCGTACTGGCGGCCCATACGGATATTGATGGTGGCTTTGACGGCGCTCTCTCGGTGGCACTGCTTTCATTGCGTGATCAGCTCCACGAAGGGTTCCAGGGTACCGGCCTCGATCTGGCGCTGTTGCTGCCCGGCGATGAAGAAGAGCTGGGCCTGCGTGTGGCGGCAGTGGCCCAGTGGTGCGAAGGCTTTCTGGTGGGATTCGGTACCGGATCGGCCAACACCCATGACAAGGACCTGTCGCCGGGTATCCAGGAAGCCTTGTCCGACCTGGCAGCGATCAGTCAGGTGGCCACGCCGGACGATGACGGGGACGAGCAGGAAGATATGTTCGAGCAGGTGGCGGAGCATTGCCGGATGGCAGCGCTGATGATTTACACTGAGCTGGTCATGCGCAACCAGGACAAGCCGGCACCTGCGCCGCAAACGCCACCTACCCGGCACTGAGAATCGCCGTTATCGCTGCCATTACCAAGGAGTGCTCTTGAGTATCAACCGCCAGGAATTCGATCGTCGCCGCCAGGAGCTGATGGGTATCATGGGGCCCAACAGCATTGCCATTCTGCCGGCTGCCCCGGAACGCACCCGTAATCGGGATGTGGAATACCCCTACCGGCAGAACAGCGATTTCTGGTACCTCACCGGTTTTGGCGAACCAGAAGCGATCATGGTGCTGCTGCCTGGCCGGGAGCACGGCGAGTATGTGCTGTTCTGCCGCGAGCGCGATCGGGCCATGGAAATCTGGAACGGCTACCGGGCTGGGCCGGATGGTGCGGTGAGCGACTTCGATGCGGACGATGCCTTTCCCATCGGGGACATCGACGAGATCCTGCCGGGGCTGATCGAAGGCCGTGAGCGAGTCTACTACGACCTGGGCCACGATGCGGAATTCGACCGCCGTCTGATGGGCTGGGTCAACAGTATTCGTGAGCGGGTCCGTTCCGGTGCCCAGCCGCCCGGAGAGTTCGTTGCCCTGGCCCACCATCTGCACGACATGCGCCTGTTCAAGAGCGCCGCTGAAATCAAGTTGATGCGCCGCGCTGCCAGCATTTCCGCAGGTGCCCATGTGCGCGCCATGCAGGCGGTCAAACCGGGCATGATGGAATACCAGCTGGAAGCGGAATACATCCACGAATTCATGCGCAACGGCTCACGCAGTCCCGCCTACCCGAGTATTGTCGGTGGCGGTGCCAATGGCTGCATCCTTCACTACATCGAAAACAGCCAGAAGCTGAAAAGCGGCGACCTGGTGCTAGTGGATGCCGGTTGCGAGCTGGAGAACTATGCCTCGGACATCACTCGTACCTTCCCGGTGAGCGGTACCTTCAGCAAACCGCAGCAAGCCTTGTACGAACTGGTGCTGGCCAGCCAGCATGCGGCTATTGAGGCTACCCATCCGGACAATCACTGGAATGTCCCCCACGAAAAAGTGGTGCATATCCTCACCCAGGGTCTGCTGGATCTGGGACTGCTCAAAGGTGAATTCAACGAGGTGGTGGAAACCGAAGCTTACCGCCGCTTCTTCATGCATCGCACCGGTCACTGGCTGGGGCTGGATGTGCATGATGTGGGCGACTACCGGGTGCAGGAACAGTGGCGGCAACTGGAGCCGGGCATGGCGCTGACCGTGGAGCCTGGGCTGTATGTGGCGCCGGACGACGACAGCGTGGACGAACAGTGGCGCGGCATCGGTATCCGCATTGAGGATGATGTGGTGGTGACCAAAGACGGCTGTGATGTGCTTAGCCATGAAGTGCCGAAGGAAGTAGCGGATATCGAAGCGGTGATGAAAAAAGCAGTTAACAGTTAATAGTGAATAGTTAACAGCGAAAACCGGTGCTAATACGCTCCTGCAGATACCCCTTATATGGTTTCGGGAAACCTGGATGACGGAACAGAGGCAAGACCCCATTCTTATCGTCGGCGGTGGCATGGCCGGGGCGTTGCTGGCCTTGTTGTTGCGGCATCACGGTGCGTCGGCGGTGACGCTGGTGGAAAGCCATCCTCTGACCCTGCCCGATGAACCGCCGCTGACGCCCAGCTTCGATGCGCGCAGCACCGCGCTGTCCGCCGGCACCCTGTCGGTACTGGATGAGTTGGGATTGGCCGAGGCCATTCGTGAACATGCCGCCGCTATCGATACCGTGCACGTATCTCGCCGCTCGCGACTCGGCATCACCCGCCTGCGCGCCAGCGAAGAAGGGGTGCCGGCGCTGGGGGCGGTGGTGGAAAACCGCTGGCTGGGTTTTGTGTTGTTGCGGGCCCTGTATGCGGATGCCGCTATCCAGGTGCTGGCACCGGAACGGCTTAGCGCCATTCGCCGTCTGGCAGATGGCTATGAGGCTACCCTGGAATCCGGCCGCACCCTGACCACGCCGTTGCTGATCGCTGCGGATGGTGCCAAGTCGCGTACCCGCGAATGGCTGGGAGTGAGCGCCCGGGACAGCGATACCGGCCACGATGCCATGATCGCCAACCTGTCACTGGCCAGTGACCACCAGGGTATTGCCTACGAGCGCTTTCTCAACGATGGGCCGTTGGCGCTGTTGCCGCTGCCGGACCGCCGTTTTGGCCTGGTCTGGACCGGCCCCCGTGATCAGGTGGATGCCTGGATGGAAATGGAGTCCGGTGCTTTGCTGAAGCAGTTGCAGCAGCAATGCCCGGCAGAGGCGCCCCGGATTACCGGCATCGGCGAACGTCAGCGTTACCCGCTGATACTCACCCATGCCTGTGCCCAGGCGGTGCCCTTCGGTGTGGTGGTAGGCAATGCCGCCCACACCCTGCACCCGGTGGCAGGCCAGGGTTTCAATCTGACCGTCCGCGATCTGGTTCAGCTGGCATGTACCGTGGGCGGCGCGTCGGCACCGGGAAAACTGTCCCTGTTGCAGCAATACGTGCAGCGCCGGGAGCAGGACCAGGCCTTGATCAGCCAGGCCTCGCGCTGGGTGCCGGAAATGTTCCGGGTCCAGCAACCGTTGTTTGCGCACAGTCGGCAGCTGGGGCTGGTGGCCATGGATATTCTGCCCGGCCTGCGTCAGGGGTTTGCGCGGCGGGCCATGGGGCTTTGAAAAGGCAATTGATAATTGAGAATGGATAATTGATAACGAAACCCTGGCTACGAAGCCGTGTAGGAGCGCCGCTTGAGGCGCGAATGTTCACGCTCTACTTAACGCGTGCTGCTGCGCTTGCATTGTCAACTTACCTATATCAAGCGCTGCAAGCTCTTCGCGCCTCAAGCGGCGCTCCTACATATCAACAGCGAGCATCGACCTTTGAAGAATGCGGCCATGACAGAACAGCCTGATTCCCAACATATCGTCATCGTCGGCGGTGGTATGACCGGGGGCTTGCTGGCGGTGTTGCTGGCGGAGCAGGGGCTGGATGTGACCGTGCTGGATGGGGCGCCGGCGCCGGTGATGCCCTCCGGGCCGGCCCAGTTGCGGGTGTCCACGCTCACTGAGGCCAGTTACTGGTTGCTGCAAAACAGCGGCGTCTGGGAGCATCTGGACATGAGCCGGGTGCAGCCCTACGACGCCATGCAGGTGTGGGATCAGGATGGCACCGGCGAAGTGCTGTTCCGTGCGGAAGAGGTGGGCGCGCAGTCCCTGGGCTGGCTATTGGAAAACGGTCACCTGGCGGCGGCGCTTTACCGGCGGGCGGCGGACTTTGCCAATCTGGACTGGCGCTGCAATGCAGCGGTGGACAGCGCCCGCCGTGAGGAAGGTGGCTGGCAGGTGCGCGCCGGGGACCAGAGCTGGCAGGCGGATCTGTTGGTGGGGGCCGATGGCGCCCGCTCCCGGGTGCGGGACTGGGCCGGTATCAGTGGCGGTGCCCGCGACAGTGGCCATCATGCGCTGGTGGCCACCATCTCTACTGCGCTGCCCCATGATGCCTGCGCTCGCCAGGTGTTCATGGAATCCGGGCCGTTGGCGCTGCTGCCGCTTTACAGTGACCCGCAGCAGGGTGAGCAGCGGCAGTGTTCCATTGTCTGGTCTGGCTGGCCGGAGCGTATTGCTCAACTGCGAGAAAAGGCGCCGGCGGATTTTGCTGCCGAACTGCAAGCGGGCGTCGGTGATGCGCTCGGCGAGGTGGCGCTGCTCAGCGACAGGGCGGTGTTCCCCATCCAGGAGCGACATGCCAGCAGCTATGTAGCAGCGGGCCTGGCGCTGGTGGGCGATGCCGCCCACGTGATTCATCCGCTGGCGGGGCAGGGCGTCAACCTGGGCCTGCTGGACGCGGCGGTGCTGGCGGAAGAGGTGGAGCGAGCCGTTGGCAGCGGGCGTTCCTGTGCGGACAGCGCGGCCCTTGCCCGATATCAGCGTCGGCGCCGCGGTGAGAACCTGATCATGCAGAATGCCATGCGCGGGTTTCAGCACTTGTTTGGCCAGCGAGCCCTGCCGGTGCGCTGGCTGCGCAACACAGGCATGCGCTGGGTCAATCAGGGCGGGCCGCTCAAGCGACTCTTTGCCAGCCAGGCCATGGGCCGCGGTGCGGATTTGCCGGCACGCGCAAGACCCCAATATCCGGGTGCGTGAGGTGCGCAAATCAGGCTAGAGCTTGGCATAAAATCCTGCCATACTTGCGCCTCAATTAAGAATCATTCTTGTTTCCTTGTGCATTTGATGGAGTCCTCTACTATGCGAGCCGTTGCGTTTCTGGCCGCCGCCGCTGTCATGCTTACCGGGCTGTGGGCCTGCTCCGAACCCGCCGCCGAAGAAGAACTGGTGGTCTATACCTCGCGGAATGACCATCTGATCAAGCCGGTATTCGATGCCTATACCGAAGCCACCGGCGTGAAAATCCGCTATATCACTGACAATGCCGCTGCCCTGACTGCCCGTTTGCAGGCGGAAGGTGAGCGCTCTCCAGCGGATATGCTGATCACCGTGGACGCCGGCAACCTCTGGAATGCGGCGGACAAGGACTTGCTGCAACCGCTGGAGTCTCAGGTACTGTCTGCCAATGTGCCGACGGAACTGACCGACCCGGAAAATCGCTGGTTCGGCCTGACCGTGCGGGCCCGCACCCTGGTGTATTCCACAGACCGGGTGGACCCGGCGGCACTGTCCAGCTACGAAGCGCTGGCGGAACCGGAATGGAAGGGCCGTCTGTGCCTGCGTACCTCCAAGAAGGTCTACAACCAGTCCCTGGTAGCAACCATGATCAAGCGCCTTGGCGAAGAAAAAACCGAGGAAATCGTGCGTGGCTGGGTGGCGAATCTGGCCACCGACGTGTTCTCCAACGACACCGCCCTGATGGAAGCCATCGTCGCCGGGCAATGTGATGTGGGCATCGTGAATACCTACTACTTCGGCCGCATGAAGCAGGACAATCCGCAGCTGCCCCTGTCCCTGTTCTGGGCCAACCAGCAAAGCAGCGGTGTCCACGTGAACATCTCCGGCGCCGGCATTACCCGCCATGCGCCGCACCCGCAAAAAGCCCGCGACCTGCTGGAATGGATGAGCCAGCCGCAGGCCCAGAAACTGCTGGCCGACCGCAATATGGAATACCCGGTGAATGCCGCCGTGGAGCCTGCCGAGGAAGTGGCCTCCTGGGGGGAATTCAAATCGGATGATCTGAACGTCAGTGTGGCCGGCGCCCTGCAGGTGGATGCCGTCAAACTGATGGATCGCGCCGGGTACCGCTAACCGGTGCGAACACGGGGAGCCCTTTCCGCCAGCGGTGCCAGCGTTCTGCTGCTGGCCTTGCTGGTGCTGGTGCCCATTGTGGTACTGCTGGCCGCCTGGCAGCAGGAGCAGTGGGCCACCTGGCAGCACCTGCTCGACACGGTGCTGTGGCGTCTGGTGGGCAATACCCTGTTCCTGATGGTGGGGGTAACCGCTGGGGTACTGCTGCTCGGGGTCTCCCTGGCCTGGTGTGTGGCCACCCTGGAATTCCCCGGGCGGCGCTGGCTGCAATGGGCGCTGTTGCTGCCCATGGCCATGCCTGCCTATGTGCTGGCGTTCGTGATGGTGGACCTGCTGGATTACGCCGGCCCCATCCAGACCTTCCTGCGCCAGTGGCTGCCGGTGTTGCCGGACTTCAGCGCCCGCCATCCCCTGTGGGTGGTGATCACCCTCTCCCTGGTGCTCTATCCCTATGTCTACATGCTGGCCCGGTTGGCCTTCGAGGCCCAGGGGCGGGCGGTGCTGGAACAGGCCCGTATCCTTGGTGATACGGCCTCGTCCGCCTTTTTCCGGGTCGCCCTGCCGATGGCACGCCCCGGCATCGCGGCGGGTCTGGCGCTGGCATTGATGGAAACCCTGGCCGACTTCGGTGCGGTGAGTATCTTCAACTTCGATACCTTTACCACGGCGATCTACAAGAGCTGGTACGGCCTGTTCAACTTGCAGGCCGCCGCCCAGCTTGCCTCTCTGTTATTGCTGTTCGTGGTGGTGGCGCTGTGGCTGGAGCGGCGTGGTCGCAGCCGGGCCCGTTACAGCGAGATCGGCGGTCGGCAGACCTTGCGCAGTCGTCCGCGGTTGGCCTGGGGGGTAACCCTGTTTGCCTTTGCGGTACTGTTCCTGGCCTTCCTGCTGCCGGTCAGTCGCTTGCTGTACTGGGTGATCGACAATGGCTTGATGCAGGTGGATGCCCGTTTTCTCAACCTGATCTGGCGTACCTTCCTGCTCGGCACCATGGCCGCCGTGCTGGTGCTGACACTGGCCGGCTGGCTGGCCTGGGTGAAGCGGCATCAGCCGTCGCCTTCGGTATCTGTGGCCGTGCGGCTGGCGACCCTGGGCTACGCCTTGCCGGGTTCGGTGCTCGCGGTGGGCATTATGATCAGCTTCAGCGCGGTGGAAAGCTGGCTGGCGGATCTGGGGGTGGGCATCGTACTGGTCAGCACCCTGGCCGCGTTGCTGTTGGCCTACGTGGTCCGCTTTATGGCCGTGGGTTTCGGGCCAGTGGAAAACGCCCTGCAGCAGGTCCGCCCAAGCCTGGTGGAGGCCGCCCGTACCTTGGGGGCATCCTCTGCGGAAGTGGGGCGCCGAGTCTATGTGCCGATGATGCTGCCGGGTCTGCTCACGGCGCTGTTACTGGTGGGCATCGATGTGATGAAGGAAATGCCCGCTACTCTGCTGCTGCGCCCCTTCGGCTGGGACACCCTGGCAGTCCGCATTTACGAGCTGACCGCCGAAGGGGAATGGCAACGAGCCGCCGCACCGGCGTTGACCCTGGTACTGCTGGGGCTGATCCCGGTGATGGTGCTGACCCGCCGGCGCTCTGCACGGCTGAGCTGACCCGAGACAGACAGGGAAGCCCGATTCATGCGCATACGTTACAGCTTTGTCGCCTGGCCGTGCCGGTGACGTTACTGTCAGTGCTGATCGTGAGCCCGAAGATCTACCTGAAAACCCCGGCGGGCGGAGTCAAACTCCAATAGCTGGGGGAGCCCATCAAGCCGTAATCTACGGACGATGAAATCCTTGCCGGCCTTTGGGCCGGCTTTCTTTGGGCGCTCTACCTGCCCTTCACATACCCGCCGTTGCTGGGGTAAATCGAAACCGCCCGGTTACATCGGGTAACAATATCGGTGCTCCCACCTACTTTTCTCAACTATTCCCAACTTTTTGCCAACGGCGCTGGCACCGTCGTTTTGTTTGACTTATTGCATATACACAGGGGGGAATAGGCGAGAGGCTGCATAGCTTCACGTATTGTTCTCCTGTCGCCTGGGAGCTTAACCTGAGGCGAGAACCCTAATAACAAACGCCGGAGAAGCGCTATGACTACCAAGACCCTTACCCGCTGGGGAGCTGCTGTCATTCTCAGCACTGCCCTGTCGAGCCCTGCTTTCGCTGCCATGGGCAATACGGCCAGCACCTACGGCCTGCTTCCTGCCGATGTGGGCACAGCCATGGGCCTATCCATGTTCAACTCCCAGGCGTCGGCGCTCTACTACAACCCGGCCTACCTGACACGAGACCCCCGCGGTGAACTGACAGTTGGCTTGTTGCATGGCGATCAAGAATTGCGTGCCGTCAGCCAGGGCAATCCCAACGGTGGCGCGCCATCCGTGATTCGTGATGGTGACGTGCTTAACGACACCATGTCTCAGCAGCAGGTCATTGCGCTGAAAACCGATCTCACCGACATGACCAAGTTCGAACACCCGATCTACTTCGCGATCATTGCCGGCGTGGAAAAATTTGGTGAGGAAATGCTGGCGTTTGATTCCAGCACCAACCGGGAAGGCCAATTTTTCAACTACGGCCGACAGCCATTGTTCCTGAATCTCGGTGGCGGCCTCGAACTGGCCAACGGGATTACCACCGGTGCCTCCGCGCACATTTCCCTGCGTTCTGAAGCGACCTTGATCGCCAGCGCCAACCTGGCCGGTGAAACCCAGCGAGAAGAGCTGACCGTGTCTGCCAAGCCGGTCATCCGCCCCGTGCTTTCCATGAACCTGGAATGGGACAAGGTTTTCTGCGGTAAGGAAGACTGCGGCATCTGGACCGGTCTGGAAACCGCCTTTGCATTCCGCGGGCACACCGAGGCCCGCACAGCGGTGGAATCCAATCTGACTATCCCCGGTACCGTTATTGATCCAGGTATCACCGTGCTTATTGATACCATCGACTCCTACCAGCCGGATATCTTCAGCGCCGGTCTGCTTTACCACTTCACTGATAATTTCCGGGCTGCCGTCACCGTAGAACAGCAGAACTGGAGTGACCTGGAAGATGAGCTGGCCCGCGATACCGTTAAGGACCAGGCTTTTGCTGAGTTCAAGGATATCGTGGTGCCGCGTATTGGTGCAGAGTGGACGGTGAACGATCATCTGATCCTCTCCGGCGGTGTGGCGTATCAGGAAAGCCCACTGGAAAGCATCCAGACCCCTGACGTGAACTATCTGGACAGCGACAAATTGATTGTCGGCGTGGGCTCGTCACTGATTATCAAGAACCCGCCGATCCTCGCTTATCCGCTGCGCCTTGATTTTGGTTACCAGTTCCAGAAGCTGGAGGAACGGGATTTCGAGTTGACCACCAACCGCCCCGGTGTGACCAACCCCTATGAAGTGGTAACCGCTGATGGCGATGTCCATGTGTTTTCCGGTGCTATCACGGTGAAGTTCTAACGGAGGTGTTCCATGAAAAAGAATAATATCGCCCTGACAGCGCTGACCGCCCTTGCGGTGGCAGGCTGTGGCGGGGACAAAGACCGGGTGAGTTTCGATACACCCACCTTCAATGCGCGCAACCTGCATTATACCTACCCGCTGGATAACCAGACCCAGTTGGCGCCGCGTGCCATTGTGGCGCTGCAGTTCAGTCACACCGTGTCAGCCACGGTAGATAATTTCGTGTTCAAAGATGCGGACGGGCAGGATGTGGCGTTTACCCTGGAGTCCGTGGCCGACGGCCGCGGTGTGGTACTGACCCCGGTGGATGCCCTGGCGCCGGCCACTGATTACACGGTGGTCATGAACGGGGTGACCGTGCTTGGTGAAACCACCACCTTCAAGGACGGCGAGCTCAACTTCACCACCCGCGCCGCTCTGGAAGGGCCGCTGGATACTCAGCAGACCGCCGCCAGTTTCGAAGTGTCATCCCTTTTTCCTGGCGATGACCAGTTCGAAAGCATGGATTTTTCCAGCTTCCGGCTGCGTACCACCAAGCCCATAGATGTTTCCACCGCTGTGTATGGCGACACCGTCAGCCTGATGAGCAATGGCGAACTGGTGCCGGCGCAGCTGTTGGTGGGGCGCACCTCCATGACGGTGGACCCGGCGGAAGACATGACGCCCGGCCAGACCTATGAGCTGGCTGTCAGCGGCGTGTTGAGCCAGTCCGGCGAGACCATCACGGCCTTTACCCACTCTACCGTACCCCAGGACACCACCTCGCCGACTACCGGTGAGCGGGCAGTTCTGGTCACCAATGCACCGCCAGCGGATGATTCCCTGGGCTGTCAGGATCCAGGGGTGATCACCTCTGATCTGACCGGACAGCCGATCAACTGCGTGCCGGTGATCGGCACTCTGCTGCAGGATAAGACCGTGTCCAAGCAGTCCGGCGATGTTTACGCGGAGCTGGCGTTCACCCCCAACTTTCCGGATGTGACTCCGCTGCGGGTGAAGAAGGGTGGCATCCTTACCGGTGATGCCCTGGAAGTGTTTATCGGCGGTGAAGTGCCGGTGGGCTTTGATTCCGGGGAAGTGACCGTACAGATCATTTCCGATGCCACCGGTTACCTGTTTCCCAACCCCAATGCGGAAAGCGATGACGCGCCCAAGCAGCTGCGGCTGATGATGGATGTGGCCACCTCCACCTCTGACGCCCGCGCCAATGGAGCGTTTACCCAGAATCTGATGCATCTGGAACTGGTAGGCACCGGCCTGATTGAAGATGGCCAGCTCAATACTGATGCCATCACCGTGGTGGAGCCGCGCGTACTGGGCGTGGAAAACAGCTACGGGGTGCTCAGTTTCCGTATGGAGTCCTACCAAGATCAGGAAAATGCGCCGATCCAGCCGATTGATTCCGTCAATCCGATCGTTCCCGTTCTGAATGGGGATAACGGCCCGGAACTGTCCTGGCAGCCGGGCAATGTGGCTGATCGCATGGAGCCGGGCGACCCGATTGTTATCCACTTCAATGAAGTGCTAGAAAAGGAAACCATTGTTGCCGGTGACAGCCTGATGCTGACTAAAGGTGGCGTGGCGGAGCCGTTTAGCTGGGTCCTGAATGGCAATGCCCTGGTGATCACTCCGGATGTGCCGGTGGAATACGGTGTGGAGTATGTGGTTACCACTACGCCGGAGATTACTGATCTGGAAGGTAATCCCTTGCAGATGCTGGATACCCTGGAAGGGGATAATAGCCTGGACTTTGCTTTGCCGGAGTATGTGGTAAACGATCCGGATGATGTGCGCCGTGGTCCGTTTGCGGCGACGGTCTATCCCGGCTTCCCCTGTGCCAGCAGTGCTGCTAGCCAGGCAGAAATCGACGCGGGGACCCAAGGGGTCTGCGTGTCTTCCAGTGAACCAGACGATCAGGTAGAGGTGGATGATCTGCCCATTGTCGCCCTGCCCTCGAACCGCCCGATTCGGGTGCGCTTCTCCCAGAACATGAATGCCGATACCATCACGCTGGGTGGTACTTTTCTGGTAGAGAAAGATAATGGCGGCACTTGGGAGTCGGTGAGCGGCGAGCTTGATGTGGCCACCCGTGGTGTTGTATTCACCCCGGAAACCGCGTGGGAAGAAGGTGCTCTGTACCGCTACGTGTTAGCGGGTAATGGTGGCGGTCCTGATTGTGTGGGTATCTGCTCGGTGGATGATCTGCCATTGCAGACAGCCCCGCTGTTGGGCGGAGGCTTCAAGGACGGCGGCCCGGACATGGAGATTCTATTCTACGGCGCCCCGGCGGCGACCACCGTGTTCCAGGAGCTGGATAATCTGCCCAGTGCCGATGTGAACAATAACTTCCAGATCGATAGCGGCGAGCCGGTTGTTTCCGGTGATGTCATTGATCCACTGGATACGCCGTCCAATGCCACCATGATCTTGCCCCGTGATGGTGGTGGTGAAGGGCTGGTGACCACGGCGAATACCGGGTGTGGCTACGAAGGTGCACCGCCGTTTTCTGTTGAAGATCAGGCGCAGTGCGACAGTGATCGTATCCTCTATATTAGCGGGTTGTTGAATACCGAGATCCTCGACTTCGACCCGGTAGAGCAGGGCGTGCCGGTGGTGATTTATCCGACCACTGTGGCCCTGACCAACCTGGATGCCACGGCCGTGGTTGGGCTGGACCTGAATGTGCTGGATGGAGGCAGTACCCTGGATTCCATCCCGGTGCTTGGCCCGATTCTGGGCGACGTACTGGAAGTTACCCTTGGGTTGGTGAACGACACCGTTTCAGCATTGGCCGGTGAGTTTGGTGGTGATGGGGTGCTTGACAGCCTGCTGTCGGTGGTCGGTGATGTGGGGCTGGTGCCAATCGATACCGCAACCGGACCGAACATCATGCGGGTGCGTTATGACGAAGATGAGAACGGCAATCGCACCATTCCGCCGGTAGGCTATATCGTGGAGACCCCGGACGGACCTGTATTTCGCATCACTTTTGACCTGTTATTCGATGCGCCAGGGTTAAGTTTGCCTCTGGGGCTGGAGCACAACGTTAAAGGGCTACCGATTGATGGGATAGATTTGGAGGGGCCGCTGGACTTCCTGCCTGATGGCCGTTTGTTTATCGCTCTGCAGAATAAACAGTCGAAAAATGTGGATCTGGAGATTACTCTGGGACCGTTGGAAGGCGGCAAGGTGAAGCTGTTGATCCCGCCGGGAGGGATTAACCTCAGCTACCAGAGCGGGACCATCCAGTAATCCTGGTCGCGTTTCCTCTCTTATCTGCGCCCCGCTTGTCGGGGCGTTATTTTTTCTGTCTACGGCTGGTGCCAACTTGCCGGGAACTCCACTCTCTATTCCTTTAGGTGGCACGGTCGTGCCGGAAATGCTCCGTCAACGTCCTGTCTACCCGTCACTGTTTAAAAGAATTTTACGGTTCCTTGTTGTGATTAACGGCAAATAACGCTTTCTACCTATGTGAGCGCCTGTTCATTTTTGCATAAGGTGAGCTCCCCCCGTCGCCGCCCTGGCGACAGACAACGTAAAAGCAACAAGAAAACAGTGTAGGAGTACAACAAATGGCTGTGTCTTTTTCGGGACGTGTCGCCGCCGTTGCTGGTGGTGTGTTGGTGCAATCTGTTGCCTTGGCGAGTATGGGTAATATCGGCACAACCTATGGCGTTCTGCCCTCGGATATTGCCTCAGCGCAGGCACTAAGCCTTTTCAATGACCAGGTTTCTGCTACTTATTACAACCCTGCGGCTCTGGCCCGGGATTCCCGTGGTGAACTGACCACCGGTTTGATGCATGCCGATCATGAGCTGCGGGCGGAAAGCCTCGGCGGCGCTGATGCGCTGATGCGCCGATTCGCAATGGTGACGTGCTGCAGGATTCCCCCTCCCAGCACGTGCTGATCGGCATGAAGACCGATCTCACCTCGCTGAGCAAATACGATCACCCCCTCTACCTGGGTCTGATGCTGGGTGTGGAAAAATACGGCGAGGAAATGCTCGCGTTCGAATCCCAGACCTCGCAACAAGGGCAGTACTTCGAATATGGCCGTGAGCCCCTGTTTCTGAATCTGGGCGGTGCCACCCAGTTGTGGCGCGGTATCGACGTAGGCGCCACCGCCCGTATCACCCTGCACGCGGAAGCGGATCTGGCCGCCACCACTGACCTGGCCGGCAACACCCGCTACGAAAGACTGGAAGTCTCCGCCAAGCCCGCCATCCGTCCGATCTTCGGCATCAACATGGACTGGGGCGAAACCTTTTGTGCCAAGGGAGATGATTGCTGGTTCAATGGCCTGGAAACGGCGCTGGCCTATCGCGGTTATTCCAATACCAAGACCGAGGTGAACGCCAATGCGATCATCCCCGGCGTGATTTCCAGCCCGGGCCTGATGCTGGCCATCAACACCCTGGATTCCTACCAGCCCAACATCCTCAGCGGTGGGCTGCATTACCAGTCCGGTCGCTGGCGCACCGGGGTCAGCGTAGAATGGCAGGAGTGGTCGGCGCTGGAAGAAGAATTCGAGCGCGACACCATCAAGGACCAGACCGTCAATGGCGATGTGGGTCAGCTGCGTTTCAAGGATGTGTTGATCCCGCGAATCGGTGCTCAGTTTCGCCTCAACGACACCTTTACCGTCAATGGTGGCCTGGCCTTCAGCGAATCACCGCTGGATTCCGACGCCTCCGTGGACGTGAATTATCTGGATAGCGACAAGTGGATCGTTGGTCTTGGCGTGGCCGCCGAGTTCAAGGAACCCTGGCTGCTGGCTTACCCGGTGCGTCTGGATTTCGGTTGCCAGTACCAGAAGCTGGAAGCCCGGGAATTCGATATCTACGACACCCAGTCCGCCGTCTATCCGCAGCCCAGTGAGCGGGTGGAAGCGGAAGGTGACGTCCACGTGTTCAGTGGTTCCCTGACCCTGAAATTCTGATTGCGGAGGCAAGCATGATGTTGCGAATATTTTCCCTGATTGCCGCCGCGTCGCTGCTGGTCGCCTGTGGCGGCGGCAGTGAACAGACGGTGGACTACAGTGCCCGTAAAAAAGGGCAGGTGTATTACAGCTATCCGGCGGATGAGCAGACCGGTGTGTCAGTGAATGCGCCGGTGGTGGTGCAGTTTTCCGAGCCGCCGGCGCTGGCCGATCAGGACGTGACCCTGATCGGACCGGATGGCCCGGTGGATGTGGTGTTGTCCCGCGCCGACCAAGACCGCTCCCTGGTGGTGACCCCTCAGGCGCCGCTGGCTTTCCAGAGCGATTACCGACTAGAGCTGGACGGTATGACGCTGGTCGGTTTCAGCGGTGGCGAGCTGGCCTTTACCACCGGCAGCGCCGGAAAGGGCCCGGCCAGCGAGCAGCAGCAGGCAGATGCCTTCACCGTCAGCCGCTTTTCCCCGTCCGGTGACGACACTCGCCCGTTGATGGATTTCTCCACCCTGCACGTGCAGTTCAGCCAGCCGCTGGATACCAGCAGCGTGGAGTACGGCACCACCGTCAGCCTGGAAGATGGCAGTGGCAACCTGGTGGAGGCCAGCGTGCTGGCAGGCAGTAACCGCCTCACGGTGGACCCGGCCGACGATCTCCAGCCTGGCCAGAGCTATACCCTGGTTCTCGATGGCGCCTTGAGCAGCCGTTTCGGCACAACCCTGACCGGCAACAGTGAGTTTGCGGTTAACCCGCAGGACTCCCAGCCCCGTGAAACCCTGGCGCTGGAAGCCATGGCTGCTGACCCGGTGAAAGGCTGTAATGAAGGTGGTGTGACCCTGTCCCCGCTGACCGGCTCGCCGATCAACTGTGTACCCCTGATTGCCCGTTTGCTGGGCAACACCACGGTGTCGAAACTGTCCGGGGATCTGTTTGCCGACCTGGCCTTTATCCCCAACTACCCGGACGCTTCGCCGCTGCGGATTCGCAAGGGCGCCTTGCTGAAAGGCGCGCCGCTGGAAGTCTTGATCGGTGGCCAGTTGCCCGCCGGCTTTGATTCCGGCGAAGTGACGGTGAGCTTCCTCTCCGATGCCACCGGCTACTTGTTGCCGGCCCCCTACAGTGCCCGTCCGGAAGCGCCGCGCCGCATCATGCTGACCCTGGACCTGGCCTTCTCCACCGCCGATTCTCGTGCCAACGGCGCCTTTACCCAGACCCTGTTGCAAGTGGAGCTGGTGGGCCGTGCCATCGTTGAAGAGGGGCGCATGGAGATCGATGCCTTGGGCGTGGTGGAGCCGGAAGTGCTCGGTATCGAAACCGCCTTTGGCGTGCTCAGCTTCCACATGGAGTCCTACCTGGATCAGGAAAACGCCCCGGAGCCGCCGGTGGATATCTCCGGCCCCAGCCTGCAAAGCTGGCAGCCGGGCGATTACGCGGATCGTTTCCGCCCGGGGGATCCCATTGTCCTCAACCTCAGTGAAACTCCGGATCAGGACAGCATTGAAGCCGGCGTCAGTGTCACTCTCACCGACCAGGGGGCGGCGGTGCCGTTCAACTGGACCCTGGATGGTGCCTCGCTGACCCTCACCCCGAAGCAGCCGCTGGCGTTCGGCCGTGAGTATCAGGTCACCCTCACCGATGGGGTAGAGGACCTGTACGGCAATCCGGCGTCACCGGAAACCCTGCTGTTCAGCATGCCCGCCTACAGCCCCGATGCACCGCGCACGCCCTACACCATTACCGTGTATCCGGGCTTCCCCTGTGCTGTGGACCCGGCCAGCCGTGACCTTGCCAATGGCATTCAGGGTCAGTGCGCCAGCGCCTTTCAGAATCAGGCCGGTGACCTGCTGCCGGTGGATGCGATGCCTGCCAACCGGCCCATCGAGGTGCAGTTCTCCCAAAATATGGATACCAGCAGCATGGTACTCGGCCAGGCCTGCGGGGAGGGCAGTGTGCGAGTGGAAAAAATCGACAGTGCTGGCAACTGTCTCGAGGTGGTGCCCGGCTACCTGTCCCGCAACACCCGCTCACTGACGGTGATCCCTGCCCAGCCCTGGGAAGAGGGCGAGCTTTATCAATATGTGCTTGGCTCCCAGCAAAGCACCGGCTGCGGCCAGGACGTGATCTGCTCGGTGGCCGGCATGCCCCTGCAGACTGCCCAGTTGCTGGCCCCGGCGGCGAATGCCGGCGGCCCGGACATGGCCATTGCCTTCACCGGTGCCCCGGCCACCAGTAACGTGTTCCTGCCACTGCGTAATTTGCCCAAGGCGGATGTGAACGCCAACTTTGAAATCGATGCCGGTGAGCAGAAAGCGGTGGAAGACCCGCCAGGCAGTGGTCAATTCCCCACGCCCACCAATGCCGCCTCCCTGTTTGTCACTGGCACTGGTGGTCTGGCCACCGGCGCCAACGTGGGCTGCCCACTCAACCAGAGCTGCCCCGGGGAGAAGTTCACCTACCTGAACGGCGGCATCAACGCGGACATCGTCGGCTGGAACGAGGACGAGCAGGCGGTGGAAGTGCTGATTTATCAGCCGGTGCTGATGACCACCAACAGCAGCGTCTATGCGCAGATTCTCGGCCTGGTGGAGCCGGAAGTGCCCACCGAACCCCTGGTGATGCGCGCCCGCTATGCGGATGACGGCAACGGCAATCGTACCGAGCCGGTGCGTGGCTTTATCCGTCATGATGGCAATTCGCTGACCTTCGACACCACCCTGGACCTGTTTCTGGATGCCCCGGAAATGGAAGCGCCGCTGGGGCTGCCGCATAACCTGCACAGCCTGGAGCTAAATGACCTGCAGCTGAACGGCCCGGTGGACTTCCTGGCCGATGGCCGCCTGGTGATCGGCCTGATCAGTCTCGATGAGCAGGATATTGATGTGCGCATTGGTGGCGCGGCGGCCACCATCGACCTGCAGATCCCTGCAGGTGGCGTCAACCTGACCTTCCAGAGCGGTTCCATCAAGTAACCGCCAAACGCGAGGCCGCTCCCCTAACCAGCCCAGAGCTGGTTAGGGGAGCGGTCGTTAGACCGCGATCTCCACCAACCCCTGCCAAATACCCGGCCAATCCAGCCCTGTCCATGCCGCCAGCCTATGCCCCCCGGCCTCGTCCCGATATAATTGCCGCTCATTTGAATAGTGGTGTTTATATGGGTCATCGCACAGCTCTGTACGACGCGCACTTGGCGGCCGGCGGCAAGATGGTCGACTTTGGCGGCTGGGACATGCCGATCAACTATGGCTCCCAGATCGAGGAGCACCATGCGGTGCGCCAGCACGCCGGCGTATTCGATGTCTCCCACATGACGGTGGTGGATATCGCCGGTGCCGGCGCGCGGGACTTCCTGCGCCACCTGCTGGCCAACGACGTGGACCGCGTCACCCCAGGCCGTGCGCTCTACAGCGGCATGCTCAACGACAGCGGCGGCGTCATCGATGACCTGATCGCCTACAAGCGGGACAATGACTACCGTCTGGTGGTAAATTGCGCCACCCGTGAGACCGACCTGGACTGGATGGAAAAACATGCCGGTGGCTTTGCCGTGGATATCCGCGAGCGTGCCGACCTGGCCATGCTCGCCATCCAGGGGCCGCAGGCGCGTAGCCTGGTGGCCGGTCTGCTCAGCGGAGCCCGGGCCGAAGCCGTGAATACCCTGAAAGTATTCGGCTTTGCCGAAGACGGCGACTGGATGATCGCCCGCACCGGCTACACCGGGGAAGATGGCGTGGAGATCATGCTGCCCGGTGCTGATGCGGTAAAATTATGGGAACAACTGCTGGACGCCGGCGTGGCCCCCATCGGCCTGGGCGCCCGCGATACCCTGCGTCTGGAAGCCGGCATGAACCTGTACGGCAACGACATGGATGAAAGCATCACCCCCTGGGAAGCCAACATGGGGTGGACCCTGGTCCTCAACGACCGGGATTTCGTCGGTCGCCAGCCACTGCTCAACCAGCAACAGCATGGCCACGGAGAGCTCGTCGGCCTGGTGCTGGAAGGGAAGGGCGTACTGCGCGCCCACCAGCAAGTCTTGCTGCCCAATGGCGAGCAAGGCGAGATTACCAGCGGCACGTTTTCGCCGACGCTGGGCAAATCCATCGCCCTGGCCCGGCTGCCCGCCGGCGCCACCGGCAAGGTGGACGTGGAAATCCGCAACAAGCGCCAGCCCGCTCAGGTGGTTAAACCGCCTTTCGTGCGTAATGGCAAGGCAGTGTACAAAGAGCTGTAGCATTCGCGATGCAAGCATCGCTTCCCACCAGGTCTGAACTGGACTGTGGTTTGTGGGAAGTCATGCTTGCATGACGAAGACGTTGGCAACCAGGCATGGCTTTAACGGAAAGCCTGCAGAACACACAAATTCCGGCGTCATGCGAGCAGCATGCCGCGTGAAGCGTTAACCCAAGGAGACAACAATGAGCGAGATTCCAGCCGAGCTGCGTTATGCCGCCAGCCACGAATGGGCCAAGAACGACGACGGAGTGGTTACCGTGGGCATCACCGAGCACGCCCAGGATGCCATGGGCGATCTGGTGTATGTGGAGCTGCCGGAAGTGGGCCAGGTGCTGGCCGCCGGTGATGAAGCTGGTGTGGTGGAATCCGTGAAAGCCGCCTCCGACATCTATGCCCCGGTTTCCGGCGAAGTGATCGAGATCAACGAAGCGCTGGAAGATGAGCCGGAACTGGTCAACAACGTTCCCTATGAAGGCGGCTGGCTGTTCAAGATCCAGATGAGCGAAGCCGGTGATCTGGACAACCTGCTCACCGCCGATCAGTACCAGGCGCAGATCGAAAGCGAATAATCGCTTGCGATAACACTCCGTAGGAGCGGCGCTCGAGCCGCGAACGTGCTTGCGATGTCTTTCCCGGCACGGATTCGCGGCTCGAGCGCCGCTCCTACCGGGCTTCGTAGTGTCGCTTTAGCCAACACCCAACCTATCCAGGTACCCCAATGCCGTATATCCCCCATACCCCCGATGACGTGCGCGCCATGCTCGACGCCATTGGCGCCGACAGCATCGAAGACCTGTTCGATGAAATCCCTGCGCACCTGAAAGCCGCTGGCAAACTCGACGCCCTGCCCGAAGGGCTGAGCGAAATGGACGTGACCCGGCTGATGAACGAGCGCGCGGCCATGGATGCCGGCGCAGTGAGCTTCATCGGTGCCGGTGCTTACCAGCACCACATTCCGGCGGCGGTATGGGAGATTGCCACCCGCGGTGAGTTCTACACCGCCTACACCCCTTACCAGGCGGAAGCCAGCCAGGGCACCCTGCAGGTAATCTACGAATTCCAGACCCTGATGACCCGGCTCACCGCCATGGACGTGAGCAACGCCTCCGTCTACGACGGCGCCTCCGGTCTGGCCGAAGCGGTGTTGATGAGCCTGCGCGCCAACCGCAAGAGCAAATCCCGCAAGGTGCTGGTGCCGGCGGCCCTGAATCCGCGCTACACCAGCGCCACCCAGGCCATCGTGGAGAACCAGGACGTAGCCCTGGAAACCGTGCCGTTCTGTCAGGAAAAAGGGCAGACCCTGGTCGATTCTCTCAAGCCCCACGAAGGCGAAGACTTTGCGGCCCTGGTGATCAGCCAGCCCAATTACTTCGGTAGCCTGGAAGAAGTGGATGCCCTTACCGATTGGGCCCATGCCAACGGCATGCTGGTGATCGCGGTGGTGAACCCTACTGCCATGGCGTTGATCACGCCTCCCGGTGAGTGGGGCGCAGAGGGCGCCGATATCGTGGTCGGCGAAGGCCAGCCACTGGGCGTGCCGCTGTCTTCCGGTGGTCCCTACTTCGGATTCATGTGCTGCAAACAGAAATACGTGCGTCAGATGCCCGGTCGTATCATTGGCCGCACCGTGGACATGGAAGGCAAACAGGGTTTCACCCTCACCCTGCAGGCCCGCGAACAGCACATCCGTCGCTCCAAGGCCACCAGTAACATCTGTACCAACCAGGGCCTGGCCATGACGGCTGCCACCATCTACACCTCCTTGCTGGGGCCGGATGGCCTCACCAACGTGGCCGCCCACAGCCATGCCAATACCCAGGCCCTGGCCGACAAGCTCACCGCCATCGACGGCGTGGAGCGCGCCTTTGTCGCGCCCACCTTCCACGAAGTGGTACTGACTCTGCCGAAACCGGCGGACCAGGTGCTGGTGGCCCTGGCCGAGAAAGATGTGCTGGGCGGTGTCAGCCTGGCTAACGACTATGGTATGGCCAACGCCATTCTGGTGAATGCCACCGAAGTCCATTCCGAGCAGGATTTGCAGCTCTTCGAACAAGCCCTGAAGGAGGTGCTGGCATGAGCGAGACACAACTGATTTTCCAACTGTCTCACCCGGGCCGCAGTGCCACCTCCCAGGCGCCCAAGGCACTCAGCGACGACAAGCTGTCAGCCATTCCCGCGCACCTGCGTCGCAAGCAGAAGCCAGCCCTGCCGGAAGTGTCGGAAATGCAGGTGGTGCGCCACTACACCAACCTGTCCAGCAAGAACTTCGCCATCGACAAACAGTTCTACCCGCTGGGCTCCTGCACCATGAAATATAACCCGCGCGGCGCCAACCGGGCCGCCATGCTGCCGGGCTTTCTCAACCGTCACCCGCTGGCGCCGGAAAGCCACAGCCAGGGTTTCCTTAGCTGCATGTTCGAACTGCAGAACTTTCTCAAGGAAGTGACCGGCATGAAGGGCGTGTCCCTGGCCCCCATGGCCGGTGCTCAGGGCGAATTCGCCGGCGTGGCCATGATCCGCGCCTACCACGAAGCCCGTGGCGATGAGGCGCGCACGGAAATCCTCATCCCCGAAGCCGCCCACGGCACCAACCCGGCCACCGCCGTCATGTGTGGCTACAAGGTGCGCGAAGTGCCCGTCGGCAAAGACGGCGACGTGGACCTGGAGGCGCTGAAAGAAGCCTGTGGTCCACAGACCGCCGGCCTGATGATGACCAACCCGAGCACCTGCGGCGTGTTCGAACGGCAGATCGAAGCCATCTCCAAAGCCGTTCACGAAGCTGGCGGCCTGCTTTACTACGATGGCGCCAACCTGAATGCCATCCTTGGCAAGGTGCGCCCCGGTGACATGGGCTTCGACGTGATCCACATGAACCTGCACAAGACCTTTGCCACTCCGCACGGTGGCGGCGGCCCCGGTGCTGGCCCGGTAGGCGTGTCCGAGCGCCTGCTGCCCTACCTGCCCACCCCCATGGCAGGCCAGCGCGATGACGGCAGCTACCACTGGGTCGACAGCGATACCCTGGATACCAGCATCGGCCACCTCAGTGCCTTCATGGGCAATGCCGGTGTGTTGCTGCGCGCTTACTTCTACGCCCGCTCCTTGGGCCGCGAAGGCATGATCCGCGTGGGCGAATTCTCCACCCTGGCGGCCAACTACCTGCTCAAGCGTCTGGAAGCCGTGGGCTGCACGGCCGCCTATCCGGATCGCCGCGCCAGCCACGAGTTCATCCTCACCTTCGCGAAAGAAGCGAAAGAGCTGGGTGTCACCGCCATGGATATCGCCAAGCGTCTGCTGGACTACAACCAGCACGCGCCGACCACCTACTTCCCGCTGCTGGTGCCGGAGTGCTTCCTCATCGAGCCCACCGAAACCGAAAGCAAGGAAGCCCTGGACGAATTCGTCGATGCCATGGCCGCCATCCTGGAAGAAGCACGCAGCGAACCTGACATGGTCAAGGAAGCGCCTTTCACCCAACCGGTGCGTCGCCTGGATGACGTAAAGGCAGCCAGAGAACTGGACCTGACCTGGACAGACTGATTGCCGGACACGAAAAACCGTAGGAGCCATGCTTGCATGGCGAACAAGAACCCGGCGAACGCCGGGTTCTTTTTTATTCCCCTCTCACCCCCGATCCAACGGACTCATGACCCCGGCGAAACCTTGCCCAAGCACGTGGGTATAAATCTGTGTGGTATTCAGGTCACTATGGCCAAGTAACTCCTGGACCGTGCGAATATCAGTGCCGTTGAGCAGCAACTGTGTGGCAAAGGAGTGCCGGAAGGTATGGGAGGTCGCAGGCTTGTTGATCCCCGTTTCACGAACAGCTTGGCGAACCGTCTTTTGAACAGCGGATACATGGATGTGATGACGTACCCAATCCCCATCTCTGTCCTGACAAATGCTTGAGGATGGAAATATCCAATGCCACTGAGAGGAAATATTGGCAAACGGGTATTTGCGCGACAGGGCAGAAGGCATGGAAACCGGTGTTCTCTTCTGGGTTGGTGTTTTATTTATTCTGCTTGTTGTTGCTTTAATAATCCTGGTCAGAACAGGAGATAGAGGTTCGGGCAGCAGCGTTGTGCGATCCTTTCCTCCCTTGCCGTCCCGGACAGTGATTGTCTTGTTGTTGAAATCAATATCCTTAATGCGCAGCCGGGCAACTTCTGTCACGCGCATACCGGAACCGTAAATCAGGGAGATGATTAATCGATGGGGTTCCGGCAAGCGTTCGATCACGGATAGGGCTTCAGAATGAGACAGCACAACCGGGAGTTTAGCCGGGCGTTTGGCGCGGCTGATATTTTCCACTTCCCCGAGTGGTTGATGAATGACATGCCGATACAGGAAAACCAGGGCATTCAGCGCCTGGTTCTGTGTGGCGGCAGCCACATTCCGGCTTGTTGCCAGCCAGGTAAGGAAAAGTGATACCTCGCGTTCGGCCATCTCGGCAGGATGGCGCATCTTGTGAAAGCGTATGAAATAGCGAATCCAGTACCAGTAGGTTTTCTCGGTACGGTAACTGTAATGGCGCACCCTGATCGCCTCGCGAAATTGATTACGAAGCCTGGGGCGGCCTGCACTTTCCTTGTGCATGGGCTGACTCCCTTTTTTTACAAGTACTGTCTTTATAGTCAGTATTATTGGTTCGGGAAAAAGAAGAAGTCAACATATTGAATCATGCGCTAACAGGTCAGTTTGTAACTTGCTGACTTTTCTGCTTTTATCTTTCAATATGCAAATTTGATAAATGAGATATGAGGCCGGCACGTTTATTGGATATTCGAGCCGGCTTCCTAATACCTGTTATGTGTGCTCAGGCTAGGTGTGGACTGATGAAGTGGTTCTCTTTTGGGTTGGGAGTTCTATGCTTTATTTACGCAGGTCTCTATTTTCTAGGTCTTCTTCCCGTTGACTTTTGGCAATCAACAATCGATCTGGTTATGGGGCGTGAGTCTGGTGCGTATTATAAAATTGTTCCAACAGAGTCGTTTGAGTATCAGGGGGTAGTGGCTCTTTCCCTCGGGGTGGTTTTTATCGCTTTGTCACGGTGGCAGTTTCAAAGGTGTAAAGCTGGTGAGTGATTTCTGCGAGAGGGCTTCACATAACAAGCGGCGCCAGTCATACCAAATTTGCGCTCCTGCGTCGCTCCAATTTGCCTGCTGCGCCGGGCGTTAGTTCTTCAGTCCCAGATTCACTTAATTGATCAAGCTAAGCTAAAGGAATTGGATTAGATAATGAGCGTTCGTAAAGAGATTACCGAGGTATTCACACCGAGACAGGGAGAGGTGAATACGGAGATGTACGTTAAGAGGCCTCTACATGAGAAATCCTTAGCTAGATCCTTGAAAAGAAACTCGCATACGCTTCTTTTCGGCGACAGTGGAAACGGAAAATCATGGCTTTACAAAAAAGTTCTAAAAGAAAATGAGATTCCCTATGTCGTTGCAAATTGCGCTAATGCATCTAGGCTGAAGTCAATCACCCAAGAAATATGCAATTGCTTGATAGAGCCAGGAACGGTAACAAAATTAGGGTTCAGCGAAGAGAAGGCAGCGGAGGTGAGTGCATATTTTGCTAAAGGAGGTTTGAAGCACAGTGGCAACTATGATGTTAGCCAAGAAGAGCCTTTGCTAAAAGCGTTTAAGATGTTTGCAGACACTACACCAGATAGAAAAATAATTGTGCTAGACAACCTCGAATCCATATTTTACTCGAAGGAACTAATGGATGAGCTAGCCGATATTGTTATATTGCTAGATGATGACCGCTACGCGGCATGTAATATAAATATTCTTATCGTAGGTGTTCCCAACGGTGTCCTTCAGTACTTCAGTGAAACGAAGAATCTAGAATCGGTCTCCAATCGAATACAGGAGGTCGAAAAAGTTGCTAGCCTAGACTCTGGACAAGTCATGGAAATTATAAGGAAAGGCTTCGATCAGTTATCTATCAAGATCACCGGGCAAACATTGATGGATCTTTCGGGTCATGTGTGGGATGTAACTTTGGGCATTGCTCAGCGCGTTCATGAATACTGTGAGTGCCTAGCTTATGAGGTAGAGGATAATGAATGGAAGTTTGAAAAAGCACTTTTACAAAGTGCTGACTTGTCGTGGTTGAAGCAAGGTCTTCGGCAAAGTTATCAGGTAATAGAGGCTCACCTCAACAGCAGGGAAACAGCCGTCGCAAGAAGAAATCAGGTTATCTACTGTATCGCAAAGATTCGGCAGCATCAGTTTGACTCTAACGACATCGATGCACTAATACGAAAGGAGTTCCCTTCGTCTATCCCAGTAACAAACATGGGTATTGGATCGATATTGGGAGAGCTGGCAAAAGGCGGTTCTCCGTTATTAAATAGAAATGAAAAGAATAATTCATATTCAATACGAGATCCCCGCTATCTAATGTGCATTAGAGTCGCTTTGTATAAAGATCAGGGTTCCGAAAAGGTAATTAAAAAGCAGTTTTCGAGATAATGAACTAACAAATCAAAGCACGCGGACGCAAAGAGCTGCGCCGGTGTTTGAGGCGTTATAGGCTTTTCAGCGTAATCTAAAAAAAGCATTTCTCCCAAGAAAGGAAAATCTCACAACCCTGCCATGGCGTCCAGCAATCCAGGGTAGACCGCATTGGTTGCCTTGGTGACTTCCGCGAAGTTGGCCTTGTCGCCATGTTCCGCTCTGAGCCAGGTAGCCATGTCATTCAGGCTGTGGAAGGAAAGGTCCGAGGTCTCGCGTCGGTGGGCGTCACCGCCAGAGATATCGTCGGCCACTTTGTTGCCTGCGGTCTTGCCCGCCATGGAGCCGAAGATGCTACCGAGCAATGCGCCGCCAGGGACATTTTCCAGCGCTTTCTGGGCGGCATAATTGCCGGTCACGGCGCCCACGGCGGAACCGGCAGCGCTGCCCATCTGGTTGTTGATGGCTTTGGTTACCCACTCGGCGACGACACCATCGGAGGTGTAGGGGCTTAAGTAACGTCCGGAGTTATTCTGAATGATGGGTGTTTCCCCTGCCGTTTCTTCAGAGATATTCGGTTTGGCGACGGCGGGACTTCCCTGATCGGCGATCTGTATCAATTTTTCACGTTGTACGCGCTTGGCAATCCATTGTTTTCGCTCTTCCATCAATTGCGGGTGCTGTTCCCATGCTTGTGCCTCGGACATCGGTTTTCTTCCCAGAATTTCCAGTGCTGCCTTACTCTGAGCTACCGCTTCTTCAAGTCCAGGTGCGTCACGACGCCACACGATATACATTTCAATCACGTCCGCCGGGAGCCTGCCTTTCTTATCTCGCAGGGTCGGGTCGGCACCGTGTTCCATTAGCGCCTCAACCGCTTCTGAAGATCGCGCAATATGCAGAGCCGTTTGGCCTTCAGCGCGGCCGCTTTTCGTAACGGGTTTGTTGGGATCGGCTCCGTCGGCGAGTAATGCTCGTATTATTTTTTCCCGCTCGGGAGCATGACTTAAAGAGGCGAACATCAAGGGAGTAAGACCGGTGCGCCCTTTGCCATTGGGGTTTCCACCCTGGTTCAGGCTCCGCTGGACGGCGGGAAGATCGTTTTGTACTACTGCGTTTTGCAGCTCATATGTAGCATATGAAGTGCAACCGGATAACAGAGCCTGAAGGCAGGCGATTATTAGAATACCGGGTAGCGTAAAACTTATTCGAGCATTCTTCCGTGCGCGGGCAAACCTGATCGTTGATGCCATTTTGTCACTCCCCCAAAGCGAGTTGAAATATCTAAAAATGTGCATTCCGGCTACTGACCAGAAATGGCCTCAAGCAATCCTGGATAAACCGCGTTGGTGGCTTTGCTAACTTCCGCGAAATTAGCCTTGCCTCCATGATCTTCACTCAGCCAGTAGGCCATGTCACTCAGGCTTCGGAAGGAAAGGTCCGAGGTCTGGCGCCGGTATGCGTCTCCGTCGGCCATCTGGGTGCCCACGGTTTTGCCGGCCTCTCTTTTCACTGGATTTTGACATTAGCTGCTACTTTAAATAGTTGATTTTGGCAGGTTGCCGGGTCATTCGCATCCCTCATTTGGGGTACGTCACTGTCTTTGTAGGGTTCCCGGCGGACACGTTATCAGCCTCTTTTGTGCTTTTGCGGGCTGTCCGTGCCCTGGGGTAAGCGGGAGGTATGTTGGCGGCGATAATGTTGCCTTGAGGAGTTCGATAGATATCAATGGCGAATTGTTATTCAATCGGGAGTGAAAACATGGCCCATCTGCAAGTTATGGGCTGGCCTGCATGAACGCCTTTTATTCGGCTTTTGAAATATACGAACGAGTTGATGGATCAATGAAAATCCATGTTCGAAAAGGCGTGGTATTTTATGAGTATGCAGGAATTTTGGTGGCTGCAGGTTGGCACGTAGACAATGTGATAGGGTAGGACTGGTTTTTGTCGTGGACTGATCAGTCCAGTCCTGATTGGGGTTTTGGGTGTGAGAATGGCTATGTATCTATCAAGGCGATATATAACTCTTATTTTTGTCGGGTGGCTTTCATTTGGAGTTACCTGTTTTTTTTGTTCTCGCGGTTACACTGGTGGGGCAGAAGCCTTTTTCTTTTGGTTGTCATTGGCCTCGTGGACATTGCTCCCATTGGCTCACTTCTTCGCGGCCGTATTGATTGCTGGAAATAAAAAGAATGACCCATCGTTGGCTGCTACAGTGGGCATGTTGCTTGGTGTCCTGGTTTTTATTGCAGGGCTGATCGGTTCAGGGTTTTCCGGCTATGCCTAGTGGTGTCGAGTAAAGAAATTTTTTTGTCATTTCATGATTTCATTTATATGGGGGTCTTAACGTTAAATTTGCTATATTTTACATGTTTGCGGATATTGATTTTTATTGCCTAAGATCGTGACCTCTTTAGAGTTGAAGAGGAGAAATGGTCGTACCCCCTGCGTCAGGGCTTTCAATTTGATCAGTATTTTCTTGGCCGTATGCGGCTGCCCTTCCTGAGCTCCCTTGACGACTTATTGTAAGCGGTGAATGGTGCTCCATGTAACGCTATCTCTCGCCGTCATATGACTTTGTTTTGTCCCCTTTTTTCTCTTTTTTGGTCAAGAAGGAGGTGCTGTCTATGCTGTAAAAGTGGCAGGTCAACGGTTGTTAAAGAAGCGGAGACGTGTACCGTAAAGGGCCAATGCCAATTTTTTCGACAGGAGGCGCTCAATGAAGAAAGATCCCAACAAAGGCTATATTGCCTTATTAGGATGGAGTTTGAATGCGGTCGAGGCGGCGGAGAAGTTTGATCGTCGGTATGTGGTGGTGGCCCCGGACTGGGCTGAGGCGTATTGCCAGGAGCATGATATTCCCTATGTGCCCTGGAATTTCGAGCGCCTGAATGATCGTTCCATGGAGATTGCCCAGACCCTGAAGGACATGGGTGTGGATGTGTCGGTGCCGCTGTATGAGGAAACCGTGGAGTGGGCCGGTGCGATCAATTCGGTGCTGCTTGATAACCCCCGTTTGCTGGGCCAGGCCATGCTGATGCGGGATAAATCCCTGATGAAGCGGCGCGCCCAGCTTGGCGGTATCCGGGTGGGTATCTTTGAGGAAGCCCATGACCGGGAGGACGTGATCCGGTTCCTGAAGCGGGTGAATCAGACTCTGCTGAAACTGGATGGCGACCCCAATGACCCGATCCACTTGAAGGCCTTCGACAAGGCCGGTTGTCTCGGCCACCGGGTGATTCGTACTCCGGATGAGGTGGATGCGATTCCTGATGAAGAATTCCCGTCGTTGATGGAGTCACATCTGGATGGTTGGGAATTTGCGGTGGAAGCCTGGATCCATGATGGCAAGATCTGTTTTCTCAACCTGTCCGAGTATGTGACGCTTGGGTATTCGGTGTATGTCCCCGCGTCGCCGGATCTGGAGCAGTACCGGCCGCAGATTACTCAGCAGATCGAGAAGCTGATCAAGACCTTCGATATCGAGTTTGGCATGATTCATCCGGAGTACTTTGTCACCAGCGATGGCGAGATGTACTTTGGTGAAGTGGCGTATCGCCCGCCGGGTTTCAAGGTGTTCGAGTTGCTGGAACGGGTCTATGAGGGTTTCAATGCCTATCAGGCCACCATGCTGGTGTTCGATCCCAAGGCCACCACAGAGGAAGTGAAGGCTTACTTCCCGAAAGAGGTGGTGGATGCGAAGGGGCATGCCGGTTGTTTCGGGGTGTACCCGCGCCGGCGTGTGGTCAGTCAGCTGGAGATCCCGGAGGAGACCGAAGACCATCCCTATTTCGAGTCCCATGAACTGACGGCGCCCATGGAAGAGGTTGTCACCAAGCGCACCGCCTTTGGTACCCATTGGGGTCTGATTTACTTCATGGGTGACGACCCGAAAGAGATGCACCGGTTGCTGAAGCGTCAAGAAGAGCTGGATTTCTATGTGTGAATACGGTGTTACCATGGGGCCCGTCGGGCCCCCACGGATTCGTTAAGGAACTGCCCTGTGTCTACGACCCATTCAGAGACGTCCGCGTCCAGCAATTTGTCTCTGCTACTTGTGCGGCTGGATGATGCCATCACCCAGTTGGCAGAGGCGCCTTCTTTTACCCGGCCAGCCAAGGTGCCACGGGTGCTGGATACGGCCCGGCGGGTAATGATGCAGGAGGGCGGTTGTGCGGCCCTGGGCGAACGTATCGAGACGCTGGAGGCGGCCGGAATTTTCGCCGGAACAGATTGGGCGGAGCCACACATTCTGGTTCCCGGTTTCGCTGCCCAGTCTCTGCAAAGTGCCCAGGCGGAGCTGGTGGTGATAGAGGCTCTGAGCGAGCTACGCATGCTGGCGGTGGCCTGTGGAGATTACCGCCACACCCTGATTTCCGTCGAGCAGGCCCACCATTTTCTCACCCAGGTGCTGGCGCTGAATCTGGCCATGCTGTTTTCGCCGCCCTCCGAGGCGCAGCGTGAAACCCAGGGCCGCCTGGCGGTGCTGCCGCAGAATCTGTTGCAGCATCTGGCCGAGCGCATCGGCTATGAGCATATCGTTGACAAGCTGATTGAAGAGATCTGGCGGATACTCAATCAACGCCCCATTCAGACCGACCCGGTCAAGCAGATGGTCACGCAGATCGCCATTTGCCAGGTAAATCCGGATATCGACCTGGGCAGTAGCGGCCAGGGGGCGGACCGGTTGGTGAGCAGCCTGTTCGGCCCGACCCGGGCTTGCCGGGAAGACCCGGGGGTGGAGATCTATCTGGAGCGACTAGCCAGCATGGATGCCACGGCCTTGCAGGGCGAGGCCACCGGGTTTGCCCGTGCCATGCATGACACGGGGCTGGTGTCGCCGTATCACCCGGTGTTGTTGCGGCATCTGCTGGATCAGGGTGATCACCTGGTGGCGGAGGCCATGGGCCTGTCTTCCACCGGTCGCGATTGTCTGATGTGTTACCGGCAGCTGGTGCAGGGGTTGATTGAGGCGGCGGTGCATCCGCAAACCGCCCAGTCCATTTATGGCTTGGCACTGGTGCTGGAGCGGGGCATTCTCTATCAGCCGCCGGTGGCGCCAGCCCTGTGGCGGCAGCTGGGTCTGGTTCTGTCGGATTGGTCCTGCCAGCGCCTGGCTCTGGCCTTCGGGAATCAGGTGCCGCCCCAGGCGCATCTGATCGAAGGCGTGCTGTGCATGCTGGGGCAGCCACTGGGGGTGGGGCAGGGCAATAACCCTACTTGCCAGTCTGCCCGTGCCCTGTCCATGTGGGCGTACAACGACCCGGATTACCTGTTGCAAATGGTGACCTGGGCGGCCCGGGACGATGAAATCATCATGCACTTCGAGGGCCAGCCGATTTCCTCCAGCGAAAGCGTTGGCGGTGTGGCCAGTAGCCTGCCCATGGACCTGGACCCGGTGTCTCTGCTGGTGGTGCCCCACCTGGACCGGATTTATGCGGAAATGGGCCGTCGTTGTGTCGATCGTGAGGGTGACCCCCACCGGTGGGTGAACCCGGAGTTCCATGGCTGGTGGTCCGGCCGGGGTTTTCGTATCAATGTTGATGTGGGGAGTGGGAAGCTGTGGGAGTTGGACGACTTTCTGCGTCATTTCTATGCGGCCTACCATCCCTACTACAACGGCAATCAGCCCCTGATACATCCCCAGCCTGCGGGTGTCGCTGTTACTGACAGTGCCGCCCGTTTTATCGGCTGGCATGCAATTAGTGTCTTGCGCGTGGCGCTGGATCCCCAGGATGTCATGCGGGTGTATTTCTATAATCCCAACAACGACAGTGGTCAGGACTGGGGCGATGGCGTGGTGGTCAGCACCGCCGGCCATGGCGAACGTTTTGGCGAGGCGTCACTGCCCTTCGAGCAGTTTGCGTCGCGGCTTTATATCTTTCACTTTGATCCGTTGGAGCGGGGTGAGCTGGCGCAAGTTGAACAGCAGCAACTGGATGAAGTCAGTGGCTATCTGCAACGCAGCTGGGGCGCGGACCGACTGCCTGAGGGTGGCCTGCAAGCCAGCGAAGGGGCGACCGGGCCGGGTTGATCAAGGCCTGATTCGTCGCGGAAAGCCCGGCAACACTATGAACCCATAACGTTGCGAAGAACATGCTGACGATGGATGTCCTGTTGTTCCGGCTGGCAATTGTCGTCTGGCTGGTGTCCGCCATTGCTCCCATCGATGGCACCTGGTTTGCCGGTGTCGGGGTGTTGGTTGTGTCGGTGATGGGCAGTGTGGTGATGCTTGTAAATCTGACGCCGGATTATGTGGATAGCCTTGGCGAGGTGATTGGGCTGTTTGCTCTTTTCATGACCTGGTATAACCTGATTTTTTTATGGGGGCTGTGGCGTTTTTCTTCGCTGGGGCCGCACCCCTGGTCAGGATGGAATCTGCTGCTTTACGCCTGCTCCCTGCATGCGTCCTTTTACGCGTTCGCGTTTCTTGTTACCCCTTCAGATGTATCGCTGACTGTTGCCGCCGCAGGGATTCGCTGGGTGTTTGCGATCTGGTCCGGCTCGCTACTGTTGTTGGCGTTGGCTTTTCTGGTACGTTGTTATCGGTTACGCGGGTTATTGCGTGAAGAATAGATGAAGGCTGTCTGCTCCGGTTTTTTATTATTAACCCGGCAAGAGTTTATTTCGCCGTAGGAGCGGCGCTTGAGCCGCGAATGGTTAACAACGACGTGGGGTTCGCGGCTCAAGCGCCGCTCCTACGGTGAATGGTAAGCGATGGCATGCTGCACCGTTGATCTGAATGCCGGTTTCATAAATAACAGGATTTAAAAAAACGTTGGGCCGATCTTTGCTAGCATGAGGTCGTTGCCAGTTCCGGAGAGTTGCGGTACGCATCCTCTAATCGCCAACCCTGTCATCATGGATGAAATGCTATGACGGAAAAACGCACCCTCCCCACCTCGACGATTCTGCTTCCGGTTTTTATTCCGGCTGTGGTGGTATCGCTTCTGCTGATTATCGGCACCATCAGTGATCCGGAACGGGCTGGCGAAGCCTTTAACGCGGCGCAGGCCTGGATCACCTCGAATTTCGGCTGGTTTTACATGCTGTCGGTGGCGCTGTTCCTGATCTTTATCGTCGGTGTGGCGATGAGCCGCTGGGGCAATATCAAGCTGGGGCCGGATCATTGCGAGGCGGAGTATTCATTCCCGGAATGGTTCGCCATGCTGTTTTCCGCCGGTTACGGCATCGCCTTGCTGTTCTTCGGGGTGGCGGAGCCGGTGTTGCATTATGCGGAGCCCCCGGCCGGGGCTGCAGAAACCGTGGATGCGGCCAAGCAGGCCATGCAGATTGCCTTTTTCCACTGGGGTTTTCATATCTGGGCGATTTACGGCCTGGTGGGTCTGGTGATGGCGTACTTTGCCTTTCGTCATGGTTTGCCGTTGTCCATGCGCTCGGCGTTCTACCCCCTGATTGGTGAACGAATTTACGGGCCGATCGGTCATGCCATCGATGTGTTTGCGATTCTTGGCACCATGTTCGGTATCGCCACCACCCTGGGTTTGTCCGCCGCACAGATCAACGCGGGGCTGAACTATCTGTGGGGTGTGCCGGTGGCCACCTGGGTGCAGATCACTGCCATTGCCATTGTCACCGCACTGGCCACCGTGTCTGTGGTGGCAGGGATGGACAAGGGTGTGAAGCGCCTGTCGATTCTGAACATGGTGTTGGCCGTGGCCCTGATGGCGTTTGTGTTTGTGGTGGGGCCGACGATTCATATTCTGGAAAGTTTTCTGCAGAACACGGGCAGCTACTTAAGCGGCATTGTCGAGCGTACCTTCAACCTGCAGGCCTATACCCACAGCGACTGGATCGGTAACTGGACCCTGTTTATCTTCGGCTGGACCATCGCCTGGGCGCCCTTTGTCGGGCTGTTTATTGCCAAGATCAGTCGGGGCCGTACTATCCGCGAGTTTGTGGTGGGGGTGATGTTGGTGCCGTCCCTGTTCACCTTCCTGTGGTTCTCCGTATTTGGTGATACCGCGCTGAACATGATCATGAATGAGGGTGTGACCACGCTGGTCGGTGATGTACAAACCGACAAGGCGGTGGCGTTGTTCAAGCTGTTTGATGAACTGCCATTGTCGTCATTTATTTCCTTTTTGGCGGTGCTGTTGATTATCACTTTCTTTGTGACGTCCTCGGATTCCGGCTCCCTGGTGGTGGACTCGCTGGCTTCCGGCGGGGTGCTGAATACCCCGGCCTGGCAGCGGATTTTCTGGGCGGTGCTGGAGGGGACCATTGCGTCGGTGTTGTTGCTGGCGGGTGGCTTGCAGGCGCTGCAGACCATGACCATTGCCAGCGCCTTGCCCTTTGCCATCATTATTATTCTGGCTGCCGTGGGCATGTGGCGGGCGTTGGTGATTGAGGGGCATCGCGAAACCAGCTTGCAAATGCATATGGCGACGCGCCGTCACCTGACCGGTTCCCAGTGGCGCCATCGTCTGAAAGGCATGATGGACTTCCCTGGCCGCGACAATGTGGAAATCTTCATTCGCGGTAAAGCCATGCAGAGCATGGAAAAGGTGGTCAAAGAGATGAAGGAGTCCGGCTGGGATGCCAGGGTGGTGTTCGATGAGAGCCTGATCCGTGCCGAACTGCAGGTTGAACGTGAAGGGCATGTGGGCTTTGTCTATGACATCCGCCTGGTCAGCCAGCCGGTGCCCGGTTTCGTAACGGCCGGGGGCGCTTCCACGGTGATGAAAGAGGAAAACTATTACCGCGCGGAAGTGTTCCTGCGTCGGGGTGGCCGTTCCTACGATGTGTTCGGTTACGACGAGGACGACATCATTCGCGACATTCTTGACCAGTTCGAAAACTACCTGCACTTCCTGGATCTCACCCCCGGCAAGCTTCCCTGGGAAATGGGTGAGCACGATGATCTGCTGCATCCGCCGGAGAGCCAAGACAAAGAAGAGAAATAGACCGAGTCTGCAAAGGCGGAATTCGCGATGTGAACATCGCTTCCCACATGCCCTTCCGGCAAGCACAAACGTTGTGGGAAGCGATGCTTGCATCCCGAAGGGTCGGGACGATAGTGGCGAGCTACGAGCTACGAGCTACGAGCTAGAAGCTAGGAACTCCGCCGCTGCTTTGCCAGTTTCTCCAGCCACATCAGCGTGTCCACCTGGGTGACCAGGTGATCCAGATAGGCGGGTGAAAGATCGCGCAGGGTTTCCAGGGCGCTTGTGACCAGCCGGTGGGAATTGAGCGGGCCGGCGTCGCTGGGGGTCTGATGGATAGCCTGAGCGATGCGTTGGCGTTTGCGCTGACTTTGCTGTGTGGCGCGGACCTGACGCAGGGCTTTCAGCTCCCGTGGGCCGCTATTGTCTGTCGGCGTTGCCGGAGTAGTGATGCCGTGCCGGGCCAGTACGCTTTGTTCCTGCTGGCGTAGCAGGGCGGTCATCGGGTCTCTGTGGTCGTCGTCTTCCTGTGGTGTCTGGTTGGCATAGCAGGCGTGCAGGGCGGCGAAGGCAGAGGGTTCTTGCTGTCGTTGACGGGCGCGCAGATGGCGCAGCAGGGCTTTCAGATCCCCTTTCTCCCGCATGGAGCCCACGGGCTCGCTCGGCGCCTCCTCGGCCAGTTGCGCATCCACCCGGGCAATCTCGGCCTGAAACCCTTCCTGAAAATGCTCCAGCGCTGTGGCCAGCCGTGTCAGCGGCGTGGGGCTGACCCGTGTCAGGGTGCCAAGACGCTCGGCCTGGGCTTCCAGGTAGCGAAAGCGGGCCGGGGCAAAGCGGGCTGCGCCCTGGTCGCGCAGGCTCGCGAGCTGTTCGGCCATGGCGCTCAGCGAGGGAGTGCTGGGAGTAGGCGCATCAGCCATTGCCGTCGGCTCCTTCTGCCTGGCTGGCATGCTGCGCGGTACTGACCTTGGCGCCCTGGCGGGGCACGGTGGTCAGTTCTACCCGGCGGTTCTGAGCTCGGGTGGTGTCGCTGTCGTTGGGCACCACCGGCTGGTGGGGGCCGAAGGCAGCGGCGAAGACCTGGTCGGCGGGCATGCCTTGCTGGATCAGGGTGCGCGTCACGGTGAGCGCCCGCTGGGCGGACAGGCCCCAGTTGTCCTGATAGCGGCGGTTACCCCGCTGGATCGGCAGGTCATCGGTGAAGCCGCTGACCATCAGCAGCTCGTCGTGCTGGTCGAGAAACACCTGCAGCGGCTTGGCCAGATCGCGCAGCAGTTCCTCGCCCTCCGGCTGTAGCTGGTCCGAGTTGAGCTGGAACAACACGCTGCCGCTGATGCCGATGCGGCCGTCGCGGAAGGTCACCCTGCCACTGGCCAGGGGATCGGCCAGTGCCTCTTCCAGGGCCTGGCGGCGCTGCTCTTCGGCCACCCGCCGGGCCTTCTCCTCTTCCAGCGACTGGCTCAGCTCCAGCTGGATGCCGATGACCCACACCAGCACCAGCACCAGAATGCCCACCAGGGCGGCCATCAGGTCGGAGAAGATGGCCCATACGGATGAGCTGTCGCTGTCGTGAAGATCGTCCATCAGTTGACCTCGCTGGTCGGGCGTTCTTCGCTGTGGGCGCCGCTACTGGCGCTATTGAGCGTGCCGAGGGCGTCGATCACTTCTTTCTGCGAGGCCATGCTCAGTTCGATTACCTCGCGAGCCTGCTCCACATAGTAGTTGAGCTGTTCGTCGGCCCGGGCGGAGGACTGTTCCAGACGGCTTTCCACCTGTTGCAGGTTGTCCAGCAGCTTGTCGTTGGCGTCGCTGAACACCTGTACGGCGGTAGCGAAGGCATCGCTGAGGCTGGCCACTTCGGCGGCGCTGCCGGACACATCCCCGGCCACCTGGTCGAGCTGCTCGCTCTGGGCGCTGACCTGCTGGGCGAAGGTGTCGCTGACCTGGGTCAGGGTGTCGCTGGCGGTGGTGATCAGTGTCTCAATGGCGTCACGTTGGGCGCCGGCAGCATCGCGCTGGCCGCTGAGCAGGGTATCCAGCTCGGCCATGATGCGGCGGCGCTCTTCCAGCAGTTCGTTGTCCCGTTCGCTACTGCGGGTCATTTCCTCGCGCAGACGGCTGATCACTTCCGCCGCCGCTTTCGGGGTTTCCGAGGCGGTTTCGATCAGGCGGGTCATGGGCGCTTCCAGGGCGGTGCCCAGGCGGCCCAGGTGCTCGCTGACGGTGCCTTCCAGCTGTGCCAGCCGCTCGCTGGCGGCTTCGCTGCGGCCGGCTTCCGCGTCACGCAGGGCAATCAATTCCTCGCGCACGGTGGCCACCAGGGTCTCCAGGCCGGTTCTCTGGCCATCCAGCAGGCCGGTGGCGCTGTTCTGAAACTGGTTGTTGTGCTCGCTCAGGGAGCTGCGTAATTCGCTGATCAGGGTGGTGCCGGACGCCTGTTGTGCGTCGATGCCGTCGCGCCACTGGGCGGCGGCCTGGTCGCTGACCTCACGGAACTGGCCGGTGACAGCGCGGAGCTGCTCTTCGCTGGTGCGGGCCAGCTGCTGCTGGGTATCGCGCACTTCCTGTAGCAGGCTGTGGCCGGTGTCCTTCTGCTCGGCCAGGCCCTGTTGCCACTGTTGCAGGGCCTGCTCGCTGGCGCTGCGGAATTGCTCGGCGATGGCGGCCAGTTGCTGTTCGCTGGCGCTGCCCAGTTCTGTCTGGGTGCTACGCATCTGTTCGAGCAGCTGGCTGCTGTTGTCGCGGAACTGGTCGTGATGGGCGGCCAGGGAGGTGCTGATATCGTTGACCAGACGCGCGCTGGTCTGCTGATGCTGCTCAAGCCCCTGCTGCCAGTGTTGGGCAGCGGATTCCGTGGTCTGGTGGAACCGTTCGGTGAGGGTGGCAAGCTGCTTTTCGGTGATGGCGTTGAGCGTTTCGTGGGTGCCCTGCACCTGCTGGCTCAGGTCGGCCAGGGATTGCTTCATGATCGGCTGGATGTTTTCCACCGCCAGGCGGCTGCTGTCCGCCAGGGTTTCCTTCAGCGACTGGCTGACGGAATCCGCCAGCGTGCGGTATTGATCGGTAAGGGTGTGGTGGAAATCCTGCTGGTTGCGGGTCAGGGACTCGCTGAGCTGTTCGCCCATTTGTTCCATGCGCCCGGTGAGCCCCTGCAGGGCGCTGACCAGCTCCGGGAAAATGCGGGATTGATCCTGCAGGGCGGTGTAGGCGGACTGACGCTGGTGGTTCAGGGAGAAGGCATGCAGCTCCAGGTCCACCCGGTCGTCCAGCTTGCGCGACACGGCCATGCGGTCGCGGCGACAGAGGGCGGCGCTGAGCCCCAGCATGGCGGACGCGGCCACACCGGCAATGGAGGTGCCGAAGGCCAGGCTGAGCCCGGCGATGGGCGCGGCCAGGGCGCTGCGGATGGCGGTGAGTTCGCTGCTGCCATCCAGGGCGGTGGCGGCCCCTTGCAGGGTGACGATCATGCCCACGAAGGTGCCCAGCAGGCCCAGCATCACCAGCAGGCCGGTGAGGTAGGGGGTCAGCTGGGGGCCGGGCAGGGGCGCCGGGTGGCCATCGATGCGGCGGTGTACCGCGTGGCGCAGGCTGCCGGGCAGGGCCTTGAGCCAGTGAGTCAGGCCATCGCGGCTTTCCGGCAGGTCATCGAGCTGCCGGTCCAGGGTGGCGGTGGTGCGGCGAAAGCGCACCAACTCGGCAAAGCCCAGGGTATAGGCGGCGGCGATGATCAGGGTCACGGTCAGGGCCACCGGGTTGCTCAGAAAGGTGGCGGCGATCCAGACCACGGCAATGGCGCCGAGGAGAAAGGGGACAGCAAAAAGAAAGCGTCTCATACGGTCTTGCTTACCTCGTTATGGGTGGACTGGTTGCCCGTCGCATCGGCGACAAGGGCGTCCAGCAGGCCGAGTATGGGTTCCTGGCGGGCGTCCAGCTCGGCAAGTAACAGCAGTTGCAGTTCACGCCGGAACTGGCTCAGCCACCCCTGTGGGGCGAGCCAGTCCTCGACGGTATGAAAGGGATCACGGGTGTCCCAGAGGGTGCGATAGCGTTTTTCCAGAAAGCCGGGCAGGGCGCCGAAGCAGTGGCGCACGTAGCCGCTCAGGCTTTGTTCAAACACCGCATCCAGTTCCGCCAGCCGGGCCATGGCCTGGCTGTGGCCGATGAGGATACGACGGGACCGCTGGCGCAGGTTACTGAGCCCGGCAATCATCTGCCGTTGGTGGGCCTGATAAAAGCGTTCGTAGGCGCCAAAGGTGGGGCGCTTGTCGGTCTGGGCGTCGTCCTTGAGCGGCGGCAGGGGGATCACCGAGGCCGCCTTCTCTCCGGCAAAGCTTCGGCTCAGGTGGGCCAGCAGGGTGTCGCGGGTCTTCAGCAGGTCCGCCTGCAGGCGTTCGGTGGCGTCCGGCCTGGCCTCGAAGGGACCTTTGGGGCGGTATTGATTGGCGCCGTCCAGAGAGATGGCATCGGACAGATCGAACAGCCGTCCCAGGCGCTCGGCAAAGTCTCCGTGGCTATCCCTGGCTGCCTTGCGATCCAGCTGCGTCAGCAGCGTCACCAGACGGCTGCTGGCGGGGCCGGATGGTGCGGGTGTGTGCGTCCTATGCATACTCTTGGTTATCCATACTGCAGGGCGTTCTGGAGCGAGCCGGCCATTCTAATCGGGAAAGGGCGGGGATGATAATGCGTCTGTCGGTTGCGCGCTGCTGGCGATGGCGGGGTTGGGGTGGTGAAATAGGTTCAGGTTCCGTGGCGAGCTGCCCGCAGGGTGAAAGGGGGGAGCAATTCGCTATCGGAGCCTGTCGGCTACAGGAGAAACCGGACATGGAAAAAACACTGATAATAGCGGCGATGCTGTTTCTCGCCGGTTGCCAGCCCATGCCGGGTAGCGACCGGGACAAATATGGCTGCCTGGGGTCTGCGGGGTATCAGTGGTGCCCGGCCAACGACAGCTGTGAACGGCCCTGGGAGTTGGCACAAGAGCAGGGCTTTGAGCGAAGCCAGGCGGCCTTTGACGAGTACTGCAGCGGTTAGTTGCAACCCTGAGACAGGACGATGTCAGTCGTCCTGCGGGTCGATGCTGTCCATGTTGCGCGAGGCGGTGCGGGCGTCTTCCAGGGCGGCAAATTGTTCGGAAATCAGCGAGCCGACTTCCTGATTGACCTTGCGAATGGTGTCGTATACCAAGCCGATGGTTTTACGCTGTTTGTCTCTCAGGTTGCCGGCCTTTTCTTCGAACAGTCCAAGCTTTTCCAGCGCGTCGAAGGGCAGCCCGGCGATGTGCTGGTGCACCTCTTCCACGGTGGTGGCGCCGTCTTCAATGGCTTCCTGAATCATGTCTTTGAGCAGTTCTGCCCGTTCAACGTTTTTCTTCATTATTGGTCCGCAACGCCCATGGGTGAGTGGAATGCTCTTGGCAATGTAACGGAATCCACGGGTTACGGCCAGATTTCAGGCGGCCTGGGTGACCGATTGTCCGACGTAATAAACCGTTACCACGCATCGCCTTGACCAGGGCGGAACAATGGGGCCAATCTGGAAGCGGATTCATGCAGAGACTTGCAAGGAGTCATACCGTGGAAAATGCAAAACAGATGCTGGCCGATATCAAGGGCAAGCTGGATGAACTGGAAACAGAACTGGAGCAACTGGAGGCCCGGGGCGTCGGTTCCAGTGGTGATTCCAGTACCGAAGCGGAACGTCACCAGCTGGCCCTGCAGGATGTGCTCACCGATTTGCAGCAGCGCATTGATGAATACCATGAACTGGCCGACATGGATGCGGATGGCCAGGGCAACTGGCAGCAACTGGATCGCGACCTGATGGATCTGGACAAGGATCTTTACGGCGCTAACTGATTGCCGGATTGCTGTTTTGCTACTGCCGTGCTTGCCCGGCGTGCCACAGGAATCTTTTCACTCGCTGTTGTGGGCAGGTGATTAGCCGGAGGTGAAGGACTGAACCTTTGACTTTTGCTGGCTGATGTTCCCCGCTATTCTTGCGCCCTCCATGGACGGACGGTGTTGTGATGACTCTCAAACCACTTAGTGGCGTGCTGCTGCTGCAATCCCTGCGCAAACATCTGGGTTTTTTCTGCATTCTCTTTTTTATGGGGCTGACATTCGCGTCCGTGGGTGTGGGCCTGCTGGTGTGGGCGCACTCCCCGGGAGACTGGGGGTTGTTGCTGTTTGCGTCGTTGTTTGCGTTGATCGGCTTCGGCGTGTTGATCATGGCGTTTGTTACCACTTACAGCAGCGTGGGTTATTACTACGAGCGTGCCCTGTTGAAAGAATACGGCATTAATATCGATGGCCGGGTGGTGGGGGTTCAGCAATATAACCAGCCCGAAGACGGGGAAGAAACTTTGTGGCTGATGACCTTCGAATATCACCATCAGGGCTTGCGCTATGAAGTGGATGCCATGCTGCCCGGTGAGCAATGGGCGGATAAGCTACCGCAGCAGCAATGGCTGCCACTGCGGTTGCTCAAGCCCCGCCCGCAGGTGGCGGAACCCCGTTGGCGAAAACTGAAAAACCAGCTCAAGCTGGACGGGGTTTGGAGTTAAAGGCCTTAAAGACAAAAGCGTTTTTTCACCACCGAGGGCACAGAGCTCACTGAGGAAAACCGTTTCTCCGGGGTATATGTAGGGTGGGTTAGCCGCAGGCGTTACCCACGGATTGCGCGTTTCTTGTGGATTACGCCTGCGGCTAATCCACCCTATACAAAAGCAAAGGTGATGGTTTTTCCTCAGTGAGCTCTGTGCCCTCTGTGGTAAAAATCGACTCCCCTACATCACCAGCAACTGCCCCAGCCCCAGCACCGCCACAAAGCCCACGCTGTAGGCCACCAACAGGTAGAGGAAATAGCGCAGGTAGCTGACGAAGGTCAGCACTTCCACCTTGCTCATGGCGATCACCCCGGCGGCGGAGCCGATGATCAGCAGGGAGCCGCCCACGCCCACCGAATAGGTCAGTGACAGCCATTCCGGCAGGGTCATGTCGATACCGGAATTGAGCAGGGCCGCGGTCAGTGGCACGTTGTCGAACAGGGCCGAGGCGATCCCCACCAGGAAGTTGGCGGCTACCGGGGGCATCACATCGTACAGGGCCGGGAAGTAGGCCAGCATGCCCAGCTCCTTGAGCATCCCCACCAGCAGTAGTACCCCGAGGAAAAACAGCAGGGTGTCGAACTCGATCTTGCGGATGTATTCCAGCACCGGTTCGTCCTTGTTGAGGAACTGCACTACCAGAAACATCAGTGACAGCCCGAACAGGAAGCACAGCACCGGCGGAATGCCAAAGGCCACATTGGCACCGATAGTGCCGAGGATGGTGGCGAAGAACAGTATCGCGATGACCTTGTCGCCTCGATCAATCACGGTTTCCTGTTTCTGGATCTGTACCTCGCCGCTGAGCCCCAGCGACAGCATGCCGGCCAGTACGGCAACCGCGCCGGCGGCGGGCAGGCTGAGCAGGAGAAGGTCGGGGATTTCCACCTTGTCCGCCAGAAAGATCATCAGCGTGGTCACGTCGCCGGTGATCAGCGCAGTACCGCCTGCGTTCACCGAGAACACCACCAGGACCACATAGCGCAGCAGCTTTTCCGCCGGTAGCTTCAGGTTCGTCAGCACGGCAATACACACCAGGGTGGCGGTGATGTTGTCAGCCAGGGAGGAGAACAGGAACGCGAACAGACCGGTGAGCAGCATCAGCTTGCGTTCGCTGATGCGAGTGGGTAGCAGGCGGTTGACGATGCTGTCGATAATGCCCTTGCCGGACAGGTACGCCACAAAGGTCATGGCGGCCATCAGGAACAGCCACAGGGTGGCGATATCCAGCAGGTTTTCGTCCAGCCGTTCCATCAGGATGTCGTGGCTCAGATGGGCCGGCGGGGCGATAAAATACAGCAGCCAGGCCAGGGAGCCGAAGAACAGGGTGGTCTTGGCCTTGTCGATGTGGACCATGTCTTCGACGACGATGGACAGAAAACCCAGTGCTACCAAAATCAGTAAAACGGTGCTCATGACGGGCCTCTCTCACGGCAGGGAGGTGTTGAGGGTGAGGGCGGCGGTATTCTAGGCCTTTTGTGAACTGGGTTCACCACTAGTCCCGCTTTATTTACTGTGAACGCCCCGGGCCTGAAAAAAATCCCCATGAAAGAGCAAATTTGCTGCCTTGCCCCTTTAAATTAATGCGAATAATTCGCATTATTGTGTCTTGAAGTTTTTGGGTGCCCCTGTGACTGGTGCCTGTTCACTTGCCGTTACACGATATTCGAGGAATTCCATGCTGTCCCGCGTCTCTACCGGGGGCCTGTTGCTGGCCTCTCTGCTGCTCTCTGCCTGCAGTGATGAACCCGCTGCCACGCCAGCACCGGCCTACGACGAGGCCCGTGCCCGGCTGGTGATCAATCACTATGCCGACCTGGCGCTGGCTGCCTACAGCGATGCCCTGAGCGAGGCTCGCGAACTGCGTGGGCAGATTGATGCCCTGCTGGCGCAACCCAATGCAGAGACTCTTGCAGCAGCCCGACAGGCCTGGCGCGATGCCCGGGTGCCTTACATGCAGACGGAAGTCTTCCGTTTCGGCAATGCCGTGGTGGATGAATGGGAGGGGCAGGTAAATGCCTGGCCGCTGGATGAAGGCCTGATTGATTACGTGGCCGACGATTATCAGGCGGTGATGGGTAACCCGGGCGCCCGAGCCAATATCATTGCCAGTCAGTCATTGAAGATTGGCGAACAGCAGCTGGATCTGAGTGAGCTGGATGCCGATCTGCTGGCAAGCCTGAACGAGCTGGGCGGGTCCGAGGTGAATGTGGCCACCGGCTATCACGCCATCGAATTTCTGCTCTGGGGGCAGGACCTGAATGGCACCGATGCTGGTGCCGGCGAACGCCCGGCCACGGATTTTGCTACCGGTGAGGCTGCCACCGGTGGCCACAACGACCGTCGTCGCGACTACCTGACCGTGGTGACCGATCTGTTGATCAGTGATCTGGAAGCCATGGTGGCTGAATGGCAGCCGGACCAGGACAACTATCGCGCCGACCTGGCGGCAGACAGTGTGGAAAACGGCCTGCGCAAGATGTTGTTCGGTATGGGCAGCCTGTCCCTGGGCGAGCTGGCCGGTGAGCGCATGAAGGTGGCCCTGGCCGCCCATTCGCCGGAAGACGAGCATGATTGCTTCAGTGACAACACTCACTTTTCCCATTTCTATAACGGCAAGGGTATCGAGAATGTCTATCTGGGGGAGTACCAGCGGGTAAACGGTGACACCGTCAGCGGCCCGTCCCTCAGTGATCTGGTAGCTGCCAGCGAACCGCAGTTGGATGAGGCCCTGAAAGCCGATCTGAACGCCAGTGAGGCGGCCTTGCAGACGTTGGTCGACAGTGCCGCCAGCGGCGTGCATTTCGATCAACTGATCGCGCCGGGCAATGCCGAGGGTGCTGCCACGGTGAACGGGGCCATTGATGCCCTGGTGGAACAGACCACCCGCATCGAAAAGGCGGCCCTGGTACTGGATATCCAGGCCCTGAATCCGGACACCGCCAACCATAGTTTCTGAAAAATCGTGATTAACAGTGACAGGGCAGCGAAGGGTTGCTGCCCTTGCTGAGCCTGCATGCGTGGCCCCTGTGGCTGCGCTATCAAGATAGAAGGATATTCATACCTTGCGTTATCTCCTGCTGACTCTGGCCATTCTGCTGACCGCCTGCGACCAGGGTCCGAGCTTTACCGAAGCGGAGCCCGGCGAGCACCTGTCGGCCGGCGAAGGCACGGTTACCAAGACCGACCAGAACGCTTTTTCCCTGCCGCTGGCCAACCTGTCGCCGTCGCGGCGGCTGGATTTCAGTGTCGGTAATAGTTTCTTTCGCAATCCCTGGGTGATTGCCCCGGCGTCCACCGATGCCCGGGACGGCCTGGGCCCACTGTTCAACACCAACGCCTGCCAGAACTGTCATATCAAGGATGGTCGCGGCCATCCGCCGGCCCCGGACGCCAAGCAGGCGGTGTCCATGCTGGTGCGTCTGTCGGTACCTGCCAGCGCGACCGACGACCTGACCCGCAGCGGTCTGGTGCCAGAGCCCAACTACGGGGGCCAATTCCAGGATGCGGCCATCCCCGGGGTGTCACCGGAAGGTCGGGTGCGGGTCACCTATGAGCTGCAGACCATGACGTTTGCCGATGGTCACCAGGTAGAACTGCGCAAACCGCGCCTGGAGTTTTCCGATCTGGCCTATGGGGACATGCACCCCGCTACCTTGTACTCCGCCCGCGTTGCGCCGCCGATGATCGGCCTTGGCTTTCTGGAAGCCATTCCCGAAGCCGATCTGTTGGCCCATGCCGATCCCCATGACGAGGACGATGATGGCATCAGCGGCCGGGTCAACCGGGTCTGGGATCGTGCCACTGGCACCACGGCCATGGGCCGGTTCGGCTGGAAGGCCGGTCAGCCCAGCCTGCGACAGCAGAATGCGGAAGCCTTTGCCAACGACATGGGGCTCAATAGTCACCTGGTAACGACGGATTCCTGCGCGCCCAGCCAGACCGATTGCCTGGCTATGCCCAATGGTGGCGAGGTGGAAGTCAGCGACAGCATCATGGACAGCGTGCTGTTTTATACCCGCAATCTGGCGGTCCCGGCCCGCCGTAATGTGGATGACCCGCAGGTACTGAAAGGCAAATCGTTATTCCACCAGGCCAACTGTCAGGGCTGCCATGTGCCCAGCTTTACCACCGGCGCCGATGCGGCAGAACCGGAGCTGGCCAACCAGACCATCCGCCCCTATACCGACCTGTTGCTTCATGATGTCGGCCCGGGTCTGGCCGATGGGCGTCCGGAATTCCTGGCCAATGGGCAGGAATGGCGTACCCCGCCGCTATGGGGCATTGGCCTTACTGAGGCGGTGAACGGGCACACCCAGTTCCTCCACGACGGTCGGGCCCGTAACCTGATGGAAGCGATTCTCTGGCACGGTGGCGAAGCCGCCGGCTCCCGGGACACGGTGCTCATCTTCGACGCCGAGCAGCGCGCTGCGCTGTTGGCTTTCCTGAATTCGCTGTAACCCTGTTGGCTTTCATTCTGAGGTTTCCATGCAACGCCTGATAGTGCTGATTACCACCCTGATGCTGGCTGCCTGCAGTGATCCGCGCCAGCAGGTCACCACGCAACTGGCCGATCAGGTGCTGCTGCCTGCGCACCAACAGTGGCAAAGTCGCAACATGACCCTGCTGGACAGCACCCGGGCCTGGTGCAGTGGCGATCAGGAACTAGCCAGCCTGAAGCAGGCATTCCACCAGAGCCAGTCTGCCTGGTCCCGCCTGCAGCCTTTGATGGTCGGGCCATTGTCCGAGGGCAATCGTAGCTGGCAGGTCCAGTTCTGGCCGGACAAGCGAAATATGGTGGCGCGCCAGACCGAGGACTTGCTGGATGAATTTGCCGATCTGACTCAGCCGCAACTGGAAGGTGCCAGTGTGGTGGTACAGGGGCTGACGGCGTTTGAATATGTGCTCTTCGATGAGCAGACGGCTGTCACTGAAAACCGGGACCGCTACTGCCCGTTGCTGACGGGCATTGCCCGTCACCAGTTGACCTTGTCTGATCAGGTGCTTGCCCTATGGCAGCAGCCCGAAGGAATGCTGGATAAGCTCACGAGCTTCCCCAATGCGCGTTACGCCAATGCGGATGAGGCTCTGGGTGGCATCCTGCGTGTTCAGGTCACCGGTGTTGATACCCTGAAGAAAAAGCTGGGTACGCCCATGGGCCGGCTCAACAGCGGCGTGCCGCAACCCTATCAGGCGGAAGCCTGGCGCAGCCGTCATTCCACGGAAAACCTGCAGGCCTCCCTGGCGGGCGCCCAGGCGGTGTGGGAGCGGGTCCGTTCCCTGGTAGGGGATGCCGGACTGGTGGCTGATATCGACCAGGCCTACAAGACAATCCGTGACCAGTTGGAAGCCTTGCCGGCGCCGTTGATGGAACTGGTGCAGGACCCGACCCGCCAGGCGCAGTTGCAGTCGCTGTATCAGAACCTGGATGCCCTGGAAACGCTGCAGCAAGACGATCTGGCCCGGCACCTGGGCATCCAGATCGGCTTCAACGCCAACGACGGCGACTAGATTTCTACGAAGCCGCGTAGGAGCACCGCTTGAGGTGCGAACCGCGTCAGCGGAAATCGTCCGCAGGGCGATCAGGTGTTTCAGAGACGGATAAGGCCGCCCGGACATCATTGCAGTAAACATGCATTGCTCCCGCCGCGCTGATGCGCGGTTTGCACCTCAAAGGGTGCTTCTTCAGCAGGATTTAGCAATTTTTGGGGAAGTCCGTTATGCCACTGACACGACGACAATTACTGGGCGTTGGTGCGGCGGTAGCCGGCACCGCCGCCCTGGGCGGCTGGACCGTCTGGTCCGGGCGAGGCCAATCGCCGCTGCTATTGTCCGCCCGCAATGATGATGCTGGCCAGCATTATGCGGTCGGTTATTTTCTCGATGGTCGGCGCGCTTTTGCGACTCCGGTGACGGATCGTTGCCACGACATTTGCCGGCATCCTTTCCTGCCTCTTGCCTTGTTTGTGGGGCGTCGTCCGTCCCGGGAAAGCTACCTGGTCGATCTGCGTGACGGCATTCTTCTGCAGACCCTGCACAGCCAGCCGCAACGGCATTTCTACGGTCACGCTGTCTTCCACAACAGTGGCCGGTGGCTTTACGCCACGGAAAACGATACCCGTGAACCGGGACGCGGCGTGCTGGGTCGCTATCGGCTGGATAGCACGCGTCTGCAGCTGATCCATGACGGCGAGGTGTCCAGCCATGGTGTGGGCCCGCATCAACTGGCCTGGTTGCCGGACGGCGAATCCCTGGTGATTGGTAACGGCGGTATTCGTACCGAAGGCGGCAGCCGGAAGGAAATGAATTTACCGGCCATGGCGCCGAGCCTGGTGATCATGGATCGCCAGGGAGAGCTGCTCAGTAAAGAAACCCTGCCGCAACAAAAGAACAGTATTCGCCATCTGGCCGTGGCCAGTGACGGCACCGTGATCACCGGCCAGCAATACCACGGCCCGGCCTGGGACAAGGTGCCATTACTGGCCATCAAGCGCCCCGGTGAGGCATATCACCCATTCCCGGTGAGTGAATCGCAACTGGCGATAATGAACCAGTACACCGCCAGCATTGCCATCCACAGCGAAAAAAGACTAGTGGCAATGACCGCCCCGCGCGGCAACCGTTTTTTCATCTGGGATCTGGATAGTGCCGCCACCGTGGTGGATGCGCCCATGCCGGACTGTGCTGGAGTTGGTGCAGTACCCGGTGGTTTCGCGGTGACTTCCGGGCAGGGCAAATGCCGTTACTTCGACTGCACCGGCGGTGCAGTGCAAAGCCACTGGCTGACACTGCCTGATGGCTGGTGGGATAACCATCTCTGGCTAGGGTGATCGGTTTCTTCAGCAAGCAAGAGAGATTGATGGCGGGAGGGGAGTAAAACTCTTCGTTTTGCGAGCAACGCTCCAACAGCGGGTTTCTGACCAGCATCCGTGCCCCGTTGGAGCCTTGCTCGCAAGGCGAAGTTCTATCGTCTGTTTCAATCGTGCCAGTTGGATACCTTGCCGGAGCAGACCCAGTCCTTGGAGCCTTTTTCTACCCCGATCCAGTTATAGGTATAGCGGCCATTGGCGTTGCTGGTAGACCAGCTCTTGGTGTTGCCTGCTGAAATGCCGGAAGCGCCGCAATCTTCGGAACCGTTATCGCGCTCATTGCAGAAACGGGCATAAATACGGTTGTTGCAGGTGTTGCGGAAGGTGACGGTAAAGCGTCCCTCGGTGTACTGGCTCCATTTTGTGTCGTGCACTTCCATGCAGGGGCCGCCGCGGCTGTTGCGGCCATCCCAGCAGGTGTCGTCGTCAAGGCTGGAATAATAGTCGGCTACGGCAAATTGCGAGGCGAGCAGTGCGGCAATGCCAAAGGTCCATTTCATGATCTTCCCCTTTTCTGTCCATCGGTTTGGCCCGGTGTGTCCTCAACCGGGAATCGTCGTTCCATTAAGGAGCCTCTGAAGAGCTTCTTGCATGCTCAGTCTTTCAGGCTGGCTCGCCCTCTCTGCCAAGGTAAAGAGGGGCGCAATATCGAAGGTGTGTGTCCACCCATCGAACGAGTGCGGGCCAGCCTGGAAGACCCGGAGGGCGCGGCCTGAAGGGCACATCCGCTGCGCTTTGTCGCTAGGAAAGGGGGCCACCCTGTCCGTCGCGACAAAACACAACAGCTGCACCCTTCAGGCCACGCTGAATACGCAAGAAGCTCTCCAGAGGCTCCTTCATTGTAGAAACTGGGCAGAAATGAGCTTCCCCCATATGGGGTAAACGGCAAAAAAGCCTCAGTGATCGCCGCTGCATTCCTGGTGATCGCTGAGTACCTCGATGACTCGGCACTCGCCGGTATGCCCCTGTTCGCACTCTTCGATCATCCGGTCCAGTTCATCGCGTAATGCCGTCAGCGAGCGGATGCGGTTTTGCACGGCAGTCCGGTGGCGGCGGGCGATGCTGTCGGCGTGGCCATGTTGCTCGCTCATGGCCAGCAGTTCACGAATATCATCCAGGGTGAAGCCCAGCTCCCGGCTGTGGCGAATGAACTGCAGCCGTTCGCGGTGCTTGCGGTGATAGCGTCGCTGGCCGCCTTCGCTGCGGGCGGGTTCGGGCATCAGGCCGATCTTTTCGTAGTAGCGGATGGTTTCCACCTTGCAGCCGGCGGCCTTGCTCAGGGTGCCGATAGAAAAAAGGGTGCTCATGGCGCCTCCGGGGCTTGAACCTGTAGTCACTATAGCTTTTTTAATGGTGACATAACGGTATGGGTTCAAGGAGCTTTTCATGAATGAGCGACAGCGACAGGCCTTCGGGACAGCGATGAGCGAGGCGCGTCTGGCTTACCGCCAACGCCGCTGGGAGCAGGCGTTCGCGCTGCTGGAGCGAGCCCACGTGCTGGGCCAGACCCGGGTCACCCCCCATGTGCAGAGCCACTGGTGGATGCTGAAAGTGGGGTGGCAGCGCCTGGATGCCCGCGAAGTGCGTGGTCAGTTGTTGCGCCTGCTGGCGGCCATGCTGTTGTCGCGGCTGTGGGTGCCCCTGGGTAATACCGGCGGCGCCAACGTCAACCCGCTACAACCCATGCCGATTGCCGATGACCTGCGTGAACTGATGGAGACTGACTGATGGGCTGTTGCGATACCGATATCCAGGCCAGCCCGGCGCCGGCATACCGCCGGGTGCTGTGGCTGGTGCTGCTGATCAATGCGGTGATGTTTGTGGTGGAGGCGACCTCTGGGGTGCTGGCGGACTCCCGCGCCCTGCAGGCGGATGCGCTGGATTTCCTCGGCGATACGGCCACCTATGGCCTGACCCTGTGGGCGCTGGGCCAGTCCCTGGCCTGGCGGCTGCGGGCCGCCCGCATCAAGGGGTTCTCCCTGCTGATCATGGGCGTGGTGGTGCTGGCCAACAGTGTCTGGGCCCTGTGGCAGGGCAGCGCTCCCCAGGGAGAGATGATGATGGGGGTGGCCGGGCTGGCGCTGGTTGCCAATGTGGTCAGTGCCCTGTTGCTGCTGCGTCATCGGCAAGGGGACGCCAATATCCGTTCCGCCTGGCTGTGTTCGCGCAATGATGCGCTGGCCAATCTGGCGGTGCTGGTGTCCGGCAGCCTGGTGCTCTGGCTGGGAAGCCGCTGGCCGGACCTGCTGGTGGCGCTGGCGATTGCCGGCCTGTTTACCCACAGCGCCCTGTCGATTCTGCGTCAGGTACGCGATGAACAGGGCGGCCAGCAATGTGCAGAGGAAAAGGAGTCATGTTGATCAGACTGGAATTTTCCAGTGCGTTGCCGGTGAGTCGGGCTGCCCTGTGGCGGGCTATTACCGCCATGGAAGGCATCAACGACGAAATGCGCCCTTGGCTGACCATGGGGGCGCCGGCGGGTGTCCGCAGCTTGCAGGACGTGCCACTGACGCCGGGTAAGCCGCTGTTTCGTAGTTCCATCAAACTGTTTGGCTGGCTGCCGGTAGGGTATTCAGACCTGACGTTGCTGTCCCTCACTCCTGGAGAAGGCTTCGTGGAGGCCTCGCCCATGACCGGCATGCGAGAGTGGCGTCATGAAAGACGCTTGGAGGATAGCGACACTGGCTGTAGGCTTCTCGACACCCTGGTGTTCGAGCCGCGGGTATTGCCGACAGTCACGTCGGCGATTATTCGCGCCTTTTTTGGCCATCGTCACCGCCGCCTGCGTCGCCGTTACCGCTGAGTCTCTATGGATTTCAAACAGGAAGATCTGAAAGCCCTGATCGAACGCACCATGCCGTTCGGCAAGTATCAGGGGCGGGTGTTGATCGACCTGCCTGAACCCTACCTGCTGTGGTTTGCCAGTAAGGGTTTCCCCAACGGCGAGCTGGGCCGGCTGATGGCGCTGGCGCTGATGTTGAAAATGGACGGCACTGAAAAGCTGTTGGAGCCGTTACGACAAAGCCATGGATAGCCGCGTGTTTGGCCTTTAGTCTTGATGGTTCAGAGACACGGAAGGATCACACCATGAGCCAGCTTCAATCACTTACCGACACCATCTGGCACGTCGCCGTCCCTCACGCCTTCATGGGCCTGCATGTGGGGTCCCGCATGACGGTGGTGAAGCTGTCCAGCGGCGGTTTGCTACTGCATTCGCCGGTACCGGTGGATGAGGATCTGGCAGCCGAGCTGGCGGCACTGGGTGAGGTGAAACATATCGTCTGCCCGAATCTGTTCCACCATGTGTTTGCCGCCGAGGTAAAACAGCGTTACCCGGATGCGCTTTTGCATGGCCCGGCCAAACTGGCGGGTAAGCGCAAGGATCTGACCCTGGATGCCACCCTGTCGGAAACCCCGCACCCGGATTGGGGGGACGATTTCGAGCTGGTCTTTATCGAAGGTTCCATGTTGCAAGAGACGGTGTTCTATCATCCCGCCAGCCGTACCCTGATCGCCGCCGATCTGATCGAAAACTTCCGCCAGTGTGACCATGGCTTTACCCGCTGGTATCTGAAGCTGGGTGGTCTGTGGCAAAAGCCCGGCTGGCACCCGATCCTGCGGCTGGTGTATCTGAACCGCAGAAAGGCCCGCGCCAGCATCACCCGCATTCTGGAATGGCCCTTCGAAAAACTCAGCCTGGCCCACGGCGAGGTGATTACCGAAAATGCCCGTAACCAGGCGCGGCATGGTCTGGAGTGGTTGTTTTAAGGGGGCAGGCAGGCCGGACTCGTTGCTCCGGGAAGCATCGGCCGCCACAATGTGGTAACTGTTTTTCACCTTATGGTCTGCCGTGCTGCCCCTGGTCTACCACCCCGATTACAGCTTTCCCTTTCCCGGCGAACACCGTTTCCCCATGGAAAAGTTCGGCCGGCTGCATGGGCACTTGCGGGGGCTGGGGATAGCCCACGGCGACAACGAATTTCGTCCGGGCCGGGCCAAGGCGGCCCTGTTGGGCCAGGCCCATTGTCCGCAGTATGTCTCGGACATCGTTGCTGGCACCCTGGATCAGAAGGCCCGGCGTCGCCTGGGGTTGCCGTGGAGCGAGGGGCTGGTGAAGCGCACCTGCATTGCCCCCATGGGAACCCTGTTTACGGCGCAGCTTGCCCTGAGACAGGGCCTGGCCTGCCATCTGGCCGGTGGTACCCATCACGCCCATTACGATTTCGGTTCCGGCTTCTGTATCTTCAATGATCTGGCGTTCGCCGCGAAACAGTTACTGGCCAGCGGCGCCGTGGAGCGTCTGCTGGTTTTCGATTGCGATGTGCATCAGGGCGATGGCACCGCCGCCATGCTCGCGGATGAGCCGCGGGCCTTTACCTGTTCCCTTCATTGCGAAAAAAACTTTCCGGTGCGCAAGCAGAAAAGCGACCTGGATGTGGGCTTGCCGCTGGGTATGACTGACCGGGATTATCTGGATACGGTGTTCGAAACCCTGGAAAACCTGCTCGATACCGTGCGCCCGCAACTGGTGCTTTATGATGCCGGTGTCGATATTTTCGAGCATGACCCACTGGGGCGGCTGTGTGTTTCCGAGCAGGGCATTGCCGACCGTGAGCGGGGCGTGATCGAGCGCTGCCGTCGGCGGGGAATAGCGGTGGCCACGGTGATCGGTGGCGGCTACGATGATGACCGGGACGCGCTGGCAAGGCGGCATGGGATCGTCGTCGAAACCAGTCACGAACTGGCTACGAAGCCACTGTCGGAGCGCAGCGAAGCGGAGTAACGCACGCAGTGCGACCCAAAGGGTGAGCGAAGTGCATAAACCCAAAACCTGAAAATCGGTATTGACCACAGAGGGCACAGAGATCACTGAGGAAAAGAATGGGTTTTCTCTGTGTGCTCTGTGCCCTCTGTGGTGAAATTGCTTTTGATTTACGTGGGTTATCGCGCCGTCAGCGACGCTCCTACAGAAAGATTGATGAGGGAGAGCCCCTATGTCCAAAGCCCTGCTAATCATGGCCCATGGCAGCCGTAGTGACACTGCCAACGATGAATTCCGTGCCCTGGTGGAAACCGTGGCGGAATCCGCCCATGGGGCGGGCGAGGAATACGTGGCGGTGCTGCCCTGTTTCCTCGAGCTGGCGCAGCCTTCCCTGTTGGAGGCGATTCAGCAACTGGAGCACCAGCCGGTTACCCGTGTGCAGCTGTATCCGTTGTTTTTCAACAAGGGAAAACACGTGGGCAAGGACATCCCGGCCCAGGTGGAAGATGCCCGACAACGGTTTCCCGATCTCACCATTGAGTTGCTGGATTATTTTGGCAATGCCAACGGTCTGGCGGCGCTGGTGCTCAAGCATATCGGGGAACAGGACTAGCTGGCATGGCCATGGACGGCACAGTATTCGCCAGAGAGATTGATACGCTGTTTGCCTGGGAATCCTCGGATACGGTCTCCTACGCGGAAGCGTTGAAATCCTGGGCCGCCGTTGCAGCGTTGCTTGCAAAGTAAAAGATTCGGTATGGAGGTGACCGCCGTCCTTTGTTTTCGAGCAACGCCGGAACAGTGAATGGATGTGGTCTGAATCGGCCCTAGAAAGTCTTGGCAAACACCAGTCCGCCCCACAACACATTGCGATCGCCCACGCCGTCTTTCAGTTCGGAAGTGTGACCGCGCAGCACATAGCTGAGCCGGTAGCCGTCGCTGAAAGCCCAGGTATAACCGAGCCAGGCTTCGGCCACGCCATGGTTCAGCTCGTTACTGTCGTAGCTCACTTCGCTGTCACGGAACTGGCCTTGCAGAAAGGCGTTGTAGGCTCGGCCCACCAGAGCGATGCCGCCCCACAGGTAATGCTCATGATCCTGGCTCATGGCGGTGGCGTTGTTGCGTTCACCGTAGTGCGCCAGTTCCGAGCTGGTCTGCCACCAGGGTGTATGCAGACGTCCGGCGCGAAAGCTCAGGCTCCAGCGTGCTTCGGTGAGGTAGCCCAGCGAGCCTTCCACGGTGCTCTTCACTTCCAGGTTGTCGGTGGAAACGGGTAGGATTTTCTGCCGGGCCACGGCATAGCGGAAGGTGGGTTCGCCGCCGTCGCTGACCTGATGCTCCCAGCCCTCCGCCCGGTCACTACCAATCACCTTGTGGACCCCGTTCTGGATATCACCGGCCAGGTCCAGACCCATGGCGCCGACTGTCAGTGAGCTGTGCCAGGCCACTTGCTTGGCCGGGTCTACCTGTACCCGGCTGCTGGAGACATACAGCAGGCTGGCGTAGGGGCGGTCGTCATACAACGGGGCCTCGGCTTCCTTGTCTTCCGGGGTGAACCCGAAGATGCCGGCCTCGAAGCTATGGCCCCGGACATTGCTGTTGGTGATGCCCTCCACCCCGGTCAAGCGGTCGATCCAGGTCAGCGGAGTATTCAGTGACAGGGCAAAGTCCCGGGCACGGGTACCGGTGGCGGCGACACTGATGCCATAGGTGTAGTCCTGATCCCGGCTGCCCGGGACCAGCAGATCGTTATCCAGGGTCAGGGACCAGCTGCCGGTTTCCCGCTCCTGTGCCGGGTTGGTGCGGGGGCGAGGTGGGCGCTGCTCTTCGAATGCCGGGTCGCCGGCCCGGGCCAGCTGCACGGTATCGACATTGGTGGCCCCGCTGCTGGTGCCGGGCACTGCCAGGCTGGCCAGAAGGATCACAAGCAGCCCGGTCATGGCCGTCCCATGGGAATTGGCAACAGCTGTCTGTCTCTCTGTGTGTTTCATGGCTCCGTGTCCAACTGAGGGGGAGCAATGCGTCCCCCGGGTTACGTTTGCTGCGCGTACAGTAGTGCCGGCACGTGCAGTAGCGGTATTGGGTTGCTGGACGGTTATTGCCTGTTTCTGCAGAGAGTTGTCGTTATGCCAGCGTTGACGGTTCAGCGAATGTGAGCGTCAGAATGGTGATGACAAGGATGAGCCGGAACAGTTTGATGAAACAGCGGAACTGGCTGGGCGATTTAATCGATTTTTTCGAACTTTACTTTCTGAATGGCGGCCCCGCTTTGTCGTAGCGGTGACCGAATGGCTGCTTCATGCGTTGTTTTCTGTCATTGAGCCGTTCCCTGCCTCAAGCGTAGCCTCAAGGTCATTATCGAGTTTTCACCAGTCAACCACGTGTGAGGAGAGGCAAGGTGGCAGAGGCATATATCGTAGCGGCGGTGCGTACCGCCGGAGGCAAGAAGAATGGTCGGCTGAGCAAGGTACATCCGGCGGATATGGGTGGCCGGGTGATTGATGCGGTGGTAGGCCGTATCGGTGTGGCGCCGGAGAAGGTGGACGACGTGATTTTTGGTTGCGTGAGCCAGATCGGGCCGCAGACCTTCAATGTGGCACGTACCTCCATTCTCAGCTCCTGTCTGCCGGAATCCGTACCCGGTGTCACCATCGACCGCCAGTGCGGCTCCTCCCAGCAGGCTATTCATTTCGCTGCCCAGGCGGTGATGAGTGGCACCCAGGATCTGGTCATCGCCGGCGGCGTGGAGTCCATGAGCCAGGTGCCTATCGGTGCTCCGGTAACCGCCGTCAAGGAAATGGGCAACCCGTTTACTGGTGAAATCAGCAAGCGCTATCCCGGTGAAAACTTCAGCCAGTTTATCGGCGCCGAGCGCATGGCGGAGAAGTACGGCGTGAGCAAGGCCGAGCTGGACCAGTTCGCCTACGACTCTCACAAGCGGGGTGCCGCGGCTACCGAAGCCGGCCGCTTCAATGAGGAAATCATTCCGGTGCCGATTACCCTGGAAGATGGCAGCAGCGACGAGCACATCGTCGATGAGGGGATTCGCTGGGAAGCGGAGCTGGATGCGATCAAGGCCCTGCAGCCGCTGCAGGAAGGCGGCCATATCAGTGCCGCCAATGCCAGCCAGATTACCGATGGCGCTTCTGCGGTGATGATTGCCAGCGAAAAGGCAGTGAAAGAATACGGTCTCACGCCACTGGCCCGCATTCATGCCATGGCGGTGGTGGGGTCCGATCCGACCATGGTGCTGGAAGGGCCGATTCCGGCCACCGAAAAAGTCCTCAAGCAGGCGGGTATGACCATTGGTGATATCGATCTGTATGAAGTGAACGAAGCGTTTGGTTCCGTGCCGTTGGCATGGATGAAGGCGGTGGGTGCCGACTACGAGAAGCTCAATGTCAACGGTGGCGCCCAGGCGTTGGGGCATCCGCTGGGTGCCACCGGTACCAAGCTGATGGGGACTCTGGTCTATGAGCTCAAGCGTCGCGGCGGCAAGTACGGTCTGCTGGCTATCTGCGAAGGACTGGGCACTGCTAACGCGACCATCATCGAAATCTTGTAAGCGTCCTTGCAAGTTTCAAGTTGAAAGTGGCAACGCGGGGTTGGTGTGGCGCCAGCGATGAAACGTTGGGTGCCGCGCCGTCGCGTTGTTCGACCATAAAAAAGCCGCCCCGGGAAACCGGAGCGGCTTTTTTATGGTTGGAAATACTCACTGCTCCCCTCGGCATGAAGGTGGATTACGCCTTTGGCTAATCCACCCTACGTTTTATTCAGGGGTTGGCGGTTGATCCCCCCAAACCCTTCGCCATGCACGCATGGCTCCCGGGAGAAGAGGGGAAGATGATCGCCTGGTCAGGAGCCGCTCAGCCTTTCTGCCAGCCACACTCCGGCCAGTATCATGATGGCTATCGAGCCTACCGGCACAAAGATCCGTCGATAGGCCACGGTATTACGGACCAGATAGGCTGCTGGCACAAACAGCAACACAATGGCGACCTGTCCCAGTTCCACGCCCAGATTGAAGCCCAGCAGCGGCAGGAAAATTCCGCTGTCGGTGAGTCCCAGATCGGCCAGTACCGAGGCAAAGCCCAGGCCATGAATCAGCCCGAACACAAAGGCCATTACCCAGCGTTTGGGAAACAGGCGGGGCACCAGGTTGGCCGCTGCACCCAACGCTACGGTGATGGCAATGGCGGACTCCACCAGCCAGATAGGTAGCGTGATGATACCCAGTGTCGCCAATGCCAGAGTCAGCGAATGGGTGACCGTAAAGGCGGTGACAATCGCCAGTGTCTGAGTCAGCGCGCCGGTGATGGTGGGTGCTGGCTGCCAGCCACCCCGTTGCCACACCAGTACCGCCGGGAACAGCAGTGTCAGCAGGAACAGGATGTGGTCATAGCCGATCAGAATGTGATGCACACCCTGGCGGATGAAACCCTGGAACGCCTGCCATTGCGATCCGGCATCGGTACCCATCAGTTGGTTGCGGTGTTGATTACTGAACACAGCGGTGAGGGTGGTATCTACCTGCTCCAGCCGTAGCAGGCCATGGTGGCTGGGGTCACGATCAAACAGGAAGCTATAGCCCACAGCCAGTTGCTCCGGCGGCCGCTGGCAGTCGCCGCGCCAGTGCAGGGCGGCGTAGGTGCCATCCACATGGTCGATGGCCTGCAGTCGGGTCAGGTTGAGGGCGCAGGCGTGTCGTTCGGTGCCGTGCAGTGCCTCGATGGTGAGTGCAGGGAGTACGGTGGCGTCCAGGTTGCGCTGCTGCCGGCGCAGTTCGCCCCAGGTGATGGCGCCATCACCATTCTGATCCAGTGGCAACACCAGCTGCAGGTCGCGCAGGGCGATATCCCAGCGACCCTCAATCAGGGCGTTGCCGGCATTGCTGTTGATCACCAGATAGCTGTCGCTGGGTTTGTGGGCGAATGCCTGCCCGGCCAGCAAGAGCAGGAAAAGCAAAGACAGGGATTTCATTCACTGGCTCCCTTGGCAGGTTGAGTGAGTTGGGCATCGTCAACCTGGTATCGGTCTACAAAGGCCTGTAACTGGCTCAAGGTTGCCTGATCGTCGGCGGCCATGGCGCTGGCGTGCAGCAGTCGCAGGTCAGCCAGTTCCCGTTGCTGCTGCCAGTTCTCCCGGGCCAGCGTGAGGGCGCCTTGCGGATCGGACTCTACTTCAAGCAGGAAGCGGGCGTGCTCGCGCAAGTGGCGCTGGCGACCGGTGTCCTGGTCAGCGGCCATGCGGGCCCGGTAGTCCTGCCGCCAGGCCTGGGCCTGAGGGTGCTCAAGGCGTTGCCCGGCAATGGCCAGCCTCAGCAAGGCGCCTTCCCTGTCCTGCCAGTTGGTGAGATCGCGGATGACCGCCTGTGCCTGGTTGCTGGCCAGCCACAGGTCACTTTGCAGGTAGCGTAGATAGGGATCATCCGGGGCCTGTTGCAAGGCGTCACGCAGGTGCTCGGTGGCCAGTTCGAGACGGCCCTGTTGCAGCGCTATTTCCGCGCTCAGGGTGTTCAGCCATTGGGCGGATTTTCCCTGTGGAGCCGCCGGGCTGGATGCCAGGGCCTGCAGGGTGCGATAGGCTTGCTCCCGCTGGCCCGTGATGGCCTGGACGCTGGCCTGACAGAGCAAAACGGTGGTGGGCGGCAGCGTACGGGATGCTGCCTGGCAAGCCTGCCGGGCCTCATCGAACCGGCCTTGTACCCGGTCAATATTGGCCAGCATCAGCCACGCTTGTCCCTGGTTGGGTGACTGCTCCAGCAGTCGTGTCAGGCGATGACGGGCGCGGGCAAATTGATGACGTTGCTGTTCGATACGGGCCATCAGCAGGTTGGCTGCCGGTGACGACATGTCCTGACTGAATGGAGCCAGCGTGGCCTCGGCGTAACCGAGAAAGCGGGGATCGCCTTGGGCACTGGCATAGTCAATCTGTGAGCGGGCCAGTGCCAGCGCTGCTGACAGGTCGCTGGGTGGAGACGGCGCCTGCAGCTTTGCCGGAACCTGGGGAAGGCGGGCGAGAACCACATGGTCCCCGCCCGGTGTGTAGGGGGCGGCGCTTGCGGGGGCCGCCATGCAAAACAAAAAGAGAGTCACCGGAACCGACAAAAGACGCCATATTTTGGCGCCTTTGTCAGTCCCGGAGAAGCTCTCTGAAACGTGCGGGTGAAAAGCCTCCACTACCGCATCGCGGTAGTGGAGGCTGGTTTCATTTCTCCGCTGCCAATACATCGTCATAGGCGTTCGGGTTATTCAGATCACGAAAAATGAAGCGGGTATCATTGATGGGAACCGAATCCCGGGTATCCCCGCTAGTGGCTAGCTGAGCTTTCACAAAGGCGGTGTAGTTGATCGCCACCGGCGCCTGCTGGCGGGGACGGTCATTGTCACTGCCAAAGCACCCGCTCAGCACCAATGCACTCAGGCTGATGATGGTAGCCAGTAGATATCGCATGATGTCCTCCTTTACTCTGCTGCGGCAACGTTATCGGCGCCGGGCAGTGGGGTGTTCAGGTAGGGGAAACGGGTCAGGTAGTCCGCCGCGTTGGGCAGGGCGCCGTCGTTGACGATGGCGCCACCGTTGACCTGCATGTCCTGAGTACCACAGGAGCCAATTTCGCCACCCGCGGCTTCACCGTTCACGTCGGCGCCACACAGGAAGCCTTCAGCCGCAGTGAGGGCGATGTCTACCACATCATCAATCGGGCGTCGGCCATTGGGGAAGCCGGCAAAGTCGCCACCTGCAACACCCAGATCATTCTGGCCACCTGCTGCCGTGGCCGGGATCCCGGTGTTCAGGCGCAGCATTTCGCTGGCGGTAACGGTGGGTAATTGAGTGACCCCGGGCACACCGGTAAGGAAGACAGTGACCAGGTCATTACGGGGCGTTTCCGGTGCCGGTACACCGAACAGGATTTCTACCAGTGCAGGCAGGCTGGGGTTGGTCACATAGGTAGCAAACTGACCATCATCCTTGGGTTCACTGCTGTTGAAACGGTCCTTGTCGGGCAGGCCGATGACCACTTCATTGACCAGCGGAGAGCCAAGACGGGACACCTGGGTAAAGGCGCCGCCTTTCACTGCAGGGCCTTTGGCGTTACTGCTGCCGGTAGTCTCTGAGCCCTGGGGTGCCGGATTGATGACTGTGGCCTGGCGGATGCTGGCGGTGGTCCAGCCGCCGATCACGGTGTTCTCACCGGTGAGGCAGTCAGCCGGGACTTCCAATGCCAGGCTGGTGATGTTCTTGTCGGCAATGATGTTTCTGCGCGAGTCCCGTGCACCCAGCGGATTCAACGCGACCAGATCGAAGACTTCACCCAGGTTAACGACAAAGCCTTCCTGGCGCTGTCCGGCAAATACGCGGCCGGGCATGGGGCAGTCAGGGATTGTCACATCGTAGATGAAGTTGTCCGCATAGGTCTCATAGTCACCAATGGACTTGGTGCCGATGTTGTCCAGCGGTTTGGCAAAGCTGCTGTCACCACTGCCGGCATCGGTCAGATTCTGCACGTTGCCAGTACGACGATCGCCGGTCACCATTTCTACGGTGAAACTTTCCAGTACATTCTGGGCATCGTTGTTCTGGCCGGTGACGGCACCGATATTAATCAGCGGTACGGGGACAGAGGTGCCGCCTACATCGACCGCCAGGTCGCGGCGCTCAGTATTGAACTGGAAACGGAAGGTAATGTTTTCTTGCGCGTTGCCATCGTTATCAATGTGGATTTCATAGATGGCGTCATCATCGAGGGAGAAATAATTGGGGCCGCCGTACGCGTCCTGCAGCGGCAGATAGTTGGCAATCAGAGTGACATAGCCGTCACGACCGGATTCATAGCTGTTGAACATGTAGAAATCCGTACCGTCGACTTTGGGCATGCCTGTAATAAAAGGGGCTTCCCGGTGGCTGGATGCCATCGTGCCGGCGCTGGCCAGCAGGGTGGCGGCAGCGCAGGCCGCGGGAATCAGGGTAAGGCGGGATAACATGACGAATCTCCTTTCTTGTCGGTGTGTAAGTAGTACGCGACAGGAATGGAACTGGATGCAGAATTTATTTTTCTTTTTTTTCTGCATCCGAATCCGGTTTTTTCACGTATTAACGACAACGCATCTGTCATTAGTGAGGAACGACTCATGGTAATACAGGGGGTGCCTCGTCATGGCAGAAGCAGACGACGGACTGGTACGCGCGCTGGCTCGAATCGCTCAGGGCGACCGTCAGGCTTTTGCCGGTTTTTATCAGAAAACCCATCGCGCGGTATTTGGTATGTGTGTGCATTTGCTGCGGGACCGTGATGAGGCCTGTGATGTACTCCAGGAAACCTATATTCAGGTCTGGCACCACGCCGGCGAATACCATTGTGATCGTGGCAGCGTGCAGACCTGGATGATGTCCATCGGCCGTTATCGCTGTCTGGATGCCTTGCGTCGCCGCCGCTACGAGGCGGATTACGATAGCGTCAGTGACCGCCAGGAAAGTAGCGCCCCGGGCCCAATGGACAACGCCGGCAACCAGCTGGATCGTCAACGACTCAATCACTGCCTGAAAGATCTGGATGAACGGTATCGTTCCAGTATCGAGATGGCCTACTTTCGTGGTTTCACTCATCAGGAGCTGGCGGTCGCCATGGGCGAGCCGTTAGGAACCACAAAAAGCTGGATTCGTCGCGGGCTGGATGTATTGCGCCGGTGTCTGGACACATGAAGCCGGATAATTACGAACGTAATCATGCGCTGGCCGCAGAATATGTGGTTGGCACGCTGCAGGGCGCCGCCAGGCGACGTTTTGAGCGCTGGATGATGGTCTCTGCCCGGGTGCGTCGTCAGGTATGGTACTGGGAGCGACGGCTGCAGCCTTTCAATGAATCCTTGCCGGAAGAGGCCGCCCCGAAGGCCGTGTGGAATAGCATCGAGCAACGGCTCTTCCCGGGAACGGCACCGGTGGCGTCGCGGTGGTGGCAGACCCTGACCGCCTGGCGCTGGAGTACGGGTATCGCCGTGCTGGCGGTTTTTGCCTTGCTGCTCTGGACGCCGTCACCGCCGGTGGTCACACATTATGTAGGTGTGGTGCAGAGTCAGCAGGCGGAGCCGCTGTGGCTGGTGAATGCCTCTGCGGATCATCGCCTGAGCGTGAAGGCCATGCCGCCGGTTCAGCCGGCGGACGGTGGCAGGGATTACCAGTTGTGGTTGTTGCCGGAGTCGGGCGCGCCGATATCACTGGCGTTGCTGCCTACGGGCGGTGCCCGGTTGCAGATTGATCTCAGCGATCAGCAGGTGCGCCAGTTGTTACAGTCCCGCTCTCTGGCGATCAGCCTGGAACCGGCGGGTGGCTCACCGACCGGCCAGCCCACCGGTCCGGTGGTGTATCAGACACGCCTGGTGCAAATGTAGCGAGCAAAGCCTGAAAGTGAACGCATCAGAATCAGTCGGTGAGTTCACTTTCGGCTTGCTCCAGCGACTCCATGGCTTCCAGTAACTGCTCTTCCAGTTCGTCGTGCTGTTTCTTCAGACGCGCCTGATCGCCGAGTAATCCATTCATTTCGTTTTTGCGACTGTCGTCTGTATACAGGGCTTCGTCGCCCAGGGCTGTCTCGATCTCGGCCAGCGTCTGGTCGCAATGGCTGAGTTGCTTGTCCAGTTTTTCCACCTGCTTTTTCAGCGGGCGCAGCTGGTGGCGTTGCTGGGCAGCCTGTTGACGGCGGGCCTTGGCATCGAGGCCGTCGCCGGGCTTGTCTTCCTTGACGGGTTTGCCGTCGCGGCGGTTCTGTTGCAGCCAGCGGCCGTAGTCATCCAGGTCGCCATCGAATCGACTCACTGACCCGTTGGCCACCAGATAGAACTCGTCCACGGTGGTTTCCAGCAAGTGGCGATCGTGAGACACCAGCACCACCGCACCCTCGAAGGATTGCAGCGCCATGGTCAGCGCTTCGCGCATGTCCAGGTCCAGATGGTTGGCCGGCTCATCGAGGAGCAGCAGCGCCGGTTTTTCCTGCACGATCATAGCCAGCGCCAGGCGGGCTTTTTCGCCACCGGAGAAACGGCCCACCGGTGCAAACACATCATCGCCGTGGAAACCGAAACGGCCCAGCTCGCTGCGCAGCTGCGATTCACTCCACTTGGGGTAAAAGCGGGACATCATCTGGTAGGGGGCGTCGTCGGCGGCCAGCCGGTCCACCTGTTGCTGGTGGAAGTAGCCGATCACCAGGTCGCCGTCTTTTTCGAAGCGTCCACCCAGTGGCGCCAGTTCACCCACCAGGGTGCGCATCAGGGTGGACTTGCCGGCGCCGTTGGGGCCGAGCAGGCCGATGCGCGATTCAGGGCGCAGGCTCAGGCTGACCTGGTCAAGAATCGGTGCGCCCGGGTAGCCGCACTGCACCGCATCCAGGTTTTCCATGGGGTTGGGCAGTTTGTTCGGGCTGTGGAATTCAAAGCTGAAGCCGGAATCCACGTGGGCCGGGCCAATCAGTTCCAGCCGTTCCAGTGCCTTCACCCGACTTTGTGCCTGTTTGGCCTTGGAGGCCTTGGCCTTGAAGCGGGCGATGAACTTCTGCATGTGGGCTACCTGGGCCTGCTGCTTCTCGTGCATCTTCTGCTGCAGGGACAGTTGCTCGGCGCGCTGGCGTTCGAAATCCGAGTAGCCGCCGCTGTAGTGCTTCAGTTGTTTGTGTTCGATATGCAGGATCTGGTTGACGGTGGCATCCAGGAAGGCGCGGTCGTGGGAGATCACCAGTAGTGCCCCCGGTTGCTGTATCAGGTAGCTCTGCAACCAGAGGATGGCATCCAGATCCAGGTGGTTGGTGGGCTCATCGAGCAGCAGCAGATCTGCATCGCTCATCAATACCTGGGCCAGGTTCAGACGCATGCGCCAGCCACCGGAGAAGCTGGCCACCGGCTGTTGTTGCTGGGTTTCGCTGAAACCAAGGCCGGCCAGCAAGGTGGCGGCGCGGGCCGGTTGTTGCCAGGCGTGCAGGGCTTCCAGCTCGCCGTGGGCATGGGCGATGGCGTGGTTATCACCGGCGATTTCCGCGTCTGCCAGTGTTTTCTCTGCCCGGCGCAGGGCGCGGTGGCCGTCAAGCACATAATCGATGGCTGGCTGTTCCAGTGCCGGTACTTCCTGGGCCATCATGGCCAGGCGCCAGTCCGAGGGCAGGTTCAGGTTGCCGCCGTCGCTCTCCAGTTCGCCCATGATAAGCTTGAACAGCGAACTCTTGCCGGTGCCGTTGCGGCCCACCAGCCCCACACGCCAGCCCTTGTGCAGGACCACGCTGGCGTCTTCCAGCAACAGGTCGGGGCCACGGCGAAGGTTGATGTGTTCCAGAGAGAGCATGGGGTAATCCGGGGTTGATGAGAACCGGCGCAGTGTAAGCCAGCAAACGTAACGGGGGAACCGTGGACGACTCCATAAAGCAGGATCTGTGGCGCTATGCCCTGGGGCGATGGCAGCACAAGAATTTTGAGCGGGCTTGCCTGCATCTGCAGGACGATTACCAGGTGCCGGTGGCCCTGTTGCTGTCTGGCCTGTGGCTGGCAGAGTCAGGTAAGCAACCGGATGCCGGGGTAGGGCGCCGCATGGCAGAGCTGGCCGGACAGTTTGAAGCCGATTACCTGCGCCCGTTGCGGGCGGTGCGCCGCAAGGCCGGTGAAGACACCCGGTTGCCGGAATTCAAGCGGCAGCTGCAGCAGGTGGAGCTGGAAGGGGAGCGCTGGTTACTGGCCACCCTGCCGACTTTGTGTGACAACCTTATCCCTGCGGGCAAACCGGTGGACGCCATGGGCTGGTTGCTGGTGCTGGTGCCGGAAACGGCGCAGTGCGAAGGGTTGCAGAATGCTCTCAACGATCTGGTGGCATTGTAGGAGCGGCGCTTGAGCCGCGAACCGCGTGTCAACGCGGAATCGGCCGCGGGACATCAGGAATCTCAGGGCTCGACAGGTTTTTCTAGAAAAAGATGGGAGCAGCTGCGATGCCGTTCCCTCGCCAAGGCTCGGATTCGCCCCTCAAGAGGTGTATTCGCTGCGCTCACCCTTCGGGCCGCACTGCACAACGTGCGTTACTTCGCTACGCTACGTTCCTACGGTGCCACCACCTCGCGCTTTGAACTTTTAACGCCTGCCTGCCATCCTTCATTTCCCTTGTGTTTCACTGGATTTCCCCATGACCACCGACCTGGCCTTCGACCGCGACCATCTCTGGCACCCCTATACCTCCACCTCGAAACCCTTGCCTACCTTCGCGGTGGCCAGTGCCAAAGGCGTGCGGTTGACGCTGGAAGATGGCCGCGAGCTGGTGGATGGCATGTCGTCCTGGTGGGCGGCGGTGCATGGTTATAACCACCCGGTGCTGAACCAGGCCGCCAAGGACCAGATTGACCGCATGGCCCATGTGATGTTCGGTGGGCTGACCCATGAGCCGGCGGTGGAGCTGGGCAAGAAACTGGTGGCATTGACGCCGGACCCGCTGGAGAAGGTCTTTCTGGCTGACAGCGGCTCGGTGTCGGTGGAAGTGGCCATTAAGATGGCGTTGCAGTACTGGCTCAGCCAGGGGCATACCGGCAAGGATAAATTGCTGGCCCTGCGTAACGGCTATCACGGCGATACGTTCGGAGCCATGGCTGCCTGTGATCCGGTCAATGGCATGCACTCCCTGTTCAGCGGCGTACTGGCCAAACATTATTTTGCCGAGGCGCCGCAATGCCCCTACGACAGTGATTTTGATACCGAGGATCTCAATTCCATCCAGCAGATGCTGGCGGATCATCATCAGGAGATTGCCGCCGTGATTCTGGAGCCGGTGGTACAGGGCGCCGGCGGTATGAGGATGTATCACCCCACCTATCTGAAGGCTGTGCGCGCCTTGTGTGATCAGTACGGGGTGTTGTTGATCTTTGATGAAATCGCCACCGGCTTTGGCCGCACCGGCAAGCTGTTCGCTCTGGAACATGCGAATGTGTGCCCGGATATTCTCTGCCTGGGCAAGGCGATCACCGGCGGCTACATGACCCTGGCAGCCACCCTTTGTACCGGCCAGGTAGCAGCGGGTATTTGTGATGGTGAAGCCGGTGTATTGATGCACGGTCCCACCTTCATGGGCAATCCGCTGGCCTGTGCGGTGGCCAATGCCAGCATCCAGTTGCTGCTGGATTCCGGCTGGCAGGAAAAAGTGGCGGCCATCGAGGCGCAGTTAAAGACGGAGCTGCTGCCTCTCAAGGACCTCTCCCCCGTGGCTGATGCCCGGGTGCTGGGTGCCATTGGCGTCATGGAAATGAAAGAACCGGTGGCCATGGAACAGGTGCAGGCACACTTTGTGGAACAGGGCGTCTGGATCCGCCCGTTCGGCAAACTGGTCTACATCATGCCGCCATTCGTGATTGAGCCGGAGGATTTAAGCAAGCTGACCGGGGCGATGCGGGATTTGGCGGAGGGCAGTTGACGTCAAGCCCCAACTTTAAAGCCGTTGTAGGAGTTCCCTTCCAGGGGACGAACCTCGCGAAGTGAGGCGACAAGAGATTTCACCTGCCGCACTGCCATGAGTCGACCTGTAGAACCTGATCGCCCTGCGGGCAATTCCGCGTTTACACGCGGATCGTCCCCTGTAAGGAAACTCCTACAGGTGGTTTACCGAAACCCCGGCATGGTCTGTATCAGATGCCGCTGCACCTCCAGCCACTCACCAATACGACGCCAGTGCTGTTGGTCATCCAGGTGACGGGAGACGGCGGCGTCGAGGACGCCTTCGCCATTGCTCATGGCCTGCACATAGAGTTGAGTATCGCGCAGGGTAACCAGGTAGGGAATCTTCAGGCTGGCGAGAAACTGGCGCAGAGACTCGTACATGCGGGTGCGGGTGCGGGAACGATTGGCTATCACTGCCAGCCGACGCGGACGGCGCCGGTAGCTGGGGGCCAGCATGACGGTTTGCAGGAAACGGGTGGTGGCACGAATATCGATAGGGCTGGGCAGTACCGGGACCAGTACCACCTGTGACAGGCGCAGCAGGTGATCAAGATGATGGGGGTCCAGGCCGGCGGGTGAATCGATGATGGTAATCGGGCCGGCCTGATCGAGCTTCTGTTGCAGTCGGCCCAGGGAGACCGGCTCGCCGGCTGGCCAGCCGAGGCCGCGAATTGTGGTATCACGACGTAGTTTCAGCCATTGCAGAGACGACTGCTGTGGATCCATATCCAGCAGGGATACCTGTCGCCCCAAGGCCTCATAATAGCAGGCCAGGTTGGTGGCAATGGTGGTCTTGCCGCAGCCCCCTTTACTATTTGCGATCAGAATTACCATGCGGGACGGGCTGGACGAACGCGATTGGGAGCCGATCCCCTTGGCAGGGCTGTTCTGTGCGCTATTCATGCCGTGTCTTATTCGTTTTTTTGCGGGGGATTGTACCCGGCGGTTTGGGTGGCGCGATTACCGTCAGAAGAAAAGGTGATGCTGCTCACAAAACCAACAGTACCGCAAAATAAGGCGCATTGATGTAATTTGTGATGTTATTTTGCTCTCGCGGGGAACTGAATCCTGTGAAGACGGCTCAGTAAAGGGGGAGAGGAAACATCATGCGTTACCTGTTGATTATCATCGTGTTGCTGGCAGTTGTGCTGGCAGCGCTGTTTACTGTGCCGCTCGGTGGGGGTAAGCCGCTACTGGACTGGCAGCATGTCGAACAGAACTGGCAGCAGCCGGAACGGTTGCTGGACCGGAAGATTTCTCCCTGGATGGGGGGAAATGGGGAAAGCGCAGAGATGTATCGCTGGCGTGACCCCCAGGGAAACTGGCAGTATGGCCAGATTCCGCCGCCCGGTGTGCAGGCGGAACCCTTTACCGTAAAAGCGCCCAATACCATCACTGCCGAAGAAATGCGCGGTGGTAAGGTGCCGGAACAGCAACAACAACAGTAGGCCAATTGGAGGCAGAATGAAGAAATTGGGAATCGTGCTGGCGGGGACTGTCCTGCTGGCAGCGTGTGGTCAGGAAACGGTTGAGCTTAAAAGTGATGATCAGAAAGCGTCCTACGCACTGGGCTTCCGCAGTGCGGAGCAGATGCGTAGCCTGGAAAACCTGGATCTGGATGCCATGGTGTCAGGCCTGCGTGATGGCTTTGCCGAAGACGGCAAATCCAAGCTGGGTGAGCAAGATCTGGACCAGCTGATTCGTGACTTCCAGGGCCGTATGATTGAAGCCCAGCAGAAGAAGATGGAAGAAGCGGCCGGGAATAACCTGGAAGCCAGCGAAAAATTTCTGGCCGAGAATGCCGAGCGTGAAGGCGTTACCGTCACCGACAGCGGCCTGCAGTACGAAGTGCTGGAGTCCGGTGAAGAAGGGGGTGCATCCCCGACCCTGGAAGACACCGTGGAGGTTCACTACCACGGCACCCTGCCGGACGGCACCGTCTTTGACAGCTCTGTAGAGCGCGGTCAGCCGGCCACCTTCGGGCTGCAGCACATCATTCCTGCCTGGCAGGAAGCGCTGCCGATGATGGCGGAAGGCGACAAGTGGAAAATTGCTGTGCCGCCGTCTCTGGGCTATGGCGAGCAAGGCGCTGGCGGCGATATCGGCCCCAACCAGGCGCTGATCTTCGAGATCGAACTGCTGGACGTGAAAGGCAGCGGTAACGAAGCGAGTGCCGACGAGGAATAAATCCCGTCGTTACACGCTTCAAAAAAGGGCGCCCTCGGGCGCCCTTTTTGGTTTAGTTGCAAGTTGAAAGTTCAAAGTTGAAAGGCGCGACGGAGGCTGGCGCCAAATATTGAGCCCCAGCGCCGCGCCGCCGCTCATAAAGCCCAGCTCGCTCGCGCATTCGGATGCATATCTTTTTTCTCTATCCGTGCGGCGCGGCTCTGAGCTGTGTCGGGTAGCACGCAACCCGATCGCGCTTTGTAACTTTCAACTTTAAACTTGCAACTCTAGTGTGTCGCCTGCTGCCGTGGCGGCTCCTGCTGGTGAATGCTGAGAATCAGCTGGTCTTCCAGCGCAAACCTTTCCTCCAGTGTCTGCATCAACAGGGTAATACGTTCCGGTAACTGATCCCGCAGTGCCAGCCACTGTTCCGGGCGCTCGAAATGCTCGTTGAAGGCCAGGGCTTCGTCGGTGGAGTTGTCCAGTTGCTGGAGAATCTGTCGGGTGAGGGTAGGGTTGTCGCGATGGAAATGGCGGGCCTCGTTGACCAGCTCCCGGTACACCTCGAAGTAGCCGGCGCTGATGTAGTCCATCAGTAGCTGGCAGAAATTCTGTACCTGTTTCTGCAAAGGCTGACGGTGATCGGACAGGCCTTTCAGGCCCTGCAGAGTGCATAGCAGCACAATCAGTTGCTGACGCTCATCCAGCCAGGCCTGCACCAGCGCCTCAATGCGCTGCCATTGGGCCAGAGCTGCAGAATGGGAGCTCGCCATGGTTCCTCCTTGGAGTGCCCGTTGACTATTGTCTTGTTGGGCTATCGAGCCTAGGACTGGCGGGACTGTGCTGGCAATGGGACAAAATCGGCGTGAAGTCGGGTCAGGGGGAAAAAGCACGCTATCTCAGCCACTTGTCGTTAAAGACAAATTTCTTCTAAAAAGCGGTTTTTTAGCGCTATCCGTGTTGCGTAATGCGTGCAGCCTGTCGCGGCTCTTATAGATATTGCGCTACCCAGGGCCACAACCAGGGCAGCGCCAGCGCCGTTACCAGCCCGCACAGGCCTAGCGCCAGTCCGGCAAAAGCACCGGCTTTTTCCCCATATTCGAAGGCTCGGGCGGTGCCGATGGCGTGGGCTACCAGGCCCAGTGCAAATCCCTTGATGCGGTCGTCGGTGACTCTCAACAGGCGGAAGATGGGGCCAGCGGCCAGGGCGCCGACGATGCCGGTGATCGCCACTGCGCCGGCGGCCAGTGACACATAGCCACCGGTGGATTGCACCACCTCCACGGCAATCGGGGTGGTGATGGATTTGGGCGCCAGTGAACCCACCACTTCGGCGGGAGCGCCCAGCCACCAGGCCAGTCCCACGGCAATGGCGGCAGAGATAAAAGCGCCCAGCACGGTGGCGATCAGGATCGGTGTGAGCACGCTGCGTACCGTGTGCAGCTGTCGATAGAGAGGCCAGGCCAGTGCTACCGTTGCCGGACCCAGCAGAAAGGAAATCAGGGTGGTCTGGTCGCGGTATTCCACGTAGTCCACGCCGACCAGGGGTAGCACGACAATCACCGGAATCGAGGCCACCAGAAAGGGGTGAAACAGGGGCAGGCTGTTGCTACGGCCGTACACCCACAGGGCAAAGCGGTAGCTGACCAGGGTCAGCAGGATGCCGAACAACGGGGTGTGCACCAGGTCTGCAAGGTTGTCGAGCCTATCAATCATGGCTGCCTCCCCGCGACTTACCATGTTTGCCGCCCAGCAGCTTCTTCAGCATCAGGGTGACCAGCAACATGCTGAGCAGGGTGCCTAGCACCACAGCCACGCCCAGTGCCAGGGCATAGTCTTCGTAGCGATGCCATTGCAGCACGATGCCTACCCCCAGCGGGAAGATCAGCAGGCTGATGTGCTTGATCAGGGCGCCGGCGGCAGGGGCGACTCGCTGGCTGAAGGGGGCATTGAGTAGCAGGGCCAGCAACAGCAGCACCATGCCGACCACGGAGGCGGGCAGGGGGATGCTGGTGAGGCGGATTAGCACCTCACCAAGAAACTGGAAAAACAGCAGGATCAGCAGGCCGTCGATCATGGGGCGATCAACGTTTGGGGAGCGGGCGGAACAGTTGCACCAGCGCCACCAGCAGCAGGCCGGAAAAGACCACCAGTGACCAGGCTGGCAGGCTCAGGCCCAGGAAAGCCCAGTCCATTTCTGCGCATTCCCCGGAGCCCGCCAGCACTTCCTGGATCACGCTTTGCAGGGGGAACACATCCAGCATGTAATTGAGGCCGGGACCACAGGCGGGCACCTGATCCGGCGGCAGGTTTTGCAGCCAGATATGACGGATGGAGATGGCGCCGCCGCCGATGGCAGCCAAGCCGGTGAGCAGACCGTAAACACGCACACCAATGCGCCCGGGGCCATGCAGAGCCGCAATCAGCAGAATCAGGGCGGCAGCTATCACGCCGATGCGTTGAAAGATGCACAACGGGCAGGGTTCCAGGCCATCAACGTGCTGCAGATAAAGGGCACCGGCCATGGCGGCAATACAAGCCAACAGGGCAAGCAGGTTAAGCTGACGGGGTGCTGGGATAAGGGACGACATGGGCCACTCTTTTCGTCGGGGACCGGCGAAGGGTAGGCAAAAGCGGGGTTGGCGGCAAGGGGGGGATTGAACCGTGGGAGCGGTCGTTCGACCACGATCTTCATGGGGCAAGGCATTCGCGGTCGAACGACCGCTCCCACAGGATCGAGGTAGAGGGTGGGGCTGCTGTTCGAATGGTGTCAGGCCTGCCTGGCATCCTGCTCCTGCAGGTTGCGATCATGCCAGGCCTGGATGCCCGCTTCCCACCCCTGAAACCACCATTCTGCCAGGGCATCATCGGCGGAATAAGGACAGCGATTGTTGTCGCCTCCACCCATGCCCCACATACATCCTTGATTGTAGGCTTTTTCGCACTGATCACGATCTGGCATCGCGACGCTCCCTTGCCTGTTTGTCCGAGACTACCACCGCAATACAGACTGAACAGGGAAGAAGTACGTCTTTTTGTTGTGAAATTGCACAAAAACCGGACGGAACGGTGGTGTTGAGACGCGGCGCACAGCGGCCTTGTGACAACCGCCCCGGGGTATAAAAACAACCCGTTTCACCACAGAGCACACCGAGAGCGCAGAGCTAAGGTCTTTCTCAGTGTGCTCTGTGCCCTCTGTGGTGAAAATGCCTTTTGCTGTCAGAGTCACTCACGTGGTTGGTCGGGGCTTCAGTCGCGGAAGTAATCCGCCAGGTAATCCTCGAAACTCTGGGTCTCCGCGTCTTCCCAATGGCGCTGCTCGGTGAGGCTGTGTTCGGCCAGTTGTTCCAGGCGCTGGTTGGTCTCGTCGCAACGCTGGCGTGACAGGAAGTGATCCCGGTGGGCCAGAGCCTGATCCATGGCGAACTGGAAGAAACTTTGCTGACGGCTTTCCAGCTTGTCGAGAATCCGCGCGGACGGGGTAGTGTCCGGGTTGTCCACTTTTTCCTGTTGGCGGGCCAGGGCATCGCTGTAGTTGGTGCCGCCGTGAGTGCGGTCGAACAGCTCGGCGATGGGCTGCATCTGGGTGAGCTTTTCGCTGGCCCAGTCTTTCAGGGAGACGGACTTGCCCCAGTTGCACAGTTCAATGGCTGTGTTGCGCCCCTCGTAGACCACCTTGCGCAGGTTCTCCTTGCTGGCATGGAGATCGCATTTTTCCAGTTGTGGCGATTCGCGCAACAGGCAGTAGGTGGCGAACAAATCCAGGAAGCGGATTTCCTGCTGGTTAATACCCACTGGCTCGAAGGGGTTCAGGTCCAGGGCGCGAATCTCGATATATTCCACGCCGCGTTGCTGCAGGGCGGTGGTGGGGCGCTCGCCCTTGTTGATGGTGCGTTTGGGGCGGATCGAGGAGTAGTACTCGTTCTCGATCTGCAGGATGTTGGCATTGAGCTGGCGATAGTCGTCGCCCACCTTCACCCCGATCTTGTCGTAGGCCGGTTCCGGCGTCTTGATGGCATGGGTGAGAGTGGCGACGTACTCGTCCAGATTGTTGTAGCTGATGGCCAGGGACGACTGGGCATTGTTCTGGTAGCCCAGGTCGCTCATGCGCAGGCTGGTGGCGTTGGGCTTGAACAGGGTGTGGTCAAAAGTGTCCAACTGGTGTTCGCGACCTGCCAGGAAGGATTTGCACAGCGCCGGGGAGGCACCGAAAAGATATACCAGCAACCAGGAGTAGCGTTGAAAATTGCGGGTCAGGTCGAAATAGCGCCTGGAGATATAGTCCTGTAACGGGCCGTTTTCTCCCTCCAGTACCTGATTCAGTTTCCAGAATTCTTCCGGGTAGGAGAAGTTGTAATGGATGCCGGCGATGGTCTGCATCTTGCGGCCATAGCGGTGGCCCAGACCTTCCCGGTAGACGCTCTTCATGCGCCCCACGTTGGAGCTGCCGTACTGGGCTACCGGCACGTCGTCATCGTTGCGGATCATGCAGGGCATGGAGTTGACCCACAGCACCTCATCACCGATATGGCTGTACACATAGCGGTGCAGTTGTTCGAGAAACTCCAGCGGCTTGTGCAGCTCGGTGCTGGGTGGAGTAATGAATTCCAGCAGGGCTTCGGAATAGTCCGTGGTGATATAGGGGTGGGTCAACGCGGAGCCCAGCGCCGGCGGATGTGGCGTCTGTGCCAGGGTGCCATCGGTGGTAATGCGCAGGCTTTCTTTCTCAATGCCGCGGCGGATGCCGGCCAGGGTGGCGGCGGCGTCTGAATCCAGCAGGGCATGGATGCGTTGTTCGAGCTGTGCCATAGCAGGCGGTTCCGTTATCGAACTCCGGGTGACGAACAGGCCATCGGCATGTCCGCCCTACATTGCACGGGAGCGGCACCCTGTTCCCCTGCGCCCCCGCCACTGGCGAGAGCGGCGCGAGAGGAAGAGGGTGCCGCCGTTTCCGTCAGCCTGAGCCATGACTACAGGCGTTTCTTGCCTTTTTTCTGCTCGTCCTTGGCCTTGGCGAACAGATCCGCAAAGGTGCCGCCAGCGTTGCTCTGGGCCTGGCCGCCGCCGCGTTTGTTGCCGCCCTGACGCTGGCCGCCGCCATTGCCCTTGCGGGCACTGGCAGGGCGTTGCCCGGCGGCTTTCTCGGCGGGCTGGTCGTCCATGCGCATGGTCAGGCTGATGCGCTTGCGGTCCAGGTCCACTTCCAGCACCTTCACCTTGACGATATCGCCAGGTTTGACCACATCGTGGGGATCTTCCACGAACTTGTCGGCCAGCGCGGATACGTGCACCAGGCCATCCTGGTGAACGCCGATATCCACGAAGGCGCCGAAGTTGGTCACGTTGGTGACGGTGCCTTCCAGCATCATGGACGGTTTCAGATCCTTGAGTGTTTCGACCCCTTCCTTGTACACCGCCGCCTTGAATTCCGGGCGTGGGTCACGGCCGGGTTTTTCCAGCTCGCTGAGGATGTCGGTGACCGTGGGCAGGCCGAAGGTGTCATCGGTAAAGTCGGCGGCGTTGACCTTCTTCAGGAAGGGCACGTCAGCGATCAGGTCCTTGAGCGGCCGGCCGTGTTTCTCGGCGATTTTTTCCACCAGTGGGTAGGCTTCCGGATGGACGGAGGAACTGTCCAGCGGGTTGGCGGCGTCCATGATGCGAAGGAAGCCGGCGGCCTGTTCGAAGGTCTTGTCACCCAGGCGTGGCACCAGCTTCAGGTCGGCCCGGGAGCCAAAGGCACCGTGGCTTTCCCGGTAAGTGACAATGTTGCCGGCGATGGTGGTGTTGAGGCCGGCGATACGAGCCAGCAGCGGGGCGCTGGCGGTGTTCACGTCCACGCCCACGGAGTTCACACAGTCTTCCACCACCGCGTCCAGGGAGCGGGACAGCTTCAGCTGGCTCACATCATGCTGGTACTGGCCCACGCCGATGGCTTTCGGGTCGATCTTCACCAGTTCGGCCAGCGGATCCTGCAGGCGGCGGGCGATGGAGACGGCACCACGGAAGGATACGTCCAGATCGGGGAATTCCCGGGCGGCGGTTTCCGAGGCGGAGTACACCGAGGCGCCGGCCTCGGAGACCATGATTTTCTGGATGTTGCCCTTGCTGGCCTTGACCACTTCGCCGGCCAGCTTGTCGGTCTCGCGGCTGGCGGTGCCGTTGCCGATGGCGATCAATTCCACCTTGTGCTTGAGGCACAGGGCAGCCAGGGCAGACAGGGACTGGTCCCACTGGTTTTTCGGCTGGTGCGGGAAGATGGTGCTGTGCTCCAGCAACTTGCCGGTGGCATCCACCACCACTACTTTCACCCCGGTACGCAGACCCGGATCAAGACCCATGGTGCACTTGGGGCCGGCCGGGGAGGCCATCAGCAGGCTCTTCAGATTACGGGCGAACACCTGAATGGCTTCTTCCTCGCCCAGCTCACGGACCCGGCCCAGCAGTTCGGTTTCCAGGTGGGTGTTGAGCTTGATCTTCCAGGTCCAGCGCATTACTTCCTTGAGCCAGTCATCGGCGGCGCGGCCCTGATGCTGCCAGCCGGTTTCTGCGGTGACCATGGCTTCGCAGGGGTGCGGCTGGGCGCTTTCCAGTTCTTCCGGCAGCACCATGGAGACATGCAGGATGCCTTCGTTACGACCGCGGAACAGGGCCAGAGCCCGGTGGCTGGGGATATTCTTGACGGCTTCGCTGTGGTCGAAGTAATCGCTGAACTTGGCGCCTTCCTTCTCCTTGCCGTCGACCACCTTGGCCTGGATCTGCGCCTTGTCCCACAGGAAGGTACGTAGACGGGTGAGCAGATCGGCGTTTTCGGCGAAGCGCTCCATGAGAATCTGCTTGGCGCCGTCCAGGGCATCCTTGGCGCTGGCAATCTTGTGTTCTTCGTTCAGGAAGCCGGCGGCCAGCTCTTCCGGGTTCTGGCTCGGATCTTCCATCAGACCGTCGGCCAGCGGTTCCAGGCCGGCTTCGCGGGCGATCTGGGCGCGGGTGCGGCGCTTGGGCTTGTAGGGCAGGTAGAGATCTTCCAGCCGGGTTTTGGTATCGGCGGCCTTGATCGCCTTCTCCAGCTCCGGGGTCAGTTTTTCCTGCTCGGCAATGCTCTTCAGGATCGCGTCGCGGCGTTCTTCCATTTCGCGCAGGTAGCGCAGCCGTTCTTCCAGGTTACGCAGTTGGGTGTCGTCCAGACCGTCGGTTACCTCTTTGCGGTAACGGGCGATAAAGGGGACGGTGGCACCGTCGTCGAGCAGGCCTACGGCAGCGTGGACCTGGCGTTCCTGACAGCCGATTTCCTCGGCGATAATCTGTTCAATACTGCGCATGACATTTCCTGGCTGCGTGCGGCCTGCCGACGTATTGCGTGCAGGCGTAAAACAAAACGACCGAAATCATAGGCAATGATCCCGGTCGTTAACAGATTGACTTGTCGAAGCGGCTATGTTGCGGGGCTGGACTAGCCCAGCACTTCGTTGATCTTGGCGATCAGCTCGGCTTCCTTGGGCGGCTTGATGATATAGCCGGCTGCGCCCTGGCGTTGCCCCCAGACCTTGTCGGTCTCCTGATCCTTGGTCGTCACCAGGATCACCGGAATCTGTTCGGTAGCCGGGTCACGGGTGATTTTGCGGGTGGCCTGGAAGCCATTCAGTTCCGGCATCACCACATCCATGAGGATCAGGTCAGGCTTTTCCTCACGGGCTTTTTCGATACCTTCCATACCATTGGTGGCGGTGATGACCTCATGGCCTTCGCCCTGAACGATCTTGACCAGATTGGTCAGTTGAGTCGGCGAGTCGTCCACCACAAGAATTTTGGCCATGTTGCTCTCCTCGCGCCGATCCTGCTGTGCGTCGGCGGTACTTTGTTTTTGTCTGTTTTACGTCAGACGCGAATAATACCAGTCACTGGTCAAAAGGTAAGCTGTCGAATTATGGCACTGTGATGCCGTTTTCGGTCAGCGTGTCAGGGTATGGGCGCTGCGCCGACTCCAGAACAGCAATGGCAGTACGATTACGGCAGTGAAAAGGCTCCAACCTGCCAGTGACCAGAACGCGCCAGCCAGCAACTCCCCTTGCCGGCCTGACAGAGGCGCCAATGCCGCTATCAGCAGACTGCCGAAACCTGTCACCAGCAGCCAGTGTACAGCCAGCCCGGTGGCCCGCTGCCGGCGGCGGAACAGTTGCCACAGGAAGGCGCCACCCAGCCCCATCATTACTAGCCACAGCAGCGCGGAAGGCGCTATCACCAGCAGCCCGGCATCGGCTTTCAGTGCCTGCAGCAGCAGCGGTAGTTTGCCCACTATCGTCAGTAACAGCCAGGGGCCGATAATCATCACCCACCACAGGTGCCCACCCAGCCCCTGGGGGCCCGCTTGCTGGCGGTAATGGATGGGGTCGAAACGCCAGGCGCGGCGGGCCAGTTCGCCCCAGTTGGTTGGCGCCAGGTGCGGGCCCAGGCCCTGAAAGCGGTCACGCTGTTCTTCGATCAGCATCAGCATGGCCGGCACCACCAGCAGGATCAATACGGTGCCGAACAGCAACCCGAAGACAATGCTCACCGCCATGGGCTTTAGGAACTGGGCCTGCAGGGAGCTTTCGAACAGGATCGGGGTGAGGCCGGCGATGGTGGTGATGGAGGTCAGCAGCACAGCCCGCAGTCGCCGCACACAGGCCTCCACGATGGCCTCGAACCGTTCCATGCCTTCGGCCACCAGTTGCTGGTAGAAACTCACCAACACGATGGAATCGTTGACGATAATGCCGGACAGGCCGAACAGCCCCATGGCCGAGAACATGGAGAACTTGATGCCGAACGGTGCGGTGAGGATATGCCCGATCACCGCGCCGGTGAGGCCGAAGAAAATGGCGGTCATGATCGCCAGGGGCCAGGAGTAGGAACTGAATACCCAGGCCAGGACCACGTAGATCAGCGCTAGCCCGAGCAGGGCGCCGGTGGCCATGTCCTTGAGGTTGTCAGCCTGCTCCTGCAGCTTGCCCTCGTAGCCGACACCGATGCCGTATTTGGCTTTCAGGTCGGGCAGTGTGCTGTCGTTGAGGCTGGCGATGATTTCGTTGGCATTGCCCTGCTCCGGGTCCAGATCGGCGTAGACCGTGACCGCCAGTTCGCCATTCACTCGGCGTAGCAAGTCCACACCCTTGCGGGCGTCGAAGTTCACCACGTCACGCAGGGCGATGGCTTCCCCCTGGGGGGTAATGACGGGCAGACGCTCCAGAGCGCTGAATTGTCGCCGCTCGTTATCCGGCAGCATCACCCGCACCTCGATTTCCTCGTCTTCCTCGTTGTACAGCTGGGCCAGGTTGCCGTCGAAGGCAGCACGTAACTGGCTGGCCACTTCATTGAGGGTCAGCCCCAGGGCCCGGCCTCGGGCGGTCAGTTCAAAGGTCAGTTGTTCCTTGCCGTAGGGCAGGTCGTCGTCCACGTTGCTGACCCCGGAGAAATCGTTGAGGCGTTCCTGCAGGGCAAGGGAGGCCTGTTTCAGAGTCGGCGCATCGCTGCCGGTTAGCTTCACCTCGATGGGCTTGCCGGGCGGGCCGGCTTCCGGCTGGGAAATGGTTAGCTGGTCGAGGCCGGCGGGCAGGGTCAGTTTCTCCCGCCAGCTCTGGATAAGTTCGTCATTGCTGATTTGTCTGTCGGAGCCCACATAGACTTCCACCACCAGGGTGCCGTATTCGTCACCGTATTTTTCCATCCGCCCGCCGGGGTTGGGGAAGCCGGCGGCGGCACCATGATGGCTGATCACGGTCTTGACCAGATGGCCGCCCAGCTCCTCATTGGTCTCGTTCAGGGCGCTTTCCAGTTGCGCCAGGAAGCGGTCCACCTGGTTGCGGTCGGTGCCGGAGGAAAATTCCACCACCGCGCGAAGCTGGTCGCCATCCACCGGTGGGAAGAAGGTGAACTTGAGCCAGCCGGTGACGATCAGGCTCAGTGCCAGAATGAAAGCGGACACGGCGGAGACGCTGACCAGGTGGCGGTGGCGGATGGCCCAGGCCACCAACGGCCGGAAGCGCTCTTCACGCAGTCGGTTGAAACCCGCATCGATACGTTCGCGTAGCCCCGAGGCCTTGACCTGAATGCCCCGGAAGCTGTGATGCAGGTGGCCGGGCAGCACCAGAAAACATTCCAGCAGGGAGGCCAGGATCACGCAGATCATCACGAAGGGGATATCGAAGGCGATCTTGCCCATGGCGCCGCTCATCATCCCCAGTGGCAGGAAGGCGGCAATGGTGGTGGTGCTTGAGGCCACTACCGGCCAGAACATGCGTCGGGCGCCGCCCAGGGCGGCACGCTGGGCGGACTCCCCCTGCTGCAAATGGGTGAGGGTGTCCTCACCCACCACAATGGCATCGTCGACGATGATCCCCAGGGCCAGAATCAGGCCGAACAGGCTGATCATGTTGATGGTGCCGCCGAACAGCCAGACCAGCCCCAGGGTGGCCATGAAGGATACCGGGATACCCACGGTGACCCACCAGGCCACCCGGGCATTGAGGAAGAAGTAGAGTGTGGCGATGACCAGCAACAGACCGGTAATGCCATTCCACAGCAGGGTGGAAATACGCTCCTCCACCAGCTTCCAGGCCTCGAAATAGAAGGTCATCTGCACGCCTTCCGGGAGGGAGGTGCGGTAGTCGGCACCCCAGCTGCGTACCTTGTCGGCCAGTTCCAGCATGTCGCCGTCTTCGCCGCGCATCACCTGTAGCTCGATGGCCGGGTTGCCCTGGTAGGTGAGGGTGGGTTGGTCATCCCGGGGGCGCCGTTCGATGATGGACACGTCGCCCAGGCTCAGCTGCTGGCCATCGGCGGTGGTGATCAGGGGCAGGTCGGCGAAGGCTCTTTCGTCACGGCGTTGGCCCAGGGCGCGCAATTGCTTGGCGGCGTCATCCCGGCCCACGGTGCCGGCGGGAATATCCTGGCTGAAGTTGCGCACCCGATTACCGATCTCGCCAAGACTCATGCGCAGATCATGGAGGGCGGCAGCAGGCACCTGGATGGCCATTTCCTCTTCCGGCAGGCCGAGGAATTCCACCTTGCCGGCCCCCAGGGCAAGGATCTCGTCCTCCATGTTGCGCACCAGCGGGCGCAGCTCTTCCAGTGAGCCGTTTTGCGTGGACACCATGATGGAGGTGACCAGGGAATAGTTGGTGATCTTCTGGATTACCGGTCGCTCCGCGTCCTGGGGCAGGTTGCGGATGGAGTCGATACGCTGGCGCACTTCATCCAGGGCCAGCCCCAGATCGGTGCCGTCTTCCAGTTCGATAAAGATGGCGGAGGCGCCCTGCTGGGAGCGGGCGATCAGTTTCTTGGTGTTGGGCAGGGTCTTGATGGCCTGCTCCACCGGGATGGTAATGGAGCGCTGCACATCCTCGGGGCTGGCGCCGCGCCAGGGGATAGTGACGGTGATGTAGTCAAAATCGAAATTCGGGAACAACTGGGTGTTGAGCCGGTTGAGGCCGAGAAACCCGAGCATCACCATCAGCAGCATCAGCAGGTTGGAAGCAACCTTGTGCTGGGTGAAGCTGGCGATCAGACCCCGCGACTCACTCACCGGAGGACTCCTCTGGCGATGCGATATCGGCGTTGCTGCCAGGTACCGGTTGTGGGTCCACTGGCAGGCCGACAATGGCCTGGGGGAGCTGGGTGGTCATGATGCGCTCGCCGCCCTGCAGGTCGGGGACTTGCAGTAGCAGTTGTGATTGCGACTGCTCCATGGCTTCGCCGACGATGTCCGCCGCTGTGCGCTGCAGACGGTTGTCGTCATCAATGATGTAGAGCCGGTTCAGTCCGTGCAGGGCGGTGGCGGGCACGGCGATCAGGTTGTCCCGGGCCGGCAGTGTCAGGGTAATGGTCAGCGGGCGGCCCAGGGCCGCAGCGGGAACGCCGTCGACAAATTCGAACAGCCCATCAATGCCGCCACGGGCATCGCTGGCTTCACCGGCCAGCCGTTTCAGATTCAGTGCCAGGGTGCGGCCTTCCAGTTCGGTGCTGGCGGCCAGCTCACCCTGGTCGAGACCATTGCGCACGGCGGCCAGATAACGTTCGGGAATCTGCGCGCGCACTTCCAGATCGGCGTCGGCGAACAGGCTGAGCAAGGGCTCTCCGGGACGCACCCGTTCCCCCGGTGCCACCGGAATGTGCGTCACGGTGCCATCGAAAGGGGCTTCAACACGAGTGCGGGTCAGGTCCAGTTCTGCCTGCTGCAACTGGGCTTCGGCGCTTGCCAGGCGGGCTTCCATCCGTGCCAGCTCATTCTTGAAATCGCTGACACTGAGTTGACGCTGACTCAGCGACAGCTCGGCGCGTGCCTTGGCTTCTTCTGCCTGATCCAGTTGGGTCTGGGACACCAGTTGCTTGCCACGCAGGGATTGCAGCCGTTGCAGATTATCTTCACTCAGTTGCGCTAGCTTTTTTTCCAGCGCCAGGTTTTTCTTGTCGCTCTGGTAGCGTAGCCGGGTGGTCTGCAACTGGGCGGCGGCTTCATCGCGGGTGGCCCTGGCCCTGTCTCTGGCCAGGGCGGCCTCGGTGTCGTCCAGCTGGATTAGCAACTGACCGGCGCTGACCTTGCTGCCGGCCCGCACCGGGATCGTTGCCACGTTAGCGGTGACCACGGCGGTCAGACTGGCGGCACGGGGTGACTGCACCCGACCAAACAGCTGGATCTGGGGCGAATGGGCGCCGGGGTCGGCCAATATAAAACGCACCCGGTCGTGGCGTTCGCTGACATCGCGGGTGGGGGCCGACGGCTTGAATACGGCCAGCAGCACAATGGCCAGAATCGTCCCCAGGATGACCAGGGCCACGGGTGGAAGCTGTTTCAGGCGGTCTCGCAAGGGTGGAATCCTTTGTTGATAGCCGTTCTCATTTGTCGCGTACTGTAGCGATTTCTTTTTCTCATGCCTACTTTGAGGGTGCTTCTGTACCGACCACAATGACCCAGATTCGCAGACTGCAATGTTTTTATACAATCTGCTCAGGCCATTATCTTGCACGTTCGGTCCACAACGCGTAAATCAGAGTCTGCGATAAGTGGAGGCACCGTGACAGAACAACAGGACAAGATTCTCGTCGTCGACGATGACGCCCGTCTGCGCAGTCTGCTGCAGCGTTTTCTCGAAGAGGCCGGCTATGCCGTGAAGGCAGTGGGTGATGCGGAACAGATGGATCGAGCCCTGTCCCGGGAGCTCTATTCGCTGATGGTACTGGACCTGATGCTGCCCGGAGAGGATGGCTTGTCCATCTGCCGCCGGCTTCGTGAGTCAGAAAACCGTATGCCGATCATCATGCTTACCGCCAAGGGCGATGACGCGGAGCGTATCGAGGGGCTGGATGCCGGTGCCGATGATTACCTGCCCAAGCCGTTCAACCCCCGCGAGCTGGATGCGCGTATCCGGGCGGTGCTGCGTCGTCATGTGCGTGAGCTGCCGGGTGCGCCCAGCAAGGAAGAAGGCGAGGTGAGCTTCGGTCCGTGGGAGCTGGATCTGGGCAACCGCACCCTGCTCCGTGACGGTGACCCGCAGAACCTGACCACCGGCGAATTCGCCGTGCTCAAGGCGCTGATACAGAATCCCCGTGAGCCGCTGACGCGCGACAAGCTGATGAGCCTGGCCCGGGGTCGCGAATGGTCGGCCATGGAACGTTCCATCGACGTGCAGGTGTCGCGCCTGCGCCGCCTGCTGGAAGACGATCCCTCCAAGCCCCGCTATATCCAGACCGTGTGGGGCGTGGGCTATGTGTTTGTGCCTGACTGAGAGACGCATCACGCAGCATGCTCCACGCCCCATGCGCGTGTTGCCTGATGCGTGCGGCGTGTAAGCTGCCTTGATGAAACTCTACCCCCGCACTGCGTTTGTCCGCTCCGCCATCGTGGTCGGGCTGGTCATTGGTATCAGCCAGGCGCTGACCCTGTGGTTCTTCGCCCGCAATGCCTACCTGCCCGGTATTCGTGAATACGCTCGCCTGACGGTGCTGCAGGCGGAGCTGGCGTTTTCTTCTTCCGGTGAGGAAGACGCCCGCCTGGCCCAGCGACTGGCCGGCGCCACCGGTATTGAAGTGGCCACCCCGGACAACCTGCATCGGGGTACCGTGCTGTTATCCCAGCCGGTGGTCAGCCGGTTCCGGGAAGAGGTGCAGGAACGCCTGCGCGAACCGGTCACGGTAAGGCTGGAGGACAGTCGCCAGCCAGTGCTGTGGGTCAGTGCGCCTTCTTTTCAGAAGCAGTGGTTGCGGGTGCCGATGGAATTCTTCCGCGACTATGACCGCTACTTGCTGCTCGGCTGGGGGGTGACGGTGCCGCTGCTGGCCATTATCGGTGGCTTGCTGATTGCCCGGGGGCTTAACCTGCCGTTGCGGCGGTTGGCCCGGGTCGCCTTGAAAGTGGGGAGAGGTGAAGCGGTGCCGGTATTGAATACCAGTATCGGACCGGAGGAAATTCAGGCGGTGAATGCGGCCTTCAATCGCATGACCAGTGACCTGCAACAGGCCCAGCGGGATCGGGCGCTGTTACTGGCGGGGGTATCCCATGACCTGCGTACGCCGCTGACCCGATTGCGTCTGTCGGCGGAATTCATGCAGGACGAGGAACTGGCCCACGGCATTATCGAAGATATTGAGGACATGGATGCCATTCTTGATCAGTTCATTTCCTTTATCCGCGATGGCGCCGATGAGCAGCCCGACCTGGAAAATCTCAACGAGCTGATACAGGAAGTGGCCGGCAAGTACCCCACTGAGCAGACCCGTTTTGAGCTACAGGATCTGCCGCGCCTGATGCTCAAGCGGCTAACGGTAAAACGGATGCTCGCCAACCTGATCGGCAATGCACTCAAGTACGGCGCGCCACCGGTGGAGGTGCGTACTGCTGTGATGGAAAACGTGGTGTGCCTGACCGTCCGTGATCATGGCAAGGGCGTTCGCGAAGAGGATATTCCCCTGTTGCTGCAGCCGTTCTCGCGGGGCGAGAAAGCCCGCACCCTCAGTGGCAGCGGCCTGGGGCTGGCCATCGTCAAGCGCATCGTCGATATGCACCACGGTGAGATTCGTCTGGCGAACCATGAACATGGTGGCCTGTTGGTAGAAGTCCGATTTCCGGTTACCGGCAAGTTTGTGCAGCCGGAATCACTGTCCGCCGGGGTACGTTAAGGAACCTGCCAATAACAAAAAAGCCACATTTTCGGGTCGGGAATGTGCGCTGGCGCAAAGTCTGTTTTTGCCGAGCAGCGCATTCTATTGAACACGTCACCGAGCGTACTGCTAAAACAAAAAAACGACAGGAAAAATGAAAGAGATACGCTGTCGGGAAACAATAATACTGCTCCGGAAATATTGCCAAATGGACTTGGGAGAGCCCGCCATGATTTATCCCCCGCACCAGCATCATGCCGATGTGCTGATAACGTTTTCTACTACCTTATCGCTGATTCCTGACCGGGAAAACCCGTGTTATGAATGCCGATAGCCTGTCGCTGCAGTAGCAGAAACAGGTCGTTGGGCCGCACTGTTGTGCGGCCTTTTTTTGTGGTCGGCCATTTTGGAAATTCTTGCCGAATGGCGGTCAAATAAATACGCTAAAGCGCTATTCGTAAGCGGGGTGATTTCATGAGGGTAGTGTTAGGCGCTATGTTGTTAGCGAGTTCGGTAACGTCGTTTGCTGAATCCGATTTGGAGAAGAAAAACTATTTCGGGTTTCAGTACAGCAAACTGACCCAGGAAAGTGATTTAGGGGATTTCGAGCCTACCGCCGTTCAGTTCAACCTGGGGCATCGCTTTAATCCGTATGTGGCGATTGAGGGACGTCTGGGGTTTCGTCTGAGTGAGGATGAAAAAACAGTCAATGATGTGGAATATACCATTCAGCCGGTGACTTTGTTGGCAGCCTATCTCAAGGTAGGTCTGGATGACTCGCTGCCTGTTCGTCCTTATCTTCTTGTTGGTCATTCCTCGGCAACGGCAAAGCGAAAAACGGAAATAAACTTCTTCCGTAGTATTTCTGATTCAGAAACGGTGACAGCCAGTGATCCTTCCTATGGCGGGGGAGTAGCCCTTAATTTGGGGCCGGATGTCTCCATCCATGGGGAGTGGGTGATGCTTGATGATGACGACGGCTTTGATCTGACAGCCTTTAATCTGGGTTTCCATCGTCGGTACTGATTTTTTTCGGGTAAGTGCCTGCGGGCATTCTGTTGCGTTTCTCCAATGCCCGCCCGGACAGAAAGATCAGTAATCCGCCAATAGCCAGTGCCGCACCCACCAGGCCGGTGCTGGACCAGGCTAGGCCCTGTTTGACGGTGATGCCCGCCAGCCAAGCGCCCAGCGCATTGGCCAGGTTGAAGGCCGCATGGTTCATCGAGGCAGCCATGGTCTGGGCGTCCTCGGCCACGTCCATGAGGCGAGTCTGCAGGGCCGGGCCCAGCGCCATGCTGGTGCCCACCAGGCCCACAAAAACGATGCCCGCCACCGCCCAGTTAGCGGCAAAATAGAAGCCTGCCTGAATCAGCGCGCACCAGATCAGAATCAGCGGAATGGCCCGCAGCAGGTTGCCGTCAGCGGCCCGGGCGCCGGCAAAGTTGCCGATGATGGTGCCGATACCGAAGACCATCAGCACCATGGGGCCCCAGCGCTCTGCCATGCCGGCCTGCTCGGTGAGGGTGGGCATTACATAACTGAATACCGCAAACATGCCGCCGAAACCGATGCTGGCCACCCCCAGGGTGAACAGCACCCGCTGTTTCACCAGGGCAGACAGTTCGCGGCGTGGGCTGGCGTTCGGGTCCGGGGATTGGGCGGGCACCCACAGGCGTATCAGCAGGGCGGTGCACAGGGCGATCACGCCGACGCCGATAAAGGCCACCTCCCAGCCGAACAGGTTGCCGGCCCAGGTGGCCAGCGGTGCGCCCACCACGATGGCAATGGTCAGCCCGCTCATCACCCGGGCCACTGCCCGGGCACGCATGTGATAGGGCACTGCCGATGCCGCTACCAGAGCGGCTACGCCGAAGTAGGCACCATGGGGCAGCCCGGCCAGAAAACGCAGCCCAACAAAGGTCCAGAAGTCGGTGGCCAGGGCGCTGGCCATGTTGCCCACGGCAAAGACCAGCATCAGCGTAATCAGCAGACCCCGGCGTGGCACCCGGGCTGCCAGGGAAGAAATCAGCGGCGCGCCCACCACCACGCCCAGTGCATAGCTGCTGATGGCGTAGCCCACATCTGGCACCGGCACCTGCAGGTCGGTGGCCACCCGTTGCATCAGGCCCATGATGACAAACTCGCCGCTGCCGATACCGAAGCCGCCCAGAGCGAGGGCCAGGGAAAGGCGAAGCAGACGAGCAGAGTCGGTGGTCATAGGGGCTCCTGCGCAGGGGGGCGGGTTGCGTTGGGGGTGGCAAGGGGGAATGGGATTGCCGAAGTTGAAGAGAGTTCATTTTAGCACGGGAAAAAATGCCCTAGGGTGGCCGATGAGTGGGGCTGGGCGTGTTTGAAGCTCCCCTGAAAGCACAGAAGGAGAAAGCATGAAAGTGAAACGAATCATGGCTGGTTTCGTACCTATGGGTCGGCGGAAACCATGAGGGTGCAGGTGAGTGTGGGTTCAGAAGGCGGTTCGGGTACCGCGGTACCGGACCTGTCCATCGAGGTGGACGATCTGGAGGCGGCGCTGGAACGAATCCATCAGGCCGGCGTGGCCGTGGAATATGGTCCGGTGAGTGAGCGCTGGGGCGTTCGACGGTTCTACGTGCGCGATCCCTTTGGTCGGCTGCTGAATATTCTCCAGCATCTTTGATGTGGGGCTGCCCCTGCCGTCGTTGCGGCGACGGCAGGGGGCGTGCACTCAGAGTGCGCTGGCCGGTACCAGCGGAAGATTCACCCGCGATGGCATGGCCGGCCCACTGTAGATGGTCATGGCGCCGAGCAGGCTGGTGAGCAGATCAGGAATCGGGCTCAGGCCGTGAGGCAGATCACTGGTGCCCACGCTGATGCGCAGTCTTTCCCCGGCCTTGATTCGGGCGCTGGTGGGGAACACTTCCACATCGGCCCGGAACGGTTGCAGGGGCGTGATGGTCTTTTGCGACGCTTCGGTGAACGGGTGCCAGGGCTGGATCAGTTTGCCGTTCATGAAGCGCGATTTGCTGGCATCGAAGGCACTCATGGAGGCCATCTGAATGCCGTGGGTCAGCGGCCGGGCAATGCCGTTTTCGCCCACCACGCTCACTCTGACGGTGACGTTGGTATCCAGAGCGGTGGTGGAGGCCCAGATCTGCCCGGTGATCGGCCCGTTGATAACCATGTCTTCTTCCTGCGGCTCGCCGGTGTATACCGCTTCCAGCAGGTTTGCCACGTTGTCCTGTGCGGTGCAGGGCGGCAGGATCATGCCCAGTACGCCGGCGGTCCACTGGCTGGCACTGGCGGAGCACAGGCCATTCACCGGGGTCTGCAGCAGGCTGGTCTGCTTGTTGGTGACGGGGGCGCTCGGTGAAATACTGCCGAACAGCGGGGCGCCGGGCTGGCCGTGGAGGAAAAAGGTTTCTGCTTTTGCCTCAGGGTGCGGCCAGTCGGCGGCAGTGACGTAGCGTTCCTCACCGGTGTAGTACTGGGTGACAGGCGGGTAATCGCCGGCACCGCTGTCCATGCCTTTCAGGTACTGATCAAACCAGGCCAGGCGGATAGTCGACAGCGCCGGCACCCCGTCGGCGGGCAGTCCGGCGCCGGAAGAGCCGTCCAGATGTTCCCAGGGGCCAATCAGCAGTTTAGCGGTGGTGTGATCTTTCAGACCCTCGTAGATCAAGGGCTCGCCGCGCTGAAAAATATCGTTGAGCCCGCCCACCACAAAGGTCGGTGCGGTGATCTTGTCGATCTGCTCCAGGGGTGAGCGGATACGCCAGAATTCGGTGTCGTATTTGTTTTCATCGCCGATCAGGGCGCCAGCCACTACCGGTACCTGGAATTCTGTCAGGGCACCCTGCAGGTGTTGCAGTGTGGTGTTGAGGTAATACCCCGGTTCATTGTTATCCAGCCCGGCGGGGGTGGGAATGATGCCGAGGCCGGTGACCAGGGTCACCCACAAGGGGATGAAACCGGCATTGATCTGGCCGCCGGTGAAGACGATATCCCGGTAGGCATCGCCCATGGGCACAATGGCAAAGATGGCCTTCACTGCCGGGTCTTCCCGGGCACCGGCGAGCAGGCCGGTGATGCCCATATAGGAGGCGCCGTTCATACCGATGCTGCCGTTGCTCCACGGCTGCGTCTTGATGTAATTGAGCAGCTCGCCAATGTCATCCTGATCAATCTGGCTGAACGCCTGCCAGCTGCCTTCCGCAGCACCGGTGCCGCGCAGGTCCACGATGATGTAGGCGTAGCCGCGCTTTACCAGAGCTGGGTCGGCGGCACCGATGGCGCCCAGTGCCTGGTTATAGCCGGTAAAGGTGGCGATCACCGGAAACTGGCCGTCGATGGCATTGCCGTTTTCATCCGCCGGCAGGGTCACGGTGGCCGCCAGGCGAATGCCGTCGCGCATGGTAATCAGCTGCTGGGGCAGGTCGACGGTGTTTGGGTATTCCGCCTCGCGCTGGTAGGGCTCGCCCCAGCTCAGGTTCAGCGCAGCAGGGCCTTGCGCAGACTCGCCGTCGTCCCCGGCGCTGTCATTGGTATCGTTACCGGCGTTGGCTTCCGGGTTGTTACTGCTGTTGGATACGGTGGCCGCACTGCCTCCGCCGCCGCCACAGCCGCTCAATGGCAGTGTTATGCAAAGCAGGGAGGCCAGGAGCCATGGCCCGGGCCGCAGAAAGGATGAAGGCATGGTGCTATCCCCGAATTGTTATACATGTTTTAGCTTATGAGGATAGAAGCAGGCCCGGGGCGGGTCTGTTGGTACACTGGTGCAAGAAAGTGAAGGAGGCGGCGGGTTTTGTGTCGGACTGTAAGGCCCCGGCAGGCGCCGGGGCGGTGGATCACAGAGCGGTTTCGAGGCGCAGCAGGGCGCCATTGCTGCTGTCGGTGAGCAGGTATAGATAGCCATCCGGGCCCTGGCGAACATCACGGATGCGATCGCCCCTGTCTTCCAGCAGGCGCACTTCCGACAGCGGTTTGCGGCCATCAAAGGCCACCTTGTTCAGATGGGTCAGCTTCAGGGCACCGTGGACGGTGTCCCCCTGCCAGTCCGGGTAGCGATCGCTGGTCACGAAGGCCATACCGGAGGGGGCGATGGACGGGGTCCAGTGGAGCAGCGGCTGGGCCAGGCCTTCCTGTTTGGTGTCGCCAATACCGGGACCATAATATTCCCGGCCATAGGTGATCTCTGGCCAGCCGTAGTTGATGCCCGCTGCCACCGCATTGATTTCGTCCCCGCCGCGTGGGCCGTGCTCATTGAGCCAGGGTTTGCCGGTGTCGGGATGCAAGGCCAGCCCCTGCGGGTTGCGGTGGCCCCAACTCCAGATGGCCGCGGCCTTGCCAGACTCACCGGCCAGGGGATTGTCATCGGGAATGCGGCCGTCGTCGTGCAGGCGAAGCACGCTGCCGGCCGGGTCCGCGGTGTTCTGGGCGCGCTCGCGCTCGCCGCGGTCGCCCACGGTGACAAACAGGTAGCCGTCGTTATCAAAGAGGATGCGGCCGCCGAAGTGTTTGGCGGTGTTAGTGCAGGCTTTTTCCGCTACGTAAACATCGCGGAAGTCTTTCAGAGCGCCATCCTGGTACGTGCCGTAGCCCACCGCCGTGGTGCCACCATCGCCACCACAGGGTTTGGCATAGCTCAGATAAAGGCGCTGGTTGTCGGCGAAATCCGGGTGTGGCATCACATCGAACAGTCCGCCCTGGCCTTTGGCCACTACCTCCGGCACGCCGCTGACCGGGTCCTCTTGCAGGCTGCCCTCCACTAGCCGGCGCAGGGTGCCGCGCCGTTCAGTGATCAACCATTCATTACCGGGCAGAAACGCCAGGGACCAGGGGTGATGCAGGCCATCCGTGAGTGTTGTGGCCGTAACGGTGTCATTGCTTTGCGGCGCCAGGGTGGCGGCGTTGTCGGCACAGGCACACAGGCTCAGGGCGGTGAGGGTGACGGTGATCAGTGATCGCATGACGGACTCCCTTGTTCAGACAGGCTTGAGCATGCCATGCCCGGCGTGAAGGGTGAACCATGGTCACGATTGCAGGTATGTTTTCTTGATTGCCCAGGCAAGCATCAGAGGGATGAGAAAAACCACGAAGAAAATCGGTAACTCAGCCATAAAGGAGTACCCGGCGTGGACAATGCCCACGGTCATATTGATGGCCGAGGCGATAAACCAGAGCAGGGCGAAGACGGCGAGCAGGTGGTGTTGCAACCAGGGGATAAGCCGGGCGGTCAGCGCCAGTACGGCGAACAACAACAGCCCTCCGAGAATGACAGTCAACGTATGCATGGGCGGCTCCCAGTCAGAAGAGCGGCAGGCACGTTATGTGCCTGCCTGTGAGGTGTGGCTGGCACTACCGGGTAGTGTAGCCGCCATTGGGAAAGATGGTCTGGCCGGTGATCCACCAACCTTCCGTGGCCAGGAATTTGATGATGGGGGCGATGTCCTCAATTTTGGTCAGGTCCCCGTTCATGGCCTGTGACTTGTGGTAGGCCACCCGTTCCGGGGTTTCCTGGCCGTAAAAGAAGGGGGTGTCCATGGGCCCTGGGGCCACCGCGGAGACCGAGATACCACGCCCACCGAATTCCTTGGCGGCGGCACGGGTGAAGTGCTCTACCGGTGACTTGCCGCCGGCATAGGTGGAGTAGCCATCGGTAAAGGCGGCCAGCAGCGAGGTGAGTACGGTGACGATCTTGCCGTTGTCGTTCAGGTGTTTGCCCGCTTCCTTGATGAAGAAATAGGCGGACTTGGCATTAATGTCGAACATGGAGTCGTATTCTTCTTCACTGGTTTCCACGATCGGTTTGCGTAACACCTTGCCCACGGTATTGATGGCCACATCGATGCCGCCGAACTTGTCCTTGGCTTCCAGAAACAGTGCTTCCACGTTGGCCGGCCGGGTCAGATCGCCCTGTGTCATGTAGGCCTCGCCACCCAGGTCTTTCACCGCCTTGACCGTGTCTTCTGCATCGGCGCGGCTGGCATCGCTGTTGTAATGCACCACGACCTTGGCGCCTTCGCGACCGATTTGCCGGCTCAACAGGCCGCCCAGGTTCTTGGCGCCGCCCGCAATCAACACTACCTTGTCCTTGAATCCGTAATCCGTCATCAGTCTTGCTCCTGCTCGTTAAGGTGTCGACATTGTCGGCAGGCTTGGCGTGGGCATAAACCGGTGTAAGCTGACAGCATATGTCGAAAATAACGAACAATGGAAAAGCATGGACCGTCTCGAGAGAATGCATATCTTTGTCCGGGTGGTGGATTGCCTGAGCTTTACCCGGGCAGCGGAAAGCCTGGAAATTCCCCGCTCCACGGTGTCCACGGCCATCAAAGAGCTGGAGACCGAAATGGGGGCGCGTCTCCTGAACCGCACCACCCGGGCCATCAAGGTCACCGAGGAGGGTCGTTTTCTTTATCAGAAGGGCTTGTCACTGTTACAGGATTATGAACAGTTGCAGGGGGCATTTGTGGCCAACGATAGCCGCCCCCAAGGCAAGCTGCGCATCAATGTGCCTGGGCGTCTGGGGCGGCGTATTCTGGCCCCGGCGTTGCCGGATTTCCTGAATCGTTACCCGGATATTGATATCCAGATGGGGGTCACCGACCGCGCTGTGGATCTGGTTAGCGAGGGCGTGGATTGTGTGATTCGGGTGGGGGAGCTGACGGACAGCAACCTGATTGCCCGGCCGCTGGGAAGCTTGCTGCTGTGCAATTGCGCCAGCCCGGCTTATCTGTCCCGTTATGGCCGACCGGCAACCATAAAGGATCTGTCATCCCATCCCATTGTGGCGTTTGCGTCGTCCATGACAGGCAGGGTGGAGAGCTGGGAATACCGTCAGGGAGACCAGCTGGAGAGTGTGCCGCTGCCGTCCCGTGTCACGGTGAATACCGCAGAAGCACTGATAGCCTGCGCCCTGGCTGGGCTGGGGATGATACAGGTGCCGCACTATGATGTGCGCCATCATTTGGACTCCGGTCGCCTGATCAGCGTGCTGCCGGACACCGTGCCGCCACCGATGCCCATTACCCTGTTGTATCCGCATCGCGAACATATGACCCGGCGTCTTGAGGCCTTTATCGACTGGGTCGTGCCAGTGCTGAAAGACAAGGTGCTGGGGATGGCGTAGTTGGGTTTGGCGAACTTCGACATTCCTCCGGCTTATTCCCCTGAGGGTCTAAGGCAGGATGCCGATGTGGGTGAGTACATCCTGGCCCGGGAAGCCATCAGCCACCATCTGGTTGGCCTGCTGGTAGCGGGCGATGGCCTTGCGGGTGCCGGGGCCCATCAGGCCATCTTCTTCGCCGGCGTCAAAGCCCTGTTCATTGAGGATCTGTTGCAGACGGGTCACCTGTTCCCGGTTGAGGCGCGGTGCCTGTGGCGGTGTTTTGGACAGGGGGGCGGCGCCGGCAATGCGGTCGGCCAGTCGGCCCACGGTAATGGCGTAGGACTCGGAGCGGTTCCAGCCCATGATCACCCGGAAGTTGTGATAGGCCAGAAAGGCCGGGCCCTCATGGCCGGACGGCACGATCACGGCCGCCTCCATGTCCGCGGAGGGCAGGGGTTGGCCATTGGGCAATGTCAGCCCCAGTTCGGCCCAGTCGGCGAGAGCGCGTTTGTTGCCAAAACCAGTAAGCTGGTAGTCGAAATTCTTGGGCAGGCTGATTTCCCGGCCCCAACGCGCTTCCCGTTCCCAGCCTAGTGCCTGCAGGAAATGCGCGCCGGAGGCCAGGGCGTCTTCGGTGCTGCCCCACAGGTCGCGGCGACCATCGCCATCGTGATCCTGGGCGTGTTTGAGAAATACTGCGGGCATGAACTGGGTCTGGCCCATGGCGCCGGCCCAGGAGCCTTTCATCTGTGCAACGTCTACATCTCCGGCCTGCAGAATGCGCAGGGCATTGAACAGTTCGCCCTGAAAATAATCGCCGCGGCGGCCTTCACAAGTCAGCGTGGCCAGGGCATCAAGAGTGGGGATATTGCCCAGGTAGCCACCATAGTTGGTTTCCAGTCCCCAGAAGGCCACCAGATAGTGGCCGGGGATGCCGTATTCCCGGGTCAGGCTGTCGAGAAGTTGCCGATGGCTGCGGTATTTTTCTCGACCTTTTTCAATCCGTTGTTCGCTGACGCGACGGTTGAAATAGTCGGCGAAGCTACTGGTGAATTCCGGCTGGCTGCGGTCCAGTTCCACCACTTTTTCATTCAGTTTCACATCGTCCAGATGCTGGCTGATGACCTGGGCAGGCAAGCCTGCTTCCAGCCCCGCCTGACGCAGCTTGCTGATGCACATGGCGAATGTTTCCTGATCCAGCGCCAGGGCTGGGTGGCTGAAAAACAGGAACAGGAAAATCAATAAAGAACGGGTGGCCATGGGGACTCCGAAACCGTGGCAGGAACATCAATGTCAGGCAGTTTACGATGGCCCTGCCAGGGTTTCATCGGGAGAATTGCAAAATTGCCGGATTGTTCAGGGCGTTTCCTGCGGCGCCTCCCAATGAATGGTGACGGTTTGCTTGCCCCACTCCCGAGCCTCGGCCCGGTCCGCCATCAAGATGTCGATTTTGTCGGTCCAGCGCTTGTTCATCTTGTCGAGCACTACATAGGTGCCCATGCCTTCCACTTCCACTTCCGTGCGATGGGTGAGTCCTTTGGGAATGAGGTCGCGGGACACGGCGATGGCTTTCATGCCGGGTTCCAGCTGGTCGCCCCAGGCGGCAAGGCCTACATTGCCTTTCTTGGTTTCCGCTTCGGACAGGGTGTACGCCGTGGCGGTGACTTCCTGGCTAATGGTGTTGTCGCTGTCACTGCATGCAGAGAGAAACAGGGCCAGCAGGGTCAGGCTGATTATGGAAAACGGTGCTTTTAGTGTCATGAGATCCCCCTTGTTGGAATGACACCTTACCGTGGCAATCCGACCGTGAAGGGGGCATGAACCCTGCCAGGCGGCTGATTCCGCAGCCTGTCAGGCAGGGGTTTCGTGAATTTCCCGGCGGACCCTGACGGCAGTGGAGCGGGCACGGATAACCCGCCCCCGGGCTTCACTGTGGGCGCGGCTGAAGGCGGCGCCGAGCAGCAGGATCATGGAGGAGTAGTACACCCACATGAGCAGGATCACCAGGGAGCCGGCAGCTCCGTAGGTGGAAGCGGTTGCCGTGTGAGACAGATAGAAGCCGATCAGGGCGCGGCCAATGGCAAACAGCACGGCGGTGATCAGGGCGGCGGGGGCCACGTCTTTCCAGCTCAGTACCACGTCGGGAAGCAGGCGAAAGATCATGCCGAACAGCAGGGCGATGACGATGATGGAGACCATGACCTCAAGTGCCAGGGCCACGCTGGAATGGAAGGGAATCCAGTTTTCCGCGTAGACCAGCAGGGTCTGCACGGCCACGTTGAGCAACAGGGATACCAGCAATACAAAGCCCAGGGACACCACCACGGTCAATGACAGCAGGCGGCTTTTGATCAGAGCCACGAGGGTATTGCGTGAGGGCCGTGGCACCACTTCCCAGATGGCGTTCATGGAGCGCTGCATCTGAGCGAATACGGTGGTGGCGCCGATGATCATGACCGTCAGGCTGAGTATGCCGGCGAGAACTCCCTGGCTGGGTGCGCGGGTGTTCATGATGGCATTGCGGATTTCTTCGGTGGCGGCGGGTCCTACGGTAGCTTCCAGCTGGCCGAGAATTTCCGCCATGGCGGCTTCGCTGCTCATCACCAGCGAGATCACCTTCACGGCGAGGATGATGACCGGGGCAATGGAGAAAAGCGTAAAGAACGCCAACGACCCGGCATAGCTGGCGGCATTACCTTCCAGCCACAGGCGTATGGTGTTTTTGAGAATGCCGAACCAGTAGAGAAAGGTATCTTTCATCGTTGCCTGTCATCAGCGAGTGTTCAGGCAGTGTAGCGGGGGGGAGTTGCAAGTTGAAAGTTTAAAGTTGCAAAGCGCGGGGATGTGGCGTTGCCAAACGGGCGGTCTGGGTGACCCGCGCTGCAAGGCAGGGTGCGGCGAGGCGGTTCATTTACGGCTTGTCCTGCCCGCGCGTTGCAACTTTCTACTGACATCAATGCAGCTGTAGGAGCGGCGCTTGAGCCGCGAAATACTTGGGAAAGCGTATCGCAAGCAGTTCGCGGCTCATACTCCCATAGCACAGAGAGCGCCGCTCCTACAGGTGCTACGTAGTGTTGCCTTAATGCAGTTTCAGTCGTGGCCGCACCAGCTTGTTGAAGCGGCCGGCGATCAGCAACATGATCGTGCGGGGCCAGCCGTACAGGGCGGCCTGATGCATGCGATACAGACTGATGTACATCATCCGTGCCAGCCAGCCTTCCACGAAGAAGTTACCACCCTTCAGGTTGCCCATCAGCATGCCCACCGAGCTGTAATTGGACAGCGATACCAGCGAGCCATGGTCCTTGTACTGGAACGGCCGCGGTTCACGTTTCATGATCAGTTGCTGCAGGCTGCGGGCGGTGTGTTGGGCCATCTGCTGGGCGGACTGGGCCCTTGGCGGGATGGGCCGCTCTTCGCCTTCCGGGATCAGGAACGCCGCATCGCCGATGATGAAGATGTTCTTGTGTCCCTTGGCCTGCAGGGTCGGCTCCACTTCCACCTGGTTGATGCGGTTGGTGGTCAGGCCTTCGATCTGGCCCAGCCAGTCCGGGCACTTTACCCCGGCGGCCCATACCAGCAGGTCGGCGTTGATGGGGTCGCCTTCCTTGGGTACCAGCGCCTCAGGGGTTGCCTCGGCCACCATGACACCGGTGCGGACTTTCACGCCCAGGGATTCCAGCCGCTGGGTGGCGGTGGCAGAGACCCGTTCGCTGAGCACCGGCAGGATCCGTGGCGCTGCTTCGATCACGTCCACCTGGAGGTGTTTGCGATCCAGCTTTTCGTGGCCGTAGAAATTGAGCATGGACACCGCATGATGCAGTTCCGCGGCCAGCTCCACGCCGGTGGCGCCGCCGCCGACAATGGCTACGGACACTGGCTTGCCTTCATAGTTGGCGTGCAGACAGGCATTCAGGAAGCGTTCGCGAAAGCGTTCCGCCTGGGCGCGGCTGTCCATGAACAGGCAGTTTTCACGCACCCCGGGGGTGCCGAAGTCGTTGCTCTGGCTGCCGGTGGCCAGTACCAGGTAATCGTAGGGGAGTTGTCGTTCCGGCAGCACTTCCGAGCCGTGGTTGTCCTGGAGCGGAGCCAGCGTCAGAGTCTGCGCCTCCACGTTCACCTGGGTCATGGTGCCCGGCTCAAAACGGTAATGGTTCAGCTGGGCGTGGGCGCGGTAGTCCACCGCATCCAGGTCCGCGTCGATGGCGCCGGTGGCCACTTCATGAAAACGCGGTTTCCAGACATGGATGCTGGAGGAATCTATCAGGGTCACGTCCGCGTGGCCGTATTTGCCGAGCTTGCGACCCAGGCGGGTGACCAGAGGCAGACCACCGGCGCCACCGCCGACGACAACAATTCTGGGTTTGCTCATTGGGGCTCCTGTCGGGCCAACCCTCATGGGTTGCCAGTCAATCATATCCACCTTGGCGGTGAACAGGTCCGGGTTAAAGGAGCCTCTGAATGACGCTGGGCGCACTCAGTGGCTCATCAATGAGGCAGAGCCCTTGTGGGGCAGGGAGCGATGACGGTTGTCGCCACTCCGGGGGTGCAGTCTAGCGCGTGTGGTAAACAGGTCCAGACCAGGTGTTTCCTTTTTGCCTTCCCGGGTGGGCGGGTCTGCCCGCCGGGCGGCAATGAAAAAGCCCGCCGGTGGCGGGCTTTTTCAGTGATCCTTACGGATCAGGCCTTGGGGCCGGCAGCACGGATCTCGTCGGACACGTCCGCATACTTCTCGGCAAAGTTCTTTTCGAACTGTTCTGCCAGATCGCGGGCGCGGGCCTCGTAGTTTTCCGGGTTGGCCCAGGTGTTCTTGGGCTGCAGCAGCTGGCTGTCCACACCGGGAACGGCTTTCGGCACGTCCAGGTTGATGATATCCAGGTGCTCGGTTTCCGCGTTGTCCAGGTCGCCGGAGAGGATCGCGTTCACCACGCCACGGGTAGTGGGGATGCTGAAACGCTCGCCTTCGCCGAAGGGGCCGCCGGTCCAGCCGGTGTTCACCAGGAACACGGTGGAGCCGAAATCTTCCATCCGCTTGATCAGCAGCTCGGCGTATTCGCCGGCGCGACGGGGGAAGAAGGGGGCGCCGAAGCAGGTGGAGAAGGTGCTCTTGATGCCGCCACCGGAACCCATTTCGGTGGAGCCGACCAGCGCGGTGTAGCCGCTCAGGAAGTGGTAGGCCGCCGCTTCCTTGGACAGCTTGGATACCGGCGGAAGCACACCGGTCAGGTCGCAGGTCAGGAAGATGATGTGCTTGGGCTCGCCGGCACGGTTGGCTTCTACCTTCTTGTCGATGTTTTCCAGCGGGTAGGCGGCGCGGGTGTTCTGGGTCAGGGACACGTCGGTGTAGTCGGCGGTGCGGCTTTCGTCATTGATGATGACGTTTTCCAGTACCGCGCCGAACTTGATGGCATCCCAGATCACCGGCTCGTTTTTCTGGCTCAGGTCGATGCACTTGGCGTAGCAACCGCCTTCGATGTTGAACACCACATCCTTGCCCCAGCCGTGCTCGTCGTCACCGATCAGGTAACGGTTCGGATCGGCGGACAGGGTGGTCTTACCGGTGCCGGACAGGCCGAAGAACAGGGCCACGTCGCCATCGTCGCCCACGTTGGCAGAGCAATGCATGGGCAGTACGTCTTTTTCCGGCAGCAGGAAGTTCTGCACGGAGAACATGGCTTTCTTCATTTCACCGGCGTAACGCATGCCGGCGATCAGTACCTTGCGCTGGGCAAAATTGAGGATCACACAGCCATCGGAATTGGTGCCGTCACGCTCCGGCTCACACTGGAAGTGCGGGGCGTGCAGGATCTGCCATTCTTCCTTGCTGCGCGGATTGTACTTTTCCGGGCGGATGAACATGGTGTTGGCGAACAGGTTGTGCCACGCGGTCTGCGCGGTCACTTTCACTGCCAGGTAATGGTCCGCATCGGCACCCACGTGCAGGTGGGAAACAAAGGCATCAGCGTCGGCAACGGCAACGCTGACACGATCCCACAGGGCATCGAACTTGTCGGCGGGGAAGGCACGGTTAATAGCACCCCAGTGGATGTGCTCGCTGGTGCTGGGCTCGTCAACGATGTAGCGGTCCATGGGGGAGCGGCCGGTGCGATGACCGGTTTCCACTACCAGGGCGCCGGTGTCGGACAGGCGGCCTTCGTTGCGCTGAACAGCCAGCTCTACCAGCTGGGCCGGGCTGAGGTCGTTATAAACAATCGGGTCGGTCATGGTCATTCCTGGGCTTGTGGCCGTGCCGTTTCAGCGTGTATGGGCGCCGAAACTCTGGTTCGCATTGCGGATAACAGTGCCGGTCTCGTGCCCGTTACTGCCACCGGGCAAGACCAAAGGGGACCGGGGGATGAAACCTCCAGTCAGCACAGGCGCGCGATTATGCCAGAAAAGGAAATCAGTGGCGATTCCCCCTTGGACCGGGCGGTCACGGCAGCACGGCCAAGTTGACAGTTAATAGTGGACAGTTGACAGCTACGCGGGTTAGCCGTGACACACATTTAACCGCAAGAGGCCGCGCTCAAGGTTCGAGCGCGGCCTCTTGCACTTCAGAAACTGATACGCCGGACCGCGACGCTGTCAACTGTCCACTATCAACTGTCAACTACTCTCCCGGATCATCTCTGCCAGATCCACCGCATCAAAGCGTTCCCGGTTGCGGCAGAAGTCGCAGGTCAGGGTCACTTCGCCGTCTTCGTCGAGCAGGGTCTGCAATTCGTTGCTTCCCAGGGAGATCAGGGCATTGCGGTTGCGGTCCCGGGAGCAGGTGCAGCCGAACTGCAGGGCCTGGGCGTCGGGCAGCTGTGGTGGGGTGTCGTGGAATAGCCGGTGGAGGATGGTCTGATCGTCCAGGTTGAGTAGCTCTTCCATTTTCAGGGTGCCGGCCAGAGCGTCAAGGTGCTCCCACATCTGTGTGTTGGCGTCGCTGCTGGCCAGCTGGTTGGGCAGCCGTTGCAGTAGCAGGCCGGCGGCCCGGTTATTGCCGCTGGCCAGCCACAGGCGGGTGGGGAGTTGTTCGGATTGGTGGAAGTAGGCTTCCAGACACTGGGCCAGGGAGTCCCCGGCCAGGGGGACGATGCCCTGATACTGGCGGCCCTGCTCCGGGATGATGGTGATCACCATGTTGCCGTCGCCGATCAGGGTCTGGATGTCGCCATGGCTCCAGTCCTGGCCGTCGCTGTGGCGGGCCAGGGCGCGCAACTCGCCCTCGTTGGTGCACTCGGCCAGCAGCAGGGACACAGGGCCCTTGCCCTGGGCCTGCAATGCCAGGCGGCCCTTGAATTTCAGGGTGCTGGCCAGCAGTGCCACGGCGGCTACCGCCTCGCCGATCAGCCCCTGTACTGCCAGCGGGTAGTTATGCCCTTCAATAATACGGGTGACGCTGCTTTCCACCTGCACCAGTTCGCCGCGGATATCGGAGTCAGGGAACAGAAAGCGTTGTTTGTGATCTTGCATGGTCGTGTCCTGAGGGCTGTTGCTGTCTTCGCGATGCCTTTATGGGGGCGCGATAGCGGTTATTCCAGGTTGTCTCTCTTGAAGCGCTGGATATCCCGGCGTTCCTTCTTGCTGGGCTTGTGGTCCGGTGCGGCGGCGGCCGCCCGTGCCAGCTTGCGTTGCTCGCTGCTCTGTTCCCGGCGGCTGCGGCTTTGTTCGGTTTCCTGATAGAGGGTCTGGGCCACGCTGGCGGGGCCGCGCTTGCTACTCAGGCCTTCTACTATTACCTCGAAATGTTCGGTGCCCTTGGTAATGGCAATGGTCTGGCCGGGTTGCACATTCTTGCTGGGCTTGGCCTTGCTGCCATCAATCTGCACCTTGCCGCCTTCGATGGCGGCCTTGGCCAGGCTGCGGGTCTTGAAGAAACGGGTCGCCCACAGCCAGGAGTCGATACGAACGGTCTCGCTCACGGCATTTCTCTCATGGTAAGACCCGCAGAAAATCGTCGATGGCCGGGAACGGATGGGTATGGTCCCGCTTGGGCAGGCTGGAATCCGGGTGCAGGATGCTGACCGGCTGGCCGATCCCGTAGAGCTGGGCACTGTGCAGCACCGGCAGGGAGTCATCCACCAGCAGGGCGCGGGCCGGGTCAAAGGGCAGGTGGCGTTGCAGGTGCTGCCAGAAGGACTGGGCTTCCTTGGCGTGGCCATAATCGTGGCTGGAGACGATTTCATCGAAATAGCGGTCGATGCCGGTACGCTCTACCTTCAAGTCCAGGGCATCACGATGGGCGTTGGTGACCATGATGACCTGTTTGTCAGACTCCTTCAGCGCCTGCAGAAACGTGTCCGCGCCGGGTCGCACGGCAATGCGATCGCCGGCTTCCCGTTTCAGGCTGGCGATTTCCAGGCCCAGCTCCGCGGTCCAGAAATCCAGGCAATACCAGTTGAGGGTGCCCAGATGGCTGGTGATCCAGTCGTGGATGATGCGGTCGGCCTCGGCCCGATCCAGCCCTTGTTGGCGGGCGTAGCACTCGGGGACATGTTTTTGCCAGAACCAGTTATCGAACTCCAGGTCGAGCAAGGTGCCGTCCATATCCAATAGCACGGTGTCGACGGATTGCCAGTCAATCATGAATTTCCTGCGTATTCGGGTTAGTCTTCGGCCTCAAGGAGCTTCTGAGTAACTCCCTACAATCATTGCCGCGAGATCTGACGCTGATTATGGATGAGAAACCGGAGATTCTCGACACCCGACTGGTCGCAAAAAGCCGCCTGTTCGGAATCGAAGAGCTGCACCTGCGTTTTCGCAACGGGGTGGAGCGGACCTATGAGCGCCTGCGCACCCCGCCCATTGCGGCGGTAATGATGGTGCCGTTGCTGGATGACGACACCGTGGTAATGATCCGCGAGTATGGCGCCGGCACCGAAAGTTACGAACTGACCCTGCCCAAGGGCGCCTACGAACACGGCGAGGACTGGCGTGACGCAGCTAACCGGGAATTGAAGGAAGAGGCCGGTTATGGCGCCCGTCACCTTACCTTGATGAAGGACATGACCCTGTCGCCAGGTTATATGGGGCACCGCATCAAGGTGGTGTTGGCGGAAGACCTGTATGAAGAGTCCCTGCCCGGGGATGAGCCGGAAGAACTGGAAGTGCTCACCTGGAAACTGTCCGACCTGGACCGTTTGATTGAGCGGGACGACGTGACGGAAGCCCGGGTGATCGCCGCGTTGCTGATGGCGAAGCGGTTGCTGGAGCAACGTCGATAATTGATCTGTAGGAGCGGCGCCTGAGCCGCGATCCTCGCCTCAGGCGAGGGAATCTATCGCATATGGATGCGATTTTCCGGACTTCGCAGCCCTGTTCGAGGCTCATACTCGCAGAGCACAGAGGGCGCCGCTTCTACAGGTGGCAAAATCTGAATCACAGGAAAAACGAAATGACCGACTTTAATACCCTGCTGGAACCGCTCGCCGAGATCGCCCGTGAAGCGGGCAAGGCTATTCTCACTGTGTATGAGCGTGACGACCTGGGGGTGGAAACCAAGGACGACAAGTCGCCGATTACCGAAGCGGATATGGCGGCGCACAAGATTATCGAAGCGCGCCTGCAGGCGCTGACCCCGGAGATCCCTGTGTTTTCCGAAGAGTCCGGTGGTATTGCCTACGCGGATCGCAAGGACTGGCCCCGTTTCTGGCTAGTGGACCCGCTGGATGGCACCAAGGAATTTATCAAGCGCAATGGCGAGTTCACCGTCAACATCGCTCTGGTGGAAGGGGATACCCCGGTGCTGGGCGTCGTGCATGTGCCGGTAACGGCAGTGACCTACCTGGGTGGCCGCGGTGTGGGTGCTTATAAAGAGGAAGGCGGTGAGCGCAAACCAATCCAGTGCCGTGCCCGTACCGCCCCGGTGGTCATGGTGGCCAGCCGCAGCCATGGCGGTGAAGCGGTGGAAAAGCTGGAAGCCTTTATTCGCGAAGAAGTCGGTGACGTGGAGCGTGCCTCCATGGGCTCGTCCCTGAAGTTGTGTCTGGTAGCCGAAGGCAGTGCCGACATCTACCCCCGTCTGGCGCCCACCTCTGAATGGGACACTGCTGCTGCGCATGCGGTGGTAACGGCTGCTGGTGGCGTTGTGGTCAATACCGCGTTCGAGCCATTGCAGTATAACAAGGAAGACATCCTCAATCCGCACTTCCTGGTGCTGGGGCAGAGCATTGAGGAATGGCGCTTTATCGCCCCGGCGATTGCCGGGTAAGGCGTATTCACCACAGAGGACACAGAGTTCACCGAGGGAAAACAGAACCTGTGTTGATAGGCGTTAACTCCGTGTTCTCTGTGTCCTCTGTGGTAAGAAAAAACAAGGAGTTTCCATGAGCAAAATGCATGAGCTGCGATTTGTTAGCGACGGCCAGTCCTGCCGGGGAGATCTATATCTTCCCAAAGGCGACGGCCCCTTCCTGACCGTGGTCATGGGCCACGGTTTTGGTCTCACCAAGGCCTGTGGGCTGGAGCCATTTCGGGATGCCTTTTTGCAAGCCGGCTACGCGGTGTTCCAGTTTGACTACCGGCACTTCGGTGAAAGTGAAGGCATGCCCCGTCAGGTGTTGCTGCCCAACCGGGAAGTGGCGGACTGGCAGGCGGCGCTGGCCTGTGTGCGCAAGCAGGAGCAAGTGGATAACCAGCGCATCGTGTTGTGGGGGACCTCCTTTGGCGGCGGTCTGGTCACCGCCGTGGCGGCCCGGGAACCGGACGTAGCCGGTATCATTGCCCAGTGTCCGATGATGGATGGCCTGGCCTCGGTGCAGGAAGTAGTGCGTTACGCGGGGGTCGGCCAGGCGGTGAAAATGACCGGTCTGGGTCTCTGGGATATGACCAGCAGCCTGCTGGGGATGGGGCCGCGCATGTTGCCCTCTGCCGGCAAGCCCGGCGAGTTGGCGGCCATGTCCAGTCATGATGCCTACGATGGTTATACCGCGCTGATGCCGGAGGGTGTGCCCAATGAAGTAGCGGCTCGTATCGGCCTGGTGCTGCCCTTGTTTCGCCCTGTGACGCAGGCGGCCAAGGTGGCCTGCCCGGCGCTGGTGCTGATCTGTGAAACCGATACCGTGGCGCCGGCTTCAGCCGCAGAAAAGGCCGCTGCGGCCATGGCGAAAGCGACAGTGAAGCGCTATCCGATTGGTCATTTCGATATCTATCAGGGCGAGGCCAGGGATATCAGTGTGGCGGATCAGCTGGAATTTCTTCAGGGTTTGTAGCGTGGGCAAGTTTCAAGTTGCAACGCGCCATACCTTTGCCCTTGATTTCAAACGCATGAGGCCGCGCTCCAGTCATTGGGCGCGGCCTCATGCGTAGCGGCTGACAGCAGCGCTGATCCGCGTTGAAACTTTCAACTTGTCACTTGCGACTCTCAGAACGGCAGTAAGGCCACCAGATCCAGCGTCAGTTGATCTGCGGCAACCAGCGCGCCGGTGGCGATCATGCTCAGGTTGATGCAGGGCAGTATCAGGCCAACGGCGAACAGGTTGACCATGCCGGGCTGGCGGATGCGACCGCTCCATAACAGCAGGCTGATAATGGTGGCGCAGGAAATCGGTATCCATAGCCAGGGGTGAGAGGCGAACGTATCCCCGAAGGCAGTCAGATCGAACATGCCGGAACCCTTATAATTATAGTGTGTAATCCATCCCCGTAAGCGCCTTTCCCCTATGGCGCGCAGGCAGTATGCAGAAGTGGGCAGGGCAGCAATGTGTATGAGGTCACAAATCGGTGATGGCACGATGATATTGGATCGTCCGTACCACTTTATTATGAAAATCAGCGAGTAATAGCTGGTCGCCAACCCCATGGCCGCCATGTGGGTAGACAGGCGGTCAGGGAAAGTAGATCCAGTGTTAATGCTGGCTGCGCCACACCTGCCGTCCCTAGCGGCACTTTTCCCCGTCTCCAGGGCCAATTAACGGCCTGTTTTGGCCTTTTCTCATACCCGCCAGTACGGCTATTCTGTCTGTCAGTTAACGGTGCCATTGAATGATGTCAATGTTTTGCACTGCCGAGACCAAGCGGCCCAAGGGCTGGAGGTAAAAGAGAATGTCTAATAACCACGTTGATGTATTGATTATTGGTGCCGGCCTTTCCGGTATCGGGGCAGCTTGCCACCTGACCCGCAAGAGCCCGAATCGTAGCTATGCCATTATCGAGCGCCGCGAACGCATTGGCGGCACCTGGGATCTGTTCAAGTACCCGGGTATCCGTTCCGATTCCGACATGTTCACCCTGGGTTACAGCTTCCGTCCCTGGACCGAGCCCAAGGTGCTTGCTGATGGCAACTCTATTCGCCAGTACGTGGAAGACACGGCGGAAGAGTACGGGGTGAAAAAACATATCCGCTTTGGTCGCAAGGTGATCAAGGCGAACTGGTCCAGTGCTGATAATCACTGGGCAGTGGAAACCACCAACGAGAAAACCGGCGAGCAGGAAACCTTTACCGCCAATTTCCTGTTCTCCTGCAGTGGTTATTACAACTACGACGAAGGCTACAAGCCGGATTTCCCCGGTGAGAAAGACTTCAAGGGCCAGGTGGTTCATCCCCAGCACTGGCCGGAAAACCTGGACTATAAAGGCAAGAAAGTCGTGGTGATCGGTTCCGGCGCCACCGCCGTAACCCTGGTCCCGGCCATGGCCAAAGAGGGCGCCCAGGTCACCATGCTGCAGCGCTCCCCGACCTATATTGCCACCGTGCCGGAAGTGGACCCGATCTCCGTGGGTATGCGCCGTTTTATGCCCGAGATGATGGTCTATCGTTTGGCTCGCGCCCGTAACATTGGTATCCAGCGCCTGGTGTACAAGCTGTCCAAGCAGCGCCCGAAACTGGTGCGGCGAGCTCTGTTGGCGGCGGCGAAGCGTCAGCTTGGCGATGATGTGGATATGACCCATTTCCGCCCCAGCTATAACCCCTGGGATCAGCGTCTGTGTGCGGTGCCCAATGGTGACCTGTTCAAGACCGTTCGCCGGGGTGAGGCCGATATCGTTACCGATCATATCGAGCGTTTCACTGAGAACGGTATTCTGCTCAAGTCCGGTCAGGAGCTGGAGGCGGACATTATTATCACCGCCACCGGTCTCAATGTTCAGATGCTTGGCGGGGTGGAAGGGACCATCGACGGCAAGGCCGTAGAGCCCCGCGAGTCGCTGGTCTACAAAGGCATGATGCTGCGTGATGTGCCGAACATGGCGCTGGTCTTCGGCTACACCAACTCTTCCTGGACCCTGAAAGCGGACCTGGTCTGCGAGTATGTGTGCCGCCTGCTTAACCACATGGAAAAAACCGGCGCCCAGACCGTGATTCCCCGTGACAACGAAGATTGCATCACCGATGAAAACTTCCTGGGTTTGCAGTCGGGCTATGTCATGCGTGCGGACGATCGTCTGCCCCGACAGGGCTCCAAGCAGCCATGGATGGTCGTGCAGAATTACCTGGTAGATCTGCCGAAGCTGCGTTTCGGCGCCATTGATGATGGTGTGCTGGAGTTCAGCAATTTCCAGCCAGTGAAAAAGAAAGGGCTGGTTGCATCGGTGCTTGGCTCCGTTACAGGCTGAAGCGAGCGGTAAACCACAACGCGGCAAGACGTGTTGTGGCTGCAAACCAGAGAGGCCGTGCCCGGGGATCGGGCGCGGCCTCTTTGGTTTCAGTCCTCTGCTTTTTTCTGACGCGTTGTTGCTTGCCGCTTTTTACTTCCAGGGCAGCTGATCCATCCGCTGGCGAGCGCTGCTGTATTCCTGCTTGAGTCGCTCGATCAATTCACTGGCCGGACCGATTTTCTTGATGGCGCCGATACCCTGGCCGCTGCCCCAGATATCTTTCCAGGCTTTTGAGCTGCCGTCGCCGAAATCCATCTTGGATGGGTCGCTTTCCGGCAGGTCGTTCGGGTCCAGCCCGGCCGCTTCGATGGAGCTGCGCAGGTAGTTGCCGTGAACGCCGGTAAAGAGGTTGGAATAGATGATGTCGCTGGCACTGCTGTCGACGATGGACTGCTTGTAGCGTTCGTCCGCGTTGGCTTCGTCGGTGGCAATAAAGGCGGAGCCGATATAGGCCAGGTCTGCACCCATGGCCTGAGCGCCGAGAATGGCATCGCCTTTGGCGATGGAGCCGGACAGCAGCACCGGGCCGTCAAACCATTCGCGAATTTCCTGGACCAACGCAAACGGCGACTGGGTGCCAGCGTGGCCACCGGCACCGGCCGCTACAGCGATCAGGCCGTCGGCGCCTTTTTCGATGGCCTTCTTGGCGAAGAAATTGTTGATGATGTCGTGAAATACCAGGCCGCCATAGCTGTGAATCGCCTCGTTCACGTCCACCCGGGCGCCCAGCGACGTGATCACGATGGGCACCTTGTACTTCACGCACATTTCCAGATCGTGTTCCAGCCGGTTGTTGGACTTGTGCACGATCTGGTTGACCGCAAAGGGCGCTGCCGGCTGGTCCGGATTGGCCTGGTTCCAGGCGTCCAGTTCTTCGGTGATCCGCTTGAGCCATACTTCCAGCTCTTCCGCCGGCCGGGCGTTCAGCGCCGGAAAAGAGCCGACGATGCCGGCCTTGCACTGGGCGATGACCAGATCCGGGTTGGAGACAATAAACATGGGGGACGCGACGGCGGGCAGGCGCAGCCGGTCTTGCAGGGACGCGGGTAACGACATGGTGACTCCTTGCGAAAACAGGGTGTGGACGCCCAGGCGGGTGTCCGCAGGAGAGAAATTACACCTTAAAAAGCCGGTAATTGCGATGGCTGAAAGCGTCGCGTGTCAGGCGGCGCTATTTATCGCCGCCGTTTTCCTTGCTGTCCCCCTTGCGCAGTGATTCGATAAAACGTCCGGGCAGGCCTGCAGAACGCAGCAGTGGACGCAGTTGCATCAGCATTTCATGCAGGTCGATAACGTGCTCGTTGAGGGCATCCACTTTGTTATCCAGGCTTTCCACGCGCTCGGGCAAGGTGCGCATGCTTTCCACGATGCTCATGGTGCGATGTGCCATCACCAGGTACTCCAGGGCGGCCCGGACGATGGCAACCATCACCAGCAAGATCAGCGGCGACAGGGTGGCGGTGGCCAAGCCAAACCACAGCGAACTGGAAAAGCTGGCAGCCACAAAAAAGCCCACCAACAATACCGCGCCAATGATCATTAGCAGGTAGAGCAACGGCAGCAACTGCATGGACAGGTAGCGATTGAACTGCCAGTCCACCAGCTGCAGGACTTTTGACTGATTCAGTTTTTCCTTGTTGAGCATGGGCACCCCGATGGCCATTGATTTGCTTCATTGTTGCCGGGTGTCCGGGCTTTTCCTACCCATAGATTGTAATGCTCTGTTATATGCCCAGGGACCACTTGCTGCATGCGATGGGTGGAAACGCTAGGCAAATAGTGCCCTATGAGGCTGAAAAAATCCGAACGCTGTGTTCGTTTTTGGTGATTAACACTAACCGGGCTGCCCATGATGCAGAAAAGTGACTATGGCATGGAAGCAGGGTGTCAGGCCTTTCAGACAAAGCGGAAATTAATATTTCCTTTTATTTCAGTAATTTAATGTTTTCATGGCGTTTGTTTCTGGCATGCCGAGGCGCCGTTCTATCGGCATTCTGAGCTGTGGAGGCCGGGCTGAATAAGCCATGTTGAACCGAATTGAATCCGAACAAGCATTCGCTTTATTGTGTCACTCGTCAATGTAACAGTAGTGCGCGCCCAACTAACGTCCATGGCGCGCAACATTATCGGCTTTGCCCTCATTGGACAGGTGACCTAATGACGACTGCAACGATTCATCAATACGTGTCGAAAACCGCCCAGAAACGGCCTGAGATGCCGATTCGCCACATGGATTTTCAGTTCGACGCCGAGCAACTGGACGATACCTTCTTCAGAAACACGGAGCTGGCGTCGGCGTATTTCGAGGCCCTGTCCATCTTTCTGACCTTCGGCGAAGATCTGGTGATCGACACCGCCCGTTACCATCGTCAGTTTGTGAAAGATCCGGAGCTCAAGCGTCTGGTAACTGCCCTGATTGGTCAGGAAGCCATCCACTCCAAGATGCACAACGAGTTCAACGATGTGCTGGCACAGCACCGTTACCCTGTCGGTCTGTATCGTTTCCTTGCCGACAAGGTGTTCGAGCACGGCTTCAAGAAACTGTCCAACCGCATGCAGCTGTCATTGATGGCGGGCATTGAGCATTTCACCGCGGTGCTGGCGGAATACATGATGAAGAACGAAGACATCTTCTACGAGTCCCTGGACGAGAAGCAGCGAGCCCTGTGGATGTGGCACATGCTGGAAGAGTCTGAGCATAAGGATGTTGCCTACGACGTGTTCCAGGAATTGTCCGGTGACTATTACCTGCGCATGCGTGGTTTTGCTCTGGCGGCCTTCACTCTTACTTTCCTGATTCCGGTTGCGGCGTCGTTGATCCCGGTAATGCGCAAACCGCGTAACTTGCTGAGCCCCAGTTACTGGAAGGATGTGAAGCGTAGCCTGGCGGTGCTGGCCGGGCCTGAAGAGGGTGTCTTCGGCAGCACCATCAAGCATATTCTGGATTACACCCGTCGTGATTTTCACCCCAGCGACCACGATACCAGCGCCTATCTGGAGTACTACAAGGAAAAGCTGCTGCACCCGAAGACCGGGTTGTTGACGCCGTATCTGACCAAGGAATTCGTGCCGGGCAAGCGTGCCTGAACGAACACTGAATACTCAACCTGAAAAGGTAGAAGGTAATGCTGAATATTCTCAAGTTTCGTTCCAGCAAGCCGAGCTATAACGGCTACGCTGTCGTCACCGGTGCCGGCAGTGGTATTGGTCGCAGTTTTGCCCTGGAGTTGGCCAGACGAAACAGTGCGGTCGTCTGCGCGGATCTGAAGCTGGAAAGTGCCGAGGAAACCGCGGCGCTGATCAAGAAGGCCGGCGGCAAGGCTTTTGCGGTGGCTTGTGATGTGGGTAAGGCAGCTCAGGTAAAGAAGCTGTCCGAGCAGTCTGAAAAACTGTTGGGCCATCCGGTCACCATGGTCATCAACAATGCCGGTGTGGGTATTGGTGGCAAGTTCGAAGAGCTGAGCCTGGAAGACTGGAAATGGGCGATGGATGTGAACCTGTGGGGCGTAGTGCACGGTTGCCACTACTTCGTGCCCGGGTTCAAGAAGCAAGGTCGTGGTGCCATCATCAACGTGGCGTCTGCCGCGTCCTATACGGCTGCGCCGGAAATGAGTGCCTACAACGTGACCAAGGCCGGGGTGCGGGCGTTGTCCGAAACCCTGTACGCGGAGCTCAAGCGCGACAATATCAACGTCAACGTGCTGTGTCCGACTCTGGTTCCCACCAACATCATCAAGGATGGCCGCATTCCTGCGCGTTATTCCAAACTGGCCGATCATGCGTTGATGAACTACGCCATGACCACCAGTGATTCCGTGGCCAAACTGACCCTGAATCGTCTTGACAAGGGCGAGCTGTACACCACGCCACAGGTGGACGCCAAGCTGTTCTGGATGATGAAGCGGGCCACTCCCAATTTGTACGCGAACCTGCTTGGGTTCTCTTACCGCTTTGTTAAGAATTGATCGAGGAATTTCATCATGGCTGCAGCAAAGAAACGCAAAACCCCTGAGGCCAGGATTTACGACACCTTTATCGTTGGCGCCGGTATTTCCGGTTTGTGCGCTGCGATCAAGATGAAGAAAGAGGGCTATCACGATTTCAAGATCATCGAGAAAGCCACCCGCGTCGGCGGCACCTGGCGGGAAAATACCTACCCAGGCTGTGGCTGTGATGTGCCTTCTTCCCTGTACTCTTTTTCCTTTGCGCTTAGCAGCAAATGGAGCCACCTGTTTGCTCGTCAGCCGGAAATTCTCAGCTACCTGGAAGAGGTTAGCGAAGACTTTGGCATTAATGAGCTGATCGAATTCGGTACAGAACTGGAGCATGCCGAGTGGGACGAAAGTCGCCACCTTTGGGTGCTGGATACCAATAAAGGCCAGACCCTGGCGCGTACGGTTGTCTTTGCCACCGGGCCGATCACCGAAGCCCAGATTCCGTCGTTGCCGGGCCTGGATAGCTTCAAGGGTGAGATGTTCCACTCCGCCAAGTGGAACCATGACTATGATCTGACTGGCAAGCGGGTGGCGGTGATCGGTACTGGCGCCTCGGCCATCCAGTTTGTGCCGCAGATTCAGCCCAAGGTGAAAGAGCTGCACGTCTTCCAGCGTACTGCCCCCTGGGTGCTGCCCAAGCCGGACATGGATCTGGGTGACACCAGCAAGCAGCTGATCAACAAGCTGCCTATCATCCAGAAAAGCTGGCGTAAGGCCGTGGCCACCTCCCTGAATGTGATCAACTTCGGGCTGCGTAACCCGGCAGCCCTGAAGCCGGTGAGCACGGCGGCCAAACAGCTGCTGCGCGTGCAGGTGAAAGACAAGACCCTGCGCAAGGCGGTGACCCCGGACTTTACCCTGGGCTGCAAGCGTATCCTGTTTGCCAACAACTATTACCCGGCCCTGCAGGCAGACAATGCCAACCTGATTCCCCATGGTCTGGTGGAAGTGGAAGGCAATACCGTGATTGCCGCCAACGGTGAACGCCACGAGGTAGACGTGATTATCTGGGGGACCGGCTTTGAAGTGTCTCACCCGCCGATTGGCAGAAAGGTGATTGATGCCAACGGTGATCGCCTCTCTGACCTGTGGAAAGACACCTCACCGGAAGCTTATCTTGGCGCCACCATGAAGGATGTGCCCAATGCCTTCCTGGTGCTGGGTCCCAACGTGCTGGTGTACGATTCCTTTATCGGTCTGGCCGAAGCCCAACTGGACTACATCATTGATGGTCTGAAGAAGGTTAAGCAGAAGGGGATTACCCGCTTTGCCATCAAGCCCCCGGTGCTGAAAGCCCACAATGACAAAGTCCAGAAGCACCTGAAAACCACGGTGTTCAACAGTGGTGGCTGCAAGAGCTACTACCTGGATCAGAACGGCCGCAACTTCGCCGCCTGGCCCTGGTCGCTGAAAGAGCTTAAGAGACGCCTGAGCGATTTCAATGTAGGAGACTACGAAGTGGTCTACCAGAGCGCGGAGAAAAAGAAGGCCGCCTGACGATCATCAGACGCTAGGTCTGTTGACTGAGGGGGAAGCGAAAGGCTTCCCCCTCATGCGTTGTGCGCTTGGCAGACGAGCACCGAGCGGGCTGTCAGCCCGCCAATTCCACTTTCTTGTCCACATAGCTGGCGAGAATGTCCCCGAACACCGTCGCCAGCTCCTCGAAGCTTTGTATCGGGTTGTCCTCGGACAGATGCCTGACCACGGTGAAAATGCCGCCGTTGATATAGAAATAGGCCACGGTGGGAATATTCGGCAGTTTCAGAAGCTCCGGGTGATGCATCAGATACTGGGTGAATAGCTCCATGAGGGCGCTGTTGATCGGTGACTGGTAGATCACCATGTCCATGCTGAAGGCGTGGCGAGCGCAACGCAGGTAGAGCTGGTTGTTCTCTTCCAGAAAGTCGCGAAAACTGAACAACAATTTCTCAATCGCCTGGCGAATGTCCAGACGCACCAGTTCCGGGATCAGTGGTTTGATCAGATCCACGGTGTCACTGACAAAGCGTTTGCTGGCCGCATCAATGATGGCGTCCTTGTCTTCAAAATACTCATACAGTGAACCCACGCCGATACCGGCTTTTTCCGCGATCTGTCTGGCGGTAATAGCGCTTGGGCCGTAGTTGGCGATGGATATCAGGGCAGCCTGGACAATGGCGTCTACGGTGGCCCTGGAGCGTTGTTGTTTGGGTTTGCGTGCCATCAGGTTATCCGAGTTGAATCCGAACGAGCATTCGCTTTATTGTTACATCAACCAATGTGACAGTAAACGTTTTTGTCACCTGTACGGAGCGTCGGACCCTCGGGTCTTCCGCCACAACTCGCAGAATAATCCGTAAGGAGTGCATCATGGCTTCCATCGATCTGGACAAAATGCTGACCAAAATCAAAAGCACCCAGTGGGCCCTGTCGGATATCGACTGGGACGCCCCGGGTGCCGAACTGATTACCGAAGAGCAGTGGCCCAAGCTGAAAGATTTCATGGCCGACCTGATGTGGATTGAGCACGTGGGTGCCCGGGCATTTGCCGCCATGGCCAAGAAAGCCCCTACCGATACCTTACGCCAGATCTACACCTACTTTCATGCGGAAGAACAGCGCCATGCCAATGCCGAGATGGCACTGATGAAGCGCTGGGGCATGCTTGAGGGTGATGAAATTCCCGAGCCCAACATCAATCTGCGTCTGGTGATTGAATGGCTGGATCGTTACAGCGATGACATGCCGGTGTATGTGCTGGGCACGGTGGTGCCGATGTTGGAAATTGCCCTGGACGGTGCCTTGTGTACCTTCCTGCTGGAGACGGTGAAAGATCCGGTTTGCCACCAGGCGTTCGAAAAGATCAACGACGATGAGTCCCGTCATCTGGGCGTGGGCTTCAGTGTGATGGAAATGCAGGGCCGCGGGAAAACCTTTATTGGTGCCACCAAAATGCTGGCACCGTTACTGGATCCGCGTCTGATGCTGGGCATCGCCTCCTATGTGCCGCTGCTCAATAAAATGCGCGACAACATTATTACCATGGGGCTGCCGGAAGAGCGGCTGTATGCGGCCATGGCCAAGTTCGAAAAAATTGGTGGTCGTACGGAAGATGGCCGTCGTAACCCCTGGTTCCAGGTCATTCGCCAGCACGCCAAGCTTGTGGTGAATCGGCGTAACCGTGCCTATCACGTGCCTGTGGATGGCATGGTCAAACTGACCGGTCTGATTCCGCGCCGGGCGCTGCCTGCTGTGCCTTCCTGGGTGAAAGAGCTGACCTACCAGCCCACTGCCTGATATCGCCATGACGGCGCGCCATGTGCACCCGGCATATGGCGCGGCCACCTGATTGCTGAAGAGATTCTGTTATGACTACGTCCTCTGCCTCCCCGAAAAAGGCCCCACGCAAGGCGGCGACCCGCAAACGCTCCGCCACGGGAAAACGCCCGGCGGCAAAGAAAGCACCCGCGGTAAAGCCGGCCGCCGTATTGATTGTGGGGGCGGGCTTTGCCGGCCTGGGAATGGCTATCCGACTCAAGCAGGCCGGCATTGAGGATATCGTGATTCTGGAGCGTGCCAACGCGGTAGGCGGCACCTGGCGGGACAATCAGTACCCCGGTGCCGCCTGCGATATTCCCTCCAATCTGTATTCCTATTCGTTTGCGCCCAACCCGAACTGGTCACGGAGCTTCTCGGGCAGCGAGGAAATTCTCGGCTATATCCACCATCTGGTGGCCGAGTTTGGGCTGGAATCGCACATCCGTTTCGAGAAAAATGTGGAAGACCTATCCTTTGATGAAAAGAAAGGCATCTGGACCGCCACCACCGACAAAGGTGAGCAGTTTGCCGGGCGGGCCGCGGTGATGGCTCAGGGCCCCTTGTCCAACTGCAGCTTCCCGGCCATTACCGGTATCGAGGATTTCACGGGCCACAAGATTCACAGCGCCCGCTGGGATCACGAGTACGATTTTACCGGCAAGAAAGTGGCTGTCATCGGTACCGGCGCCAGCGGCATCCAGATTATTCCCGAACTGGTGAAACAGGCGGGCCACGTGAAAGTGTTTCAGCGCACTCCGGGCTGGGTGATGCCGCGCCCGGATTTTGCCACGCCCGCCTGGAACAAGAAGCTGTTTGAAAAACTGCCAGCCAGTCAGCAGGCCATGCGCAATCTTCTCTACTGGACCCATGAGAGCATGGCGCTGGCGGTTATCTGGAAGTCACCGCTGACGCGTATTGCCGAACGGGTGGCGCGCCTGCATCTGCGTCGCCAGGTGAAAGATCGCTGGCTACGTCGCCAGCTGACTCCGGATTTCACCATCGGCTGCAAGCGGGTGCTGGTCTCCAACGACTACTATCCGGCCCTGCAGAAAGATAATGCCAAACTGATCACCTGGCCTATTGCCCGCCTCAGCGAAAAGGGTATCCGGACGGTGGAAGGCATCGAGCATCAGGTGGACTGTATTGTCTTTGCTACTGGTTTCGACGTCAGTCATTCCGGCACGCCGTTCCCGGTGAAAGGCCGTGCCGGCCGGGTGCTGGGGGAAGAGTGGCAGGGCGGAGCCCAGGCCTACAAGAGCATCAATGTGTCCGGTTACCCGAACCTGTTCATGACTTTCGGACCCAACTCGGGCCCCGGCCATAACTCGGCGCTGGTGTACATGGAATCCCAGCTCGACTATGCGGTGAAAGGCATCCGGAAAATTATCGAAAACGATCTGAAAATGCTGGACGTGAAAGAAGACGTTCAGCGCCGACACAACAGGGCAATACAAAAGCGCCTGGCCCGAACCAACTGGAACTCCGGCTGCAAAAGCTGGTATCTGACCGAGGATGGCTTCAATGCCACCATGTATCCGGGTTTTGCTACCCAGTACGCGGCCCAGATGTCGGAATTTGAAGAGCGCGATTACGAAGCCGTCTGACCTCCTGGTCTGGTTTCTTCCGGTGAACGCGGCCTCTGGTCGCGTTTTTTTTTGCGGCCAAGGTCATGTTCTGGCGCAGCTTCCTGCTTCTGCCATAAAATCATCACGCTACTGTCGCATCGATTTCATCCCGCCCGGCTATAACCCTAGGTTCACTGATCAACAAATAACACGAACCATTGGGGAATTCACAATGACATCCTGGTATAGCCTGGGCGCCGGCGTACTGCTGGCGACTGCCTTGACTGCCTGTGGCGGTGACAGCAGCGATAACAATCCTGCTGCGGGTGGCGAGCAAGTGAAGACGCCGGATAGCCTGCGCTTGTCCTTTCTGAGCCGCTACGAGTCCGGCAGTTTCGATACCTCTGCTGCTGAAATTCCAGCCTATGACAGTGCCAGCCAGCGCCTGTTCGTGGTCAACGCCAGGCTGGGTGTGCTCGATGTGCTGGATATGAGCAACCCGGCCAAGCCTGCCTTGATCGCGTCGCTGGGCGTTGAAGAGGTTGCTGCCGGTGCGGTGGTCAACAGCGTGGCGGTGAAAAATGGGTTGGTGGCGATCGCCATTGAGGCCGACCCGAAAACCGATAACGGCTTTGCCGCCTTGTATCGTGCCGATGACCTCAGCCTGCTCGGTAGTGTAGAAGTGGGTGCTCAGCCGGACATGATTATCTTCACCCCGGATGGCAGCAAGGTGCTTACCGCTAATGAAGGGGAGCCCAGCGATGATTATCAGATCGATCCGGATGGCTCCATCAGCATTATCGATATCAGCAACCCGCAAGACCCTCAGGTTAGTACGGCGGATTTCAGTGCATTTGATGCGGACACACTGCGCAGCAGTGGCGTGCGTATCTATGGTCCCGGCGCGGATGTGGCCAAGGATCTGGAACCGGAATACATCGCCGTGTCCGCCGATGGCACAACCGCCTGGGTGACCCTGCAGGAAAATAATGCCCTGGCCAAGGTCAATATCGAGACGGCTACCGTTACCGGTATCCTCCCGCTGGGAGAAATCGATCGCAGCGTGGAAGGCTTCGGCATTGATGCCAGCGATGACGATCAAGAGATCAACATCCAAACCTGGGAAGGGGTAGTGGGCCTGTACCTGCCTGATGCCATTCATGCTTACCGCGCTGATGGCAGTACCTATCTGGTCACTGCCAACGAAGGCGACGCTCGTGCATGGGGCGAAGATAACGATGCTTACTGGGGTGAAGAGGGCGAAGGTTGCGCCGGTGATGCTAGTCAGGGATTCGTGGAAGAATTTCGCGTCAAACATCTGGTGCATAAGAGTGGTTTCGACCGTCGTTGTGGTGACGATTTACCTCCCCAGCTGCGTGAACTGGGTGCCGGTGCGCTGCTGGATCCGGCGGTGTTCGATTACTGCGGCGCCACCGCCGGTGATCCCGGGGATTGCCGTGAAGACGATGTGCTGGGCCGTCTCAATATTACCTGGACTCAGGGCTACAAGGTCGACGAAGCCGGTAATCCTGTGATGTATAACGATGCGGGAGAGGCAGATGAAGCCGGAACCCGCATCATGTATGACACCCTGTACAGCTATGGGGGTCGCTCCTTCTCCATCCGGGATGAAAACGGCAACCTGGTATTCGACAGCGGTGATGCCATCGAACAGTTCCTGGCCAGCGATGAATGTCGGCTGGGCACCAACCGCAGCATTGCCTGCCAGGATTACTTCAACAGTGGCCATGATGAAATCAATGCCATGGACAGCCGCAGTGATGCCAAGGGCCCTGAGCCGGAAGGTTTGACCATCGGCGCCATCGGCGACAAGACCTTCCTGTTCCTGGCCCTGGAGCGCATGGGCGGGATCCTGGTCTATGACATTACCGATCCGCAGCAGCCCCAGCGGCTGGATTACCTGAACAGCCGCAACTTCTGGGGCGGCGGCGGTGATGGCGAGGATATCGAAGACCTGATCGATGATGGACTGCTGGCAGAAAGCGATGTGGGCGCCGTGGTGGGGGATCTGGGACCGGAAGGGCTGGTGTTCATCGCCGCCGCCGATTCCCCCAATGGCATCCCGTTGCTGGTGGTGGGTAACGAAGTCAGTGGTACCACCGCTGTCTACCAGGTGGAAATGCTATTCGACGAGGAGTAATGCTCGTTAGCTATATCGAGGCGGCCTGTGGGCTGCCTTTCAAGCTACAAGCTATAACGCGTGGAAGGCTGTGCAATACAGCCTTTCACGCACTTTGGGCGCTTGTTTATTGCATTGCCGCGCGGAGTCATATCATCCCGTTTGGGGCAAGGCTCTCCACATGCGGCGGCTTGCCGCTTTCCACGATCAATTTTTCTGTTTGGCCTCGAACGCTGCCAGTTGTTCCGGGGTAGCCGGTGTCTGGTATTGCGCTTTCCAATCGGCGAAGGGCATGCCGTATACCCATTCCCTTGCGGCGTCGTAATCCAGTGTCACCTGACGCTCATCCGCAGAGGCAACCAGCCATTTTGACAGGCAGTTACGGCAGAAGTCCGCCAGTATCATCAGATCAATATTTTGCACTTCCTTGTGATCATCCAGATGCTGCAGCAAGCGGCGAAAGGCGGCGGCTTCCAGTTCGGTGCGTGTGGCCGTATCCAGCGTAGTCATGGGCTTCTCCTGCAATGGGGGAGCCATGATACGGTCTGTACACGGCGGGCGTCGACGTTGGCCCCTTACCGTGCATACTATAGGGCATACTTGGGATACCCATATTGAAATCCGCATGGAGGAAGGGTGATGTCATTGAAACGAGGCGCAGCGATTGTCGGTCTGTTTTTGGCAGCAGCGTGGCTGCTCGTCAGTTGCGGCATGAATAGCGAGGAAAAACGGCTGGCAGCAGCCATCGACCAGGCGTTGCAAACCCGGGAGCTGGGTTACTGGCAGGTAGCTGATCTGGATATCGCAGACCAGAAAAACAACCAGACCGGCCCCGAGGAAATTACCACCTACAAGGTGGAGGCCGTGCTGGCTCTGCGGAGCCCGTTGCGCGAAGTTCGCTATGTGGATGACATCGGCCAGCGCGTGGTTACCCGCACGGCCATGGAGTCGGGTGAAGAGCGGGAGCTGACTGCTTCTGTACAGGTCATCAGCGGTAATGGTGAAGAAAACATGGTGACCACGCTGGATGAACAGGTTCTGCCTCGCGGTATGGTGGCAGACGATTTCGAGCGCCGCTTTGAAGGCTGGCAGGTCATTGCCGAAGACAGTGATGAGTTCGCTGAGCTGGAAAAGGAGCTGGAGGCGAAACTGGATAACAGCCTGTCCGCCCTGGCGGAAGCGGATCACACCCTGCGGCAGATCCAGGTGCAGTTGATGGCGGCACGGGCCGAACTGGCTGTGCTGGAAGAAAACGCCGAAGCTGTCGGTGGACTGGGTGAGCCCATGGAAAAGGCCAGCCAGGAGGTGGAAGCCCTGATTGAGCGGGTGGAAGAGCAGGAAGCCGCCCGAGACAGCCTTGGCGAAGAAGTGGATCGTCGCAAAAAGGCCCTGGCCAGTTTGCGTGGGGAATAAGATGACGACTTGCCGGCCCGGGTGCTGCTAAAGATTCAGGCCGGGGGGCGTCTCGGGTATCATGACGCCCCCGCAGTCCCCATGAGAGCGTCCCCATGTTTGAACTCACCGTCACGCCCCGCTTTTACGAAACCGATGCCTTTGGTCATGTGAACAACACCGTGGTCACCGGCTGGTTTGAAACCGGGCGGGCGCCCCTGTTCCAGTTGTTCGGGGGCGGCAGTGATCCGTCAGCGCTGCCACTGATTCTGGCCCGGGTAGAAGTGGATTTCGTCGGTCAGATTTATTACGGCAGTGATGTGTTGTTGCGCACTGGCATTGAGAAAATCGGCAACAGCTCCTTCGTGGTGGCCCAGCAGGCCTGGCAGAACGGCAAACTGGTGGCCCGGGGCAAGGCGGTGCAGGTCTACTTCGAGCACGACAAACAGGCCTCGGCGCCGATCCCCGACGAGTTTCGCCAGGTACTGAGCGAGCATCAGGGAGAGCTGGCAGAGACCCTGTAATTTCCGGTTCTGATCAGACCGATAGTCATGGCGCGTATGTCACCTTGACGCCGCAGCGCTACACTACCGGTCACACTGATCCCCCAACGTAACGGCAGCGAGGAATGGATGGCTTATCAGGGGCAGAACAATTTTGATCACCGCCAGGCACAGAAACTGGGAGTGCTGGTCACGAATCTGGGTACGCCGGATGCACCGGAGACGGGGGCCCTGCGCCGTTATCTGCGCGAATTCCTGTCCGATCCGCGGGTGGTGGAAGTCCCCCGGCTGATCTGGTTTTTCATACTGCACATGGTGATTCTGGTGATCCGCCCACCGCGTTCCGCCCATGCCTATAAAAGTGTCTGGACGGATGCGGGCTCGCCGCTGATGGTGCACACCGAAGCCCAGTGCGCTGGCATCCGCGAGCGACTGCAGAGCCAGTTTGGTGACGACATCGAGGTCCGCTTTGCCATGCGCTATGGCAATCCCTCCATCGCCAGCCAGTTGCAGGCCATGGAAGAGGCCGGCGTGCGCAAGCTGGTCGTGCTGCCCCTGTATCCGCAGTACTCGGCCTCTACCAATGCGTCCACCTTCGACGCCATTGCCAAGGACTTCATGCAGCGGCGCTGGCTGCCGGACTTGCGCTTTATCAGCCATTACCCGGATTACCCGCCCTACATCAATGCCATGGCCAAACACATTGAGGCCTTTCGCGCCGAACACGGCACGGCAGACAAGCTGATCTTCAGCTACCACGGGGTACCGAAAAAATACCTGCTCAATGGCGACCCCTACTTCTGTGAATGCCACAAGACCTCACGGCTGCTGGCGGAACGGCTGGGGCTGGGCGACGACGACTGGCTCACCACCTTCCAGTCCCGCTTCGGCCGTGAAGAATGGCTCAAGCCCTACACTGACCACACCCTCATGGCGCTGCCGGAGCAAGGCGTGAAATCCGTGCAGGTATTCTGCCCCGGCTTCTCCTCCGATTGCCTGGAAACCCTGGAAGAAATCGACGTGGAAAACCGTGGCTATTTCGAAGAGGCTGGCGGTGAATCCTTTGCCTATATTCCGGCCCTGAATGCAGAGCCCGACCATCTGGACGCTCTTACCCAGCTAATCGAAGAGAACCTGCAGGGCTGGGAGCTACCGGAAAATGATGCCGTGGGCCTGAACGAACGCCAACAACGAGCCAGCCAAAAAGGCGCTGACCGCTAATTCACCTCAATATTCTTTGTCCCACAACGCAAGAGGCCGCAGCCTTAAATGGGCGCGGCCTCTTGCGTTTCAGGGCAGGAAAACCTGCCCCGCGAACTGTTCACTATTAACTATTCACTGTTAACTGTTTTGCTCCAGCCTTCGCACCAGCTCATCGGTAAATTCGCTGGTGCTGGCACGGCCGCCCAGATCCGGGGTGACGATTTCGCCTTCGCCGACCACCTGACGCACGGTGCGACGCAATTGTTTGGCCTTGTCGTGCAGTTCGATGTAGTCGAGCATCAGGGCCCCGGCCAGCATGATGGCAGTGGGGTTGGCGATGCCCTGGCCGGCAATGTCCGGGGCGCTGCCGTGCACGGCTTCGAACAGGCCACCGTGCTCGCCGATGTTGGCGCCGGGAGCCACGCCCAGGCCGCCGATCAGGCCGGCACACAGGTCGGAAAGGATATCGCCGAACAGGTTGGTGGTGACGATCACATCGAAGCGGTGGGGGTTCATGGCCAGCTGCATGGCGCAGGCGTCCACGATCATTTCTTCATGCTCCAGCTGCGGATAGTCTTCGCGCACCTTGCGGGCCACGTCGAGGAACAGGCCGGAGGTGGATTTCATGATATTGGCCTTGTGCACCACGGTGACCTTCTTGCGGCCCTGTTTTACCGCCGTCTCGTAGGCAAAGCGCAGCAGACGCTCGGATTCCGTGCGGGTGATGCGGCTGCGTAGTTCGGCGGTCTCGCCATCGTCGCTGACCGTCTGGCCCAGGCCGGAATAAATACCCTCGATATTTTCCCGCACGGTCATGATGTCCACGTTGTCGTAGCGAGATTTGACCCCGGGAATGGACAGGGCCGGGCGCACGTTGGCGAAAAGGTCGAAGGTTTTGCGCAGGGTCACGTTCACGGACGAGAAACCACCGCCCACTGGCGTGGTGATGGGGCCTTTCAGGGCCAGGCGATTGCGGCGGAGTACGGCGAGGGTTTCTTCCGGTACCAGATCCAGTCCTTTGTCCAGCGCGGCCTGACCGGCAATGGCATATTCGAACTCGAGTCCGCAATCCAGGGCTTTCAGTATCCGTACCGTGGCATCGACGATGTCCGGTCCGATTCCGTCGCCGGGAATAACGGTTACGGTGTTCTTGTTCATGCTGCCTCCTGATTGCGGAAAGGGTGTTGCAGGAATCACATTGTGCCCGCTGCAGATGGCAAAATGAATGCCGACCAAGGTCGGAAGGGTTGCCGGCCGGGGCTCTGAAAGGGCGAAAAGTCCCTAGAAATGCGGCCCCGGGCCTTTCTCGGACAAGGTGTCAAAGGGATTGCGTAGTCGGCAGGCCTTGATGGACAGGCAGCCGCAGCCGATACACTCATTGAGCTGGTCGCGCAGCACGGTCAGATCATTGATGCGCTCGTCCAGATGCCCGCGCCATTTGGCCGACATGCGCTTCCAGTCACGGGCAGTGGGGCTGCGGCCATCGGGCAGTTCGTCCAGGGCCTCGGCAATTTCCACCAGCGGGATGCCGATGCGCTGGGCTACCTTGATGACGGCGACCCGGCGTAATACATCACGGTGATAGCGGCGCTGATTGCCGGCGCTACGTGAGCTCTGGATCAGGCCTTTCTTCTCATAGAAATGCAGGGCTGAAACAGCCACGCCGCTGCGTTCGGCGACCTCGCCCACGGTCAGGGCCTTGAAGATATCGTCTGTACAGGTCAGCGTCATGGGGATCCCTTGGACATGTTGGGCAACCTTAATCTAACTTGAGGTTTTATGTTGCCAAATTCTGATCGTTGATGCCAGCGAGAGGGTGCCATTTCGGGCATAATGAGGCTCCTCGACGGGCCCAGTGAAGGAGAAAGTGGTGAGTGCTGTCATTTCCGTGAAAGACCTGAACAAGATCTATCAGGGAGGCTTTCAGGCCCTGAAGAACATCAATCTGGATATTCACGCCGGGGAGATTTTTGCCCTGCTGGGCCCCAATGGTGCCGGAAAGACCACCCTGATCAGCATCATCTGTGGCATCGTCAATCCTTCCAGTGGCACCGTGCTGGCGGACGGTTACGACATTGTTCGTGACTATCGGGAAGCGCGCACCGCCATCGGCCTGGTGCCCCAGGAGCTCTCCACGGATGCCTTCGAGACGGTCTGGGATACGGTGAGCTTCAGCCGTGGCCTGTTCGGCAAACCCCGCAATGATGCCCATATCGAAAAAGTGCTGAAGGTTCTGTCCCTGTGGGACAAGCGAGACAACAAGATCATGATGCTGTCCGGCGGTATGAAACGGCGAGTGATGATCGCCAAGGCCCTGTCCCACGAACCCAAAATCCTGTTTCTGGATGAGCCCACCGCCGGGGTGGACGTGGAACTGCGCCGGGAGATGTGGGAGATGGTGCGCCAGCTCCGCGAGCAGGGGGTGACCATCATTCTTACCACCCACTACATCGAGGAAGCCGAAGAAATGGCTGACCGGGTGGGTATTATCCGTGAAGGTAAAATCATTCTGGTGGATGACAAGGCCCGCCTGATGCAGAAGCTGGGCCGCAAGCAGCTCACCGTCCACCTGGCCGAGCCACTGCAAAGCCTGCCGGCCACCCTGGATGACGACGCCCTGGCGCTGTCGGAAGATGGCTACGGGCTGGTTTATACCTACGACGCCAACCAGGAAACCACCGGCATTGCCGAGTTGCTGCGGGCTCTGAATGCGGCCGGCATCGAGTTCAAGGATCTGCATTCCCGGCAAAGCTCACTGGAAGATATTTTTGTGGATCTGGTCCACAACGGCCAGCCTGCACCTGCAAACGCCAGCTCAGCTGGAGAGGTCTGATGAAATTGAACATGTACTCCATTCGCGCCATCTACAAATTTGAAATGGCGCGGACCTGGCGCACCCTGATGCAGAGCGTGGCGTCGCCGGTGATCTCCACCTCCCTGTATTTTGTGGTGTTCGGTTCTGCCATCGGTTCGCGCATGGTGGAAATCGACGGGGTCAGCTACGGGGCCTTCATCATTCCCGGCCTGATCATGCTGTCGCTGATGACGCAGAGTATCTCCAATGCCTCGTTCGGTATCTACATGCCCACGTTCTCCGGCACCATTTATGAAGTGTTGTCGGCACCGGTTTCCTATGTGGAGATCGTTATCGGCTATGTGGGGGCGGCCGCTACCAAGTCCACCATTCTGGGAATACTGATCCTGATTACCGCCAGGCTGTTTGTGGACTACGAGGTGCAGCACCCGCTGATGATGATCAGCTTCCTGCTGCTCACCGCGATCACCTTCAGTCTCTTCGGTTTTATCATCGGTATCTGGGCAGATACCTTTGAGAAATTGCAGATTATCCCTCTGATGATCATCACCCCGCTGACCTTCCTGGGCGGCAGCTTCTACTCCATCGACATGCTGCCACCGTTCTGGCAAACCGTGACTCTCTTCAATCCCGTGGTTTACCTGATCAGTGGTTTCCGCTACAGCTTCTTCGGCAGCGCTGACGTAAATATCGGTATCAGCATCGGCATGACCCTGTTCTTCCTGGCGATCTGTATCGCGCTGGTGTGGTGGATCTTTCGGACGGGATATCGGCTTAAGAGTTAACAGTAAATAGTTAAAAGCTTGAGGAATACTGTTCCTGACTCCTGAAACGAAAGAGGCCGCGCCCATAAATTGGGCGCGGCCTCTTTGCTTACCTCTTTATTATTAATATCGCCAGGTTTCGGCAGTTGCTGTGGAACCCAGTGGTTCCGAAGCCGCTATCGGGTAGGTGTCAGTCGATCACGTTGAAGGTCATGCCGGCTTTTTCCTGTAGGCGCTTGAGCAGGGAGTCGCCGAGCAGGGACGCGGTGGTCCAGAAACCGCCGGGGGCATCCGCAGGCAGATCCTGCGCCAGACACGCTGCCGCCTGGCCCAGCAGCTTGGCGGTGGAGCCGTAGCCCGGGTCCGCATCGCCGGTGACTTTCACGCGGATGCTGTCGTTGTTGTCGGTAACGCCGAAAAAGCGGATGTCATAGAAGCCGGCTTTCTGGGCTTCCGGGCTGGGGCCTTCGCCGGGTTGTGGCACCACGAACTTGTTCAGCAGCCAGCGGGTCGGTTTGATGGCAGCGGCGGCGAAGAACAGGCCGGTGCCGGTGCCGATACCCAGGGCCTTCATGCGCCCGCCCATGCCCGGTCCGGCCAGCATGGCTTCGTTGTAGGTGAAGTTGTCGCCGTAGGCCTTGCCGTTGAGTGCATTGGAGCGATGCACGATACGACTGTTGATGGCGTCCATCACGAAAGGCGCGGCCCAGGCACCGAAGTCTTCATCGTTGCGGGGCATGCTGATGCTGTCCTGACGGGCATTGAAACCATGATTCGGCGGGCACAGCAGATAGGGGTTGGCCAGTTTCTTGCGCAGGGCCGGGTCTCCTGCGGCTTCTTCGGCAATATTCATCATGCTCGCCACTGTGCCGCCGGAGACGCCGCCTTTAGCGACCTTTACGCGCATTTTTACGCGGGTGGCGGGCGCCTTGAAGCGGGCCTGGGCCTGCTGCTGCAGGAAGTAGGTGCCCATGTCCGAGGGAATGGAATCGAAGCCGCAGCAGTGCACGATGCGGGCACCACTCTGTTTGGCCTGGTCTTCATATTCTTCCAGCATGGCGGCAATCCACTGCACTTCACCGGTCAGGTCGCAGTAATCGGTGCCGCTGGTTACACAGGCACGAATCATGGGTTCACCATAGAGCGCGTAAGGGCCCACGGTGGACACCACTACCCGGGTTTGGGCGCAGAGGCTGTCCAGGCTGGCGTCGTCGTTGGCATCGGCGGTGAGCAGTGGCAGCGCGCTGCCGGCCTGGCCCAGCTGGGCCTTTACCTGTTCCAGCTTGTCTTTGGATCGGCCTGCCGCCGCCCATTTCAGATCGCCATCCACCCCATAAGTGTCAGTGAGGTACTGGCAGAGAATCTGGCCGACAAAACTGGTGGCGCCAAACACCACCACGTCAAACTGTGCATCACTCATGGGAACTCCTTGGAAATGAACGCAAAGCGAAATCGGAACGACTGTCCAATGATGGTCCTATCCTAAGGGATTGATAGGGGTAAACGTAACCGGGAAAAGGCTCAGTACCCCTATCCTTTGCCAAACAGCGGGTGTTCGCGACAAAAAAAGCCCCACCAAGGAGGGTGGGGCAAATGCCATACCCGGTGCAGACTAGGGAGCCTCTGAATAACTCCT
>NZ_ARXU01000004.1 GCF_000756655.1 Alcanivorax jadensis T9
GGCCAGCTTCTGGCTGAGTCCCTGTGCCGACTGCGGTTGAGCATTGCCCGGTGGGGCCGAGCCTTCCGGCACGAACTCCTCCACGACCTGTAACCCTTCCTCCTCCGAGTACTCGAACTGAGTGTTGAGCAGGCCGGCATGGGCCACCTTGTCCAGCTCTGCTTGGTTGATGCCTTGGTTTTCCCTGGCCTTGGCCGTTTCTCTAGCGTAGCTGACGGCGTCCTCCATGGATTGCTCAGCGCGCAGTGTCAGATCCACGTAGTAGATTGGTGCCCGGTGGCTCTGGGTAGTGCTCTTCCCGCGCAGTTTCAATTCCAGGGGCAGGGTGGCTAGGTTGCCGCCAGAGATGGCATGGAAGTAACGCAACCTGGCTGTAAGGGTGCGGATGCTGTTGTAGCCGGTGGTCCGAAACACGAAGCAGCCCAGTTCATCCTCTTCCCCGATCCGCACGTACAGCCGCCCGTAGGGTTTGCACAGATCGTGGGCGCCGAATTCGCATAGGTCGGGTGACGGGCAGGGTAACTGCTCTAGGCCCTGGTCGGTGCGGCGTCGACAGCTCTCACCGTCGCCACTGCACAGCGGGCGGCCACTCTTGCGCTCGAAGAAGGTGTACTCCGCCCGCAGATTCAGGTCCGGATCATTGAAGGGCAGGGTGACGGGAATGTTAAGGTCCGGATCATTGAAAGGCAGGGTGACGGGAATGCTGCGCAGCTTCTTGCCTTGTACTTCCTGACGTAGAGCCTCATCCAGCGGGTGCGGTAGCCAGCGTAGTTTCTTGCCCTGACCCTCCTGGCGCAGAGCCTCATCCAGTGGGTGCGGTAGCCAGCCCTCCCGGGTCTGGATCTGGGTAGTAATGGTGAATTGGTCGTCTTTCTCCGGCAGACGCTTGCCGTTCTTTTCTACCATGCGGCCAATACTGATACGGCCAATCACGGGGGGCGTAATGGCGAGTCCTTTGATCATGGGAATCTCCTGTTATAAAAAGCACAGCCGCCGGGCTGGGCCCGGCGTTTATGCTGTTAGGCGTGGCGTGTTGAGTGGGGGGATGGTTGAACGATCAGGCGTTGGGCTTGACCAGGAACCGGCGACTGCCGGCCCGATGCTTGGGGAATTGCTGCAGTAGCGCGGGCTGAGTCTTGAGCAGGGCGTCAGTATCGAGCACCGTACTGTCCTTGCTGCGTTTCCAGCTCACCTGGCCATCCAGGAAGTAAGCCCGAGCGGCGTCCCCCATGCGTTGCTGGATGCGCTGCTTGAGCCTTGCTTCCCGCTCGGCCAGACGGGCCAGTCGCTCCCGGATATCCAGCATCTCACTGAAATCACCGTTGAGTGCGGTGTCTTCAATGAGATCCAGGGTTTCGCCATCATCACGAGGGTAGAGCGCCCGCAGCGCCTGGTCGGCGGAGTCGGAGCCATCGGCCTCGGGTGGCGTATCGGTTTCCACCAAGTGCCAGAAAGCCCGCTCCAGCTCGATCAGTTGCTTGATGACGGCTTCATCCCGCTCGATGCGATGCACCTGCAACTCCTGCCCGCAGATCAGTACCGCCACGTCCGCTGCCTGCTTGCCGGTGACGGCCAGTTGATGCTGAACCTGGCACTGGATGTACTCCGGTACGCCATCGGCCCAGAGCCGGGCACCATTAAGGCCAGTGGTTTTGCACTCCAGGATCTGCACCTCTGGATTGCCCACTACCGAGTAATCCAGATTGGCCAGCATCCAGGACTTGTCCGCATCCGGGTGCTGGAGTACGGCATTCACTCGCCGCACCTTGTTGCCTGTCGCCTTGGCATAGGCCTCGGCCACCTTGGGTTCAAGAAGATTGCCCCAGTACAGCGGGGTATGGATGTCGTCCGGATCGGGGGCCGGTAATAGCCCATCCCGACCGGTCTTGATCATCCACAGCTCCAGGGGCGACTGATACGGGTTGAGCCCCACTGCCGCAGCGGCATCGCTGGCGCCGATACCTTGTTTGCGGACCTTGAGCCATTGTTCCCGGTTCATGCCCTTGGTGGACACCAGGCGCAGGGCCGGACGGGATGAGGGTTTGATGGCGCGGGGCGTGCTCATGAGTGACCTCCTTCCAGTTGGGCCAGCCGCTCGGTAAAGCGATCATGGAGATTGATCAGCCGATGGGTCTGGGGTGTCTGATCCGACGGGATCTCATGACTACCGCCCTGGCTGAAGAAGGTGACCACCAGATCGGTGATCATCTGCTGGATGTCAGCTTGGGATGGAAAATTGCCGTCATTATCGAGCAGATAGGTACCGAGCTGTTCGCCCAGAATGGACACCACCTCGTACTCGAACACCCCAGGAAACCCTTGCGGGCCGTACCAGTAGGGTTGCACCTGTTTCCAGATATCGGGAATGAAGTCACACAGGGTGCGGATCAGCTCGATACAGCCATTACCCCAGATCTCCAGAAGCCGGGTGCCGCGCTCCTTGTTCAGCATCACCCCTTCATGGAGAAAGGCACCCCAAATGGCGGCCAGATGCGGTGAGAGGGGTGGCGCAGAGAGTCTTGATTCCCGGGTTACAGGACTATCGTGATTGCGTTCTGTCATGGTCAGGCTCCAAACAATAAAAAGCCCAACCGGCACAGAGCGGGTCGGGCTTTAGTCGAGGGAAAAGAGTGAGTCGGGAATCAGTCAGGCCACCAGTTCCAGGGTCTGGCTCAGGGCCCGCTGCTTGATCTGGGCACCCTTGCCGAACCAGGCGGAATCCAGCCGGTTGTCGGTGCTGCGGGCGCGTCGTTCGTGGTCCACGAACTCGGTGACTGCATTGAGCAGTCCGTAGGCCGTGTTCTTGGCAGACGGTAGCTCTGCACCGCGACCGGCGCCCTCATACAACGCCATGGCCTTCTTCATGGCCTGTTCGTTGGGCTTCACCAGCATGTCACCAGAGGCGTAGTTCACATCGGTGAAGACCGAGCGCATGACTTTCTCGGCGGTCTTGCGGGTGATGCGCCGCTCGCTGAGGGCCTTCAGGCGATACATGAAGTCATCCCAGGCGGAGACGGAGATACCCAGCTGTTTCTTGACGGCCTGGGCATCGAAGGTGGTGTTGTGGCGGACCTTCACCGCTTGGCCGGCGCCATTGAGAGCTACCGCCAATGTGTTATTGCACACCACCCGGATGCTGGTGAACTGGGCAGTGGTAGCCAGAGTGCCGTCACAGGCGGTGGCCAGCAGCACATAGCCGTTGGTCTGGTCATTACCTGCCAAGGAGCCTGTTTGCCCGGTGCGGGCAAGGGCCCACAGCTTGCGGCCTCCTTTAAGGACGCCAGCGGTTTCCAGCTCAAAGCCAGAACGCTCGGTGAGATCCCGATAAAACTCCAGGATCTGCCGTGGCTGAACCACCTTGAAGCGGTTGCTCACTACGGACAGAGGTGCCTGATTGTCTGAGCGGAACAGAACCTTCTGATCCGGGAAGGATGAGATCTGCCCGAGAGTCCCGGCCTCGCTACTAATGAAGCGGACAGGAGTCTCACGGATCTCCCAGTCCATGCCGGCTTCGCGCATCCAGACATTGAGGGGTTGTTGGGTGGCGAGCTGGTTACCCAACCCGTGCCAGGGGGTGCGGCCTGCATAGGCCATGCTTTCGACAAGATGTGCCATGGTAAATCTCCAGAAATAGCAATGAGCCCGAAACGGGCGGCTTAACGAATGAGAAGAGGGGGTTGAGTCAGGGGTAGAGCAAAAGCAGAAGAGGAAAAGCTCAGAGCCAGCCACGCTCGGCCAGGCTGACCCACTCGGAACGGGACACGACGAAGTGATCCAGGACCCGCACATCGATCAGGGCCAGAGCGTCCTTGAGCCGAGTAGTGATGGTGCGATCAGCCTGGGAGGGCTCACAGCACCCGGAGGGATGGTTGTGGGCGAAGATCACGGCAGCGGCATTGCAGGCCAGAGCCTGCTGTACCACCACACGGGGATACACCGCCGCGCCGTCAATGGTGCCGCTGAACAAGGGCTCGAAACTGAGCACCTTGTGCTTGCTGTTGAGGAAGATAGCGGCGAAGACTTCGTTCTTCTCCTGGGCCAGGGCCATCTGCAGGAACTGGGCAACATCGGTAGGCGCAGTGAGCGCCTCCCGACCGGTCAGCTCATTCAGCAGGATGGTGGCAGCGGTACTGACAATCTCCTCGGATTTAACGCAGCCCTGTACGTGGTACAGGCCCTGCTCGTTCTTTACGAAAGTGGGAATATCCATAAAAACTCCAAAGCGGCATAAAAAAGCCCGCACAAGGCGGGCTCTGGTATGCAGTGAAAGGGGGAAATGCGAAATACGGGTTAATCGGTGTCGAGTCGAAAGGCGTGGCCGCAATCCAGGCATTGCAGATTGTCGAGAAAGGTTTGGTCTAGCTTGTCACCGAGAGCTGCACCGGCCTCTCCGCCGGCAACACCTCCAATCAGACCGCCAATCACGGCTCCGGCGATGTCGCCGAGCAGAGATCCTCCAGGGCCCGCGACATAGCCCAGTGTCATGCCCACACGGGCACCACTGGTGGCTGCAGCTACCCCACTAGCGGCACCTGCAGCTGTGCCGACAGAGCCGCACACTCTGCGTCCGTTGTGGAGTGCCGCTATCCGGATAGATTGGCAGCTGGGACATTGAATGATCATGAAACCTCCATGCGATGGGTCAGGAAGGTCATTCCTTCCTGGCTTCATGGGGGTGATATGTAGGTGAAAAAATCTGGAATCGAGACGTAGACTAGGTAACAGAAATGAAATTACTAAGTGGGAAGTCAGTTCAGGTGTGTGAATCGCCACCGGTTTGCTAGACACCTTTCAGCCATACAAAATGGTGGCCGCCGTACTGATAATCTCCTCAGGATTAACGTAGCCCTGTACGTGGTACAGGCCCAGCTCGCTCGAATATCCATAGAAACTCCAAAACGGCATGAAAAAGCCCGCACAAGGCGGGCTCTGGCATGCAGTGAAAGGGGGGGGGTATAAAATTCATGATCAAAAGCATCGGTTTGCTGTTTTGGGTTGCAAGTAGAGCAAGTAGTGTTAGTGGGTGTAGATTCAGTATCCTTCAGGGAAAGCTCATTATAGAGCGGTCGAGATTGAACAGGCTGGACGAGACTCCAAATCATCATCCCAACTATTGATGAATTTGACTTGAAGCATAGAGAATGGAGGGTGAAGGTGTCAGTTGTCTGACCGGTCGCCGAATCGATCAGAACCAGGGATTACAACAACTGCAGTAAGGCCTCCTACCTTACTGGACGTGTAATGAACCTGTCCCTGATAACGCTCAACTATTGCGTGGACAATAGCCAGCCCCAATCCATGACCGGGTGTTTGCTCGTCCAGCCTCAATCCTCGCTTGCCCAATTGTGAGTGGGCTGTTTCTGATACGCCCGCTCCGTCGTCGCTGATGATAATTTTTAACTGCTCTTGATCTTCACTCAGCGTGAGCTCCACCCAGCGGGATGACCATTTGCCTGCGTTATCCAGCAAGTTGCCAAGGATTTCGTTCAGATCATGCTCCTCGACAGGCCAGCGATGGTTTTCAGGCAGATCCGTTGACAATTCAAAAGATTTATCGGGGTAGAGGCGGCCAAGCATCCACAGCAGATCCCGGGCCTGTTTGATCGGACATACACTTTGGCCGACCTGTGGACCCGCAAACCGGCTTCGCCGCATTTCGGCCTCAAGCTGAGCATCTATGTCGTCGAGGCGCGCCGCCATTTCCCATCTCAGCTTCTCATCGAGCGGGCGACTGGTGTCTTCCAGGATCTGTCTGACAGCCGCTATGGGGGTTTTCACGCTGTGGGAAAGGTTGGCAAGTGCGTCACGGGAGCGTTCCAGCCGGTCATCCAGTGAATCCAGCAGTCGATTGAGTTGCCGGACGAGGGGCCGGAACTCCTCCGGGCCGTCTGCGTTAATACGGGAGAGCTCGCCTGACTGAAGTTTTTTCAGGTTCATCTGAAGGCCCGCTATTGACCGCAGGGCCAGAGTGATTCCCAGCCATATGCTCCCGATCATCAGAATGACCAGTAAAACCGAGACGACGGCAGTCCAGATATGGAGTTTGGCCTGGCTCCGATGAAGCGCCTCCATATCCTCGGCAACAATGATCACGAAGGGGTTTCCGTCGACCGTGAAGGCACGGCGATACCCAAGCATTTGGGAAGGCGCAGATGGTACCTCAGCATCCCTGGCTCTCACGGCTCCCTCCTGCCCGGAGGTGAGCAACGGCCTCAGAATCGGAGTCCAGGTCTCCGGTGAGATGGACTGCCCAGACGGAGAAGCGATGGCGATGGCGAAGGCGTGGAGGAGCACTTCCTGAAAATAGTCGCCGGTCTGGAGTGTATCAATCTGGCCACCGGATTGGCGGATCTGGTGTTCCAGAAAAGCTACCTCATCTTTCAAGCGGCGTTCTACTAAGTCCATGGTCATCCTCTCCAGCAAGGCCCCATGGATGATCCAAGCCAGTGCCATCAGACCAATACCGGCCGGAAGTAGCAGAATCAGGAGCATCCCCCTGACTGAGCGAGGTCTAGCGGCTATCGGCATCGAACAGGTACCCTTGACCACGTCGGGTCTTGATGGTGTCCGGTCCCACCAGCTTCCTGAGCCGCCGCACATACGCTTCGATCACGTTCTCGCTGGGTATGTCGTCGATGCTGTATAGCTGGTCGAGAAGCTGTTCTTTCGAGAAAACCTGCCCGGGACGACTCATCAGACATCGGAGCAAACGGAACTCCGTACCGGTCAGGCTATGTTCGGTCTCGTCACCGGCCCTTAACGTCTGGCGATTTTCGTCCAGCTCGAACCGGCCCGCTGTCAGGGTATCCATTATTCTGCCTTCGCTTCGCCGGACGATGGCGTGAAGTCGGGCAATCAGCTCTTCGGTCTGGAAAGGCTTCGCGAGGTAATCATCGGCGCCGGCCTTCAAGCCATTGACCTTGTCCTGCCAGTCTCCCCTGGCGGTCAGGATCAACACCGGGAAACTGACCTTATGCGTCCGCCACTGTTTCAGTACGTCCAGGCCGTTGCCGTCGGGCAGGCCCAGGTCAAGAATACCGGCGCGGTAACTTTCCTGCTGCCCGAGGTGCCGGGCTTCCCGCGCTGTACGGGCGGTATCCACGCTGAAACCGGCCTTTTCCAGTTGGGCGCTTAGCCCATTTGTCAGCAGGTAGTCATCTTCCACCAGAAGTAATCTCATTCCTGAACTGCCTTTCTAAATTGAGCATCAGAGTCCGTCAGTGTCGCTGCCCAAGCTGAATTGTGCCAGAACAAAAAATAATTCCGATTTTCAGCCTGGATTCAGGTTGCTGAGCGATGGTAGCAACCGCTTCTGGATATTGCTCAAGTTTTGAGTGAGACAACCCGGCCCTCAGGGCCAAAGCTGTTCAAAGGAGAAGATATATGACCGTATCAAAATTCCTCGTTGCTGCCGCAACTATCTTATTGTCGGCGACCACCTTTGCCGCTGGAATCCATGGTGGAGGACATGATCACGGCGCTGCGAGTGGTGAGCCCGGCAAAGCCTCAGAGGCCAGCCGAACCATAACAGTCGAAATGTACGACAATTACTATGAACCGGGATCAATCATCGTAAGCCCCGGGGAAACGGTGCGGTTCGTGGTGGAGAACAAGGGGAACCTCGTTCACGAGTTCAACATCGGCACACCTGAGATGCATGAGGGGCATCAGGAGGAAATGATGATGATGGTCGAACATGGCGTCATCCAGGGCGGAAAGCTCAACCACGACATGATGGAAATGGACATGGGGAACGGCCAGTCCATGAAACACGACGACCCTAACAGCGTCCTGCTGGAACCGGGCCAGAGGCAGGAAGTTATTTGGAAGTTTTCCGATAACAGCAATATCGAGTTCGCCTGCAACGTGCCGGGTCATTACCAGGCAGGGATGTACGGTGACGTCAAGGTCCAGTAACTGAGTTCACTAATGGGGCGTTGATCCAGTGGGCTTGTAGGTATTTATTTTGAGGGTTCTTAGTGAAGAGCGATTTGGAGCAAAAAGTATGAACAGCCGCTTAGGTTCAGTGTTGTTAAGCCTGCTGATGTCTGCATCGGTCATGGCTGGCGAATATAATCTCACGGTTGATCGGGTCGAAATTGACACCGGCGATTTCGTGAAAGACGGCATCGGTTATAACGGTGCATCTCCCGGGCCGGTGATGCGCTTCAAGGAAGGCGAAAACGTCAAGATCAACGTGACCAACAACCTGGATGAGATGACTTCCATTCACTGGCACGGCCTGATCCTTCCTTTTGATCAGGACGGTGTGCCTGGTATCAGCTTTCCAGGCATCAAGCCGGGTGAAACCTTCACCTACGAATTTCCCATCCAGCAGGCTGGTACTTATTGGTTTCACAGCCACTCCGGTTTTCAGGAGCCGGATGGCGCCTACGGTTCCATCGTTATCGAACCTGAGGGACGTGAACCGTTCCGCTACGATCGCGAATACGTAGTTCAGCTAACCGATAAGCACCCGCACTCCGGTGATCGCATCATGCGTAACCTGAAGATGATGCCGGACTACTACAACCGCGAGCAGCAGACTGTCGGAGAGTTTTTCTCTGACGTGTCCGAGAACGGCCTGATGAACACCGTTCGGGACCGTATGGCCTGGGGTGGCATGCGGATGATGAAAGCGGATGTCGAGGACTTGCAGGGTTTTACAGGGCTGATCAACGGTAAAGGGCCGGATCAGAACTGGACTGGGCTTTTTGAGCCGGGCGAACGCATTCGGCTGCGTTTCATCAACTCCTCGGCGATGACTTACTTTGATATCCGGATCCCCGGTCTGGACATGACCGTTGTGCAGGCTGATGGCAACAACGTTCAGCCGGTTAGTGTGGACGAGTTCCGGATCGGTGTGGCGGAAACCTACGATGTGATCGTCCGCCCGAAAGGTGAGCAGGCCTACACCATCTTCGCCGAATCCATGGGGCGTTCGGGCTATGCCAGAGCGACACTGGCCCCAGAAGAGGGTATGGAAGCGTTCGTGCCGCAACTGCGTGAACCGGCCCGCCTGACTATGGCTGATATGGGCGGTATGTCCGGTATGGACCATGGCGACATGGATATGAATAGCTCAGAAGGGATGTCCGGAATGGATCATTCTTCGATGGAGGGAATGGATCACGCAAACATGAGCAACATGGACCACTCAAATATGAAAGGAATGGATCATTCGGGCACGTCCGGCATGGACCATGGTTCCATGGCGATGGGAAAAGAAGGTCCAAGCGACCCCTTCTATGCGAAGGGAAGTGGCCTCGTCCCCACGGCAGCCAATGGCGGCAAGTTCCTGTCCTACGCTGACCTCAAGGCCCAAGATCCACTGTATGAAGACCGCGAACCGACTCGAGAAATAGAGCTTCGTTTGACCGGCAATATGGAGCGGTACACCTGGAGTATCAATGGCGTTAAGTACGAAGATGCCGATCCGATCCGCCTGAAATATGGTGAGCGGGTCCGCTTCAAGTTTGTCAACGAAACCATGATGACTCACCCCATGCACTTGCACGGTATGTGGTCCATTCTAGATGTTGGCGCAGACCAGTGGAATCCGATCAAACACACGGTCAGTGTGCAGCCCGGCACCACCGTTTACATGGAAACCGAAGTCGACGAGCCAGGCCAATGGGCGTTCCACTGCCACCTCTCTTACCACGCGGCCGCTGGTATGTTCCGTAAGGTGATTGTTGAAGGTGGGCCAGAGTCGACGCAGGCCAAAACAGACGCGGCTGCTGAAGAAGGAGGTGAGGCATGAGTTGTATTCGATCACTTGTTGCGGTCAGTTTCTTTGCCTCTATCGGATTCTCAACGGCGGTGACAGCTCAGGAAATGATCTCCGACACCACCGCTCGTAAACAGCCGCTCACAACCTGGGGTGTTCAATTCGAGGAGTTTGAATACCGCTACAGCGACGATGACGAGGAACTGGGCGTCTGGAATGCGGATGCTTTCTATGGCACCGACGAGTTCAAAGTCCGGTTGCTCACAACCGGGGAGTACGAGATAGAGGAGCAGGCCTACGAAACACTGGAAAACCAGCTGGTCGGCCAGATCCCCATCTCCAAGTTCTTCGACGCCAAAGCGGGCGTACGTTTCGATACGCCCGAGGGGCCGGACCGTACATATGCCGTTCTCGGTGTAGCCGGGCTGGCTCCCCAATGGTTTGAGATCGATGCAAACCTGTATGTCAGTAAGGATGGCGATACGTCAGCCGAACTGGATGCAGAGTACGAGCTGCTTCTCACCAACTACTGGATTCTGGCGGCAACGCTGGATGCCACGGTTGCGTTTAGCGAGGACCGGGAAATTGGCGTTGGTAAAGGACTGGTTTCTACCGAAACCGGACTCAGGTTGAGCTATGATCTGATCAACCGTGCGCTCTCGCCTTATGTGGGCGTGGTGCATGAGCGCAAATACGGCGATAGTGCCGACTTTGCCGAAGCGGACGGCGGCAGTACAGCAGATTGGTTTGCTGTGATTGGAGCGCGCATCGCACTCTGATCAGGTACTTAGGGGCTAAAGATATTTCTTTGGCCCGTTTTTCTCGACATTGATGCAAGTGAGATCTACCCAAGCCAGCATTGGCTATTTATTGAGTATCAAACGCCGTTCAAAACAACAGGAGGTTGTATGAGCAGCACGCACGACAGAACCACGCGCTATCAGAAAGGCAGTCTTACACTTCCGGGAACTGTTATGCTGGGCACCGGTGTCATGATTGGCGCCGGTATCTTCGCCCTTACCGGGCAGATGGCGCAGATGACTGGCGTTCTTTTCCCGTTGGCGTTTCTGGCCGCGGCGGTAATCGTAAGCTTCAGTGCCTATTCCTACATCAAAATTTCCAATGCCTACCCGTCAGCCGGGGGCATAGGCATGTACCTGCACAAAGCCTATGGCAATCGGTTACCGACGGCTTTCAATGCTTTGCTGATGTATTTCTCGATGGTGATTGCCCAGAGCTTTCTTGCGCGAACCTTCGGTTCTTACACCATGCAACTGTTCGATGGCGATGAAAGTGGCCGCATGGTGCCCATTCTTGGCGTCTCACTAATTCTGGCCGCGTTTCTGATCAATCTGTTGGGCAACCGAATGATTCAGGGCGTGGCTTCCTTTATAGGTATCCTGAAGATCGGAGGCATTCTGGTTTTCGGGCTGGTGGGTATCTGGATTGCCGACAGTGTTTCTGTTGATTTCTCTAGCCCCGGTGAGGCTGGAACCTTTGGCAATTTCCTGGGGGCAACGGCCCTTGGCATTCTGGCCTTCAAAGGTTTTACCACCATCACCAACAGCGGCTCGGAAGTCATAGACCCCAAGAGAAACGTGGGGCGAGCGATTATTATTTCCATCGCAGCCTGCGTGGTGATCTACACCCTGGTCGGTTTCGCCGTTGCCAGTAACCTGTCCCTGGCGGAAATCATCAAAACGCAGGACTACTCTCTGGCGGCCGCTGCGCGTCCCGCATTGGGCGACTACGGCGTCTGGTTTACCGTCGCCATTGCGATGATGGCCACCGCCGGTGGCATTCTGGCCAGTATTTTCGCCGTCTCACGCATGTTGGCCATGCTGACTGAAATGAAGCTGGTCCCCCACAGTCATTTCGGCATGCCCGGTAGCATCCAGAAGCACACGCTGGTTTATACCGTGGTGCTTGGGCTTATCCTCACGGCCTTCTTCGACCTGTCCCGAATTGCAGCGCTGGGCATCATTTTTTACCTGATCATGGACATTGCTATCCATTGGGGCGTTCTGCGCTATTTACGGGAGGATGTGAAGGCCAATGTGTGGGTGCCCACGGTGGCAATTGTTCTGGATTTGCTCGCTCTTGGTGGCTTCGTTTGGGTCAAACTGAATACTGACCTGTTTGTTATTGGCGTGGCGGTTGTCACCATGATTGTTATCGCAGTGGCCGAGCAACTGTTCCTGAAAAAGGCCACAGAAGCCGAAGAAGCGGGACACAAAGAATCTCATGCTCATCATCACTAATCACCAGAACTCGATAGGGAGGGATCGGCCATGACGGCTGAGCACACGGTCAAAGATCCTGTTTGCGGCATGTCGGTGAATCCACACTCGGCGGAACATCGCAGCGAGCATGGCGGGAAAACCTGGTATTTCTGTTCTTCGGGGTGCAAATCGAAGTTTGACGGCGACCCGGGACACTACCTCAGTGGAGAACAGAAACAGGACGAACCCGTGGCTCCGGGCACCATGTACACCTGCCCGATGCATCCGGAAATTCGCCAGCAGGGCCCCGGAGATTGCCCTATCTGTGGTATGGCCCTGGAGCCCGAGCAGGTAAGTCTGGATGACGGGCCCTCGGCAGAGCTCAAAGACATGACCCGTCGATTTTGGATTGGCCTGGTGCTGGCCCTGCCGGTATTGGTGCTGGAAATGGGCGGACATCTCACCGGCCTTGACCAGATCGTTGCCCCACAAATGTCCAACTGGATTCAACTGGTGTTGGCGACGCCAGTAGTGGCCTGGTGTGGCTGGCCTTTCTTTGTCAGAGGCTGGAAGTCCGTCGTCAGCCGCAATCTGAACATGTTCACGCTCATTGCCATTGGTACTGGCGTGGCGCTGATCTACAGCCTGGTGGCGACACTGGCGCCCCAGATTTTCCCCGACGCCTTTCGGCAGGAAGACGGTTCTGTCGCCGTCTACTTCGAGGCGGCTGCGGTCATCGTGGTGCTGGTTCTGTTAGGCCAGGTGCTTGAACTGCGGGCCCGGGAGAAAACCTCGGGCGCGATCAAGGCGCTGCTGGATCTGGCACCGGCGACGGCCCGAAAGCTGGATGACCAGGGCGACGAGTCCGATGTGTCGCTGGATCAGGTCAAGGTGGGTGATCGCCTGCGAGTGCGCCCGGGGGACAAGGTGCCGCTGGACGGTGAGTTACTTGAAGGCAGCTCCAACGTGGATGAGTCCATGGTGACCGGTGAGCCTCTTGCAGTCAGCAAAAAGTCTGGCGACCAAGTGATTGGCGGCAGTATTAACCAACAGGGCAGCTTTATCATGCGGGCCGACAAGGTTGGCCGGGACACCATGCTTTCCCAAATCGTGCAGATGGTGGCCAGCGCCCAACGCAGCCGCGCACCGATCCAGGGGCTTGCCGATAAGGTGGCGAGCTGGTTTGTGCCCACCGTGATCCTAATTGCCATTGTTGCCTTTATAGCCTGGTCATTCCTTGGGCCGACACCGCCCATGGCGTTCGGGCTGATTGCGGCGGTCAGTGTTCTGATCATTGCCTGCCCTTGCGCACTGGGTCTGGCAACGCCGATGTCGATCATGGTAGGTGTTGGCCGCGGCGCCCAAAGTGGTGTGCTGATCCGCGATGCGGAAGCCCTTGAACGCATGGAAAAGGTAGATACGGTGGTAGTGGATAAGACCGGCACGTTGACAGAGGGGCAGCCACAAATCACCCGAATTGTTACAGCGAATGGGTACGATGACGATGCTTTGATGCGTTTTGCGGGCGGACTCGAGAAAGGCAGTGAGCATCCACTGGCCCACGCCATTCTGGACAAAGCCAAGGGCATGGAGCTGAAGCTGCCGGATGCGGAAGACTTCGATTCTCCCAACGGTAAAGGGGTAACAGGAAAAATCGACGGCAAGCGGGTGCTGCTTGGTAATCGTCTTCTCATGGAGTCGGAGAATGTCGACACCACTAGATTTGACAGCGATGCCGACGAGCATCGCAAAGATGGTGCTACCGTGATTTTTGCCGCCGTCGATGGAAAAATCGCTGGGCTGTTGGCCATCTCCGATCCCATCAAGAGAACGACCCACGCTGCTATTGTCGCGCTGCAAAAAGACGGCATTCGAGTGGTCATGCTGACTGGCGATAACTACACCTCGGCCGAGGCGGTTGCTCGCAAATTGCATATCGATGAAGTGGAAGCGGAGGTACTGCCGGAAGATAAGGGCAAGATCGTCCAGCGTCTGAAAGATGAAGGGGGTGTTGTCGTGATGGCGGGTGATGGCGTTAACGACGCGCCTGCATTGGCAACGGCGGACGTGGGGGTGGCCATGGGCACCGGCACAGATGTGGCCATCGAAAGCGCGGGCATTACGCTGCTGCGCGGCGACTTGATGGGTATTGTAGAAGCGCGTCGTCTGTCGCTGGCGACCATGCGCAATATCCGACAGAACCTGTTCTTTGCTTTTGTGTACAACTCCGCGGGCGTTCCGATTGCGGCGGGGGTTTTGTACCCGTTCTTCGGGATACTGCTTTCACCGATCTTCGCGGCTGCTGCAATGTCGCTGTCGTCTTTCAGCGTGATTGTGAATGCATTGCGCCTGCGAGTTATCAAGCTTGGCCCTAAGTAATAATCGCTGGTGCCGTACACTATTGATCGAACCATAGAAGATGCTGATTTTGAGGCGGTTGACAAACGAGCGCGTCAGTCTCTCACGGATAACTGCTTCGGGGTGCTGATCGAAATCGACGTCAAAACCACGATGAAGGAGAAGCTGGGCACGGAAATACCTGCCTACCGGATCTTTGGGCATGCAATCCTAGGCCATCGGCGTGGAGCCTCGAGTAGGGGCTATTTTGCCATAGCTGGCGCCTTAAGCGACTTCATCCGTGATCTGTTGACCGTGATCAAGTTCCACGGGGTTTGCTCAGCCCGTTCAACTTTAATCCAACTCATTGTGATTAACTCTCTAGGTGTGTAAAGCCAACAGGTTGCTTATAACAGGAAGTCTGCTGATGCGCGGTCGCAGATAACGGCTTTGCAAGCGCTTGAGAAGCAACTCGTTTCCCTGAGAGCGAGGTGCAACGATGGCCGTGAAGTTGATGCTTGCGGGGTTCTTGCAGGCATCAGCGAAGGCATCGTACAACCGCAATAGATCAAAGTGTCGATTTTATAGTTCTGGGTATACGGATTTAATGGTTGATGGGGCACCTTCACCCCATCAATCTGATACCACCCTCAGATGGTTGATAGATCGACTCCGTAGTTGAGTTCCTCTGCGAAGTCCGGCAGTCCGTAACCGATGGTTTTCTTGTAGAAAGGAGAGACCTTCGCAGTCGGTGCCTTCTTCTTGTGCTTCGTGGTGTAGAGCATTCGTGCCCGCATCACCTCGAAGGAGTAACCGCGCCCTTCACGGTTCTTGTCCTTGGCCAGTCGGTTGATGGACTCCGTGTAAGCGTTGGTGACGGGCATGTCCGTCTCGAAGTAGGTCATGGTCTCTTCGCGCCAGTTTCCCACTGCCCTGACCAGATCGCTCCAGACTTCCTTTTGGCCCTTCGGGATGGTGGCTATCCACTCGTCCAGGGCGGCTTCTGCCTGGAGCCGTGTGGTGGCGTCCCAGATGCCGTAGAAGCGCTCCTTGTGCTCGTAGGCGGCCAGCAGTTGCGGGAACGCGCCTGTCCAGGTCTCCATGATGAGGCGCTCCCGGTCTGAGACTTCGTGAGCGCGTTTCAGCAGGATTTTCCGGTCTCCCTTGAGAGTCCGGCTCTGGGACGGTTTCAGCTCCTTTCTGAGGCCCTTGCGCACTCTCTCTAGGGCATCGTTGGCCATGCGCACCACATGGAACTTATCGACCACGATACGGGCCTGGGGCAGCACAGCCTTGACCGCTGCCCGGTAGGGGTTCCACATGTCCATGCTGACGATCTCGACCTTCTGCCGGTCTTTCAGCTTCATCAGGTAGTTGGTCACCACGTCCTGGCGGCGGGTGGCCAGCAGGTCGAGCAGGGTTCGCTCCTCAATGTTGGTCAGAATGCAGCGGTAGCGCTTGTTCAGGTATAGCTCGTCAATGCCCAGGATGCGGGGCGTCTCGAAGCGGTGCCAGCGCCCCAGGAACTCGGCGCGGGCGTTGAAGATGTCGCGCACCGTCTTCTCGTCCAGGCCGGTCTGTGCCGCCACAAAGGTTTAGGGGTGGTTGAAGGATTCCTTCTCCACGTACTCATGCAGCCGCAGTGTCATACGGAATCCGTCCACCATCTCCGGTAGCTGGGGCCTGAATGTTGTCTTGCAGGCCCGGCAGGTGTATCGGCGGCGGACCACCCAGAGAGTGACCCGCTTGCCGTGGATGGGCAGATCACGATAGGGAACGTCACGCTTGCCGAACCGTACGAACTCACCCTGCACGCCGCATTCCTCGCAGGCGATGGGATCGGGCACGTCCACCTGGAAGTGCATTTCGTCGTCGGTTGATTTGCAGCCCAGTACTTGGTATTGCGGCAGGTGAAGGATGTTGTCGGGAAGTTCGGTCATGGTGTTGTATAGGCGTAGGTGTCAGTCAGATCCATCCGACTCGGCATTGGTGTTTGCTTTTTTACCCAACAAGCTGCTGGAAACGAAAAGTAAGGCACCGAGGACAATTGCAATATCAGCCAGGTTGAAGGCCGGCCAATGCCAGTCTCGCCAATAGAAATCAAAGGAATCCACAACATAGCCGCGAAAGATCCGGTCAATCAGATTGCCCATGGCGCCACCGAGGATAAGACTGTAAGCGATGGCGTCTCCATTATGACCTTTTTCACGAATCAGCTTGATCAGCACGACCGAGACCACTACCGCGATTCCGATAAAAAAATAGCGCTGCCAGCCCCCAGCATTTGCGAACAGACTGAATGCGGCACCGGTGTTCCATACGTGCACCCAGTTAAAGAACGGGGTCACCGCGATCGACTCGCCATAAGCCATTGTTTGTTGAACCAGCCATTTTACAGTTTGGTCCGATGCTGCTATCAGGCCGGATATGGAAAACAGGACATACGGCGAGAGATTGTTGCCAATAAAGGGCATGCTTTAACCCTTGAGCGCCAGAATGCGCCTGGCACCGTTAAGCACGACGAGCCCCGCGATGCTACCGATAACCAGATCCGGATAATTGGAGCCGGTCCACGCGACCAGAACGCCGGCGGTAATGACCCCCAGGTTGATCACCACGTCGTTGGCCGAGAATATCCAGCTTGCCTTCATGTGCGCTCCGCCCTCCCGGTGTTTGGCTATCAGCAGCAGACAACTGGTATTGGCAATCAACGCGACGAATGCGATAGCCATCATCACCAGCGATTCAGGCTCACTACCGAATACAAAGCGTCTCACCACCTCTACGAGCACGCCCACAGCCAAGATCAGTTGCAGTACACCAGCAAGATGCGCGGCACGTACCTGCATTTTCACGCTATGTCCAACCGCATAAAGGGCAAGCCCGTACACCGCCGCATCGGCAAAATTGTCCAGGGATTCTCCAATCAGGCCGGTGGACTGGGCGATCAGACCGGCAGTCATTTCCACCACGAACAGAAGTGCATTGATGCCGAGCAACCAGCGCAGGGTCCCGGATTCTTGCTTAGCAGAAGCTGCCGAAAACTCGGCGGCCTTGATGGTCTCCGGATTTGCAGCGACGGTTTCCTGAAGCGAGGCGCCTAGCCCCAAGGTCTTCAGTTTCGAGGTGACGGGCTCGACCTCGCCGTCATGCACGACCTTCAGCCGGCGGTTCGACAAGTCGAAGGACAGCGCCCGAATCTCCTCAAAGCCGTTCAGGGCTAGGCGAATCATTCGTTCTTCTGATGGACAGTCCATCTTCGGCACGGCATAAACACTGACCCATCTCCCTGGCGCCTCGGAGGAGGCCTGTATATCGGTATCCGCTGCGGACGTTGCATCACCGCCACAGGCGCCACCACAGGATTTGCTCATGATACGACTCCACTTGAACAATGTTGTGGTACCATTTAAAACTATAAAGCTACTATAAGGTCAATAGAGTAAAGAATCCGTTGGGGAGGAGGCTGATGCGCATTGGTCAGTTGGCGCAGTTGGTAGGGGTCGAAACACAGACGATCCGCTTCTATGAACAGCAGGGCTTGTTGCCGCCGCCTGATCGGCAGGACAACGGTTACCGTGTCTATACCGAGAAGCATGGTGAGGGGCTGGCCTTCATCCGTCGCTGCAGAATCCTGGGCCTGTCACTGGCTGAGATTCACGAACTACAGAGCTATCAGGACGACCCTCATCAGCCTTGTACCGCCGTCAACACCTTGCTCGATGATCACATCTCTCATGTGCGGTCGCAGATAACCGCTCTGCAAGCGCTTGAGAAACAACTCGTTTCACTGAGAGCGAGTTGCAACGATGACCGGGAAGTTGAGGCGTGTGGGGTTCTTGCTGGAATTAGCGAAGGAAACATGCACCAGCAGTAGGTGAAGCATCAACCAGATAATCCGATGAGATGCCGGTCTGTCTCACTCTCATGCAAAGGTAAGATCAACCATTTAATCCGCTTACCCATAGTTCTTAACCACGCCGCCACCTGTCGACATAAGCCTCGGTACCCAGCATGCCAACAGGCGCCTGGAATGGCATCGAGAGACACTTTCACGCTTCATCAAGTAATGCTATTGAAGGCTGTGGCGTAGCAGAAGAGCATGCCAGAGGGAGCAGAGCTGGCGATCAATAGTTACATAGCTCAATATTAAACGTTGACATGGGGGCTACCCCAAGGTTTATGTTGTTAATAGCACATTGCTTCGGACTATGCTGACACCATATGTTTATTGCTCGGTTTTTCATTAGTTGCCTATTTCTGCTTAGCATCTCCTTGCAGGGGATGGCAGCGGTGCAATTGGCGCAGCCTTGCCCCATGGAACAAACCATGATGCAGGCAGACATGGATGACCGTTGCAGCATGATGTCCGCCATGCCACAAAACGATTGTTGTCTGGATGGTGAATCCAACACGCACAGCGGCCCGGTTTGCAAGCCTGGCCAGGAGTGCCATGCTGGGCAGCTCTCGATCATGAATACGGCTCCGGCGGTTTCTTTTCAGGCAGCAAATCCGGCTACCCCTCATTTTTCTAACCCTCTCTATCTCCCCCTTGCCTTATCTACCATCTGGCGACCGCCTCTAGCACTTTCTCACTGATCTTTTCGGGGTCCGGCCTGGTCTGGGCCCACTGAGGGCGCGTTGCGCGCCATGATCCGTGTTGGAGTGACACATGTATTGGATATTTCTGAGCGCCGGCCGGTATCGGCGCGCACTCGGCTGGCTAGCGCCCTCCCTGCTGCTAGCTAGTGTCCAGGCGTTTGGGGCAGAAGGCCTGACTTTTAATCAGGCGCTACAGCTCGCCTTACGTCAATCACCGGAATTGCGGGCGGAATCGGCCCGCGTCGAGGCCGCTCAGCAGGCAGAAGGGCCTGCCGATGCTTTGCCCGATCCCACCCTGATTCTTGGCCTCGACAATGTACCTGTGGATGGCGCCGATCGTTACAGCCTGTCGAGTGATTTCATGACCATGCAGCGTATTGGTGTAACCCAGCGTTTCCCCAATCGCAGCAAACGCACAGCAAGGGCAGAAGGTGCCAGACAGCAAATCGGCTTAACGGAGGCCACGAAAGAGGCCACTCGTCTGGCCGTGCTGCGTCAGACCGCTCAAGCCTGGATTGAGCTCCACACTCTGGATCGTCAACTAGTCCTGCTGGAAGAACTCATTGCTGAAAATCGTTTGTTCGACAAGGCAGTGCGTGCCCGGCTTTCATCGGGTCAAGGAAAGGCTATTGATAGCGTGGCACCCAGGCAGGAAGCCGTGACATTACTGGATCGGCGAGATGCTCTTCTGGCCAGGCAACGCCAGGCTAAGGCTCGTTTAATACGCTGGCTGGGGGAAGCCGGCCGGCAATCACCGGCTGGCCAAGCACCTGATTTCGCCATCAATGCTGAACAGTTACTGAATAGCCTGCATAAGCACCCTGAACTTGAGATAGCGTCGCGTCAGGCTTCTGTCGCCCAGGCTAACGCGGACGAGGCTCGTGCCGCCAAGAAGCCGGACTGGGCTTTAACTCTGGCTTATATGAATCGTGAAGAATTCAGTGACATGGCGATGCTACAGGTCAATGTGGACCTGCCATTGTTCAGCCGGTCGCGCCAGGGGCCTCGCATTGCCTCGGCGGAAGCTGAGTGGCAAGCACTGGAATCTCGTGCAGAGGCGGTACGTCGCGAACATGAAGCGATGCTGCAGAGCGATCTGGCCGAATATGAACGCCAGGAACGCACGCTTGCCCGGCAACGGGAGCGACTGGTGCCTCTGGCAAAAGAGAAAGTGGGATTGGCTAGGGCCGCTTGGCGCGGCGGTGATGGCAGTTTGGCCGATCTTGTACGGGCACGTAGCGAATGGCTGGACGCCAAACTGAAGGAGATTGATCTCAGCGGGCAGTATGACCAGCAGGCAGCCGCCCTCCATTTTACCTACGACCACCACGGCATGGTGGGCGAGGAGCAAGATAATGAACATTAAACGCAATGCCTTGATCGGTTTGGCTGCCTCGCTGTTGTTGCTAGCCGGAATATATTTGGGCCGTTACGTCACCCCTTCGCAGAGCAGTATATCGATGGCGATGGACAGCGGTGAAACCAACAGCAAAGCGGATGAAAAGGAAGTGCTGTACTGGTATGACCCTATGTATCCCCAGCAGCACTTTGACGAGCCCGGGCCCTCACCTTTCATGGATATGGAGTTGGTGCCCCGTTATGCCAATGGTGGTGATGATAGCGATCAGCCAACGGTCCGTATTGATGCAGCCATGGTACAAAATCTGGGAATTCGCAGTGCCTCGGTGGTCGTGGCTCAGTCACAATCTCAGCTTGATGTCACGGGGTTGATTGCTTACAACGACCGCGCCCTGACACGCCTGCAAAGCCCCGCGCCTTCCTTCGTAGACAAGGTCTGGCCTCTGGCTGAGGGCGACACTATCTCCAGTGGTCAGCCGCTGATGCAATTGAGAGTTCCGGCCTGGACTGGAGCTCAGCATGAATGGCTGGCCGTGCTCGGCAGCGGCAACAACGAACTGATCGTCGCCGGGCGGGAGCGCCTGTTGTCATTGGGCATGCCTGCATCCCTGATCCGAAGTATTGAACGCCAACGTAAACCGCTGGAAACCTGGACGGTGACAGCTCCGCATGATGGCGTGATACGCAGTCTCAATGCTCGTGCTGGCATGACGCTGTCGGCCGGTGCTCCCGTGGCGGAGATTCAGTCACTCAACCCCGTGTGGGTGGAGATAGCAGTCCCGGAACGCCAATTGGGGCAAGTCAGTAGTGGTAACGCTGTTGACGTGACCGTTCAAGGAGTGAAGCCAGCACTGCGTGAGGGGCAAGTTGCCGACATTCTGCCTCTGGTGGATCAGTCCAGCCGAACTGTGCCGGTGCGAGTGACCTTGTCCAATGACGAGGGTGATCTGCGTCCGGGCATGAGCGCTCAGGTACGCATTCATGGCGAAGCCACACAGAAAGCATTGGCCGTACCAACCGCAGCCTTATTGCATACAGGAAAGCGCAGCCTGGTGATGCTTGATGAGGGGGAGGGTCGATATCGTCCGCAGGCAGTGTTGCCGGGGGGCGAGCTGGGAGACCAAACGCTGATCCTGGCAGGGCTGAAGGAAGACCAGAAGGTGGTTGTCAGTGGTCAGTTCCTGCTCGATTCCGAAGCCAGCCTGCAAGGCATTGCCGTTCAGGAGCTGGCTATGTCAGATGAGACGGAAATGATGAACGCACTGCACTATGCCGAAGGTGTTGTCGAGCAACTGAATGGCAGCAAAATAATGCTGGACCATGGCCCTTTCAAGAGCTTGTCCATGCCTGCCATGACCATGCGTTTTAACCTGGCGAATGAACAAGTAGGCAAAGGGATATCGGTAGGTGATCGCGTGCGCATTGGCATTCGTGATACAGACAAAGGGTTGATTGTGGAGCGCCTAGAAAAGCAGGTGGCGGAACAAAAAGACACCCAAGTGAATTCGTTGCATTACGCCGAGGGGGTTATCGAGGGGCTATCCGACGGCAAGGTCAAGCTTAAACACGGTCCTTTTAAGACGCTCGGTATGCCTGGCATGACCATGCGCTTTCGTCTTGCCAGCGAACAGGTGGCCAGCGATATAGCAGTGGGCGATCGTGTGCGCGTCGGCGTCAAAGATACCGATAATGGCTTGACTGTGGTGTCTCTCGACAAACAGGAGGTTGCACCATGATCGCTACCCTGATTCGCTGGTCGTTGGCTAACCGATTTTTGGTGCTGCTGGCGACGCTGTTCATGAGTGCGTGGGGAATCTGGTCTATCAACAATACCCCCGTAGATGCTTTACCGGATCTGTCCGATGTACAGGTGATTATCCGCACCAGTTACCCAGGTCAGGCACCGCAGCTGGTGGAAAAACAGGTTACCTATCCACTTGCCACCACCATGCTGGCCGTGCCAGGTGCGCGCACAGTACGTGGTTACTCGTTCTTCGGTGATAGTTATGTTTACGTGTTGTTTGAAGATGGTACCGACTTGTATTGGGCACGCTCACGGGTGTTGGAATACCTTAGTCAGGTCCAGTCTGAATTGCCGCGTACAGCACGACCATCACTTGGGCCAGACGCTACCGGTGTCGGCTGGATTTATCAGTATGCATTGATCGATCGCACCGGCCAGCATGATCTATCGCAGCTAACCTCGATACAGGACTGGTTTCTAAAATACGAGCTGCAGACTCTGCCTGACGTTGCAGAAGTGGCAACCATCGGTGGCATGGTACGTGAATATCAGGTAGTCCCTGACCCGGTCAAACTCGCCAGCCATGGGATTAGTCATCAACAAGTACGCAAGGCGATAGAACAAGCTAACCAAGAAACCGGGGGAGCAGTGCTGACGCTGGGCGAAGCGGAGTTCATGGTGCGCTCCAGTGGCTACCTTCAATCACTCGAAGATTTCCGAAAAATCCCACTAAAACTGGTTGATGGGGTGCCAGTACAACTTGGAGATGTAGCGCAGATTCGCCTTGGTCCGGAGATGCGGCGTGGTATTGCCGAGCTGGACGGAGAAGGGGAAGTCGTCGGCGGGGTCGTCATTCTGCGTTCGGGCAAGAACGCCCGCGCTGTGCTATCTGCCGTGCATGAGCGACTTGAGACACTGCGGGAAAGCTTGCCGGAAGGGGTTGAAATCGTCACTACCTATGATCGAAGTGAGCTGATTGATCGAGCAGTCACAAACCTAAGTTACAAATTGATTGAAGAGTTCATTGTAGTCGCACTGGTGTGCGTATTGTTTCTTGGCCATTTGCGTTCGTCACTGGTGGCCATCATTTCCCTACCGCTGGGAATCCTTGCTGCCTTTATTGTGATGCGTTACCAGGGCATCAATGCCAATATCATGTCGCTTGGCGGCATTGCTATCGCTATCGGCGCGATGGTGGATGCAGCAGTGGTGTTAATCGAGAACGCCCACAAGAAAATTGAGATTTGGCATCGGGATAACCCAGGGCAATCTCTGACTGGTAATGCGCATTGGCGAGTCATAGAGCAAGCAGCTGTCGAAGTGGGGCCGGCGCTGTTCTTCTCGTTGCTAATTATTACCTTGTCGTTTATTCCTGTCTTTACCTTGGAAGCACAGGAAGGGCGGCTATTTGGCCCACTGGCATTTACCAAAACCTGGGCTATGGCGGCGGCAGCCGGCCTATCGGTGACATTGGTTCCACTGTTAATGGGGTACTGGATTCGGGGAAAGATACCTTCCGAGGAAAGTAATCCAATCAGTCGCTTTTTGATTAGTTGTTATCAACCCGTACTAGAGCGAGTCTTGGCGTGGCCGAAAACCACCTTGCTGGTTGCCGGTTTAGTTTTTGTTACCGCCTTTTGGCCGCTAAGTCAGCTTGGTGGTGAATTTTTGCCACCGCTGGATGAGGGCGATTTGCTGTATATGCCAAGTGCCTTACCAGGCTTGTCAGCACAAAAAGCTACCGAGCTTCTACAGCAGACCGATCGGTTGATCAAAACGGTGCCTGAGGTGGAGCAGGTGTTCGGCAAGGCGGGGCGTGCGCGGACAGCGACTGACCCTGCACCATTGACGATGTTTGAAACCACCATCCGTTTCAAGCCCAAGGACCAATGGCGTGAAGGCATGACAACGGAGAAGCTTGTCGAAGAGCTGGACCGTATTGTACGCGTGCCTGGACTGGCAAATATCTGGATTCCTCCGATACGCAATCGTATCGACATGCTTGCCACTGGCATCAAGAGCCCAATTGGCATCAAAGTAGCGGGTAATGACCTAGAGATCATTGACCAGGTGAGCCGTCAAATCGAACAGGTAGCCAAACAAGTACCCGGTGTCTCCTCAGCATTGGCTGAACGGTTGACTGGTGGTCGTTATGTGGATATCGATATTCGGCGTGGCATTGCGGCTCAGTATGGCCTCAACATCGCGGATATTCAGTCGGTGGTCAGTGGTTTGATTGGTGGTGAAAACATCGGTGAGACAGTGGAAGGGCTGGAGCGTTACCCGATCAGCCTTCGTTATCCTCGCGAGTGGCGCGACACGGTGCATCGCTTACGCGATTTGCCCATAGTCACTCCCGAAGGAAAACAAATTACCCTAGGAACTGTGGCGGATATCAAGATTACCGATGGGCCACCGATGTTAAAAAGTGAGAATGGCCGACTGTCTGGGTGGGTGTATATCGATGTGCGGGGGCGTGACCTGGCCTCGGTAGTGGATGATCTACGTGTCTCAGTGAATGATGGAGTCAGGCTGCCAGAGGGGGTCAGCTTGTCCTTTGCCGGTCAGTTTGAGTTCCTGGAGCGGGCCAATGCGAGACTGAAAGTGGTGGTGCCGGCGACCTTGCTGATCATTTTCGTACTGTTATTCCTGACCTTTCGCCGTGTAGGTGAAGCCTTGCTGATTATGGCGACGTTACCGTTTGCGGTGACCGGCGGTATCTGGTTCTTGTATCTGCTGGACTACAACTTGTCGGTGGCTACTGGTGTCGGCTTCATCGCCCTGGCGGGTGTCGCTGCCGAGTTTGGCGTAATCATGTTGCTGTACCTAAAGCAGGCGTGGCAGGAGAGACAGGAGCAGGGCCAAAAGGGTGAAGCTGCCTTGATGGGTGCTATCCGTGATGGCGCGGTATTACGTGTTCGACCTAAGGCGATGACTGTAGCTGTTATTATTGCCGGCCTTCTTCCGATTTTCTGGGGGGGAGGCACAGGTAGTGAGATCATGAGCCGCATTGCTGCGCCCATGGTAGGAGGGATGGTAACAGCACCTTTGTTATCACTTTTCGTACTGCCCGCAGCCTATCTGCTGATGCAACGACGCAACAGGAATCCAGGTTAACCAAGCTTAAAGCTTGGGTGGTTGCGATTGTGAATAAGTAAATAGAGCACATAAGGATCGCAATCTTCTGGTCTTGGCACCCTGCTTAGTGTCAGATCAGTGCTGATCTGACACTAATAATCGGCGGGGGGTTACAGGTGCTAAAGACAAAATTTGTCCGTGTGATGGTGGGAGAGGGAGCTAGTCATACAAAAGCCGATTGACGATCGGTTTTAGGTGTGTCAGTCTGATTACCAGATTGATAATCTCTAAGTGGTTAGGATTCATGCAGCTGGGTGAACTAGAAAAGCAAGTCTTGCAATACTTCTGGAAGGGGCGGACGGCAGACGCAAAGTCTGTCTATGCGCATTTCGAGAAGCAGCGCGGAGGTACCTTGAATACTATCCAGAGCACGCTGGATCGATTGTTCAAAAAAGGGCTCCTTTCCCGTGAAAAACAAGGGCATGCCTTTCAATATAGTGCAGCCATGGATCGCCAAGCTTTTATCGCCAAGCTTATCGAAGAAATTGGCGAAGATTACAGTGCGGATCCTGGCAGTACCCTTATTGCAGCTTTCAGCACCTTTTCTGAAAAGCTGTCGGATGATCAGGTTTCGGCCCTGGAAAAGCTGATTGAAGCGCGCCGGGCTGCCGACTCGAAGAGTAGTTGCTGATGATATTCGGCTATCCGGCGTTGTTTCTTCACTTGTTGACGATCCTGATATTGGGAATGGTCACAGGAACGATGATGGCTAGTCTGCTGGTTCGTCTGGTTGCCAGTCGTCTGCCGCACTATCAATTGGCTATACGAAGAAACCTACTTTGGGCCTTTGCCGTTTTTCCGCTGTTTGCCGGGGTGGCTGCAGCGTTGCTTTCCTACCTCCCTGAGTGGAAGCCTCAAGCGAACCTGTGGCTGGCCGACATTATTCATTGGCATCATGCCTATCTTTTCTCGCCCGCATCCTGGCATGGGGTATTCTTGCTTTTTTGCCTTATTGGGCTGCTGGCCTTGTTTGCTTGGAGGGGCTGGCAAGGGGTGTCCGAAGTTCAGCGTCAGCAACTTCTCGGACTGCTCAGTGAGCGCGACAAAGATGGACTAGCAGAACTAGACACCCCTGTGCCAATGGCGTTTGTGGCCGGTTTGTGGAGTCCCAAGGCCTATATTACTCGAGGCCTTGCCTCCAGAATCAGTGCGAAAGAGCGGCGGGTTATTAGTCTTCATGAGCAGGCTCATATTTGTCGCCGCGATCCGTTGGCCAAGTTCGCCTTCTCCCTGTTGACGTGCCTGTATCCCCCCGGTGTACGCCGTTTCCTGCAGGCCGAGTTTGAGCTGGCGATTGAACAGTTGGCTGATGAGTGGGTTGTGCAGCGCTATCCCCAGCCTGCAATTATCGCTCAGGCGTTACTCCAGGTGGAGAAAATCGCCGTAAACGCTCAAGACAGGCAAGCAGATGATGCATATAGCTATTTTGCCCGCCATGCGGTTGAACGGCGTGTTCATCACCTGCTAGGCGTCAGTGAATATCGTGCTTTGCCTGTGGTGACTGTTGTAGTGCTTGCTATTTCTGCAACATTAAGCAGCGCGGCCGGTGTTGACGTGCTCCATCATTTATTCGAAACCCTTTTCCTTCATTGAGAGAGTTCAGATGAGCTGGATTTCTGTTTTTTTTACGCGTAAAAAACCGATTGCCAATCGGTGTTTTACGCACTTGATGCTGCCCATTTTACTGCTGATAGGTCAGACCGCTTTAGTGGAGGATGCGGCGGCAGCCTCGCTGACTCTACAGCAAGCTATTGAGCGCAGCCTCACTCAGCATCCGCAACTGGAAGCCATGTCATTTCGTGCTGGCGCGTCACAGGCACAAATTAACCAAGCCAAATTAAGAACCGCTACCGAAGTCCAGTTCGAAGTAGAAGATGCGCTCGGTAGCGGTGTCTACGAAGGGGCTGACAGCGCCCAGGCGACCTTGAGTCTGAGCTGGGCTTTGGAAGGTAAACAGATAGATAGTCGGGTCGGCGCCGCTGAAGCGCGCCAGTCTCTGGTTACCATCGAGCTTGAGCGCCAGCGATTTGATGTAGGAGCGCGTACCGCACAAGCATTTCTCACTGCGCTGTCTTACCAGGAACGATTGGCTGTAGCCGAAGGGGCAAGAGACAGTGCGGCCCAATCTCTTGAAGAGATACGTCGCCGTGGTCGGGCAGGGGGGGCATCCCGAGTGGATGTCCTGCGTACAGAGGTGGAATTGCGTCGCCGTGAACTTGATGTGGAAGACCTGGAGCATGAGCTGGCGATAGCCCGTCAGCAGCTTGCAGCGCAATGGGGTAACAGTGATTCAGCGGACTTTGAGCTCCTCGGACAGCTTCAGACAAATCAGACGCTGGTTTCCATGGAGGATCTGAAAGTCAGACTCAAAGACAGCCCTAGAGTCAAAATCTTCCTAACCCGAGCCAGGGTGAATGAATCGGAGATGGCGATAGCCAAGTCTGATGCGCTTGCAAGTTGGCGCTTTTCTGCGGGTGTCCGTCGCTATGAGGCGACAGATGATTTTGGCGTAGTGGCCGGTGTTGCGATTCCTCTGGGTAAAAATCGGCGCAATGAAGTAAGGGTCAGCGAATTGCAGGCTAAACGATCAGTCAATCAAGCCATGGCGATCAGCGAGGAATCGCGTTTAAAAGCCAGGCTGTTTGAGTTGTATCAAGCCTTACAGCACAGCCGGCATCAGACCAGCACCTTGCATGAAGAAATTATTCCTCGGCTACAGAAGGCGGTGGCTGAGGCAAATAAAGCATATTCGGTCGGCCGTTTTACTTATCTGGAATGGCAATCCGTTAAACAGGAATTGCTGGATGCTCGATTGGCGTTGATCAGTGCGCAGTTGAGCTCCCACGTTAATCTCACAGAAATTGAACGTCTCACCGGAATATCTCTCTCTGCAAACAGTAAGGAGAAAAATTAATGAAAGTAGCAATAAAAAATATTGGTCTGCTGTTAGTGGTTTGTCTATTGGCGATTCTCCCTACTGTTGGTATTGCTGCTGGTGCTGTTGAAAATAAAGAGGCCGAGCCTGATAAGGGACCCAATAACGGTCTGATGCTTCGCGAAGGAAATTTTGTGGTGGAGCTGGCTATCTTTGAGACCGGAGTGCCGCCAGAGTATCGCGCCTGGATAACTGACGATGGTAAGGCAGTGGATCCGGAAGTAGTGGAACTTGAGGTTGTGCTGACACGGCTTGGCGGCGTGCGTGATGAAATCGGTTTTACTGTTCAGGAGTCGTTTTTGCGCGGAGATATGGAAATATATGAGCCTCATTCATTCAAGGTGACGGTAACCGCGCAATATCAGGGGAAGAACTACCAATGGCAGTATGACAGTTTTGAAGGCCGCACAACCATCGATCAAGAAGTCGCTGACTCCATGGGTGTTGTCACGGAGGTCGCTGGTCCCGCTCTCTTGCATGAGACTATTTCTGCCTACGGAAAGCTGAAGCTTCCTCCTTCTGGAAAGCGAGAGCTGCGAGCTCGTTTTAAAGGACAGATTGTCCGTGTGCACAAAAAACTTGGTGATACGGTTTCCCGTGGAGATATTCTTTTTACTATCGAAAGTAACGATAGCCTACGGTCTTACTCATTGCGTGCCCCTATGCCCGGTGTGATCGCTTTTATGGATGGGGGGGCTGGTGAGGCGACCGGAGAACGTATCTTGGCCGTCATAGTAGATATCGAGCAAACCCAGGCAGAAGTCGCGGTCTATCCTCTTGACCGCCAGCGGGTAAAAGAGGGTAACCGGGTCATGTTGAAGCAGGCAGGTGGCAAGACGCCGGTGTCTGGCGAGGTGATCTTTATTGAACCTATGGCTGTCTCAGGCCAGTCCCAGAACGTGCTAATAAAACTAGACAAGCTTCCTTTAGGCTGGAAGCCGGGGCAATTTGTGGCTGCTGAAATCGAAGTGGCTAAGCATCCGGTCGACCTTGCTGTGAAATGTATTGGGTTGCAGGGATTCAGGGATTTTACCGTAGTGTTTGCCAAGGTAGGGCAGCAGTATGAGGTGCGCATGCTGGAGCTGGGTCGCCAGGATAAAGAGTGGGTGGAGGTGCTCGGTGGTTTGAAGCCCGGCACCGAATATGTCAGTGAGAACAGCTTCCTTCTCAAGGCCGATGTCGAAAAGTCCGGCGCTTCCCACGATCACTAAAGGCCTGTAGATATGCTAGAAATCATAATTCAACACGCCATCCAGCGCCGCCGTTTGGTGCTGGTGGTTGTCGCTCTTCTGTCTTTTCTTGGATTGTGGAATTTCAGTCGCTTGCCGATTGACGCGGTGCCGGATATCACAAATGTCCAGGTGATGATCAATACTGAGGCGCCGGGATATACCCCGTTGGAAGTTGAGCAGCGGGTTACCTATCCGATTGAAACCACGTTGGCTGGCCTACCTGGGCTCGAATATACCCGCTCGGTCTCCCGTTATGGCTTATCTCAAGTAACAGCAATTTTCAGTGACGACACTGACGTCTACTTTGCTCGACAACTAGTAAGTGAGCGGTTATCAGGTGCCCGTTCAGATCTGCCTATGGGTTTGCAACCAGAGATGGGGCCAATCGCTACCGGGCTGGGTGAGATCTTTATGTTTACGGTGGATGCGGAACCCGGTGCCGTTGATGCACAGGGCAATTCCATTACACCCACGGACCTGCGTTCAGTGCATGATTGGATCATTCGCCCGCAATTGTTGCGTGTGCCCGGTGTTGTTGAGGTGAACCCCATTGGGGGCTATAAGCGGGAAATTTTGGTGGCTCTTGATCCGGGTAAGTTACTTGCAGCCGGTATCAGTCAGCAACAGATCGTAGAGGCTGTGGAGGCCAATAATCAAAATCGTGGTGTGGGATTTGTAGAGCAGAACGGCTCTCAATGGTTGCTGCGGGTGCCGGGTCAAGTTGTCTCACTTGAGGCTCTTTCCAATACCCTTGTGACGGCAGAGGATGGCAGTCGGTTACGACTTAAGGATGTGGCTACGGTAGAAGAGGGGCTGGAATTACGTTCGGGAGCGGCAACCCAGAATGGCCGCGAAGTGGTAATGAGTACGGTGTTTATGCTGGTCGGTGAAAACAGCCGAACGGTCGCTAGCGCAGTGGGTGAAAAGCTTGAGGAAATCAAGGCTGGCCTACCGGAAGGTATTACCGCCACCGCTGTCTACGACCGCACCGGTCTGGTAGAAAAAACCCTGGAAACTGTACAAAAAAACCTATTGGAAGGGGCGTTGCTGGTCATCGTTATCCTGTTCCTTTTGCTGGGTAATGTTCGTGCAGCGCTTCTAACTGCTGCTGTGATTCCCATCGCCATGTTAATGACCATTACTGGCATGGTACATGCGCGAGTAAGTGCAAATTTGATGAGCCTGGGTGCGCTAGATTTTGGTTTGCTGGTGGATGGCGCAATCATCATCGTGGAGAATTGCCTGCGCCGACTGAGCCAAGCGAAGGGGGCGGGGTCGTCACCAAGTCAGAAAGAGCGTCTGGTTATTGTCTTTACGGCAACCAAAGAGGTGATGCGGCCTGCACTGTTTGGTGTCTTTATCATTACCGCCGTCTATCTTCCGATATTTTCCTTGTCCGGCGTAGAAGGGAAGATGTTTCACCCCATGGCGCTGACAGTGATCATAGCCTTGGCTAGCGCCATGTTGTTGTCAGTAACGTTTGTGCCTGCCTGTGTAGCTTTGCTTTTTCGCAATGGAGTGGAAGAGAAGGAAAATAGAGCCATGATAGGGTTGCGAAATGGCTACCAACGTCTGGTAAAAAAAGCCGTAGCTCTACGTATGGTGGTTGTCTCTTTAGCTGTATTCGTTGTGCTCGTATCAATGTTTATGGCCAGTCGTCTTGGCAGTGAGTTCGTGCCGAATTTGGATGAAGGGGATATTGCTATGCATGCCCTTCGCATCCCTGGAACCTCCCTTGGTCAGGCAATTTCGATGCAGAGAACGCTGGAAGAAAAAATCCGGAAGATGCCTGAAGTGGAGAGAGTTTTCGCCAAAATTGGCACAGCCGATGTGGCAACCGATGCCGTTCCACCAAGCGTTGCGGACAACTTCATTATTCTCAAGCCTAGGGATCAGTGGCCAGATCCAGGGAAATCCAAGGCGCAAGTCGTCGAGGATTTATCTGCCATCGTCGATACTGTTCCGGGTAGTCGTTATGAATTTCTGCAACCGATACAGATGCGCTTTAACGAGCTGCTGGCCGGTGTTCGCGCGGAGCTGGCTATTAAAGTATTCGGTGATGACTTCAAACAGCTTGAGGCTGTGGGAAAGCAGATTGAAAGTGTGGTGTCTGAAATAGACGGGGCTGCGGACATTCAGATGGAGCAAGTAACTGGCCTACCTGTTTTGACGATTACACCTAAGGAGTCAGTGTTATCGTCGTATGGCCTAGATAAGTCAACGCTGCAATCCCAGTTGTCTATAGCATTAGGGGGTGAAGTGGCAGGGCGTTTCTATGAGGGTGATCGTCGAGCCGATATCGTCGTTCGACTGGCTGAAAAATATCGAACCGACATGGAAGGCTTGGGATATCTTCCTATTCAGGTTCCTGGTTTCGGTTCGATTCCCTTGCGCGAGCTGGCTAGTATTGACTTGGTTGATGGATTCAACCAAGTAAACCGTGAAAATGGCAAGCGTAGGGTGGTCGTCACCGCTAATGTGCGTGGCCGAGATCTAGGTTCGTTTGTGGAGGAAATTCGCGAAGCCATCAATGAAACCGTACAGGTGCCGGCAGGTTACTGGGTGGAATACGGCGGCACCTATGAAAAACTGCAATCTGCTAGTCAGCGACTGACGCTGGTTGTGCCACTGACATTGTTGATGATTGTGGCGCTGCTGTATTTTGCACTGGGTTCTATCAAGGATTCACTCGTGATCTTTACTGGTGTGCCGCTAGCGTTGACGGGCGGTGTGCTACTGCTGTTTCTCAGAGATATCCCCTTTTCCATTTCTGCAGCTGTGGGTTTCATCGCGCTCTCGGGTATTGCCATCCTCAATGGGTTGGTAATGGTGTCGTTTATCCGTGAGTTGATGCATGAAGGTGTAACGCTGGATGACGCGATTATTGAAGGCGCGGTGACCAGATTACGGCCAATTATAACCACCGCACTGGTGGCATCATTGGGTTTTGTGCCGATGGCGCTGAATACGGGTATCGGGTCTGAGGTTCAGCGACCACTGGCGACTGTCGTTATTGGCGGCATTATTTCTTCTACCTTGCTAACGCTATTTGTCCTGCCAGCCCTGTACCGGCTGGTCAATGGGAAGGCAGCGCAGCAAATCAACAACAAGGGAGTTTAGGTTGTGAAATTGAAATACTGGATTGGTCTTCTATCCATTTTGGCAAGCAGCATCGCCATGGGGCATGGCATGTCAGCAGAGGATAAGGCGAGGGCGCTCAATGCCGGTTTCATGGAGTACATTGAGCTTGGAGCGATGCACATGGTCACAGGCTATGACCATTTACTGTTTCTGTTCGGCGTGGTGTTCTTTCTGACCCGCTTCAGTGACATTGTTCGTTTTATAACCGCGTTTACCATTGGCCACTCGATTACTCTGGTGTTTGCCACCCTCTATAGTATTCAGGCGAATTACTACCTAGTGGATGCGGTTATCGCTCTGACTATCTGCTATAAGGCGTTTGATAACCTTGGCGGTTTCAAGACTTATCTGAAGATGAAGTCACCAAACTTAATGTGGATGGTTTTCGCTTTCGGTCTTATTCACGGGTTTGGACTGTCGACGCGATTGCAGCAATTACCTCTGGCAGAAGATGGTTTGGTTTTTCGCATCCTGGCTTTCAATGTTGGCGTAGAGTTGGGGCAGATTGCTGCGCTGGCCATCATGTTGTTTTTATTGTCTGGTTGGCGCCGCATGGCATCGTTCAAACGCTTCAGTCAAGCGACCAATGGGCTGCTGATGGTGTTGGGGTTGCTGTTGCTGTTGATGCAGCTGCATGGATATCTACACTCAAGCAATCCTGATGAATTTCCGCTGAACAAGGATGATCACCAGCATACTCATGAAGACATGGGGGTTGCTAATTCTCCGCTGTCCGGGTACGAGAAGCGCTTTGATTTGGATGCAGAGGATAGTGTTAACGGTGAGGTTGAAACAGAGGGTCGTGAGCCGGAGGAGTTGCCAAACAGTGCCTCTAATCCTCACGCCCATGGTGACGGCGAAGCCCATGTACATTAATAAATTTGATCTGTTTTTATGAGGAAAATGTTATGAGATGGATGAAAATCTTGATGACGATGATGGCCTTGAGTTTTGCCTCGCCGGTGTTTTCTCACGGCGGAGGGCATGCCACGGTAACCGCCGATCAGGCGGAGGAAGTAGCCAAGTATGTGGCTGTCGAGCTCACCGAGGAAGATCGGGGTATGGGATTTGGCAAACTGGACGAAAGCTGGAGAGAGATCCCCGACGAGAGCGTGGGTATCAGTAAATCTGGCCCCGGATATTACATTGTGGCTATGAATCATGAAGATGAGGAGCGAACGCTTTATATACTTATGTCCAACACGGGTAACGTGTACGACGTAAACTTCACTGGTGAGTTCAAAGGAATTGATTGATATTAGGCTAGGGAATCAGGAGGAAAAATTATGTCAATGCTAGTCATTAAATACCTAGTATCAGCCGCAATTATAGTCTTGGTTTCCGAGCTAGCTAAGCAGAGTGATAGGGTGGGGGCGCTATTGGCGTCACTGCCTGTCGTTACACTAATGGTCTTGGTGTGGCTTTATTTTGAGGGCCAACCCACTGCCAAACTGGCCAATCATGCTTGGTATACCTTTTGGTATGTGCTCCCAACGCTGCCCATGTTCGCCTTATTCCCAGCAATGCTTGAGCGCTGGGGATTTTGGCTGGCTTTATTAGTGTCAGCTTTTTTGACCGTATTTTGTTTTGCTCTGCTTGCTTTCTTGGTAAAACGCTGGGGAATTGATCTATGGTGAGGAAAGCGACTATTTTGCGGAAAATTGCCCAATCCTGTTTAGACTAATGTCGATTGCTGGCTGTCAGAATTCAATAATAGGCGTGTTATTTAGGCGTGGGTCAAATATGTGAGTATATTCTTCATAGAAAGAGTAGGTAGCCTGAATGCTTAGTTGAGCTCTAGATGTCACTTGGAGCGAAAACTCCCATTTAACGCATCAGCTATCATCTTGGTTCTGTCAGATCCTGGAGCCGGGAGCCCAATTTCTCCCAAGCCTCGCTGCATTCCTTGGTATAGCTATGGCGTTGATAGGTCCTTTTAACCCTATTTTCTTCGGTGTGGTTCAGGCAGCGTTCTGCGACTTCAGGAAGTACGCCTAGAGCGGTCATCATGGTTGCGCCGGTTCTGCGAAGGTCGTGAGGTGTCCACTTGCCACCGGGTAAACAAAGAGCTTGCGCGTTGTTAGTGCGATTGCTCATGGTGCCACTATTTGACGGGCGCTGTCGGTCAGAAAGCTGCTTGGTTATGGTTTTTGAGCAGAGAGGGCCGGTTTCCGCTCTGTTCGGGTAGCACCATGGGGACAGGCCTGTCATTTCCTGCAGCTGTTGGAAGAAACTGACAGAAAAGGCTGACAGGTGTACTTGATGAGGCTTGCCGTTCTTGCTGTTTTCGGCAGGAATAAGCCAAGTTCTTTGCTCTAGGTCAATATACTCCCAGCGTGCCGCCAGAAGTTCACCAATGCGGCAACAGGTGGAAAGTGCTATCCAGACAGCCAATTCAGAGGTTTTCAGCAGGTTGGCAGAGGGTAGGGCGTTTGTCAGTTGTCGAATCTCGTCCTCGGATAGCACTCGGTCACGTTCAGTCTCCTTACCTCCGATTTTGGCTTTCCGAATACTGCTGCTGGGGTCGAATTCAATGATGTCTCGGTCCACGGCAAAGCGGAACATCTGTCGCATCAGGCTGAATACGACTTTCACCATGCGGGTGACACCCCGTGCCGCCATGGCATCTGTCACCTGAGTGATGTGCCCTTTACGGATGTCTGCGACAAAGACTTGGCCAATGAGGGGGAGAACGTCCTTCTCGAACATGCGCCGGACTTCTGTACCCTTGTCTTTCCGGTGTGACACGTCAATTTCCATCCATCGCTCAAAGAGCTGGGAAACGGTTTGCCGAGAAGCCAGTGCAGCGGCCTCGGCCTCTTTTTGTGCCGCTTCTTGCTCAAGGCGTGATAGCTCTGCTTGCCTAGCGGCCTCTCGAGCGGCCCGTTCTGAGTTAAGGTGCTCTCCAATGTTCTTGATGCCTGAGACGTAGAGCCGCGATAACTCGCTGGCTTGGGTGCGGGCTTGCTTGAGAGTGAGCCCGGTGGTGCCAGTGCGTGAGTAAACTCCAAGCGGGTGAAACTGGCGTTTACCTGTCTGGTCACTGTAACGGAAGTAGAAGAGATGCTTCCCGTTTGGCTGAAGTCTGACCATGAATCGACCATGCCCACGTGGGCCGTCTTCGGTTAGCCAGGCATCTTTGGGGTCTTTTGGAGTGAGGTGTCTATCTGTGATGATGCCCATGTATGCTCCGAAATCTCGTCACCGTTCCGTCACCGTTTCTCAATCGCTTTCGGTGGATTCTAGTGGACGTTGTTGGACAATGCAAAGATGTATTTTTAACTAACTTACTGATATTTAATGGTTTATAGATTCTGTTGGACGGCGACGGACAAGCTGTAACCTTTATGGGGTGCAAGGGGTAGGAGGTTCGAATCCTCCCGTCCCGACCAATCGAGATACAAAAAAGCCCGGCTGGAAACAGCCGGGCTTTTTTGTGCCTGAAATCCGGCAGCTCCACCAAAGGCTAATCCTGCGCCAGGAACGGAGCGTAGCGAAGTAACGCACGTCGTTCCGTGCGGCCCAAAGGGTGAGCTCAGCGAATAACACCTCTCGAGGTCCGAAACGCCCACGTTCAAGAAAACCTCACTATTTCACCCGCAAAATCTCAAAATCGGCCGCAAAGGCCCCGGTTTTCGTTAAAAAATGCGCAAGCGAAAGTCCCAGTTGTCACAAAATTTGTGACAACTCAGCGCCTTGCGGATGTCGATTCAATCGACATACTGGTTGACCATGTCGAAATTTTGCCATTCTTTCGACATTGATTGCTCCTGAGATCGCCGACTTATGGGTGAAGTGTCTCTCATGCCGGTTTCTAGCCCCGCCGTAGGAATTCGGGGACGTAACGCACGTAAGGGGTATAGAAGAGAATAGCGGCTCTCAAAACGCGTGACCTGGTCTAGACCAGTAGTGTGATTCGAAAGCGCCCAGCCAGATGCGAAAAGTAGCCAGAGAAAGCTGGCAGCCCTGTGGCCTTGTGATAAGGTTCACAGCAAATATGAATAAACTTCAGGCTGCCAGGGTGGTGGCTGATATCGCTGGTGACAGGGACACTAAACCGGCACCTGAAAGGATTTGGGGGCAGCATTGAATCAGGGAACCACCTCGACCAATTTCGATTTCCTGCAAGAGCACGACCCACTGTTCGTGGAGCTGGCGGCGTCGGCGGAGCGGGCCTTTGCCAGTGACCCCAACACCACCCTGATCAAGCTGCGTCAGTTTGCGGAAGCCATTACCCAGCATCTGGCAGCACGTGCCGGTGTCGATTTTGATGAACAAACCTCCCAGGCGGACCTGCTCTATCGCTTGAATCGCGAGCTGCGCTTCGAACCGGTGGTGCGAGAGTTGTTCCACACCCTGCGTATCGAGGGTAACAAGGCCACCCACCAGTTCCGCACCCAGCACCGCGAAGCCATGGATGGACTGAAAGTGGCACGCGCTTTGGCTATCTGGTTCCACCGTGCTTTCGGCAAGGCGGGAGCCGGTTTCAAACCAGGCCCCTTCACGCCCCCCGAAGACCCCAGTACTCAGCAGCGCCAGCTACAGGTGGAAATCGAAAAACTCCAGCATGAGCTGCAGGAAGCCAACGTCAGCCTGGGTTCCAGTCAGCAGCTCAATGACCTGATCGAAAAAGAAAAAGCGGAATATGAAGCCCTGGCGCTGGCCATGGATGAAGAGTCTCGCGCTCTGGCCAAACAGGCAGAAGACCATGAAGCCGCGCTAAAGCAGCAACAGCAAGATTACGAAAAAACCATCCAGACCCTGCAGCAGCAGTTGAAAGAGCAGGGCGAGAAAGCGGCCTCCAGCCAGATGCAGTACGTGGCCACCCAGACCCAGGCCGCCAGCAAGGAAATCGTGCTGGATGAAGCCCTGACCCGCGTACTCATCGATAACCAGCTACAGGAAGAAGGCTGGGAAGCCGACAGCGAAGAACTCACCTACCAGAAAGGTGCCCGACCGGAGAAAGGCCATAACCGGGCCATCGCAGAATGGCCCACCACCTATGGGGGCAAGAAAGGCCGCGCTGACTATGTGCTGTTCGCAGGCCTTACCCCCATCGCCGTGGTCGAAGCAAAAAAGGAAAACACCAATGTGGCGGGCAAGATCCGCCAGGCAGAACGCTACAGTAAGGGCTTTCAGATTGCGGCACCGTTAGTGCCCGCCTTCGAGCTGGCAGGGCGTACCATCGCTTGGCCCGATGATAATGACGCGCACTACAACGTGCCCTTTGTCTATTCCTGTAATGGTCGCCCCTATGTGCCGCAGCTGGCAGAGCAGTCCGGCACCTGGTTTCGGGATGTCCGCGCACCCAGCAACACCAAGCGCGCACTACCCAAATTCCACACCCCGGGAGGCCTGCTGGATCAGCTCAAACGCAGCAAGGAAAAAGCCGAGCAGGCGCTGCAAAGCGAACCCTTCGGCTACCTGAAACTGCGCGACTACCAGGTAAAAGCTATCCATGCGGTGGAAGACGCCCTGTCACGGGACATCCGACGGGCTCTGCTGGCCATGGCCACCGGCACCGGTAAAACCCGCACCGTTATTGGCTTGATGTACCGCTTCCTGAAAGCGGAACGTTTCAAGCGCATTCTCTTTCTGGTGGATCGCTCAGCGCTAGGCCAGCAGGCCATTGATGCCTTCAATGAAGCCCCCCTGGAACAGAACCAGACACTGTCCAAAATCTATAACGTGGCCGAGCTGGGCGACATGGCTGCTGAAGCGGAAACTCGTGTGCAAGTCGCCACCGTGCAGGCCATGGTCAAACGCGTGTTCATGAGCGACACGCCGCCGCCGGTGGATGCCTATGATTGCATCATCGTCGACGAAGCCCACCGGGGGTACACCCTGGACCAGGAAATGACCGAAGGCGAACTGGCCACCCGCGATGCCAGCCAGTATCTGTCCAGCTACCGCCGGGTGCTGGATTACTTTGATGCTGTCAAAGTCGGCCTCACCGCCACCCCGGCCAAACACACCAGCGACATTTTTGGCAAACCGGTCTACACCTATTCCTACCGGGAAGCCGTAGCCGACGACTGGCTCATCGACCACGAGCCGCCCATTCGCTATGAAACCCAGCTCACCCAGGAAGGCATCAAGTTCGACAAGGGTACAAAAGTGTCCGTCATCAACACCCGGAGCGGCGCCGTGGAAACCGCCGAGCTGGAAGACGAAGTGAGTTTCGAGGTCGACACCTTCAACAAGCAGGTCATCAACGAAAACTTCAACCGGGTGATCTGCGAACAACTGGTGAAAGAACTGGATCCCTTCGGTGATGAAAAGACCATGATCTTCTGCGCCACTGATCGCCACGCCGACATGGTCAAACGCCTGCTTGATGATGCCTTCAAAGCGCTCTACAACGGCACTTACAACCAGGCCGCCGTCGCCAAGATCACCGGGCAGAGCGACAAGGTGTCCCAGTTGATCAGCCAGTACAAGAACGAGCGCTACCCCAGCATCGCCATCACTGTGGATCTGCTCACCACCGGCATCGACGTACCCGCTATCTGCAACCTGGTATTCCTGCGTCGGGTGCGCTCGCGCATCCTCTACGAACAGATGATCGGCCGCGCCACCCGCCGCTGCGACGACATCGGCAAGACCGTATTCCGCATCTACGACCCGGTGGATATCTACGCCGCCCTGGATGATGTGAACACCATGAAGCCCCTGGTGAAAGACCCGAACATCACCCTGGAGCAGCTGGTCAACGAACTGGCCAACCCGGACACCCTGGAGCAGGCCCTTAACGCCCCCGGCGAACAGCAGGACGAAAGCCATGCCGACGTGGTGCTCAGCCAGCTCAGCCAAAAACTCATGCAGGTGCTGCGCAAGGCCGGACAAAAGGCGGACACCAACCCCCAGGTCAAAACCAAGCTCAGCGAACTGGAGCAGCTGTGGGGCGTGGAGCCGAAAACTCTCCACAAACACCTGCACGATCTCGGCCCCAAACAGGCTGCCGCCTTCCTGCAGCAGCATGGCGGCCTGATCGACCAGTTGGCGGAAGTCAAAGTGCTGCTCGGCAGCGAACGCATGCCGCTGATCTCCGATCACGACGATGAACTGAAAGACCGCACTCAGAGCTACGGCAAGTACCAGCGCCCGGAAGATTACCTGGACAGCTTCAACCAGTTCATCCAGCACCAGCTCAATGAGTCCGCGGCCCTGGCCGTGGTGGTCAACAAGCCCCGCGACCTCACCCGTGAGCAACTCAAGGAAGTGCGCCTGCTACTAGACAACAACGGCTACACCGAAGCCAAGCTGCAAAGCGCCGTGCGCAACCAGACCAACAAGGACATCGCCGCCAGCATTGTCGGCCATATCCGCCGCGCCGCCCTGGGCGAAGCCCTCAAACCCTTCGAGCAGCGTGTCACCGAAGCCATGGACCGCATCTACGCTCAGCACAGCTGGGCCCCTAACCAACTCAAGTGGCTGGAGCGTTTGGCCAAGCAGCTGGTCCACGAAGTCATCATCGACCGGGACTTCGTTAACCAGCGTTTTGGCGAGCAGGGTGGCGTCAAAATGCTGGATAAAGTGCTGGAAAATCAGCTGGATACGGTGCTGGATGAGCTGGGGGAGGCGATCTGGCCACCCCAGGATGCAGGCTGATATATATAAAAAACCGAATTTTCTATATATAACTATGCGAATATGTATAGCAAATTGCGAGTTTCTATACCTGATATCGCGATACCTATAGGAAACGGCCGAAACGGAGCGCCACCCATGACCACCGTCACCCCGCTGCCTCTTGAGGATATCGAGCGCTTCGAAACCCGCGCCGTGCTCAAGAAAACCGCAGAGGCGCACCGTTATCTGGCCGAACTCAAAGGGGTGGCTGCCACCATCCCCAACGAAGCCATCCTGATCAACACCCTCACCCTGCAAGAGGCCAAGGACAGCTCCGAAATCGAGAACATCGTCACCACTCACGATGAGCTCTACAAGGCCAACCTGTTTGCCGAAGCGGTCACGAACCCCGCCGCCAAGGAAGTGCAGGACTACGCCTTTGCCCTGCAGGAAGGCTTTCGGGTCGCGCGCACCCAGCGGTTGCTCCGTCTTCACGACATCATCGCCGTGCAGCAACAGCTGGAGCGCAACAAGGCAGGCTTTCGTAAACTGCCGGGCACCGAGCTGAAAAACTCACAGACCGGGGAAGTGGTCTACACTCCGCCGCAGGATGCCAACGACATCGATGCACTCATGAACAACCTGGTGGAGTACATCAACGATGACGGCTGCTGTGATGCCGATGAGCTGGTGAAAATGGCGGTCATTCACCACCAGTTTGAAAGTATCCACCCCTTCTACGATGGCAATGGCCGCACCGGGCGCATCCTCAATATTCTCTACCTGGTGGCCAAGGGGTTGCTGGATCTGCCGGTGCTTTATCTCAGCCGCTACATCATCCGCAACAAGGGCGATTACTATGCCCAGCTACAGGCCGTGCGGGATACCGGTAACTGGGAGCCCTGGTTGCTCTACATGCTGGAAGGCGTCGCGCAAACCTCCCAGACCACCATCCAGTTGATTAATCAGATCAAGCAGCTCATGCAGCACTACAAGCACCGCATGCGTGAAGAGCTGCCCAAGATTTATCGGCAGGAGCTACTCAACAACCTGTTCAATCACCCCTATACCAAAATCGACTTCGTAATGAACGATCTGGGTGTCAGCCGAATTACCGCCACCCGCTACCTGGATCTGCTGGTCGACCATGGCTTCCTGCACAAGGAAAAGATTGGTCGCGCCAACTACTACATCAACCAGCCGCTGTGCGAACTGCTCATCGAGCACGCATAACGCCAATGGAATAACGGAAACACCTTCATGACTAACAACGATATCGTCCAGAAACTCTGGAACCTCTGCGACGTCCTCCGCGACGACGGCATCAACTACTCCGACTACGTTACCGAGCTAGTGTTGCTGCTGTTTATCAAAATGGTTCACGAAAACACCGAAGCGGGCACCCTGAAAAACCACCCACTGCCGCCAGGGTGCCGCTGGACCGATCTCAACGAAAAATCCGGCATCAACCTGCTCAACGACTACAAGCGCATCCTGCTCAGCCTTTCCACCGGCAAGGACAACGACGGCAAGCCGGTCCACGAAGACCCGCTCATCAGCGCCATCTACGCCGACGCCCAGACCCGCCTGCGCGAGCCCCGCCATCTGGAGCAGATGATCAAGACCCTGGACCAGATCGACTGGTTCAGCGCCCAGAAGGATGGCCTCGGCGATCTCTACGAAGGCCTGCTGGAAAAGAACGCTAACGAAACCAAATCCGGCGCCGGGCAATACTTCACTCCCCGCGCCCTGATCGATTCCATGGTGCGCTGCATCCGGCCGCAAATCGGCGAAACCATTCAGGACCCGGCCGCCGGCACTGCCGGCTTCCTGGTGGCCGCCGATCAGTACATGCGCGAACAAACCGATGACTATCTCGATCTCAGCGCCAAGGATGCCAAGTTTCAAAAGAACAAGGCCTTCATCGGCGTGGAGCTGGTGCCCTCCACCCGCCGCCTCGCCTTGATGAACTGCCTGCTCCATGGCATGGAAGGCGACAAAGAGGGTGTGGTTCACCTGGGTAATGCCCTGGGTATGGTCGGCCAGAGCCTCGACAAGGCCGACATCATCCTCGCCAACCCGCCCTTCGGCACCGCCAAGGGCGGCGAAGCCTCCATCACCCGAGATGACCTCACCTACAAGACCAGCAACAAACAGCTCGCCTTCCTGCAGCACATCTACCGCAACCTCAAACCCGGTGGCCGCGCCGCCGTAGTGCTACCGGATAACGTGCTGTTCGAAGCTGGCGTCGGCACCGACGTGCGCCGCGACCTGATGAACAAGTGCAACCTGCACACCATCCTGCGCCTGCCCACCGGCATCTTTTACGCCCAGGGGGTCAAAACCAACGTACTGTTCTTCACCAAAGGCAGCGCCAAAGACAAGCTGCAAGAAGAAAACTGCACCGAAAACGTCTGGGTCTACGACCTCAGAACCAACATGCCCAGCTTCGGCAAACGCACCCCCTTCGGCGAACAACACCTCAAACCCTTCGAGTCTGTTTTTGCTCCCCTCGCCCCTGCGGGGAGAGGGGCCGGGGGAGAGGGGGGCGCGGCGCAAGCCGCCTACCCACAAAACCGCACCGAAGGCGAATACAGCTTCAACGCTGAAGAAATTGATCTAAGCGCCGATGCAAAAAAAGCCGAAGAAAACCAGGACGCCGACGAACAACTCATCAAAAGCCGCTGGCGCTGCTTCACCCGCGAATGGATCGCCAACCACAAGGGCGACTCGCTGGATATTGCCTGGCTCAAGGACAGTGACAGTGTGGACGCGGCGAACCTGCCTGAACCGGAAGTTTTGGCCGGGGAAGCCATGAGTGAGTTGGTGCAGGCGTTAGGAGAGCTGGATGGCTTGATGCGGGAGTTGGGGGCAGAAGAGGAGGCTGATGGGCAAAGAATACTGCTGAAGGAGGTTCTTGGGGAGCGGCAATTATGACAGAGGCAGTCAAACCCCTTGAGTGGATTCGGTCCCCCCTCGGTGAGATAGTTAGTTTTCAAAATGGATTTGCTTTTAAAAGCAGCACTTATTGTGATGATGGTGCATTTGTTATCAGAATCGGCAACGTACAAGCAGACGGCATATCGCTTCATAATCCTGCCTACGTCAATATTGAACAGCTCGGCGCAGAGAAATTCATGCTCCGGTGTGGGGATATGCTTATGTCTCTCACAGGGAATGTGGGGCGTGTTGCAACAATTAGAGAAAAGCATTTGCCTGCCGTATTGAATCAGCGTGTTGCACGGCTAGTTCCATCGGTAAAAATGGATAGTAGGTATATTTATCACCTAACTCGGTCAGACTTGGTTCAGAGAGAAATTCAGAGGTCAGCTAAAGGAGCTGCTCAGCTTAATATAAGCACAAAAGATTTGTCTTTGATTGAGGTGGTTATCCCGCCGCGAGCCGAACAAAAAACCATCGCCGAAAAACTCGACACCCTGCTGGCCCAGGTGGAAAGCACCAAAGCCCGCCTCGAACGCATCCCGAAAATCCTCAAACGCTTCCGCCAATCCGTCCTCGCCGCCGCCGTGAGCGGGAAGTTGACGGAAGAGTGGCGAGGAACAAACGCAATTTCATTCCAGCAGCCTCCAATCACTATTGGTCGAGAGTATGAGGAGGTGCCTGAAGGGTGGGCTTGGAATGATTTGGTTGATTTGGCAAAACTGGAGTCTGGCCATACCCCAAGAAAGTCTAGAACGGATTATTGGGAAAATGGTGATGTTCCTTGGATTAGCCTTCAGGATATTCGGGCCGCTCATGGCAGGGTAATTGAGAAAACAAAGTTCATGCCCAATATGAAAGGGATAGAGAATTCCAGTGCGCGAATTCTTCCAAGGGGCACTGTTTGTTTCTCCCGTGATATCTCTGTGGGCTATACGACAATCATGGGCTGTGAAATGGCAACGACGCAGCACTTCGTGAATTGGATATGTAGTCCTGAGCTCAATAATTATTACCTGATGTATGCTTTTATGGCGGCCAAAGATCACCTGACAATATCGGGGCAAGGGTCAACGGTAAAAACAATCTACATGCCTGCATGTAAAAAATTTCGCCTGATTGCCCCGCCGCTTGACGAACAAACCGAAATCGTCCGCCGCGTAGACCAACTCTTCGCCTACGCTGACACCATCGAAACCCAGGTCAACAACGCCCTGGAGCGGGTCAATAACCTCACCCAATCCATCCTCGCCAAGGCCTTACGCGGTGAGCTCACCGAACAATGGCGCAAGGACAATCCCGACCTGATCACCGGCAAAAACAGCGCCGAAGCTCTGCTGGAAAAGATTAAGGCAGAACGCGTAGCGGCCAAGCCGGTGAAGCGGGGAAGGAAGAAGGCGAAATGAAGTCGGATTCAAGGTTTGAGCGATAGTCATGACTGCTAGAGACTCTCTTCCTGACATTGAGTTGGCATGGAACAGCCGCTGGTGGGAAAAGCCGGTTTGGCGTGACCAGGTTGCGCTATCGGATGCGCGGATCTCTAAACTGATGTCAGTGTTAAGAGGTGTTTTCGATGCGGGCTGGCAGGCAGAGAACCAGGATTACCCGAGACATCCGGTCTACCAGAAACTGGTGTTCGGAGAGGGGATTTCACAATTCGGCAGCTTGCTAGCGAAGGCGAAGCAATATGAGTTGCTCCGCAATGTTCATGGCTTCAAACGGGTAAGGGAGGGCTATGAAAATCCCGCGACCTGGGAAGCCGCGGACCTGGAGATGTTGATGGGGGAAGTCTTTTCCCATCCGGGTTTTGAACCCGAATACATAGTGCCGCGTTCTCGAATGGGGAAAACGCCAGATCTGATCGTGAGCACAGAGGCCGGACGCTTCACCGTCGAATGCAAGCGCCTTCAGGAAGCCGATGGCGAACAATGGATTGGCGGTTATCAGATGGCGTGGCCCCAGTATCTCAGGAAAGCCGCGGAGCCGTATGGCCTGTTTCTTGATAGCGGATATAAGGAGATTGATATCAGGGATTATGGCTATCCAGATAGCCTGTCCCCGCCATCACTGCCTGCCGCCATCGATGCAGCCCCTTTCGTGGCCTTGATCAATAGCCTGAAGCAGAAGAGAAAGAGCAATGTGCTGGTTGCTCACCAGGAATATAAGCTGGCTTTGTTGGATGGGGCAGCCAATTTGGACTTCATGACTGTGCCGGGGTTAAGTGAAAATTTTCTGCTCAGGCGGCTGATCGGGAATGGGCTGAAAGCAGGCTCCAAGCAGGTCATGACCTACTATGAAAAGGAAGGTGTCCCTGGAGTGGTATCCATATGGCAGGGCTATCCCTGCGATTTCTCACGGCTGGGTGGAGCCATTGTTAAAGAATTGATGAAGCCAGAGCATGAGGGAGTGATGGGCGTTATCGTGCACCAGATGGGAAATATCCTCACCCATCAACCTCCTCTTTGGATAAAGAGCCCTCTGTATAGAGATGAACCAGTTCTGGAGGCCATCGAGTCAAGGCTGGTGCAGGCTTTCTGTCCCGTTGTGTATTCTGGGCGTTGTTGGGGAAAGTGAAGCTCTGTTGGGAATAGCTGGATCTCAGTCATTGATTCCAGCGGTTGAGAATAATTGGTTGATGTGTATTACGGGATTGCGAATGGAGAATCTCATATGGATTTGAGCAATGATCAGCAGCTTGCTGAGGTGCTGGCGAAAATTGATCCGATGGAAGTGAATGCAGGATGGGTAAACAATATTGTCAATTTCCTTGATTATGTCAGGGCGGCGGATCTTGATACCCGAAAGACGCATGAGTTTCAGCGTCGACTTTGGGAAGACAATCCTGTTTCCGGTATTGGAATGGGGACTGTTGATATCAGCGCTGCACTGGATGATCCTGAGTTCTGCTCATGGATGGCAGAGGAATCTTTCAAACTATTGCCGGAAAGCCCTGATGCAAGAAAGGCGTTTCTGCAGAACTTTTTCAATCAGATAGTAGAAAAGCTGAAGCAATATTCACGGCGCGTCCCGTGGATGAAAATATTTCGGGCCTTGGCTGCGCTTTATCCCCGTTACTTTACAACCATCACTTACCGGCGGATGGCCTTTGAGTGTCATCGGGCCTGGTTTGGAAAGCGCAGAAAGAAGCCCGGCCCGCTAGCCTGTCAATTGGACATGATGGCGAAGCTGGATCAGATTCTTGGCCCTGCCGAAGACTCGACCGAAGCGCTTGCCATCCGTATGACTTTACCCTGGATGGTATACGAAGCTCACGTTCAAGTGGAAAGCGCTGAGCCTGAAGTTGAATCCGCTAACAGTCAGGGCGATATTGAGTTGCGACCACTGCCAGCGTTGCAGCGGCGAAAAGGTCTTAACAGCGTACGCAATGGATTGGCGATGCTGGCCAGTGCGGTCAGTTTTGTAGTGGATGGGGTCACTCGGGAAGAGCTGATTGATTTTTTGCGGGGAGAGTTTCCGGATTACAGCGATGCTTCTTTGAGAACCGTTGTTAGCCTTCTCAAGAATGAATTCTATGTGGTTCAGGAGGAGGGAGGCGTCTTTACTCCCACAAGCAGGGGGGAGTCGTATCTTCTGGATAACGATCCGTCTGAACTTGTTCCCCTGTTGATCACCCGAACCCTGGGCGTCGATCATTTGTTTATTCGCATGAAGAATGGTCCGGTTCAGGTAAGTGAGCTGCTTGATCTCCTTCAGTCTGTAAACCCTGGCTGGAAGTCGCAGTTTGCACCCCGCGCATTACTTAAATGGATGCGTGATTTCGAACTGGTAGAAGATTGCCGGGATGGAAACTATGCCTTGACTGAATCCGGCCGATTTTGGGCTAACCAGATTGATTGGGAGCCAGAGTTTCTGCCGAAAGAGAGCGTTAGTGAAGATGTTCTTCCTGTCGATGATGCCGCAAAACTGGATATGCGGGGTGTCAACCAGGAAAGGATGATTGCATCGACTATCGATGGTCTCGCATTTTCTCCCCGTTTGGTCAGTCAGCTGCATGTCGGGTTGTGGGCAAATCCGCGCCGTCATTTCGCGATTCTCGCTGGTTTGTCTGGCTCTGGGAAGACCCTTTTGGCGCAACGCTATGGACAGGCAGTAATGGCTCAGTTTGCTCTGCCAGCTGAGGATCATGTGCTTGTGATGGCTGTTCAGCCGGGCTGGTATGACCCTTCTCCATTGTTTGGCTATATCAATCCGCTGCAAAGGGACCATTATGTCAGATCACCTCTTCTGGATTTTTTGCTAAAGGCAGTGAATCGTCCGGATCAGCCCTTTATGGTGATTCTGGATGAGATGAACTTGTCCCATCCGGAGCAATACTTTTCGCCTGTGCTATCTGCAATGGAGTCTGGTGAGGATCTGTGTTTACACAATGAGGGGGATAGCTTTGATGGTGTGCCGGGCCAGATACCGTTTCCTGCCAATGTGGCGATTATTGGCACGGTAAACATGGATGAGACGACTCATGGGATTTCCGACAAGGTACTGGATCGTGCCTTCACGCTGGAGTTTTGGGATATTAGCCTGGACGACTATCCCCGCTGGGGCAGTTTTGGGCTGGATGCAGAAGAATTGACGACTGTACAGGCCTGCCTTGCTGGCTTGCTTGATGCATTGGCCCCGGAGCGACTGCATTTCGGCTGGCGTACAGTGGAAGATGTGTTGTCCTACCTTTCTCTGGCCCGCCAGGCTTCAGGATTTTCGTTTGTCGATTCTCTGGACGATGTGGTTTATGCCAGGGTCCTGCCGAAGTTGCGTGGAACGGAAAGTGAGCGTTTACGGATGGCGATGGATGAGACGATCAAGATCCTGGATCAGCATGGGCTGGAACGCAGCGTGAATAAAGTGAAGTCTCTAAAGTCAGATCTTGCTGATATTGGCATGATGCGATTCTGGCGATGATATGGAACTTCCTGTCTTTCTCGAATCAGAAGGGGGGCTGACTCAGGTCGGCTGTCTGTCTGTTAGGGCAACACTGCAAGGCTTATATGAGCTTGGCCGTTATCAAATTGCGGTGCCTTTCAGTGGTGCGCGCTTGTACGTGGATGACGCCTTGCTGGAAATGGATCGCCAGCAAGCATTCTGGATTTGGCAGCCGGGATTTTATTCCGGTGAAGTGACGGTTGAACTTGAACTGGCCGACGAAAGCAGATTTTGGCGTTACGTCGCAGATGTGGCGCCTGCAGAAAACAAGTCCGGGCGGGATCAGTTCCATGAATACCTTTCCGCGATAGTAGAGTACTCCCCATCGCTGGTACTGGGCAGCGAGCCAGGAAAGCATGGCCTGGCCGGTCAGTCAGATAATGCACGGTCTATTTGGTTGCGCTATTTTCGCCTCAAGAAGTATGTATCAAGTTATCTTGACGGACTAAAACTAATCAGCGAACGGCCTGTAGTTAGGCCTGAAAGCTATCGGGAGCAGGTGCCGTTGTCGATGGCCCGCAGGGTGGATGTGGCCACCTTGCGGCGGCTGGCGGGTGATCCTGCCTTGCTGGCTGCATTTGCAGGCGTGGGGGACGAGCCGCTCCATGATCCCGCCGGAAAATATCTGGATGTGCCATTTCATGAGCCAACCCAGGATAATCCTGCTAATCGTCTAATGGCAGATCAGCTGAATACAGTTAGGCGACATGTCAGGACCTTGGCTGCGATCTTGTCTGATTGGAAAGACAGGACGTCAGATACTGAAACGGATCTGTTGCCACGGTTGCCGAGAAAGTTGGCATTCCTGCGTGATATCGATCAGAAGTTATTGCGCTATTCACGCATGGAGCCGTTCTGTCATGCCAGTGAAAACCGGGGCGGTGTTGCCGGACTGAATACCGTCTCTGGTCATCCGCACTATCTCCGTGCTTATCAGTCTGGCGGCCGAATTATTCGCCGTGGAATCAACTCGCTTTCCCCTGATGAGAAGCACTATCTGGCGCCGACATGGGCGATCTATGAAGGCTGGTGTTTTGTCGTTCTTGCGCAGGCTCTGGAGGCGGCGTTTCCTGAATACAGCTGGTCGCTGGATCAGCCTTCAAGCACGGTTGATCATTGCCTGACAGGTCGAAATGGCGATGCTTCCATTCGGCTTTATTCTCAGCTGGTTTGTGGATCGATGCTAAGTCGCAACCGCTATGGCTATTGCTCTGTGTCACGCCAGCGAATACCGGACCTGCTTTTAGAAGTTGATGACTTTAGTGGAAAGCGCTTCATGTGCTTGGACAGTAAGTACTCTGTCAGTCGATCCAGAATTCTTGATGCCATGGCGTCGGCGCATATCTATCGGGACTCTATAAGAAGGGGTGATGCTACACCTGTTCTATCTATCTTGCTGGTGCCGGACTGTGAAAGTGGTATTAGTATGCTGACCAATAACAGTTTTTGGGGGGAGCATGGCGTCGGCTGTTTTGCGCTCTGCCGGGATCCTGATGCGGAGTTGCTCCTTGATCGGCTCAGATCAGCGCTGAGTTTCTAGTTGTGCGGGAGATATGAATCCAGCGCGAAGCGTTGATCAAAATATGCCACTTTTTACTGATATTAATATGATCTTAGGTGTGAATTTACCCGAAGGTGCTTTATGTCTTCTCCTTCTTTGAAAACCAAAAAGGCGTATTTCGCCAGCGTTCGCCGTCGCAATTATGAAGCGAGTTTGAGACTAGAGGGCTTTGATGTCACCCCTAGGGCGTCCGGATCACGATTTGTTTCTAAAGAAGACGCCATACGTTTTCATCGTCGCCACTAATGATGTTTTGTTATTGCCAATGGGATAACACTACTTCTGCCCCTTCGCCTTATACGCCGCCTTCCTGGCCTTCTTCTTCGCCTCCTTTTCTTCCTCTTTCAGCCTCCGTATCTCCGCCACCTTTACATGCTCCTGCTCTGCCATGGCCGGGGTTTCCAGGGTGAGCTGGCCGAGTCTGCCGCCGCGGTATTCGCTGATCAGCAGGGTGGCGGCGCGGTCGAAGTCCACGTGGCCGCCGCTGCCCAGGCAGCCCCGTTGTTTGCCGATGGTTTCCAGGAAGGGCACGCCTTCTTCGGGCAGGTCGTCGCGTTTGAAGCGCTCTTTCATTTGTTCAGGGTAGGCCTGCATGAAGTATTCGGCGGCGAACAGGGCCACGTCGTCTTCCTGCATGGCGGTGGCCTTGATGGCGCCGGAGAGGGCCAGGCGGTAGCCGCTGTTACGATTTTCGATTTTCGGCCAGAGTATGCCGGGGGAGTCGATGAGGATCAGGCCGCCGCCCAGTTCGATACGCTGCTGACGCTGGGTCACCGCCGGTTCGTTGCCGGCCCGGGCCACCTGACGGCCGGCCAGGGTGTTGATGAAGGTGGACTTGCCCACGTTGGGTATGCCGGTAATCAGGGCGGTAATGGTGGTGGCCCGGTCCCGCTTTTTGTGGACCATCTGCTGGCAGATATCCGCCAGTTTGCGCATCGGTTCCGGCTGGTGGGTGGTGATGGCCAGGGCGCGGACGGTGGGGTCTTTTTGCAGGTGCTCAAGCCACTGCTGGGTGATGGCCGGGTCGGCCAGGTCGCTTTTGCTGAGCAGTTTCAGACAGGGCTTGCCGGCACGGAAATTCTCGATCACCGGGTTGGAGCTGCTGTAGGGCAGGCGGGCGTCGACGATTTCGATGATCAGATCCACCTTGGGCAGGATCTCGCGGATCTCGCGGGTGGCCTTGTTCATGTGGCCGGGGAACCAGTTGATGCTCATAAGCGGGTGTTGCCTGTCTGCATGGAATATCGGCGCATTATAGCGGACTTGCTCCGGCGGGGCGTGGATCGTAACCGGGTTGCCTTGAGTCAGGAGGGGGCGGACCTTTGACGCTTTGCGCCAGGGGCGTGATACGAATCGTCATTAGTGTCTCATTTTGTCTCCCGTACACTGGGTCCACTGAGTCTGATAACAGCGGAGTAGGGTATGGATCTGCGGGTGCCGGAGCAGGAGAAGGCGTTTCGGGATGAGGTGCGCACCTTTCTGGAGGAGAGCCTGACCCCGGAAATTCGGGAAGCGGGCAGGATGGTGACCTCGGTGTTTGCGCCGGTGAAGGAAGCCATGGCCTGGCAGCGCATTCTCAACGACAAGGGCTGGGCGGCGCCGCACTGGCCGAAGGAATTCGGCGGCACCGGCTGGAGCGTAACCCAGCGGGCCATCTTTGCGGAGGAGCTGGTCCGTGCCGAGACGCCGCCGCTGGTGCCCATGGGCCTGCACATGTGCGGCCCCTGCCTGATCGGCTGCGGCACCGAGGAGCAGCAGCAGGAATACCTGCCGAAGATTCTCAACGGTGAGCACTTCTGGTGCCAGGGCTATTCCGAGCCGGGTTCCGGTTCTGATCTGGCGTCCCTGAAGACCTTTGCCGAGAAGGATGGCGACGACTACATCCTCAACGGCACCAAGATCTGGACCACCTACGCCCATTACGCCAACAAGATGTTTGCGCTGGTTCGCACCAATCGCGATGGCAAACCCCAGCAGGGCATTACCTTCCTGCTGCTGGATATGGATCTGCCGGGCATCACCATTGAGCCCATTGTCGGCCTGGATGAAGTCAGCGAGCAGTGCCAGGTGTTCTTCGACAATGTGCGCGTGCCGCAGAAGAACCGGGTGGGCGAAGAAAACGATGGCTGGACCGTGGCCAAGTACCTGCTCACTTTCGAGCGTGGTGGCCAGGAATATGCCCCGGGCCTGAACGTGATGCTGGAAAAGATCCGGCTGATGGCCGAGAAGCAGCAGACCGCCTTTGGCCCGTTGAACCAGGACCCGGTGTGGCAGTACAAGTTTGCGGCCCTGGAAGCGGATGTGCTGGCGTTGGAATTTACCGAGATGCGTATCAAGTCCGCCCTGTCGGCAGGTAAGGACCCGGGGGCGTTGTCGTCCATGAGCAAGATTCTCGGCACCGAGCTGCTGCAGAAAGTCACCGAGCTGCGTATCGAAACCCTGGGTAGCCAGAGCGTGATCTGGCAGCCCCAGGCCCTGGTGCCCGGCGAGGAACAGCCGGTGATCGGGCCGGAGTATGCACTCACTGCCATGCCCCATTATCTGAACTCGCGGGCCTGTTCCATTTATGGCGGCTCCAATGAAGTGCAGCGCGGGATTATCGCCAAGGCGGTGTTGGGGCTGTAAACGATAGTGTTGGAGCCTTGCTCGCAAGACGAAGCGCGTAGACGAGGGTATTCGCCTTGCGAGCAAGGCTCCAACGGTGGGAAGGGGTGAGGCCCCGCCCGGGAATGGAGAACAACGATGAATTTTCAGTTGAGTGAAGAACAGCAAATGCTGGCGGACAGCGCCAAGCGGTTTGTGCGCGACAACAGTGATGTGGAAAAACATCGCCAAAATAAAAAGCTGATGCCACTGGATGCGGCCACCTGGCAGCAGTTTGCCGATCTGGGCTGGCTGGCGGTGCCGTTCGAGGAAGAGCATGGCGGCCTGGGCATGGGCCAGCTGGAAACCATGGTACTGCTGGAAGCCCTGGGCGAGGGCCTGATCATGGCGCCCTATATTGCCACCGTGGTGCTGGGCGGCGGTTTTCTGCGCCAGGCCAGCGCGGCCCAGCAGGCGGAAACCATTCCCGCCTTGCTGGAAGGCAAGCTGCAGGTGGCCTTTGCCGCGGAAGAGTACGAGCGGGTGTTCACCCTGGAAAACACCGCCATGGCTGCCGAGGTGCAAGGCACTGACGTCGTGCTGAACGGCATCAAGAGCTGCGTGATGAACGGCGACCAGGCGGACCTGCTGGTGGTGCTGGCGCGCACCGGTGGCCAGCCCGGTGATCAGGATGGCCTTAGCCTGTTTCTGGTGGATGCCAATGCGCCAGGTGTGGAGCGGGTGGCCCACCGCACCGTGGACGGTCGCCAGGGCGCGGAGATTCGCTTCAATCAGGTGAAAGTATCCGAGGCTGCACGTATCGGTGAACTGAACGGCGGCTATGCCATCGCCCGGGATGTGCTTCATGAAGGCCTGCTGGCCCTGTCGGCGGAATCCGTGGGCAGCCTGTCTGTGCTGCTCAATGAAACCGTGGAATACAGCAAGACCCGCAACCAGTTCGGCATGCCCATCGGCAAGTTCCAGGTGCTGCAGTTCCGCATGGCGGACATGTTCATCGCCATGGAACAGACCCGCTCCTTGCTGTTGGCCGCCACCCTGAAAACCGTGGAAGGCCATGATGATGCTGCCAAGGCCGTGCATGCCATGAAGGCCCAGCTGGGCCGGGCGGGGCGCAAGATTGCCCAGGAAGCGATCCAGATTCACGGTGGCATGGGCATGACCGATGAGCTGGGCGTGGGCCATTATGTGAAGCGGGTGACCGGTGTGGATGGCCTGTTCGGCAATGCGGATGTGCACCTGATGGCCATGGCTCGGTCGGCGTAAGGGCGTCCTGTTGCGGGTGGGCGAGTCCGGGATCGGATTTGCCGACCACGGTGACCATGCGGTATAAGCCATGGAAACCATCGGGCACACACCGGGAGTCTGAATGTCACGTAACGCGGCCGCGTCGAAAACCCTGCTGAAAAACCTGCAGGTGCCGGAAGGCGACAAGACCTACGAGAAAATCCTCGATGCGGGTCTGGCCCTGTTTGTGGAATTCGGCCTGCGCCGCACCACCATGGAAGATGTGGCCGGCAAGGCCGGTATCGGCCGGGCCACGGCCTACCGCCGGTTTGCCGACAAGGACCAGTTGATCCAGGTGGTGATCCTGCGTGAGTGTCAGCAACAGCTGGCCAGGATCGAAGCGGAACTGGCACAGATCGACAACGGTGTGGAACGGGTGCTGGAATCCTTTGTGCTGGCGGTGACCCGGGCCCACCACCACCCGCTGCTGCAGCGGCTGCTCACCTCCGAGCCGGAAACCATCTTGCCGATTCTTACCCAGCGCCTGTGGCAGATGATGGGGTTTTTCCGAATGTACATGGCCAGCATGCTGGACCAGGAGCAGGAGAAGGGCGCCATTCGCAAGCAATCGTCCGAGGCCCTGGCCGAGCTGATGCTGCGCCTGACCCAGTCCATGGTGCTGTCGCCGGACGGCGTGATGAACCCGGCCAACGAGGCCGGTGTGCGCCAGTGGGCCAATGACTATCTGCGCCCGCTGCTGACCCCCTGACATTATGTTCCTTACCTTGACCAAAACGCGCTAAACAGAAACGCGAAAACTGTGTGATGCGCTTGTCTGTGTGATCAATTGAGACGTATTTTAATATTTGTCTCAATCGAGTATGCATCGACAGGATTTGCCATGACACAAACGGCCACTGACACACCGCGCGATATCCCTCAGCCCCTGGGCCCGGATTCCTACACCTGGCAGGACTTCGGCTCCTGGCGTTTTCATCTGATGCTGCCCCAGGCCTTCGTGCTGCAGGTGGCGCACCCGATCATTGATGCCGGAGTGGGCGAGCACTCGGTCTACAAGACCGACCCCTGGGGGCGCGCCAAGCGGTCCACCGAACTGCTCTGGCCTATCGTCTATGCGCGCCCGCAGAAAGCCATCGAAATGGGCATCAAGCTGCGCGACCTGCACCGCACCATCAAAGGCGTGGACAAGCACGGCAACAAGTACTTCGCCCTGGACCCGGAAGCCTACAGCTGGGTGCACATCACCGGCTACGACGCCACCATCCGCATGCATGAAATGCTGGGCAAGTCGCCCACCGCCGAACAACGCCGGGCCATGTTTGTGGAGTGGCGGCAGCTGGGCAAGATGATGGGCATTCGCGACCAGGACCTGCCTGCCACGGAAAGCGACTACTGGGCCTATTTCCACGGCATCATCCGCGACCGCCTGGAGTGGGGCGAGGTGGTTCAGGACCTGATGAGCCCGGAACATTATCTGGAAATTCCCAAGCCGCCGGGCAGCCGCATTCCCGATACGGCCTGGGGCCTGATCCTGATTGTTATGGGGCGCTTCATGCGTTTCAACCTGCGCGCCACCTTGCCGCATCAGTTCCGGGAAAAATTCCAAATCCCCTGGAGCAAGACGGACCAGCGATTGTTCCGTGCCTGGTGTGGCGTCTACCGCGTGCTGCATGCACTGACACCGAAAAAGCAGCGGCTAATTCCCCTGGCTCGCAATGCCTACCGCGACGCCGAGCGTCACCCGGACGCCTATCACCTCAACACTATTCCCGAAGGTGCCCACTATGACATCGGATAACCGCCCCTGGCTGTCCACCTATGAATCCCTGGGTTACGACTGGCATTCGTTGCCGGCGTTGCCCGAGAAAACCCTGTCCGATTATGTTCGCGACTACGCGGAACAGTTTCCCGACCGGGAAGCCCTGGTGTTCCTGGGCAAGGCGATCAGCTACCGGCAACTGGATAATCTGGCCGATCGCATGGCGGCACTATTTGCCGCCCAGGGTGCCAAGGCCGGCGATGTGCTGGGCCTGCAGATGCCCAACACGCCCCAGTATGTAGTGGCCTTTATCGCGGCGGCCCGGTTAGGCATGGTCAGCACCAGTATTTCCCCGCTGATGACGCCGCCGGAAATTACCCATCAGGCCAATGATGCCCAGGTGAAAATCCTGCTCACGCTGATGCCGTTCTGGCAGACCTCGGTGCCGCCGGTGCTGGGCAAGGTGGACACCCTGAGCACGGTGATCGTCTCCGGCCCCATGGACCTGATGACCGGGCAGGGCGAGGCCCTGGAAGAGACTCACGAAGGCGTGCAGGTGATCTCCCTGCATGATCACCTGCCAGACACCGCCGAGCCGGTGAACACGCACGTGGATATGGATGCAGTGCTGTACCTGCAGTACACCGGCGGCACCACAGGCCTGCCCAAGGGCGCCCGGCTGACCTCGCGCAACCTGTTCATGAACAACCTGCAGGCCAATGTCTTTTACGGTTACCGCACCGGCGAGGAAACCGTGGCCTCCGCGTTTCCCCTGTTTCATATCGGTGGCGCGGCAGTGGTGTTCAATGCCCTGCGTACTGCGTCCACCTTTCTGTTGATTCCTGACCCTCGCGATATCGATCACTTCGTTGCCGAAATGACAGCGCGAACGCCCACGGTACTGGCGGCGGTGCCGGCGCTGTATCAGATGCTGTGTGCCAACGAGACCTTCAAGAGCCTGGATTTCAGCGGCCTGCGCATGGCTATTTCCGGGGCGGCGCCCTTTGCCAGGGAAGAAGTGCAACGGCTGGAAAGTGTGATCGGCAAGAACAAGTTCTGCGAAGTCTACGGCATGACCGAAACCAGCCCGGTGATCACCCTGAACCCGGCCTCCCACTTCAAGGAAGGCCATGTGGGCATTCCCCTGCCGGGCACGGAGGTGCGCATCGTGGATGTGGACACTGGCAAAACGATGCCCCTGGGTGAGCCCGGGGAAATCATCGCCGCCGGCCCCCAGGTGATGCAGGGCTATCTGGCCATGCCCGAGGCCACGGAAAAAGCCCTGCAGGAGATCGGCGGTAAGCGCTGGATGCACACCGGGGATATCGGCGTCATGGATGAAGATGGCTTTGTCCGCGTCTGTGATCGCAGCAAGGACATGCTGATTGTCGGTGGCTACAAGGTGTTTTCCGTGGAAGTGGAAGGCAAGGTGCAGAGCCTGCCTTGGGTGAGCATGTGCGCCGTGGTGGGTCGCCCGGACAGTAACCGCCCCGGCAACGAAATCGTGCAGCTTTATGTTGAACGCAGCGCAGATTGCGACAAGAGCGAAACCGATCTGAAGGCAGAGCTGGACAGTTTCTGCCGGGAAAACATGTCGCCCTACAAGGTGCCGAAGGAAGTGTTCTTCCTGGATGCCATTCCGCTCACCTCCGTGGGCAAGATCGACAAGAAAGCGTTGCGGAAAACCGCCTAGCTTGAAACGTAGGGTGCACTGAGCCTAAGGCGAACTGCACCGACCCAAGGCCTATGTGGTGCAGTTCGCCTTAGGCTCAGTGCACCCTACGGGAAAGGCTGGCGATATTTTTTACCCATACCAATAACGATAAAGGGTCACGACCATGACAAAAATAACGCTGCAACATAGCAAGGTGATCCTGCTGGGCATGCTGCTGGTTCTGCAGGGATGCTCGGCGTTCAAGGCATCCCACTTCGTGCCGGAATCTGCAGAGAACATGCGCGAGTGGGAAGTGGAAGGGCGCTTTGTACTGCGGGCAGACAGCACCGTCAGCAAAAGCCATTTTGCCTTCCGGCAGATCGGCGAGGAGTACGCCCTGTCCATTCTCATGGAGGAACCGGTGGGCGAACCCAAAGTCATCATTCACGGCAACGTCTATGAGCCGGACAGTGAAACCGTGGATGTGATCGGTGGGGCGGAGGCCATGAACGTGGCCGAGCATCTGCAGGCGCATATTCGTGCCGGCAATCTGTCCTACTGGCTGCGGGGTCTGCCGGCCACCGCCGATGCGGTGGTGTATCAGGAAGATCTGGACCGGGTGGATCGTATCGAGGAAGCCGACTGGGATATCGACTACAAGGAATATATGGCGGTGCAGAATTACCTGTTGCCGTCGGAAGTGAAGTTCAAGGGTGAGCAGGGGTCGTTCACCCTGGATATGGTGCGCGCGGAAACCGCTTATCTGACCAGCCCCTGTGGGCAGAATGTGTCGGCTAGTGAGCTTGAGTCGCCGCCGGAAAATAACGCCGTACAGGATGCAGTGAGACAACTGGTACCCAGCGACGGTAGTCCGCCGATTCCCCGCTGGGTGGACGAAGCCGCCTTCTGCCGGCAACTGGTGAAGGTCCACGGCAAGATCCCGGACTCCCGCGTGGGTTTGTACGGGCCGGAATCCATGATGTGGAAGCTGTCCCGGGCGGGGATGCCGGGAGCCTTCGGTGCCGGCCGGGCGCTGCTGTTGCAACTGGCCCATCCCTGGGTCACTGCCAGCATCGATGAGCATTCGGTAGTGCGCGATGATCCGCTGGGCCGGGCTCGTCGCACCTTCCAGCATGTGGGCACCATGGTGTTCGGCAGCATGCCCCAGGTGATGACCTCGGCCAATCAGGTGCGTGATATCCACGAGGAAATCGAAGGCGAGGTGCCGATGGATTCCGGCGCTTTCAAACGGGGCAGTGAATACCGGGCCAACGAAGTGGCGGCCATGATCTGGGTCCATGCCACCCTGTGGGAAACCTTGGCCTACATGTACGAAAAAATGGAAGGCGAGCTGACCCTGGCAGAGAAGGATCAGTTCTACGAAGAAACCAAACTGTTTGCCATGCTGTTCGGTGTGCCGGAACAGGCCCTGCCGAAAGACTGGAATGCCTTCATGGCATACAACCGCGCCATGTGGGCCAGCCCCCAGCTCACCGTGGCGGAAAACGGTATTCGCCTGAAGGAAGACCTGTTCGACCCGCGCTCCATCTGGATGATCTTCCCGTTGTGGGTGCAGGAGCAAGTCACCGCCGCCAATCTACCGCCGCGTATTCGGGATGAATTTGAAATGAAATACGGCTGGTGGCAGAAGTTCAACAACGCCTGGATCATGGGCGGCGCCAAGGTCACCCAGTGGATGTTGCCCAAGAGCCTGGAACGCAACCCGCTGTATCATGAAGCCAATGCACGGCTGGAAGGCGAGCGGGTGGGGGGCTATAACCAGTTCCTGATCGAGGCGCTGCTGGACAAGGAGCGGTTGGTTAACTGATGCCAAGAGTCATCGCACTGCTACTGATGCTCGGGCTGGCGGCAACGCTGCCGGCCTATGAGGTGCAGATCCGTCACCTCAGTCAGCCGGATTTTCTGCAGCAGGTGTTTGCTGACCAGGAGCCGCAAGCGGGCTTGCTGCCCTTGCGTGGCGAACTGCGCGAGCGGGTGACAACGGTGTTGGGCCACCCCTATCGGGGCCTGCGTCTGCGCTACTGGCATACCGATACAACCAGCGCCTGGATCATCGACGAAAAAAGCAAGGACATGCCCATGACCGTGGGTGTAGCCGTGGGGCCAGAGGGGATTGTGGATCTGGAGATCCTGGTCTACCGGGAACCCCGTGGTGGCGAAGTGCACCAGGCGTTTTTCCGTCGCCAGTATCGCGGTATGACTCTTGGTGAAAACGATGCCCTGTCCGGCCAGGTGGACGGCATCACCGGCGCCACCCTGTCCGTGGACGCTACCAGCCGGGTAGCCGCCATGGCATTGGTGTTGCATCAGGCGGTGATGGAAGGCGCCTCTTCACCATAATCACACTACCCCCCCGTTGGAGCCTTGCTCGCAAGGCGAAGGGGGTCGGGGTTGCTTCGGGCCTTCGCCTTGCGAGCAAGGCTCCAACGGGGGGGGGGGTAGGCAGTTGCCAGAACCCCGCCAAGCCACCACTATCGAACCATTGTTGCTGCACTGGCTTTAACCCACATGGTTCGATTCTTTCCGCCTGTTGTTCGAGGCCTTGGTTATGCGTTGCTGCTCGTGCTGTTTCTGGCACTGGTGGCGGCGGGCTGGCTGTATAGCCAGGGCCTGCGCGTGAGCAAACCGGGCTGGGACAACGGCCTGACCCTGGCCCATTGGCGTTGGCAGCCGGACGATTGCGCCCCCGTGGCGGGTGAGAACCTGGTGCTACGCGATCTCTTTCCCCTCACCGTCCACACGCGGACGGTCACTCTCACCACCTGTGACAGCGGTGCGGACGATGACAGTGTTGTGATGCCGGACTCCTTGCCTTGGACGCCCCCCTTTGTGCTTTCCATCGATACCTTGTTGTTGCCCGCGATGGGGGAGGTAACGCCACCACAGTTGCAGGTAGCGGCCCGTCAGCAACAGCAGCACTGGTTGGTAAAAGTGGAGAGCACAGGAAGCCATCTGAAGGCGGAATATGAGCGTGATGACGGGCAGTGGTCGTTGCACGGCAACGGTGCGTTGAATGAATGGCTCACGGACTGGCAGGGCACATGGCAGCTTGAAGGCGATGGTGTATGGCAGGGACAACCCGCTGGCACCCTGAGCGCAACCCTGCAGGATGCCGGTCTGCAATCTCAGCCGCAAAAAGCCGACCTGGCGATGAAGGCCCGCTTTGCCGGTGAGCAGTGGCAGGCTGACATGAGCCTCACCGAGCCGTTGTCGCTCAATGAGCAATGGCTGCTGGCGATTCCGGAACCGTTATCCCTGCAAGGGGAGGGTGTCGCCCTGTCTCAAGCCCGTGGGCAGTTTCAGTTTCAAGGGCCACAAGGGCAGATTCATGTTGCCGCCCGCAGCGATGACAGTTCCGTGGAGCAGGGTGCCGGACAGGTCACGTTGACGGGGCCGCAGCTGGATGGGCAGCTAGATTTTCAGTGGCAGGATCGAATGCTGACCCTGTCGCCGGCAAGCCTGGCGTTACCGGAAAAGCTTTCCGCCCGTTGGGAGCAACCTCTGAGCGTGCCCATGACGCTGGAGGGCGGCACGGAGTTGCCGGTGGTGCTGGGTTATCAAGACCTGCGCCTGCAAGCCAGCCCCAGCCGGCTCCAGTGGCAGGGCAAACACTGGCAGTGGCAGGGAGCGCTGGCGTTGCAGGGCCGTTGGCAAGGGTTCCGGCTGGATGGCCACTGGCAGGGCCAGGCCGCCAGCGATGGCTTGAAGGGCAAGCCGATTACCCTCAACGCTCGAAATGGCGACGATCGTCTGGCCTTCCGCTTGCCGCTGGAATCCCTGCATCGGGCACCCTACGGCGGCAAAGCCACGGTGAAAGGCCAGTACGCCGACTATCCGCTCGATGGCAGCGTGTCGTTCCGCCAGGCCGATGACGGTTGGCAGGGCACGCTGTCGGCCACGTCATCCATTCCCGACTATGACCGGGGCGGTGATGTTTCCCTGCAGGTGCCATGGCACCTGAAAGACAGTGCCGTGGTGCTGGCGGATGGCAGTCGATTGTCGGTAAGCGAAGGGCTGGTGGAACAGGTGCTGCTGCGCCCGCTCACCGTGACGGCCAGCGGCCCGGTAACGGTGAGCAGTGCCGGGGCCCATGGTCATGTGCAACTGCGCAGTGGCGGCCTGCTGGCGGCCCGCTGGCGGTTGCCGGTGGTGGCAGGCAGCGCCCGACTGATCGGCAAAAAAGTCACGGCACGGCTGACCATTGCCGATTGGCAAAGCGAGCTGACGGCGGATGCCTCTCTGGCAGGTGACGTGCCCCGAGGCAGTTTTCAGGTCCACAGCCAGTTGATCCCGGCTATGGGCCAGGGCCTGGCAATGACGCCACAAGAAGGCACGCTCGCCGGCAAGGGTAGCTGGCAATGGCGTGACACTCTGTCTGCCCAGGGGACAATCCGCCTGGCGGATACGCGAATGGACTGGGGTAGCGTCACGGCCCGGGGGATTCAGGGAGCCATGGAAGGGCACTATCGTGATGGTGCGGTGTCTCTAAAGAGTGTGGGGCCGGTGACAGCGGATACCCTGGATATCGGTACCCCGATCACCGACCTGTCCCTGCAGGTGGAAAGCGACCTGACCCGTTGGCAGTTCAGCGATATCCAAGCCGATCTGCTCGGCGGTTCCCTGCGTTCGCCGGCGCTGGACTGGCCCTCACCCCGGCCCCAGCCGGTGGTGATTACTCGCATTGATCTGGAGCAGGTGGCTGCCCTGCAGAATCCGCCGGCGGTGTTTCTGGATGGACGTGTTGGGGGCTATGTGCCTTTGCAACTGGGTACGGATTTTCTGGTCGTAGAAGGGGCGAGGCTGGCTAACGAGGAAACCCTGTCTCTGCGTATTCCACCGTCATCCAGTGTGCAATCCATGGCCGGCTCCAATCAGGCGGTGAAACTGGCACTGGACAGTCTCAGTGTGCTGACCATTCCGGATTTTCAGGCCCGCATGAATATGGACCGGGAAGGCTGGCTGGATGCCGCGGTGACGATCAAGGGTCGTAATCCGCAGAGAAATAATCTGCCGGTGGTGTTTAACTACACCCATCGGGAAAACATGCTGGTGCTGATGCGCAGCCTGCGTATTGGCGATGATATAACCGAGAAACTGCGCACGGAGAGAAGCCAATGAAAAACCTCGCGCCGGGTTTGTTGCTGGCGGCGGCCATGCTGCCCGCCTGCACACCGACGGTGGCACTCAAGGCACCGGAAGAGCCCATCACCATCAACCTGAACGTGAAGATCGATCATGAAATCCGCCTCAAGGTGGAAAAGGATATCGATCAGTTGTTCAGTGAAGACAGCGACCTGTTTTAGGAGTAGGGACCATGAAGATTGTAAAGACCATGATTGCCACCCTGACCCTGCTGTTGAGCATGGCGGTGTTTGCGCTGGATCTGGATGCGGCGAAAAGCCAGGGCATGGTGGGTGAACAACCGGACGGTTATCTGGGCGTGGTCAAGGCGACCCCGGCTGCTGTGGAACTGGTGGCGGATATCAACCAGAAACGCCGTGATGCCTATGAGCGTATCGCCAAGCAGAATGGCATCACCCTGGATCAGGTGGCGCGCCTGGCCGGCCAGAAGGCCATCGACAAGACCGATGCCGGTGATTATGTGCGAACCCCGGACGGCCAGTGGGTTACCAAGTAGTGGTAATGCAAGGTCAGCGGTGACCGCATCAGCACCGAAGACTTCGGCGAGAACAAGCCGGTAGCGGATAACAGCACCCGCGAAGGTCGCGCCAAGAACCGCCGTGCGGACATCATCGTGAAAACCGAAAGAAGAAAGCGCAGTTCAAGTAACCGCGTGATTCGGGAAACAAAAAACGGGATGCTTCGGCATCCCGTTTTTTTATGGTCGTTGGTGGAGTTTACGTCTCACTTTTCTACCAAGCGCTCTGTTTGTAGGAGCTTTGCTTGTTCCCCAGGGGATCTGCGACATGCGAACCGCGAAGCGGGGGGGCTGATAACATCAGACGTCGCTAGTGCCTTTGGCGAAATCGGGATAATGTTGCACCGTTTTTTCCTCGCTAAGGCTCGGTTCGCCATGCAAGCATGGCTCCTACAATCTATTTAAAAAGCCGCTCTGCCAACCCCGATGCTCGCCAGGTACGTTTCTTGACGGCGCTGTCCAATACCGCTGGTTTGCCGAATTCAAGCAAGGTGAAACGGTCACGGGCGCGGGTGACGGCGGTGTAGATCAGTTCGCGGGTGAGCAGCGGATGGGGGGCGTCCGGTAACACCAGCAGGGTATGCCTGAATTCCGAGCCCTGGGATTTGTGCACCGTCATGGCATAAACGGTTTCTACCCCGTCCAGGCGGCTGGGGAGTACCCATTTGATGCGACCGTCCGGTAACTGGAAGGCCACTCGCAGCAGCAGCTCCGGTTTGTCATTCCGCTGTTCCAGCAGGGGCAAGGTCAATCCCACATCACCGTTCATCAAGCCCAGCTGATAATCGTTGCGGGTCATCATCACCGGCCGCCCCGGATACCATTCCCTTTCCGGGGCCAGGTCCTGTTGTTGCAGATGGCGGGTGATGCGCTGGTTCAGTTGTTCCACCCCAAAAGGTCCGCTGCGCAGGCCACTGAGCAGTTGCTGGTGGGTGAGCTGCTTGAGTAATCCGGCTGCCCAGCCATCGAAATCCTGTCGTTGTGTGGGCGGCGTTGCTACTGCGTTAAACAGGGCGCGCAAGCCGCCGCTGCCGTTCAGTAGTTGCGTTTCCAGTTGCTGGCCGTCGCTGCGCAGGGGATGGCGATGCAGGCTGTCGTTGTACTGTTGGAACGCCTTGCGCACCTGCGGCAGGTTTTCCTCGTTCACCGCTCGGGCCAGTTCGCCGATGCCGGGGCTGTCCTTGGACCGCCAGTTGGTTCGCAGCATGGCGGTCTGCTGGGCGAGGGCGTTGCCCGGGGCCTGTTCGGTTTCCTGGTAGTTGCTGATGTCGGCGCCGCAGGTGTCTTGGACAAAATCGATGGTGCTCTGTTTATAGCGGCCCTGGTGGGCATGGCGACACAGATCGCCCATCACCGCGCCGGCTTCCACGCTGGCGAGCTGGTCCTTGTCGCCCAGCAGGATCAGCCGGGTGTGTGGGCTGAGGGCTTCAAGCAGCCTGGCCATCATGTCCATGTCGATCATGCTGGCCTCGTCCACCACCACCAGATCCGCGTGCAGCGGGTTGTCGGCGTGGTGACGGAAGTGGCGGCTGTCCGGGCGGGTGCCGAGCAGGCGGTGCAGGGTGGTGACTTCCGTGGGGATGGCGTCGCGTACCGCGGTTACCACGTCGAGTTGTTGCACCTGTTCGCCGATGGATTCGGTGAGCCGCGCCGCCGCTTTGCCGGTGGGAGCGGCGAGGCGAATACGCAGACGCTGGTTGCTCGCCATGGACAGGCTTTGCAGTAGCCCCAGCAGGCGAACCACGGTGGTGGTTTTGCCGGTGCCCGGCCCGCCGGTGATGATACCGATACCGCTGCGGCTGGCCAGGGCGCAGGCCACCTGTTGCCAGTCAGTCTGGTCGTCGGCGCTCGGAAATAATCGGGTCAGGGCGTCGCGCAGGCGCTTGACAGGCAGCGGGCTGACGGTGGCCAGTCGCTGGTCGATGGCCTCGGCCACAGACACTTCCCGAGCCCAGTTGCGGCGCAGGTAAAGGCGGCTGCCGTCCAGCACCAGCGGCGTGTTGCCATCCTGACTCACCAGCGGACTTTGTCGAAGGTCATGCAGCCAGTCGTCCGGTTTTCCGGGCAGCAGGGTCACCAGTTCCGGCGGCGGGCTGGTGCCCCACAGCTGGGTGGCCAGCTGCCGGTTTTTCAGATCCAGACAGAGGTGGCCGCTGGCTTGTTGATTGCTGGTAAAGGCGGCGAGCAGCAGCACTTCGTAGCTTGCCTGGGGGCATTGCTGGTTGAGGAAACGGGCAATGGCCACGTCCAGATCGCGCAGCAGATTGTTGTCGCGCAGCAGAAGCAGTGCGTCTTCCCAGGTGAGGGCGGAGAACAGATCAGTTTGCATGGGCTCTCCTCGCGATTGGCTGATAGAGAGGCCAGATAGCAATGCGCTTCGTAGCTTCACCCTCTCCCTGTCCCTCTCCCCTCAAGGGAGAGGGGACCCTCCAGAGAGGGGCGTGTTTATTAACTCCCCTCTCCCTTGAGGGGAGAGGGGTTGGGGGAGAGGGTGAGACGCTCCATGCGTTGAGATGGTTTGTCATCGCGCTCATTCGTTCCCTCCAAACATCTCATCCAGCGCTTCAATCAACCCTGTCTCCGGCCGATCAAACACCGTGCCCGCTGCTGGCCCTTGCAGGCCGCGCAGGAACACATAGACGGCGCCGCCCAGGTGCTGGTCAGGCTGGTAATCCGGCAGGCGGCTTTTCAGCAGGCGGTGCAGGGCCAGCAGGTAGAGTACGTATTGCACTTCGTAGCGTTTTTCCAGCACCGCATCGGTCATGGCGTCCAGGGTGTAGGCGCTGTCATCCACGCCCAGCCAGTTGGATTTGTAGTCGAGCACGTAGTACTTGCCGTCGTGTTCGAACACCAGATCGATAAAGCCCTTGAGCATACCGTTGAGGGTGTCGGCTTCCAGTCGTGGCCGCGGGTGCTGCGGGTGGATGTGCTGGCGGATCAGGGTGTCCATCTCGGCCACTTTCACCTGGTGGGCGGGGAACACGAATTCCAGTTCCGGCACATAGGTGTGCAGGGTATTGAGGGCGATCTGGTTGTTTTTCAGCGGCAAGGCAGTGGTGACTGCCTGCTTCCACCAGTGGCGGATCACCTGGATGTAATCCTGCCAGCCCCGGGCCTGCAGTTTTTCTTCCACGCTGATTTCAAACTCGGCGGGGTCGGCCAGGGTTTGCGTGAAGCGCTGATTGGCGGCTTGCTCCAGCACATCGTGCAGCAGGGTGCCCGGCGCGGCGCCCCGCGGGAAGGCGTGGATGGTATCCGCTAACGGTTCTGCATCATCGACCAGGGTGTCGTCCTGCTGTTCGGCCAGTTGATCGCCGCGCGGGTCTGCCGGGGCCAGGGTTTCCTGTACCTGTTTGAGCGCACTGTAGCTGGCAATCCACCAGGGTTGCCGTTGCCGGGCCACAGGAATCAGAGGCGTACGCAGGGTCCGCGATTCGGCTTTGGGCTGATAGCATTCCGCGTTGCTGTCCGGCGCCTGAATGATGCTGATCGCATCATGGGCAACCGGTGTCAGCGCGGCACGCAGGCCGTCGTTGGGCACACCAGTGCCGAACAGCAAGCGGCCGATGGCGCTTTTCTCCAGCTGGTTCTGTTTGCCGCGGCCCTTGATGTAGGGGGCCAGTCCCAGGGTGCAGGTGTGGCAGGCGCGGGTCAGGGCCACGTAGAGCAGACGCATGTCTTCGGCGAGCCGTTCATGGTCCGCCTTGTTTTCCACCGTCTCGTCCGGTTCCAGCGAGACATTGAGATGATCGTTTTCGTGGTAGCGCAGCGGCGGCTTGTTCTTGTCCGCCGGGCGGAAGCTGCAGATAAAGGGCAGGTATACCAGCGGATATTCCAGGCCCTTGGATTTGTGGATGGTGATGACCTTTACCCGGTCGTCATCACTTTCCAGGCGCAGGATACTTTCCTTGCTGCTGCCGCGGCCTTCTTCAACGGTATCTTCCAGATAACGGATCAATGACTGTTCGCCATCGAGCTGGGTGGCGGCCTGCTGCAACAGCTCTGCAAGATGCAGCAGGTTGGTCAGGGCCCGCTCGCCGTCCAGGCTCTGGCTGAGCCGGGCGGGCACATGAAAATCCATCAGCAGGCTGCGCAACATGGGCAGCACACCCTGGGTCTGCCATTGCTGGCGATAGCCGTGAAACTGCTCCACGGTTTCTTCCCAGCGCACTTCATCCTGATTGAGGGTATCCAGTTCCGCATAGGCCAGGTCCAGCACTGCACAGGCCAGGGCGCTGCGTACCCGGGTGTCGGATTCCGGGGTGGCGCAGGCGTGCAGGATCAACAACAGGTCATGGGCTTCGGGCTGGGCAAACACGGAATCCTGGTCGGACAGATAGACGCTGCGGACCTGGCGTTCCATCAGCGCATCGCGGATGGCTTTGGCTTCGGTGCGGTCGCGTACCAGGATGGCAATGTCGTTGGGATGCAGGGGCCGGAAGCTGTCGGCTTTCTGGAAGCCGGTGACGCCGTTGGCGGCACCGTTAAGCAGATGGGCAATTTCACTGGCACAGCGGGCCGCCTGCTGATCCCGATACTGGCCAGCGCTGACCGGTTTTTCCTGCTCGTCCACCCACAGGGTAATGCCGGATGTTTCTTTTTTGTCGACTAACAGAACGTCCTTGCGACCGTTGGCTGTTACCGCTTCAAACGGAATGGCGTTGTCCATCATGAACACATCGCCAAAGGTGTTCTGGCTGTAGGTGAACAGATGGTTCACCGCCTTGACCATGGCGTCGGCGCTGCGGAAGTTTTTATCCAGAGTGTAGTGGTTGCCTTCGGTGGCCCGATGGGCTTTCAGATAGGTAAAGACGTCGGCACCGCGGAACGCATAGATGGCCTGCTTGGGGTCGCCGATCATGAACCAGCCGGTGCCTTCTTGCCCTTCATAGAGTGCAGAAAAAATGCCGTACTGGGTCGGGTCGGTATCCTGGAATTCGTCGATCAACGCCACCGGGAACTGGTCGCGGATGACGTGTGCCAGACGCTCGCCGTTGTCGCCTTTCAAGGCATCGTGCAGGCGGCTAAGCATGTCATCGAAGCCCATGGTGGCGGTCTGGCGACGGACCTGGTCCACGCGCCGGTCGATCCAGGCGGCGGCATGGGCGAGCAGGTCGGTGCGGGGCAGAGAGGTGGTTGCCCGGCCTTCCATGACCGCATCCAGCTGCTGGCAGAAGGCAAAGTCCGGGCGGTGATCCTGACCGGCCTTGGTGAGCTTCATGCCTTCATGGGAAAACTTTGCCAGGGTGTCGTAGGCCTTGTCGTTGAGCCGTTCGCCATTGGCGTAGCGCTGCAGGGTCTGCAACATGCCGGGCAGGCTGGTGGTGCGGTAGCTGTTGCCGTTGAGCCACTTGTTGTCGCGGGCGGCGCGTACCCATTCGAGAAAGTCCGGCAGCTCGGCGGCCAGTTGCTGGCGGGCCTGCTGGTCCTTGTCGGCCTGCGGGCCGGTTTGTGTCAGCCAGTGTTTGACGCTTTGCGGTAACGCTTCCGGGTCCGCTTCTTTCAAGCCGAGCAGAGGACGGCAGGCGTCCAGTAAGGCATCCGGATTGCCCAGGTTTTCGCTTTGCAGGGCATTGGCGGCGCTCACTGGGAAATCGGCAATTATCGAGCGCCAGTAATCCCGCGCCGCCATTTGCTGTTCGTCGCTGGCGTCCTCCTGCAACTCCAGGCTGAACAGGCTTCCGGAATCGAAGGCGTGTTGTTTGAGCATGCGGTTACAGAAGCCGTGGATGGTGTAGATGGCGGCTTCATCCATCCACTGGGCGGCGGCATCCAGACGCTGGGCACAACGGGCGCGGTCTTCCGGCTCGCGGTAGTCGTTGAGCAATTCGGCCAGTACCGGGTCGTCGGCGTCTGCATTGGCATCGGCAAAGATGCGCGCGGCATCGGCCAGGCGGTCGCGGATCCGTTCGCGCAGTTCTTCGGTGGCCGCTTCGGTGAAGGTCACCACCAGAATCTCCGGGGGTAACAGTGGCCGCGAGAACGCATTATCGTCGCCGTGACCGAGCACCAGCCGAAGATAAAGGGCGGCCAGGGTAAAGGTCTTGCCGGTGCCGGCGCTGGCTTCGATCAGCCGGGTACCGTGCAACGGGAAGGTAATCGGGAGAGGACGAGTGTTGGTCATGAACTGCCCCCCTCTCCCTGTCCCTCTCCCGCAAGGGGAGAGGGTACCCAATAGAGAGCGCCTCTCAAGGCTGAGAGCAGGGAAGTGACACCAGGCCTTTCTGAGCGGTCCCCTCTCCCTTGAGGGGAGAGGGACAGGGAGAGGGTGAAGCTACGAAGCAGCGTAAGCACAGAAGGCTCAATTCGCCCGGACTTTCTGCCGAAAGAAAGCCGAAACTTGAGTACTAACGCCGTCACAGTAAACCGAATCGCGGCTACGGGACAGTCAGCCTGGTATCGCACTCTCCCGCGTTGCAGCTTGTAGCTTGCAGCTTGCCGCCCATCAACGGTGCAGTTCGCCTTAGGCTCAGTGCACCCTACGAAAACAGGAGAAAGGGTGCGTTCAATTGTCACCATGTTCACTCCATTGGGCGTGCTGGTAGAGCGGGGCATAGAGTTGCTCGGTCCAGTAGGCGAAGGCGCTATCGTCGCCATGGCGGGCAGCCAGCATGCTATCGAAGTCGGCCCAGGCGCGGGCAATGGCCGGTTCCTTGTCCTGCTCGCCGGTGTGCATAAAGCCGGATTCGAACACCTTGCGTGCCTCGTTGTCGCCGTTGTCTTTTTCTTCCCCTTTCAGCCAGGCAAAGGCGGTGGCGCAGGCGATGGGCAGGGGCTCGCACAGGGCTTGCTGCCAGGCGTGGCCCAGTTGATCCAGGCAGTGCTGGGCATCGCTGCGGTTCAGGTGAGGCAGGGTAATGCGGCCATCCTGTCCCTGGATGTGCGTGTTCAGCGGATGCCCGGCGGCGCAGGCGGCCAGGTGCAGGGTCCAGTCCCGGGTGAGCTTGTCGAAGCGCTCTTTCAGCTTGCCGGTGTGCAGCACCAGACGCTGGGCATTGGCGGCGGAGCCTCGCAGGTCGGTGAGCCAGTCTTCCAGTTGTAACGGGCCGGCGCTCAGGCGGATTTCCTGTTGCGGTTGCGGCGCGCCGCTGTCTGCCAGCAGGGCAAAGTACTGTTCCAGTGGTTGTGACAGTGGCATCAGCAGGCTGTCGCGGCTGCCCTCGTCAAAGGGCGCCAGGGGCAGGTCGCCGCTGCCGGCCAGTCGATTCATGGCCTCCGTCATGGCCCCGCCGGCATGCTCCGGGCCAGCGCGCAGGGCCACGCTGAGCAACTGGTCCTGTAGCTGGAAACGTTGCAGGCCATCGAAGGCGAAAGGTTCGCTGTCGTCCAGTACCTGGCGCTGTTGTTTCAGGCGGGCCTTCAGCCGTTGCTCGAAAAAGTGCGCTACCGGCTGCTTGAGAAAACGGCCGAGGGCGGCGCAGGTAATTGGCTCGTCGCTGTCCAGTGGTGGCAGGGGCTGGTCATTGCTGACACGGGTGGCCTGGCCATCGTGGAGGGCACGCCATTCGTTGGCATAGGTGTGTAGGGACTCGTTTAGCTGGATGTCGTTGGCTGCATCCTGCTCAGTGTGGAAGAAGTAGCGGGCGCTGAACGGTTGCAGCGGGTGGGCCACGGTGAGGGCATCCACCGGTTCGCCCTGGTCGGCGTGCCAGCGCTGGTTGATATGATCGCACAGTTGCGCCACCAGCACCGAGGGCGGGCGTTCGCTATTGTCGCGCACGTTGCGGCCGGTCCAGCTGATGTAGAGGCTGTCGCGGGCACTGAGCAGGGCTTCCAGAAACAGGTAGCGGTCGTCGTCGCGGCGGGAACGGTCGCCGGGGCGATAGTTACCCCATTGCCGCATCAGATCGAAATCCATGGGCTGTTGTTGACGGGGGTAGTCGCCGTCCTTCATGCCCAGCAGGCAGACATGGCGGAAGGGAATGGCGCGCATGGGCATCAGGGTGCAGAAGTTGATGCGCCCGGCCATGAACCGTTGCGACAGGCTTTCCGCATTCAGGGCATCGAGCAGGGGGCGGCGGGCCACGGTGAGTGGCAAGGTGCTGTCGAAGTCCGCTTCGGCGCAGGCAGCCAGCCAGTCGTTGAGGGCATCGCGCAGGCCCGCATCCAGGGTCTGGTCGGTTTCGTCCACCGGGGCGAACAGGTTATCCAGTAGCTGGGTGAAGCGTTGTTGCCACTCCCTGGCGCTGGCGTCCTGACGGGATTGCTGCCAGTGGTGTTCCAGGGTGTCGAGCAGGCGCGACAGCCGCCCGGCCAGTTCCGCGCCCAGGCCGGCCACTTCGTCCAGGGGTTCGATGCCCATCCAGGCCGGGCCGTCGCCGAGCAGGTAGCCGGCCAGCATCCGTTTCAGGCCGAAGGCCCAGCTGTTCTGTTCGAAGCCGGGCACGTCCAGGGTCTGGCGTTGCTGGCTGTTAAGGCCCCAACGGATGCGGGCCTGGTCGATCCAGCGAGCCAGTTGTGGCAGGTCGCCTTCGTCGATGCCGAAGCGTTCGCGCACGGCGGGCACATCCAGCAGGTCGAGAATGTCGGTGGCGGTGAAGCGCCACTGGGGCAGGTGCAGCAGGGATTCCACGGCCTGGGCCAGGGGGGACGCGGCACCGGCACTGCGGTCGCTGAGGGTATAGGGCAGATAGCGCGGATCGTCCCGTTCCAGCCGACCGAATACGGCGTCGATGTGCGGTGCATAGGCTTCGATGTCCGGCACCATGACGATCACGTCGCGGGGCTGCAGGCTCGGGTCGTTGCTGAAACGGTCGAGCAATTCATCCTGGAGGATTTCCACTTCCCGTTGGGCGCTGTGGCCGATGCGGAAATGGAGGGAGCTGTCCACTTCAAGTGATGGACGCTGGTCCGGGGCCGGCAGCGGTTCCAGATCGAGAATGTCCTGCTGCAGGTGTTGCAACAGGGTGTGCGGTTCGCGGTTTTCAAACAGATCAATCTGGTTCTGGAAGGCGCTGCGATAACTGTCCGGGTCGTCGTGGTCGTAGAGCAGACCGATAAAGTCCCGGCCCTGTTTGCCCCAGGCGGCCAGCAGTGGATTGACGCGGTTTTCCGGCAGGGCGGTCAGGTGGCGTTTGCGGTTATCCAGTTGGCGGCGCAGCAGTTGTTTGTCTTCGACGATATCTGCCCAGTAATGCTGGCAGGGGTTCTGTACCAGCATCAGGATCTGGCAATGCCGGCTGAGTGCGGCCAACGCTTCCAAAGCCTGCTGGGGCAGAGCGCTGATGCCGAAGATGATCAGCCGGCGTGGCAGGCCCGGCGGAGGCGTGCCCTGTTGTTGAGTGAGCGCGGCCATGAAATCCCGGTGGATGGCGCTGCGGCTGAGGCCTTGTTTGCTGTCATCCATGTCTGCCAGCAGGGCGCGCCACAGATGCGCCTGCCATAGCTGGTTGGTGGGGAAATCATCAAAGGCGTCGCGGTCCTGGGCCTTGCGCAGACGGTCATTGCCGCTTTCCCAGTCCGCCAGCCAGTCGGCCCGATAGACCTGGTAGGCATCGAACAGATCCGCCAGTCGCTCGGCCAACTGGTGGCTTTTGCGGCCATCCACATCGTCGGCGAGAAAATGCCGCAGGGGGCCGAAGTGCTCGTTATGGAGAAGCGTGGGCAATAACCGGTACAGGCGCCACAACAGTCGTGATTTATCGAAGGGCGAGGTGCGCGGCACCTGGGTTTCGCCGAGCACGGTGCGATAGGCGCTCCATAAAAAACGGGCCGGCATCTGGAACTGGAAGCCGGCGCTGATCCCCAGGGCATCCGCCAGTTGCAGTTTCAGCCACTGGGCCATGCCGTTGGACTGCACCAGAAAGGTTTCCGTTTCCAGTGGTGACAGCGGCTCACGCTGCAGCCAGTCGGCCACCAGCTCGGTGAGGGTTTCCAGACGGTTGCCGTGCAGCACCATCAGCCCGTTTTGCATGGATATTCCTTGAGGATAATTACCAAGGGGTAAGCCTAAGGGAGTCGGGGGGAAGGAGGAAGGGCCAGACCGATAAGAGATTTGGCGACACGAAAACGCAAGAGGCCGCGCCCACACTGCGGACGCGGCCTCTTGGCTTTCAAATCAGCTCCACGCTCGCTAGCGTAGCGGTGAACTGATCCTTACTCGTTCTCCATCTCCGCCAGCTCGTCTTCGAAGAAGAATTTCTCTTCGCCGAAGGCCGGTTCCAGATGGTTGAGCCAGGTGGCTTCCTCGTTGTACTTGGCGAAGAAGGGGCGCTGTACCCAGTCGTGGTTACGGCCCTGGATGAAGCGCAGGGCGAACACTTTCTCGCCGTTGATTTCGGTAACGCCCTGGATTTCCACCTTGCCCGGGTGGCTGGACATGCTCGGGCCACGGGCGGTACGGGCGATACCGGATACCTGTTTCATGGCATCGCGGTAGATTTCCCAGGCCTTGGCCAGCGGCACTTCAAAGTAACGACGTGCACCGGTGTCCCGTTCCACAAACATGTAGTAGGGGATGATGCCCAGCTCTACCTGGGTCTGCCACAGGCGAGCCCAGTCGTCGGCGTTGTCGTTGATGTGAGCCAACAGCGGGCCCTGAGCACGGATCACGGCGCCGGTGGCACGGACACGGCGCACGGCTTCCCGGGCGATGTCCGTTTCCAGTTCCTGCCAGTGGTTGTAATGCGCCATCAGTGCCAGGTGTTTGCCACTGGCTTGCACTTCCTGGAACAGGTCCAGCAGGTCCTGGGCATCGTCGTCGGACACGACACGTTGGGGCCAGAAGGTCAGCGCCTTGGAACCGATGCGGATGGTGCGGATCTGTTCCAGTTCCAGCAGCGGCTCGATATGAGCGCGCAGGTTCTTGGTCTTCATTACCAGCGGGTCGCCACCGGTGATCAGCACATCGGTGATTTCCGGGTGCGCCTGGATGTACTTCTTGAGCTGGCCGGCTTCCTTGGTGGCGATCTTCAGATCGTTGTCACCGATGAACTGGGCCCAGCGGAAGCAGAAAGTGCAATAGCTGTGGCACACTTGCCCCTGGCTGGGGAAGAACAGCACGGTCTCGTTGTACTTGTGCTGGACGCCGTCGATCTTCTCGCCGTCCACTTCCGGCATGTTGTGTTCCATCTGCCCGGCGGGGTGCGGGTTCAGGGCTTCACGGACCTCGGCGATGGCTGCCTTGATTTCCGCCTTGTCGCCACCGCGCATGGCGTCAGCCACCTTGTCGAAGTGTTCCGGGGCCAGCATGCCTTTCTGTGGGAAGGTGAGCTGGTAGATGGGATCGTTGGGCACTTTGTCCCAGTTGATCAGTTCGTCGATGACGTATTCGTTGACCCGGAAAGGCAGCACATTGGCAACGACTTCCATGGCAAAGCGGGTCTCGTCGTCCAGGCGTTTGAGTGGCTCGATCTTGTCGAGCTGACGCGCGGTGAATACCTTGAAACGGCGCGGTTCATCAAACTGCGGTTCCGTGCTCTGATGCAGCGGAATGACGGCATTGGTTTCGGGCATGGTATCGCTCCTCATCATGCGCCGGCATGACGACAGAATCGCCAATACCGGTACACTGGTTGCCTACACCAGCGGGATTCGTATTCGGTACTACAGATGGCCAGCGGCAGCTGACGCTGAGTTGGGCCTAATGCCCGTTAACGTGCGCCGATCAGGGTCGGCGCTGAGGACCCGGGACTCACGTCTCCCAGCCTTGTCGGGGAGGACGTACAGCGCGTGGCGGCTGCGGTTGTCCCAAAAAAAGAGGGCGTATTTTAGTGACTTGGGCTGCAAAGCGCAAAGCCGTTGATCTGACTGGTTTTTTGTCGCAATCCGCGGGGCGGCGGGGGATATGCTATGTTGGCCAGATATTGCCGCCCTGGGCGGATTTGAGCTCGTCAGGCGGTAGCTAGGCAAGGAGCGGAAAAGCGTTGGATCTGACATTCTGGAAAAGCCGTTATGGCCAGGGGCTGGCAGTGCTGGAGCCGTTCTGGCCCTATATTGCCGCTGCCATCAGCCTTTTCCTGGCGATCTATGTGACTGCCCATGTGGCGCAAAACAAGCGCGATGCGCGGGCGGCAGCGGCCTGGACCGGGCTGGTGTGGCTGGTGCCCGTGGTCGGCGCAGTACTGTATTTCATGTTGGGGGTGAACCGTATCCAGCGTCGCGCCCGGCAACTCACCGGCGGGCTGATCGACACTGATGATGGCTGGCGGGTGGCCGCAGAAGCGGTGCCCACGGTGCCGCACCTGCAGGTGCTCAGCCGACTGGTAGGGCGCCTGACTCATTTGCCGCTCACCGACGGCAACGAGCTGGCACTACTGGATGCGCCGCAGACCTATCAGGCCATGCTGGACGCGATTAACGGTGCCAGTGAAAGCGTCTACCTGGTGACCTATATTTTCGGCAATGACGCTGCCGGCAAGCCGCTGGTGGATGCCCTGGCCGCCGCGGTTAAACGGGGCGTCAAGGTGAGGGTGCTGATTGATGGCATGGGCGCCCACTACTCCCTGCCGTCGGTGTTCTGGCGCTTGCGCCGTCGCGGGGTGCCGGTGCAGCGTTTCCTGTACTCCCTGGCGCCCTGGCGTATGCCTTATATCAACCTTCGCAACCACCGCAAGATCATGATCGTGGATCGCTCCCTGGGCTTTACCGGGGGCATGAATATCCGTGCTGGCTATCTACATAAACCGGCTCGCACCACGGATCTGCATGCCCGACTTGAAGGGCCGGTGGTCGGCCAGCTGTTGCGAAGCTTCGCCGCCGATTGGGTGTTTACCTGCGGGGAGGTGCTGGAGACCAGCTACCGTGGCCCTGCCCAGGTGGGCGAGGTGCAGGCGCGGGGCATCAGCGCCGGCCCGGATGCGGATTTTGATAAACGCCGGCTTACCCTGCTGGCGGCCATTGGCAGCGCCGAGCAGCGTATCCGGATTGTCACTCCCTATTTCGTGCCGGATCTGACCCTTATGGCGTCCCTGCAGATGGCGATTCTGAAGGGCGTGCAGGTGCAGATCGTGATTCCCCGCAAGAGCAATCTGCGCATGGTGAACTGGGCGAGTCTGCATGCCTTGCGCTGGCTGGTGGGCGAGGGCGCCGAGCTCTATCTGTCGCCGCCGCCGTTTGATCACAGCAAGGTAATGACGGTGGATCAGCACTGGCTGATGCTCGGCTCCGGTAACTGGGACGCCCGCAGCCTGCGCCTGAATTTTGAATTTGATCTGGAATGTTACAGCGACACTCTGACCACCCGGGTGGATAAGATGCTGGATCGCCATATCTTGCTGTCTACCCGCATGGAGCCGGAGCATTTCCGGGACATGGCGCCCTGGCGTCGTTTGCGTAACGCCCTCTCGCATCTGATGGAACCCTATCTGTGACCTGAACCCGTGCGTCAGTTGCCGCCATGACGTACCGGTCAGCGGGGTTTCGAGCGCACCGACTGTGCGACATGTCGCATTTCCAGATTGTCTGTGTCACATTTTTTTCCGTCAGGCAGGTCTGGCGCTGTCAGGCAGGTTATAAAGTGATCACTCGCCGGGCTGTCTCAGGTGCGGCGATGGGGATGCGTCAGGAAAACAGAATGATAATAAAACGACTTTTACTCGGCCTGATCCTGCTGGGCGGCTCCGCCATGTCCATGGCTGACCCGTCAAAATGGGTGCTGGTCACCGACCGCGATGATATCCAGGTTTATCGCCAGGATGACGACAGCTCACGGCTGAAAACCTTTCGCGGGGTGGGTGTGGTGCCGGTGGCAGATTTTAATGCCATTGGTGCCCTGATGGACGATTACGAGGCGGTGGCGTCTTTTATGCACATGGTCTCGGAAATCCGTGACCTGCATCGGGCGTCCCCTTATCAGCGTGATGTCTATGTCACCACTCGCCTGCCGTGGCCGGTGAAGGATCGGGATGCGCCTTTGCGTGTGACTTTTTACCAGGAGCCGGACAGCTACAATCTGGTGATGCCGTTTTCCCTGAATCCGCCGGTATTTCCCGAGCAGTCTGATTATGTGCGCATGCCGCAGATGGAAGGCTATTACCGATTCGAGCCATTGTCGCCGGGGGAGGTGAAGGTAACCATTGAGGTGATACTGGACCCGGGTGGCGCTGTACCGGCCTGGCTGGCGAATATCATTTTGCGGGATATTCCCTATTTCTCACTGCGTCGACTGCGCCGGGTGGTGAACCTGCCCCGTTTTCAGGGAATCTCCCACGGCTACTACCAGACTCCGGAGAGCTGGCAGAAGCCACAGGAAAAGCAGTCGCAGGAGGTCGCTAACGCTTCAGCGGCGAGCCCGGCCCCATCAGCCCCCAGATAATCAGCCCGACAAGCGGTAATACCAGCACCAGCAGCACCCACAGCACCTTGTGCAGGGTTTCCGCGCCGGACTGGATGATCATCACAATGGCATAGATCGCCAGGGCAAGTTGTAGCAGTCCCAGGATTTTCATCAGCAAGATCCTTCTTGTACCCGAATGGAATCCTCAATCTAGAGCAGCCGCTCCATCGGGTAAATCACTGATATGTAAAAGAAGGTCTGATGGCGTTGCGGGTTGTGCCGTCAGGACATCGGCGGCGCCGACCGACCAAACAGTGCGATGGTGGCATCGTTGAATCCCCCGGGTAACGCACAAGCAGCCCGGCAATGGAGCCGATGTGATACGGAACCAGAAAAGAAATGGCGCCCCGAACAGGAGTCGAACCTGTGACCTAGCGCTTAGGAGGCGCTTGCTCTATCCAACTGAGCTACCGGGGCTGAAGAAGTGACGATTGTAAGGACTTTTAGTTGTGGTGCCAGTTTCCGGGGAGCAAGCGACTATTTTATCGGCGCTGACTCGCCCTGCGGGCGCCGGCAAAGCGGCGATATCCGCCTCGCGTTCGTTCGGCCAAAGCACACTTTGGAAATCCCCGACCTCACCCAACTGAGCTACCGGGCTTTGAAGAGGGACGATTGTAAGGACTTTTCGTCGTGGTGCCAGTCCGGGAATAGCGATTGGCTATTATTAACCCGGCAAGGGTTTAGTTCGCTGTAGGAGCGGCGCTTGAGCCGCGAACCCCGCGGCCTTGCTAACCATTCGCGGCTCAAGCGCCGCTCCTACAGCAAAAACAATACAGGCTCCTGCCTCTCTATTTCCTTGCTATAGCGTTGCCGCAAAAATAGCCCCAAATACCCACATGACACTCTGGGGCTGCCACCATAATTGCCTCGATCTTGCAGCGTTCACGTAACCTTTGCGACAAGCCCGCATCCAATTGCTAGCATTGAGGAAACTGACACAGGTGACGTATGCAGGATACCCACGATTTACTGGTGCGCAGCAGCACCGACTTCCCGCCGTTGCGGCGCCACGCTACGTCAATCTTGCAGGTGAACCTGGGGTATCTCTGTAACCTCAGTTGCGTTCACTGCCATGTGAACGCGGGCCCTACGCGCACTGAACTGATGGACCTGGCAACCGTGGACATGGTGTTGGAGGTGATCCGGCTGCGCGATATCAAGGTACTGGATCTCACCGGCGGTGCGCCGGAGATGAACCCCCATTTCCGTTATCTGGTGGAACAGGCCAGGGCTATGGATGTGGAAGTCATCGACCGTTGTAATCTCACCATTCTGCTGGAGCCGGGTTACGAGGATTTGCCGCAGTTTCTGGCGGATAACCGGGTGCATGTGGTGGCATCACTGCCCTGTTATCTGGAAGAGAATGTGAACGCGCAGCGCGGCAAGGGGGTGTATCAGGGCAGTATAGAAGCTATTCGCCGGCTTAATGCCCAAGGCTATGGCAGTGACGGACTGTTGCTGGACCTGGTCTATAACCCCACTGGCCCGAACCTGCCGCCACCCCAGGCGGTGCTGGAAGAGGACTATAAGCGTGAGCTGGATGAACGCTTCGGGCTGCGGTTCAACAGTCTGCTTACCATCACCAATATGCCCATCAGCCGTTTCGGTGCCGTGCTGTTGGCCCACAACCAGTTCAACGATTACATGCAGCTGCTGCGCGACAGCTTCAACCGCGACACCCTGCCGGCGGTGATGTGCCGGGCCACGGTGAGCGTGGATTATCAGGGCTACCTGTACGATTGTGACTTCAACCAGATGCTGGATATGCCCCTGGGGCACCATGAGGGCCACCCGCACCTGTCCGGGTTGCTGGATCACGATCTGGAAGGCGAGCCTATCTATGTGGCGGACCATTGTTTCGGCTGTACCGCGGGTGCCGGTAGTAGTTGCAGTGGTTCTCTGGGGTGAGCGAGACCACCGTCAGTGTGATCGTGCCGGTGTATAACGAAGCCGGCAATCTGGACGCGACCCTGACCATGCTTCGCCATGCCCTGCAAGCCGGGGATGAGCTGGTGGTGGTGGATGGCGGCAGTACTGATAACAGTGTGGAGATTGCCCGTGAGCTGGCGGATCGGGTAGTGCTCAGTGCCCCTGGTCGTGCCCGGCAGATGAACGCCGGCGCCCGTCAGGCCAGGGGCGACTGGTTGTGGTTTGTCCATGCGGATAGCCAGCTTGATGGCACCCACCGGCAGCAACTGATGCGCCTGCCTGCCGACGCCCGCTGGGGCCGTTTTGATGTGCGCCTGAGTGGCCGGCGTTTTTTGTTCCGTGTCATCGGCGCCATGATCAATGTGCGCTCCCGGTTTTCCGGCATTGCCACCGGAGACCAGGGTATCTTCGTGCGCCGCGATATCTTTACCGCTCTGGAAGGCTATCCAGACCAGCCCTTGATGGAAGACATTGCCCTGAGCCGGCGGTTGAAGCAGGAGCAGGGACGACCCCATTGTCTGCGCCCTGTGCTGACCACCAGCAGCCGTCGCTGGGAATCGCGGGGGGCCTGGCCGACCATCTGGCTGATGTGGTCCCTGCGCTATCGCTACTGGCGTGGCGCCCAGCCCGAGCAACTGTACCGGGACTATTATGGCGAGCACTGAGAGCACCTCGCAGCCGCTGCTGATCGTCTTTGCCCGGGCGCTGCAGGCAGGCCGGGTGAAAACCCGATTGATCCCCGATTTTGGCGAAGAGGGTGCCCTCACGCTGTACCGGCTGTTGTTGACCCGCACGATTGCCGCGGCCTGTGGTTTTCCGGGTCGGGTGCAGCTATGGCTGGATCAAGCCGATACGGAGCTGCAGGCATTGGCGCAACGCCATGGTTGGTCCTGTCACCTGCAACAGGGCGAAGACCTGGGGGAAAAAATGGCCCAGGCCCTGAATAGCGGCCTGGCCCAGGCCGATCAGGTGTTACTGGTTGGCAGTGACTGTGCGGTACTGGACCAGGATTACTTCGAGCAGGCCCTGCAGGCGCTGGACAAGGCGCCGGTGGTATTTGGTCCCAGCGAGGATGGCGGCTATGTGTTGATCGGCAGTTCCAGCCAAGCGCTGTGGCACCCTAAGCGCTTCCGTGGTGTTCGGTTCGGCGGCGAACAGGCCCTGGCCGACAGCATTGCCTGTTTTCCCGGGGAGCGGGTGGTTCGTTTACCGGTCCTATGGGACGTGGATACCCGTGATGACGTGATACGTGCGCAGTCCTGTGGTTTATTGCCCGTGCTCCAGGGAACGGAATAACTTCCTGGAGGGTTCAGATATCCCAAGCACGGAAAGCCTCATTTAACGTCCCGCTACTAATTTTTTCTGGATTTTCGAGATATTCCACATAAGATTTCATGATTAATGGTTAGGGTTACCCCCGTAAAGGAAGACGGAGCCGGTATGCAAGATTCAGCGATTCTCGACGATGAGGTCGTTACAGAACTACAGGATGTAATGGGCCAGGATTTCTCCATGTTGGTCGATTCCTTTAAGCGGGATGGCGAGCAACGTCTCCAGACACTGGCGTCCGCGTATACGGCGGGCGACCAGGAAACCCTGCGCCGCCAAGCGCACAGCTTCAAGGGCAGCAGCGGCAATCTGGGTGCGGTGCGGGTTTTCGAGCTGTGCATGCAGCTGGAGAGTCTGGCTCGTGAAGGCGAGTTGGGGCAGGTTTCCGATTTGCTGACTCGGCTGCGCGATGCCTTCGACCAGGCCTGTGATGCCTTGCGTCAGATCTGATCAGACTCCGTTTTAGCGAATTTCAGACAAAAAAAACCCTCTTCCTAATTTGGGGGGTGGAAGAGGGGGGTTGTGAGCGCTATTGCTAGCGCCTTGGGGGGATACTGGTCGAAGTTTTTAGGGGCCCTGGCCCTTCACTTCATGGAGACAATGCTAACGGTAAGCGCTTGGCAGTGCTGTAAAAACGGGTGAGAAAATGTAAAAACATGGGCGCGTTTTGGCATCCCCATGTTTCGTTTACGGGGCTGTTGTTCATGAATCTGGGAAGGGGTGGCGCTGGCTTGTAAGAGATCTCTTACAAAGCTGTAGGAAAAAGCAGTCTTTTTCGGCTGATTTCGGCTGTTTTGAAGCGACAAAATAAAGGTAAATTATTGATTTTAAATAGTTTTATTTTTTTTGGGTGGTTTTTGGGCAGACTTTTAATATTTATTTTACCCAAACGGCCTGGAGCCGTTGATATAGTGGATTCGTGTTCAGGGATATGGGCACAAGGATAAGCAAGGACAGCACACAAGGATGTTGCGGTGAGCGCAAAAGGGTCAGGATGACTCGACGCAAAAAGGGCGGCAGGATGCCGCCCTTTTTCTTTGTCTGCGAAATGGTGTTACCAGTAGTAGAACTGGCTTACCGGGTCCGCCGGGAAGCCCTTAGCCTTCCCATTGTTGAACCAGCTTCTCGCGTTTGTTGGGCACACCGTCCCACTCTTCCGCATCGTCCGGTGCATCTTTCATTTCGGTAATGTTCGGCCACTTCTCGGCCAGGTCCGCATTGATCTCCAGGAATTCCTGCTCGCCTTCTGGCAGCTCATCCTCGGAGAAAATGGCGTTAACCGGGCACTCCGGCTCACACAGTGCACAGTCAATACACTCGTCCGGGTGGATAACCAGGAAGTTGGGGCCTTCGTAGAAACAGTCTACCGGGCATACTTCTACACAATCGGTGTGTTTGCAGTTAATGCAGTTCTCACCTACTACGAACGTCATAGCCTGTCCTCGCCAGGTGTCTTGATCTTTGTACAGCGCCAGACTGCTGATTATAGCAGTGCAGGGCCTGTCTCGCTTGGGGTGGCGCTAGTCTAGCGACATGACCAAGGGCAGGCAAACAAAGCCTTGATATAAGGTAATAACCCGACAGGGCCGGAGAGGACAGATCGCGGTGGCCTGGCTTCGTAGGAGCGCCGCTTGAGGCGCGAACCGGCCTTTGTACGGAGAGACGAGTCACGAGAAGCGAGTTGCGAAAACTCGTGGGTGGGAGCGTTGCTTTCCGTTTCTCGTGACTCGACTCTGGGTGCTTCGCGCCTCAAGCGGCGCTCCTACAACGCCTAAAGCAGTCCTCTCAGCTTGTACAGCGCTTCCAGCGCCTGCTTCGGTGTCAGATCGTCCGGATCCAGTTCCTTGAGGGCATGCTCCACGGCGCTGGGCTCGGCAAACAGGCTGGCCTGGGCAGGGGCCGCTAACGGTGTGGCGGCAGCTGGGGTTGAACGGTCTGCGGGTGCCAGTGGTTTACCGGCTTCCAGCTCGCGCAGCTTTTCCCCTGCCTGATGGATCACGCTCTGTGGCACCCCGGCCAGCTGGGCCACCTGCAAGCCATAGCTGCGGCTGGCAGGGCCCTCCTGTACCCGGTGCAGAAACACGATGCGGTTATCGTGCTCGCTGGCGGTCAGGTGGGCGTTGTAGATGCCGGGCAACTGGTCGGGCAGTTGGGTCAGCTCGAAATAGTGGGTGGCGAACAGGGTGAAGGCCTTCAGGTTGCGCGCCAGGTGTTCGGCGGCGGCCCAGGCCAGGCTGAGGCCGTCGAAGGTGCTGGTGCCGCGGCCGATCTCATCCATCAATACCAGGCTGTGGGCGGTGGCGTTGTTGAGGATGTTGGCGGTCTCGGACATTTCCACCATAAAGGTGGAACGGCCGCCGGCCAGATCATCAGACGAACCAATACGGGTAAAGATGCGATCCAGGCTGCCGATGCGGGCACTGGCTGCGGGTACGCAGCTGCCCAGATGGGCGAGCAGGGCAATCAGGGCGGTCTGGCGCATGTAGGTGGACTTACCGCCCATGTTCGGGCCGGTGATGATCACCATGCGGCGGGCGTCGTCCAGATGCAGGCTGTTGGGCACGAAGGCATCGTCCAGCACCTGCTCCACCACCGGGTGACGGCCATCGACGATTTCGATGATGGCATCGTCGTCCACCAGTTGCGGGCGCACCCAGTTGAGTGCTTCGGCGCGCTCGGCCAGGGAAGCCAGCACATCCAGCTCGGCCACGGCGGCGGCACTGCACTGCAGGGCGTGCAGGTCGGCGGCCACTTTTTCCAGCAGCGCTTCGTAGAGACGCTTCTCCAGCGTTAACGCCTTGCTGGAGGCGGACAGGGCTTTGTCCTCGAATTCCTTCAGTTCCGGAGTGATGAACCGCTCGGCATTTTTCAGGGTCTGGCGGCGTTGATAATCCGCTGGCGCCTTGTCCGATTCCCGCCGTGACAGCTCGATGTAATAGCCATGCACCCGGTTGTACTTCACTCGCAGGGTGGAAAGCTGGGTACGTTCGCGTTCGCGGGTTTCGATATCCACCAGAATGGCGCCGGCGTTCTCGCTGATGGAGCGCAGCTCGTCCAGCTCTTCGCTATAACCCGGCGCGATCACGCCGCCGTCGCGAATCAGCATGGGCGGATTGTCGATCACTGCGCGGCCCAGCAGCTCCACCTGATTGGGGAACTGGCCGATGCGCTCAATCAGTTCGTAAAAGCAGTCGGCGCCGGGCAGGGTACCGATGAGAGGCGGCAGGGCCTTGAGGCTGGCGTGCAGGCGGGTCAGGTCGCGAGGGCGCGCAGAGCGCAAGGCCACCCGGCCGAGAATCCGTTCCATGTCACCGATGTCATTGAGTACATCGCGGGCGGACTCGAAACACCAGCCCTGCCGCAAGGCGTCGATCTGGTCCTGGCGCTGGGTGAGGGTGGTGCGGTTGCGTAGAGGCTGGTGTACCCAGCGTTTGAGCAGGCGCGCGCCCATTGCGGTTTCAGTGCTGTCCAGCACCCAGGCCAGGGTGTTCTGTTCCTGGCCATCCAGGGTTTCGGTGAGCTCCAGGTTACGGCGGGTGGCGGCATCCATGGCCACCGCATCGTCAAAGCTTTCCACCGCCAGCGAGGTAATATGGGGTAGTTCGCCGCGCTGAGTTTCCTTGGCGTAACCCAGCAGGGCGCCGGCGGCGGCTACGGCCACCGGCGATGGCTCGCCAAAACCGGCCAGATCCTGCACCTGAAACTGCTGGCACAGCTGGCGGCGGGCAGCGTCTTCATCAAACTCCCAGCCCGGGCGCTTGCGAGTGCCGGGCCGCTCGGCCCAGCGACCGGGCAGGCCATGCTCCTCGCTCAGCAACAACTCCGCCGGTGACCAGCGCTCCAGCAGCGCCTGCAGTTGCTCGGCACCTTCCACCTGGGTCACCACAAAGCGCCCGGCGGCCAGGTCCAGGCTGGCGCAACCGTACTGGTTGTTGTTATCGAAAACGGCACACAGAAGATTGTCGCGGCGCTCTTCCAGCAGAGCTTCGTCACTGACCGTGCCGGGGGTGACGATGCGCACCACCTTGCGCTCCACCGGGCCCTTGGCCAGGGCCGGGTCGCCAATCTGCTCGGCAATCGCCACGGATTCGCCCAGCTTTACCAGCCTGGCCAGATAGTTCTCCGCCGCATGGTAGGGAATCCCCGCCATGGGAATCGGCTTGCCGGCACTCTGGCCGCGCTGGGTTAGGGTGATATCTAGCAGCCGCGCGGCCTTCTGGGCATCGCCGAAGAACAACTCGTAGAAATCCCCCATGCGGTAGAACACCAGCTGATCTGGGTGCTCGGCCTTGATCGCCAGGTATTGCTGCATCATCGGCGTATGTTGGCTCATGTCCGCGCTCACGCTTCCTCCGGGGGGTATCAGTGACTCAGATGAAAGGAGGCATGATATAGGGAATGGGGGCGGGAATCATGGGGTAAGGAGGTATGGGGGTGGTGGGATGGTAGAAGGGGCGAGGTTAAGGGTGTGGAGGTGGGTAACGTGAGATTTGATTGGTCGGATTTATGCGTGTCCCTTCTTTACTATGGTTTCTCCTGGCGGATACTCGGCATGGTTGGGATGGCCCCGCCAAGCGGGGCCGGATGGATTATTTCCCTTCGGTAAGGGTGCTGTAACTGGTAATCAGGTTACGGTAATCCGGGATGTGGTTGGAGAAAAGAGCACCCAAACCTTCAATGTCGTTGCGCCAGTCACGATGCAGTTCGCAGGCGGTACCGAACCAGGTCATCAGTTGGGCGCCGGCGGAAGTCATACGATCCCAGGCCGCATCCCGGGTCATGGCATTAAAGGTGCCGGAGGCATCAGTGACGATGAAAACCTCGAAATCTTCCTCCAGGGCCGACAGCGCCGGGAAGGCCACGCACACCTCGGTGACCACGCCAGCAATAATCAGCTGTTTCTTGCCGGTGGCTTTAACAGCCTTTACGAAGTCCTCGTTATCCCAAGCATTGATCTGGCCCGGACGGGCGATGTAGGGCGCATCCGGGAACATTTCTTTTAGCTCGGGGACCAGCGGACCGTTGGGGCCGGTTTCAAAACTGGTGGTAAGAATGGTCGGCAGGTTGAAGTATTTCGCCAGATCGGCCAGGGCCAACACGTTGTTCTTGAACTTGTCCGGATCAATATCACGAACCAGAGACAGCAGGCCGGCCTGATGGTCGACCAGCAACACTGCAGCATTGTCTTTGTCGAGACGAGTATATTGTTTACCCATAGTCTTTCTCCTGGTGGTAACGGGTAACGATTTCGCTACCCTCGATTGAAAAAATCACGATGACATTTTCCCGAAATCACCCTGCTGGAAATCCCGGATTGCCTGACGGATTTCCTCCTTGGTATTCATGACAAAGGGACCGTAGCCTTCGATCGGTTCGTTCAGGGGCTCGCCTGAGATCAGCAGTAGCTGGCTTTCTGCCTCCGTCTGAATTTGCACCTGATTACCCTGTGAACTGAGCACAACCATCTGGCCGACGGCGGCACGGGCATGTTCATTGATCAGGCTGCTGCCACTCCTGGCGATTACTGCCGTATTCCAGCCATCGGGTACGTCAAGCAGCACGTTGGCGTGATCCTGCAAGGTCACGTCCCAGACCAGCATGGGTGAAAAGGTCTTGGCCGGGCCTGCATGCCCTTGAAACTCACCAGTAATAACCCGGATTTCGCCGTTGGCGGCGGCCAGTGGCACCACGGGAATCTGGTCCCCGGTAATCGCCTGATAGGAGGGAGGGGCCATCTTGTCGGCTGCGGGCAGATTGACCCACAGCTGGATCATTTCCAGGTGTCCGCCCTGGTAGGTGAATGCCGGAGAATGAAACTCCTCATGGAGAATCCCGGCACCGGCAGTCATCCACTGCACATCCCCGGGACCGATTACCCCACCCTCACCGGTGGAATCCCGGTGCGCGACTTCGCCCTGATAGACAATCGTTACGGTTTCAAAACCGCGATGGGGATGTTCGCCCACGCCGCGTGGCTTGGTCGCCGGTGGAAAGCGGGCCGGGCCGGCATAGTCCAGCAACAGAAATGGGCTCAGCTGCTTGCCGTGGCTTTCATAAGAAAACAGGGAGCGAACCGGAAAACCGTTACCCACCCAGTGGGGTTGAGGCGCGGAATATACACCCAGGATTTTTTTCATCGACGGTCTCCTTATCAATCTGCTATGAATGATAAGGATGGAACGATTGGGCTAATAGGTGGCAATATTGCGATGCAGCGTTGCATTAATGGAACGATAAATGGAAGACCTTAACGACCTGTATTACTTCGCGAAAGTGGTCGAATACGGCGGTTTTGCCCCGGCGGAACGGGCAATTGGTATCCCCAAGTCCAAGCTCAGTCGGCGGGTGGCGTCGCTGGAAGACCGCTTGGGCGTGCGGCTACTAAACCGCTCAAGCCGCCAATTTTCGGTGACCGAAATTGGTGGTCAGTACTATGAGCATTGCAATGCCATGCTTATTGAAGCCGAATCTGCCCAGGAGGCCATTGATACCGTTCGGGCCGAACCTCGTGGTGTGATTCGCGTAACCTGCCCAATTACCCTGCTGCATGTCCATATCGGGCCCTTCCTGGCCGACTTTATGCGTCAGTACCCGCAGATCACGATCCATCTGGAAGCCACCAACCGCCGGGTGGATTTGATCAATGAAGGGGTGGATGTGGCCATTAGGGTACGGCCGCCACCGTTACAGGACAGCGACCTGCGGCTGCGGGTGCTATCCGACAGAGGGCTCGCCCTGGTTGCCAGCCCTGAGCTGATCACACAGTTCGGTATGCCGTGTCATCCAAGAGAGCTGGAGCTGTGGCCGAGTCTTGGGCTGGGATCACCGCGGCCGGATTTTCGTTGGGAGTTACGGGGCGAGGATGGCAGCCAGATCAGCGTGTTTCATCAGCCCCGTTTCGTGACCACTGACATGATTGCCCTGCGCCGGGCCGCCATGGCCGGAGTAGGGGTGGTGCAGCTGCCTGTGCTGACTGTGCAAAGGCAATTGGAACGCGGCGAGCTGGTAAAGATCCTGCCCCACTGGGCGCTGCATCGGGATATCATTCATGTGGTGTTCCCGTCCCGGCGTGGTGTTCTGCCTGCCGTGAGAACGTTGATTGACAGTCTGGTCGAGTTCTACGAGTCCTTTGATGAGGAATGATTCCGGGTGGCGAGCCTTTAATCGTTGTTATGTTCTTGGTGAGATTGTCTGGATGTCTTGCCAAGCCAGCCTCGACAGGCGCGGTTAAAGGCAGATTACTCCGAGTAGCCCAGCAATCCGGCGATCTGACTGAATGGTTTTTTGTCATGGAACAGCAACCAGGATCATTATCCGGCTTTTGTTCTGCCAATATCTGTAAATGTATCCCACAGTCATTACTGTTATTTGACACAGCGCAGGTAGGCCTGGTTCGCCCAGAGACGTTCATTTAAGTCCGTTGTCATCCTGTGAAAATTATAGTTTTTTGAAGAGAAATTTTTATTTATCAATTTTGGCCTGATTACATTAGGTCAAACACCCCCACGCATAATAGGCGGGTGTTGGCCCGAGTCCGCAGTCACGCTTTCTTCAGAGTCAGTGACTCATATGAAGAATGCATGGTATTGGAATGGGTGGATGAGTCATGGGTATGGTCTGGATGCCCAGCATTCAGCAGAGCGTTTCTATAAAGTGCTAAGGTGACGGACGTGATTAGAGTCCTCGCCGAAGCAGAGTCAACGGCAAAACAGAGTGCACCATCCAATTCGCCCCTACGGCAATCCGGAATGATCTTATGCCCCGCATCGCGGTCTTCGCCGACGTTCAGAATATCTATTACACCACCCGCCAGGCGTTTGGGCGGCAGTTCAATTATCGTGCCCTGTGGCAGCACCTTTCTGAGCGAGGTGAGATTGTGCACGCCATGGCCTACGCCACCCATCGTGGCGATGATGGCCAGACGAAATTTCAGGATGCCCTGAAGCACATTGGGTTCACGGTAAAACTGAAGCCCTATATCCAGCGCAGCGATGGTTCCAGCAAAGGGGACTGGGATGTGGGTATCGCCGTGGATGTGATGACCCTGGCGTCGCAGGTGGATACGGTGGTGTTGCTATCTGGTGATGGTGACTTTGATGTGTTGCTGGAGCGGATCAACGTTGACCCCGGTGTTCGAACGGAGGTCTATGGAGTGGAATCACTGACAGCCCGTTCCCTGATTGATAGCGCCTCGGTATACCACCCGATCGGCGATGATCTTCTGTTATAGGGATTGCGCCTTGCTTGCGCAGGCATTGTGTCGAGGTCGCGGTCGGTGAGCTGGGGCAGGGCAGAATGGCGCTGACTACAAGATGTAGCGAGTACCGTTGGAGCTTTGCTCGCAAAGCTCCAACGGGTGCTGACACAACGATGCTTCAGTGAATTTACCTGCCGTTCGGGCCGGTCCTGCTGTAGGCCACGTTCTAGCGTGCGGCGTCCAGAGCCTGGCTGATGTCTGCCAGGATATCGTCCACATGCTCTATACCGATGGACAGGCGCACCATCTCGCGGCTGACGCCGGCGTTGGCCAATTCCTTGTCATCCAGCTGACGGTGGGTGGTGGAAGCGGGGTGGCAGGCCAGTGAGCGGGCATCGCCAATGTTCACCAACCGCAGGATCAATTGCAGGGCGTCAATGAAACGGGCACCGGCTTCCTGACCGCCCTCAATGCCGAAGCTGAGAATACCGGACGCGCGGCCATCCATGTATTTCTGCGCCAGTGCATTGTCCGGGCTTTCCGGCAGCCCTGCGTAGTTCACCCAGTTCACCTGGGGGTGATCGCGCAGGAACTCGGCCACCTTCTGTGCATTTTCACAATGGCGATCCATGCGCAGCGGCAGGGTTTCAATGCCCTGCAGAATCAAAAAGGTATTGAACGGGCTCAGCGCGGCGCCGGTGTTGCGAAGCGGGGCCACTCGTGCGCGACCAATGAAGGCGGCTTCGCCCAGGGCTTCGGTGTAGACCACGCCGTGGTAGGACGGATCGGGTTCGTTGAGTACCCGGAAACGCTCCTTGTGCTTGGTCCAGGGGAATTTCCCGGAATCCACAATAATCCCGGCCACGGAGTTACCGTGCCCACCCATGTACTTTGTCAGCGAGTGCACGACGATATCGGCGCCATGCTCGATGGGCCGCCACAGGTAAGGTGTGGCGACGGTATTGTCGACGATAAGCGGTACGCCGGCCTGATGGGCTACCTCGGCCAGGCGTTCGATGTCGACAATATTGCCGGCGGGGTTGCCCACGGATTCACAAAAGACGGCCTTGGTGTTGTCATCGATGGATGCGGCAAGCGCATCAAAATCATCATGGCTGACAAAGCGTGCCTCGATGCCCCGGCGCGGCAGACTGTGGGCAAAGAAGTTGTAGGTGCCACCGTAGAGTTTGCTGGTAGTGACGATGTTATCGCCCACTTCGGTGATGGTTTCCAGCGCATACTCGATGGCGGCCATGCCGGAGGCGACGGCCAGGGCGCCGACGCCTCCTTCCATGGCAGCGACCCGCTCTTCGAGAACCGCATTGGTGGGGTTCATGATGCGGGTATAAATATTTCCGGGCACCTTCAGATCAAACAGATCCGCCCCATGCTGGGTGTTGTCGAAGGCATAGGACGTGGTCTGGTAGATCGGTGTCACAACCGCCTTGGTCGTGGGGTCCACCTGAAAGCCGGCACGCACGGCAAGGGTTTCCATCTTCATGAGCAGTCCTTGTGTTGTTGTATGAGTGAGTCAGTTTCCAGAGAGTATCAAACTGTTGAAGGCTTATCCGGGGTTATGTTCGGCTTACAGCCAGCAAACGCAAGCGCAGAAAATGCCCCTGAAGAGGCCATTGAATGTCGTTCCCCACCTTCAGGCCCAGCAGCGCCGCTCCGGCAGGGGTGAGAATGGATATGGCGTCGCTGACTGACTGTGCTTCATGGGGAAGAGTCAGTGCTCGTTCGTGTTCCTTGCCGGTGGACTCATTGCGAAAACGCATGCGGCTACCCAGCGTCACAACATCGTCCGGCATGGCATCAGCTTCAACAATATGGGCACGGGCCAACTCATCGTAAAGATAATCGATCTGGTCCGACTCCCCTTTGAAGTTGTCCAGTAGGGCAAAAAGACGGTCGCGATCAGTGGTGCTAACGGTAATTGGGGGTAGCGTATTCATGATGTTCTCCTGACGGTGTGATGAGTGTTTGCCGGGGGCGCCGAACCCCCGGTTTCCGTCGGGTGTTCGGCGTCAGGAGAGAAAGGCAGGGGTACTCGTAACCAGGGCGAAAGCGCTGGCAGTGCGGCAAGAGATCAGACCGTCGGTGGCGACAATGGTGGTGCGAATCGGGTTCATGGCTTGAGATTAGCAGAGCCGCCCGGTTTGTCCAGCGGTCTCTTCAGACCGGTTTGCCCCGGAACAGCAGTTTCTCCAGCTCCCTGTCATTTTTCACCATGTCTTCAAGGCTGTATTCGTCCAGCACCGCCAGAAAAGCCTTCTGTGCTTTCTTCAGTGCATTCTTCAGTTTGCAGCCCGGGTCGATGGGACAGGTTGAGTCCGACCCGAAGCATTCCAGCAATTTCAGGTTTTCGGTTTCCCGCACCAGTTTCCCGACCTTGATGGCGGCAGGCGTTTGCGCCAGCACCAGACCGCCACCACGACCACGCAGACTTTTCACATAGCCCAGCTGCGACAGAGTCTGGGCCACCTTGGCCACATGGTTGGCAGAAATACCGTAGTCCCGGGCAATTTCCTGCACGGTCACCGGGCGCCCTCCCTCTTTCAGTGCCAGATGAATGAGGGTGCGCAGGGAATAGTCGGTATGGGTAGAGAGTTGCATGGCTTGACCCGTTCAAAAGAGGTATCTAATATGCCTTTTATAAACAGGCATGTAAAATACCACTTTTAGGAGGCAGTCATGCTGACAGCGAATCAGGTGGCAGTGATCAAGCAAACCGTTCCCGTCCTGCAGGAAAATGGTGAGGTGCTGACCCGGCACTTCTACGAGCGCATGTTTCGGGAAAACCCGGAAGTGTTGACGTTCTTCAACCCGGCCCATCAGAAAGCGGGTACTCAGCAGCGGGCGTTGGCAGGGGCTATCTGTGCCTATGCTCAGCATATTGAAAATCCGGCAGCACTGGCCGACGCGGTGGAGCTGATTGCCCAGAAACATGCCTCCCTGGGGATTCAGGCGGAGCATTACCCCGTCGTGGGTGAGAACCTGCTGGCATCTATTCAGGAAGTGCTGGGGGAGGCGGCCAGCCCGGAGATTATTGATGCCTGGGCGGCGGCTTATGGGGTGCTGGCGACTATCTTCATCGACCGGGAGCAGCAGATTTACCAGGACCAGAAGACGGACTTCGGCTGGACCGGCTTCAAGCGCTTTGTGGTGAAAAAACGGGAGGCAGCCAGCGACAATATCGTGTCACTGTACCTGGCGCCGGAGGATGGTCAGCCGCTCCAGGCCCACCAACCGGGCCAATACATTACCGTGCGATTGACTCCGCAGGATGGTGAGCCGGTGATGCGCAACTACAGTCTGTCCAATCGTCCGGGAGCGGATTACTTCCGGATCAGTGTCAAACGGGAGCTGGCGGTGGTGGATGGCGCTCCTAACGGGGTCTGCTCCAACCATCTGCACGACCGGATTCAGGAAGGGGATGTGCTGGAGCTGGCGCCGCCCTGTGGCGAATTCACTCTGCAAACCCGTGATGAAACGCAACGCCCTCTGGTGTTGATGGCCGGTGGTGTTGGCATTACGCCATTGTTGTCCATGTTGTATGCGGCACTGGAAGCCCAGCCGGGCCGTGAGGTGATCTTCATCCAGTGCGCGCTTAACAGTGCGGTCCGGCCTTTTGCTGAAGAGCTGGTGGCGTTGCAACGTGATTACACAAACCTGTGCACTCATCTGCGTTTGAGTGAACCGTCAGAGAGTGATCGTCATCAGGGAGACTATGATAGTGAAGGTTTTCTGGATGCGGCACTGCTCGATGAGCTGCTGGGCGAGCGCCACGCCGACTTCTATCTGTGTGGGCCGGCGCCGATGCTTAAACATGCCTGGCAGTTGCTGAAAGCGCGGGGCGTGGACGAAGCGGATATCCATTTCGAGTTCTTTGGCCCGGCTGATGATCTGGCGGCGTAACGGGTAAGGCCGTCCAGACAGGGGGGAACCTGTCTGTGGCAAAACACCGCATTTCCTTTTTCCTGGTCCCTTTGTAGATTGCCCCAGTCAATAAGGGGGGCAGGAAATGCGGTTTTGGTGTGCGGTTATCTTTTTTGTTGTCTACTCGGCGTGTGCCTCGGCAAATGAGCTTGCCACGGTAAGGGTGGGCGCTGCTGTTTCTTCTGAGCTCTCACCGGATGTGCTGCATTCTGCCGCCGACAGTGGTGACTGGTTACGTCAACAGCCCGGCGTGGATGGTGTCCGAATGGGAGGACATGGCATTGATCCGGTGATACGCGGCCAAAGCCAGAATCGTCTGAATATCCTCCTTGATGACAGCTTTGTGTATGGCGGTTGCCCTAATCGTATGGATCCACCAACCGCCTACGCCCCGCTGCACTCTTACGATGAGATCGAGATTCGCAAGGGAATCACTTCCTTGCAGGACGGGCCGGGAGGCTCCGGCGGTACGGTGCTGTTTCGTCGCGTTACGCCTGTTTTCCTGGAAAACGATGCCCCGGTGCGGGGTGATTTTGGGGGGCGTTACGGCAGCAATGGCGACAGTCGTGAAGCATGGACAAATCTGATTGTCGGCAATGAAGACGGCTACCTGCGGACCTTTGGTCAGTACGGCAAGGCAAACAATTATGAGGATGGTGATGGCCGGGAAATTGCCAGCGGTTATGAGATTCGTCAGGGGGGGGGGATCCTCGGGTGGACGCCGAATGCTGATAGTGAATGGTCGGTGCAATACGAGGAAACCCGGGAGAGGGACGTGCAGTTTGCCGGAGCCGGCATGGACAGCCCACGCAGTGACAGTACCACGGTGGCCTTGAAAGGCCGCCACCGGATGAGTTCCCGTTGGACTCTGTCGGGCAATGTGAGCTGGAACCAGGTTGATCATCTCATGGATAACTTCAGCCTTCGCCCGGCGCCCATACAGATGGGCTCAGCCATGAAGGTTGAGGTGCCTTCCGAGTCTGAAACCTTGACCGCAAAGTTGATGGCGGAATCCGTATCAGGCCCTACAGAAATTGCTTTTGGCCTCAATGCCCAACGCAATCGGCGTGATGCGGTGTTGCGAAATGTCTCAAGCTCCCCCGTGCTTGAGCTGGCGCGACTATGGCCGGACGTGATGATTCGACATCTGGGCGGCTTTGCGGAAGTGACGCAGCACTTTTCCGATCAGCAGCGTTTGTCCGGTGGAGTGAGAATTGACCATGCTGTGGCCCGCCCCAGGGACAGTAACGAGCGCCCCGCCGGCCCGCCCTGGGTGCGTAGTGCAGCACAGCTCTATGAGCAGGCCTACGGGGTCAGGGGTGATCTTGAGGTGCGGGAATGGTTGCCCGCCGCCTTCCTGCGATTTGAACTGGACCAGCAGGGCCACCACTGGTTTGCCAGTGCCAGCTACAGTGAGCGGTTGGGCGACGCCTCAGAACTGTATATTGCCCGCAACGCTGCCATGGGTAACCAGCAGTGGATTGGTAATCCCGATTTGGCTCCGGAAGCCCATCGGCAGCTGGATATTGGCTTGCGCTCGCAAGCGAGCCGCTGGGACAGTCAACTAACCCTGTTTGCGGATGATGTGGAAGACTATATTTATCGAGAACAGGTACAGATTGGTACGATTAAGCGTGATCGCTACCGGAATATTCGGGCGAGTCTGTACGGGCTGGAGTGGGAAGGTGGGGTACGCTATGCCTCCCACTGGGAGACTCGCGCCCAGGCACTGATCATGCGAGGAGACAACCGCAGCGATGGCGGCACCCTGGCGCAAGTTTCCCCTTATCAGGGGCAACTTTCCCAGCACTGGCGGCCGGGCAAATGGGATGCTTCAATAACTTTGCGCCTGGCCGCTGCCAATGATCGTCTCAATGAGGATGCGGGAGAGCGGGCCAGTGCGGGATATGCCGTGGTCGATCTGGGGCTCATGTGGATGGTGAGTCAGAATGCCGAGATCGCTCTTGGGGTGGATAATCTTTTCGACAAGCGCTACGTGAATTTCATCAATCGTAATCGGGCCGCCAGTGATCCGCTGAATATCGGCGAGGACAGTTTCACTGATACGCTGACAGAACCAGGCCGCAATGCCTGGATCAGCGCCAGCCACCGGTTCTGAGCTGCCGGTGTTACCGGAGCAATGAAGGAGAGTCCCATGAAAGCGGTTCATGTTGGTGGTTTGCTGTTGGCGATGGTTGCACCACTCTATGCCGAAATACCACAATCTCAATCTTCGCAGGCACCGCCTGAAGCGGCAATCGATCCCATGTCGGAGCCCCGCCAGCACAGCATGGCTCTGGCGGGTGCCTTGAAGCAGGCGTTGGTGGCAGCCATGCAATCAGGTGGGCCAGTGGCGGCCATTGATGTGTGCCATATTCAGGCTATGCCGCTCACTCGCCAGATTAGTGAGAGTAGCGGTTGGCAAGTCGGGCGGACCAGCCTGAAAGTGCGCAACCTGAACAATGCGGCGGATGAGGTGGAGCGGGACGTTCTCGCCCGGTTTGAGCAGCGCCTGCAGGCAGGGGAGCCCGTCGGCACTATCGAGTGGATGGATGAGCGAGAAGAGAATGGCAAGACCATTCAGCATTTCATGAAAGCGATACCGGTTCAGGCTCCCTGTATGGCTTGCCATGGAACCGATTTGGCGCCCGCCGTCAGTCAGCAACTGGATGCTTTGTATCCGGGGGATCAGGCCAGGGGCTATACCCTGGGCGAGTTGCGCGGCGCCTTTACGCTGAAGCGTGCAGTTCCTCCGGGTTCCTGACAGGAAAGCCAAGGCAGGCCTTGCCCTCGAACATGGGCAAGGCTTAGTCGAAATCGGGCATAGTGGGCTTTATTACAGGCTTTTCGGCTTGTTGCCATGCATCAAACCCGCCTTCTATAGAAAAAATATGTAAATAGCCCATCTCTTTAAGTGCCCTTGCGGCAAGAGCTGCGCGCCCGCTGGTTTTGCAGTAAACCACTACTTTCTGGTCGCGATTCTCCAATTCCGGGTCGGAGCTGAGTTTGAATTCGAGGAGTCCCCTTGGAATATTGATGGCTCCGGGAATATGTCCATCACGAAATTCGTCGGGTTCGCGGACGTCCAGTAACAAATCGGCGCTGGGAAGTGCTTCTTCAGCTTTATCCGGAGAAATCTCGTGGATGATACGTTTGGCTTCCTCGACCATCTGATGGGCGTTCTTCATTGCTGTGCTCCTTTGCTTGCAACTTGAAACCCCGCGCGGCGCTCAGGCCGCGCGGGTAGCATTGCATTAGAGGGACTTGGTGCAGAAATAGAAATCCGTGCACTCGTATTCGCCAGATTCCACCCGTTGATTGGCCGCCTCGGCTGTTTTCGCGGGGGGGACGATTACCTTGTCTCCCGGTTGCCAGCCTTCGGGGGTTGCAACACCATTTTCATCGCTGGTCTGGAGTGCTTCGAGCAATCGCAGGAACTCCGGGATTGAGCGACCGTTGCTCATCGGGTAGTAGACCATGGCTCTGAGTACGCCATTGGGGTCGATGATGAAGGTGGCTCTTACCGCAGAAGTATCCGCTGCGCCCGGATGAATCATCCCGTAGGCGTTAGCAACATTCATTTTCAGATCTTCGATAATCGGAAAGGGAATCTCCACGCCGAAATTCTGTTTGATGTTACGCATCCAGGCGATGTGTGAATGGATGCTGTCGATGGACAGACCCAGCAGTTCACAGTTGCGCTTTGCAAACTCTGGAGCTGCCTTGGCAAAAGCCATAAATTCGGTTGTACAAACCGGCGTAAAGTCAGCGGGGTGGGAAAACAGTACCAGCCATTTACCGCGGTAATCTGACAATGACTTCTCTCCGTCTGTGGTCAGCGCAGTGAAATCCGGAGCGGGTTCGTTGATCCGTGGCAGGCCGCTTTGAGTCTGGTTGTTCATATCCATGGCAATCTCCGTAGGTTCCAGGGTTGTGAAATTCATAACCAGACTATGGGCATTAATATATTCCATCAAGATATATGCTTATATCGTTTCGATATGTAAAACCTATCGAGCCTGGAAGCCAGCGATATGCCTGATGCCTTGTCCTGAGGGGCAGGGCCAGATTTGGCCAGCAATAACCAAACGCAACGAATCTCATAATGCTGTTTCGCCATGAATATGGATGATTTGGTTATTGGCAGATGACAGCCTCGGGGCCAACATCGTCCGTGGCCCATAACAATAAGGAGATCGGGATGGCACGAAAATTATCCATTATGGATTCCGGCTGGTTGATGATGGAAACCCGGGAAACCCCCATGCACGTTGGCGGGTTGGCCCTGTTCGGGGTGCCGGAAGATGCCCCCAGCGACTACATGGAAAGCGTTTACCGCTACATGGTGGAGGTGGACGGGGTATGCCGGCCCTTCAGCCAGAAGATCCAGTCCCGCCTGCCGGGCCGGCTGGATGCGGCCTGGGTGGATGACAAGAATTTTGATATTGATTACCACGTACGCCATTCGGCGCTGCCGCGTCCGGGGCGGGTACGGGAGTTGCTGGCGCTGGTCTCTCGCCTGCATGCCCAGCGTCTGGATCCGGGCAGACCCCTGTGGGAGAGCTATCTGATCGAAGGGCTGGAGGGTAATCGCTTTGCCCTTTATACCAAGATGCACCATTCCATGGTGGACGGTATGGCAGGCATGCATCTGATGCAGTCGCGAATGGCGAGCAGCGCCGATGAGCGTCTGCCTGCGCCCTGGTCAGGAGAGTGGGACAGCCGTAAAAAGCCGCGCAAGAAAAACGTGGCCGTGGCCGCCAAGTCGGGGGTGCTGGATGGCGTGGGAAGCGTGCGCCGCGGTGCCGGTCAGCTGGTGGATCTTCTGCGCCTGCCCAAAGAAAGCAACGTGAAAACCATCTATCGGGCCCCCAAGACCCAGCTTAACTGTCGGGTCACCGGCGCTCGCCGGTTTGCCGCCCAGTCCTGGTCCTTGCCGAGGATCAAGGCAGCGGCGAAACAGCACAACGGCACCGTCAACGATATTTTCCTGGCCATGTGCGGGGGCGCCTTGCGCCGTTACCTGGAATCACTGGATGCTCTCCCTGCCGAACCGCTGGTGGCCCAGGTGCCGGTGTCCCTGCGCAGTGCGGACCAGGCGGAAGGCGGTGGCAATGCCATCACCACGGTACAGGTGAGTCTGGCCACCCACATTGCCAGCCCGCTGGGGCGGCTTGTCGCCATTCAGGAATCCATGCAGGCGGTGAAAACCCGTCTTGGCGAGATGCCGAAATCGGACATCGACGCCTATACCGTGATGACCAATATGCCGCTTTCGTTGGGGCAGGTGACCGGTTTGTCCGGTCGGGTCAGCCCCATGTTCAATCTGGTGATCTCCAATGTGCCGGGGCCCAAAGAGACCTTGTATTTCAACGGCGCTGAATTGCTGGCGTCTTACCCGGTGTCGCTGGTACTGCATGGCTATGCGTTGAATATTACGGTGGTGAGTTACAAGGACAGCCTGGAATTCGGCGTGATTGGTTGCCGCGTTACCTTGCCGCACATTCAGCGGTTCCTTGACTATTTAGAGGCTTCGCTGGGTGAACTGGAAGCTGGCTGATGTTGCCGGGCATTAGCCCGGTTTGCCATTACCGGCGATTCTTCACTGGCGGTATCCCTTTTCATCGGTGGGCAGATTCTTTCCCCACCATTCCTTCATGCCGCCGGCAAGTTGGTAGGCCTCAAACCCCATGCGTATCAGTTGTCGGGTGGCAGGAATGCTGCGGTGGGCCGAACGGCAAATGGCAACCACCGGGCGGCGTTGGTCCAGTTGCAATGCCGCGACAGTGCCGTGGTTGAGTGCGGTAATGGCCAGGTGTCGGGCGCCGGAGATGTGTCCGGCGAGAAACTCCCGCCGGGTTCGCACATCAAGTAGCTGTACCTCGTTCAATCGCTCTGCCAGTTGTTCCGCCGAGAGTTCCGGCACCTTGCCAAAGGGCAGCCAGTCGCGCCATGGGCTCATTGCGCCGTTCCCTGTTGTGTCGAGGCATCACCGTATTGTTGCTGCAGGTAGCGGATGATGTCGCTGCTTTCGAACAGACCCGTGTGGGTATTGGGGTCATAAAGGTAAGGCAGCTGCACCTTGCCGGTTTGTTTCATGAGCCTGGCCCGGTTGGTGCCGGGAACAGGACGGTAGGGCCCCTTGCCCGGCCTTAGCCATGGCAGACCTGCATCACTGAGCTGCTGCTTGCCGCAATTGCGCAACACATAAGCCAGCCCCAGCTCGGTGAGCCGTTCACGGACCAGCCGTGAGAAAGGACTGGATTCGAAACTGTACAGTTCGAGGGGCGTTTGGGGCGCCCAGGAGGGGCGGCCACGTGTTCCTTTTGCCAAACGGAGTGCGCTGGCCAGCTGGCTGAGTTTCAGGGATTCGCTGCTGCGGGGCAATTGGCCTTTGCCGTATTGTGTATGCAGGTAGGCGATGATGGCTTTGCTTTCGGTAACCTGGTGGCCGTTGTTTGGGTCGACCAAAAAGGGAACACGGCGCGTACCGCTGAGCTGTTCCAGCTCGTCCCAGTAACCGGCCTGTCCCTTGGGGCAGGGTTTGATCAGCACATCCAGATCCAGTTCGGTGAGCGCTTCGCGAACCGGGCGGCAGTAGGGGCAGCCTTCCATGTCGTAGAGGGTGAGCATGGCGTGGGGCTGTTCGTCGCGGATCAAGGCAGAGGTGCCGCGCCATTGTCGTGCCGTGGAAGCCAGCAGGGATGAGACAAGCTGTATCATGCGGGTGTCCTTTGTTCAGTGTTTGCTTCAGTGGGTTTGGCGGTATTGATGGTTCTCCGGGCGCGTTTCCCTGTGCTGTTCCTGTTGTGCCCTGTGCGGATCAATCCTGTTGCCACATGCCGAGACCATGCTGCAATGGTCATGGAAGGTGGGGTGCCAGGCGCTGCGGGGAGTGCGGCGGCATCAGCCACGTACAGGTTCGAGTGGCCGAACACCTGGCCGCTGCCATTCACGACGCCGTTCTGTTCGCTGGCAGCGAGCCGGGCACCACCCAGAGGGTGGACGGTAAAGGCCATGCCGGGCAGTGTGCGCACGGGGCGCTGGCTGCGCCGACCGACTTCGGAAAATAATCGCTGGATCCTGGTCAGCACCGGGCTGTTCTCGGCCAGATAGCGAATCCGCAGCCGCCCCCGTTGCCAGGTGACCACGCCATCGGCCAGGTCGGCGCCCATCCCCACCAGCAGGGCGTTCCGGCGCAGGAAGGCTTTCAGTGATGCCGGTAGCGGCAGGGTGTCGATTCCGTTGAAACCATACCGGGTGAGAATGGGGCCGGGCTGAGCCTTGCCGGTGACCGGATCGCGCAGGGCGAAGCGGCCATGGGTGGCGGTGCCACGGGTGAAATCGGCCCCGTCCTGATTCAGCCCCCACCAGGCCACGCTGTCGCCATTGCCGCCAAAGCCTCGCCCCAGGGCCGGCATGCCCTCTAGTCCGCCCAGTTCCCGACTGTGGAACAGCAGGCGCAGAGTGTTGAGGGTGCCGGCGGCCAGGATGACACGGTCTGCCAGCAGGTAGCAGCGCCGGCGTGCGGCATGGTCCATGACTTCCAGTCGATAGCCCCCGCCGGGTTGGCGCCACAGGCTCAGGCATTCATGCTCCGCGGCTACCTGCAGTCCCTGCTCCATGGCGGGTAACAGGAAGGCCAGGTCCAGGGTCATCTTGGCGCCGTTGGCGCTGCCGAAGAAGCTGTTGTTGGCGTAGTCTGCCTGGCAGCCTTCCATACGAATGGCCATGGCCGGCTGCGGCACGCTGTCATCGGCGACAAAGGCGGTGTTGTGGGCAAAGGCCTGCGGGGTCCAGTTGGGAATCCGGTCGTCGGCACTGGCCCGGCGGGAACCCATTCGCTGCATCATCCAGCGGTAGTGGTGTTCCATCCCGGCGGCCTGGATTCCAGCTTCGGGATGGTCCCAGTAGTCAGGCTGTTCCGGGCGGGTATTCATGGCGCTGTAGACATGGCTGCCACCACCGACACCGTTGCTGGCTACCACGGTCATGTCCCTGCCCAGATAAATATCAAACAAGCCGTGGCGGGACAGCTTCAGGCCCTTGCCGGGAAGCCAGCGCTGGCCGAAACGGTGCAGCAGTCCGCTCCAGAGGTGGCGTCCGGCGGGCAGGGGCCTGCGGTGCGGGATGCCGGCTTTGCGGACCGGGTCAGTATCTCGCCAGGGACCGCGTTCCAGTAACAGTACGGATTCACCCGCTTCGGTGAGGGTGCTGGCGGCCACGGCGCCACCGAAACCGCTGCCGATGACAATGGTGGAATGGTGTTCAATGCTGCCTGGCATCAGCGAGTCTCCTGCAGGGTGAAATAGAGCAGGGTGCGGGTGCCACGGCGGGTGCGGTAGCGCATGCGGGCGAGATAAAGCGCGTCCTGAAAGTAGCGTACTTCGCCGAGAATCGGGCGAAGCAGGGCTGGATTGCCCTCGACGTCGTAATCCAGCGCCAGTGCATCGCTGTCTTGCCGATCCTCAATCCGGTATTGCCCCCAGGCGCCCTGCAGGGTGCCAAGACCCCACAGGTTGGCGCCATTGGACGCGTCGAAGTGCTTTCCCTGCCAGGGATTAAGCCAACTGGCCAGCAGTCGGTAGAGGCCAGACTTGATCACGCCGGGCAGACTGCTCAGGCCACTGATACCCAGCAGGGTGCCTTGATAGTCGCCTTGCAGTTCGTTCTTGCGCGGCGCTGGAAGGGTAGCGAACAGAGCATCCAGTTCGTCCTGGCGGTGCCGGGCAAGGAAGGTGCGCGGGGGAAAAGGAGCAAGGGGTTTAGCGACTGCCATGGTGCAAATTCCTTATAGCGTCTTTGCACATCAATCTAGGTAGTCAGGGGGGCTTGGACAAACGATAAAAATTAATGTTTCGCGTTAGGCTCGCTAATCTGAATCATCATGCCGGCAACGTGGCAAGCCGTGTCTTGAGCCAGTCGATGAAGGACCGGCCGCCTTTCGGGAGTTCAGCGTTGTCCGGGTAAACGGCGTAGATGGCGTTGTCCAATGGGCCCAAGGGCGGAAAGGGTGCTTCCACCCGGCCGCTCTGTACCAGGGAGTATTCCACCGGGTAGAGAGCGAGAGCGGCACCGAGGGTTTCGGCGGCCTGTATCGCAGCAGGGTAATCGTCGACGTAGTACTGGGGACCCTCCGGTTCCGGTAGTCCCAGTTGGTTGAACCAGTGCTGCCAGGCCTGGGGGCGGCCGGTCATGTGAACCAGCGGCACCCTTGTCATGGCTTGAACATTGCCAGCTAGCCCATAGCGGTCGGTGAAGCCGTTGGGGGTGAAGACCTGGATCATCACTTCGGCGAGTTTTTCGTGACTGAGGCCGGGCCAGGGAGGTTGCCCGTAGCGGATAGCCAGATCAAACGAACCTTGTTGGAGATCCATGTTGGCCAGATTGGTTTCCACTTCCAGTTCTACTTCGGGGTGCTGCTCGCGGAAAGTTTCCATGCCAGGCAGTACCACCCGTGCAGCAACCGGGGGCATCATGCTGACCCGCAAGCGACTGTGAAGCGGTGTTGTCAGAGCAAGTGTGGCGCGACGTAGCCCTTTGAGATGTGGCTGTATCTGGTTCAGGTAACGGGTGCCTTCTTCGGTGAGGGTCAGGGCGCGGTTATGACGTTCGAACAGCGTGACACCCAGACTCTCTTCCAGTTGCTGGATCTGCTGGCTGACGGCTGAGGGGGTGATGTGAAGTTGCTTCGCCGCTTGCTTGAAGCTGAGCTGCCGGGCGGCGGCTTCGAAGGTCATCAGAAAGTTCAGATTTGGAAGGGGTCGACGCATGCTGTTTCCATTCTTTTGTTCGCTATTCTTCTGACGCCAACTCGGCCGGCCAGTCACCAACCATAGCATGCCAGCCTGTCTCGGCGGGTGCCCAGGGGATGGGTGATTCGAGTGCTCTGTTTTTACGGGGCTGTTCAGTTTGCTATCGATGATTATATTGGACAGGTGTATTGCGGCATGGTGGATGTGAAAGGCATCTGTCGACCGTTCAAACAGAAGCTGTATTCGCGGGTCTCGGGCAACCTGGATGCTTTCCTGGATTACCGATAGCAACTTCGATATCGACTATCACGTGCGTCATTCGGCTCTGCCGCGCCCGGGCCGTATTCGTGGGTTGCTGGCGCTGATGCCGCGGCTGCACGTGCAGCGTCTCGATCCCCGCCGCCCTGGTCCTCGGCGTGGAATACCCTCTTGCCGCGCAAGCGCCGCTAGGGCTCTCTGGCCCGTGCAGGGATGTTGAAACCCCTGCGTAGTCTTCAACGCGGCACAGAGCAGTTTGTTAGGTGGTGTCGACACGGCTCCATGGTCGGTAAACTAAGGCTCTCTGATCTCCCGACCTGTGGGAAATCGACAATTCAGGAAGGCAAGTGTGACACAAGGCTCAATTCAACAGGCGGCGTTGCAGCTGTCAGAGAATCTGCTCAAGCAGCAACTGATGGCGGTGACAGCGGAATCCTGTACCGGCGGTGGTATTGCTCAGGCGCTTACTGAGATTCCCGGTTCCTCACGCTGGTTTGAACGTGGCTACGTATCCTATTCCAACGAGGCTAAACAGGAGCTGCTGGGGGTGAACGCCGAAACCCTTGAGACGCACGGTGCGGTGAGTGAAGAGATCGCGCTGGAGATGGCCTGTGGTGCCGTCGCCCGCTCACGGGGCCATATTAGTGTTGCGGTGACCGGTGTGGCTGGCCCGGATGGCGGCACGCCTTCCAAGCCGGTGGGGACGGTGTGGATTGCCTGGGGCCAAAAGCTGGGCTATGCCGAGGCGCAATGCTTTCATTTCGAGGGTGATCGTCACGCCGTTCGTCAGCAGACCATTCTGGAAGCCATCAAGGGCTTGAATGCCCGTCTCCAGTAGTCACAATCTGCCCATTGGATAAACAGGGTTGCAAAGGACAGGAATACCTGTTCATAATGCTGTCCATATTGTCAGTGCTGTCCGAAAGGTCAGCCAGAACGGATCAGATAACGGCGATGCAATGACTGTCACGCCGAAACGGAGAGGGGTCATAATGAGCGATAAATCCAAGGCGCTGTCCGCCGCACTATCCCAGATCGAACGTCAGTTTGGTAAAGGTTCCGTGATGCGCATGGGCGATCGCAAGCGCGAGCGCATGCCGTCCATTTCCACCGGCTCCCTGGGGCTGGATATTGCTCTTGGTATTGGTGGTCTGCCGAAAGGGCGTATCGTGGAAATCTATGGCCCGGAATCCTCTGGTAAGACCACCCTGACCCTGAGCGTGATCGCCCAGGCGCAGAAGAAAGGCGCTACCTGTGCCTTTGTGGATGCAGAGCACGCCCTGGACCCGGACTATGCCGAGAAGCTGGGCGTGAACGTGGATGACCTGATCGTGTCCCAGCCGGACACCGGTGAGCAGGCACTGGAAATTACTGACATGCTGGTGCGTTCCGGCGCGGTGGATGTGGTGATTGTTGATTCCGTGGCGGCACTGGTGCCGAAGGCCGAAATTGAAGGCGAAATGGGTGACACCCACGTTGGCCTGCAGGCTCGTCTGATGAGCCAGGCGCTGCGCAAGATCACCGGCAATGTGAAAAACGCCAATACCCTGGTGGTGTTCATCAACCAGATCCGCATGAAGATCGGCGTGATGTTCGGTAACCCGGAAACCACCACCGGGGGTAACGCCCTCAAGTTCTATTCCTCCGTGCGCCTGGATATCCGTCGTATCGGCGCGGTGAAGCAGGGTGACGAAGTCACCGGTAACGAAACCCGCGTGAAGGTGGTGAAGAACAAGGTATCGCCGCCGTTCCGTCAGGCCGAATTCCAGATTCTTTACGGCCAGGGCATCAATCAGCTGGGTGAAGTGCTGGACCTGGGTGTGCAGCAGGGCCTGGTGGATAAATCCGGTGCCTGGTATGCCTACAAAGGTGACAAGATCGGCCAGGGCAAGCAGAACGCCTGTGAGTACCTGCGTGAAAACCCGGCTGTCGCCGAGGAAATCGAACAGGAAATCCGCGCTCGCTTGCTGCCTGATCCCACTGAGGCGCCGGCTGTCAAGGAAGAGGAAGCCGAAGCCGGCAATGAGTGAACCGCTCACTGAATCCGAACTGCGCCAGCGGGCTGTCAGCCTGCTGGCGCGTCGGGATCATGCCCGCCGGGAGCTGGAAACCAAGCTGTACCGCAAGCTCGGTGAGCAACCGGCGCTGCCAGCGGTGCTGGCCTGGTGTGACGAACACGGCTTTATCGACGACCGGCGCTTTGCCGGTTTTTTTGTGCGTTCGCGCATCGATCGCGGGCAGGGCGCCCTGCGCATCCGGCAGGAACTACAGCTGAAGGGCGTGGATAACGAGCTGATCGCCCAGGCCCTGGCAGAGGCTGAGGTGGACTGGTTCGCGCTGGCCCGGGAGGTGCGGGCTCGGCGCTTTCGTCAGTACCCTGGCAAGGACCAGAAAGAAAAAGCTCGCCAGCTAAGGTTCCTGCAACAGCGCGGTTTCAATGCCGAACAGAGCTTTGCTGCGCTGGATTGTTCCCCGGAAGACGAGCTGTAGTTCGTCCTTCCCGTTTCCCATCGCTGCTATCCTCACCCCGTTGGAGCTTTGCTCGCAAAGCGAAGGGCTGACGTTACCCGGATGATTCGCCTTGCGAGCAAGGCTCCAACGGTGCCGGTTTGTGGTCGACGGAGCCAGCCCGGTAATTTTTCCTCTTGGTTTGAATTCCGTTCACGGCGTATCCTTCGCTTTTGCGGCTTGTGTGAGATTTTCCATGGAGTACCTGTCTGATCCCTGGTTGGCGGCAGCCATGCTGGGTGCTGGTGTATTGGCGGGTTTTATCAACACCCTGGCCGGTGGCGGGGGGCTGCTGATCCTGCCGTTGCTGATGCTCAGTGGCATGAGCGCGGCATTGGCTAACGGCACCATGCGGGTAGGGGTGCTGATACAAAGCGTGGAGGCGGTGCGCCAGTTCAACAAGCGCGGCACCATGCCGTTCAAGCCGCTGCCAGCGATTCTGGTGCCCTGCCTGCTGGGGACGCTGGTGGGTACTCTGGCGGCGTCCTATCTGCCGGAGTCCATTCTCAAACCGGTATTGCTGACGACCCTGGTGGTGGTGGCACTGATTATGGTGTTCAAACCCAATCAACTGTCGCCAGCAGCGGATGAGCTGCCACTGCAACCTAATGACTCTGTTGCCGGCTGGTTGGGCCTGTTCTTCTGTGGCGCCTACGGCGGCTTTGTGCAGGCGGGCGTGGGCTTTGTGTTGATCGCGGTGCTGGTGGGCCAGCTCCGCTATGACATGCTGCGCGGCAACGCCCTGAAGCTTGCCATCACCGGCAGTTTTACCGTGCTGGCCCTGGGCATTTTTGTGGCCCGCGACCAGGTGGCCTGGCTACCGGGCCTGCTGGTGGCTGCCGGCACCCTGCTCGGCGTACGCCTGGGGGTAGGCTTCGCCCACCGGGTCTCCCCGACAGTGCTCAAGCGTATTTTGCTGGTGATGGTGCTGGCGGTGTGCCTGGCGGCGGCGATCAAGGGCTAGAAACAAGCTACGAGCTGCTAGTTTCAAGCTATTAGATTAAAGAAGGGCTACCTTCTGTTTTCGGGTTGTTCTCGAAGCTAGAGGCTAGTAGCTCGCAGCTTACTGAACCATCGCAACCGGGCCGGCAGGGCGGTATACTCGGCGCTCTCTGATAGCCAGCCGATAATGTTTCTCCTATGAAGAGTGCTGAACTACGCCAGGCCTTCCTGGACTACTTTGCCAGCCAGGGGCACGCCAAGGTGCCATCCTCCTCGCTGGTGCCCCATAACGACCCCACCCTGCTGTTCACCAACGCGGGGATGAACCAGTTCAAGGACGTGTTTCTGGGCCGTGAATCCCGGGATTACACCCGTGCCACCAGCTCCCAGCGCTGTGTGCGTGCTGGTGGCAAGCACAACGACCTGGAGAACGTGGGTTACACGGCGCGGCATCACACCTTCTTCGAGATGCTGGGTAACTTCAGCTTCGGCGATTACTTCAAGCGCGAAGCTATCAAGTTCGCCTGGGAGTTCCTCACCGGCACCCTGGGCCTGCCTGAAGAGCGCCTCTGGGTCACCGTGCATGTGTCCGATGATGAAGCGGCGGATATCTGGCTGAAGGAAATGGGCGTCAGCGCCGAGCGTTTCTCCCGCCTGGACGAAGATAATTTCTGGCAGATGGGTGACACCGGCCCCTGTGGTCCCAGCTCGGAAATTTTCTACGATCACGGGGCGGATGTGCCCGGCGGTCCACCAGGGTTCGAGGGCGAGGATCTGGATCGCTACATTGAGATCTGGAACCTGGTGTTCATGCAGTACGACCGCCAGCAGGATGGCGAGCTGAAGCCGCTGCCCAAGCCCAGCGTGGATACCGGTATGGGCCTGGAGCGTATCGCGGCGGTGCTGCAGGGGGTCCATTCCAACTACGAGATCGACCTGTTTCAGGCGCTGCTGCAGGCCGCGGCAAAAGCCACCGGCTGCCAGGATATGGAAGAGAAATCCCTGCGGGTGATCGCCGACCATATCCGTTCCGCCAGCTTCCTGATCTGTGACGGGGTGATCCCGTCCAATGAAGGCCGTGGCTACGTGCTGCGCCGCATCATCCGTCGCGCCCTGCGTCATGGCCACAAGCTGGGCCAGGACAAGCCGTTCTTCTCCACCCTGGTGGGGGCGCTGGTAGAACAGATGGGCGAGGCCTATCCGGAGCTGGTTCGCGAGCAGGCCCGTATCGAGAAGGCGCTGCTGGCGGAAGAAGAGCAGTTCGGCCGCACTCTGGCCGCAGGCATGAAGGTGCTGGAAGCGGCCATTGCCGAGCTGGACGGCAAGGAGCTGCCCGGCGAGGTGCTGTTCAACCTCTATGACACCCATGGCTTCCCGCCGGATCTCACCGCCGATGTGGCCCGTGAGCGGGAGTTGACGGTGGACATGGCCGGTTTTGAAAAAGCCATGCAAGCCCAGCGTGAGCGGGCCCGCGGTGCCGGTAGCTTCGCTAATGATTACAGCGACCGCCTCAACATCGAGGCGGTGACTGATTTCTCAGGTTACGAAAAACTGGCGGACGAAGACGAAATCGTCGGCCTGTTCAAGGACGGCGAAGCGGTGGACGCTCTCCTGGCCGGGGAAGAAGGCATGGTAGTGCTGGCCAGCACGCCGTTTTATGCAGAATCCGGTGGTCAGGTGGGCGACAGTGGTTTCCTGGTGCAGGGCGACAACCGTTTTGCGGTGTCCGATACCAAAAAACGCCAGGCGGCCCATGTGCACCTGGGCAAGGTGGAAAGCGGCAGCCTGAAAGTGGGCGAGAAAGTGTCCGCCTACGTGGATGTGGATCGCCGTCGCGCCATCATGCGTAATCACTCTGCCACCCACCTGATGCACGCCGCCCTGCGTGACGTGCTGGGCGACCATGTGCAGCAGAAAGGCTCTCTGGTGGCGTCTGACTATCTGCGCTTCGACTTCTCCCATGGCGAAGCGGTGAGTGAAGCCCAGCGCGAGCAGATCGAGATTCTGGTCAATCGCCAGATTCTGGCTAACACCCCGGTCACCACTGAATTGATGGATATCGATGCCGCTCGTGAAGCCGGTGCCATGGCTCTGTTCGGCGAGAAATACGACGACCAGGTGCGTGTGCTGAGCATGGGCAGCGAGGGGTTCTCCAAGGAGCTGTGTGGCGGTACCCACGTGAGCCGCACCGGCGATATCGGTCTGTTCCGTATTACTCTGGAAGCGTCAGCCGCTGCCGGTGTGCGCCGCATCGAAGCGGTCACCGGTGAGCATGCCCTGGGCGTGATGCGCCAGCAGGAGCGGGCGCTTAGCGAGATCGCCGCCACGGTGAAAAGTACCCCGGACAACGCCGCCGAGCGGGTGCGCAGCCAGGCACAGAAAGTGCGCGAGCTGGAAAAGGAAATCGAACGCCTCAAGCAGAAGCTGGCCAGCGGTGCCGGCAGCGACCTCACCGATGAGGTGCAGGAGATCGCCGGCGTGAAGGTATTGGCGACCCAGCTGGACGGGGCCGATGGCAAGACCCTGCGGGTTACCATGGACAAGCTGAAAGACAAGCTGGGTTCGGCGATTATCCTGTTGTCCGCCGTGGAAGGTGACAAAGTGGCCCTGGTGGCCGGTGTCACCAAGGATCTAACCGGCCGCTTCAAGGCCGGTGATCTGCTAAAGCATGTGGCCGAGCAGGTGGACGGTCGCGGCGGTGGTCGCCCGGACATGGCCCAGGGCGGGGGCAACAACCCTGCAGCCCTGCCGGCGGCCCTGGAAAGCGTGAAAAACTGGGTGTCTGAGCAGGGGGCGTAAGCCGCGGTCAAGACCATGGCTCAGCCCTCAACATGAAATCCCGGCGCGTTTCTGTTAGAGTTACGCGCTCTTTTTTGCAGATAAAGCGACTTTATGGCCCTTATAGTGCAGAAATACGGCGGTACCTCAGTGGGTACAGTCGACCGCATTCAAGCCGTCGCCGAGAAGGTGGCAGGCTTCCATAAACGGGGCGACCAGGTGGTCGTGGTGGTGTCCGCCATGAGCGGCGAAACCAATCGCCTGATCGAGCTGGCCAAAGGTGTCAGCGATAACCCTTCACCGCGCGAGATGGATGTGCTGGTCTCCACCGGCGAGCAGGTCACCATTGCCCTGTTGTCCATGGCGTTGCAGAAGCAGGGCATCAATGCCCGCTCCTACACCGGCAGCCAGATTCCCCTGCGCACTGACAGTGTCCACTCCAAGGCTCGTATCGAAGAGATCGACGACAAGAAAGTGCGTGCCGACCTGAATGGCGGCAGCGTTGTGGTCGTGGCAGGTTTCCAGGGTGTGGATGCCGACGGCAACATTACCACTCTCGGCCGTGGCGGCTCCGATACCACCGCCGTGGCTCTGGCCGCCGCATTGCAGGCCGACGAGTGTCAGATCTACACCGACGTGGACGGCGTTTACACCACCGACCCCCGTGTGGTGGATAACGCCCGTCGCCTGGACAGCATTACCTTCGAGGAAATGCTGGAAATGGCCAGTCAGGGCTCCAAGGTCCTGCAGATCCGCTCTGTGGAATTCGCCGGCAAGTACAATGTGCCGCTGCGTGTCTTGTCCAGTTTCCAGGATGGTCCTGGAACTCTCATTACCGTCGACGACGAGGTTGATATGGAAAAGCCGGTAATCTCCGGAATTGCCTTTACCCGTGATGAAGCCAAAATCATCGTGCGTGGCGCCCCGGATACCCCGGGCATTGCCTACAAGATCCTCGGCCCGGTGAGCGCAGAGAACATAGAAGTGGACATGATCGTGCAGAACGTGGGCAAGGACGGCGCCGCCGACTTTACCTTCACTGTGCACCGCAACGATTTCGCCCGTGCCCAGGAAGCACTGCGCAAGGCTTCCGAAGAGCTGGGCAACCCGGAAATCATTGGTGACGACAAGATTGCCAAGGTGTCCCTGGTGGGTGTGGGCATGCGTTCCCACGCTGGTGTAGCGTCCAAGATGTTTGAAACCCTGGCTAACGAAGGGGTCAACATCGAGATGATCTCCACCTCCGAAATCAAGGTGTCTGTAGTGATTGCCGAGAAATACCTGGAGCTGGCGGTACGTGCTCTGCACTCCGCGTTTGAGCTGGATCAGCCTGCCGGCTGAGGGTGTGGATCAGCTTGCCGCTGATCCACATACTGCCAGGTAGGTACGGGGCGACGACCGGTTGGTCTCGCCCCCCTTCACGGCGAGACTTACGAATACGCTTCAGGCATACTACCGCCCCCGTGCCAGGGGTGGGTAAATGGTCCCGCACCAAGGAGTCGTCAAGGACGGCAACCCGCGAGCCTCAGGTACGGCATGCGCTCACGGAAATTGAAGGACCCCAGGAGGGATCATTATGTTAATTCTTACGCGTCGAGTTGGTGAGACCCTGATGGTAGGTGATGAAGTCACTGTGACTGTCCTGGGTGTAAAAGGTAACCAGGTTCGTATCGGTGTGAATGCACCGAAAGAGGTTGCCGTGCATCGGGAAGAAATCTACCAGCGAATTCAGCACGAAAAATCATCAGACGGTGAGTCTGCCTGATTTTTGGGCTGTATTTTCTCCGCAAAATCGTTATGATGCGCGGCGAGTTTGGAAACAGGCCGGCAAGAGCCCACATTCCAAGCTGACAATATGACCGCATTCCGGAGAGGTGGGTGAGTGGCTGAAACCAGTTCCCTGCTAAGGAACCATACGGGTTACCGTATCGCGGGTTCGAATCCCGCCCTCTCCGCCATATATAAAAAAACGCCCCGCACTGCGGGGCGTTTTTCGTTGCAGCCTTGCTCACCAGGCGAAGCCCCTCCGATTTTCCTCACTCGTCACGCCTCAATGATTCAGGCTCTCACGCAAAAAGCGCCCTAACGAGCCGCGCTCATACTTACAAGCAAACATTTTCAACCCGCCCGGCCTCGCAGTTGCGCTACACTATGTACCCCGAAAAACTCCGACCCAAGGTGACGCCATGACTGACACCCTGACCATCGCCCGCCCTGACGACTGGCATCTGCATTTCCGCGACGGCGCTCTGCTCGCCGAGACGGTGCCGGCCACGGCGAACGTGTTTGGCCGTGCCATTGTCATGCCCAACCTGACCCCGCCGGTGAATACGGTGGCCCAGGCCGACGAGTACCGGCAGCGAATTCTGGCTCAGGTGCCTGCGGGCGTCGCCTTCGAGCCGTTGATGGTGTTGTACCTGACCGATACCACCTCGGTGGAAGAGGTGGCGCGGGCCGCGAAGAGTGACTTCGTGCATGCCTTCAAGCTGTACCCGGCCGGTGCTACCACTAACTCCGACAGTGGCGTCACCGATCCGGGCAAGATCACCCATCTCTACGCGGCCATGGAAAAACACGATGTGCCGCTGCTGGTTCACGGTGAAGTCACCGATGCAGACATTGATATTTTTGACCGTGAAAAAGTCTTTATCGATCGTTACCTCAATGATATCCGCCGCCAGTTTCCCGGCCTGCGGATTGTCTTCGAGCATGTGACAACGGCAGAAGGCATTCACTTTGTGCGCGAGGCCAGTGAGCTGACGGCGGCGACAGTGACGCCGCAACATTTGCTGATGAACCGTAACGATATGCTGGTGGGAGGGGTGCGCCCGCACAACTACTGTCTGCCGATCCTCAAGCGTCGCCAGCACCAGGAAACGATCCAGCAGGCGGTGCTGGAAGGTCATCACCGTTTCTTCCTGGGCACCGATTCCGCGCCCCATGCGCGCAACAAGAAAGAAGCGGCCTGTGGCTGTGCCGGTTGCTATTCCGCGCGGGCGGCGTTGCCGCTGTATGCCAGCTTTCTCGAGCAGCACAACGCGCTGGACAAGCTGGAAGGCTTTGCCAGCCATTTCGGCGCGGATTTCTACGGTTTGCCCCGCCATACCGACACGGTGACCCTGGTGCGCAAGCCCTGGTCCGTGCCCGAGGTGATTGATGCGGCCGGGGAGGCTATGGTGCCTTTCTACGCTGGTCAGCAACTGCCCTGGTCCCTGGGCTGATTGAATGGAACGCTTGCCGGTCGTTGTCCTGAGCGGGTTTCTGGGCAGCGGCAAGACCACGCTGCTCAACCGCTGGCTCAGTGAGCGCCAGGACCTGGCGGTGATCATCAATGAGCTGGGCGATATCGGCATCGACAAGCACCTCACCGGCCCGGGGCGGGTACCGGTAACCTTGCTGGCCGGTGGCTGCCTGTGTTGCGTGATACAAGGTTCTCTGTCGAGCACCCTGCGCAATCTCTTCATGGCGCGCAAGAATGGTGAGCTACCGGCGTTTTCCATGCTGGTGCTGGAAACCACCGGCGCTGCCGATCCCTTCGGTGTCACCGCACCGCTGGAGCAGGATCCCTGGTTGAAGAAACGATTTTTCTGCCAGTCGGTACTGACCGTGGTGGATGCGCTGGCCGGGGTCCGTAGCCTGGAGCGTCATCCTGAGTGGCTGGAACAGATCCATGCTGCCGATGCCTTGCTGTTGTCCAAAACAGCGCACTGTGAGCCGCAAGCCCTGGCGGCTCTGAAGGCGCAACTGGCTGCCCTGAATGTCACCGCGCACATTTACTCGGAACCGGCCCCGGTGGATCTGCTGGCACAGTCATTTCCCCGTCGCTGCCGGGTCACCGGCAGTTTTGCGCCGGTGCAACCGGGCGGCTCGCTGTTGTCGACACAGTCACCGGTTACCCCATCATCCCGTCACCAGCTGTATAGCGCTTCACTGCGCTGGGATGGAGTGTTGTCCTGGCCTCTTTGGCAGGCCGCCCTCAAGCAGCTTGCCGAGCAATGCGGTGATGCCCTGATCCGGGTAAAAGGCCTGTTGCGCGTGGACGGCCTGGATGGGCCCTTGCTGGTGCAATGGGTGGAAGGCAGTGAGCCGGCGCTTGGCCCGCTGAATCAATGGCCGGATCAGGATAGGCTCACCCGATTGGTACTGATTGTTCGCCATCCCCAGGCTGACTTTGCGCAACAACAACTGGCACACTGGGAAACCTTGCTGACACAGCTTGCCGATCAATAGGATCCGACATGGGTTATCTATACCTTGCCGTAGCCATCCTCGCTGAAGTGGTGGCGACCAGCGCGCTGAATGCCTCCCAGGGATTCACCCGGCTGTGGCCTTCTGTGGTGACTGTGGTGGGCTACAGTATCGCTTTTTATGCCCTGTCGTTGACCCTGCGTACGGTACCCATGGGGATTGCCTATGCGGTGTGGGCCGGTGTCGGTATTGTATTGATTGCGCTTGTCGGGGCGCTGTTTTTTCGCCAGCAACCGGACTTGCCGGCAGTGATCGGTATGGCGTTTATCGTACTTGGTGTGGTGCTGGTAACGTTCGTATCGCGCACCATGCACATTGAATAACAAGGAGTTCCCGTGACAGAGCGGATGCAGAATGCCGAACAGGCAGTGGATTATGTGATCGAGCAGACCGGTGGCGAAATTCGCCTGGCCATGCCGCTGGGACTGGGCAAGCCAAACCGTTTTGTGAATGCGCTTTATGCCCGGGTGGAAAAGGATTCCTCTCTGTCCCTGGATATCTATACCGCCCTGTCCCTGGGCAAGCCGGGTGCCGGCAGTGATCTGGAAAAACGCTTTCTCAATCCTTTCGCCGATCGCTTGTTCGGCGACTATGAAGAACTGGCTTATCTGAAGCCCCAGAAACGCAGTGCCCTGCCGGATAATATCCGCGTCTTCGAATTCTTTGTGCAGCCAGGCAGCATGCTGGGCAGCGACAGCGCCCAGCAGCATTACATCAGCAGCAACTACACCCACGTGGCTCGGGATCTCAACGCTCGCAAGGTCAATGTGGTGGCGCAGATGCTCGCGCATCGGCAGGAAGACGACAGTGATTGCTACAGTTTTTCCTGTAACCCGGAAGTGACTCTGGATCTGATGCCGCTGCTCAAGGCGCGCCGGGATGCCGGCGAGACCATCATCTCCGTGGGGCAGGTGCACCGGGACCTGCCCTTTATGGAAAACGATGCCCGGGTGGATGACTGGCTGGCTGAGATGGATATCCTGCTGGACGATCCCCAGGGGCATACGCGGCTGTTCAGCACCCCGAACATGCCGGTGAATATTCAGGACCACTTTGTCGGCTTGCATGCCAGCACCCTGATCAAGGACGGCGGTACGTTGCAGATCGGTATCGGCGCCCTGGGAGATGCGCTGGTACATCATTTGCGTCTGCGCGAGCAGGATAACGATCTCTATCAGTCCCTGCTTAATGCCTGGTCGCTACCGAAAAGCCACCAGGAACTGGTCGATAGCGAGGGGGGCACCGGGTCTTTCCGTGAGGGGCTGTACGGATGCAGCGAGATGATGACTCATGGTCTGCTGACGCTGATTGATGATGGCATTATCCGCCGCCCGGTGTATGACTGGGCACCGCTGCAGCAGCTGGAAATGCATAACCCGGCCAAGCCCGGTCTGGCCCTGCTGGATGCTCTGCGTGAGCAGGATGCCATTCGCCGTCGTCTTAATCATGACCACTTGCGTCAGCTGAAACGCTTCGGAATTTTCCGTCACGATGTTGAAAAGCACGGTGATGAACTGGTGCTGCCCAATGATATCCGCGTGGCCAACGACCTTGATGACCGCGCTACCCGGGAGGCTCTCAAGGCGGTATTCGGCGAAGAGCTGGCCGGTGGCGTGGTCATGCATGGTGGCTTCTTCCTGGGGCCCCAGGCGTTCTATGCACGCCTTCGTGAGATGGATGCGGCGAGCCGGGCTGCCATCAACATGACCCACATCAGCTTCATCAATCATCTTTACGGTGATGAAACCCTCAAGCGCTTGCAGCGCCAGGATGCCCGTTTTGTGAATACCGCTTTCACTGTGACTCTTCTTGGGGCGGCAGTGGCCGACCAGGTGGAAGATGGTCGGGTACTCAGTGGGGTAGGCGGGCAGTACAACTTTGTCAGCCAGGCCCATGAACTGGAAGGGGCCCGTTCCATCCTGATGGTTCGTGCCTGGCGTGAACGCGCCGGCGAGGCCATGAGCAATGTGCTGTTCCGCTATGGTCACAACACCATCCCTCGCCATTTGCGCGATGTGGTAGTCACCGAATACGGGGTGGCAGATCTGCGCGGCAAGACCGATGAGGAAGTGGTGATGGCCATGCTCAATGTGGCCGACAGTCGTTTCCAGATCGAACTGATGGAAGAAGCCCAGGCCGCCGGCAAGCTGCGTAAGGATTACCAGATCCCGGAATCTTATCGGCGTAACAATCCGGAGCATCTTCACGAGATCGCTGAACGGCATGGTGACAAGGCGTTCCCCACTTTCCCGTTGGGGTCAGATTTCAATGACGTGGAGCAACGGCTGCTCAAGGGGCTGACCTGGCTTAAGGAAAAAGTCAGCCAGAAGGAATATCTGAAATTGGGTCGAAAGGCGTTGTTCGAGGAGGGAAGCGAAAGCGATTTCGCTGCCGAAATGGAACGCATGGCGCTGGCCGATCCGCACGGAATCCGCGCCCACCTTTACCAGCGGTTGTTGCTGACGGCGCTGGAAGCCACGCGCTGATATTGATGCGTGGGAATCTTCCGCAGGGTGCGATGAGCGAGGAGAACCGCACCCTGCGTAATCGTAGGAGCGGCGCTTGAGCCGCGAATGGAGTTAAGGTGTGGAATCAACCTTCTTAAGCCTATTCGCGGCTCGAGCGCCGCTCCTACAGAAAAGCATTCTCTCCGTGTTCTCTGTGACCTCTGTGGTAAAAGCGGATTTTGAAAGCGCCTGATCAGGCGCTTTTCCTTTCCTCTACCTGATCGGCTTTTTTGGAACGTGTCTTGGCGGGGTTGCTGGACAGTGCTCGCCAGAACGGAATGCGGCGGGTGACCGCCACCATTTCGTCGACGCTGTCGCTGATGCCGGAGAGGCGATCCACGGTATCCCTCAGGCCCACCAGTTCGTCCACATGTTCGGACATCTTGAACACCACCATGTAAAACTCCAGCAGGGCGCGCAGTACCGATGCCAGTACCAGAAACGTCAGTGGTGCGGCGAAGAAAAAGTAGAACAGCCCACGCCAGGTTGAAGCCATAAAGGCTTCCACGCAGACGTAGACCAGACCGCAGGCAATGGCTACCAGAGCGATCCCGTAGACGCCGGGCAGCACCTGAATGATCATGTATTTGTCGAACTTGAAGTTGAACAGCTCGCGCCAGTACTGCACAACCCAGAAGAGTCCGCGGCGCATACGGTCACCGAATTTTTCCGTTTGTTTTTCCGGTGTTATGTGCTGATTATTCTCTACCATTTTGCGTACTGCTCCTCGACAAAACCGTATTGCCCGTCAATGGTCAGGGTGCGTCCGTCCTTGAGTCGGAGCTCGCCATCGAAGCGGCCAAACAGCTGATTGAAATTGCTGGCAAACAGGCCCAGGTTCATCCGTTCGCGATGATTGCCATTGGGGGTGAAGCGAAGCGATACCTGCCCGCACTGACTGCGCAGGGTCCAGGGTTGCATCAGATCATCCCGGTTGTATTCAAAGATCACACCGCCGGTGGGGATCAGCTGATCGTCCACCCACAGGCAGTTTTCTGAAAATGTGGTTTCGTTGACGCCGCAGGACAGATTCAATCCCACCCGTGTGCTGCCGATCAGGGCGGACAGGCACGCCCAGTTCCAGAATGTTTCGCGGCGCATATAGCCGGCGGAAAAATCGTGGTGGCCGCTGGCGCCCAGCTCGGCCAGATCCTGGTGATTGCCGTCCTGCTGCAGGGTGCCGGTGACAGTGCGACCGGCGACTTTATTGGCGTACACCCAGCCATTGACGCCGGTGCGGGTACACAAGGACATGGGCTGATACTCCGGGCCCTCGTCCATCTGTACATTCAGCGACAGGTCCTTCAGGTCCACCCGCAGGGTTTTGCTCAGGGCGCCGTCCTGCTCCTGGTAGCCCAGGCGGATATCCACGCCGCGGCGCTGAAAGTGGCTTTCACCATGCCTTGGTGACGTGGACATGTTCAGTTCCCGGCCCAACGGCGAGCGCCAAGTATATTCTCGTAAGCGCCCGGTGCGGGGCTCAAAGATGTAAAAAAACGCCATCCCTAGGTAGGCGGTATGGGCCAGGGCACAGCCGGCCAGCAGCTCCTGGCTGATAACGCCGAAATACTGGAACTGCTTGTAATGAAAATGCCGGGCAAAACGTGGCGCGGGCTGACCCATGGGGGTGCGGTAATCCGCCTCGCGACCGTTGATGGTGGCGACGGTCTCGGGAAAGACGCCAAGGGCGACCTGGCCCTGGTTGTCTACCAGTGCCAGGGGTTGAGGCTGAAAGTTCATGTGTTTGGCCAGCTGACAGGAACAATAAAACCCGGTGTATCACGATGGCGTTGGGTCACCATGAGGGGGCGTTGACGGGTTTCAACATAGTCAATCAGGGTGGGGGTAGCAATCAAAGTGGTACTTTTGTCCGACATGAACGGACAGGGCCAGTAAGGCCGCTCAACAATTGACCATTCGCCGTCATCCAGGGCGTCGCTGGGTAGCCACCAGCCCCGTTCATGGCCCGGGTGGGGTTGCTGGCCCGAGGTGGGGGTATGCTGCCGGTAGAACAGCCGTCCCCGGCTCAGCAAGGCGGTGCCATCCGGCTGCCAACCTTGCTCGGCAAGCTGGGTGCGCACTTCCGGCATGGAGGAACGTGGCAGCTGCTGGTCGAACAGATGGCGGGCCTTGCGGTCCAGGGTGTCGTGGCTGTTGGGGCCAAACCAGGCCTGCTCTGTGCCCAGGTAAAATTTCAGGGCCAGCTCCCAGTGCCACAGCTTTCCGTCCAGGTGATCGCGGACCAGCAGGTCCAGCTCCCCCAGTGTGCGGCCCTGGTGGCGAAAGGGCAGATTACTGGCAATTCGCTCCAGATTGTTGCTGGCATCTACCATCGCGGATACCCATTGCTCGAACATCAGCCCCAGTCGTCTTGCTGGCGTGTGTGCCTGCAGACGCAGTGAGGCCCGTTCCGGCAACCCCGGGTCGAGTTGGTATTCGCGTTTTAGCAGTTCGCCGGCATCCCGGCAGGGAGAAGGGCAGGGCAGGAGGGATGGGGCCTCCACCAGCCAGCGCAGCAGGCCAGCTGGTGTATGAGAGGCTGTGGTCATGCTGAAGTGGATAGAATCTCGCGTTTGTTTAATGCCGTTTTTACCTCATCAGCCCAGTGAAGCCAGGCCTGTTGATCGAGAATACCCCGGCGCAGGGTCAGATAGGTAAACAGATCCTTTTCACGGCCCTGTTCATCCAGTTTCCTGGCCAGTGCCTCGAAGGTATGCAGACGCTCACGACGCAGATCCGCCTGGTCATCCAGCTCGCGCAGGATCGACGACGAATCCGACAGGGCACCGCCTGCAATTTTTACCATAAAGGCGTCGCGGATGCGCGGTGGGGCTGCGGGTTTTCGAAGCCATCGAATCAACTCGTCGCGGCCTTCTTCCGTGATCCGGTACAATTTTTTGTCCGGTTTGCCATCCTGGGGGATATGGCGAAATTTCACCATATGCTGGTCATTGAGTTTTCCCAGCTCCAGGTAAATTTGCTGATGGGTGGCGTTCCATACCAGCCCAATGCTGTTAGCAAATTCGCGAGCGAGGTCGTAACCGCTGGCTTCCTGATCTTGAAGCAGGACAAGTATGGCATGGCGCAAAGACACGGCTCACTCCTCGTTTTATTATGTGACGTAATACTATTTTGATAGTAGAGAGCCGTGTTATTGCTGCGCAATCCGTTGAATAAGTAGTTTTGTAAAAACTTGGTGAACTTACACCACAGCCAAAGTGCAATGTAAGTAATTGTTATCAAAAGGGATGCACTCTGTAGGCCGAGCAGGCCATAAAGGAAAAGATTGTTTCAGTCAGGCTTACAAGATTTGGAGCACAGGGAGTAGTCCATAATCCTGTCAGCAATGACAGGATTTTGGACGTTGCCGGTCAGGCGGAACGGGGGGGAAGCGGGATCAGCTGGCTTGCCTGAAACTCCGCGGAGGCCTTGAGCTGTTCTGCGTTTAGTTTGGGGACCAGGCTGTTGATCAGACTGCGTGATGCCTTGCGGGTGGTTTCCACACCCATGCTGGCTAACTTGCGCAGTACCGGGCCGAATTGCAGTAAGGCCATGGGCCGCTCGAAATACCATTCGATGGCCTGATCGGTCAGTGCCAGCAGGTAGCGCACCAGCTCTTGTCGCGCCTTTTCGGGATTTTCCTCGCACAGGCCGGGCAGGCTTTTCCCCAGGGCAGCCATTTCCTCATCCACCGGGAACGCCACGTACCAGAAATTCTCGCCGGGAGCGGGCTGACGAACCAGATCCATGTAGTCGGCGGCAGCGCGATTCTGCTGCAGATCCAGTTTTTTGGCGCTGCGGCTGACCACCAGGTAGGTGGTCTTGCTGATGGTCTGGGTGGTCATGCGGACCACTTTCATCATGGCCGGGGATAACTGGGCTGCCTCGGCGGCCCGGGTCAGAAAGGCGTTGAGGGCCTCGTCGATGAAGATGCCCATGATCGCTTCGATCTCCTTGGGCTCTGGCCGGGAGGCGTCACCCTGCATGCGACGGATAAAGCCGTCGGTTTTCTCATGCAGGATATCGCTGGAGCGGAAGGCAACGTGAGGTATTGTCATTATTCGGGTCCTGAAGCGAGGGATGAAGGAATCATACCCAGCCTGGCCGCGGGCTCAAATGACCGAAAATGGCGTGGCCTGACTATTCCTGATGGCACGACTCAGCTATTTCTTTTTGTGTTCCAATGGAAGATGATTCGCGCCCTGCGGGGTAGGCTAGGAGAAATCATGTTAGGCGTCGTCAATGCGGATGCGGAGCGGGTAAAACAGTGGCTCCAGCAAGCGAATATTCGGCATTACATCTGTGAGCACTGCCATGGGTTGCACCTGTCCGAGTTGCAGGAGCGCGAAGGGGTGGTGGATGCCCGTGTGTTCGTGGAAGAGGATGGCATCCTGCTGACCACCGAGCTGGAATTGCGCCCGTCGGCCCTGTTTGCCGTGCAGGCGGAGCTGACCCGGCTGAACATGGCGTATCCGTCCATCAAGCTGTTCCTGGATGTGAGCGACGATTCTCTGCCCCGGCTGGTTGCCTGCGACCTGCTGCTGGGCCGTCACGGCGTTTCCTTCGAGCAGTTCATCTACTTTGTCCAGGCCACCGTGGATGCCACGGTGCAATTGCTGGATGAAGGCCAGGAGTTTAACTGGCTGATCTGGCCGGACGAGATGGATAGTGGTGCCGGCGAGGCACTGCATTAATCGGGAGCACCAGCGTGCAAGACAATGTGGATTCACTGGGTGGCGTCGGCGGCGATCGCCTGGACGGACTTATCGACGGGTTGGTCCAGCATGGCTATGCCATTTCTCCCGGTTATTTCCCCTTGTCACTGGTGCGAGCCCTGCGCGAGGAAGCGCAGCATCGTGACCGGCAGGGTGAGTTTCAGCTGGCCGGTATTGGTCGGCGCCAGGTGCACCAGAAAGACACCCGGGTTCGCAGTGATCGGACCTGTTGGCTAAGGGGAGAAACCCTGGCCCAGTGTCAGTTGCTGGAAGGTCTGGAAAGCTTGCGGGTGGCGGTGAACCGGTCTCTTTTCATGGGGCTGTTCGAGCTGGAATCACACTTTGCCATTTACGGGCCCGGTGATTATTACCAGCGTCATCTGGATGCCTTCAACGGCAATAACGGGCGCCTGTTGTCCGTGGTGTTGTACCTGAACGAAGGCTGGCAGAGCCAGTGGGGCGGGCGCCTGCGGCTGTGGCCGGAGCCTGATGCCCAGGGCGTGGCCAGCGAAGTGGAACCCCGTGCCGGCACTCTGGTGGCTTTCCTCAGCGAGAAAATTCCCCACGAAGTCTTGGCAGCCACCCGGGAACGCTACAGTATTGCCGGATGGTTTCGCTGCAACAACACCACCGCCGACTGGCTCGATCCACCGCGCTGATACTTGCCCTGCTGCTGGGGCAGAGCGGCGCGTGGGCGACGGTCTGTGCCAACCCCGGTCGCGATGGCCAGGGCGGCAATGATGCCCTTATCAACAGCTATTTCACCGGCCGGGACACCCAGACCCTCTCCCCGGGCACCCGTACCTTTTCACTGACTCGCCAACGCGGCCACATTCCCCTGCATGCCGGTGACCTGGCTCTGTTACTGCAAGTGCAGAGTGCTTCCATGAACACTGCCAACCGTACCGGTTATGGCCAGCTTCAGGGCCATGGCCTGATGGCCGAGTGGGTGCGGGTGGATCGTGTGGAGGGAGAACAGGTGTGGATTCAGGGCGATGGTGCCGGTGGTGGCCTGATACACAGCTATGTGAATGCACCGGCCAGCGGCGAGCAAGGTCGCCGTCGTTGGCAGCTGGTGCGGGTACCTCAGTACGAGCATTTCTCCTTGCAGCAGGATACCCGGGCGCTGCCCTGGGATGGTTACACCGGTGGTGTGCTGGCGGTGGATGTGCGCCGCAAGGTAACCATGAATGGGCACCGGTTGTCGGTGGCGGGTGCCGGTTTCCGCGGTGGCCCGGCGTTGTCCTTGCAGGGAGCGCTGGGGCGGCCGGCAGATTGGCGCTATCCGGCGCCGTCGGTCCAGGATCGGCAAGCCGGTTACGGCCATCACGCCAGCAAAGGGGAGGGCCTCGCCGGTACACCGGTGTTGCTGCTGGATACCGGTACGCGTTATCCCGGCGGCGACATGGGGCGCGGTGCCCCCGCCAATGCCGGCGGCGGGGGTAATGGCCTGGATTTATCTCACCAGCAGCTGGGTAACGGTGGCGGTGGTGGCAACGGGGCGCCTGGTGGCCACGGACTGCCGGCGGAAGGCGGTGGCCGGGGTGGCCATCCCGCTCCCCGGGTGTTGGTGCTGGGCGGTGGCGGCGGTGCCGCCGCCAGACGCCAGGGTGATGGCGGCCAGGGCGGTAACGGCGGTGGGCTACTGCTGGTCAGGGCCGCCGGCCTGCAGGGTCAGGGAGCCCTGGATTTGCGCGGTCTGGCAGGCAGCGCTGCTGCCGATGTGGGCGGGGGTGGTGGTAGTGGCGGCACCCTGTGGCTGGATCTCCCGGTCACCGATTCGCTGGCCGTCACCATCAAGCATGCGGGGGGTGCCGGGGCCAAAGACGGTGGCCTGGGTGGCGATGGTCAGTTGCTGGCCCGGGGCGAGCGCGGTTGGCCGGGCTTTCATTCCCTGTCGGTGGCGGGTGCCGAGGCAGGATTTCGTTGTCGCCCCGCCGGTCACTGGCTTACCGGCGTGTTGTTCGAGGATAACGGGGCTGGCGGTGGCCAGGCGTTCAATCAGCGTCGCGAGGGTGGCGAAGCGCCCTTGCCCGGTCTGACGCTGACCTTGCAGGACCCGGCCAGCGATTGGCAAAAGACCACCACCTCCGGTGCGTCCGGGGCCTTCCAGTTCCGCTTGTCGGAAGCGCAGAGTCGTGGCCAGACATTGTGGTTGTCACTGTCGTTGCCGACAGGGAAGAGGTTGCCGCAGTTGCCTTCACTTAACGGCAAGCCGGGTCAGCGTAAAGACAGTCAGATTCGCTGGCAGGTGACTGCCAGCGCCGATCGCCATTCCGGGCCGTTGCCGCTGGGCCTGATCGCGGAACCGGGCTGGCAGGCGCCTGACGACACGGTACTGGCACCGGGCAGTACCGCAGTGCTGACCTTTGAATACCGGGCGCCGGTGACCGGGCAGGTACAATTCCACAGTGATCACCCGGCGTTGCGTGGTCTGTTGATGGACCGGGCCTGTTCCGGGGATAGCGAGCAATGGCAGAGCGGGCAGAACGCCGGCTGGCCGGTGACCGCCGGCGAGCGGTTGTGCGTGCGGGTGCCGGTACGTTTTGACGGTCAGCCAGCCCGCATCCCGGTGACGGCCACAACACTGCCTGATAATGCGCCTGCCGATTTTATGATTACACCCCAGCAGACCTCGGTAAAAATTCTTCCCGGGTCTTGAAAGTTTTTCCACCATCCCCATTTATTTCACTGTGACAACCCGGCCGGTTGGAACCTTGCTGACATCGTGGATGGCAGCGGTTCCGTGTCACGCACAATTCTGTAAACCTTTTTTCAGTGGATGCCGAAAGAACCTGTGGGTCTGCTGAAGAGTATGGAGATATGTGTGATGAATACCGGATTTTCCCTTGCCCCCCTGTTTCGCCATTCCGTGGGCTTTGATCGCTTTGATGAATTGCTCGATGCCGCCCTGCGTGCGGACCAGTCCAACGGTTACCCGCCTTACGACATTATCCGCGAAAGCGATGGTCGTTACCGTATCGTGATGGCGGTGGCCGGTTTTGGTCGCGATGATATCGAGATCACGGTCCAGGAAAATGAGCTGCGCATTCGCGGTAATCTGGCGCCGCAGAATGACGGTGAGCGTACCTGGTTGCATCAGGGTATCGCCCGGCGAGCATTCGAACGTACCTTCAAGCTGGCGGATCACGTGGAAGTGGACGGCGCCGGCCTTACCGATGGCCTGCTCACGGTGACATTGAACCGTGTGGTTCCCGAGGAAAAGAAGCCCCGGATAATCCCCGTTGAAGGTGAACAATCGCCAACAAATCGTAATTAAATCGCTGCACTTTGTGACGCGTTTTCTGTGACATAGTTAAGGGGCCGATAAGGCCCCTTTTTGCTAGTTTGGGAGTGATGCGTAGCGGCATCGACCCGATATAACCAAAGGGTCTTAAGCGGAGACTGATCATGCTCACCGGATCAGTGCAGAGTCGCTGTTATCCAGGCCAGGAGGGCCGGAACTCTGCAAACCCAACCCCATTGTCAGCCACAGGGAGCGGCATGCAATGAAACGTCTGTATTACTTCGCCAAATCACTGACCTCTGTTCAGGGGATAACCACGGATCTGCGCCAGGCGGGTATCGGTGAAAACCGCCTGCATGTGATGGGCAATGACAGCTCGGCCATGGCCCAGGCCCATGTGCATACAGCTACCCCCTGGGAAGAAACCGATATCATGCATTCCGGCTTTGTGGGCGCGCTGGGCGGCATGGCTGCGGGTCTGGTGGTCGGCTTTATGCTGGCCGGTGCAGACCCTTGGGGTATGCAGCTGGACACCGGCGCGATCATCGGCGTGACCCTGTTCGGTACCTGTTTCGGGGCCTGGCTGGGAGGCCTGCGCGGGGTGTCGTCCCGCAGCCATCACCTGACGCCCTATCTGGACCGGGTGGAGCAGGGTGACTATCTGATGATGGTGGATGCCGATGATGAGGTGCAGGCCAGCAAGGTGGAAAAGGTCATGCAAGGGCATCGCCACGAAGCGGAAGAAGCCGGACGCGAGGAGCACTTCAGTCCGTTTGATTGAGACCCTCGTTGGAGCCTTGCTTGTAAGGCGAAGGGGTTAGTCACGCAATGCGCCTTGCAAGCAAGGCTCCAACGGGGCTGGTAATGCTGACGCCCGGTTTCAGGCGTCCATCCAATACGCTGCCACGTCCAGCATGCGGTGGCTGAACCCCCACTCGTTGTCGTACCAGGCCAGCAGTTTCAGCTGTTGGCCCAGTAATCGGCTGTGGTTGGTATCCACCACGCAGGAGTAGGGCAGGTGGTTGAAGTCGCTGGAGACCAGCGGCAGGTGGTTCACTGCCAGCACCCCCTGCAGATCGCCATGGGCAGCATTGCTAAGAGCCTCATGGACCTGTTCCAGGGATTCCACCTGCTCCAGGGTGACGGTTAAATCCACCAGTGACACATTCAGGGTGGGCACCCGCACCGCCAGGCCATCCAGTCGTCCTTGCAGATGGGGCAGTACCAGCCCCACGGCTTTCGCGGCGCCGGTGCTGGTGGGGATCATGTTCACCGCTGCCGCCCGGGCGCGCAGCAAATCCCCGTGGGCCTTGTCCACCAGGTTCTGGTCGTTGGTATAGCTGTGGATGGTGGTCATCAGGCCCTGGCGAACCGTAAAGGCCTGATCCAGCACTGCCACCATGGGCGCCAGGCAGTTGGTGGTGCAGGAGGCGTTGGAGACAATCTGCTGCTCGCTACCCAGTACGGCATGATTGACGCCATAGACTACAGTGGCATCGGCGTCGTTCACCGGGTAGCTGGCCAGAACCCGGGTGGCGCCGGCTTCAAGGTGACCGTTCAAGGCATCCCGGGTCTTGTACTTGCCTGCGCATTCGATCACCAGGTCCGGTGCCAGCGATGTCCAGGGCAGGTCTTCCAGCCGGCTTTCGGCGAAACAGGGAATCCGGTGGCCATTGATTTCCAGGTGGTTGCCGTCGTAATGCACGGAGTGTGGCCAGCGGCCGTGGGTGCTGTCGAAGGCCAGCAAGTGGGCGAGCACATCAAAATCTGCCAGATCGTTAATGGCAACCAGTTCGAAGCGGTCGCCGGCGGGATGTTCACTGATCGCCCGGACAATACAGCGACCGATGCGGCCAAAGCCGTTGATGGCAATACGAATCTTCTTGCTGCTTGTCACGGTACACTCTCCGTCCACCATAGACTTTCAGTGTAGACCCGGGCTGTCATCACGGCCAGCCTGATCAAGCTTTAGGCAGATGGACTGGGCCTATCTTGCAATGGCCGGTCGCTTTGGCCACAATGCGCCCTCGCTCTGCAGCCTTGGCCGCAGGCGCGTTATGGTCGACCCGTCGGTCCCCCCGCAACGACAGACTGTGAACTCCGCCAGGCCCGGAAGGGAGCAACGGTAGCAGTGGACTCGTGTGCCGGGGTGTGGCTGGCGGGAAGACCTCCAAATTCTGCTACACGCCGCACGCCTTCACGCAACACGCTTCCGCACTGTCCTCCCCCGGTGAACTTCGATAGCATAAGGCCCTTCCCAAGCCGTTATTGTTGGTGGCCACGATTGCCGCTGGAGTGCTATGAGTTATCAGGTTCTTGCCCGTAAATATCGTCCCCGCACCTTTGATGAGCTGGTGGGGCAGGAGCACGTCTCCAGGGCCCTGATGCATGCGCTGGATCAGGATCGCCTGCACCACGCCTATCTGTTCACCGGCACCCGCGGGGTGGGCAAGACCACCATCGCGCGCATCCTGTCCCGTTGCCTTAACTGTGAGCAGGGTGTCAGTGCCCGTCCCTGTGGGGTTTGCCCCACCTGTGTGGAAATCGGCGAAGGCCGCTTCGTGGACTTGATCGAAGTGGATGCGGCCAGCCGTACCAAGGTGGAAGATACCCGCGAGCTGCTCGACAACGTGCAGTACGCGCCGACCCGGGGCCGCTACAAGGTCTACCTCATCGATGAGGTGCACATGCTGTCGGCGCATTCCTTCAATGCGCTGCTCAAGACCCTGGAAGAACCACCGCCCCATGTGAAATTCCTGCTGGCCACCACCGATCCGCAGAAGCTGCCGGTGACGGTGCTGTCCCGCTGTCTGCAGTTCAGCCTCAAGGCGTTGCCGGCGGAGCAGATCGCCGGCCATCTTCAGGCCCTGCTGGACAAGGAAATGATCCGCTACGAGGCGCCGGCCCTGCTGGCCCTGGGCAAGGCGGCTCAGGGCTCCATGCGCGATGCGCTCAGCCTGACCGACCAGGCCATTGCCTTTGGCAGCGAGCAACTCAGCAGCGAGGCGGTGAACGCCATGCTGGGTACCGTGGATCGCAACCATGTACTGACCCTGCTGGTGGCGCTGGCGGAGCAGGAACCGGCCGGGGTGCTGCAGGCGCTGGCCACTGTCAGCGAGCATTGTCCCGGGGAACTGGCGCTGCTGGACGAGTTGATCAGTCAGCTCCACCAGCTGGCAGTCTGTCAGGCCGTACCGGGCAGCCATGACGAGACCATTACCCAGTTGGCGGCGGCGCTAAGCGCTGAACAGGTTCAGCTGTATTACGATGTGGCCGTGCGTGGTCGCCGGGATCTTCAGGATGCCCCTGACAGCCGCGCGGCGCTGGAAATGCTGTTGCTGCGCATGGTGCTGTTTACCCCCAAAGGGGTCTTGCCGACTCGGGGGGAACACGCCGGCGTAAAAAAGCCTGAAGCAGCGGCGCCGTCAGCAGAAGCTGGCGGCAAACCGGATTTGCGAGCCCTGCTGGATCGGCCCGCTGCTGCCCCGACGCCGCCCACGCCACCCACCGCCCAGCCCGCTGCCAGTCCGGTCGTGGAATCGGTGTCTCAAGGTGGCGCCACATCCGCCGCCCTGGCCCAGGTGGAAAGCCCGACTCCTGAGCCACGCGAGCAGGCTGCGCCGGAGCCCGTTCAAGCGGAGCCCGAGCCGCCCCAGCCTGAACCTGAGTCCACACCGGAGCCAGTGCCGGAAGCTGTTGCAGAGCGACCGACGCAGGACGCGGTAGAAGAGCCGCCGCTGGCGCCGCTGCAGGAACCGACCAGCGAATCTGAGGTGGCCACCTGGTGGGCCGCCCTGCTGCTGCGTCTGGACCTGGACGGCACGGTACGCAATATCGCTCGCAATGCGGTGTTGGTGAGCCGGGAAGACACGGTCTGGACCTTGCGTATCAGCACCGGACACGAGGTGCTGGTCAACCGGGAACGTCTGGATGAGTTGAGTGGCGCACTGGAAAATTATTTCCAGCGGCGCATCCAGATCCAGGTGGATTACGAACGCCGGGCCGGCGATACCCCGGAGGCCATGGCCGAAGCCCGGCGTCAGGAACTGCTGGTCGATGCCACCCGAACCCTGCATGAGGATCCGGTGGTACAGCAGCTGGTCAGCACCTTTGATGGCCGGCTGGACGAAGGCAGCGTAACGCCAAAAGAAACAGTGGAATAACTCCCGGTCAGACCGGGTGGAGACAATGATGGATTTCGATATCAACTCTCTCATGCAGCAGGCCCAGGCCATGCAGGAGAAGATGAAAAAAATGCAGGACGAGGCCGCCAATGCGGAAGTTACCGGCGAGTCCGGTGCCGGCTTGGTCAAGGTGACCATGAATGGTCGTCACGACGTCAAGGGCGTGGACATTGATGCTTCCCTGATGAGCGAAGACAAGGAGCTGCTGGAAGACCTGCTGGCCGCTGCCGTTAACGATGCCGTGCGTCGGGTGGAAAAGCAGCAGCAGGACAGCATGCAGAATATGGCCGGTGGTTTTCCCTTTCCGCCAGGCTTCAAGCCGTAAGGGGCATTGCCTGTGAAGCATGCACCGCTGGTTGACCAGTTGATCCACGCCTTTACCTGCCTGCCCGGTGTCGGGCCCCGCTCCGCCCAGCGCATGGCCTATTCCCTGCTGGACCGTGGTCGGGAAGAGGGGCGCCGTCTGGGCAATGCCCTGCATGCGGCCATGGATGGTGTGCAACACTGTCAGCGCTGCCGCAATTACGCGGAAGAAGAACTCTGCCCGGTGTGCAGCGATGCCCGCCGGGATTCCACCCTGGTCTGTATCGTCGCCACGCCGGCGGATGTGCTGGCCTTCGAGCAGTCCGGCGAATACCGCGGTCAGTACTTCGTACTGATGGGCGAATTGTCGCCCCTGGATGGCATCGGTCCCCGGGAACTGGGGCTGGATGTGCTCGAGCAGCGTTTGAAGCAAGGCGAGATCAACGAATTGATTCTGGCGACCGGCACCACCGTGGAAGGCGAAGCCACCGCCCACTATGTGCTGGATCTGGCCCAGGAGGCCGGCATCACTGTCAGCCGTATCGCCCAGGGCGTGCCCATGGGGGGCGACCTGGAGTTCGTTGATGGTGCTACGCTGGCCCAGGCGCTCAGAGGCCGCCGACCTTTCGAAAGCTGAAGGCTTCGAGCTAGGCTCGAATGGATAGGGAAAGGGTGGAAAACTCCCGGGGGCCCGCCATTTCCAAGAAGCCGCTTCTAGGAACGGAGCGTAGCGAATAACGCATGCTTGCCTCCAAGGGAGATCTGCGACATGCGAACCGAGCGTCAGCGAGATAATGAGCAGATTCCGGTTAATGTTGAATAATGCGGCGCCCATTAGGCCAACAAAGTGGCTCTCCTGCCAAAAGAATCCCCACTCTTCCTGCTCCAAGCCACACAAACCTTTCTCCTGTATAGCCTTCCTCACACACACTCTGCTAAGGTCAAAACCAAGCAAGCGCTAGGTTAGCTAATAAAAGGAGGCCCTGTGAGCGCGTTGGATTATTTCAATGAAACCCACCAGATGGTGCGCGAGACCGTTCGCAAATTCGTGGAAAGGGAAATCCTGCCCCATGTAGATGACTGGGAAGAAGCCGGTGAATTCCCCCGCGAGCTGTACAACAAGGCCGCTGATGCCGGCATCCTGAGCATCAATGCCCCGGAAGAATTCGGCGGTACCGGCGAAGATGTGTTCATGAAGATTGCCGCCTGCGAGGAGCTGGTGCGGTGTTCGTCCGGTGGCCTGTGCGCCAGCCTGGGCTCCCTGGATATTGGTCTGCCGCCGATCTGGAAGTGGGGCAGCGATGCCATGAAGCAGAAGGTGGTGCCGGAGGTAATCGGTGGGCAGAAGATCTCCGCCCTGGCCATTACCGAGCCCAATGGCGGTTCCGATGTGGCCAACCTGCGCACTCGCGCGGTGCGTGATGGCGATCACTATGTGGTAAACGGCGCCAAAACCTTCATCACCAGCGGCGTGCGTGCAGATTATTATACCGTGGCAGTGCGCACCGGCGACAAGGGCTACGGCGGTATCAGCCTGTTGCTGGTTGAGAAGGGCACCCCAGGCTTCTCCGTGGGCCGCAAGCTGAAGAAGATGGGCTGGTGGGCGTCCGACACCGCTGAGCTGTTTTTCGAGGATTGCCGTGTGCCGGCGGAAAACCTGATCGGCCCGGAAAATGGCGGCTTCTACTGCATCATGAGTAACTTCCAGATGGAGCGCCTGGTGCTGGCGGTCACCGCCAACAGCACCGCTCAGCTGGCCCTGGATGAAGCCATGCGCTACGTGAAAGAACGGGAAGCCTTTGGCCGTCCCCTGGCCGGGTTCCAGGTCACTCGTCACAAGCTGGCGGAAATGGCCACTGATGTGAAAGCCAGCACCGAGTTCACCTATCGGGTGGCCGCGAAGATTGCTGCGGGCGAAAACTGCGTGCTGGACGTGTCCATGGCCAAGAACGTGGCTACCCGCTGTGCCGACCGGGTTACCTACGACGCGGTGCAACTATTCGGCGGCAGCGGCTACATGCGAGGCACCGTAGTCGAACGCCTGTATCGCGACAACCGCATCCTCGCCATCGGCGGCGGCACCCACGAGATCATGAATGAGGTGATTGCCAAGCAGTTGGGGCTTTGATGAGTTACAAGTTGAAAGTTCCAAGTTGCAACGCGCCTGCCTGTTTCAGGAACTGAAATGCAAGAGGCCGCGCCCAAACTTTGGCGCGGCCTCTTTGCGTTAACAACGAGACGGACTATCTCGCGTTGTAACTTTCAACTTGAAACTTTCAACTGCTTTCCTAGGTGCACTCCGCCCGTGTCGGATCCATCTTGCAGCGCACCTTGCGCAGCAGCCCGAGCATATCCTGGTCGTAATAGCCTTGGTCGCGCAGTTGGTTACGGGCTTCCTGCATCATCACTTCATATTCGTTTTTATCCGCATCCGGAATCTGCACCCACCAGCGCGGGTCGACCTTTTCGGCTTCCTTGTCTAGCTGTTCGGTAATGCGATTCAGGTTGTTATAGAAATACTCGCGTGATTTCTGTGCCATGTCGGCGGGGAAGCGGTCTTTCTTGGCCACCAGCTGAATGGTCAGTTGAGCTAGCGGGTAGTCGATGATGCCGCCATCCGGGCTCAGGCCCTTGTAGAGCTCCAGCGCATCATAGGCCACCAGTGGAGCGGCGATGACATCGACCACGCCGTTGTTGAATTTGGTGGAGAAGTTGGTCACATCGGAACCCACCGGGGTCGCACCCACCTGGGAAACCAGAATGGCCTGGGTTTCATCATATTCCAGCACTGCCACACGCTTCCCGGCTGCCTTGGCCAGAGAGTTGATTTCCCGGTCGTTCACGAAGACATAGGCGGCACCGGCCGGGGCCACACCCATGATCTGATAGGAACCCTGGGAAAGCTTGTCGGCAGTTTGCGGGTGCGCCAGCACTTTCAGGACCACGTTCATGTGTTCCATGGAGGGAATGGCGCCGATGGAATCGATGGTGCCGGCGTACTTGTTGAAGTTACGACCGCGAATACCGGTGATCAGGGCAGCATCGCAGACACCAGCTTTGAGATCTTCAGCGGCAATGGCTTCGTTGGTATGGGGAATCAACTCCACTTCCAGGTCCCAGGCCAAAGCGGCGGCCTGCCAGTCCTTCATGGCACTCATCACCGGCCCCACATTGCCGACGATATCGAAGACACAGACCTTGCGTTTGATGGATTCGGCCTGGGCGGGCAGTGAGATGGTAAGGGCTAAGGCCGTAGCGACGGCAGTAATCAACTTCTTCATGGATCCTTCCTGCTTGTTATTACTGGTATGAAGTATGCAGATGTGACCTTGATAGTAGTGGGAAAGATCCGGAAATGGAAAAGCCGAAGCGCTTCGGGCTGAAGCGTTCAGGTCAATTCCTGTTAATTCCTGTCATGGGCGGCTGGTGCGGCGGACCTCTCCCGGGGTGCGTCCCGTCCAGCTGCGGTAGGCCTTGCTGAAGCTGGCCTGGTCACTGTAACCGAGCTGGTCGGCGATTTTCTCCAGCGGCATGTCCGTTTCCAGTAGATAGCGGCTTGCGAAGGTTTCGCGGATGTCATTGCGGATGCCGCTGAAGGCAAAACCGGCCAGGCCCAGGTGACGTCGTACTGAGCGCGTGCTCATGCCCAGTTTCTGGGCTACTCGCTCCAGGGTGCTGTCACGTCCTGGAGCGTTCATGATTTCGTGGCGCACCTTGATGACTACCTTGAGACTGTCATCGCCCTGGATCTGCTCCCGGGAACGGGCGGCGGCCAAGTAGGTGGCCACGCTGGCATCGTCATCCCTGGCCTGACGTCCCGATAGCGGCATCAACACCTGATTGTGTGGCCGGTTGAACTTTACCTCTACGCCGTCGGCCAGCCTCTGCCAGGCGAGACTGTTGCCGGGACAGGCAAAATCAAATTCGAACGTGAACGTTCGACAGACCAGTGATGCCAGTGCATGGATGCTGCCCATGTAGATATTGGCCACCATGGGTTTAAGTTTTTTCAGGTCCCAGTTGTCATGCAGGCGGATGGAAATCAGTTCGCCAGTGCAGTGGATTTCCATATCCATAAGTGGCAACGATACCCGCAGGTACTGCACCACCATGTTCACCAGCTTGCGATAATCCTGTTGTCGCAGCAGCGCAAATCCGAACAGCCCATGACCTTGCAGGTCCAGCTCCTGACCGAAACGAAACGGTGCGGTGTGATCGTTGAGTAGACGGTTGCCGTTGTGTAGCAGATGTTGCACTTGCCGCATGGAAAGATAGGCATCCGGGTTGTCGAGAATATGGCTATCTATGCCTGATCCTTCGAGCACTACCGTGCCACTAATTCCGTGTTTTTGTACGAACCGCAAAAAGCGGCGGGCATAACGGACTGAGATGAGAGGAACGTCGAGTGCCATTCCGTCGTTTTTCATTTTTATTATGCCTGATGTAGTTGTTGTTATGCTTGTGATCAAGCTCTCATTAGGCGGGCTGTCTTGCCGATTTTAAATGCTGCTTGCCCTTTTTAACAAAAAAATGGCCGCTTTAACTATTAAGTCGGTCACCTTCCATGGAGATGATGAGCCCCGCTTTTTTGTGCATAAAAATAATCATGGAGCAGAGAAATGCAAAGGGAAAAAAAAGAAACCCTAAAAGCCCGTTATCTCCCCCTTTCCAAAGTATCGGTTCCCGTCATGCGAAGAATGTATGAGATTTACTCCGGGTACTACGAAAATATAAGTCTCGACGTTTTCTGCCGCGACATGGTGGAAAAAAGTGGTGTGATTCTGGTTGAGGAAAAACCGACCAAGCGCGTGGTCGGTTTTTCCACCTTAAAAACCCTGGATATGACCGTGGCTGGCCGCCAGGTAAAAGGGGTGTTTAGCGGTGACACCATCATTGAAGAAAAGTACTGGGGTAGCCGAGCCCTGCAGATAACATTTTTCTTCCGAATGATCCGTGAAAAGTTGCGGCACCCTTTTCGTCCGCTGTTCTGGTTGCTGATATCAAAAGGCTATAAAACCTATTTGTTGATGGCGAATAACTTCCACAATTATTACCCGCATCCAGAAGGTAAAAGTGACGATCTTGCCCCCTTTGTGGATTCCTATTGTGAGCGTTTGTTTGCTGACTATTACTGTGAAGATAAAAAGTTGCTGGATTTCGGCGAGGGTTATACCCATCTGAAATCCAACGTGGCAAAAATTACCGAAGAAATGCGACAGGAAAACGAAAAAATTCAGTTTTTCGAAATACGGAATCCTACCTGGAACCGGGGAACCGAATTGCCTTGTATAGGGGAGATTAATCTTTCCCTGCTGGTGAGTTACCCGTTTTCCCTGTGGCGTAAACAACGAAGAAAAACAAAAACACAAGTTGCAGCTGTGGCCTGCGAATAACACCGGGGTAACCATGTTTGGACATCGTTTGCTCAAAATGGCCGCCTGGCCGGGGGAGCGGCGCTTTGCCGCCGGGCGGGCACATCTGGAAAGCGTACAAAGGCAAAAACTGGCGCTGTTGCTGCGCAAGGTGGCAGCCTGTGAGGCCGGGCAGCGCCAGGGGGTAGCGGCACACTGGCAATGGGAAACCTTTGCCGAGCAGGTGCCGGTAAGTGACTACGACCACTGGCGTGACCCGGTCGATCGTGCCCGCGAGTCCGGCGGTAACGCCCTGATCCAGTCTCCAGTGGTTCGCTACCAGCCCACCAGCGGGTCCACCTCGGCGATCAAGTGGATTCCCTATACCCGCCATTTTCTATCGGAGCTGGATAACGCCATCAGCCCCTGGATTGTGGATCTGTATCGTCAGTTCCCCAGGCTCAGACAGGGCCGTCACTACTGGTCCATGTCCTGGGTGCCCACCTCGCTGCGTGACAACATGCGTGAGGATATCAATGACGATATTCAGCTCATGTCCATGGGCAAGCGCCTGCTGGCCGGTGCGACCCAGGCGGTTCCCCAGGATGTGTCTCTGGCGCGTACGTCCGAGGATTCCCTGTTTGCCACGCTGGCCTATCTGATCAGTGATTCCTCCCTGTCGATGATGTCCATCTGGAGCCCCACCTTTGGATTGGGCTTGCTCAAATCCATGGCGATGTGGCGTGAGGAATTGGCAGAGGTGTTGGCAACCGGCTCCTGGGGTAACCGCATGCTGGGCAGCAATACCCAGTCGTGCCCCCGATCCCCCCGAGGGGCCGAACTGCTGCGCCAGTGGGATGGACGGTTGAGTGCGGATTTCTTTATGGCGTTGTGGCCGTCCCTGGCGCTCGTCAGCGCCTGGGATACCGCGGCATCTGGCCCCTGGGCCAGGCAGTTGCATGCCCTGTTGCCGCAGGCGGCGTTCCAGGGCAAGGGGCTGTGGGCGACAGAAGGGGTGGTCACCATTCCCTATCAGGGGCAACACGCGCTGGCCTACCGCAGCCATGTGTATGAATTCCAGGATCCATCCGATGGCACTATCTATGCGCCATGGGAGCTGGAGCAGGGACAGCAGGTGATGCCCCTGCTCAGTACCGGCAGCGGCCTGTTGCGCTATCGGCTGAATGATCTGGTGCGAGTGGATGGTTTGCCTGGGGGAATTCCTGCTCTGACCTTCCTGGGGCGTGCCGGTACCACGGATATGGTTGGTGAAAAGCTGACTGCGGCGGCGCTGGATGCCGCCCTTGCCGAGGTCAGATTGCCGGCAAAAACCCTGCCGGTGTGCACAGTGGCCGTGGAGGATGCCGGTGAGGGTATTCCCGGTTATGTGTTGTTGCTGGAAGGGGAGAGCACGGAAAGTGAGAGAGTGGCAGGCGCTCTCGACGCTGCCCTGCAGCAGCATTTCCATTACCAGCTGGCCCGCAATCTGGAGCAACTGGCACCGCTGCGCTGTGTGATTCACCGGGACATGCGTGAGCGGTATCTGCAGCAATGCCGCGAGCGCGGCATGATCGAAGGCAACATCAAGATGGAGTCCTTGCAGTACTGGCCTGGAGTGTTGCCGCTATGGTTTGGCCACTCGCAGGCATCTGCTCGGGCAGTCGGGGAGGCGGTGCTGTGAATTACCGCATTCGCCAGGCCCGGGAGGAGGACAACGGCGCTATCCTGTCGCTGTTGCAAGGCACGCCTCAGCCCGGTGCTGTCACCCTGAATTTTGAGCGTAACCCGGATTACTTTCGTGGCGCCCGGGTGACTTGTGAAGAACCGGATGTATGGGTGGCCGAGCCCCGCGAGGGTGAGGGCCCGATTGGTGCGGTCTATAACGTGGGTTGGCGCCATGTGTGGGTAAACGGGCAGGCGAGGCCGGTGCGTTATGCCCACGATCTGCGTATTTCGCCACAATGTCGCAACGGCATGATTCTGCATAGGCTTTTTCGCCAATTGCGCAAGCAACTGGGGGACGGTGAGTGGATGCAGACCACGGTGTTGCGCGACAACATGGCGTCCCTGTCCACGGTGGCTAGTGGTCGTGCCGGGCTGCCCACCTACTATCCGTCGGGCACCATTGAAACCAGCATGCTTTATACGCGGGCTCGCCGCCGCAAACTGCCCGACGATGCGGTCATTCGCCAGACCGGTGAGGCAGATCTGGATGCCATTTCCCAGCTGCTGCGCTATCAAGGCTCCCAGAAACAGTTTTTCCCCTACTGGGATGTGTCTCGCGTTCGGGGTGATGCTTATTGCTACGGGCTCAGCCCGCGCAACTTTATCGGTTTGTGGATCGGGGGAGTCCTGAAGGGGTTGATGGGTTTCTGGGATCAACAAGGCATCAAGCAGACTCGGGTGCTGGGCTATGCCCGCGGCATGGGGGTCATGCGCCATCTTTACAACACTCACAGCCTGCTGCGCGGCGGCATGAAATTGCCGGCACCGGGCGGTGTGCTGTCCTACCTGACTCTGCACAGCCTGGTGGTGGAGGACAATCGCCCGGAGCTGCTGCGGCTGTTGCTGGACGATGCCATCAGCCGCTTCCATGGTCACTACGATGCGCTGGTATGTGGCTTTTTTACCCAGGACCCGCTGGCCCGGGTGCCAGCGAGTTACCGTCGCAGGTTGTTGCTCAGCGATCATTTTCTGGTGAGCTATGACGGCGATCCGCGAGACCAGCTGGATGGGCGCCTTCCCTATGTGGAGGTCGCCCGCCTGTGAGTGCCAGCGCAACAGACTACATTGGCATGTGGTACCGGGCCCGCGCCCGGCTCGGTATTGATGACCGTATCGAGTTTATTTTCATCAATCCGGGCTCAGGCAAACGCCATACGGTGGCGCTGCGGCACCGGGACCATGATGGCGTGGGCGGGATCGCCGAGTCTCTCAAGCGCATGGGCGTCCGGCAACCGCCCATGCCCCTCAGTCGCCAGACTCGTGCGCCATCTTTCTGGCGTCGCTGGCAGGCTCGACCGGAGCAGCGTCAACCACAGTCGCCCCCGTGGCGTATTTTCACCACCACTGTCGATGAGCAAGCCGACGAGCCCCTGGTGCAATGGCTAACGCCGCTGCAGACCCGTGCGTTACGGCAACGGGCGAAGGCGCAGCAGGTGTCACTCAACAGCCTCTTGCTGAAGGCTCTGCATCTGGCTGTAGCGGATACCCTGATGACCCATGCAAGCCCGATAAGCTGGTGCTTTCCGGTGAACATGCGCGGAGTGGTGCCGATGGGGCGACCAGACATGAATCTGTCCAGCGCATTTTATATGACGGTGGACAGTGACGACTCGCTGACGCACCTGGATCACACCATTCGCAGCTATCTGAAAGCCAATATTCACTGGCGCTATTGGCACCTTGCTCGCATTGGTCGTCTGGTTGGTCAGCGGGGTGTGGACTGGTTATGTGGACGTTTACTCAACGGCGCCCAGCACGGTGGCTCCTTTTCCAATCTGGGCGAGTGGCAGATCGACTTCGTCTCTGGCGGCCTGGCTCCCGACACCGTGTTCGCTTGCTGTGGCCCGGGAAGTCCCACTCATCCGGTTGCCAACGGCATGATGATTGTTAACGGCAGCTTGAGCCTGGCGCTGAAGCTACACCCCTCTCTGGGTGCGTCAGAGGCAGTGGTGCAGGAGTGCCTGCAACGCTGGGTTGATGAGCTGGGTGTGACGGCATGAAACGAATTCTCAGTCTGCGCGCGTTGGTGGCCCTGCTGGCTACCCTGGCCATGGGACTGGCGGTGACTGCGCTGTATCTGGTGCCGCCGGCTACGCCCACCCTGAAAACGGAAGAAACCATACTCGCGCTGGATACCTGGCAAGTGGAATGGAAAGACGTGGTGATCCCGGTGCACAGCCAGGGCCTGGTTCGCGCCCGTCACGAATTGCCCATGAGCCTGGAAGTCTCTGGCCGGGTGCAGGAGGTGTCGCCGCTGCTGGCGGACGGGGGGCGTGTGACTGCCGACGAGGTATTGCTGAAGCTGGACCCGGAGCCCTTTGCCCTGGACGTAACCGCCCAGCAGAACGCGGTCCACGCGGCGCGTCTGCATCTGGAAGAAACCCGGGCGCGTGCGCGGGTGTCCGGGTCCTCCAAACGGTCTTCCGCCCTGGGCCGTTTCGAGCCACAACTGGACGAAGCCAACAGCCGGCTGGCCTCTGCTCGTGCCGGGCTACGTCAGGCCCAGCGTAACCAGGAACAGACCGAGCTGGTGGCGCCAATCAGCGGGCGGCTCAAAGCGGTGCAGGTGATGGCCGGTCAGCAGATTCAGGCCGGTAGTGTGCTGGCCCGGTTATATCAGGAGGACAGGGTGGAAGTGCGTCTGCCGGTCCGCGATGAATGGCTGGCGCTGCTCGGCATCATGCCCGGCGATGAAACGACCCTGCGGCAGGTCAACGTGACCTTGCGCGGGCGTTTTGCCGGCCGCGATGGTCAGTGGCAGGGCAAGGTGGTGCGTCGCGAGGGTGGCTTGAACAAGAACCGCATGATGCATCTGATCGTCCAGGTCACCAATTCGGAAGATGGCCTGCCCCTGGAACCCGGGGTGCTGGTGCAGGCGGAGCTGCGCGGAGCGCCGACGCGCAACGTGGCAATGCTGCCCCGGGCGGCCCAGGCCGGCGAAAATACCGTCTGGGTACTGGATAAGGACAAGCGCTTGCGTCGTCAGTCGGTGGCAGTGCTGCATCACGATGACGACTACCTGTACCTGCACGATGGGGTAACAGCGTCGTCCCGGGTGGTGCTGGCCGGTGACCTGCAACTGCTGGAAGGCATGCGCATCGATCCCCGCGTTCCTGCCAGTGGGCTGGCGGACCGTTCTGCCGCTGGGACAGCGCTGTGAATCGCAGCATTGCCTGGTTCGCTCGTAACGGTGCAGTGGCCAACCTGCTGATGATTACCCTGCTGCTGGCCGGGTTGATGGCCATTCCCCATACCCGCCAGGAAACCCTGCCCAACGTGCCGCTGGACCGTATCGGCATCTATGTGGCCTGGCCACAGGCCACTCCGGAAAGCGTGGAAGCCATGGTCTGCACGCCGGTGGAAACCGCCATCGACGATGTGGAAGGCGGTACCGAGCTGATCAGTGAAGCCCGTGAGGGGCTCTGTTCGGTGCAACTGGACGTGCTCAAGGGCCATGATACCCGCGCCGTGCTGGAACAGATCCGTACTCGCCTGGAAGGGCTGGACAGCTTGCCCGGCGACGCCGAACGGCCCCGGGTGCAGGAGCTGATCGTGCGCAACCGGGTGGTGCGCCTGCTGCTCAGTGGCAGCCTGTCGCGCCAGGATATCTATCAGTTGGCCCACCAGGTACGCCGACAGCTGCTTAATCACGATGCGGTCTCCAGCGTGGATATCGAGAACCTGCCGGAACGGGAAATGGCGCTGACCGTGGCGCGGGATGATCTCTACCGCTACCAGCTCACTCTGGAAGGCATGGCCGCCGCAGCCCGCGAGAGTGTGGAGCGGATTGCCGGCGGCTTGTTGCGCAGCGACCGGGGCGACTGGCTGCTGCAGACCGGTCAGCAGCCGGGGGATGCCGCTGCCTATGAGCAGCTGGTGATCCGCCAGTCGGAGCAGGGCGATCTGTTGCGGCTGGGAGACGTGGCGCAAATCGAGGATGGGTTCTCCCGGGACAGCCAGGCCGCCTGGCTGGACGGTAAGCCGGCAGTGGCCCTGGATGTGTACCGGGTGGGCGATCAGAACGTGCTGGACGTGGCCGGCGCAGTGAGCGGCTACCTGCAGGAGGCGGAATTACCCCGCGGCGTGGCCCTGCGGGTGTGGAGTGATGATGCCGCTCAGTTCCGCGAACGCTCCCACCTGTTGTGGCGTAATGCGTTGCAGGGGCTGGTGTTGCTGACGCTGATGCTGGGGGTGTTTCTCACCCTGCGCCTGGCCGGCTGGGTGGCGCTGGGGATTCCGGTGTGCATGCTGGGGGCCTGCGCCTTGCTGCCGGTACTGGGGGAATCATTCAACACCATTTCCCTGTTCGCCTTTATTCTGGTGCTGGGCATCGTGGTGGATGATGCGGTGATCGTCGGCGAGAGTATCGACCATCAGCGCCGCCAGGGTGGGATGAGCGGCCAGGAGGCGGCCATTGCCGGCGCCCAGCGGGTATCACGGCCGATCCTGTTTGCGGTGCTGACCACCCTGTTTGCCTTTGCGCCCCTGCTGTTCCTGCCGGGGCCGGAAGGGGCCTTGATGCGGGTGATCCCCATCGTTTCCATGGCAATTCTGGTGCTGTCGCTGGTGGAATCCCTGTGGATTCTGCCTTCCCACCTCAGCTATGACCGCCCGGCCCGGGGCATCTGGCGCCAGTCCGAGCAGCTCTCCACCCGTATCAACGCCGGGCTGGACCGCTGGCTGGAATACCGCGCCCGGCCGTTGCTGCGCCGCGCCCTGCGCTGGCGCTATGTGCTGGTGGTGGTGTTTGTTGGGCTGTTTATTTTCTGCTGCGCCCTGGTCAACAGCGGTTGGCTGACCATGGTGCTGTTCTCCCGGGTGGAAGGAGACCGGGTGATGGCGGAGGTGGTGTTTCCGCAGGGTACCGGCGAGGCGCGGCTGCTGCGCGAAGTGCAGGCCCTGGAGGGCTCCGCCCGCAAGCTGTCGGCGCAGTTGCAGGCTGACGATCAGCCTGTGACCGTAGATGCGGTGTTCGCCGAGCAAGGGGTACGCCAGAAAACCTCCAATGCCCGCGATCCGGGGGCCCGTTTCCGGGTGCGGGTGACTCTGGCCATTGGCGGAGATACCAGTGCCCTGCCGCCCCGGGAGATGGCCAGCCTGTGGCGTGACCAGCACGGGCCCATTGCCGATGCCCTGTCGGTAAAATTCCACGCCAGCCTGATGCAGGTGAAACCGGACATTCACGTCAATCTGTTCCACCCGGATCTGGGCACGTTGCAGCGGTTGAGTGAGCAGACAGCGCTGGCCCTGTCACGCATGGAAGGCGTCCATGAAGTGGCCAATAACCTGCATGCCCGGCGCACCATCGTCGATATCGGCCTGCGTGAGGAGGGTAAGCTGGCCGGTCTGCGTGCGGAGCAACTAGGCTTGCAGATCCGCAATGCCTTCCACGGCATCGAGCTGGATCGCTGGTTTGAACAGGATCAGGAAGTGCCGGTGATGCTGCGTCTGGCCAGCGGCGACAGCCGCCGCATCAGCGACCTGGAACGGTTACCGGTGCAGCTGCCGGATGGGGAGATCACCGTGCTGGCGGCGGTGGCGGACCTGAACCGGCGCCAGGTGCCGGCCATGATCAGTCACTACGATGGCCGCCGTAGTGCCACCGTCAGTGCCTTCGTGGATGAGCACATGACCTCTCCGGCTCAGGTGATGACGGCGTTGCGCGAACAAGTGCTGGCGCCCATGCAGACAGCGGATGAGCAGGCCGGCTGGACGGTGGCCGGCAAGCAGGCGGCGATTCAGGATTTTCTCGATCATCTGTCGATCAGCTACCTGATCGCCCTGGCCGCAATTTTCTTCCTGCTCACTGTGCTGTTCGGCGGCTACGGCCAGCCACTGCTGGTGATGGCGGCGATTCCCTTTGGGATGGTGGGGGCCTTCATGGGGCACTTCCTGCTGGGCTACAGCCTGACGTTGTGGTCGCTGGTGGGGGTGATTGCGGTGAGCGGGGTGGTGGTCAACGACAACCTGGTTCTGATTGATGCTATCAACAGCTTCAGGGCTCACGGCATGCGCTTGCGCGATGCGGTAATCGAAGGCGTGAGTGGTCGATTGCGACCGGTGATGTTGACGTCTATCACCACCTTTGCCGGGGTCGCGCCGTTGATGCTGGAAACCAGTGTTCAGGCCCGCTTCCTGATCCCCATGGCGGTGTCCCTGGCCTTCGGCGTGCTGTTTGCGACGTTGGTGAGCCTGTTACTGGTGCCTTGCCTGCTGGTGGTCGGCCATGACGTGCGAGCTTTGCAGCAGCGCTGGCTGGCCCGCTGGCGGGCACCGGAGGTTTCGGAGGACGATAGCGTGGAGGTGGCCTATGAACGGGGCCGCCTGACCGCCTGGTGGGTTACCGCTAATCCCTATGAAGACCCTGTTCTGCATTCGGCATGGGAAGCGGGACGGCAGGATCAGGGGGCTGCCAGCGACGCTACCGAACACATGTAGAAGAAAGCCTGTTGGGGATGCTCAACGCCGCGAGTGACGAGCTGCGAGCAGTGAACGCCGGTTTTCGTAACTGGAAACTCGTGCCTCGCTACTTTCGTCAGCTGCCTGGGCTATTGGCCATGCTGAATGGGGCTGCCCACAAAAAAGCCCGACCCGGTTTCCCGGGTCGGGCTTTTGAGTCAGGCCGTCGGCGTTTTGCTTACGCCTTGCCCTGATTCGCCACGGCTTCGGCAGCCTTTGCTACTTCCTCGGCGTCGCCCAGGTAGTAGTTCTTGATGGGCTTCAGGTTGTCATCCAGCTCGTAGACCATCGGCACGCCGGTGGGGATGTTGAGCTTGACGATTTCCTCGTCGGAAATGTCGCCAAGATATTTCACCAGTGCCCGCAGGCTGTTGCCGTGGGCGCAGATCAATACCTGCTTGCCGGCTTCGACCTGCGGCTTGATCTCGCTTTCGAAGTAGGGCACGAAGCGATCCACGGTGTCCTTGAGGCTTTCGGACAGGGGGATCTCGTTCTCGCTGAGGCCCTTGTATACCCGGAAGTTGCCGGCGTAGCGTTCGTCGTCGCGCTCCATCTTCGGCGGCGGGGTGTCGTAGCTGCGGCGCCAGATATGCACCTGATCGTCGCCGTACTTGGCGGCGGTTTCCGCCTTGTTCAGACCCTGCAGGGCGCCGTAGTGGCGTTCATTCAGACGGTAATCGCGGATCACCGGAATCCACATCTGATCCATGTTGTCGAGGATGGACCACAGGGTGCGGATGGCGCGCTTGAGCACGGAGGTGTAAGCCACATCGAACTCAAAGCCTGCTTCCTTCAGCAATTCGCCGGCCGTGCGGGCTTCCTCGCGGCCCTGATCAGTGAGATCCACGTCTTTCCAGCCGGTGAAACGGTTTTCCTTGTTCCAAACGCTTTGGCCATGGCGGACCAGTACCAGTTTCGTGCTCATGGGTTCTTCCTGTGCGGTTTTCAGTGCGGCGCAAAGCGTAGCAGAAAAGCGCCGGGAAATTGAGCGTGAGCCGGGATTTTTCGCTGCTATGCGACCCGCTGAATGCAATTTTTCACACTGCCATCAGGCGGTTATCTGGCCCAGTGGCGGATAAATCCCACATCGGCGGCCTGTGTTGCTGAAATGTGCCGCCCTGAGCCCGTATAATCGTCGCCAATTCAGACTCAGGCGACTTCATGGCTTATCTCTGGTGTGACAACAGCGACGACATCTCCTCCTGGCGGTCCGGGCTGGCGGCGACAACGCCCCTCTACCTGGACACCGAATTCATGCGCGAGCGCACCTTCTGGCCGCAACTGGCCCTGGTGCAGGTTCACGATGGTGAGCAGATCCGGCTGATCGATACCACCAAGGCGAGCGGTTCGGATCTGGCGCCTCTGTTCCAGCAGCACACCCTGGTGATGCATGCCTGTTCCGAGGATCTGGAGGCTATTGCGGCGTTCAGCGGCGACTACCCGGCGGCCATCGAAGATACCCAGATCGCCGCTGCCCTCACCGGCGAGGACATGCAGCTGGGCTACCAGAGGGTGGTGCAAATGCTGCTCGGGGTGGACTTGCCCAAGGGTGCTACCCGCACCAACTGGCTCAAGCGACCGCTCAGCCAGGAGCAGTTGCTCTATGCCGAGGATGATGTGAAATATCTGCCCGAGGTGACGGATATCCTGCGTGGTCGGTTGGTAAATCTGGGCCGTGAGAGCTGGTGGCGGGAAGAGTGTGAGCGGCTGCTGGCCCAGGCCCAGGCGGTAACCGCCCCGGAAAAGGCCTGGCGCAATGTGAAAGGTGCCGGCCTGCTGCAGGGTCAGGCCTTGGCGGTGCTGGCGGTGCTGAGCCCCTGGCGGGATCGCATGGCCCGGGAGCGGGATCTACCCAAGGGCTTTGTGCTCAAGGATGCCCAGCTACTGGACCTGGCTCGCTCCAGCCGCAGTGATCGGGGTTTGTTTTCGGAGCTGGGCCTGCATCCCAAGGTAGTCCGCCGGGATGGTGATACCATTCTGGCATTACTGGAAGAGGGTCGGCTCGGCACGCCGCCGGAGCCGTTGCCGGGGCCGCCGGATGCTCACCAGAAAAAACTGGCCAAGATCCTGCGTAAACGGGTCGGTGAGATTGCCGAGTCCATGAACATGAAACCGGATGTACTGATGCGCCGCCGCTGGCTGGAGTCCCTGATTCGTCATCCCGATCAGGTGCCCGAGCCACTCACTGGCTGGCGCCATGATATTGTCACCAGGCCCTTACTGGAGTTGCTTTGATGTTGAAGGGCAAGCTGTTCTGCTCGATCTATAAAAGCCGCCGCAAGGCTGGCATGTACCTGTATGTGGATCGGCAAAAGGGAACCGGAGATCTGCCCGATGTGCTGTTGAAGCAGTTTGGCAAGCCGGTGCATGTGAGCGATATGATTCTCAGCCCGGACCGGCCGTTGGCCCGGGCCGAAGTGGGCAGAGTGATGGATGACATCCGCATCAAGGGGTTTTACCTGCAAATGCCGCCGCCACCGGATGAGGACATGTTCATGGCCGATGGCCACCCGGATAAACCGGCAGGGCCGGATGCCTGAGAAGGGCTTGCGTGAACGTTTCTGGGAGCTGCCTCTGGGGGAGTTGTCGAAACCGGAGTGGGAAGCGCTGTGTGACGGCTGTGGCCGTTGCTGTCTGGTGAAGTTGCAGGATGAGGACAGTGGCGAGCTGGCCTTCACGAATCTGGCCTGTCGTTATCTGGATAGCCAGAAATGCCAGTGCCGGGTGTACGATACTCGCTTTAGCAAGGTGCCCGATTGCATCCAGGTCACCGAAGCGGTGGCACGCAATACCGCCTGGCTGCCGTCCACTTGCGCCTACCGGCTGCGTGCCCATGGCCAGCCATTACCCGAATGGCATCCGCTGATCAGCGGGGAGCCGGGCACGGTCAGGCAGGCAGGAATCAGTGTGGCGGGGCGCGTGGTCTCCGAGCAGCTTGTGCACGAAGATGATTGGGAAGAGCATATTATTCACTGGATAGAGTAGGACGTTTCAGCTGGGCTCAGTGTGGCCTGCTTTATCTCTGATACCTGAACCGGATGGGAGTCATTGTGACAACACAAGCGTATATGTGGGGCTGGTTGGCGTACTTGTTGGGCTGTGTGGGCGTGCTCTTCGTCTGGTGGTGGCTGACCCGGCCGCTGGCCGTCTGGGCCAAGGTACCGTTGCGTATCCTGCTGACAGCGCTGCTACTGACCCCCTGGTCGGTATCACCGCAGCATGATGAATGGGCGCCGGCCTGGGTGGTGACGCTGTTCGACGGACTGGCCCAGGAAGATGTGAGCCTGTGGCGTGCCGGTGGTCCACTGTTGGCCATGCTGGTGGTGGCCCTGATCGTGGCGGCGCTGGAGTTATGGCGTCAACGTCGCAAGCACAGCGTTGGAGTCGCTGAACAATGAGCGACTGCATTTTCTGCCAGATCCGCGACGGCAAACTGCCCGCCAGCGTGGTGTACGAGGATGAGCGGGCCATGGTCATTCTGGATCTGTTTCCGATCCGCGAAGCCCATTGCCTGGTGATTCCAAAGACCCATGCGCCCCTGCTGGAACAACTGGATAGCTCCTTGACGCATCACCTGATGGACCTGGCGCGCCGTACCATCATGGCCCAGAAAAAGGCCGGATTGGCGGTGAGGGCTCATAACGTGGTGGTCAATGATGGCCGCGAAGCCAACCAGCACGTGCCCCACGTTCATGTGCACGTGATCCCCCGCCGCGGTGGCGACACCCTGGCGACTGCCTTCACCTGGGCAACCCGACTGCTCAACGTCTTCGGCCTGGCCCGCCGCCGCAAACGACTGGATCGGCTGGCTGGCCTGCTGGGCGAACATTTTCCGGAAGCAGCTAAGTCGTTAACAATTAATAGTGAATAGTTAACAGCGTCGCGAGTTGGCGGTGTTTGATCTGCAAGGAAAAAGGCCGCGCCCATTCAGTGGGCGCGGCTTTTTTTGGTAAAACAGACTGGATAGCGTTGTTTCTGATTGCAGCCTGAGACTGTTCACTGTTTGCGCCAGGCACGCACCCGCAATGGCCATCGAACCGTGCGCTGTGTATTCCCCCAGGCTTGTCTTAGCCTTGGTGCGAAGTCGTCCAGCGGGTTCTCCCCGGCTCGGGCGGCCTGAACCAGAGCGGACCAGGTGTCCAGATAGCCGAGCATGTCGGTGGCGGACCAGCTAAGGCTGATGGTGTCACCAGGGTAGGGCAGTGCCGGCCAGGGCAGATCGGCGTCCGGGTAGCCGGCGATCACCTGGGCCCTTTCAGGGGGCCACCAGGGCGCTAGCGGGCCGTCGTGAAAGTCCCGGATCATGCCTTCCAGTCCTGTCACCTCACAGATCCCGTAACTGATCAATGCCAGCAAGCCGTTGGGGCGCAGGGTGCGTTCCGCTTCAGCCTGAAAGGCAGCTTGATCAAACCAGTGGTAAGCCTGGGCGACGCTAATCAGGTCCAGACTGGCGTCTGCCAGCGGTAATCGATGGGCCATGCTGCACAGATAGTGGCTTCGCGAGGCAGGGGCTGCCAGCAACTGTTCATGGCTGATGTCTGCACCTAGCACCTGACGGAACCAGGGCTCCAGGGCCCGGCTGGCTTGTCCGCTGCCACAGCCCAAATCCAGGGCACGATCATGGCCAGCACTCTGACTGCTCAGCCATTGGAAAAGGGAAGGAGGGTAGTTGGGGCGAAACTGCTGGTATTGACTGCCGCGCTGAAACAGCGATTCAGTCACTGAAGAAACCGTCGTCATCGAAGTGGGCAGCCCACAGTCGACCATCCGCTCGTTCCAGATCCAGAGCTATACCCGCCAGGAGCTGGCCTTCCGGAGCCGCACACCAGGCGACAGTGCCGTAGAGATGGTAAGTGCCGTGCTCTTCGAGCAGGGCCACCCACAGCTCCACATCGGTATTGGGCTTGATCGGCGCCGGCAGCTCAATGCTGATGCCCGCTAGAGAGACATCGTGTGTGGTCAGATACAGACGATCAGCGGGATCCAGAGAGCCTGACTGGCTGGGTAGCAGGGTTAGCGCCAGGTTTTCTTCACGTGAGGTGCGGGGGAAGCGACGATTGTCCATTGCCGTTGCCATAGGATTTATCCGTAAATCATTCTGTCGACGGCATAGGCGGCAATCGCCATGGTGGCGACTACCCCTGCCAGGAACAGCAGGAACAGCAGGGCGGGTTTAACCGTTTTCGGCAAGGGTTCGGTTTCCCGTGGAGTGCGGGTCTCCTGCGTTTTACTCATCAGCCATCTCCCTGATTTGTGTGGATACTTTACAGTATCAGCTATCCGCCGACGATAGGAAACTGGTATCGAATCAGGCTGCTACTTGAGTGTTGGATTGTCGGCCGAATGCCAGACAAAAAAGAAGGAGCCCTGAGGCTCCTTCTTTGGTGGGTTGAGATCAGCGCGGAATTTAGCCGCCAATCTCGATCTTCTGGAACATGTACTCATGCACCGAATCGGACATCAACGGTAGATAAGATACCAGCAGCAGCGCTGTCAGCATCACCGCGATGGGAAGCAGGAACTTCTCATAGCGACGGAAGAAGCTGCCTTCCTTCAGCTTGGCCGATTCTACCTCGGCTTCGCCGACTACCTGTCTCGTCAGCAAGTGGTTGAGTGCCACCGGTGGTGACAGATAACCCAGCTCAAAGGCTACCAGGGTAATCATCCAGAAGTGCAGCGGCGCAATGCCGTTGTCGAAGGCTATCTGTGCAATGGTGGCATTCACCAGGATCACCGCCCCGTAGGGGTCCATGATCATGCCGATGATCACCATGGTCACTACCAGCAGGGTCATGGCGAGCCAGACGTTGGCGAAGGTTTCCGGCAGGTTCTCCATGACACCGGAGCGCTCAATGATGCCGCCTACGCTTACGGACAGTGCCATCAGCATCAGCAGGGCACCAATATGGCCGGTGGTCTCGTTGGTGGCAAAACGCAGAGAGGTCTCCAGTTTTTCGCCAACCCCTTTCTCCGGTTCGTAATGGGTGTCGATATGCGGCTTTTTAATGAAGTACTGCAGCAATACCGCACCCCCGAGGAACAGGTTGCGCCACAACAGCCCCCAGAACAGGGACTCCAGATCCTCGGCGGAGGTGCCGGTGGGAATATTGCCAGCTTCCAGCATCGCATTGATGCCTACCAGGTTGTACATGGAGTACGCCAGGAGAGGAACCAGTACCACAGTAAACAAATGCAGGGATTTAGTGCTCAATTTCTCGTAGATGAGAATGGAAAGCAGCATTACCGGCAGGATGATTGGTGCATAGTTTTCGTTAAGCTCGGTATCCAGCAGGTCCCGGAAGAACACCAGCACCGTACCCATGATGATCACATAGGGCAGCAGTGGAACCAGGCGCTTGATGCTGGCCGGCACGGCTTCGGAGAAGGGGGCAATTCGGGCCGCTTCGGTCCGCGCAAACTGGCTGTAGATGAAGAACAGCAGCAGCGACAGGCCGAAGATCTTCAAGCCTGAGGTGAACAGTTCGTCCGTGGTTACGGAGTTGTTCAGGGCGGCAATGATGACCACCAGCAGACAGGGACGCAGTACCACACCCATGGAACCTGACATGGCAGTGGCAGCAAGAGCCAGCTGCTTGCGGGCGCCGGCACGGATCAGCTCGTTGTAGATAGTGGCACCGGCAGCAATAACGAAGATACCGGAGGCGCCGGTAAAGGCGGTAGGAATCGCAGTAACGGCGAGTACCACAAAGCACATCAGTTCCGGGGACATTTTCCACGGACGTAGTACATCAAACACCAGATGGGCCATCTTGGTCTGGCGCAGCATCATACCGATCCAGATGTACAGAGCCAGGCTCAGGAACAGGGTGGACAGTTCCATCATCATGCCCAGGTAGACACTGATACCGTGGTAATAGCCCTGGCTGACGAACTGGATGCCTGCGGTGATACACATGAAGCTGTACAGCGGAATGGTCAGCAGGGCTTTGCCCCAGCTACCGCCTTCTTCCAGATCCTTGGGGGGCTTGACCAACTGCCAGAGCGCGGCCAGGGACAGCAACGCGAAACCGGCGATCCAGAACTGGTGAAGATAGAAGTGGTTGACCTGAACCCCGTCGGCCATGGCGCTGACTTCTTCGCCACGGTAAATCCAGGCAGACATCAGCAACATCACATTGGCGGAAAGCTGGCCAAGACTGGAAACGAAATGGTCCTTGCGGGTCTGTGCCGGACGCAGGGAAATATGGTGACGTGTCAGGGTGGCTGTGGCAGCACAGATAATCACCAGAATACAGAGCAGCAGTCGCTTGTAGTGGCCTAGCGTGGTCACGATCTTGGCCACACCGCCTTCCAGGGTCCGGAATGCAATGACCCCAGGGGTCACTTTCTCCTGCACCATGGTGTAGGTGGCCCATTTCTCGCGGCAAATCTGCTGCGAGGATTCCAGCGAAGTACGCAGGGCGTCTTCATTGACCTCGGTGCCGAACATGCCGGCAAGAGGGTCATCTGCCATCTGTTGTTTCTTTCTGATGATGGCTTTTTCCAGCTGTTCATCAATATTGGCGTCTGGATTACAGGTCGGCTCCTGGAGAATGCCAGCACCCCGTAACTGGAAGTAGCCTTCCCAGGTATTTTCACCAATTTTCAGCAATTGAGAGTGAATGACTTCCCCTGACGCGAGAAATACCGTCAGCAACAGGAGAATCAGGGTTGGTAGCGATGACAACCATTCACCGACGGAACGGTTCGCCACTTTCATAGAAGAAGGTTTGTCCATTGTGCACCCGGTTATTGTTATACCGTCTTGGATTGGGGGAAGAGGCAACCCATGGGCCCTCAAAGCCTTTTGCCGCATTCCAGGACAGTGTAAACACCTTGACTACCCGGCAGACGCAGGCCGGGTGACAGAAGTAGGTTGCTAGGGAAAACGGGGCCGCGAGACCCCGCTTGAATCTTTATAGGCTGCTTACTCGACCGGATTAACGCATTCCGCGCGGGAAGGCTCTTCCTTGCAGCGCACCTTGCGCAGCAGGGACATCATGTCCTTGCTGTAAACGCCATCATTGGTCAGTGCAATACGAGCTTCGCGCATCATTTCGTCATAACGCAGCTTGTCGGCCTCGGGGATGCGAATCCACCACTTCTTGTCGACTTCGTTGTTGGCGTTCTCAATAACGGTCATGGCGCGGTCGAACTGGCCGAGCATGTACTTACGGGAGCTGTTTGCAAAGCCGTCCGGGAACCGGTCTTTCTTCAGGATCACCTGGGCGGTCAGCTGGCCAAGCACGTAGTCGATCATGCCGCCGTCCGGCTGCATGCCCTTGTACAATTCCAGCGCGGAGTAGGCCGCAATGGGGGCAAAGCAGATGTCCACAGAGCCGTTGTTGAAACGGCCGGAGAAGTTGGTGATATCAGACATTACAGGAGACATGCCAACGCGGGAGGCCATGCTGGCCTGGGCACTGTCGTATTCCAGTACGGCGATGGATTTGCCTGACAGTTCGCTCACCGTGTCGATGGTGCGATCTTTCACAAACAGGTATGCGGCACCCATGGGAGCAATGCCACCCACTTCGTATGGACCGGAAACCAGTTTCTCGTTGATAGACGGGTTGCCGCTGGCCAGCACGGTTATCACGGTGCGCATGGCATCATAGGAGGGGATGGCACCGATGGAGTCCAGGCTGCCGGTGTAGTTATTGAATTGGCGGCCACGGATACCGGTCAGCACGGCAGCATCACACTGGCCGGCTTTCAGATCCTCGGAGGCGATTTTCTCGTCAGTGTATGGCTTCAGCTCCAGATCAACACCCCAACCAAGGGCTGCGGTCTTGTAGTCCTTCATGATGTTATAGATGTCACCGTTGGCGCCGATGATGTCAAAAACACACATGGTGCGCTCTTCAGCGGCCTGGGCGGGGCTGAATGTCAATGCAAGTGCAGCAGTGGCTGCAGTGGTAAACGCCTTAAAATAGCGCATGGCATGTCTCCTGGTTACTTCTTAATCTAATTCAAAGCGGCCCCAAGCGGGGCCGCAAACAGGCTTACAGCAAATCGTCAATATTGATCGCCGGTCCAGACTTGGCGGCGTCATCCCAGAAAGTACCGAGACCACCAATGGGGGTGCGCTTACCGGTATTTTCTGTCCATTCCCGGTCGGAGATGCCAGTAACGATGAAGCCGGCAATGGCATCCATCATGGCGTATTCCGGATCCAGGTTTTGGTCGTTGGCGGCAAAGTCACGAATGGCCTTGCGCATACGTTCGTCATCACCCTTGCTGAAGGCGCTCATGGCGTACAGGGCACTGCCCAGGCGAACGCCACCGTCAAAGCCAGCCTTGGCGGATGCTTCCAGTTCTTTCCATGGCTCGGCATTTGGCGGAGCCAGCATTGGCAACAGGTTCCAGACAGCAGCACGGGCACCGCGTGGCACACCCCACCATTTGTCGTTCTCCAGGCACTTCATGTTGCGCTCTACCTTGGCGGCCAGATCGCGTGGCACACCTACAGCGCCATCGGATGCGCCATCATTGAGCAGGGCCTGGACACCGGAGATGTTGCCGACCATCCACACCAGCTCGTCGAAATCGGTTTTCAGCTTGGGGCATTCGCCTTCTTTCTGTTCACCAAAGGCGGTGAGCATGTTCTGGTAGGCGGTATACTGTCGCTGCGCTGCGACGGCAGACCAGCGCTTCTGCTCGATGCGAGCATCCTGAGCTTCGTTCACGTTGCCATCTTTCACAGCACGCATGTAGCGTAACTCGGCATCGATGGCGATCTGTTCGGCACAGGTGGCGGCCGTGGTGAAGACCATGGCACCCAGCTTCTCGGGATGAGAGCCGACGCGTTCAAAGGCCATCAGCAGCGGGGTCTGGGCTTCGCCGGTGACACAGGCCATGCGAACATCGTCAAACGTGAGCATGTAGGGAAGCATCTCGGAGCGGCCGAAGCTGATCAGCACGTCCCCGGTTGTCTTGTAGATGACGCCACAGCCTTGCAGAGCCAGGATGGCGCCCCCTACCAGGGCCAGACGGGAATGTCGTAGCATTTTTGTCAAGGTCAGAGAACCCATTCTATAGCTCCTTGTTATTTTTCTCGGATTAGCGGATTCAAAGGTACGAAAGTCCGTCTATTGGCACAAGCGGCAATTACAAAAAAGCCTGCAAGCAATTACAAACAATAAATTTGCTTTATGATGGAATACGTTACGTTGTGCAGCGCACCCACCAGGAAAGTAAGACTTTATTATGACCGATCATACTGACATCAAAGACATGAAGGCCTGGCTGGCTGGCGAGAGAAGCGGCATTTCTCTGGCCATGAACACGGCCCGTGGCGGCTTGCGGGTACTGGAGACGATTGGGGTGGTGGGGCGCCAGGGGCTCAACTGGATGCTCGGCGATCGCCCGCCAGTACCGGCTTTGCTGCGTACTACCTTTGAATCGCTGGGCACCACCTACATCAAACTTGGGCAGTTTATTGCCAGTTCGCCGTCTATTTTCCCGGAAGAGTATGTCGAGGAATTCCAGCGCTGTCTGGATCGCACCCCGGCACTGCCGTTTCATTATATTCGCGAAACCATCGAGAAAGAGCTGGGTGGATCGCTGGAGTCTCTCTATCAGTCGGTTGACCCCAAACCATTGGCCAGTGCGTCTATTGCACAGGTTCATGCGGCGAAGCTCAAAAACGGCCAGGACGTGGTGATCAAGGTTCAGCGGCCCGGTGTCCGTAATGTGCTGTTGACGGATTTCAATTTTCTCTACTTTGCTGCCCGGGTTACCGAGCGGCTGGCGCCGGGTCTGTCGCGCTCTGCCATCTCCGGTGTGATTGAGGAATTGCAGGCCGGCATGCTGGAAGAGTGTGACTTCATCAAGGAGGCGCACAATCTCCAGGCTTTCAATGCTTTCCTGCAAAACACCGGCAACACCTCTGCGGTGGCGCCGGATCCGGTCATGTCCCACACCACCGGCAAGGTGCTGACCATGGAGCGCTTCTTCGGGGTGCCCCTCACTGACATGAATGTGCTCAAACAATATACGGATGATCCGGCGCAAACCCTGATCTCGGCACTGAATACCTGGTTCTCGAGCCTGATGCTGTGCGATTTCTTCCATGCGGATGTGCATGCTGGCAATTTGATGTTACTGGAAGACGGTCGAGTGGGGTTCATCGACTTTGGTATTGTCGGCCGGATCCGCCGTGAGGCATGGGATGGCATGGCCAAATTCTTTGATGCCATCGGACGTGGTGATGTTCGCCAGATGGCGGAGGCCATGGCGATCATTGGCATGACCCGGGAAGAAGTGGATGTGGCTGCTCTGGCGCGGGATATCGAAAGCCTGCAAGGGGCGCTTGGCCAGGTTGATCCGTCTGCTCTGGTGCAGGCCGACCGAAACGACAAGGAAGTTAACCGCTTGCTGATGGATCTGGTGAAAATCGGTGAGGGCCACGGCATTCGTTTCCCTCGCGAATTCGCCCTGCTACTCAAGCAGTTCCTCTACTTTGATCGTTATGTGCAGGTGCTGGCACCAGAAATGGATATGTTCAGTGATAACCGCGTGGATATGTTTGGCGCGATTGATGATATGCCAGGCGGTTTTTTGCACTAAAAGCAGCTAGCTAGAAGCTGCACTGGTAGGGTAGGCAAAGGTTGGAATGTTCCTCGTGCTTCGTCATTTCTACGAAGCCGCTGTAGGAGCGGCGCTTGAGCCGCGAATCGCGCTTGCGTGGAAATCGACCGCAGGGCGATCAGACATTTGAGTGTTCGACAGGTCTTTCCAGAAAGAACGGCGGCTAGGTTTCTCCTTTGCCGCCTCGCTCGCTACGCTCGGTTCGCCATGCAAGCATGGGCTCCTACAGCCTTTACTGGACCGCCTACAAGTAACTTCGTGGAAAAACCGCGGGCAGGGAGCTGCGTGCTTTGCAAGACCCTGCCGCGTCGCAGCTAGAAGCTTATAGCTCGTAGCTGCTTTTCACTCCACCGGATCCGCACATTCCCCTTTCGACGGATTGAGTTTGCAGCGAATCTTGCGTTGCAGGGTCAGCATGTCGCCATCGTAGTAGCCTTTTTCGCGCAAGGTCAGGCGAGCTTCCTGCATCATGGTTTCGTACTCGCGCTTGTCCGCATCCGGGATTTCGATCCACCAGCGGTCCGGTACCTTGGCAGCTTCCTGGTCCAGTCGTTCCTTGATCAGGTGATAGCTGTTGAAAAACTCCTCGCGAACCAGCTGTGCCACCTCGTTGGGGAATTTATCCTTGCGACCGATCAGTTGCATGGTGATCTGCGCCAGCGGGTAGTCGATGATGCCGCCATCCGGTGACATGCCCTTGTAGAGTTCCAGCACCTCGTAGGCCACCAGCGGGGCTGCCAGTACATCGACGACGCCGTTGTTGAACTTGTTGGGAGCAGAGACGATATCAGAGGCGACAGGGGTGGCGCCGATCTGCGAGACCATTTCCGCCTGGGTTGGGTCATAGTCGAGTACCGCTACCCGTTTGCCGGCCGCATTGGCCAGGGTGTTGATCGCTCTGTCGTTGACGAACACATAGGCGCCGCCGGCAGAGGCCAGGCCGAGAATGACATACTCGCCACTCACCATCTTGTCGGCAGACTTGGGGCTGGCCATGACCTGCAGCAGGATTTTCATGTGCTCGTCGCTGGGCACGCCGCCGATGGAATCAATTGTGCCGGTGTACTTGTTGAAAAGGCGACCGCGCAGGCCAGTGATCAGGGCTGCATCGCAGACGCCAGCCTTCAGGTCTTCCACCACCACGCTTTCGCTGGTGTAGGCTTGAATATCAAGCTCTACGCCATATTCCAGCAGGCGGGTGCGCTGATCTTCGGCTGCCTTGTAGATGGGCCCGGCACGACCGGCAATATCCCAGATACAGATGCGTCGTTTCAGGGGTTCGCCCATGCTGAAGCCGGCCACTTTCTGCATCGCGTCGATGCGGTCGTCGAGACTGCGACTCTGATCGTAGGCAATGGCGCGCAGTTTCTCTGCGAGCTCGGGGGTAAGCGATACGCCGGGGGCAAACTTTTCCAGCTCGGCCTGTTGTGTCGGCGTCAGATTTAGTTGGTTGTCTGCGTGGGCGATGAGGGCGCCGAGCAGCAGGGGGAGAATGAGCAGTTGGCGAAAAAAAGTCACGCAAGCCTCCATGGGCATTTTATTGTTTGAACCGGAAGTCGTCGCTTCAGGTTGAACGCCCATTGTGACAGTCGTGACTGACGAGTCGCTGGCTGGCCAGCCGGGGTGGCTGGCCGCGATGCCAACGATGACGTCACCGCATCAGCTTTATTCCGTATCCTGGCTGCATTCGGGTCGCTGAGGATCCACATTGCAACGAATACGTTTCATGATTTTCAACATGGTGGCGTCGTAATAGCCGGTTTCGCGCAGTTTCAAACGCGCAGCGCGCATCATGCTGTCGTATTCCTGTTTTTCATGGTGATCCACGTCAATCCACCAGGTTGCAGGGATCTGTCCCGCTTCTTTTTCCAGGGCATTCTGGATAGACGAAAAACTGTCTGCTGCCACTTCCCGGATCACTGCCGCGAATGCGGGAGGAAAACGATCAGTTTGACCAATCAACTGGGCGGTGAGCTGAACAATGGGGTAATCAACGATGCCGCCGTCGGGTTCCATGCCCTTGTAAAGTTCCAATACCTGATAAGCAACGAGAGGTGCGGGCAGTACATCCACGCTGCCGTTGTTGAACTGATTGGGCGCCGTGGCAAGGGTAGTAGCCACCGGGGTGGCACCAATCTGGGCAACCATCTTCGATTGGCCGGGATCGAAATCCAGTACGGCAATTTTTTTTCCTGCGACGCGCTCCAGTGAATTCAGTCTCTTGTCATTAACAAATAAATAGGCGGCGCCGGCGGGGGTAACTGCCAGAGTCTGATATTTGTTGCTGACCATGTTTTCGCTGAGCTGAGGCAGGGCGATGGATCGCATCAGCATATCCATGTGCTTCAGCGACGGCAGGGCGCCGATAGCATCGATAGTACCGCTGAAACGGACGAACTGGCGGGCGCGAAAACCGCTCATCAGGGCAGCATCGCATTGACCGTTTTTCAATGATGCGACCATGGCGCCTTCGTTGGTAAAGGCCTCCAGGCTGATATCAATTTTATAGCGCAGCAAATCCAGGCGGAGGTTGGTGGCGCCGTTGAAAATGGGGCCGGAGCGACCGGACAGATCCCACAAACAGATATGACGCTTGAGCATATCGTCCGGGCCCAAGCCCATTTCCTCACGCGCTTCCGCCAGGTGTTTTTCCTGCTTGGGAGTCAGTGTCAGAGCCTGACTGGTGCAAGCCAGAGACAGCAGGGCCGAGCCGAGAAGGCTGGTAAATAGGGTGCGATAATTCCCCATGACGCTTCCTTATTCATTCGTTGTCATGCTTATATCATGGGGAAGAGAAGGGAAGTTTTACCGCCTGTATGACAATTGTACGCGGCGCCAGGCGGCGCCGCGTACTACACGCCTTAACGTCTGCTCAAGTGATGCTGCATTCGGAGCGGGTGGGGTCGAATTTGCAGCGTATTTTGCGTTGCAGATCCAGCATGTCGCTGCTGTAGTATTTCTGCGCACGCAGTGCATCGCGGGCATCCTGCATCATCACTTCGTATTCCCGCTTGTCCTTGTCAGGAATGGCGATCATCCAGCGCTCAGGCACTCGGCGTGTTTCCACTTCAATGCGCTTTATCACGTCTGGGTAGGCTTCAAAGGAGGCCTCACGAATCAATTGCGCCACTTCATTGGGAAACTTGTCCAGGCGACCGATCAACTGCATGGACAGTTGTGTTAACGGGTAGTCGACCACCCCACCATCCGGGCTCATGCCTTTATATAGTTCGAGAAGCTCATAGGCGACCAGGGGGGCGGGCAGAATATCGATCTGGCCGTTGTTGAACTTGTTGGGAGCGCTGACGATATCGGTGGTAACGGGGGTAGCACCGATGGCCGCCACCATTTCTGCCTGGGTTTCATCATAATCGAGAACGGCAACCCGTTTGCCGGCAGCCTTGGCCAGGGAGCTGATGCTTCGGTCGTTAACAAAAATATGTGCGGCACCCGCCGGGTAGATGCCCATCACCACATAATCCCCCTGTACCATGTGACCAGCCTGTTTCGGATGAGCCATCACTTTAAGTAAGGTTTGCATATGCTTCTGGGACGGCACTGCGCCAATGGCATCCACACTGCCGCTGTAAAGATTGAACTGGCGAGCACGCAATCCGCTCATCAGGGCAGCATCGCAACGGCCGGCCTTGAGCTCATCCACCATGACGGTTTCGTTGGTGTAAGGCACCAGATCCAGGTTGATGCCGTATTCCAGGGCCAGCGCCCGTTGCTCCATAGCCGCATTGAATACCACGCCGTTACGCCCGCCGATATCCCAGATGCAGATGGTCCGTTTGAGGGTGCTGCCGGCGGGCATCTGATCCAGTCCCACCATCTGGCTGATGGCTTTAAGTCGGCTGCGAACCGGCATCTCTCTGGTGTAAAACACATCCTCGAGCTTTTCGAGGGTGGAGTCATTCAATGTGATGCCGGGCAGTAGTGCCTGGAGTTGCTGCTTTTGAGCTTGTGTCAGGTTGGCCGCGCTCAGTGATGAACACAGCAGACTGACTAGAAAGAAAAGGGTAATGGGGGTGCGCATGGTGATCTCCCTGATGCCGCATTCTTGTTATAGATAATACATTTATCACGCGCTGGCAGGATAAGGGAGAGCTTTGGCGCAGGGGGTGACCGCGTTACGGCAATCCCCGTCGAAAGGGTCAATGGTGGAGCGAGTTGAAAGTTCAAAGTTTAAAGTTGAAACGCGGGCAGGGCCGGGGGTTCATTTCAGTCCAGTGCCCGCGCTGCATTTGGCCGCTGGCACTGGACCGGACAGAGACGGTCCAAACGTGATCGCGCCTTTTCAACTTTGAACTTTTAACTTTCAACTCAGAGTTTTTACTTAGGCTGCGCGTCGATGGATTCCCCGTTCACATCGCGGCTGTCCGGGCCGAGCAGGAACAGGTAGGGGGCCATGATCTCGTCCGGGGTTTTCAGTGTCTGCGGGTCCTCGCCGGGGTAGGCCAGCGCGCGCATGTCGGTGCGGGTGCCGCCGGGGTTGAGGGTGTTGACGCGAATGTTGCTGGTGTTCTCCAGCTCTTCGGCCAGCACCTGTGCCAGGTTTTCGGTGGCGGCCTTGGAGACGGCATAAGCACCCCAGAAGGCGCGGCCCTTGCGACCAACACTGGAGGAGGTGAACAGCAGGCGAGCATCGTCGCTGGCACGCAATAGCGGCAGCATGGCCTGGGTCAGGTAGAAGGCGCTGTTCACGTTTACCTGCATGACCGAGTCCCAGGTGCCGACACCGTAGCGCTCCAGCGGAGTGATGTCGCCGAGCACGGAGGCGTTATGCAGGATGCCGTCCAGGCGTCCGAATTCCTTGTCGAACAGGCCGGCCAGTTCCTGGAAGTCTTCCGGGCGGGCCACCGCCAGATTCACCGGTGCCAGGGCTGGCTCCGGGCCGCCAGCGGCCTTGATCTCGTCGTAGACCTTTTCCAGCTTTTCCGGGGTGCGTCCCAGCAGGATCACGGTGGAGCCGTGGCGAGCCAGGGTCAGGGCGGCGCTGCGGCCGATGCCGGCGCCCGCGCCGGTGACAAGGATAATGCGATCCTTGAAAGCATCGGCGGGGCATTGGTAAGCCAGTGCTTGTGCATTCACGGATGATAATTCGCTCATGCGGTACTCCTTGTGTTCATCGTTTGCAGCAGAGGCAACAGATCGCTGCCCTGTTCCAGATAATAATCGGCCTGCCAGTCGTGGGGGTCATCATCCGCGTCGATATAACCGAAGGCCGCCACGGCGGTGGCCATACCGGCATTCTGGCCAGCCTGGATATCACGCAGATGGTCGCCCACGTAGAGGCAGTGGGCCGGGGTTACGCCGTCCTGGCGAGCCGCCATCAGCAACCCTTCCGGGTCCGGCTTGCGCTGTTTTACATGGTCCGGGCAGATTGCCGCGCTGACGCGCTGGTCTAGATGCAGGCCCGCCAGCACCGGCCCGGTGAACCGTGACGGCTTGTTAGTGACGATGCCCCAGGGCAGACCATTGACATCCAGCCAGTCCAGCGTCTCTGCCATGCCGGGAAACAGGCAGGTATCCACAGCCAGATGCTGCTCGTAGGCGTTCAGAAGTTCATCCAGTAGCGGCGGAAATTCGGTATCCTCCGGCCCTGCGCCAAAACCAAGCTCGGTGAGCGCGCGGGCACCGTTGGAGACATTGGCGCGCACTGCGGAATAGCTGACTTCCGGCCGCCCATGTTGTTTCAGCAGGGTATTGAGCACCGTATAAAAATCCGGAGCGGTATCAATCAGGGTGCCGTCCAGGTCGAAATAAACGGCTTCAAGCTTTTCCATATAGTCTCTCTACAACGCCGCTGCAGGAGCGCCGCTTGAGGCGCGAAACGAGCGAAGCGAGTAACGAGGTTCGATTTGCGAAAAAGCAAAACCGGTTGTGCCTTTCGCAGCTCGTTACTCGTACCTCGAAACTGTTTTTTCGCGCTTCAAGCGGCGCTCCTACAGGGAAAAGTTATTCGCCTTTGACGGCGTGCATCAGGTAGTTCACCGACACATCCCGGTTCAGCTTGTAAACCTGGGTCAGCGGGTTGTAGACCATGCCGGTGGTGTCTTTTACTTCCAGCCCCGCGTCCCGGGCCCAGCCGGCCAGTTCCGAGGGCTTGATCAGCTTGGCGTATTCGTGGGTGCCCCGCGGCAGTAGGCGCAACACATATTCGGCACCGACGATGGCAAACAGAAAGGCCTTGGGATTGCGGTTGATGGTGCTGAAGAATATCTGCCCGCCGGGTTTCACCAAGGTGGCACAGGCCCGAATCACGGAGGAGGGGTCGGGCACGTGCTCGAGCATTTCCAGGCAGGTGACCACGTCATACTGCGCGGGCCGCTCCTCGGCGATTTGCTCCGCCGGAATCTGCCGGTATTCCACCGCCACGCCGGCTTTCTCCGCGTGGATACGTGCCACCGACAGCGGCGCTTCACCCATGTCGATGCCGGTGACCTCTGCGCCACGCCGGGCCATGCCTTCGGACAGCAGGCCGCCGCCGCAGCCGATGTCGATGACTTTCTTGCCGGGCAGGCTGACGCGCTCGTCGATGTAGTTCAGACGCAGCGGGTTAATGTCGTGCAGCGGGCGAAACTCGGAATTGGGGTCCCACCACTGTTCCGCCAGGGCATTGAATTTGGCGATTTCGCCAGCGTCTACATTGGGAATCTGCGGTTGTTGTTCAGTCACGGTCGGCTCCGGCAATTTTTTCCTGCCACTGCTGGGCATTCTTGAGGATCACGGCTTCGTTGAGGGTGGTGAGTGTGCGGTTGTCCATCAGGCAGCGCCCACCCACCCAGGTATGCGTCACCTGGTCGCGGCTGGCGGCATAGATCAATTGCGCCACCGGATCATAGACCGGCTGGGTCTCCAGACGGTTCAGATCTACCGCTACCATATCCGCCTGTTTGCCAATTTCCAGTGAACCGATCTGGTCGTCCCGGCCCAGGGCGCGGGCGCCGTTCAGGGTGGCCATCTGCAGTATGTCGGCGGCGGGCAGGGCATCGGCCTGGAGGCTGACTCCCTTGCCCAGGAAGGCGGCCATGCGGGCCTCGCCGATCATGTCCAGATCGTTGTTGCTGGCGGCACCGTCGGTGCCCAGGGCCACGTTGACCCCGGCCTTGCGCAGTTTTTCCACCGGTGCAAAGCCGCTGGCCAGCTTCAGATTGGATTCCGGGCAGTGCACGACCTGGGTGCCAGTTTCGGCCACCAGCGCAATTTCGTCCTCGGTGAGCTGGGTCATGTGCACTGCCAGCAGACGCGGCGAGAGCAGGCCCAGGTTTTTCAGGCGAGTGAGTGGCCGCTCACCGGTGTTGCCCACCGCCATCTGGATCTCTCCGGCGGTTTCGTGCACGTGCATCATCATCGGCACGTCCAGTTCCTCGGCCAGAGTCAGCACCTTCTGCAGCGGGCCATCGGACACGGTATAAGGCGCGTGTGGCCCGAAACCGATCTGAATGCGCGGATCATGGCGCCACTCGTCCATGGCATCGGTGGCCAGGCGCAGGTAGTCCTCCGGCCCGGCGCCCATGGGGGTTGGAAAATCCAGGATCGGACAGAACAGGCTGGCGCGCAGGCCGGCTTCCACGGTGGCGCGGGCGGCGCTGGCCGGGAAGAAGTACTGGTCGGCAAAGCAGGTGGTGCCGGAGCGGATCATCTCCGCCGCCGCCAGCCGGGTGCCGTCGAACACGAACTGCTCGCTGACAAACTGGCCTTCCGCCGGCCAGATATGCTTTTCCAGCCAGGTCATCAACGGCAGGTCATCGGCAATCCCGCGCAGCAGGTTCATGGCAGCGTGGGTATGGGCATTGATCAGGCCGGGAATCAGCAGGTGGCTGTCCAGCCGGGTGACCGTATCGGCCTGCCATTTTTCATCGGCCAGGGCACCGGGCAGCACGTCGACAATCTGGCCATCACGGACGACCAGGGCATGGTGTTCCAGTACCTCGGCATTGGGCGCCTTGTCCTGCGCGACCGGGGCAATCCAGCGGGCGTGGACGATCAGGTCGGCCTGATTGTCGCTCATGCACAACTCCTTGATATCTTGGCAGCCTGCGAGAGGGGCTTGCCCTCAAATTGAGGCCGCAGTATAGCGTGTCAGTGGCGCTCTTGCCCTCGTTTACACCCCTGCGTATCAATGGCGGCGGACTATGGCGCCGAAGCCGCCCGGTTGTGCTATCATCCGGGGCTTTTCCGGGCTTCGTGCCAGGAGCAGGAATGTACGCCCGGTCCGCCGCTGTTGGCAGCGAGCGGGCTGTCATAAGAACAGACTGCACAGGGTGCCATCGGCACGCTGTGAAATCGGCCCTGATCAGGGGCCGGCTTGGGAAAGCCGCAGGGGCTTTCCCGATACTTGTGGAAAGTAAGGATCGCTATGACGGATCTCGCCAGAGAAGTTACCCCGGTCAACATCGAAGACGAACTCAAACAGTCGTACCTGGATTACGCCATGAGCGTGATCGTGGGGCGGGCTCTGCCGGATGTGCGCGACGGCCTCAAGCCGGTGCATCGCCGCGTACTGTTCGCCATGCACGAGCTGAATAACGACTGGAACAAGGCCTACAAGAAGTCCGCCCGTGTGGTCGGTGACGTTATCGGTAAGTACCACCCCCATGGTGACTCCGCCGTTTACGACACCATCGTGCGGATGGCGCAGCCGTTTTCCCTGCGCTACATGCTGGTGGATGGTCAGGGTAACTTCGGTTCCATCGACGGGGATTCCGCAGCCGCCATGCGTTACACCGAAGTGCGCATGGCCAAGATCGCTCACGAGCTGCTGGCCGATCTGGACAAGGAAACCGTGGATTTCGTCGACAACTACGACGGCACGGAAAAGATTCCCGATGTGATGCCCACCCGGGTGCCCAACCTGCTGGTGAATGGCTCCTCCGGTATCGCCGTGGGTATGGCCACCAATATTCCGCCGCATAACCTGGGCGAAGTGGTAGACGGCTGTCTGGCGCTGATCGACGACGACAGCCTGACGCCGGACGACCTGATGGAATACATCAAGGGCCCGGATTTCCCCACCGCCGGCATCATTAACGGTCGCGCCGGGATCGTGCAGGCCTACCGTACCGGCCGTGGCCGCGTCTATATGCGTGCCCGTGCCGAGATTGAGCCGACCGACAAAAGTGGCAAAGAAGCCATTATCGTCCACGAGATTCCCTACCAGGTGAACAAGGCGCGGTTGATCGAGAAGATCGCCGAGCTGGTGAAAGACAAGAAGATTGAAGGTATCACCGAGCTGCGCGATGAGTCCGACAAAGAGGGCATGCGCATTGTGATCGAGCTGCGTCGCGGCGAGAACGCCGAGGTGGTGCTCAATAATCTATATCAGCAGACCCAGATGGAGTCGGTGTTTGGTATAAACACCGTAGCTCTGGTCGATGGTCAGCCCAAGACCCTCAACTTGCGTGAGCTGCTGGATGCCTTTATTCGTCACCGCCGTGAAGTGGTGACTCGCCGTACCGTGTTCGAACTGCGCAAGGCTCGCGAAAAGGCCCACTTGCTAGAAGGTCTGGCGGTGGCGCTGAGCAATATCGATCCGGTGATTGCGCTGATCAAGGCGTCCCCCAGCGGCGCGGAAGCCAAGGAAAAACTTCTGGGCAAAGGCTGGACCCCCGGCGATGTACTGCAAATGCTGGAGCGCGCCGGTGGTGAAAACGCGGCTCGCCCGGATGGCCTCGATGAGCAGTTCGGTCTGCGTGATGGCCTTTATTACCTGAGCCCGGAACAGGCCCAGGCCATTCTGGATCTGCGTCTGCAGAAGCTGACCGGTCTGGAACGGGAAAAACTGATCAACGATTACCAGGAACTGCTGGAGCAGATTGCCGAACTGCTGAAGATTCTGGGTAACCCCGAACGTCTGATGGAAGTGATCCGTGATGAACTGAAGGCGGTCCGTGAGGAATATGCCGACGAGCGCCGTTCCGAAATCGTCACCTCCCGTCTCGACCTGAGCATGGAAGACCTGATCGCCGAAGAAACCGTGGTAGTGACCCTGTCCAACAGTGGCTACGCCAAGATGCAGCCCATCGATACCTACCGGGCGCAGAAGCGTGGTGGCCGTGGCAAGTCTGCCGGCCAGCTTAAAGACGAGGATTACGTGGAGCACCTGCTGGTGGCGGGCACCCACGACACCCTGTTGTTGTTCACCGACGCTGGCAAGGTCTTCTGGTTGCGTACCTTCGAGTTGCCGCAAGGTGGCCGGGCGTCCCGTGGCAAGCCCATCGTCAATCTGCTGCCGGCACTGGGCAACGACGAGCGTATTACCGCCATCCTGCGTCTTGATGCGGAAATGGTACGCCAGCAGAAAGCCGCTGGCGTGGAGGTGGAAACCGAGGAAGATGACGTCATCGATGCGGAAGAGGTGATCGAAGACGCCGTCGACAGTGATGAGGTCGAGGCAGAAGCGGTAGTCGATACCGTGCCTGGTCCGTTTATCTTCATGGCCACCTCCAGCGGTATCGTCAAGCGTACCGCCCTGGCCAACTTTGCCCGTCCGCGCAGCTCCGGCCTGATTGCCGTGAAACTGCAGGAAGGCGAGCATCTGGTGAATGTGGCTATTACCCACGGCGACGAAGATGTGATGCTGGTAGCCCGCAACGGCAAGGCCGTGCGGTTCCATCAGTCCAAGGTGCGTGTCATGAGCCGTCTGGCCCGTGGTGTGCGCGGCATCAAACTGGCCGATGGCGTGGACGTGATTTCCCTGATCGTGCCGGAAGCAGAGGGCCAGATCCTGACTGCCTCCGAAAACGGCTACGGCAAGCGCACCCCGTTGACTGACTACCCGACCAAGGGTCGTGGTGGCCAGGGCGTCATCGCCATGGTGGTCAACGAGCGTAACGGTGAGCTGGTCGGCGCTGCCCAGGTGTTTGGTGAAGAGGACATCATGCTGATCTCCAACCAAGGTACCCTGGTGCGCACCGGCGTCAATCAGGTCAGCATCTCCAGCCGTAACACCCAGGGTGTGCGTCTGATTCGTCTGGGCGACGGCGAGAAGCTGTGTGGTCTGGCCACCATCCCCGACCTGGACGGAGACGAGGACGACATCGAAGAGGGCGAGGTGCTGGAAGGGGACGTTACCTCTGAAGCGCCGGAGTCTGACGCCTCCGACGATGCCGAGGAATAAAAGGCTGCTGTAGGAGCGGCGCTTGAGCCGCGAACGTGCTCGCGACAAGCCGTGCCAAGTACGATTCGCGGCTCAAGCGCCGCTCCTACGGGCTGCTTGAAAGACAATAGTAAGCAACAACCCGAGCCCGGTGTTACCGGGCTTCTTTGATTAACCGGTTTGGTACTTTCAATCTAGTCACGGAGAAAATGCATGTCCCGCGCCTATAACTTCTGCGCAGGTCCCGCGGCGTTGCCGACGGACGTTCTGGAGCAGGCCCGTCAGGAAATGCTGGATTACCAGGGCATGGGCCTGTCCATCATGGAAATGAGCCATCGGGACAAGGTGTTCGTGGAGATTGCCGAAAAGGCCGAGCAGGATCTGCGCAGCCTGATGGGGATCAGCGACGATTACGCCGTGCTGTTTCTGCAGGGCGGCGCCTCCACGCAATTTGCCATGGTGCCCATGAACCTGCTGGGCGAGGGCGAAACCGCGGATTACATCAATACCGGGCAATGGTCCAAGAAAGCCATCAAGGAAGCCGGCCGCTACGGCAACATCAACGTGGCCGCCAGTAGTGAAGACACCAACTTCAGCACCGTACCGCCACAGGACAGCTGGCAGTTGTCGGCCAATCCGGCCTACGTGCATTACTGCCCCAATGAAACCATCGGTGGCCTGGAATACAGCTTTGTTCCCGACGTGGGTGATACCCCGCTGGTGGCAGACATGAGCTCCACCATTCTGTCCCGCCCCATTGATGTGAATCGCTTCGGGGTGATCTATGCCGGTGCCCAGAAGAACATTGGCCCCGCCGGCCTGACCCTGGTGATTATCCGCAAGGACCTGCTCGGCAAGGCCGGCGCCCATGTGCCTGCCATGCTCAATTACCAGACCCACGCGGACAACGGCAGCATGTTCAATACGCCGCCCACCTTTTCCTGGTACCTGGCCGGCCTGGTGTTCCAGTGGCTGAAAAAGCAGGGCGGAGTGGCGAACATGGCAGAAACCAACCAGCGCAAGGCCGAAAAGCTGTATGGTTTTATTGATAACAGCGGCTTCTACAGCAACCCGGTGGAAAAAATCAGCCGTAGCTGGATGAATGTGCCCTTTGTGCTGGCCGACGCCAACCTGGATAAGCAGTTCCTCAGTGAAGCCGACCAGGCGGGCCTGTTGAACCTGAAGGGCCACCGCAGCGTGGGCGGCATGCGTGCCAGCATCTACAATGCGGTACCGGAAGCAGCAGTGGATACGCTGATCGCCTTTATGGCGGACTTCGAAAAACGCAACGGCTGAGCGGGGACCGCCATGACCGAATCACTGGACAACCTGCGACAGCAGATCGACGAGCTGGACCAGCGGCTGCAGGATCTGCTCAACGATCGCGCCACCCTGGCCCACAAGGTGGCCGAGGTGAAGACCGCTACCGACCCCAACCCGGTGTTTTATCGCCCGGAACGGGAAGCCCAGGTATTGCGACAGGTAAAAGAGCGCAACAAGGGGCCGTTGGACGGCGAAACCATGGCGCGGTTTTTCCGCGAGATCATGAGCGCCTGCCTGGCGTTGGAACAGCGCATGAAAGTGGCGTTCCTGGGGCCGGAAGGCACCTTTACCCAGCAGGCCGCCCTCAAGCACTTTGGCCATGCGGTGGAAAGCGTACCGCTGGGCGCAATTGATGAAGTATTCCGTGAAGTGGAAGCCGGGGCTGCTCACTACGGCGTGGTGCCGGTGGAGAATTCCACCGAAGGGGTGGTCAACCACACCCTGGATACCTTCATGACCTCCAGCCTGAAAATTTGTGGCGAGGTGGAGCTGCGCATCCACCATCATCTGCTGGCCGGCGAGCACACCCGTCGTGACAAGGTCACCCGGGTTTATTCTCATCAGCAGACCCTGGCCCAGTGCCGCCAGTGGCTGGATGCCCACATGCCCGGGGTAGAGCGCATTGCGGTCAGCTCCAACGGTGAAGCTGCCCGTCGTCTGAAGGACGAATGGAATGCCCTGGCCATTGCCGGGGAAATGGCGGAAGAGCTGTATGGCCTGGAAGCGGTGCAACGCAATATCGAAGACCGCCCGGACAACACTACCCGTTTCATCATTATCGGCCGGCAGGACACGCCGCCGTCCGGTAACGACAAGACCAGCCTGATGATCAGCGGCAAGAACCGCCCGGGCCTGCTCTATGAGGTGCTGGCACCGTTCCGCGATGAAGGCATTAACCTGACCCGCCTTGAATCCCGGCCCTCGCGGACGTCCAATTGGAGTTATGTGTTCTTCGTGGACTGCGAAGGCCACAAGGAAGATGGCAAGCTGCAGCCGGTACTGGACAAGCTGGAAGCGGCCGGCAATACCATCAAGCTGCTGGGCTCGTACCCCAAAGCAGTGCTGTAGCCCGTATTCAGGATAGTGTGACCATAGGAGCCATGCTTGCATGGCGAAGGTTTCGGTAATTCGCCATGCAAGCATGGCTCCTACAGTGGTTTTGAGGCGTGCTTGGTGAAGAAGCCCGTGGATGGCAGAAGCGCCAGGCGTTAGATAGAACCCATGGAATTCGCCAGGCGTGCCGCTTGGGCCAGGCAAAGGAGTCATCATGACTTGCGACTACATCGAACTCGCCAATAGTGGCGCTCAGCAGCTCAAGCCCTACGAGCCGGGCAAGCCCATCGAGGAGCTGGAACGGGAGCTTGGCCTCACCGATATCGTCAAGCTGGCCAGCAATGAGAACCCCCTGGGGCCCAGCCACAAGGCTCTGCATGCTCTCAAGCATCTGCATGAGCTGCACCTGTACCCGGATGGGGCCGGTTTTTCCCTGAAGGCGGCACTGGCGGAAAAGCTGGGCGTGCAAACTAATCAGCTGACCCTGGGTAACGGCTCCAACGATGTGCTGGACCTGATTGCCCGGGCTTACCTGCAACCCGGCGATGAAGCGATTTTCTCCGAGTACGCCTTTGCGGTGTACCCGTTGGTGACCTTGGCCTGCAATGCCAGGCCGGTGGCGGTACCGTCCAATCTCTATGGTCACGATTTAGCGGCCATGGCCGAGGCGGTGACCGAACGCACCCGGGTAATTTTCGTGGCCAACCCGAACAATCCCACCGGCACCTGGTTCAACGCCCATGCCCTGGATGAGTTCCTGTCGCGGATCCCGGAGCGGGTGATCGTGGTACTGGACGAGGCCTACTTTGAATACGTGGAAGAAAGCCACTACCCGAATGGTGTCGATCGCCTGCAAAAATACCCGAATTTGGTGGTAACGCGCACCTTCTCCAAGATTCATGGTCTGGCCGGCCTGCGTATCGGTTATGGCGTCTGCAACCCGCAAATTGCCGATGTGCTGAACCGGGTACGCCAGCCGTTCAACGTCAACACCCCGGCCATGGTGGCCGCCGAAGCGGCTCTGTCCGATGACGACCATATCGAGAATTCCCGCAGCGAGAACACCAGCGGCCTGGTGCAGATTGCCGAAGGCCTGCAGAAACTGCACCTGGAACAGATCCCCTCGGTGGCCAACTTCATCGCCTTTGACTGTGGTCGCGATGCCATGCCGGTTTACCAGGGTCTGTTGCGCGAAGGCGTGATTGTGCGTCCTCTGGGCGGCTACGGCATGCCCAACTTCCTGCGTGTGACCGTGGGCACCAGCCGCGAGAATGAGCGTTTCTTGGCCGCCCTCAAGAAGGTGCTGGCGGATGGGTAATCTCCATCGTTTCGGTTTTTCCGCCGTAGGAGCGTCGCTTGAGACGCGAACCTGCTTGCGGCATTCCGTACCAGATTCGGTTCGCACCTCAAGCGGTGCTCCTACAATGCGAATCGGGGGCGCTTGTCATGTCTGAACCCCTCTTCAACCGCATTGCCGTGATCGGCCTGGGCCTGATCGGTGGCTCCTTTGCCGCTGCCGCTCGCAAGAACGGCCTGGCCGGATCCATCGTGGCCGGTTCCCGCTCCGCCCGCACCCTGGAGCAGGGCATCGCCCTCGGTGTTGTCGACGAAGGCAGCCAGGATCTGGCTGAAGCGGTCAAGGGCGCTGATCTAGTGTTTGTCTCCACCCCCGTTTCGGCCATGGGCAAGGTGTTGAGTGCGCTGAAGCCGGGCCTGTCCCGCACGGCGATCATCACTGACGGCGGCAGCGTCAAAGGCAATGTGATCACCGCGGCCCATGCTTCCCTGGGCGAGCATTATTCCCGCTTCGTGCCTGGCCACCCCATTGCCGGCAAGGAAAAGAGCGGCGTTGGTGCTGCCGATGCGGACCTGTACCAGGATCATCGGGTCATCCTGACGCCCACCGAGGCCACCGACCCGGCAGCCACCGCCCGGGTGCGGGCGATCTGGACCGCCATGGGCGCGGAAGTGCTGCAGATGGCGCCGGATTACCACGATCAGGTACTGGCGGAAACCAGTCATCTACCCCATCTGCTGGCCTTTTCGCTGGTGGATACCCTGGCCCGGCAGGGCGACTCCACAGAGATCTTCCGCTATGCTGCCGGCGGTTTTCGCGACTTCACCCGTATCGCCAGCTCCGATCCGGTGATGTGGCATGACATTTTCCGCGAGAACAAGGCCGCGCTGCTGCAGTCCCTGGACCTGTTCAGCGACGGTATCGCGCGCTTCCGCCAGGCGGTGAGTGACGATGATTCCGATGCCCTGATGGGCATCATGACCCGCGCCAATACGGCGCGGGCCCATTTTATGGCCATGAACGAGCGCACCTCCTATACCCGCGCCCACCATTCAGGTGACGACACAACCATGACAGACAGCACCATCCTCCACAGCAAGAGTGCCAACCCCACCTTTGTGGTGACCCCGGGTGGCCGACTCACTGGCCGGGTACGGGTACCCGGCGACAAATCCATGTCCCACCGCTCCATCATGCTTGGCTCCCTGGCCGAAGGCGTGACCCAGGTAGAAGGCTTCCTGGAAGGCGAGGACGCTCTGGCAACGCTACAGGCATTCCGGGATATGGGTGTGGTCATCGAAGGCCCCCACAATGGCCAGGTGACCATCCACGGGGTCGGCCTGCATGGCCTCAAAGCGCCGACAAAACCGCTCTACATGGGCAACTCTGGCACCTCCATGCGCCTGCTCACCGGCTTGCTGGCCGGGCAGGCCTTCGATGTGGAGCTCACCGGCGATGCGTCCCTGTCCAAGCGTCCCATGGAGCGGGTGGCCAGCCCCCTGCGCGAGATGGGCGCCCAAATTTCCACCGGTAACGAAGGGCGCCCGCCAGTGCGTATCCGCGGTGGCCAGCCGCTCAAGGGCATTCATTACGATCTACCGATGGCCTCTGCCCAGGTGAAATCCGCCGTCCTGCTGGGCGGTCTCTACGCTGAAGGCGACACCTCAGTGACTGAGCCGGCACCGACCCGTGACCATACCGAACGGATGCTGGGTGGCTTTGGCTACGAAGTGCGCCGTGAGGGAGCCACCAGTGCGTTGACCGGCGGCGGCACACTCGCCGCCTGCAAGCTGGAAGTCCCGGCGGATATCTCCTCGGCAGCCTTCTTCCTCGTCGGTGCGTCCATTGCCGCTGACAGCGAGCTGACGTTACCCCACGTGGGCATCAATCCTACCCGTACCGGCGTGATCGACATCCTCAAGCTGATGGGGGCGGATATTCGCCTGGAAAATCAGCGAGATGCCGGCGGCGAGCCGGTGGCGGACCTGGTAGTCAAAGCGGCGCCCCTGAAAGGTATCGAGATCCCCCAGGAGCTGGTGCCCCTGGCCATTGACGAATTCCCGGCCATCTTCATCGCCGCTGCCTGCGCCGAAGGCGATACCGTGTTGCGCGGCGCCGAAGAGCTGCGGGTGAAAGAATCTGACCGCATCCAGGTGATGGCGGACGGTCTGGCCGCGCTGGGCGTGGATCACGAAGTGTTTGAAGACGGCATCCGCATCAGCGGCGGCAGCTTCGGCGGCGGCGAGATTCAGTCCCACGGTGACCACCGAATTGCCATGAGCTTCGCCATGGCGTCCCTGCGTGCCACTGGCCCGATTACCATTAATGACTGCGCCAATGTGGCCACCAGCTTCCCGGGCTTTGCCCAGCTGGCCGCCCATGCGGGCTTGAACCTGGAGGTGAAATGACTGCTCCGTCCACAGCGGTATTGACCATCGACGGACCGGTTTCCTCCGGTAAGGGCACCGTTGCCCGATTGGTTGCAATCCGTCTCGGCTGGCATCTGCTGGATTCCGGTGCCCTGTATCGGGTTCTCGGTTATCACGCGAAAAATCAAGGGCTTGCACTGGATGATGAGCCTGCTCTGGTGGAACTGGCGAAAACCTTGCCGGTGAGATTTATTGAGCAGGAGGGCGAAACAGCGGTGATTCTGGATGGCGAGGATGTGTCTAACATCATCCGCCAGGAAAGCGTGGGTGAGCTGGCCAGCCAGGTGGCCGTGTTGCAGCCGGTGCGTGATGCGCTATTGGCCCGCCAGCGGGTGTTCGCCGAGCCCCCCGGGCTGGTGGCGGATGGCCGCGATATGGGGACCGTGGTGTTTACCTCTGCCCCCCTCAAGATTTACCTCACCGCCAGCGCTGAAGAGCGCGCCAGACGGCGCTTTGAGCAGTTGAAGGAAAAGGGCTTTGATGCTACCCTCGCGACCCTCGTCGAGGACATCCGCACCCGGGATGACCGTGACATGAACCGTGAGGTGGCGCCATTGCGCCCGGCAGACGATGCCGTGGTAATCGAATCCACCACCCTGACGGTTGATGAAGTGGTTAACCGGATCCTTGAAGAGGCTGCCGCACGCCAACTGGTGTGAAGGTAGCACACGTTGTTGAAACCCTTCGATAGTGCACTGTCGAGGGGTGATTCTGTGTCAAGCGGCCGATCTGCTCAACCCTGAAAAAGTAAGCCAGCTGGGGAAGGGCGGGTCTCATTTTTTTACTAACCCATGTCTGCTGGTTGGCATGTGCGAAAACACTGAGTGAATTTCATGACCGAATCTTTTGCTGATCTCTTTGAAGAAAGCCTTAAGGACCTGGACGTTGCCCGTGGTTCTATCATCAAGGGTACTGTTGTATCCATCGATAGCGACTGGGTAACCGTTAACGCAGGCCTGAAATCCGAAGGCATTATTGCCCGTGAAGAATTCCTTAGCGAGGCAGGCGAACTGGAAATCGCCGAAGGCGACGAAGTAGATGTAGCCGTAGATGCCATCGACGATGGCATGGGCTTCACCCGCCTGTCCCGTGAAAAAGCCAAGCGCGCCGAAGTCTGGGGCGAGCTGGAAAAAGCTTTCGACGAAGACGAGATCGTAAAAGGTATGATTTCCGGCAAGGTGAAGGGTGGCTTCACTGTCGATATCGGCCCGATCCGCGCGTTCCTGCCCGGTTCCCTGGTTGATATCCGTCCGGTTCGCGATGTCGCTCACCTGGAAGGCAAAGAGCTGGACTTCAAGGTCATCAAACTGGATCCCAAGCGCAACAACGTTGTGGTTTCCCGTCGCGCAGTGATGGAAGCCGAGCACTCCCAGGAGCGTGAAGCACTGCTGGAAACCCTCCAGGAAGGCATGGAAGTCAAAGGTATCGTGAAGAACCTGACCGACTACGGTGCGTTCGTAGACCTGGGTGGCATCGACGGCCTGCTGCACATCACCGACATGGCCTGGAAGCGTATCAAGCATCCGAGCGAGATCGTCGAAGTGGGTCAGGAAATCGACGTCAAGGTACTCAAGTTCGACCGCGAGAAGATGCGTGTTTCCCTGGGTCTGAAGCAGCTGGGCGAAGATCCGTGGCACGACATCGTGGGCAAGTACCCGGAAGGCACCCGCGTCAAGGCGAAGGTGACCAACCTGACCGATTACGGCTGCTTTGCCGAAATCGAAGAAGGTGTAGAGGGTCTGGTTCACGTATCCGAAATGGATTGGACCAACAAGAACATCCACCCGTCCAAGGTTGTAGAGATCGGCGACGAAGTGGAAGTGATGATCCTGGACATCGATCAGGACCGTCGTCGTATTTCCCTGGGTATCAAGCAGTGTCAGTCCAACCCGTGGGATGCCTTCGAAGAGAAATACCAGAAAGGCGAGCGCATTTCCGGCAAGATCAAGTCCATCACTGACTTCGGTATCTTCATCGGTCTGGAAGGCGGCATCGACGGTCTGGTGCACCTGTCCGACATTTCCTGGGAAGAGCAGGGCGAAGATGCCGTGCGTAACTTCAACAAGGGCGATGAGCTGGAAACCGTGGTTCTGTCCATCGACGCAGAGCGCGAAAGAATTTCCTTGGGTATCAAGCAGTTGACAGACGATCCGTTTGCTCAGTATGTTGCTGCTAATGACAAGGGCGCAATCGTTAAGGGCGTAGTGAAGTCGGTAGACGCGAAAGCGGCCATCGTAGAGCTGGCTGAGAACGTAGAAGGTACCCTGCGTGCCAGCGAAATCAGCCGCGACCGCGTTAACGATGCGACCGAAGTGCTCAACGTCGGTGACGAAGTGGAAGCGAAAATCACCAACGTTGATCGCAAGAACCGTGTTCTGAGCTTGTCCATCAAGTCCAAGGACCAGGCCGACGAGCGTGAAGCCATTGACGGACTGTCTGAACAGCAGGATGCCAATGCGCCGAAGACCATCGGTGATCTGATCAAGAAACAGATGGAAAGCAGCAACGAGTCATAATACGGCTCCTCCCGGGGACCGGCATCGTGCCGGTCCCACTGGGCTGGGAGCCCAGGGAGAAAGCTGTAATGGCGTTAACCAAGTCGGAATTGATTGAGCGGATTGCCGATCGGCAAAACCAATTGTCGCCCAAGGATGTGGAGCTGGCAGTCAAAACGCTTATCGAACAGATGGCCGATTCCCTGGCCGGCGGAGGTCGTATCGAAATACGCGGCTTCGGCAGTTTTTCCCTCCATTTTCGTGCGCCCCGTGTGGGACGCAATCCCAAGACCGGTGCCAGCGTCGAGCTGCACGGCAAATATGTTCCCCACTTCAAACCCGGCAAAGAGCTGCGCGAGCGCGTTAACGATTCACTGCATGAAGAAAGTGGTGAAGGTGTTGATAATGGCGCAAGCGGCAATCAGGCTGCTGCTAACTAAACCCCGTTTGTTGTTACCGCCCGGCACAGACCTGGCCAGTAAAGAGGGAACCTTACGATGCGAAACCTGTACCGGATTCTGGTAATTCTGGCCGTACTGGCCGTATTTCTTTTCGCTTTTCTGTTTGTCACCAGCAATCGTGATCTGGTGACGCTGGATATGCTGTTTTATCAATGGCACTGGGAGGTTTCCCTGGGCGTGCTGGTGATCAGCGTACTGGCTATTGGCCTGTTTCTGGGCTTGCTGGCCGGTATCGGGCTGCGCGGCCTGAAGAGCCTGTTTTCATGAGTGAATCGTTCTGGCTGCTGCCGTTCTTTTTTGTTGCCATCGCTGCCGGGTTTTTCCTTGGTCGGCGTGAGAGCAAGCGCCGGCAGCGTCGGCGCATGGCCTCCCTGTCCAAGGACTATGTGGCCGGCATCAACTTCTTCCTCAATGAAGAGCCGGACAAGGGCATCGAAGCCTTGCTCAAGAGTCTGGACGTGAGCGAAGAGGGTCTCGATACCCATCTTGCCCTGGGCAAGCTGTTCCGCAAGCGGGGTGAATTCGACCGTGCTGCCCAGCTGCATACCCACCTGCTGGAGCACGGCGACTATGGCCGCCCGGTGCAGGAAGAAATCCAGCTGGAACTGGCCCAGGATTACCTGGCCAGCGGCATCTTCGATCTGGCCGAGCAGGTACTGCTGGAAATGCTGGATCAGGATTGTCAGGCCAAGGATGAAGTCTGTCAGCAACTGATGGGCCTGTACGAGCAGGAGCGCGACTGGGTCAATGCCATCAGCATGGGCGAGCGGTTGATCAAGAACCGCCCGGCGCTGGGCTCGGTGCTGGCTCAGTACTGCTGCGAGCAGGCAGAAAACCTGCGCCGCGACGGCGACATCAATCCGGCCCGCCGCATGCTGAGGCGGGCGCTGTCATTCGATGAGCAGTGTGTCCGCGCCAGCTTTGCGGAAGGCGAGCTGGAGATGGGCGAGCAGAACTGGGATGCCGCTATCCAGGCCCTGCAGCGCATCTGGGTGCAGGACAGCGATTTCTTCGATGAAGCGCTCGACAAGCTGCGTACCAGCTATCAGCAGCAGGAGAAGGACGAGGAATTTATCCAGATGCTGGCTGACTACAGTGCCGAGAAACCCAGCACCAGCCGCATCCTGCTGCTCGCCGAAACGCTCAAGGAGCGCTACGGCGACAAGGAAGCGTCGGACTTTATTGCCGAATACATGAAAGCCAACCCCTCGGTACGTGGTCTCAACCGCATCATCGACATGAGTCTGGCCGGCAGCGCGGAAGGGGAAACCCGCGAGCACCTGGGCGTGCTCAAGCAATTGTCCGAGCAACTGCTCAACGACAAGAGCCTCTACAAATGCCGCCGCTGCGGCTTCGAAACTCCCTTGATGCAATGGCGCTGCCCGAGCTGCAAGCGCTGGGGCTCGATCAAGCCGGTGGTCAAGGAAGTCTGACTGTCCTCCCCACTAGGAGCGTCGCTGGCGGCGCGATACCGGTCTTCTTTAAAAGCGATTTCACCACAGAGGGCACAGAGCACACAGAGAAGAAGCTTCTTTTCCTCAGTGATCTCTGTGCCCTCTGTGGTAAATCCGTCTTTTCAGGTTTTGGGTTTATGCACTTCGTGCACCCTTCGGGCGTTGCTCCGCTGCGCGAAGCTCCTACGGTGAGGGTTGCTGGTTGAACCGTCCTCCCGCAACTCATAACATAGCGCCACCAATCCCCGAGGACGCTCCCATGCCTATTGCCAGCCCTGTTATCGTCGCCCTGGACTATCCTGATGCCGCCCAGGCGCTGGCCATGGCCGATCAGCTGGACCCGACCAGGGTGCGCGTCAAAGTGGGCAAGGAAATTTTCACTCGCAGTGGCCCGGCCATTGTCGAAGGTCTGCATAAGAAAGGCTTCGAGCTGTTCCTGGACCTGAAATTCCACGACATTCCCAACACCGTGGCCGGCGCAGTGTCGGCAGCGGCGGATATGGGTGTGTGGATGGTCAATGTGCACGCCAGCGGTGGCCAGCGCATGATGGAAGCCGCGGCCAATGCCATCGCCAACCATGCCCGTCGGCCCCACCTGATTGCAGTGACCGTGTTGACCAGCATGGAAGCGGCCGATCTGGAGCAGGTCGGGGTGACGGACGAGCCCCGGGTGCAGGTGCAACGCCTGGCCGAGCTGGCCAAGCGCTCCGGCATGGACGGGGTGGTGTGTTCCGCCCAGGAAGCGAGCATGCTCAAGGCGGCCTGCGGTCAGCAATTCGAGCTGGTTACCCCGGGTATCCGCCCTGCAGGTGTCGATGCCGGTGACCAGCGTCGCGTGCTGACGCCTGTGCAGGCGCGCGATGCGGGCGTGGACTATATGGTGATCGGCCGTCCGATTACCCAGGCCGCTGAACCTACAACGGTAGTGGACGAGATACTACAAAGTCTTGCCTGAGCCACTTACGCAATCTGTCACCCCCGGCTGATAACGCCTCCTCACTCGGCTTTCTATGGTGTGGTCTCCAACGTATAAAAAATGGAGATCAATATGAAAGCATTGAAAGCGGTTGTGATGTCCCTGCTGTTGGCGTTGAGCCTGCCGGCTCTGGCGGTGGAAATGGAAGCGGTCAAGGACGCAGCCAAAACCCAGGTTGAAAACCGTATCGATCTGAACACGGCGGACGTTACCCAGCTGCAGGAACTCAAGGGTGTGGGCCCGAAAACGGCGGAAGCCATCGTGCAGTGGCGGGACAGCCAGGGGCCCTTTACCAGCGTGGATCAACTGCTGGCCATCAAGGGGATCGGTGAAAAGACCCTGGCCAAGATGCGCGACAGCCTGGTCGTGCAGTAAACAAGTCCCCGCCCCGTTGGAGCTTTGCTCGCAAAGCGAAGAGGTAGCGGATACCGTTCGCCTTGTGAACAAGGCTCCAACGAATGGGAGTTGGGTGCAGGTTTTAAGGCATCCACAAAAAAGGCTTCCTGGAAGAAGCCTTTTTTGCTGTCTCTCTGCTTGATCGTCTCACTCTTCCGAGTGGCTTTCCTCTTCTTCCGCCTGGCTCAGGTCATCGGCGCGGTCTGCTTCAGGCTCCGGTGCCGATGAGTCGTGGGCGGGGCTGTCTTCTGATGGCTGGGTTTTCTGTTCTTTCTCCCGGGTGGCTTTTTCTGCTTTCGCTTCCACTTCCTCAGTGGTTTTTTCTTCGCCGATACGGAAGGCGGCAAAGCCGGCGTGGACCACCTGGTTCACTGCCATTCCCAGAACCCGGCCGTTATAAGGGGCAATGACGGCACTGCCGGTATTGCTGATCGGGTCGGTGACAGTGCCGAGCACCTGGCCTTTCTTCACTTTCTGGTTCAGCTCCACCTCGGCAAGCAGAATGCCGCCCTGGGTGGCACGAATCCATTCCGACTCATAGAACACCGGTTGCGGCGCACTCCAGAAACGGCTGGCCTTACGCATACCCAGATTTTCCAGCAGGGTATCGATGGCCTGTACGCCGTAGCTGACGGCCTCGGTTTCCAGCCGGTTGGGGCCGCCGGCTTCCATGGTCACCGCGACAATGTCTTTTTTCACCGCCGCGTCGCGCAGCATGCCGGTGACACCGGGGCTGTGCAGTACGGTCATGCCGCCGAAGTGCTTGGCAAAGGCGACCACATCCGGGTTGTCCAGGTCGGCGCGAAGTTGCGGCTGGTTGACCCGTTTCTGGGAGCCGGTGTGCAAATCCACCAGGTAATCACAGTGGCGCACGATATTACTGAACAGGGAGTGAGCCACGCGACTGGCGGCACTGCCTTTCTTGTTGCCGGGGAAGTAGCGGTTCAGATCCCGGCGGTCACTCAGGTAGCGTGAGCCATTGCGAAAGCCATCCAGATTGACGATGGGCACGCCGATCACGGTGCCGGCCAGCTGGTCCGGTTCCAGCTCGTACATGAGCCGGCGCACCATCTCGATGCCGTTCAGTTCATCGCCATGAATGGCCGCAGTGAGACACAGCCGTGGCCCGGGCTTGTCGCCATGGGCGACCAGCACGGGCACCGGGGTGGCGATGGAGGCGAACGATTGATCCGGGGTCCAGTGCAGGGTGGCAAAGCTGCCCGGTTCCACTTGCCGTCCCAGCAGGGGCAAGGGCAGTGGAGCCGGTTCGGCCGGGTCATCCGCTACGGCGCTGTCGGCTTTGTCCGTGTCCGTATTGCCGTCACCGGCAGTGGCCTGGCCATCGCTTTCCTGCTGGCGTTCCACGGCCCGTTCCTCGTCTTCCACTTCATTGGCCCAGCCTGGCGTTGCCGCCAGGCCGAACAGGACAAACATTGCCGTGATAGCGAATGAGGACCATGTTTTATACACAAAAACTCCTTGATTCAGCCAAGCTGATCCAGCTCGTCCCAGCGAGCGAAGGTGGTTTCCAGTTCCGCCTGTAGCTCGGTTTGTTGCTGTTGGGCGGCGCTGATCTCGGCCGGATCACCCTTGAAGAAAGCCGGGTCCGACATACGAGCCTGCACCGCTTCCAGTGCCGCTTCCAGTTGCTCGATCCGTTCCGGTAATTGCTCCAGCTCCCGCTGATCCTTGTAGGACAGTTTTTTGGCTTTGGGTGCCGTCGGGGCAGGTTCGAGCACTGGCTTGGCGGATTTGACGGTTTTTCCCTTCACAGGTTCCGGACGCTGCCGCAACCAGTCCTGATAACCGCCCACATAGCTGTTGAGCTCGCCGTTTTCGAACACCAGGGTCGAGGTCACCACATTGTCGATGAACTCCCGGTCGTGGCTGACCAAAAGCAGGGTGCCCTGGTAGTTCATCAGCTGCTCTTCCAGCAGCTCCAGGGTTTCCGCGTCCAGGTCGTTGGTGGGCTCATCCAGGACCAGCAAGTTGAAGGGGTTGGTGAACAGCTTGGCCAGCAGTAGCCGGTTACGCTCGCCGCCAGACAGGGACTTCACCGGCTGGCGCACCCGGCTCGGGTCGAACAGGAAATCCTGCAAATAGCCGATCACATGCTTGTTCTGGCCGTTGATGGTGACCACATCGGAGCCTTCGGCCACGTTGTCGATCACGCTCTTTTCCTCGTTGAGGGTATCGCGCAGTTGATCGAAATAGGCCACCTGTAGCTGGGTGCCCAGCTTCACGTTGCCGCTATCCGGTGCCAGCCGACCCAGCAGCAGGCGAATCACGGTGGATTTACCGCAGCCATTGGGGCCAAGGATACCGACCCGGTCGCCGCGCAGCAGATTGACCGAGAAATCCTCCACAATGGTCTTGCCGTCCACGGTGTAATTCAGGTGCTCGGCTTCCACCACCACCTTGCCGGAGTTGTCGCCGCTCTGGATGGTCAGGCTGGCGGTGCCGGTGCGGTTGCGGCGCTGGGCGAATTCATCACGCATGGCCTTGAGCGCACGTACCCGGCCTTCGTTACGGGTACGGCGTGCCTTGATGCCCTGGCGAATCCACTTTTCTTCCTGGCTGAGTTTCTTGTCGAACTCGGCATTGGCACGCTCTTCCGCTTCCAGAGCCGCCTGCTTGCCGCTCAGATACTTCTCGTAGCTGCCCGGCCAGCTGGTCAGCTTGCCCCGGTCCAGCTCGATGATGCGAGTGGCCAGCGAACGGATAAAGGCCCGGTCGTGGGAAATGAACACCAGGGTGGCGCCGTAGCTCTTGAGAAATTCTTCCAGCCACTGGATGGAATCCATGTCCAGGTGGTTGGTAGGCTCGTCCAGCAGCAGGATATCCGGCTCCTGTACCAGCGCTCGGGCCAGCAGCACCCGGCGTTTCATCCCCCCGGAGAGGCCGGCAAAGGCCTGATCGCCATCCAGTTTCAGTTTGGACAGCACCGTATCCACCCGCTGGGACAGCTGCCAGGCACCACAGGCCTCGATCTCACTGCTCAATTGTTCAAACCGGGCCAGCATTTTGTCGTCAGCATCGCCAAGGTGGTGGACCAGCTCGGCGTGCTCGCTGAGCAGGGCACCGTGCTCGCCCAGCCCTTCAGCTACCATGAAGTGGACGCTGTGATCCTGGTCGTCCGGCACTTCCTGCTCCAGGCGGGCCACGGTCAGCCCCTGGGTCTTCTCGATCTGGCCGTCATCTGCATGGATCTCTTCGGCAATCACCTTCATCAGGGTGGATTTGCCGGCGCCATTACGACCAATCAAACAAAGCCGCTCCCCCGGGTCGATGGACAGGGTGACGTGATCCAGCAGCGGCTGCTGCCCATAACTGAGCTGAATGTCGCGGAGGGTAATGAGAGGCATACTGTGTGAATAACCAAAGTTTTGAATAATGGGTTGCCGGTGTGACAATATTCACCGGCTCTGGAATGAGTTGAAAGTTCAAAAGCGCGGGAGGGGAGGCTGCTTTGATGGCAAATGCCGTGCCAGCGCTTGGCTGCCTTTAATCGCGGCCGCCCCGTTTTCCGGATGGCGGCCAGGCTTGCCCGCGTTTCAACTTTGAACTTTCAACTCGTAACTCAACTGAACGCGCAGTGTAGCAGCTTGTTACGGGCGTGTAGTGGTGTCTGAACGGATCATCGGGCAGCCTTGGCCCAGAAGGAGAACAACAGATGACAGACTTTTTGCGGGAACGTTACGAAGAGGTGGATCTGACCCCGGGCCAGGGCAAGATCACCGCCACCGTGTCCATTGGATTGGGGGTTCTGGCGCTGATGGGCAGCTTCTGTTTCCTCTACCCGGAGCTGCTGACCACCCCGGAATTCCGTGCCTTCTACAACGCCGAGGTGCTACGCATTGCCCTGTTCATCGGCATCGGTATCGGCTTTGTCTGTGGCTTTTTCAGTGTGCTGCGTCATCAGGAAAAGCGCTACGGCATTATCGGCATGGTGCTGGCCTGCATGGCCGCGCTGATCGGCTCCGGGCGGCTGGATGTGCCGCCGGTGGAAGGTCGCAGCCTCTATGCCGGGCTCGACTATTTCATCCTTACCCTGTTGGTACTGGCGCTGGTGTTTATCCCCCTGGAACGGGCCTTCCCCAAAGACCCGGACCAGAAAACCCTGCGCGGGGGCTGGGTCACGGATATCAAATACTTCCTGTTCAGCCATGTGGGCCTGCAGCTGATCAGCTTCTTCACCATCATCCCCATTCAGGTGGTGCTCCACGACAAGGTGGACATCGGCTTCCAACAGGCCATCGCCAGCCAGCCCCTGTGGCTGCAGTTCATCGAGATTCTTATCGTTATCGATCTGGGCAGCTACTGGATTCATCGGGCCTTCCACGAAGTGCCATGGCTGTGGAAATTCCATGCCGTGCATCATTCCACTACCCAGATGGACTGGCTGGCCTCCTCACGCCTGCATGTGGTGGAAATCATCGCCAACCGCTTTATCGGCTACCTGCCCATCTTCATTCTGGGCTTTTCGCCGTCGGCGGTGTACGCCTACCTGGTGTTCGTGTCCTTCCACGCCATCTTTATCCACGCCAATGTGCGCTTCCGCTTTCCGGGCATCCGCTGGCTCATCGCCACCCCGGAATTCCACCACTGGCATCACTCCTCGGAAGACCAGGCCGTGGACAAAAATTACGCCGCGTTTCTGCCCATCTACGATAAACTGTTCGGCACCCTGATCATGCCCAACCGGCTGGCTGCCGAGTACGGCACTCGGGCCAGCACCAAGGTGCCGGAAGGCGTGGTCGACCAGTTCCTGTTCCCGTTCCGTCGGGATCACCGCCAAGGGTAAAAATTGTATCGTTGGAGCTATGCTTGCATGGCGAATTGTCCAGGCGAAATTCGCCATGCAAGCATAGCTCCAACAACCATTCTGCTGACAATGCCAACCGGGACGCTGTAAATGGATGACCTGATCGACCTGCTGCGCGAACGCCACCAGGGCGCACTGGTAGCCCTGGAACTGCCGGACGAAGACCGGCTGGTAGAAATCGAAGAACAGCTGCTTATTTCTTTGCCGGGGGAGTACAAGGAATTCCTGCTCACCACCGGCGACATTATTTGCGGCAGCCTGGAACCGGCCACCGTCACCGACGACTACGCCCACAACTTCCTCCCCGAGCTGGCCGCCCAGGCCTGGAGCCAGGGCATGCCCCGTTCGCTGATTCCTGTCTGCCAGGCCGAAGAAGGCGTTTACGCCATCGGCCAGGACGGCCAGATCGTCTTCTGGGTACCGGGGGAGGGCGTCAACGAGGACGAGGATTGGAGTTCTATCTGGCAGTGGGCACGTGAGGTGTGGCTGGAAAGCTGATTAAGAGCAGTTAATAGCTAAACCCGACATCCAGCCGACCTGACGAAGCCGCTGTAGGAGCTATGCTTGCATGGCGATCTGAGCCTTGGCGAAGAAACGGCGCCCGCCCGCGCGCCCAATCCATCACGATGAATACGGCTCCGGAGGCTTTACGCCTCGTGAGAGCCTTCTACATCCCTGCCAAATCCAGCTCATTCTGAATCAACACCACACACTGCGACGCAAACAGCATCCGCGGCCCCAGGCTGATCTTCTCCGCTCCCAGTCGCTTCAAACTGTTGAAGGTCTTCTTCGGCATGGGGATATGGTCGGTGAGTAGAAAGCAGGGGTTCTCCCCGAAATCCAGCTCACGGATGCTGTCGCCCTTCTTGTCCATCACATACAGCTGATGGTCCTCCGCCAGATCCTTCACCAGCCGCTCAAAACTCAGTGTCCGCACCCGGATGCCCGGCTCCACGGCCCGTTCCTGCTCCTTGCCCAGTCCCTGAGACACATCCAGGGCGTTGGCCACCTTGGCCAGCAACGCTTTCTCATGGAAGCCGCCAATATTCTGCATCTCCGCCCCGGTGAAACTGATAGTGCGGGAGTAATCCTGGGTGCTTTCCAGCACCAGATGCACCACCACGTCATCCCGGTGAGACTGGGCCACAAACAGGCTGTTCATCAGCGTATGGGCGAGAATTTCCGTATGGGCATCGCCACCCACATTGGCCAGCAGAGCCTGGCTATCGGTGGGCGCGGCGCGGGCGCGGAGGACGAAAGTACGCATTATATAGGGCTCAGGAGAGTGTGAGGTGATTGTACATCAGTCGCTGCCGGGTCGTAGATCCTTGCCCATAAGCTGGCAATAGTTGCCCGTTTTCAACGGAACGTTCCGACTATCCTGCAGAGGCCAATTCCAATGCACTGATTTCAATGACAATTCCTACACGGGGTGCGAGGTTGGCAGGAACAGAATTCAAAGGAGTGTTCCTTTGAACTCTGTGTAGGAAATTTGCCATTTCACTCTAACCGATTGATATGGGAGTATTTTGCTAGATCGTGTGGGGCGGGTGACTCGGAGTTATGCAGAACTGGGTTATACGGAACGTTCTAACTAATACGCTGTTATGCATTAAATAAGGGAGAAGAATGCAATTACTTAATGGTCTTATGACGGGCGCTATGTTCGCAGCAAGCGCTTACCTGGTTATTACTCTTAATGGGATTGCGAATACAGCAGGGGAGAAGGGTAAGAAGCTTCTGAAGAATGCGCTTCTGTTTTTGGTGATAATTCCAGTGGTTGCTGGTTTTCTTAAAGGTGTGTTGGGGCTTGGAAATGAGACTGCGTCTGGTCTATATATTGGCTATTTTGCGTATGTCTCTGGCATTGCAGGTGTCTTTTTTCTCGCAAAAGGGCTTCGGCAAGCCATTCTTGAGGCTTCAATGCCAAAAAATGTCGAAACTGAAGAAGCATAACAATGCCATGCATGCGACAAGCGCATGATGGCCGGCGTTATGCATCGCCAATTTGAGATGTTCGATGGAAATCTATTTGAGTACTGCCACTTTAACTTCGTATGAAAACAGAAGGAGCAGTATGAATTTACACTTTAACCCTATTGTTTATTTTAAAGGGTTATGGCAATTCCCTGTGGAATACTTAGAAGATATAAGCTGGGAGATCACATCCAAAGAATTAGGGGTGATCACATTTGAAGAAATGGAGATAGGTGTCGACTCCCCTCTCAGCACTGAGGATGGATCTGCCTTCATTCAGTTTTCTTTGAAGAAAAAGGATATTCCTTTTATCTATGATGACTGCGGTTGTGAAATAAGATTTAAAGGGGTGCTCGAATTTCCACATGGCCGCACCCCGTTCGAAAAGGTGTTTTGGGGTGTTATTAAAGCCGTATGGTCCGAGGGCTTGAGATAAATGCATAACAAGTCAATCAACTTCGCGCCTTCGGCGCCGGACGCAGGCAAGCTGCGCCGGTTATTGAGGCGTTAGGTTGTAACCGAAGAGTAGCAATGAATAAAATCAATCCCCAAAAGTTGCTTAACAGCAAGTGGACTGCGGTCAAGCCAGTAAAGAAAGAAAAACATTTTCTGGTGACAGAGGTCGAGTTCGATGAAGAGGGTGAAGTCATTCACTGCCTGATAGAGGCGGTTATATCAAACCGTTCAGATTCTATTGATTGGAAAGCACTAAGAGATGAATCGAACTGGCAGCAGGGCTGGAAGTAGTTATTCCGGTCGTGTGGCCTCTGGAGAGCGGGGCGTAGGGCGGAGATACCCGGTCGGTATTTCCGCCCTGCGGGTTTAGCGGGGGTCGTTGCTTTCGTTGTGCTCCCCGTCGTTGGCTTTTGGTGCCTGACCCTTGTCGTCTTGCTGTATAGATTTTTCCTTCTTTTCCCCCTCAATACACAGCTTGTCGCCATCCCCATTTCGGATATGGATATCCAGCTGGCTGAAGGCGATTTCGATGTCGTGTTCCTTGCACAGGGCATCGATGTGGCGGTTGAGTTCGTCTGTGGCGGCCAGGCGGTCGCCGATATCGTTCACGTGGACACGCAGTTCGTGGTCCAGGGTGCTGGCACCGAAGGTGAGGAAGAACACCACCGGTTCCGGGTCACGCAGCACCCGTTTGTTTTCCCGGGCGGCCTGCATGAGGATGTCGCGGCATTTTTGCAGGTCGGAGCCGTAGGCGAAGCCCACCTTGATGATGATGCGGGTGACGGTGTCGGACAGGGACCAGTTGATCAGTCGCTCGGTGACAAACACCTTGTTGGGCACCAGGATCTCCTTGCGGTCGAAGTCGATCAGGGTGGTGGCGCGGATGCGGATGCGGCTGACGGTGCCATCCAGGTTGTTGATGGTAATCACGTCGCCGATGCGGATGGGGCGCTCGAACAGCAGGATGATGCCGGAGATGAAGTTGGCGAAGATTTCCTGCAGGCCAAAGCCCAGGCCCACCCCCAGTGCGGCCACCAGCCACTGCATTTTGTCCCAGCTCAAGCCCAGAGCACCGAACGTGATGATCACACCGCTGGCCACGATCACATAGGAGAGCAGGGTGGTGGTGGCGTAGCTGGTGCCCTGGCGCAGGTCCATGCGTGACAACACCAGCACTTCCAGCAGGCCTGGCAGGTTGCTGGCCAGCAGGAAGGTGACAGCGCCAATGATCAGGGCGGTCATCACATCGCCCAGGCTGATGGGGGAGGTGCCACTGGCCTGGCCGGCAGCATCGGCGGTTTCCCAGAGCACGATGTTTTCGGTGTAGGAGAAGGCGTGGAACACATCTGCCCAGACCCAATACACCAGCAGGCCGATACCGGCGATCAGTGCCAGGCGGATCAGGCGCAGGGATTGTTGGTTGACCTGTTTCAGGTCCAGCTGCGGTTCTTCCACTTCCACCGCTTCTGATGCAGCAGAGGAGGTGTCAGAGCTTTTTTGCTCGGCTTCCCGCTGGGCCACTGCGCGCCGGTAGGCCAACCGCTGGGCGGCCACGGCCAGGCCGCGAACCGCCACGGCGTCGAGCAGAATCCATAGCACCACCAAGTAGAGGCTGTAGATCATGTGGCCGCTCAGTCGCACCGAGGTGTAGTAGTAACCGATGCCGATCAGCACGGTGAGGATAAGAGGGGCGGCGGCGCACAAGCCGGTGGATAGGCCTTTCATGGTGCGGCTGTAATGCCGGCCGGGATAGCTCCTGGCCACCGAGGGCAGGCTGATCATCACCACGATCAGGCTGACTACCATGATTACCAGGCCGAGCCGGTCGTTACTGAGTTGCGCGGGCCACTGGTCACCGAAAGCGATGATGAAGGTCATCGGAATAAAGGCCAGGCCGGTGAGCGCCAGGCGGCGACGCATATGCTGATTTTGCTGGTTGTCCCAGCGGAAATGGCGCTGGGCAATACCACCGTTTTTCAGCAGTCGGTAAAGCATTTCGAACACCAGCCAGAGCAGGGCGAGCTGGGCCAGGGCGGCCCCCAGTACGCTGTTAATGGTGCTGGGCTGACGCCACAGTCCGGCGGCAATCACGGCCAGGGCGATGGGCGCGGGAGACGAGATCAGCACGGTATAGATAAGACTCAACGGGGTGTGCAGTTGGCTGTCGCGGCGCAGGAAACCCACATCCTTGTTCATGGTGTCGATGCGTTTTTTCAGTCGTGGGCGCAGCAGCATCAGAATAATGGCGGGAATCGCGGCCAGCACCAGCCAGCCCCATTTTCCGGTAACCAGTTCGCGGGCGCCCTGCCAGAGGGCTTTCCAGGGCATGTCGCGCAGTTGCTGGGTGATATGCCCGGGCAGCTTGCCGAGCCATTCCAGGCTCACCGGCTGGGTGCTGGGCATCCAGAAGGTCTGCTCGGAGATAATGCTGTGCAGGCTGCGTGATACCTTGTCCAGTTGCTCCTTGTTGAGCTGGGTACGGGTGAGGATAGCCAGTTGCCGACCCAGCTCCTGATTGAGCTGGTCGTACAGCTCGCGCCGCTCCCGATGCAAGATGGTAAACGCTTGCTCCAGATCCGGGGAGAGCTCCCCTTTGATTTTTTCCTGTTCTGGCAGGGGCGAGTTATCCAGCGACTGGATCTTTTGCTCCAGCTCGAATTGCTCCAGGCGAGCGTCGGAAATGCGTTTCTGCAGGTTCATGTCCGACTGGGTCTGCGGCAGGCGTTTCTGTTGCTGATACAGCACCCGTGACAGTAGCAGGCTGCCATCCAGCAGGCGGATCTGATCGTTGACGGTGCTGGACAGGGCGCGGGCCTTGTCCAATTGCGTTTTGGTGTCGATGGCGCGGCGCAGCAGACTGTTGACGGCCTGGCTGGTGCTGGCGAGTTGCTCACGCAGGGCCTGGTTTTCCGCCTTGGCATTCTGGATCCGCTTGTTTTCCAGCACGCTGTCCGGCAGCGATGATTCTGGCGATTTGGCCATCTCTTCCAGCTGATTGATACGGCGTTGCTGGATCAGGGGCTGCACGGCATCAAGCTGGGCTTCCAGGGTGGCTTGCTCGGTACGCAGTAACTGTTGTTCCAGGCGGGCCACATCCTGTTTCTTGTCGACGACGGTCAGTTCCTGGTTGTAGCGCTCGATACGGGTTTCCAGGGCGCGTAGTTCGGTATTGAGCCCCTGTTCCTGCTTTTCGCTGAGCGGCTCACCGTTTTCGTCGGTGCCCTCATTGAGCCGGGAGCGGATGGTATCCATGCGCTCCATGGCCTTGCTGATCACATTCTGGGCCTGTTCGGGCAGGGTCTGGGCGCGGGTCAGTTCACCGTTGACCTCGGCCAGGCGGCTCTGGTTCTTCTCCAGCGCATCCAGGCGGCTGGTCAGCCTCTCGATAAGGGCTTGCAGCGCCAAGTCCTTATATTGCGCGGCCCAGTCCTTGTCCTGCTGTTGCCGGGCCTTGGCCAGCTCGGCGTTGAGGCGTGCCCGCTGGGTGGATGCCTGTCGCGCGAAAGTTTCCAGATCCTTGATGGTTTGCTGGTTGCTGTCGATTTCGCGGCGTAGTTCCAGGGTCTGTTGCAGAATTTTCTTGTCAGGGTTGGCGCTGCCATCGCTGCTGGTGTCTTCGCTGCCGGATATCTGTTTTTCCAGGTCGCCGACGCCGGGCAGGGAAAAGCCGCCGATTTGGGCCTGCGCCATGGCGGGGAGAAAAATCAGCAGGAAAAGGGGCAGACGTCGATCCATAACCAACAAGCTCCAATGGGTAAGGGGGCTATCAATGTGTTTTGCAGGGAAATTTGCCGCGTTCACTGCACCCTGCAGAGACGATTATTTACGCCCAAGTCTCGGCAAGCTTACCAAGGCGTTGCAAGGGGCGCAGCAGTTGTTCTGCCTGCGTCGGCATCTGTTGCTTGAGAATAGCTACGTTCATGTTTATCAGCATTAAGAGCAGCATCAGACGCATGCCATGTATGCGTTCTTTGCATCGGCTGGCGCAACTGGCGGAAGGGGAAGCCAAGCTGGCCAGGTTACGTGAGCAGCGCGATCAGTTATCGGCGCAACAGACGGAACCGGTCGACGAGGCCTCGTCGGGACAGGATTGACCGGTCAGCTCCATGACGCTATCGCGGATGGCTTTGTCCTGGGGGGCAAGGGCATGGGCACGGCAGATACTGTCGCGGGCTCCTTCCTCATCGCCCAGTGCCTGCTGGGCGTAGGCCAGGTTATTCCAGGCGGCGGCAAAGTCTGGCGCCTGGCGGGTTGCCCGTTGGAAGGCGTCGAGCGCCGGTTGCTGTTGATCCTGGCTCCACAGGCTGTTGCCGTGGCCGAACCATAGCTTGCCGCTGTTCGGGAACGCCTCTACCGCCGCCGGCCAGAAGGCCTCGGCATTGGGCAGGGCAGAAATCGCCCGGAACAGGCTTTCCGGTTCCGCACTGGCCGGCAGTTGTCCCGGTTCGACCAGGGTAAAGCCCCATTGATCGGCACGGGCCCAGGTGCGGATAAAGCGGTTCCAGTGGCTGGTCTTGCCGGCGTCGGTGCCGCTGTGCAGCACCATGGTATTACCTTCGTCCTGATAGCCGGTGACTACGGCAAAATGCCACTGAGGCCAGCGACGCAGGGCCAGGTTCTGCAACACCAGTACCGGCCGGCCAGCCTGCAGTTCGCGGAACAGCGCCTCGCTGTTTTCCACCGGGTAAGCCATCAGGCCACGGCTGCGGGCGGCGGCACGCAATTCGATGCCCAGGCTGCCTTCCCGCTCTGGTAACCACACCTCATCAACCAGACTGTTTGCACTCACCGGCTTGCCGGCCCATTGCAGCATCATGGCCAGGGCGGCGGGCCCGCATTGGTATTTTTCCTGGGGGACAAAGGGCACCACTAGCTGCTGCTCGGTTTCCACCTGCGCACTTTGAGGAGGCGGGAAACTTTGACATCCACTCAAGGAAAGCAGAGCCAGCAGGCTGACAAGGCATACCAGGTTGAAAGGGCGGGTAAGGCTTACGAGTGAAAGGCGAGGAGCGATTGGCTCCTCGCCATAGGGGACAGACATGGATCAGTTTATAGGATCGATAACCGGAAAGACGTCGGTGGCGCCCAGCAGATCCAGCAACACCAGAATCAGGATGATGGCGAGGATTACGCCAACCACGCCTTGACCCGCGGGCAACTCTTCCGCTTTCTGGGCCAGCTGCTGCAGTTCCTGATCAGTAAGACGGTCGAGACGCTGGCTCACCTGATCTTGGCTGACACCGTAATCACCCAGTGCCTTGGCGGCGACCTTGTGGTCCATGAGCTCCATTACCTGCGCCTTCATGGCCGCACGGTCCTGTTGTTGAATTACCGTGTCGTTACCGATCATGGCGGCCTGGGCGGCCGGCACAATCATCAACTGCATGAAAAGCAGCAATGATGCACTGAGAATACCGGTAATACGCTTGGTCATGGGATATCTCCATTCAGCTCAATGAATTCAACACTAACACCTTGACCCTAATGCAGAAGAATATCTCTCGAAGAATCACCATTTTTTACAAGGACTTTACCAATTTCTGACGCGTTCACTCCCGCTTCACGCAATTGCACAAGGGCCTGGGCCAGTGCCGCTTCGGGAATGCTGAACAGCAGTCCGCCGGCGGTTTGCGGGTCACACAGGATAGTCAGTAGCGACTCAGCAATCTGCTGCGTATCGCAATGCATCAACACTTGCCGGTTGGCCTCGTTGAGGGTGCTAATCACTCCGTTTTCAATCAGCGACAGAGTGCCGGGCAGCAGGGGAACGCTGTCGCTATCGACGGCCATGGCCACATCACTTTGCTGACAGATTTCATGGAGATGGCCGAGCAGACCAAAGCCGGTGACATCGGTGCAGGCGTGCACGGGAAAACCCTGCATGACCTGCTGGGCGATGCGATTGCTGACCAGCAGGTGGTCCAGAGTGGCATCCAGCCAGGGGCCGTACAGTTTATTTTTCTGCATCATGGCGGCCAGCTGCACGCCGCTGCCCAGGGGTTTGGTCAGCAGCAGACGATCGCCGTTCCGGGCGCCGCGTTTGTGCCAGAGTTGTTGCGGGTCCGCCTGACCGTTGACGGTAAAGCCGGCGGCCATCTGCGGGCCTTCGATGGTGTGGCCGCCAACCAGGGTGCAGCCGGCGGTGTTCAGTTCTTTCACGGCACCAGCCATCAAGCGGTGCAGATCCCGACCCTGCAATTTCGGGTGGTGCCAGGGCAGGGTCACGTTGGCGAGGGCAGAGTGGGGCGTGGCGTTCATGGCGTACAGATCGCTGAGGCTGTGCAGGGCGGCGACTCTGCCGAACAGGTAGGGCTCGTCAATGAAGGCCGGGAAATAATCCAGGCTCTGCACCAATCGCTTGTTGTCTGCCCAGTGAATGATGGCCGCGTCGTCGGCGGCATCAACGCCGGCTTCAATGCCGTCGCTGAGATAAGGCTGTAAATCCCGCAAGGCATCATGGAGCGCGCCACTGCCCACCTTGGCGCCGCAGCCGGCGCAATGCAGGGTATCCGGGTCCGCCGCAGGCGGTGTCATGGTGGGTAACTGGCGATCGAACTTGTCCATGAAGGCGCGATCGATGCGATCCTTCCAGCGCCATACCCAGTGTCCGGCAACGGACAGGGTTCCGCCACGGCTGGCCACTGCCTGCTTGCCGCCAGCGGAGAGCAAAGAAAGAAAGCGTTTCTGCGGTTGGTAGGCCTGCAAGGGTTGCCCGCTGATGGCGGCGTTCAGGTTGTGGGCCAGCACCTTGGCCTGACGCACGGCATAAACGCCGGCCTTGGGCAGGCTGTCGGGGAAGGCGGCGCAATCGCCGGCGGCAAACACGCGGCTGTCGCTGCGGCTTTGCAGGGTCTCGTTTACCCGCACAAAGCCCTTGTCGTCACAGTCCAGGTCGCTGTCAGCGATCACCCGGGTGCCACGTACGCCGGTGCACCAGAGCACCCGGGTGGCGTCCAGGGGAGCTTCGTTGGCGTAGAGCGCATCGCCGCGTTTTTCCACCCGTGTATGCTCACGCAACTGGATGCCGTAGTCATCCAGATAGCGTTGCATGCGCCGCCGCACGGATTCCGGGTAGCCTGGCAGTAGTTCTCCGCCGCTGATGAGTGACAGGGCTCCATGGTGTCCGGCCTGTCGCTGATGTTCGGCGATGGCCAGGACCATTTCCGTACCACCGGCGCCAGCGCCTACCACGGCCAGTGGGCTGTCATGATCACGCCATTGCTGCCAGCGCTGGTGGAAACTGGCTACCGGTTTTACCGGCACGATGTCCGGGTGACCGCCACCCACGGGTTGCAGGTCCGGTGTGGCGCCCACATCCAGGCTTAGCCAGTCATAGTCCAGGGTACTGCCATCATCCAGAGTCAGGCGCCGTTCGGCGCTGCAGATCTGTGTTACCGCAGCGCGGATAAAGCGGGTGCCGGTGGTCAGGCATAGCCGGTACAAATCCACGTGGCTATCGGTGAGGGTGTAGTGGCCGGCGATCAGGCCGGGCAGCATACCGGAATAGGCGCTCAACGCATCGGGCGACACCAGGGTAATCCGTACGCCGGGGATCGGTTTCATTGCCAGCATGCGCAGGGCCAGGGCATGGCTGTGGCCGCCGCCAATCAATACCAGGTCGTGGTTGGCCAAGGGGGTCATCACAGCAGAATATCGCCTTTCAAAAAGCAGCGGGCCTGGCCACTCAGGGTAACCCGGTCTCCTTTCAGGGTGCAGTGTAATTCGCCGCCCCGTGCAGAAAGCTGGCGGGCATGCAGGGTGGTCTTGCCCAGCCGTTCGGCCCAGTAGGGCACCAGGGTGCAATGGGCGGAGCCGGTCACCGGGTCTTCCGGCACGCCCTTGGCCGGGGCGAAAAAGCGGCTGACGAAATCGCAGTCATCGCCGGGGGCGGTGATCATGATCGCAAAGGTATCCAGTTTGCCGATGGCGGCAAAATCCGGCTGGAAGTTGCGTACCTGTTCCGCACTGTCCAGCACCACCAGGGTATCGCGAGCCTGAAGAACCTCCGTAAGAGGAATGCCCAGCGCCTGCTCGTAGGGTGCCCGGCTGCTGACCGGGTGCGCCGGTCGGCTGGGGAAATCCAGGCTCAGGGTCTGGCCGTTGCGCTCCACATACAGGGCACCGGATGCGGTATTGAAACGAATCCGCTCACCGGGAAATCCCAACGCATTGAACACTACCCAGGCAGCCGCCAGGGTGGCATGGCCACACAGATCCACTTCCACACTGGGGGTAAACCAACGCAGCGTATGGCCGGTGTCGTCCGCCACCAGAAAGGCCGTCTCCGACAGGTTGTTCTCCATGGCGATGTTCTGCAGCAGGGCATCGTCCGGCCAGCTTTCCAGCGGCACCACGGCTGCCGGGTTGCCGGCAAACAGGGAAGAGGTAAAGGCATCGACTTGATAGAGTTTCATGAGCTGCCTTGAAAATAACGCGTTCGTTTCATTGCCTTCATAGACCCAACCCCGGTTTTAGCCGTAACCGCTTGCGCAATCCCCGAGACAATGCATCCACCGCCAGATTGAGCATCACCGTGGCCAGGATCAATAGCAGGGTCCGATCGAAGCGGAATTCCGCCACGCTGGAATCAATATAGAAACCCAGGGTATGAATGCCAAGAATCCCCAGCACCGCCGTTTCGCGCATGATCACTTCCCAGCGGTAGAGCAGGAAGGCCAGCAGATTGGGGGTGACGCGGGGCAGTACTTCCCAGGCGTAGCGTTTGAGGCCGGTGGGGGCATCGGCGCGCAGCGTCAGGCTTTCGCTGAAGCGGCCGGTGAGGTGAGCAACGATGGCACCGGTGTGCAGGGCCAGGGCCAGGATGCCCGGCAGCATGGATGGGCCGAGCAGAATCAGGAAGAAGAAGGCGAGAAAGAATTCCGGGGTGGTGCGCATGACCACCAACAGGCCATGGCCGGCGGTACGGCTGACCCGGTTGCCGAACAGGGGCGAGATCAGAGGAAACAGCAGCAGCGATAGCAGGCCGGTGAGCAGCAGGGCTCCGAGGCCCAGCACCAGGGTCTGCCAGAGCCCCGGCCACAGTTGTTGTTGCCAAAGCATGGCAAACCACTGCCACAGTTCCGTCAATCCTCCGCCCTGGCGTAACGGCATTGGTACCAGATCCACGGTGACAAAGCGCACCAGGGTATCGAGCCGACCGGTGAACAGCGGTGGCGCCCAGGCAATGGCGGCCAGCAGGTATACCGGAATCAGCGCCGGGCGCAGCCACCAGCGCAGGGTAAAGATGATGGCAAAGAACAGGTAAAGCAGGGCGGCGCCCTGGTCGTAGCTGCCTTCACGAAAGGCGGTTTCCAGATGGAAACCCAGGGTGGGCAGGCCGATGAAACCCAGGATGGCTGAGGCGCGGATGGCGCATTCCAGCCGGTAGCCGCCGTAGGCCTTGAAGGCCTGCCAGACCAGTGGCAGGCGGGCATAGAAAAACACGCTCAGGCGCTGGCCGCTGGCTGGCAGGGCGCTGGCGGGGGCCGCGTCGGCTTCCTCCAGAAATTCACCGAAGACCTTGGCGAAGATGCCCGCGTAGGGAATGGCGATGGCCAATACCCCGGTGACGGTGCTCAGCCCGGCCACCTGTAACAACAGCAACCCCCAGAACAGCTCATGGACAGCGCGGATGCTGGCGGCAAAGCTCCGCACCCAACGTTGATGCCAGACCATGGCCATGAGAAAGCCGAACAGGGCGGCCAGGGCGGTGCCCTGCCAGGCGAAGGCCAGGGTATTGGCCAGTGCTCGCCAGAGGTTATCGGTGGAGAAAAAGTCTGGTGCCAGAAAGCCCTGGCCCATGCGCAGCAGCTCGCTGCCCGGGGAGGAGCGGGCTATCTCCAGGTCGGCAAACGCCAGGGCAATCAACCCGGCTACGGCGAGCCAGAAGCTGGCACGGCGCCAGCGGGAGGCGGTGGTGTTGATGACGGGATACCGGGCGCCGGAAGCCTGGCCGTGCTCGCCGGGGCTCATTGGTAGAGCGTGTCCAGGTCACCCAGGCTCAGGGTGCTGGCGGGGGCGTCGAGCAGAATCTTGCCGTCACCCAGGCCGATGATGCGGTCGCAGCATTGCAGCGCCAGCTCCCGATCGTGCAGCGCGACCACGGCGGTATGGTGGCGGCCCAGTGCCTGGCGCAGCAACGCCAGCCCCTGGTGTTCATCCAGGCTGGAGACCGGCTCGTCGGCCAGCAGTATCGGTCGTTGTGTGTAGAGCGCACGACCCAGAGCAACCCGTTGCGCCTGACCCCCGGATAACTGGTCCACGCTGGTGAACAGCTTGTCCTGTAACCCCAGCTCCCGGGCCAGTTCGCCGACGCTGGACTTTTCCCGGGCGCTGGGCCAGATCAGGTTGCGCAGGTTGGTCAGGGTCGGGTTACGGGGTAGGGCGCCCATGTAGAGATTGTGGAAGACGCTGAGCATGGGGACCAGGTCGCCGGCCTGGGGGCACCAGGCACAGCTGGCTTCCTGTTGCTGGCGCAGTGCCGCCAGCAGGGTGGACTTGCCGGCGCCGGAGGGACCCAGCAAGGCGACTTTTTCCCCGTCGGCAATGGTCAGCGACAGGGACGCAAACACGACCTGGCCCGGGTGGCCAAGTCGTGCATTCTCAAGATGGAATGTCAAAATCCGATCCTGTTACTGTGCGTCCAGCAGGCCGATGGCTTCGGCAGTTTCCTCGATTGGCGCAAAGTCGTCATTGCTGGCGGGGATGAATTTTTCCCGCGGGAACGCATTCAGCAATACCGGGTCATCGATGGCCAGCAGGGCCTCGGTGACGCGCTGGCTGAAACCGTCGCCGAACTTGTCATTCAGATCGCCGCGTACGGTCCAGTGGTAGTCCGGATAACCGGGGGTTTCCCAGATCACCTGTACCTTGCTGGTGTCGATCTTGCCTTCTTCCAGCTCGCGCTCCCATACCTTGTAATTCACCGCGCCGGTAGCGTAGGCGCCGCTTTGTACCAGGGCGATGGTGGCGCTGTGGTCGCCGGAGAAGCCGACTTTATCAAACAGTTGGTCCGGGGCCTGGTTGAAGGTCTCGCGCAGGTAGAACTCCGGCATCAGGCGCCCGGAGGTGCTGCCCTTGGAGCCGAAGGTGAAGGACGGCTGATCGATAAAGGACTCGGGGAGGGTATCGGACTGAGTCAGGCCGGTACTGGTGTTGGCGATGAAGTAGGACTTGAAGTCAGGATCTTCCAGGCCCTGTGCGATGGCCTGGGAGCCGGGCACCAGGCGACGAGCCTGAACACCGGACAGACCGCCGAACCAGGCCATCTGCACTTCGTTATTGCGGAAGGCAGTGACGGCAGCGGCATAGGATTTCACCGGCACATATTTCACCGGCACGCCCAGTTTTTCTTCCAGATAGAGGGCAACCACGCCGAAGCGTTTTTCCAGTTGCGATTCATCCTGATCAGGGATGGCGGTGAAAACGAAGGTCCCGGTGTGGGGTTCATTACAGGCAGAGAGCAGCAGTGCTGCAAACAGGGCGGCAAGAAGCTTGAAACGCATTGTTGACTCCGTTCAATAGGGAGGCTTACCGGACAAAGTGGACATTCCGTCGCGGGTCCGGCCAGACACGACAAGGTGATTATAGAGCGCCGGGTGCTGGATACCAGTGTACAACGCAGCCTGGAAGAGAAATCCCTGTTGGAGCCTTGTTTGCAAGGCGAAGGGCGTTATTCCGGTGCCATGCCAGCGGGTAGCTCTTCGCTTTGCGAGCAAAGCTCCAACGGAGGCTTCGGAGGCAAACCGGGGAGATAATTCCCCTCCGCCTTTCGTTGGAGCCTTGCTTGCAAGGCGAATGCCCGCCAATAGGTTCTGCGGATTATTCGCCTTGCGAGCAAGGCTCCAACAGTCGCTTGGAGTTTCAGGCGTCTGGCGTCTGGCGTTCTTCCAGAAACGCCATGACCTCGTTGCGGCTACCCTCAAAGACGATGTCCCCTTCCCGGCGGGAAAGCATGTAGTCGTACATGGGGTCGTAGTAGTCGCTGAGCAGGGTGCGGATCCAGTCTTCGTGTAGTCCGGTGTCACCGCTGATGGCCTGGACGGCCAGAGCTTCGGACAGTTGCTGGCGGAGCTGTTGGTGGCGCAGTCCGCCCAGGCGGCGGCGGATGCGGTCCATGGCGGCGAGCAGCTCTTCCCCCAGATAGTGAAGAGCCTGCTTTTCGCCAAAGTGCTGGCGGTATTCTTCCAGCGGTCCTACCACGTAATCTTCCAGGGTCACCTGCACCCGGGATTCCAGCGTCTCGTTGATGATGATGCGCGGGCAGGTGCTGATCTTGTCCTGCAGGGAAAAGGGTAGGTGGCAGCGGCCGATCAGTTTGCTCTCGTCTTCCAGCAATACCCTGGCCGGGCTCTGTGCTCGCTGCTTGAGCATGGCGATGGCCAGGGCATTGTCGAAATCGATCTGGGTGGGCTGACCGCCGGGGCGTCGGCCGAAGGAAGAGCCACGGTGATGAGCCAGCCCTTCCAGATCCACGGCATTGGTCTGGCTTTCGATGACCCGGGTCTTGGCGCAACCGGTGCGACCGCAGAGGATCTCGAAGGGCAGGGCGGCAATGCAGGCTTCCATCTCGTCGAGCAGGAAACGGCGCATGGCCTTGTAGCCACCGGTAACCAGCGGCGCATCGATCCCGGCTTCACGCAGCCAGGCCTGGGTGGTCTGGCTGCGCAGCCCGCCCCGGAAGCAATACAGATAACCGTTCGGATTGGCCTGCCACCATTGCTGCCAGGCTTGCATGCGCTGTTCGCGCTCGGTTCCGCTGACCAGTTCGTTACCCAGATCAATGGCCGCCTGCTGGCCATGCTGCTTGTAGCAGATGCCGATCTGGTGGCGTTCGTCGTCGTTGATCAGGGCGATATTGGCGGCACCGGGGAAGGCGCCTTTGGCAAATTCCACAGGGGCACGCACGTCCAGCAGGGGCGTGCCGTTCAGGAAGAGGGACAGGAAATCGTCGGTGTCGTTGCGCATGGGAAGCGAGTTTAGAACAGCTACAAGCTACAAGCCACGCTTGTAGGAAAGGGAAAGGCTGGAAAATTCCCCGGACCTCGTCATTTCTACGAAGCCGCTGTAGGAGCTATGCTTGCCCCCCAGGGGATCTGCGACATGCGAACCGCGCTTGCGCGGAAATCGGCCGCAGGCTGATCAGGGATATCAGCGCTCGACAGGTTCCAGAAAGAATGGCGGACGGACTTTGATCTTTGTCGTCTCGCTTCGCTCGGTTCGCACCTCAAGAGGTGCTCCTACATCAACAACCTACGGCAAGGTTCGAATCGCGCCGTGAGCGACGCTCCTACCGTTCTTTGCAAGCCAGCCACAAAAAACGCGGGCAGGGCGCTATGTGATTAGCACGGCCCTGCCCGCGTTGCAGCTTGCGGCTTGAAGCTGTTTTTACTCCGCCGGGCGGATCTGGCCGGCCAGGTGCGGCTTGATGCCGTCCTTGGCGAGCAGGCGGAAGTCGCTGCCGCCGTCAGCGGCTTTGTTCTCGAACTTCACGGTGGCAGGGATAAACATGGGCAGTTTGAACTGCACATCCACGGTGAAAGCTTCTTCCGGCAGCTGGTTCTGCAGCTCGGCCAGGCAGCGGGCCTTGGACCACATGCCGTGGGCGATCTGGCGTTTGAAGCCGAACAACTTGGCGGACAGCGGATACAGGTGAATCGGGTTGCGGTCACCAGAAACAGCGCCGTAGCGGCGGCCGGTGTCGCCGGGAACCTTCCATTCAACGGTATCAGTGGCTGGCTGCGGTTTGGGCGCATCTTTCTTCTTGCTGCTGCTACCGCCGCCGCTACGGAAGAAGTTCACCGATTCGCTTTCCCAGACCCGTTCACCGCCGGTGCTGATGCTGGTGAAGATGGAGAACTCGTAGCCCTTGTCCACCTTGGTCAGGTTGCCCAGGAAACACTTCACGTTCAGCTGCTCGCGCTCGCTGATCGGACGGTACTGGGTGATGCTGTTGCGCACGTGCACCAGGCCCATGGCCGGGAACGGGAAGCCGTCGCTGAGGATCAGGGCCATATGCAGCGGAAAGGCGTGCATGTGCGGGTAGGTGACCGGCAGCTTGCCGTCGGCGGCGAAGCCACACACCTTGCGGTAGGCCGCCAGGTGTTTTTCATCCAGTGCCACGTCGTTCAGACGCAGGCCGATTTCCGGCAGGGTGGGGTTGCTGCCCGGCTTCACGGTGGCGCGCAGGACCGCCTTGGCGAAGTTGATCACCATGGGGGGCGCATTTCGCAGTTCGCGGAATTTTACCTCACTCATTACTCGATCCTTTCCCGTTGGTCGTGTGGTGGTCTCAGACCCATGATCTTTATGTCCCTGAGTTGTGACAGGCAGAGGCGCAAAGATCATGGAACGACGACACGGAAGGAGTATAGAGCAGGGTAGCCGGCACGCTATTGGCCGTGCAGACAAGCTGTATAGGGACTAAAGCACACGAAAAGAAAACTGTGATGGAGGTTTGCTGTCGGGAGGAAAGGGCCGCAAGCCCGGGGATCATTGATCCGCTTTGGACTTCCAGAAGCCGACGCCGAAATAGATAAGCCGCAGCTGTTTTTCCGCCGTGCCGAGCACCTGGTTCTGACCGAATTCGTCGTCTTCTTCCAGTTCCAGCATTTCCTGGGTCAGGGCCGTCACATTGTTGACCACCAGCCCGGCCATCATCTGCAGGTCTTCCGCGTTGACATGATTCAGAAACGGAAAGCGTGCCATGTCCATGGCCAGCTCGTTGGTGAACATGCGGATTTCCCGGCGAATGGCGTTGCGCATGGTGGGGGTGCCACCGGCCAGTTCCTTGGAGACGAACAGGAAGTGAGCGCGGTTGTTGCGGACATAGTTGAAGTACACCTCCAGGGAGCCGCGCAGCATGCGCTCGTTGGGGAGCTCTTCCTGGCGGACCTGGCGCATCATATGGCGCAGGGTGCGGAAAGATTCATCCAGCAGAGTCAGACCCAGGGCGCTCATGTCCGGGAAATGCCTGTAGAAGGCAGTGGGTACCACGCCGGCACGCTTGGTGACTTCGCGCAGACTGAGGCTGGAGAAGGGGGCTTTCTTGACGACCAGATCCAGCGCCGCCGCCATCAGAGCCTCACGGGTCTGGCCCCGTTTCGGCTTGCGGGCTCTGCTGGTGGTTTCCTTGGTCATTACCGGTCGCCTCTGCATTGGGTTTCAGGTCGCTGGTCAGGCCTGGCCGGCAGTTTTTCCACCTGTTTCCGGCTGGCCGGGCAGGAATATGCCGGGGTGGTGGCAGGCTTAAGACACCAACAGACCCTGAAAATACGCTGTAAATTCTCCTCGTTGTGGGGCCGTGATGCAACTGGTGCGCAAAAAACATGTGTAACTGCATGATAATGCAGGTATTTACAAAATTAAGTGTACAGGTGTTGACTTAAATCGTGGGTCTATGAATAATGCGTACAACTGTTCACTTACAGGGATGAACCCAATGAACGCAATGACACAGACCTCCAGCCGTTTCCAGCAAGGCCTGACCCGCCTGCTGCAGTCCCGTGTGGCGGATATTCTTTCCTATCCCCACGGTGTTGACCGTTATCTGGAAGTGTTCAATCCGCTGTGGTCCGTTAATGAGGTGCGCGCCAAGGTTGAAGATGTGCGCTACCTGACCAATGACAGCGTGACCCTGACCCTGCGTCCCAATCATAACTGGGAAGGCTTTATTCCCGGTCAGTTTGTCCAGCTTTCCGTCACCATTGATGGCAAGCGTCAGACCCGCTGCTATTCACCGGCCAACTCCCTGCACCGCGCTGACGGCTGCATCGAGCTGACCGCGAAAGTGCACGCCAACGGCTTTGTTTCCCGCCATTTGCGTGAACAGCTGAGTGTTGGCGATGTGGTGCTGTTGTCTCAGGCGGACGGTGAGTTTGCCCTGCCGGCACAGCGTCCTGAGCAGGTGCTGCTGATCAGTGGCGGCAGTGGTATCACCCCGGTGATGTCCATGCTGCGCACCTTGTGTGATGAGGGCTTCAGCGGCCCGATCACCTTCCTGCATTACGCCAACAGCGCCGCCGACATGATCTACGCCAGCGAGCTGGACGAGATTGCGCGGGCTCATGACAACGTGACCCTGGTGCGCTGCTTCAATAACGAGGGTGAACAGGGTGAGCTTTCCGGTCTGTTTTCCCGTGAACATTTGTACATTGCTGCGCCGGAATTTGCACAGGCAACCACTTTTCTGTGCGGTCCGCCGCCGATGATGGCTGCGGTGGAAAAAGTCTGGGAAGAGGATGGCCTGGCTGAGCGTCTGCACAAGGAGCAGTTCACCCTGGCGACGCCGCAGATCGAAAGCGACAGCGCCGAAGGCGAAGTGCGCTTCGTACAGAGCGAAAAAATGGCCATCAACAATGGCGCCACCCTGCTGGAACAGGCCGAGTCCGCCGGTCTTACCCCGGAATCCGGTTGCCGCATGGGTATCTGCCACGCGTGTACCTGCCGCAAGACGGCCGGTGAAGTGCGCGATATCCGCACCGGCGAGATCACCAGTGGCGAAGAAGACATTCAAATTTGCATCAGCGTGCCGGTGGGCACGGTGACCCTCGACATCTAAACGGATTCACCCAAACCGAAGCGTCCCGAGACGAATCTTCAAACCGGGTTTAAGGAGAAAGCACATGAGTATTTTCAGCAATTTGACCGCCGAACAATTCGAGACCATTGGCCAGGAACTTGACGTCATCCGTAATCGTGAAATGGCGGACCTGGGCGAAGAAGATGCCACCTATATCCGCACCCTGATCAAGCGTCAGCGTCGTCTGGAAGTGGCCGGCCGCGGCTTGCTGATGGCGGGTTTCCTGCCGCCGGCATGGCTGGCGGGTGTGGCTTGTCTTTCTGCCTCCAAGATCCTGGACAACATGGAAATCGGCCATAACGTGATGCACGGCCAGTACGACTGGATGGGCGATCCGGCCATCAACTCCAAAGTCTTTGACTGGGACAACACCTGCACTAACACAGCCTGGAAGCAGACCCACAATTTCGAGCACCACACTTTCACCAACGTGCTCGACAAGGACCATGACATTGGTTACGGCATCCTGCGCATGTCGGAAGACCAGGAGTGGGAACCCCGCTTCCTGTTCAACCCGATCCTGGCAGGTATCCTGGCGACCTTCTTCCAGCATTTTGTGGCGATTCAGAGCCTCAAGCTGGAGGACTACCTGATCTACAAGACCAAGACCAAGGAAGAGGTGAAGGCCGAATTCAAGCCGACCTGGAAGAAGATGCGCAAGCAGTTGGTCAAGGACTACCTGCTGTTCCCGGCCCTGGCGGGACCGTTCGCCCCCTTCGTGTTCGCCGGTAATATGGCGGCCAATGTGGCGCGCAACCTGTGGTCTTCCCAGGTGATCTATAACGGTCACTTCCCGGAAGAGGTGGAGCAGTTCCCCGAGTCCGTGATCGAGAACGAGACCCGTGGCCAGTGGTATGTGCGTCAGCTGCTTGGTTCGGCCAACTTCGAAGGTGGCCGTCTGATGCACGTGATGAGCGGCAACCTGAGCTTCCAGATCGAACACCACCTGTTCCCCGATCTGCCGGCTCACCGTTACGCCCGCATTGCGCCTGAAGTGCGTGCCATCTGTGAAAAACATGGCCTGCCGTACAACACCGGCTCTTTCGTGAAGCAGTCCCTGAGCGTCTGGAAACGGATCTTCAAGCTGTCCCTGCCCAGCAAAACGGAAGGCGGCAGCAAGAAGGGCCCGCTCAATGGTCTGCGCGCCAAAGTAGTGTCCCTGACCCGTGAACCTGAGTCACAGACACGCAAGGCTGCCTGATAGCCTCAAGGTGGTCTGATCTCCTGGTTCGGGCCGGTCCTGCGCTGGTTCCGGCCCTGCCATCCTTATGCTACTCTCAGTCGATCTGAGAGTAGCTTTTTTTATTTGGGGACAAGGCAGAACGCATGGCAGAAATGACAGATTCCGGTGTGCTGTTGCGAATGGCCTATAAGGCCATGATAAACGCCGGTGTTGATGCCGATGCCGTGTTGGCAGAAGTCGGTCTCGACAAATCCATCCTTCAGGTGCCGGACCTGCGTACGCCCCATGATGCCCAGGAATGGTTCTGGCAGGCCCTGGAGAAGGTGTCCGGCGATGAACACATCGGCCTGCATCTGGGTGAGCATATTCCGGTCTACAAGGGCCAGGTGCTCGAATACCTGTTCCTTTCCAGTCCCACCTTTGGCGAAGGCCTCAAGCGAGCCCTGGATTACCAGCGCCTGCTGTCCGATGCCGCCCAGGGAGAGTTGTTTGAAGAAGGCGACCGAGTCTTCCTCAAGCAGATGATCTGGAGCAAACGCCTCAGTCATCTCAACGAATGCATGATGATGGGCGTGATCAAATTTTTCCGCTTTGTTACCGACGGGGCCTTCGAGCCGCTGGAGGTGCACTTTGGTCATACCCGCCATGCGGACAAACTGGAATACGAACGTCTGTTCGACTGCCCGGTGAAATTCGACATGCCGAGCATTGGCATGTACTTCGATGCCCGGGTCATGAATTTGCCGTCAGCCCACCACGAGCCGGAACTGCTGCACCTGCATGAACAGCTCGCCAGTGAGCAGGTGGCGCGGCTGGAAAAGCAGGACCTGGTGGCCCAGGTCAACCGGTTGATCGGTGAGCTGCTGGAATCCGGTCATGCCAATTTGGAAGAAGTGGCCGAACGCCTGGGCATCAAGGCCCGTCAGCTACGGACTCGGCTTGCGGATGCCGGCACCAACTTCAACCAGCTGGTCGCTGACTATCGTTGCCGTTTGGCCAAGCGTCTTCTCGCCGGTACCGAAGAATCCATTGATGAAATCGTCTATCTCACCGGCTTCTCGGAACCGTCCACGTTCTACCGGGCTTTCAAACGCTGGGTCGGCATGACCCCGATCGAGTACCGCAAGTTGAAGGCGGAAGAAGACGCGGCGGAGAACCGTTGAGCGTTGCGAGTTGAAAGGTTAAAGCAAAAGAAAGGCGCCAGTGGCGCCTTTTTGCGATTTATCGTAGAAATATTTTCAGGCGTCACCATGCAAGGGTGCCGTAATTCTTCGCCTCACCGGGTGGTGGGGCATCCATCAAAACGTTTAGTCGGTGTTAACCAGTGAAAGAGTCTCTGCGCAAAGTTTTCTCTCCCATTCTCACCCCCTTTGAGTCTGGTGATGACAGCTATGCCTATCGCCCCTCGCATCGAAAAATTCTGATTGTGGTCGGTACATTGTTTCTGGTGCTTGCTACCGGGGCCCTGGCGGCAACGCTGGTGGCGCAGCTGTATGGCGGGCTGATTCCTGTCGCTGTTTTCCTGGCGGTGGGTCTGGTGTGTGAAGTGGTGGGTTTGTTGGGCAGTGACAAGGCGGTGGCCCGTATGTGGAAGAGTAAGTAATTCGGAGCTGTAGCGTTTGTTGGTTCGTTGAAGCCTTGTGAAAAAGGCTCCAACGGTCAAGCTAGCGGACGCTTTATTCAGAGCACCATGGCAGCCAGCCAACCTGCGGCGATCAGTGGCAGGTTGTAATGAATAAAAGTGGGAATCACCGTGTCGCGGATATGGTCGTGCTGACCATCGGCATTCAGGCCGGCGGTGGGCCCCAGCGTGGAGTCCGAGGCCGGGGAGCCCGCATCTCCCAGCGCGGCAGCGCTTCCGACCAGGGCGGCGGTGGCCAGCGGGGAGAAACCCAGTGCCAGGCAGAGCGGCACATACAGGGTGGTGATGATGGGGATGGTGGAGAACGACGAGCCAATCCCCAGCGTCACAAACAGGCCGAGCAGTAATAACAGCGCCGCTGCCAATGGTGGACTTTGCAGGCCGCTGGTCACGCTTTCCACCAGCACGGGCACCTGCCCGCTGGCGCCTACCACCGCGGCATAGCCGTTGGCGGCAATCATGATAAAACCGATCAGGGACATCATTTTCACGCCCTGGGTAAAGGCATCCTGGGATTCCCGCCAGGGCACTACACCCCCCGCTGTAAACACCAGAAACCCCACCAATGCCCCGAGAATAATGGAGTCGCTGTAAAGCTGTAGTGTCAGGGCCGCGGCCAGGGCGATGGCGGCGACGATGACGTTGCGCGGCGAGAGCGAGACGTGCTGTTCCTCGCCGGGGAGCTCTACCGGCTGATAATCGCGGGGCTTGCGATAGCGGATGAACGCCAGAATCAAACCCACCACCATGCCCGCAGCGGGCAGTAGCATGGCCAGCGGTAGCTCTGCTTTGGGAATCTCAAGGCCGGCTTTTGCCAGGCTGGGGCCGAGCTGGGTATGCAGGAAAATACTGCCGAAGCCCACCGGCAACACCATGTAGGGCGTGATCAGCCCGAAAGTGAGCACGCAGGCGGCCAGTCGTCGATCCAGGCGCAGCTGGTGCATCACCTCCAGCAACGGTGGCACCAGGATGGGGATAAAGGCGATATGAATGGGCACCAGATTCTGGCTCATGATGGCGGCAGCCAGCAGTACCGTGAGTAGCAGGGTACGGATCAGGCGCAGCTGGTCCGGGGCCGGGGCGCGACCGAGTCGGGCGATGATCCGTGCGGCTAACCATTCGGTGATGCCGGAGCGGGCAATGGCCACCGCAAAGGCGCCGAGCAGGGCATAGCTCAGTGCAATATTGGCGCCGCCCCCCAGGCCATCGCCAAAGGCTGCAAGGGTGTTTTCCAGGTTCAGTCCACTACCAATGCCCGCCACCAGCGCCGCGCACAATAGCGCCAACACCACGTTCATGCGCGCAATACTCAGTCCCATGAGCAGAATCACGGACCAGACGATGGGGTTGAGTAACGGGTTCATGGCGCCTCCGCCGGGCTGGCTGGGTCGGTTGGAAGGCGCGGAGTTTAGCAGGGGAGGAGGAAGGCGTGCTAACCCTGGGGCGGTGCACGCCGACCTTCGGCGCGCGCAGGGTAAGCTGCCGCTGGTGGTCTACCTGACAAGATGGTGAGGTTACCGGTCGTCGGTGCGGTGCGCTTCCCCCTCTATCGTCACATTGCCATCGTGATTTTGGCGGGGTGGTTGCTGGAAGGGGTTGGCGCCCTGTTGGTGTTGGGTATAGCGGGTTTGGGTATAGGTAAAGCCGCCGCCCTGCATGGTGGTGAAGCCCTGCAGGGTGCCTTTCTCTATGACCTTGCGAGCCATGGCACGGCGTGAACCTGGTAGCAGCAGGGCAAAGCCCACCGCATCGGTGATGAAGCCGGGGGTGATCAGCAGGGCGCCGCCGAGCAGCAGCATGATCCCTTCCACCATTTCCTGGCCGGGCATGTCGCCCTGTTGCATACGCTGGTTGAGACGTATCCAGGTCTCCAGCCCCTGGCGGCGGAACAGGTAGCTACCCAGCAGGGCGGTAACCACGGTGGCGACGATAGTGATCGGCCAGCCAATCAGGCTAGCCACTTTCGCCAGCACCAGCACTTCCAGCAGGGCAAAACCGAAGATGAAGAAGAAAATGCGACCGAAACCCATGGGGTGTCCTGTGTCAGAGGTATATGTGTCTCAAGATGGTGTTATTTGGACAGGGATTCAAGGGGCTGGTTCCGGGGCCATGGAATCGGTCAGTTGCTGGCGCAGCCAGCGATGGGCGGGGTCACGTTCCTGGGCTTCTGCCCAGAGCATATAAATCGGTACCGGGGGGATCGACACGGGAAAGGGCAATACCTGCAATTGCAGTGCCTCGGCGTAATGGCGTGCCAGGCGTTCGGGAACGGTGGCGATCATGTCCGAGCGGGCGCTGACGGCCAGCATGCTGGCAAACTGGGTCACCCGGGCACCGGTGCGGCGCTGCCAGCCTGGTGCGTTGAGAATCTGGTCCAGCGGCAGACGGCGGTTACGGTCAGGCAGCACCACATGCTCGGCCTCCAGAAATCGTGATTTACTGCAGCGCCCCTTGAAGAGAGGGTGGCCTCGGCGCGCCACCACCACCAGGTTTTCTTCCACCAGGACCTCACGGTGGAGTCGGCTGTCTTCCTGGACGAAAGCATCCACGGCCAGGTCGGCGTGGGCCTTGTGCAGCATCTCGGCCATGTTGTCGCCGGCGGGGGCGATTTCCAGCACCACGTTAGGTGCCCGGTGGCGAATGCGCTGCAGTAGTGGTGGCAGCATCACCATCTCGAAGTAATCCGCGCTGAGCAGCCGGAAATGGCGCTGGCTGCTGGTGGGATCAAAGCGGTTGCCTGGATCGAGGACATCGCCCAGGGACGCCAGTTGGGGAGCGAGCAGCAGGTGCAATTCCCGGGCGCGGGGAGTGGGTTCCATCCCCTGGCGGGTTCGCACAAACAGCTCGTCGTCCAGGGTGTGACGCAGCCGTTGCAGCGCCGCGCTGATAGCGGGTTGACTCATCCCCAGTTGGTCGGCGGCTCGCGACAGTTGCCCAGCTTCCATGATGGCAGCGAAGACGGGAAGCAGGTTCAGGTCGATACTGCGTAAGTTCAGCTTCATGGATATTACTTATATCAAATATCAATTAGGAAAAGGAGTGCCGGCTGGTTATTTTCTGGGGTGTGCGCAACGACAGGATTAAACCGGAGAATAACAATGGATCAGCAACTGACCGCCTTTGTAACGGTATTCATCATTCTGACAGCAATCTGGGAGCTGGTGGCCGGCCGCACCCGCGACGGTAAAAAGACCCGGCAGGACTGGAAAATCGCTTTTCTGGCCACCTTCATGATGGTGGCCGTGCAGCGCCCCCTGGTGTTGCTGCTCCTGACGCTGGGGCTTTCCCGGCTGTTTCCCGGCAGTGCCGGTTCTCTGGCCTGGCTGGAAGCGCAGTATTTCTGGCCGACACTGATCGTCTTCTTCTGCATTGAAGAGTTGATTCACGGCGCATTTCACCTGTTTGCCCATAGCCGCCGACCGAAGAACCGTTTCCTGCAATGGGTGCAGGCGTTCTACAAGATGAGCCATCGTCCCCACCATCTGGCTGGTGGCCAGGACAACAAGGGCCAACTGTCAGTGACCCAGACCTTTGTGAATGGTTGGGCCTGGTGGCTGATCATGCCGAATTACACCTTCCAGCTGGTGTGCCTGTATCTGGGCCTGGTGGAAGTGTTTCTGGTCGGCACCGCCATCAAGGGCATCTGGGCCGCGCAGACCCATGTGAACTGGAACTGGGATCTCTACTTCCATAATCACCAGTGGGCCTGGGTGCGCAAGACCATGTGGGCGCTGGCCCATGTGCTGACCTTCCCGACCCAGCATCACCACCACCATTCCCGTGGCCCCAATTCCGCCAAGAATGTGACCTCCACGCTGGCGATCTACGACTGGCTGATCTTCGGCACCCTGGCCATCGAAAAGCAAAAGCCTGACGTCTACGGCTGGCGCCAGAAGGATGACGAGGCCAACAGCGTGCTTAAACGCTATTTCTTCTGGGATGTGCGCCAGTACATGCGGGGTGGGGCGGCGAAAGCCAAAAAGAAGCGCGAAGAAAAATTGGCGAAAGCGGCCTGACAGTTACCGCGCTGATGTTGTAGCGCCTCGTTGCGGGAGAGCACGGGATCTTTCGCGCCCTGCCGGGGATAGCCTGGCGGGGCTTTTTAACATCAGTCTCGAGTGACGAGGAGCGAGTTGCGAAAAGATAAAACCGGGGACCGGATGCGCCAGGACTTCTACGATGATCTTGTTGGTGGTGGGCCTTTACTACGGCATATCTATGAAACCGCTGTAGGAGCTCCTCTTGAGGGGCGAACCGAGCGAAGCGAGGCGGCAGACATATCCGTTCCCGCACCCTTTTTTAAAACCTGTCCAGTCAGCGTCTGATCATCCTTCGGTTGATTCCCGCGTTCACACACGGTTCGCCCTTCAAGAGGAGTTATTCGCTACGCTCACCCTTCGGGCCGCACGGAACTACGTGTGTTACTCCGCTACGCTCCGTTCCTGCAGCGGCTATCGTTGATAGATTGGGAGCACAACCCACACACAAAAAAGCCGCCCCTTGCGGCGCGGCTCCTTTGTTGATCATGTGGCAAAAGCCTCAAGTCGCGTTTCAACTTGAAACTTTCAACTTGCTTCTGGGTTTAGGCACCCAGCAGCATCTGACCACACACACGCACTACGTTACCGGTCAGACCCTGAGAGGCCGGGCTGGCAAAGAAGGCGATGGTTTCGGCTACATCCACCGGCTGACCGCCCTGGTTCATGGCGTTCATGCGACGGCCCGCTTCACGGATGGTGAAGGGGATGGCGGCGGTCATCTGGGTTTCGATGAAGCCCGGCGCCACGGCGTTGATGGTGATGCCTTTCTCGGCGTACTCATCTTTGTAGGCGTCGATCATGCCGATCACGGCTGCCTTGGAGGTGCCGTAGTTGGTCTGGCCCAGGTTACCGGCGATACCGGCGATGGAGCTGATGGAGATGATACGGCCACCTTTGCCCATGCCGCCGTCAGCCAGCAGTTTTTCGTTGATGCGCAGCTGGCTGGCGATGTTGATGTTCAGCACCATGTCCCAGAATTTCTCTGGCATGTTGCCCAGCATCTTGTCGCGGGTGACACCAGCGTTGTGCACGACCACATCGTAGCCGCCGATTTCCTTGGCCTTGGCGGCGATGGTGGCAGGGGCGTCGTCAGCGGTGATGTCCAGTTCCAGGGTATCGCCACCGATCTGCCCGGCCACCTGGTTCAGGTCGTCGGCCATGGGCGGAATATCCAGCACGGTAACGGTAGCGCCGTCACGGGCCAGTACTTCGGCAATAGCAGCACCGATACCACGGGAGCCACCGGTTACCAGGGCTTTCTTGCCGGCCAGCGGCTTGTCCCAGTCAAACTTGGCAGCCTTGAAGCCCGCTTCGGTGGCGCGAACCACCTGGCCGGATACGTAGGCAGATTTCGGTGACAGGAAGAAGTGCAGGGGAGACGCCAGTTGCGCTTCTGCGCCTTCGTCTACATACACCAGCTGGGCGGTGGCGCCTTTCTTGATTTCCTTGCCCACGGAGCGGGTGAAACCTTCCAGGGCACGCTGGGCTACGCGGGCAGCGCCAGTCTGTTTTTCCGGGGTGCGGCCGATGACCACAACGCGGGCACATTTATCCAGCTTGCGGATCACCGGGTGGAAGAATTCCCACAGGGCTTTCAGCTCGTCCGGGTTCTGGATGCCGGTAGCATCGAATACCAGGCCCTTGAACTTGGCATCGTCTTCGCGGTTGGCGGTGTAGTTGTCCGCGCTCACGCCCAGCTTGCCGGCTTTCTTCTGCAGCTCGGTGGCGTTACCGGTGTTGGCCAGTACCGCGACCTGTGCTTCCGGAGCCCCTTTCAGGGTCGCCAGGACGGTGTCGATACCGGTGGAACCGTTGGCGGCACCCACCAGCACACGGCCCTTGATGAAGGAAGCCTGGCCCGGCTGCCAGCGCTCGAGAATGACCGGAATAGGGAGGTTGATTGCGCCAAACAGCGCCTTGCCCATAGAGGAATTGGCAATCGCCTGATAGGTATCGCTCATGGTCCTGTCCTTTGCCATCAAATGATGAATGAGTCCCGCTTAACCTTATGTCAACCGGGACAGGTTTAAAGGGGTGCCGGAGAAAGAATGGTCAAAATAAGACTTCTTTCGTAGGGCATGACGGTCAGCCCTGTCGCACACTGGCGCGTATTGAATCACTGCAATGTGGCGGGTGTATTGACCGGCGCCGGTAGTCAAACAGGCGTTTGAGCCAATGAGGCCGTGCCGGTTGCGGGTAGACTGCGCCCATTCGAGTGAATACTTAAGCGTTTTCACGCTGTTGTTGCTCACCGCCATCTTTAGAGGACATGACTATGCTGGCAGGTAAAGCCGTACGTAAGGTTGCCATTATCGGCGGTAACCGTATCCCGTTTGCCCGTTCCAACTCCGCCTATGTTGATACCAGCAACCAGGACATGCTGACTGCTGCCATCGACGGTCTGGTGGATCGTTTCAAGCTGCACGGCGAGAAAATCGACGAAGTGGCTGCCGGTGCAGTCATGAAGCACGCCCGTGACTTCAACCTGGTGCGCGAATGCGTGCTGGGTTCCAAGCTGGCCCCGGAAACTCCGGCCTATGACCTGCAGCAAGCCTGCGGCACCGGCCTGGAAGCGGCCATCCTGGTGGCTAACAAGATCGCCCTGGGGCAAATCGATTGCGCCATCGCTGGCGGTGTGGATACCACTTCTGACGCGCCCCTGGGTGTGAACGAAGACGCCCGCAAGGTGTTCATGGCTCTGAACCGTGCCAAGACCAACGGCGAGCGCGCCAAGCTGGGCCTGAAGCTGCTCAACCCGAAATCCCTGATGCCCGACATCCCCAAGAACGGCGAGCCGCGCACCGGCCTGTCCATGGGCGAGCACCAGGCACTCACCGCCAAGGAGTGGGGCATTGCCCGTGAAGATCAGGACGAGCTGGCGTGGAAATCCCACCAGAACCTGGCCAAGTCCTATGAAGATGGCTGGCAGGATGACCTGATCACTCCTTTCAAGGGTCTGGAACGCGACAACAACATGCGCGGTGATTCCACCCTGGAAAAACTGGCTACCCTGAAGCCTTGCTTCGGCGGCCCGGACGGCACCATGACCCCGGCCAACTCCACCCCGCTGACCGACGGTGCTTCCACGGTACTGCTGGCCACCGAAGAGTGGGCCAAAGAGCGTGGCCTGCCGGTACTGGCCTACCTGACCATCGGTGAAGCCGCAGCCGTGGACTTCATCGGCAAGAAAGAAGGCCTGCTGATGGCCCCGGCCTACGCCGTGCCGAGCATGCTGGACAAGCTGGACCTGACCCTGCAGGACTTCGATTTCTACGAAATCCACGAAGCCTTTGCGTCCCAGGTACTGTCTACCCTGAAATCCTGGGAAGACGAGACCTTCTGCAAGGAAAAACTGGGCCGCAAGAAAGCGCTGGGCAGCATCGATCGCAGCAAGCTGAACGTGAAAGGCTCCTCACTGGCAGCCGGTCACCCGTTCGCTGCTACCGGTGGCCGTATCATCGCCAACGCTGCCAAGCTGCTGAACGAAAAAGGCTCCGGCCGCGCACTGATCTCCGTGTGTGCTGCTGGCGGCCAGGGTGTGGTAGCGATTCTCGAGAAGTAATCGCTGGCATGACTCAGAAAAACCGGCCTTCGGGCCGGTTTTTTTATGCCTGAAATATACGACGGGGATATCTGCCCACCCATTCATGCTGGTTTCAGTTACCGTTCAGGGTAGATTCAGGTTGTACTCGTACAGTGTTCTCAATCCCGACAGGGAAACCCAACCCAAAAGGAAAGGAGAAACACCATGACATTGACCCGAACCACTCTGATCGCAGCCCTGCTTGGCGTGGCTGCCGCCGGCACCGTTTATGCTGATGATGTTCCCCACCAGCAAGTGCCACAACTGGTGAAAGACGGCACGATTCAGTCATTGGAGACGCTCGACAAGGTGGCTCTGGACAAGCACCCGCAAGCACAGATCACCGACACCGAACTGGAAAATGAATATGGCCGCTACATCTACCAGGTGGAGCTGCGTGATGCCCAGGGACAGGAATGGGACGTGGACATTGATGCCAGTACCGGCGATGTGCTGAAGGATGAGCGAGACTGATCCCTTGCCAATCCCGATCCTGGCCGGCAGGGCGAGTCTTCTCGTCCTGCTTGGCCTGATGTCTCCTTCGTTGACCGCAGATGATGTCGGCCATGAAGAGGCCCTGCGATTACGAGAGCAGGGCCTTGTGCTGCCTTTTGAAACCGTACTGGACGCTATCCATGATCGTTACCCCGAGGCCCGCCTGCTGGAGGTGGAGCTGGAGCGGGATGACGGTATTCTTGTCTACGAAATCGAGTTACTGACCCGTGAGCGTGTGGTGCGTGAGCTGGAAATCGATGCCCGTGACGGAACCTGGCTGGACGATGAGCGAGACGATTGATGCGGTTGATGTTGGTGGAAGACAGCGTATCCCTGGCTGATCAACTGATCCCCATGTTGCGTGAGCACGGTTATGCGGTGGACTGGCTGGCTGATGGCCGGGATGCACTGGTAAAGGCGCACGATGATCCTTTCGATCTGGTGATTCTCGACCTGGGCTTGCCCGGCATGGGCGGGCTGCAGGTATTGCGTCAGTGGCGGGCAGAGGGCCTGGGCGTGCCGGTGCTGATTCTCACCGCCCGGGATAGCTGGTCGGAAAAGATCGAGGGCCTGCAAGTGGGCGCTGACGACTACCTGACCAAACCCTTCCACCCGGATGAATTATTGTTGCGGGTACAGGCCCTGCTGCGGCGCACCCATGGCAACGTCAATGACTCGCGCCTGCGCGTCGGCAGCCTGACACTGGATGAGCAGCGCCAGAGCGTCTGGCAGGGTGAGCAGGAAATGACGCTGACCGGTGCCGAGTTCCGCATGTTGCGGTATTTCATGCATAACCCGGGTCGGTTGCTTTCCAAGGGGCAACTGGCTTCCCACCTCTATGACAACGAAAGTGACCGGGATTCCAATGTGCTGGAAGTGCATGTAAACCGGCTGCGCCGCAAACTCGGCAAGGGTGCGATCGAAACCCGCCGGGGGCAGGGCTATGTGTTCATCGGGGGCGACGGATGAGATCCATTGGCCGCCGCTTGGGTATCAGCCTGTTTGTCAGCTTGCTGCTGGCAGGGTTGTTGATTAGCCAGGGGGCACTGTGGTGGCTGGAGCGGGAGCAGCGTGAAGCGCTAAGCGATTCGCTCCGTGACGATGCTGCCGGAGTGCTCACCGCCATCGGCCGGGGGCAGAATGATGAGCTCACCCTCGACCCGACCCGTCTGCATCCGGCCTATCGGCGGCCTCTGTCCGGGCGTTATTTTGTGGTGGAAGTGGCTGACAGCCGCTGGCGTTCCCGGTCCCTGTGGGACGCCACGCTAACACTGCCGGGCCTCCCCGGCATGGACGAGGCGCTGCAGCCAGGCCCGGGTAGTCAGCAGTTACTGCGTTATCGTGGTGAGTACCGGATGAATGATCAGCCGGTGACGATCGTTGTGGCCCAGGATTACACCCCGGTAATGACAGCGTACAGCCGTACCCGCACCGCCGTGCTGATCGCCTGGTTGGTGGTATTGCTGGCGTTGGCTGTGGTGCAGCAGTGGTTGTTGCGCCGGGGGTTGTCGCCATTGCGACAAGCGCGCAAGGAAATCGAACAACTTCGCGGTGGGCAGCGCAATGCGCTTAATGAAGACGTGGCGCTGGAGCTGCATCCGCTGGTGCTGGAAATCAATCGGCTGCAGCGTCATACCGAGCAGCAGCTGCAGCGCTCCCGTCACGCTTTGGGTGACCTTGGGCACGCGCTGAAAACCCCGTTGGCGGTGCTGAAAAATCGCTGCAATGAACCACTGAAAACCGCTGACCCGGCTCTTCATGCATTGCTGGAAGAGCAGCTGGGTCAGATGGAAGCGACTATCCGCCGGGCTCTGGGGCGGGCCCGCGTGGCGGCCGGCGTGACAGCCAGCAACCGGTTTTGTCCTGCCGACCATGTGCCCCTGCTTTTAACCACGCTGGAGCGGGCACATCACCGTTCTCTGCAAGTGGTGGTGGAGGGCGATCAGCTGCCCGCTCAGCCACTGGAGCGGGACGATATGCTGGAAGTGCTGGGCAACCTGCTGGATAACGCCTTCAAGTGGGCGGATAGCCGCATTCGCCTGACCCTCGATGACCGCGACGGGCATCTGCACCTGTGCGTGGAGGATGATGGCCCGGGTATTGCGCCAGAGCGACGCCAGCAAGTGCTGCAGCGTGGTCAGCGCCTGGACGAACGCACTCCGGGGGATGGCCTGGGGCTGGCCATTGTCAGCGATACCGTGGCGGCTTACGGGGGCGAGCTGTCCCTGGGGGAGAGCGCCTGGGGAGGTCTGCGGGTGGAACTGCGGTTGCCGGTCCCGGCCGCAGGAAGTTATTCAGAGGCTCCCTAGCCATAATCCTGGTTGGCCGGGAACCCCGGTGCGGCAATAGCACTCGGACCATAAACACCTGACAACGCCTGATAAGGAGCGCCCCATGAAAGTACAGCCACTGTGGCTGGTGCTGGCGGGACTGTTGCTGGCCGGACGCCTGGTCGCTGCCCCGCTGTCCCTTGATGTCCGTCTGACGGGTTTCTCGTATCCCTCCCCGGTGCAGACGCTGAGCCTGAACGATCAGCAACAGGATCTGGAAATGGCCTACATGGATGTGGCGCCGAAACAGGGCAATGGAAAAACGGTGCTGCTTCTGCACGGCAAGAATTTTTCCGGTGCCTACTGGGAGCGCACCATCATCGAATTGCTGGCCGATGGTTACCGCGTGGTGGTGCCGGACCAGATCGGTTTCGGCAAGTCCTCCAAGCCGGCACATTTCCAGTACAGCTTTCAGACCCTGGCGGACCACACCCGTCGCCTGCTGGATACCCTGAAAGTGGACCGCGTCACGGTGGTGGGTCACTCCATGGGCGGCATGCTGGCTACCCGTTTTGCGCTGATGTTCCCAGAGCGCAGCGATGGGCTCGTGCTGGTCAATCCCATCGGCCTGGAAGACTGGCAGCAGAAGCAGGTGCCATGGCAGTCCGTGGATGCCTGGTATCAGGGGGAGCTGAAAAAGACCCCGGAGAAAGTGAAGAGCTACATGACCGCCAGCTATTTTGATGGTCAGTGGAAGGAGGCCTACGACCCGCTGCTAACTCTGCAACAAGGCTGGATTCGTGGGCCGGATTACCGCCGTATTGCCTGGAATTCGGCGTTGCACTACGACATGATTTTCAGCCAGCCAGTGGTGCAGGATTTTGACCGCCTTGCGGTACCGACGTTGCTTGTTATCGGTACCCGTGATCGAACTGCCCTGGGCCGTAACCGGGCTCCCGAGGGGATTCGTGAGGCCCTGGGCCGCTACGACCAGCTGGGCGAAAAGACCGCACAGCGCATACCGGATGCCACCCTGGTGGAACTGGAGGGTATTGGCCATGTGCCCCAGTTCGAAGCCTTTGAACGTTATATGGCAGCGTTACGGACATTTCTGCAACAAAGTCGTTAGCCGATCATGCTGAAGGGGCCAGGGCTGCCATGATCAGTGCCACTGACTGTTCGCTGACGGCTTCTATGTCTTCCCGGTTCACGTAGATACCATCGATCAGCAGACGGCACAGGCCATGGACGGTGGCCCAGCTGGCCTGGGCCACACGCAGGGGGTCGGTGTCAGCGGGCAGTCGTCCCTGAAGCTGGCTCCCAAGCCGTTCGGCATAGTTGCGGAAGCTGCGATAGGCCACCGCCTTCAGTTCCTCGGTGGGAGCCCCGCTTTTCCAGATGGTGCGGCCGAACATCAGCTCGTACTGTTCCGGGTGTTCGGTGGCAAAGCGCAGATACTCGCGGACAAAGTGCTGAATCCGTTCTTTCGAGCCTTCCCCCTGTAATTGCCGACCGATCATTTCATCCAGTTGGCTGAACGCCTGGGTCGCCAGAGCGCAGAGCAGCGCATTCTTGTCACGGAAATGGTGGTAGGGTGCGGTACGGGAGACGCCGGCCCGTTCCGCCAGCTTGCGCAGGGACAGGCCATCAATGCCATCCTCGTCCAGCAGCCGGTTGGCTTCCCGGAGCAGGGTGGAATGCAGGTCGCCGTGGTGATAGCGCGCGGGTCGTGACATGAAAATGATCCTGGCGTGATTATCCTGTGGCAAGTTACCCACCAGACAGAGTCTGCGGTGGTTTCCATTCAGTGAACCCGGTGGTCTCTGTGGTAAAAATGCCTATTCTGTTCAAACACTAGTTTCAGCAATAATCTTGACAGTGTCAAAATAAGCCATTAACTTGACGCCGTCCAGATAATTAACGCGTAGCCATCTCTGGTGACGATACGGAGCACACACCATGACAGCCGACCGCTATTCCAACCTGCTTTCCCCCCTGGATCTGGGCCATACCCAGCTCAAGAACCGGGTGATCATGGGGTCCATGCACACCGGTCTGGAAGACCGCTTCTGGCAGTTTCCCAAGCTTGCGGCTTACTTTGCCGAGCGTGCCCGTGGCGGTGTTGGCTTGATTGTTACCGGTGGCTTCAACCCGAACAAGAAAGGGTGGTTCTACCCGTTCTCCGGGCTGTTCAACAGCCGCTTTGATGTGATGAACCACCGCAAGGTCACCGATGCGGTGCACCGGGAAGGGGGCAAGATTGCCCTGCAGGTGCTTCATGCGGGCCGTTACAGCTACCACCCGTTCTCCCGTTCCGCCTCGGCGATCAAGAGCCCGATCAACCCGTTCAAGCCCAAGGCCATGTCCACCAAGGAAGTGGAGCAGACGGTGAAAGATTTTGCCCACACTGCCTACCTGGCCAAGAAGGCCGGTTATGACGGTGTGGAAATCATGGGGTCCGAAGGTTATCTGATTAACCAGTTCACCGCGCCGCGCACCAACAAACGCAAGGACAAGTACGGTGGCAATGCAGAAAATCGCCGTCGTTTCCCGGTGGAAATCGTCCGCGAAACCCGCAAGCGTTGTGGCGATGATTTCATCATCATGTTCCGCATGTCGGTGATTGATCTGGTGCCGGAAGGCTCCACCCGCGAAGAAGTGCTGGAACTGGCCAAGGCCCTGGAAGCAGCCGGCAGCAGTCTGTTGAACTCCGGTATCGGCTGGCACGAGGCCCGTGTGCCTACCATCGTGACCTCTGTGCCCCGGGCAGCCTTTGCCGAAGCCACCCGCCAGGTGAAAGAGGTGGTGTCCATTCCGGTGGTCGCCTCCAACCGCATCAACGATCCGGATGTGGCGGAAGAGATTCTCAAGAGCGGTCAGGCGGATGCGGTGTCCATGGCCCGTCAGTTGTTGGCGGACCCGGACTTCGTGAAGAAGACCGAGCAGGGCAAGGCCGACGAGATCAATACCTGTATTGCCTGTAACCAGGCCTGTCTGGATCACACCTTCCAGCTCAAGCGGGCATCCTGTCTGGTCAATCCCCGTGCCTGTCACGAAACCGAGCTGCTTTATCTGCGCACTGCCAAGCCCAAGAAGGTGGCGGTAGTCGGCGCCGGCCCGGCGGGCCTGTCCTGTGCCACGGTGGCGGCAGAGCGGGGCCATGATGTGACCCTGTTCGATCAGGCCGGCGAGATCGGTGGCCAGTTCAACATGGCCAAGGTGGTGCCGGGCAAGGAAGAGTTCCACAACACCATTCGCTATTTTGGCAAGCGTATCGAAAACACCGGGGTGACCCTGAAGCTCAATACCCGTGTGGCAGTGGCAGATCTGCAGGCCCAGGGCTTTGATGAAATCGTTATCGCTACGGGTGTGCTGCCGCGTACACCGGGTATTCCCGGCATCGATCACCCCAAGGTGCTGTCCTACGTAGATGTTCTGCGTGGCAAGGCCCAGGTGGGTGAAAAGGTGGCAGTGATCGGTGCTGGCGGTATTGGTTTTGATGTGTCCGAATTCCTGGCTGAACACCCCCGTGACGGCGAGCAGCCCTTGCCAGAGTGGATGAAGGAGTGGGGCGTGGACATGGATAGCGATGCCCCCGGTGGCCTGGTTGAGCCGGAGGTGGAAAAACCCGCCCGGCAGATCACGCTACTGCAGCGTAAACCGACCTCTTTGGGCAAGGATCTGGGCAAGACCTCCGGCTGGGTGCATCGCGCCACCCTGAAATCCCGCAATGTGGACATGCTGAAAGGCTGCAGCTACGAGAAAATCGATGATGCCGGCCTGCATATCAAGATCGGCGAGGAAAGCCGGGTGCTGGATGTGGACCACGTGGTGATCTGTGCCGGTCAGGAATCCCTGCGCGAGCTGTATCAGGAAGAAGCGAAAAACTTCCACCTGATCGGCGGTGCCGACCTGGCTGCAGAGCTAGACGCCAAGCGCGCCATCAAGCAGGGTGCGGAAGTAGCCGCGGCCCTTTAAGGGCGGGATGTAGGAGCGGCGCTTGAGCCGCGAAGCGTCCCTGGGAATGTTTTCGCAAGCAGGTTCGCGGCTCAAGCGCCGCTCCTACAAAAAAAGCCCTTGCCGGCAAATCTCGGCAAGGGCTTTTTTGTGTTTTTCGCTATTAACTATTCACTGCCTTTCAGCTGTTTGCCCGCAACCGTCGGGTCTTGAAGCTGCCGATACCCATCTCCGTGATCACCTTGAACAACGATAGCAGCACGCTTTCATCCGGTTTCGGGTCCTGTCCCTTGCCCATGCGGTGCAACTGACGGGAAAACCAGGAGACTTCCATCATGGCCATCTCGTCGATCATCTTGATGCCTGTCTTGCGCGGTGTGACCCGGCTTATAACGCCTTCCTGGCCGGCAAGAATGCGATTGGCCAGATCTGGTTCCACTGCCAGGGGGCGGGCAATGCCGACCAGGTCGGTGGCGCCGCTTTCCACCGCTTGTGCCATGGCCTGGGCGGAGCGGAAGCCGCCGGTGACCATCAGTGGCGTGGAGACTCGCTTGCGAATGGCCTGGGCGTAATCCAGGAAATAGGCTTCTCGTTTAACGGTGCTTTCGCGCACGCCCCTGGCGCCAGCCATGGCCGGGTTTTCATAGTTGCCGCCGGAAATCTCCAGCAGATCCAGACCTTCATTGGCCAGGGTTTCCGCTACGGTCATGGATTCTTCTTCGGTGAAACCACCACGCTGGAAATCCGCAGAGTTGAGTTTGATGCTTACCGGGTAATCCGGGCCAACGGCCTCACGGATGGCGCGATAGATTTCCAGCGGAAAACGCATGCGGTTTTCCAGGGAGCCGCCCCATTTGTCAGTGCGACGGTTATGGTGGCCGGACAGGAACTGGCTGACCAGGTAGCCATGGGCGCCATGAATCTGCACGCCAGTGAAGCCGGCTTTCTTCGCCAGTGCCGAGCTGGTAGCGAAACGGCGGATGATGTCGAAGATTTCATCTTCTGTGAGCGCCCGTGGCGTCTTGAAAGCGCTTTTGAGTTCCTTGCCGAAGGGGACAGCGGAGGGGGCCAGGGTATCACCGCTGGCGAGCATGCGCGGGATCTGCTTGCCCGGGTGGTTGAGTTGCACCCAGATATCATTGCCCTGGTTTTTGCCGGCCTCGGCCCAGCGTTTCAGCAGGGTCATGTCGCGCTCATCTTCCAGTACTACGTTACGGGGCTCGCCGGTGTGGTTGCGGTCAATCATGATGTTGCCGGTAATCAGCAGTCCGGTACCGCCCTGGGCCCAGCGACCGTAGAGCCGCTCCAGTGCGGGGGTGACATGATTATCGATGGTGCCCAGCGCTTCGCTCATGGCAGATTTGGCGAAGCGATTTTTCAGCGTTATTCCGCAGGGCAGGGCCAGTGATTGTCCGAGAGTGTCCGCGTGGCTCACGATTGTCCTCCAGCGACCTGTGCAGGTCAGCAGCTATATAGTTTGATGATGGTCAAACTATAAGTTAGTTTTATACCCGTCAAACCATTTTGTGTGGAGGTGCCGGTTTTGGCACAGAAAGACATACCGGAGAGTTCAGCGGATCAGTTGGCAGCGGCCTTTCGTGCCCTGTCGAACCCTAACCGCTTGCGTATCTATCAAGTGATTCTGGAGCACTGTCGTGCCCATGGTCATGCGGATCTGGCGAAAGTGCCGGCGGGTTGTGCCTTCGGGGATTTCATGCAGCGTCTCAATATCGGTGCCCCCACAGTCTCCCACCATGTGCGAGAACTGGCCGAGGCCGGGCTTATCCGGGTGGAGCGGGAAGGGCGGCGGCGTTATTGCCATGCCCAGCCGCAAATGCTGGCCACCCTGGCGCATTTTTTCGAATTATAAGGAGAGAAAAGAATGACAGCAGACCAATGGGCGTTGTGGGCTTGCGGTATCTACTTTCTGACGGGGCTGCTGACCGGGGTGTGGAAATACTGGCAGATCGCTACCAGTGAAAAGGGGCGGGCACATTACTATGTGGATGTGGCGCACCGGGCGAGCCTGATGTACGCGTTTGCCTGTCTGGTACTGGAGCGGTTTGCGCTACTCAGTGTCTGGGATGACTGGATCAATACGCTGGCGGTGCTGGCAAACGTGGTGTTTTTTGGCCTGGCTATCGGCAGCTATATTCTCCACGGCTTCCTGCAGGACACCCGTAATCAGTTGCAGCGCCCCCATCGTCTCGGTGGCGGTAGTGTGCCAGAGCTGGCCATGTCTACCTTCATGGTGTCGTTGATCGTGGCCGAGGTGGGTGGCTTCGCGGTGTTGTTTGCGGGGTTTGTGATGCGTTGACGCCACCCCCGCCATGGGCGTGGCGTCTGCCGGGTTCAGGCCAGGCGGTTCTTTTCGGTGATCTGGCCGTTCAAGGTCCAGAAATCGTAGAGGATGCCCAATCCAAACAGCCCGGCGGTAAGCAGATAGATGATGCCGGTGATCACCTTGCCCATGTAGAAACGGTGGATGCCGAAGATGCCCAGGAAGGTAAGCAGAACCCAGCCGATGTTGTAATCGATGCTGCCGGGTTCGTAGCGTTCGTCCGCTGCATCGTCCATGCCGGGGATCAGAAACAGATCGATGATCCAGCCGATGAAAAACAGGCCCAGGGTAAAGAACCAGATGGTGCCGGTGATCTGGCGGCCATAGTAAAAGCGATGGGCGCCCATGAAACCAAAAATCCACAGCAGATAGCCGATCACCTTGCTGTGCGTGTCCTGATTTTGCATTGTTATTATCCTCGTTTTAAAGATCTACGCTCAGAGCCGCGCTGGCAGCATTGGCCTTGTCCCGCGCTTGCTGGATGGATTCGCCTCTCGCCAGAGCGACACCCAGGCGGCGGCTGCCTTTCACTTCCGGTTTGCCGAACAGGCGCACTTCCGTTTCCGGTTGGGCCAGGGCCTTGTCTAGGCCACTGTAACGCATCTCGCTGGATTCACCTTGCACCAGCAGTACCGAGGAAGCGCTGGGGCCGCGTTGTTCGATATCCGGAATCGGCAGGCCAAGAATAGCACGGGCATGCAGCGCGAATTCCGACAGGTTTTGCGACAGCAAGGTCACCAGCCCGGTGTCATGGGGGCGAGGAGAGACTTCGCTGAAGTAGACTTGATCGCCCTTGATAAACAGCTCAACGCCAAAAATACCCATGCCGCCCAGAGCTTCGGTGATGGCGCCGGCGACCTGTTTAGACGCTTGCAGTGCTTTTTCGCTCATGGCTTGCGGCTGCCAGGATTCCTGGTAATCGCCGTTTTCCTGGCGGTGGCCGATGGGAGCGCAGTAGGTGGTGGCATAGCGGGTGCCATCCCGGTGTCGCACGGTCAGCAGGGTGATTTCATAATCGAAATCCACAAAGCCTTCCACGATGACCCGACCCTGTCCGGCGCGGCCACCGGATTGCGCATAGTCCCAGGCGGTCTGGATATCCGTTTCGGTTTTCACCGTGCTCTGGCCCTTGCCGGAGGAACTCATCACCGGTTTGACCACGCAGGGCAGGCCGATCTCGGCAACGGCCTGTTGGTAGTCCTCCAGGCTTTCTGCAAAGCGGTAGGGCGAGGTGGGTAGAGATAATTCTTCTGCCGCCAGCCGGCGAATGCCTTCACGGTTCATGGTCAGTTTTGCCGCCCGGGCAGTGGGCACGACGGTAAAGCCTTCGCTTTCCAGCTGTACCAGTTCGTCGGTGGCGATGGCTTCGATTTCCGGGACGATCAGCGCCGGCTTCTCCTGTTCTACCAGTTGGCGCAAGGCGGCCCCGTCGAGCATGTTGATGACATGGCTACGCTGGGCCACCTGCATGGCAGGGGCGTGATCATAGCGGTCAACGGCAATCACTTCGCAGCCATAACGGATCAGTTCGATGGCCACTTCCCGGCCCAGTTCGCCGCTGCCCAGCAGCATGACGCGGGTGGCGTTGTCGGTAAAAGGCGTTCCGATGGATGTCATAACAGCTCTCAATGCGGTTGATGGCATGATTGTAACGAAATGGGGTGTTGGTGCTAGCCCGGACTTCTCGTCTAATGCATGGCAAGCGTGAGATACAAAATGGAATCTACTCTAAAATGGCTTTCTGTCTTGTATAGTAGTGCCAAACCCGAATTGAGGAGCGTTTGGGTGAGAAATCCGGGCTAGGGCCGGCTGCGACATACCATGGCCCCGCATTGATCAGGATAGAGCCATGAACGACGAAATCTGGATGCAGCGGGCGCTGGAACTGGCCCGGCAGGCTGCCGAGGCGGGCGAAGTGCCGGTGGGGGCCGTGCTGGTGCGTGATCAGCGGGTGCTGGGTGAAGGCTTCAATCAACCCATCATCGCCCATGATCCGACAGCTCACGCCGAAGTGGTGGCGCTACGTGCGGCGGCGGAGACCGAGCAGAATTACCGGTTACCGGGAAGCACGCTGTACGTGACCCTGGAGCCCTGCACCATGTGTTTCGGTGCCCTGGTTCATGCCCGTGTGGCTCGGCTGGTTTATGCGGCCAGTGAGCCCCGTGCTGGCGTTTGCGTTAGTCAGCTGCAGTTACCGCAGGTGGATTTCTACAACCACAAATTGCTGGTAGAAGGGGGTCTGATGGAGGCGGAGAGTGCGGCCATGCTGAAGGCGTTTTTCGCGGCTCGCCGAAAGGGGTGAGGTGTGGGTAGGGTGCACTGAGCCTAAGGCGAACTGCACCATTCAAACGCCGGGGTGGTGCAGTTCGCTTAGGCTCAGTGCACCCTACGGTTTCGAACATGCTTGAGACTTTGTGACCATAAAAAAAGGCCGGCAAATGCCGGCCTTTTTTCGTTCAGGAAACGCTCTTATTGGTACTGAGCTTCCTGGGTAGTGGCCTTCATGATGGCTTCTACGCGACGGTTTTCCGCGCGGCCTTCACTGGTGCCGTTGTCGGCGATCGGCTTCTCTTCACCGTAGCCTTCAGTGGTGATGCGGTCAGTGCTGATGTTGAACTCTTCCACCAGAACTTTCTTCACTGCATCAGCACGCTTCTTGGAGAGCGACTTGTTGTAGCTCGCTGCGCCAGTGCTGTCGGTGTGACCTTCCAGTACCAGGTCGGCAGAGGGATACTTGCGCATCTCTTCAGCCAGACGCTCCAGCTCAGGGTAGGAAGTCTGACGGACCTCAGCCTTGTCCAGGCCGAACTCAACGTACAGGGTTTCCTTCACGTCTTTTTCCAGGTACTGCTGACAGCCCTTGTCGTCTACCAGTGCGCCAGCCGGGGTATCCGGGCATTCGTCGGCACTGTTGACTACGCCATCACCGTCGTCGTCCAGTTCACAACCGGTGGCATCGACCTGGGCACCTGCAGGGGTGTTGGCACACTGATCACGGTCATCAGGTACGCCATCGCCGTCACTGTCGGTTACCACGTTCTCAACCACTGGTGCGGGCTCTTCTTCTTTCTCGGACGCACCGATCAGGAAGTTCAGGCCAGCATAGACTTCTGCGTCCCAGCGTTCATTGTCAATGCTGTACATAGCGCGAGCGCCGACGTCCATCAGGAAGTGCGGGTGCAGCATGGTCTGGAAACCGGTTTCCAGGGTACCAATGGTTTCCTTGAAATCTTCATCTGATAGTGATCGGGCTGCGACGCTTGCACGTGAAAACTCAGTGCGGAACTCACCGGCACCGATACCCAGGTAAGGTTCGAACGCGGAATTTCCGGCGAAATGTTTACGCAGGCTACCGTGGGCAATGTTGATATCTGCTTTCTCAAATAGCCGTGTGTTGGAGTTGTTACGCTCCCACCAACCTTGGACAGACCAGTCACGATTAAACCGGTAACCTATCTGAGCACCCGGCAAAGTCACTGAGTTGTCGCTAGTATCGCCGTCAAAGTGATCACCCAGGTCTAAAAAGTTCTCACTGATGTGACCACCAAAGTAGAAATAACGCTCGGGGATGTCGTCAGCAGTGACCGCAGTGGTCGCAGTGACGGATGCGCAAGCAATACTCGCCGCCAAAAAATGTTTAGCGTTCATAATTTCCTTCCTTGTTTTGTCCAAATAGGCAGTACAAACACGAGGTCAGTGTTGTGCAGCCTGTCTCCCATGTAAATCCTCACATGACAGATTAATAAAAAAATTTACAAATATGGAAAATGTTTGGTAGCAGGAGGTCTTTTTTTGTAATTATCTAATGTAAAAGCATTACTTTTTATTTTTCAGATAAGATTTAAAGGTTGTTTCTTGATGGATCAGAACGGTCGCGTCCTTCGTTTCGGTTTTGATAAAGCGCGTAGTCGGCTTCGTTAAGTAGCGGGTTGATACTGCGGCCACTGTTTTCTGTACTGGCAACGCCGATTTTTGCGCTGATTTTGACATTGTCCTGGTGCGCATTTTCAGGTTGCTGGCTAGTCAGCCGGATGCCGGCGGTGAGAGCGCGCAGACCTTCGCCCATGCGGGCGGCATCGTCATAGCTGGTGTGAGGGAGTACCAGCAGGAACTGGGCGCCGTCGAAGCGCCCGAAGAGATCGCTTTCGCGAATTTTTTCACGAATACAGTCGGCAAACAGGCGTAGCGCCTTCTCGCCAGTGTGACGTCCAAACTCATCCAGCAGCTGGGTGAAGTCGTTGATCTCGAGCAGCAGGATGGACACGATGTAGTTATGACGCTGGCTCAGAGCCAGTTCCCTTTCCAGCATGCTGAGCAGGTGAGGGCGGTTGAAAAGGCCGGTGAGATGATCTTCCCGAGCGAGCTGTTGCAACTGATGGTTCTGCCGGTCCAGAGACATCAGTCGGCTGCCCACCAGATAGAGAGGGGGGGGCAGCAGTAGCAACGGGAGCAAGGTGGCCAGCACCAAGGCGGAAAGCCAGTCTCTTTCGCCAGCGACCAGAATGGCGATGCTGGTGAGCACCAGGGAAAGTAATACTGCACTGATGGTGATCAGAAGAGTGCCTTTCAGCGCAGTGGCACGGTCGTGCCGGCTGGTCTGCCGGGCAGAAGCGGCCAACACATGGAACAGCTTGGACATGCTGCGATATCCCCAAAAGATATTGATTTTTATGTAATCAGTATCCCGATTGGCCTGCCAAGGCGCAATAGCGGCGGGGCCTCAGGGGTTACCCAGCAAGGCTTCCTTGAGGTTGTCTGAGTAGGGCTTTTCCCCGAACCAGATTCGCAGGTAGGCCTTGGCGAAACGATCTCCCTGTTCATTGGTGAGCGGATCATTATTGAGCATCAGAAAAAGCTGTTGATCCTGATAGACCATGGCATAGGTGTCGCCATCGCCAATATCCTGATAATGACTGTTAAAACCCTCAAAACGTGGTTTCAGTTGCTCGAAATCCTTGTCGTTGAGGTTTTTTTCCAGAAAGTTCATGGCCGCCTTGGCAAAGGCATCGCCGGGAACCTCACGGTAGTAACTGAATTCCAGCCTCATTGGCGCTGCCAACAGGTTATCGACATTGCAGTCCTGGCGAAGCAGGCGGGCCTCTCCCACAGTGATAAAGCGCAGAGCCTTTACATCGCTGCGGTGGCATAGCTGCCAGTCGCTGGCGTGGGCTGTGTTACCCAGCAGGCAGGCCAGTGAAAACAGAAGGGGGCATATCAGTGATCGCGTAGCCATCGTGTCATCGGTCCTAATAGTGGCAAATGCTGGTCCAGGCCCTGGCTGCTGTCCCAGAAATCCTGGTGGAAGAAAACCTGCCCATTACGGTTGAAGCGTAGCTGGCTGATACCGATGGTCCGCGACAGGCGCTCTCTGCCCAGCAAGGAGAAGCGTGCCTCCATCACCCAGACCAGATAGATCTGGTTGTCGTCGCGGATCACATTTACCGGTTGCAGTGACATCTGACGTAACCGCTCGGCGGTAGCCAGCAGATGTTCCTGCAAAGCATTCCGTTCCAGGAGGGTGACCAGGGTGTCATTGAAGTACAGGTCCTCGGCGTAAATCTTGTCCATGCTGTTGGCAATCTGATCCTGGTCGAGGGGATTGTAGAAACTGATAAAGCGGGACAGGGTCTCGTCATCAGGTAGCACGGCATCCTGGGTGGCAGTACTGCTGCGCTCAAGGTAATGGTCTGTATAGCCGTAGGGGCCAAGTGGTGTCGAGCTGCAGCCTATCAGCAGCAGCGGCACGAAGAGGACACTTGTCATAAGTAATGATTTCATCAGTTAACTGTGATCCCACGCGGGTGATTCGCCTGTGAAGGAATTTCACAGGCCATTGACGAGTGGTGGCGCACTGTTCGCTGATGAAAAGATTACCAGCCTCTTTGATTATCAATTTTGTCGGCTTCCAGCTGTTGTGGGCGTCGGCGGTATTTGGCGGCGCCAGGGACATGTCCTGGCCATCCTGGGCTGTGCTGGGAGTAATGCTGGCAGGGCAGTGGTGGTTTGACCCCCGCTGGGTCAAAAATACCCCCATGCTGCTGTGGGGCCTTGTGCTTTGCTTATTGCTTGAGCCGATCTGGCTGAGCAACGGCTTTTTGGTTTATACAGGTTGGGATCACCCTTGGCTCGCACCGGGGTGGATCTGGGCATTGTGGTTGGGATTTGCCGTAAGCTTTCACTACAGCCTGCGCTGGTTATGTGGCAGGCCTTGGCTGGGCGCCGCTTTTGGCGCCGTGGGTGGTATCTTTTCCGTCACCATGGGCATCAGACTGGGGGCGGCCAGCGCGCCGCTCGACTGGCTGCCAATCGCAGTGACCTATGGTGTGGTCTGGGCTGTGGCGGTGCCGCTGCTGGCCTACGGGGCGCAACTCACCGGTGAAAGGGAACATCATCATGCCTGAGATACATTATTTGTTGCTTATCGCCTTGCTGATCGTGGCCTCGGTGTTGTGGTTGCAGCAGTTGCAGACTCGTAATGCGGGCTGGGTGGATGTGTTCTGGTCCTGGTCGGTGGGTGTGGTCGGACTCATTTTTCTGGTGATGGGCAGTGGCGCCTCCCTGCCGCGGTGGGCGGCCGGTGCGCTGCTGTTGCTCTGGTCCGTGCGGCTGGGCAGTCATATTTTTCGGCGGGTGGCCAGTGAATCCCATGAAGATGGTCGCTACGCGGCCATGCGTGAAGCCCTGCAGGAAAAGACCCAGCCGGTATTTCTGTTGTTTTACTGGGGCCAGGCTCTGCTGGCCTGGGGTTTTGCCCTCACGTTCTGGGTGATCGGCAGCCAGCAACACAGCTACGGCATTACGGTCGTCCTGGGCGCCTGTCTTGGCGTACTGGCGATTGCCGGAGAGAGTCTGGCCGACAGGCAACTGTCGCGTTTCAAGCAGAAGCCGGACAGCGCCGGGCGCACTTGCCGTGAAGGGTTGTGGCGTTATTCCCGCCATCCCAATTATTTCTTTGAATGGTTGCACTGGTGCAGTTACCCGCTGATCGCCATTGGCGCTACTCAGGGGGCCTGGCTGTGGTGTTTGCCGCTGGCCATGTTTGTTTTCCTCTGGTTCGTCACCGGCATTCCCTACACGGAAAAGCAGGCACTGAAATCCCGTGGCGACGATTATCGAGACTATCAGCGCACTACCAGTGCGTTCTTTCCCTGGAGACCCAAATCATGATGATTCAAATGGCGGAGTCCGGCCTGTTGCCGGATGCCCTGGTACGTTTCGGTATCCGGCGTTTGCTGGGAAAGCGGCTTGAACAGGAGCGACAGAAGCACAATCGTGATGACCTGGAAAGCTCGCTGAAGCAGGGCCCGGTGGCAGTGGGCCAGAATGAAGCCAACGAGCAGCATTACGAGGTGGATTCGCGTTTTTATGAACAGGTCCTCGGCCCGTATCTGAAGTATTCCAGCGCTTACTGGCCGGACGGTGTTAATGACCTGGCAGAGGCCGAGCGCGCCATGCTGGCGATGACTTGCGAGCGTGCCGAACTGGACAACGGTCAAGAGATCCTGGAAATGGGGTGTGGCTGGGGGTCACTGACGCTGTGGATGGCAGAACACTACCCGGGCAGCCGTATTACCGCCATTTCCAACTCGGCATCACAGAAAGCCTTCATCATGGGGCGGGCGAAAGAAAAAGGCCTGACCAATGTGCGAGTGATTACTGCAGACGCGTCATTGTTTCAGCCTGATCAGCCCTTTGACCGGGTCGTCTCTGTGGAGATGTTCGAGCACATGCGCAACCACAGTACCCTGATGGCGCGGATTCATGACTGGTTGAAACCAGGCGGCAAGCTGTTTATTCATGTGTTTTGCCATCTCAATCTGACCTATCTGTTTGAAGATGAGGGCAGCAGCGACTGGATGGCGCGGTATTTCTTTACTGGCGGCATGATGCCCTCCTACGACTGGTTGCCCCACTGTGCGGGCAAACTGGAGGAGGAACAGCGCTGGGCAGTGAATGGAACCCATTACGCGCGGACCCTTGAGGGCTGGCTGGAACTGGCGGACCAGAAGCAATCCCGGCTGATCCCGTTGCTGGATGAGGTGTATGGCAAGGGTAATGGCAAGGTATGGTTGCAACGCTGGCGTATGTTTTTCATGGCCTGCGCGGAGTTGTTTGACTATCGTGACGGGGAAGAATGGTTCGTGGCCCATTATCTGTTTTCCCGTCCGGCGAATACTGCCGACTGAAACCGTTGAGTATCTTGCATGAAGAAAACCGGCGTCCAGCAGCGAATTACCCGCGTCTACCTGCTTCAGTTGTTGCTGATCAGTCTGACTACGGTGCTGGGCGTGTGGGCCACGGCCAACATTATCGAACAGGTTCTGGTGAAGCAGGCACTGATCAAGGAAGCCGAGCACTACTGGACCCTGCTGGATGAGAACCCGACCCAGCCACGCCCCAACACGCGTCACCTGCTGGGATTGCTGACCAGCGAGAAGGTCAACGATGATATCCCGCAGGTATTGCAGTCTTTGCCTGACGGTTACCAGCGGGCGGATCTGGCCGGCGAGCGGCCGATCGTCTATCTGGAGCGGAAAGGGGATGCCCGGCTATATCTGATTTTCGATGAAAAGCGGGTGTCGGTACTGGCTTTTCTGTTTGGTATTCTGCCTCTCACCGGTGTGCTGCTGGTGATCTACATCACCTCGTTTCTGGGCTGGAAAAAATCCCGCGATCTGTTGTCGCCATTAGTGCAGCTTGCTGACCGGCTACGGCATACCCCGGTGGAAGACCCCAGTATTGCACGGCCGGATCTCAGTGGTATTGATGCGGATACCGACAGCGAAGTGGCGGTGTTGGTGTCGGCGCTGGATGCCTATGCGGACAGGCTGGTGAGCTTTGTGGAGCGCGAACGGCAGTTTACCCGTGATGCCAGTCACGAGTTGCGCACGCCACTGGCAGTGTTTCGTGCCAACCTGGAATTGCTGGTCAGCCAGATCGGTGATCGCCCCCTGATCCGCCGCATGGAAGATACCGTGGAGGACATGGAGGCAACGCTGGAAACGTTGCTGATGCTGGCTCGCACGGAACAGCGCCAGCCGGACAGCGAGGACGTGATCGTCAACGACCTGGCCGTGAACCTGATGGAGCGTCTCAGTCCGCTGGCGGACCGCAAGCAGATTCGCCTGCAGGTTCGCCAGACGGCCCTGCTGACCGTGCACAGCCCGGAAGTGGCGCTGACCATTGTGCTGACCAATCTGGTGCGCAATGCCATCAACTACAGCGGTTCTGGCGACGTCACCATCCTGGTGGCGGAAAAGACCGTGCACGTGGTGGATTACGGGGCCGGTATGGATGCGGATGAGCTGGCGCGGATTCTGAAACCGTTTGAGCGCGGGCAAAGCCAGGAAGCGGGGCATGGCCTGGGCCTGGCCATCGTGCAACGGCTGTGTGAGCGCTATCACTGGCACCTGATGGTAACCAGTGCCCCCGGTCGGGGTACCGAAGTGGCGATCCGGTTTTCCTGATTCAGAGGCTCCTTAGCCGCTGATCAGCATTTCCTGATCAATGCGCACCAACAATTGCTTGGCATTCAGCGCGTCACGAATCCGATCTGCCACGCGGCGGGATTTTTCCTCGTCGGTGTCGGCAAGAAGAATCCCGAAACAGTTACTTCCCAGGTGGGCAATGCTGTCCTGTTCCCTTAGCAGTGCGGCCAGGGAGTCGGCAATGGTCAGGCTGTCACCGTCTTCCGGCGCCTGTAGATAAAGGACCGATGCCTGCAGACCAAAATCCCGGCAATTGCTGGCTTCCTGTCGACAAATATCATCCCAGCCTTTACGGCCCGGCAGCCCGGTATCGTCACAGCGATCCGGGTGTTCCACAAAGGTGGTGAGCCGTTTTTCCCTGGCTTCGCGCACCGCATTGTTGAGCAGAAAACTGATCAGGGCAGCGTCGTGGGTCAGGGAGGGCAGAGCGTTGGCAAGATCGGCCGGTTGGGCCTGGGGGTCCATGGCGCACAGTGTGCCGAACAGGCGATTGTCGCTGTCTACCAGGGGCAAACCGATGTAGGCGCCGATATCCAGAGAGTTGTTCAGTGAGCTGAACGGATCATTCGGGTCCGTGCTCACATCCGTGGTGATGCGGGGGGCGCCCAGTTCCACCATACGAACACAGTAGCTGTTCTGCCATTGCAGTCGTTCTCCCCGCTGCAGACCGTAATGCCCATCCTGCACTCGTAACAGGATCAAATCTTCACCGCTCAGGCGGGTAATCATCCACGTAGCCATTCCGAAGCGGTTTTGCAGCTCCGTCAGATGTGCATCAAGCAGCGATTGACAGGTGGTATAGCTTGGCAGAGGAATCACATCGGCAGGCATAGGGGGGTAGGCATATTGTTATTTTTGCGTATTGTCAGGCCCCTGAGACATAAAGTGCAAGCCCTGCCTGCGCAGGGCGTTCGTCAGAGACCCACTATCCAGCGGTAGGGCGGTCCTCCTGAATGCTGAAGCCCACACCAGGCAGGGTATTGAGCAACGCGTTCTCGAAGGGTTTGTCCACCGCCTTGCGCAGATTGTACAGGTGACTGCGCAGGGCATCAGAGTCCGGCACCAGGTCACCCCACAGCTCATGTTCAAGCTGTTCGCGGCTGACCACCTTGGGGGATTCTCGCATCAGGATGCGTAGAATACGGAAGGCAGTGGGAGAAAGCTTCAGTAGCTGACCGTCGCGGCGAACTTCCTGACGGGCGGGGTCCAGCTGCAGATCTGCCACCTGCAAGGTATTGGCGGTCACTTCTTTGCGTTGACGGCGAATCAGGGCGGAGACCCGGGCTGCCAATTCCGGCAGGGCAAAGGGCTTGACGATGTAGTCGTCACCGCCCCGGTCAAAACCTTCCAGTTTGTCTTCCAGCTGGTCGCGGGCGGTCATGAAGATTACCGGCAGGTCCAGAGCCAACTCTTTGCGCAGGTACTGGCAGAAGCTGTAGCCGTCTTCGCCGGGCAGCATTACATCCAGCAGCATCAGATCGTAATGATGCTCCTGGACCAGTTCCCGGGCCAGGCTGGTGTTGCCGGCATAATCCACCGTGGCGCCTTCCTGTTCCAGAAATTCCACCACGGTTTGGGCCAGTTGGCGATGGTCTTCCACGAGTATGATGGACAGGTTTTCCACGGGGTCTCTCCTTTTTTTGATTATGGATATCATCAGGCCCGAGTCGTCAACAGCCCGTCAAGGTTCTTCACGTTGGTCGCCGCAGTGGCCCTTTCAGTCAGAGAGGGTTCCGGTACGGGAAAAACGCTGTCGGTAGTGGCTGGGCGACAGTCCGGTATGGCGCTTGAAGAGGCGGGAAAAACTGCTTACGTCCTGGTAACCCACCTGTTCTGACAGCCTTGCCAGGTTGTTGGTGCCGCGCTCCAGCATCTTGCGCGCCGCTTCAATGCGTACCCGCTGCAGGTATTGCAACGGTGGCTCGCCCAGGGTGGTGGTAAAGCGTCGCTGCAATTGGCGTGGGCTCAGGTGAACCATTTCTGCCAGCTGACCAAGACTGGTGCTCTCCTTGTAGTGCTCATGAATCCACGCCTGGATGGTCTGTACCTGGTCGTCCTGGTGATAGCTGTGGGCGGGCAGGCCGGCATAGATACTTTGCAGGTCGTTGCGCACATCAATGACAAAGGCCCGTGCCAGCTCCCGGGCCAGGTCGGCGCCGCAGTAACGCTCTACCAGCAGGATGGTCAGGTCCCTCCAGGCGGTGCCGCCACCGGCGCAGAAGATATTGCCATCGCGGGTAATCAGCTCGCGCTCGTTGAGTTTTACCTGCGGATAGTGATGGCGAAACTGCTGGCTGAAGCCCCAGTGGGTGGTGGCGGTCTTGCCGTCCAGTAGGCCGGCTTCGGCCAGCAGGAAAGCCCCGGTGCAGTTGCTGGCCAGGTCCGCTCCCCCTTGATGCAGAAAGCGCAGCCAGGGCAGGACGTCCTGCTCCTGGGCCAGCACGGTTTCCAGCTTGCCGCCGATGGTTGGCACGATCACCAGGTCGGCCTGATCCAGTTGCTCCAGGGAGCAGTCCACCGCCATGCGAATGCCGTTGGTACAGCGCACCGGGTTACCGCCCCGTGAGACAACGCGTACCTCGAACTGCCGATCCAGCGGCTGGTCGTGGATGCGGTTCCAGGTCACCCCGGTCAGGTTGAACAAATCCACCACCCCGGTAAGGGCAGAAGCAAAAACGCCATCGAAGGCTAATACGGCTACTAGGTACATCGTGTCGTATTCCACCATGAATAAGTCATAGGCGACAATGCCAGACCGGGAGGGGGGATGGCAAGCTGTTCAACCTGAATCCATGGGCAGTCAGCAATTCAGGTTCAAACCAACCGGAGCCAAACCGTGAGTGATGTGATTCTCGATCGTCGTGATCTCAGTTTTCAGCTGTTCGAAGTACTGGACACCGACACCCTGTTCCAGCGTCCGCGTTTTGCGGAGCACAGCCGGGAAACCATCGAGGCGGCACTGGATACGGCAGAGAAACTGGCCCGGGAAAAGTTCGCCAATCACAACAGCCTGGCGGACAAGGACGAGCCGACCTTTGTGGACGGCAAAGTGGTCATGCGCCCGGAAGTGAAAACCGCTTTCGATGCCTATATCAATGCCGGGTTTCTCTCTTCACGGGCCAGTTTTGAAGAGGGAGGCATGCAGTTGCCGGAAATCGCGGCCGCAGCTTGCAAGGGGATGTTCACTTGTGTGAATCCCAGCTCTACCGGCTATGCTTTTCTGACGGCTGCAGCGGCCAATGTGATTCGCAATTTTGCCAGCGACACCCTGAGATCACAGTTTCTGGAACCGATGATGGCGGGGCGCTTTACCGGCACCATGGCATTGACCGAGCCCCATGCCGGTTCTTCCCTGGCCGACATCCGCACCCGTGCGGTGCCTCAGGAAGACGGTAGCTATCGCCTCAAGGGCAACAAGATCTACATTTCCGGCGGCGATAACGAGCTGGCGGATAATATCGTCCACCTGGTGCTGGCCAAGATTCCCGGTGGCCCGGAAGGGGTGAAGGGGATTTCCCTGTTTGTGGTACCCAAATACCGTTTGGATGCCCAGGGAAACCCGGGGGAGCGCAACGATGTGGTACTTGCCGGCCTGATCCACAAGCTTGGTTACCGGGGCACCACCAGTACTGCGCTGACCTTTGGCGATAATGATGATTGCCATGGCTACCTGGTGGGCGAAGCTCATCAGGGCCTGCGCTATATGTTCCAGATGATGAATGAAGCGCGGGTGGGCGTGGGCTTTGGTGCGGCGGTGCTGGGTTACCGGGGGTATCGCTATGCACTGGATTACGCCCGCGATCGCCTGCAGGGCCGGCATCCGGATGATGCGGATTTCAGCAAACCGCAGGTTCCCATCATTGAACACGCGGATGTAAAACGTCTGTTGCTGACCCAGAAGGCCTACGCGGAAGCGGCCATCGCCATGAGCCTGTATGGCTATCGTCTGGTGGATGACATCGAGACCGGTGATGAGGCGGCAGCGAAGGATGCCCACCTGCTGCTGGATCTGCTCACGCCTGTACTGAAAAGCTGGCCTTCAGAATTTGGTGTCAAAGCCAACGACATGGCCATTCAGGTGTTTGGTGGCGCCGGTTACACCCGCGAATATCCGGTGGAACAGGTATGGCGTGACAACCGCCTTAATCCCATTCACGAAGGCACCACCGGTGTGCAGGGCATGGACCTGCTGGGCCGCAAGGTGTGGATGGCCAACGGCAAGGGGCTGCAACTGCTGGCCCAGCGTATCCTCGCCGATGTCGATAACACCTCGGATGACCGATGCCAGCCTTTTGCCCAGGCGCTGAAAGCCATGTTGCCAAGCGTTGAAGCGGCCACAGCAGCCGCAGGCAAGTTGATGGCAGAGCAGGGGCCGCGCATTGCGCTGTCCAACGCCAATGCCTACCTGCAACTGATGGGGCATACCGTGGCAGCCTGGATGTGGTTGCGGCAGGCCAATGCGGCAGCGGCACTGGATGCCCCCGAAGACAAGGATTTTGCTCAGGGTAAATTGCAGGCGGCGCAGTATTTTTTCCACTGGGAATTGCCCCGGGTGGAACTGGACGCGCAACGATTGATCGATGCCGACGACACCTTTATCACCATGGACAACTGCTGGTTCTGATTGCAGAACATTGTGTGCCTATCGTCATCAGGCTCGGGACCTGCCAAGGCAGGAATAGCTATGACGGTATTTTTAAGCCTCCTCTCCGGAGGCTTTTTTTTGGGTTGCAAACACCGGCCGATTTCCAAAATGTAGGGTGCACTGAGCCTAAGCGAACTGCACCATCAAACGCCCGATTGGTGCAGTTCGCTTAGGCTCAGTGCACCCTACGAATAAAGGAAGGTTTTCGTGGACTCGAAGCGATGCAGGGCGGCCTTGCAAAAACAAATACCCCAAACAAAAAAAGCCCGGCAATGCCGAGCTCTTTTTCGCTGTTAACTATTCACTGTTAACTGCTTTTTCCTCACCCTTCCCACTTGCGCAGTACCAGGCTGGCATTGGTGCCACCAAAGCCAAAGCTGTTGCTCAGCACGGTGGCCGGGCCGCTATCCTTCCCCTGCACCAGAATCGGCAGTCCTTCCGACTTTTCATCCAGGGTTTCGATATTGGCGCTCAGGGCGGTGAAGTCATGCTGCATCATCAGCAGGCTGTAGATGGCTTCGTGAACCCCGGCGGCGCCCAGGCTGTGACCGGAAAGGCTCTTGGTGGAGCCGATGTCCGGGCAATTGTCGCCAAACACTTCTCGAATGGCTTTCAGCTCAGCCACATCCCCCACCGGGGTGCTGGTGCCGTGGGCATTAATGTAATCGACCTTGCCGTCCATGGTGGCCAGTGCCTGGCGCATGCAGCGCGCAGCGCCCTCGCCGTTGGGCGCGACCATGTCATGGCCGTCACTGGTGGCGCCATAGCCGATCACTTCTGCGTAGATTTTTGCGCCACGCGCTTTGGCATGTTCCAGCTCTTCGACAACGACCATGCCGCCACCGCCCGCGATCACAAAGCCATCGCGGTTGGCATCGTAAGCCCGGGAGGCCGTTTGCGGCGTGTCGTTGTACTTGCTGGACAGGGCGCCCATGCCGTCGAACAGACAGCTCAGGGTCCAGTGTTCTTCTTCACCACCGCCGGCAAACACCACGTCCTGTTTGCCCAGTTGAATCTGTTCCACCGCGTTACCAATACAGTGGGCGCTGGTGGCGCAGGCGGAAGCAATGGAGTAGTTGATACCCTTGATCTTGAAAGGCGTGGCCAGGCAAGCGGAGACGGTGGAGGCCATTACCCGGGGCACCATGTAGGGGCCAACGCGTTTAACGCCACGGTTGCGGGCGATATCTGCGGCTTCCACCTGATTAAAGGAGGAGTGGCCACCGGAGCCGGCGACCAGACCGGTTCGCTCGTTACTGACTTGGTCTTCTTCCAGGCCCGCATCGGTGATCGCCTGTTGCATGGCGATGTAGGCATAGGCGGCCGCATCACCCATGAAACGACGGGGCTTGCGGTCGATGAAGTCTTCCAGTGCGATTTCCGGGGTGCCGGCAACGTGGCTGCGCATGCCCAGCTCTTTGTAGTCTTCCTTGAAGCGAATGCCGGAACGGCCCTCGCGCAAGGACCGGGTGACGCTATCGGTATCGTTGCCCAGGCAGGAGACAATGCCCATTCCTGTGATGACTACGCGGCGCATGTTTGGCTCCTAAAATCCGTCGGTGGAAGTGAACAGGCCTACGCGCAGGTCTTCGGCAAGGTAGATCTCCTTGCCGTCAACGCTGACGGTGGCATCGGCGATGCCCAGAATCAGCTTGCGGGAAATGACCCGTTTCACGTCCAGTTTGTAGGTTACCTTCTTGGCTGTTGGCAGAATCTGCCCGGAGAATTTCACACTCCCCACGCCCAGGGCGCGGCCGCGGCCCGGGTGACCCAACCAGCCCAGCAAAAAGCCCAGCAGCTGCCAGGTGGCATCCAGGCCAAGGCAGCCGGGCATCACCGGATCACTTTCGAAGTGGCATTCGAAAAACCACAGGTCCGGGCGAATATCCAGCTCGGCGATAATTTCGCCTTTACCGTACTTGCCACCCTGATCGCTGATATGGGCAATACGGTCCATCATCAGCATGTTGGGTAGTGGCAGGCGCGCGTTGCCGGGCCCGAAAAGCTCGCCGTGGGCGCAGGCAAGCAAGTCCTCGCGATCGTAGGAGGATTTCTGTTCTGTTGTAGTGCTCAAAGTCTTACTCCGTGAAGGCCTGATGGCACATTCCGAGTATATGGATGATTTATGACGTTTTATCGGCACCGCTATGACACGGTGTCATGATCGAACGCATACTAGCAAAGCCAAGTGAAAGCATACGAATAGCAAGCGTCTCAAAATATGTCGAAAGGATGGCTTTACCGAAAATGACCGATGAACGGACAATAAAGACGCTGGTCTATGCTTCCTGAGGATCAATTGCGGCTCGGGAACGGCTGAAATTCATTATAGGTTATTCAGCGACTCCCTCCACGCCACGGACTTGCAATTGCCGGACCATGTACCGATGCTATGCGCGCCGGACCGCGCGTAACGGCGGTTTGACAGGCATCGGACAGTAAAAAGCGGATTGAGGAGCTCTCGTGGCGGCAGAAATCGGGCATCTATCCCTGTGGTTGGCACTGGCTGCAGCCCTGTGTTTATCAGTATTCCCGTTGATCGGGGTGCATCGTAACATTCTTGCCCTGCAATGGTATGCCCGCCCGCTGGCCTGGGTTCAGTGGCTGGCACTGACCCTTTCCATGGTCTGCCTGGGCTATAGCTTCTACATTAACGACTTCTCCGTGGCCTATGTGGCCAACCACAGCAATTCCGCGTTGCCGCTGGCCTATCGGCTATCCGCCATATGGGGTGGTCATGAAGGCTCGCTGCTGCTGTGGGGCTGGATGCTGGGCGGCTGGGCGGCCATGGTCGGGGTGCTGAGTCGCAGCGTTCCCCTGCACATGGTCGCCCGGGTGTTGTCCGTGATGGGCATGATCTCGGTGGGCTTCCTGCTGTTCATGCTGCTGACATCTAATCCCTTTGATCGGGTCTTGCCCTGGTTCCCGCTGGACGGGGCGGATCTGAATCCGCTGCTGCAGGACCCGGGCCTGATTATTCACCCGCCCATGCTGTATATGGGCTATGTGGGCTTTTCCGTGGCCTTTGCCTTTGCCGTGGCCGGGCTGCTGGCAGGCAATATGGATCCGGCCTGGGCGCGTTGGGCCCGGCCCTGGACCACCGTGGCCTGGAGTTTTCTCACCGTGGGCATCGCTCTGGGCTCCTGGTGGGCCTACTACGAGCTGGGCTGGGGCGGCTGGTGGTTCTGGGATCCGGTGGAAAATGCCTCGTTGTTGCCCTGGCTGGCGGGCACTGCCCTGATCCATTCCCTGGCGGTAACGGAAAAACGCAACATGTTCCGGGCCTGGACCGTGTTGCTGGCCATCATCGCTTTCTCACTGAGCCTGCTGGGTACCTTCCTGGTGCGTTCCGGAGTGCTGACCTCGGTCCATGCCTTCGCCAATGATCCGGAGCGGGGCACCTTTATTCTGGCGTTCCTGAGTGTGGTTGCTGGCGGCGCACTGACCCTGTTTGCGTTTCGTTCTTCCGCCCTGACCAACAACAAGGGCTTCAAGCCGGTGTCCCGGGAAGCCTTCTTGCTGGGCAACAATCTGATTCTTCTCACCGCCACCTTTGTGGTGCTGGTGGGCACCGTGGCCCCGCTGTTCTTCGAGGCCATGGATCTGAAAATTTCCATCCGCAGCCCGTACTTCAACGGGTTCTTTGTGCCACTGACGCTGGTACTGATCCTGTTGATGGTGCCGGGCGTTTTCAGTAACTGGAAACGTCAGGATGGCAACGGCCTGCTCAAGCGCATGGCACTGCTGGCACCGGCGGCGATCATTGCCGGCTGGTTTGCTGCGCGGCTCCCCGAGCCATCCCCCTGGCAGGGCGTGCTGGCGATCATGCTGGCTCTGTTCCTGGTGTTTGCCCATGTGGATGACGTGGTGCGCCGGGCCAGAGCTTATGGCCAGGGATTCTTTACCGGCTTGGGGAAACTGGGGCGCGGTTACTGGGGCATGGTCATGGCCCACTGTGGCCTGGCGGTGATGGTGGCAGGCATTACCCTGGTGAGCTTCCACGAAGTGGAAAGGGATATTCGTATGGCGCCCGGGGATCAGGCATCCATCGGTGAATATGCGTTTGTGTTTGACAGCCTGGACAGTTATGTCGGTCCCAACTTCGACTCTACCCGTGGCCACTTCCATGTGACCTATCAGGGCGAGCCGGAAGCCATCATGCATCCGGAAAAACGTACCTATCACGCCAGTGGTCAGATCATGACGGAAGCCGCCATCGATGCCGGGTTCTGGCGCGACCTTTATGTGGCCATGGGCGAGCCGCTGGAAGACGGCAATGCCTGGGCCGTGCGTATCTATTTCAAACCGGGTATCCGCTGGATCTGGCTGGGCGCCCTGATGATGGCGTTGGGTGGAGCGCTAGCGCTGTCTGACAAGCGTTACCGTCGTCAGCGATTTGCGACCAGCGAAGAAGGAGTTTCCCATGAAAGCTAATTCTCCCTGGGTATTCCTGCCGCTGGTCGGCTTCGTGTTGCTGGCGGTGCTGTTGGGCAGCGGTCTGGGGCGCGATCCCCAGGAATTGCCATCGGCACTGGTGGGCAAACCGGTGCCGACCTTCAGCCTGCCATCGCTGATGACCGACGAAACCCTTACCCAGGATTCTTTGAAAGGCCGCTGGCAGTTACTTAACGTCTGGGCCACCTGGTGCCCCACCTGTTATGTGGAGCATCCCTTTCTGCTGGAACTGGCCGCCCGCGGCGTTGCCATTGCCGGCCTCAACTACAAGGATGACAGTGCACCAGCTCGCCAGTATCTGGCCGAACAGGGCAACCCCTTTACCCATGTGATTGTGGATGCCGATGGTCAACTGGGTTTGGACCTTGGCGTCTACGGCGCCCCGGAAACCTTCCTGATCAACCCGGACGGCGAGATCGTGCTGCGCCATGCCGGCGACCTGAATGCGCGCGTCTGGCAGGAAAAGTTTGCTCCCTTGCTTGAGCAGGGCTCACAGGAGGGCGGAGCATGACCATGATTCTGCGTACCGTCTTTCTGCTTTGCCTCTCTCTGTCGGCGATGGCCGCTACCGACCTCTATCAGTTTGAGACTCCGGAACAGGAACAGCGCTTTCGGGTATTGCTGGATGAGCTGCGTTGCCCCAAATGCCAGAACCAGAGCCTGGCCGATTCCGATGCCGGTATTGCCCAGGATATGCGCGTTCGGGTAGAGAGCATGATCAAGGAAGGCAAAAGCGATGAAGAAATTGTCGATTATTTTGTCTCCCGCTATGGCGACTTTGTCAGTTACCGTCCGCCAGTAACGCCCACCACTTCCATTCTCTGGCTGGCGCCTTTGTTATTGCTGGGCAGTGGTGCTGTGGTCATCGTGCTTCTGCTGCGCCGTGCCAGTGCCAGAGTGGATGACAATGATGCCGCTGATGATAGCGACGTTAATCAGGGGGGAGACCGGTAATGATGTGGATTGTGATTGCGCTGGTTCTGCTGCTGGCCCTGGGTGTCTTGTTGTGGCTGTTGTGGCAGCGCGAAGCCCGCAAGGCAGGCAAGGTGATGCGGGGTGCCATTGGCATTCCCCTGATCATGCTGGTGCTGGCCGCCGCCGGGTATGGCCTGGTCGGCTACAATGAACATACCAGTGACTGGCTCAACGACCAGCAGGAATACCGGTCGGTGGCCCGAGCCATTATCGCTGGCGAGTCGCCGGAGCGGGCGGCGTCAGAGGTACCTGTCGGCGCCCTGGTGCGTGTACTGCAGGCGGAGCTGGTGAAGAACCCGTCAGCCATGGGCTGGTACGCACTGGGCTCCCTGTTCGACCAGCTCGATGCCCCTGAGCAGAGTGAAGAAGCCGCCCGCAAGGCGGTGGCGATGAGCCCAGAGGAACCGGCCATGCATCTGTTGCTGGCCCGGGCGCTGATCCAGAAAGCCGGTGGCAAATTAACCGATCCGGCCCTGGCCGAACTGCGCTGGGTACTGGACCGGGAGCCGACACACGATGGAGCCTGGATGATGCTGGCCATGTCTGCGGACCGGGCCGGGCGCTATGACCTGGCCGAGCAGGGCTGGCAAGCGCTGTTGTCCCGGCACAGTAATGGTGAAACCGGCGATCTGCTGCGTCGCGGCCTGGAAAATGCCCGTGAGCAAAAGGCCCGCCAGGGAAAATTTGCCGGTATTGAGGCCGTCGTTGCGGCGGAAGACCTGCCGGCGGGGGGCACCGTTTTTGTCTATCTTCGCGAGGCAGGCAGTAGCGGCCAACCTCTCGCAGCCCGTCGTCAGGTGGTGCCACATTTTCCTGCCACCGTGTCTTTGTCCGCCCAGGACTGGCTGCAACGCTACCCGGATGACGGTGCGGAGCTAGTGATTGGTGCCCGCTACACCCCGGCTCCCGGTGGCGCAGTGGACCAGGCTGCCATCATGGCCCCGGTCAAACCCCTGGAGCTGCCGCAGGACAGCCCCGCCATGCTGGTTCTCGAACGCCCCTGATCCCGCCAACTCCCCGGGGTGCTACCAAGGTAGCACCCTCCTATTACTTGTGAAGAACCGGGCCTCAGGGTAAAGTTGCACCCCTTCGGAGGCCCCTGAGTGGCCCAAACGGAAGGTTCTGCAACAATTTCGCGTCGTCAAAGTGCCCAGCTATGCATGGAAACGCCTGAATCAGGTCTCTGATTCAGCGCTTTATTGCCTTGATGTGAGTGCTCTGGCCGGCTTCCTTTGTGACAGAGCGTTTCACTTGGCCTTCTGATGCCTTTTCGACCACAGAAAGATGGAGAATCCTATGCGTGTCATCCTGCTTGGTGCCCCCGGTGCGGGCAAGGGCACCCAGGCGCAGTTCATCAAGGAACAGTTCAATATTCCTCAGATTTCCACCGGTGACATGCTGCGCGCTGCTGTTAAAGCAGGCACTCCCCTGGGTTTGGAAGCCAAGAAAGTGATGGATGCCGGCGGTCTGGTATCCGATGACATCATTCTGGGCCTGGTCAAAGAGCGTATCAGCGAAGACGACTGCGCCAACGGTTTTCTGTTCGATGGCTTCCCCCGCACCATTCCCCAGGCGCAAGCGCTGGTGGAGCAGGGTGTGGATATCGACTTCGTGGTCGAAATCGATGTGGACGATGAAGAGATTATCGAGCGCCTGAGCGGTCGTCGTGTGCATCCGTCCTCCGGCCGGGTTTACCACGTCAAATACAACCCGCCGAAAGAAGCCGACAAGGACGATGAAACCGGTGAAGAGCTGGTTCAGCGTGATGACGACAAGGAAGAGACCGTTCGCAAACGTCTCGAGGTGTATCAGTCCCAGACCCGCCCGCTGGTAGATTTCTACCAGGATCTGGCGAAAAAGGACGATGCCAAGGCGCCCCGCTATGTGCGCGTGGCCGGTGTTGGTTCGGTGGATGATATCCGCAGTCGCGTGCTGGATGCTTTGCAAGGCTGAGAAGCAGCACAGCAGAGATAGATTGAAAAAGGGAAGCCCGGCGGCTTCCCTTTTTTGTGCGTACCTTTCTTGCTGGCGGGGGCGCCAATGCGCGTCTCCACACGTCAGGGCCTCTGGCAGCACCGTCAGTGAGCGTCTGAAAAGACACTGAACACTTCCGGGTTCGATGTTGGTATCGCCAACAGGGCTGCTTTACCGCGCCTTCGCAATACCCACAGCGCTTTTCACGGTATAAGGGAAGTAAGACGACGTTTCCCTTTTCCTGGGAGAATGCGCCGGCTCTGTGTACTCAGGTATCGCCTGTTTCTATAAATTGCATAGGTCCGACGCTTTGCCAATAGAATAGCAGCCACCCGGTGACCCAGGGCTTCCCTGCAAACCATGAAGCTGACTTCCTTGTTGGGTTTCTCTCTGCGGCCTCGCGTTGCCTCTTTTCGTATCCTGTTAAATGACTGTCATGCGCAAGACCTTGTCACCACTGGTTGATTGGCTAAAGGGCAAAGCAGGGCGCCAAAAATTTAACGGGTTCCTCTCAATGATCGCGACACGCACGATCCTGTATCCCCGCTGGACCCTGCTTGCCGATTTCCCGGCATGTGTGCGCCAGTCTGTTATCGGTGTGTATGGTAAGTGCTCATGCCGAGTTTTCCATTGTAGTGCAGCGTTTCTCCAGAGCGGTTTTTCTTGAAAAAGGCCCGAAGATGTCACTTTTCTACTCAGGAAAGCAGGGCATGTGGTGGTAGTAGCGGCTTGTGGCGACGTTGCTGCTGCGCTGGTACGAGCTAATATCCTTTCTATTCCGGGGCGCATTCCAATGCAATTGCTGCAGGGTTTTCTATGACAGGCCAATGCACCACTTCCGGTTTTTCTATGCCATGGCCGGCTGGGATTTATTTAACAAAAGTGCGTAAATCAGCAGGAAAAATATTCCTTTGCGGTTTTTAAGCAGGCACATCCGGCCTGTCAGAAGGCCTGCAGAAAATGTTTTTTCAGAAACAGAAAAGGAATCAGAAAAGGGGCACAGATAAAACTGGACGACGGTAAATGAAAAAAACAAAAACGAATTGGTCAAATAATGTACCAACTGATTTTTTTTTATGCTATTTTTCGAATTGTCGCAGTACTGATGACAACGCCATAGCTTAGGAGATCAATCATGGCTCGAGCAAAAAAAGCCGCCGCAAAAAAAACGGCAGCGCGTAAGCCCGCAGCAAAGAAAGCTACCGCTGCAAAAGCACCGGCTCTGCCAAAGTCCGTTACTAACGCTGAATCCAAGGTGAAACTGCAGCAGAAAGCCGTGGAGCAGGCGCAGAAAAAAGCCGAACAGACTCAGGCGAAACTGGACAAGCACCGCGCCAAGATCGATACCGAGAATGGCAAGCTGTCCAAAATGCGTGCTGATGTTGCCGCCAAACGTGACAAAGCCAAGGCCTCTTCCACCGCCGCCGCCAAGCGCGCAGTGGATACGGCACGCGGTCGCATGAATACCGTTCGTTTGAAACTGCAGGATCTGCGTGGTGAAGCCAAGCTGATTCGTGCGGAAATCCAGGCGGCCAAGAAAGTCGCCACTCGCGAGGTGAAAAAATTCCGCACCGCCGAGCGTAACCTGAAGACCAAGCTGCGTGAACACGAGCGCAAGCTGGCGAAAAAAGCCAAGGCCGAGCAGAAAAAAGCGGAGCAGAAAGCCAAAGCGGCTGCCAAGAAGGCCGCAGCGAAAGCCAAACGCGCCGTAAAGAAAAAAACGACCCGTAAAAAAGCGGCCACTCGCAAGGCGCCAGCCAAAAAAGCGGCAACCCGCAAGGCTCCTGCCAAGAAAACCGCAGCCAAGCGCAAGCCAGCCGCCAAAAAAGCTGCCGCTCGCAAGACGCCAGCCAAGAAAAAAGCGGCTACCAAGCGTCCAGCCGCCAAGAAGTCGTCCTGATCCCACGATCCGGACTGATTTAAAAAAGCCCCGCAATCGCGGGGCTTTTTTTATGATGGCAAACGCAAAACCCCGCGTCTTTCCAAAATGTAGGGTGCACTGAGCCTAAGGCGAACTGCACCGATCGGGCGGCTGATGGTGCAGTTCGCCATAGGCTCAGTGCACCCTACGCAACCGGCGGCGGTCAGGAGCCTTGCCCTGAATCACCGCAAAACTCCCTGATTCCTGTCCCAGGCAAAGCAACGCTCACTGACTAGTTGCTCCCTCTGCGCTATATCTGTGTGCGCGTTGGTGGGACAGGGCAGGAGAGGGTGTAAGCAACAATGTGACTAGTGACTGGCTTGACCATGACGAAATGCGGTCAGGCCAATGCTTCCTTTCGTGAAAGCGGTTGATAATGATTCGCGTTAGGGTTATCATGCCCACTAGAGATTGAGGGATGGCATTCTTATGTACGTATGCATTTGTAAGGGCATTACTGACAACCATATACGGGAAGCGGTCGGCAACGGCTGCGACAGCCTGCGTGATCTTCGTCGGGAACTTGGGGTTGGAAGTCAGTGTGGTAAATGTGCCCGTCATGCCCGCCAAGTGATGCGTGAAGCCCGTAGCGCCAACGAGGCCCCCTCATTCTCGCACCCTTCCTCTGACAGTGTGGTGGTCTACTGGCCGCAAACCGCATAACTAATCGTTCTCATTTACATAAGCGCTTGTATTGCAAGCGCTTTTTTGCATTCCTGCCTTGTCTCTGTCATCTCCTTGCTTAACAATGGGGGTTAACCCAAGTTAAGCGGACGGAGACAACCCCCATGAAAGGCGACGCCAAGGCGATTGAGTACCTGAACCGGGCACTCGGCAACGAACTCGTAGCCATCAACCAGTACTTCCTGCATGCCAAAATGTACAAGGACTGGGGTCTCCAGGCGCTCTATGAGAAGGAGTACCACGAGTCCATCGACGAGATGAAACACGCGGACTGGCTGGTAGAGCGCATCCTGTTTCTTGAAGGCATTCCCAATCTGCAGGATCTGGGCAAGCTGATGATTGGTGAAAACACCAAAGAAATGCTCGAGTGCGATCTCAAGCTGGAAAAAATGGCGGTGCCGGACCTGCGTGAAGGTATTGCCTACTGCGAATCCATCCAGGATTACATCAGCCGCAACCTGCTCAAGAACATTCTCGAATCCGAGGAAGAGCACATCGATTGGCTGGAAACCCAGCTCAGTCTGGTCAAGCTGGTCGGCATCGAAAATTACCTGCAAAAACAAATGGAAACCGCAGAAGACTGATTGCTGAAGTTTTGAGCGACCGGCGCTTGACTCCCGGCGGGGCTTTGGGAATAATGCGCAGCCTCTCGGGGCGATACAGCAACGAGACATGCACCGGTAGCTCAGTTGGATAGAGCAACTGGCTACGAACCAGTAGGTCGGGGGTTCGAATCCTCCCCGGTGCGCCATATCCCTAAAAGGGCCCGCTAGTTAGCGGGCCCTTTTTCGTTTCGGCCTGGCACAAAACAAACCGCGTCATCTTCCTTCGGTGGACGTCCGGCGCCGTCTGAGCCGCACCAATTGATCAAATCAATCACACCCCCTGTACACAGGCCTCATTGCAGGTTGTCGACAATCCCTCTACATTCCCAGAAATCGACGAGAGAGACTCGGAAATCTCCCGAATAACCCAGGGAGCCTTCCGGGGATGCCTGCTGACACGGTGGGCTGTCCCGCTTTCGCCTGCGGTAATGCAAACCGCCACCGGAACCGTAAAGGAGTGTTCCATGAACACACTGATGGCCCAGGGCCTGGAGCTCATGCTGATCGGCATGGGTGTGGTCTTTTCCTTTCTGATTATTCTCGTGGCCGTAACGACGTTAATGTCGTTGCTGGTGAAACGCTTCGGGCAGGCGCCAGCCGTGAGCGCCGCGACAACGACCGCAGCACCCGCCGGAGACATGCCGTCCCCTGCGGTTATCAAGGCCATTGAAAAGGCGGTGCGTCAGCACCGGCAGTCCCAGCAATAACCGGAATTTTTCCATGAGTGATCACAAGCCTCTGGGCATCACCGATGTGGTGCTGCGCGACGCCCATCAGTCCCTGTTTGCTACCCGCATGCGTCTGGACGACATGTTGCCCATTGCCGCAGAACTGGACGACATCGGTTTCTGGTCCCTGGAATCCTGGGGCGGCGCCACCTTTGATGCCTGCATCCGTTATCTGGGCGAAGACCCCTGGGAGCGTATCCGCGAGCTGAAAAAGGCCATGCCCAACACGCCTCAGCAGATGTTGCTGCGCGGCCAGAACCTGCTCGGCTATCGGCACTACGCCGACGATGTGGTGGATGCGTTTGTGGAACGCGCTGCGGAAAGTGGCGTGGATGTGTTCCGGGTGTTCGATGCCATGAACGACATGCGCAACATCGAGCGTGCCATCGCCGCCGTCATCAAACAGGGCAAACACGCCCAGGGCACCATCGCCTACACCGTCAGCCCGGTGCATACCCTGGATATGTGGGTAGAGCAGGGCAAGGTGATCGAACAGATGGGCGCCCATTCCGTGGCCATCAAGGACATGGCCGGCCTGCTGCGCCCCAATGTGGCCTTTGAGCTGGTCAGCCGCCTCAAGCAGACGCTGTCTATTCCGGTTCACATGCAGTGCCACGCCACCACCGGTCTTTCCACGGCAACCGCACTGAAAGCCGCCGAGGCCGGCATTGATAATGTGGACACCGCCATCTCGTCCATGTCCATGACCTACGGCCACAGCCCCACCGAGTCCGTGGTGGCCATGCTGGAAGGCACCGACCGGGATACCGGCCTGGATCTGAAAAAACTCAATCGCATCGCCGGCTACTTCCGTGAAGTGCGCAAGAAGTACGCCCAGTTTGAAGGCAGCCTGCGCGGTGTGGATGCGCGCATCCTGGTGGCCCAGGTGCCCGGCGGCATGCTCACCAATATGGAAAGCCAGCTGAAAGAGCAGGGCGCCACCGACCGCTTCGACGAAGTGCTGCAGGAAATTCCCGCCGTGCGCGAAGACCTGGGCTTTATTCCTCTGGTCACGCCCACCTCCCAGATCGTCGGCACCCAGGCGGTGCTCAATGTGCTGTCCGGCGAACGCTACAAGGCGTTGAGCAAGGAAACCCGTGGCGTACTGCGCGGTGAATACGGCGCGGCGCCAGCGGCCTTCAACAGCGAATTGCAGGCCCGTGCCCTGGACGGCGACGAGCCCATCACCTGCCGCCCGGCGGACCTGATCGACGACGAAATGGACAGCCTGACCCGGGAAGTGGAAACCCTGGCTAGCGAAAAAGGCCTGACGCTGGCGGAAGGCAAGCGCCGCATTGATGATGTGCTCACCTATGCGCTGTTTACGCAAATCGGCCTGCGGTTCCTGGAGCATCGCGGCGACCCCTCCGCGTTCGAGCCGGTCCCCGACGGCAAGGCGTTGCCTGTGGTCGGCAACAGCGACGGCGTTTATACCGTGGATGTGGATGGCCGGGAGTACACCGTCAAAGTCAGTGACGGTGGCGACGTGACCGGCATCAAGGCCCTGGGCGAAAGCGCAGGGGCTGGCCAGTCCAACCCGCCGGTGGTGCACAACCCGTCCCAGAGCACCCCGATCCCCGCGCCCCTGGCCGGCAACATCTTCAAGGTGCTGGTGAAACCTGGCGACCGGGTTACCGAAGGGCAGAAGATCATGGTGCTGGAAGCCATGAAAATGGAAACCGACGTGTCCAGCCCGGAAGCGGGCATCGTCACCGAGCTGGCAGTGAAAGAGGGCGACGCCGTCACCGTCGGCCAGACCCTGCTCAGCCTGGAGCCGGCCCATGGATAAACTGGAGACGCTCTGGCACAGCACCGGCCTGTTTCATCTGTCCGGTGGCCAGCTGATCATGCTGCTGGTCTGCCTCGGCCTGCTGTGGCTGGCCATCAACAAGAAATTTGAGCCGCTATTATTATTGCCCATCGGCTTCGGCGGCCTGCTGGCCAACATCCCCGTGGCCGGGCTGGCGGAATCCGCCATCAGCCAGGCCATGCACTTCGGCAGCCAGGATCTGCTCGCCAGCATGGCCCAGGTGCTCGGCATGGATGCCGATGCCGGGCGAGAAGCGCTCTATAAAGCCGCTGAAGGCGCCGGGCCCGCAGTGCAGGACCAACTCCACCACCTGGCGCAAAAAGCCAACTACGGCGATGGCATCCTCTACCTGATCTACACCGTGGGCCTGATGACCGGCATCTTCCCGCTGCTGATCTTCATGGGCGTGGGCGCCATGACCGACTTCGGCCCGCTGCTGGCCAACCCGCGCACCCTGTTGCTGGGCGCCGCAGCCCAGTTCGGCATCTTCGCGGCCCTGCTGGGGGCCCTGGCGCTGAACTTCCTGGGCATGGAATTCTCCCTGGCGGATGCCGCGGCCATCGGCATCATCGGCGGCGCAGACGGCCCCACATCCATTTACGTGACCACCAAGCTGGCCCCGGAACTGCTCGGCGCCATTGCCGTGGCGGCCTATTCCTACATGGCCCTGGTGCCGATCATTCAGCCCCCGATCATTCGCGCCCTCACCACCGCCAAGGAACGCACCATCAAGATGGAGCAGCTGCGCCCGGTGAGCCAGACGGAGAAGATCCTCTTCCCCATCCTGCTACTGGTGCTGGTGGCGTTGGTATTGCCCGATGCGGCGCCGCTGCTGGGCATGTTCTGCCTGGGTAACCTGATGAAGGAATCCGGCGTGGTCAGCCGTCTGGTGGACACCACCAGCAATGCGCTGATCAATATCGTCACCATCATGCTCGGCCTGGCAGTGGGCGCGAAGCTCAGCGCGGAGCAGTTCCTGGTTATGGAAACCCTGGGCATCCTGGTGCTGGGCCTGGTGGCCTTCATGATCGGCACCGCCACCGGCGTGCTTATGGCCAAACTGCTCAACCGCCTCAGCCACCACCCGGTGAACCCCATCATCGGCGCCGCCGGCGTGTCCGCCGTGCCCATGGCCGCCCGCGTGGCCAACAAGGTGGGCCTGGAAGCCAACCCCCACAACTTCCTGCTCATGCACGCCATGGGCCCCAACGTGGCCGGCGTCATCGGCTCCGCCGTCGCCGCCGGCGTCCTCCTCAACTTCGCCGGCTAACCCGCGCGGCCCCAGGCCGCGCCGCTACGAGCTACGAGCTACGAGCTACGAGCTACGAGCTACAAGCTACGAGCTACGAGCTACGAGCTACGCTCGATTGGATTGGAAAGGTCTGGCAAGTTCCTTGGGCCTCGTCATTTCTTACGAAGCCGCTGTAGGAGTACCTCTGGAGGTGCGAACCTTGCGCAGCAAGGAAATCGACCGGAGGGCGATCAGGCATAGCCGATTTTTCCGCTTCCTTCTGAGCAATTCGCACCTCAAGAGGCGACCAACGGCCCGCTGATCTACAGCCACCGGGAACCCCAACGCCTATAGTACGTCGAACAGCCAAACCCCCACGGAGCGACACCCTTGCCACCCGCCATTCAAACCCTGACCGACAAGCTCTACCAGATCCGCCATCTGTGGGCGGTGATCAGCTTTGCACTGGGCCTTTCCAGTTACTTCTTGGTGGAACGCCAGCCCTGGCTGGCGGCAGTGCTCACCGGCTTTCTGGTACTGAGCTGGCTGCTCCTGCTCACCGAAGGGCTCTGGCAACGGCGCCTGGCCGGCACCGCCATGGAGGGCATGTCCCAGGGCCTGTTGAAGTTGCTTCTACAGGCCGTCCACCAGGAAGCCTTCTTCTTCAGCCTGCCGTTCGTGCTGCTGCAATGGTCCGGCGGCGCCGAATACATCTTCTTCACCACCCTGGTGATCAGCGCGGCCCTGGTTAGCATCATCGACCCGCTGTACTTCTGGCTGGCCCGGCACCGGGCGCTGTACTTCGGCTTTCACGCCTGGGCGTTATTCGTGGCCTTGCTGGTGCTGCTGCCGCTGATCTTCCACTGGAGCACCGATGCCGCACTCACCTGGGCCGGCTGGCTTACCGCCCTGTTTGCGCTGCCCAGCTTCTGGCGTTTCGGCGGGCCGCGAAAATGGTTTCGCTGGCTGGGTTTATTGGCAGTGTCCTGCGTGATCGCCTTCGCCCCACGCTGGCTGGCACCGCTGGTGCCGCCATTGACTCTGTCCCTGGAAGAGCGGGCCATGGCGCTGTCATTCAACCGTGAACAGCGCCAGCCCTTGGTTACCGGCAAGGTATTCGATGAAGCCGAAGTAGCGGCAGGGCTCTACGCCTACACCGCCATCAAGGCACCGCTTGGGCTGGGGCAGGAAGTCTTCCACTACTGGTTCCGCAACGGCGAGCAAGTGGACCGGATTCCCCTGACAGTCTACGGCGGTCGCGAATCCGGTTTCCGCACCTGGTCCCACAAAAGCCATATCCCGCAACCCGCCGCCGGTCATTGGCGAGTGGAAGTGCGCACCAAAGACCGCCAGATCATCGGCGTCATGCGCTTCACCATCACGCCCTGAGTCCTGCGGTTCCCCTGCGGCCCCTTACCCCCAAGCCCTTCAACGCCTCAACCCCCCAGCCCTCGTTGGAGCCTTGCTCGCAAGGCGAAGGGGCTGACGTCACTGCCGTGCTTCCGAAACCCTCTGCGTCTTCGCAAGCCAGACTCCGTGGTTTATTCAGACCCTCTTAGGTCGCACCCCTCCAAACGGTTATCCCGAATATGCCGTGCTCAACAGAACCAGCCATATCTTTGTAGGATATGGCTTACAGAAAATGCTAAACGGTTGATATAGAGTGGTTTTCGGAACGGTGTGATATCGGGGGAAGTCAGGAAATAGGTCGCGTGTTCGCGTTTTGTCAGACGAGAAGGTGCTTTCTTACTGTAAGGAACCTGGCGGCCTTGCGAGTTTCTCCCGAAATTCATAAAAGAATTATGTCGAATCGTTCGGCTTAATACGCTGCTATGTTTCTCTAAAGGATCAGATACTGCGATGGAATTAACGTTGTTACAAGTTATTGATACAGCGGTTAAAATCGGCCTTGGAGCTTTGATTTCAGGGGGAGCTGCCTTTCTTACGCTGATAAAAAGCCAGCAACATGAAGATCGAAAGGAAGCGAAGGCGAATTTTTATAGGCTGCAGGAAGAGAAGAAAACAAAATACGTAGACCTGTTGGCCAAGTCACAAGAGCTGATTCAGCAGCATCTTTATAGTAGTTGTGCTCCGGACTCTGAGTCCTACCGCGACTATCTCCGTACATTTAATGAGGTCCAGATAATTTCCAGTGACCCCATACGAGTGGCAGCATTCAATATGGTTTCTGACGTTCAGGTATTCATTTTCCTGAACAAAAACAATCAGGAACTAGCGTTGGTTGACGGAATGGTTGCGTCTGCCAGGAAAAAAGTATCTGTTTTCCAAAAGGTAGCCCAGGAAGAGGTGACCAAACCCTACGAAAGAGCATAACAATGCCAGGCACGGCGACGCCTTTTTCGTTGCGGCTTCGCCTCCACTACAAAGCCGCGCATGCTGGCGGCGCTAAACGAGAAATAATGGACCACACTAAATTCCAAGCATTGGTAAAAGAGCTTTACTCCACGGTTTCAAGTTTGGAGGAAATGTTCCCTGGCCGCCACTTCACTCCTGATGGCCATATGGTTGGTAGCCTTGGCGAGTGCCTAGTGGCAGATGCTTACGGACTAGAGTTAATGACCGCATCCAATAAGGGATTTGATGCTCTTTCTGCTTGCGGCAAGCAAGTCGAGATCAAAGCAACTCAATCTAAATCTGCTGCATTTCGCAGCGAGCCGGAGCATGCAATAGTGATTCACATAGCTCCTGATGGTTCATTTACCGAGATATTTAATGGCCCGGGAAGGGTCATCTGGGAGCAATTTCAGGGCAAGCCGATCCCTTCAAATGGCCAGTACCAGATTTCCATAAACCGGCTAAAGAAACTAAACGGGGCAATTCCACACGATCAGAGGATTGAGAGGGTTGCTTAGCAAGGCAAAGCAACAGGGGCACTGTAAACGGCGCCCCTGTTTGCGAGGTTAGCTTTGAATTTATGGATGCAGGAAATATAGACCACAAAGAGTTCTTTGCATTGGCCTTTAAAGCAGGCTGTGTCCTTTTCTACAGCGCTCTTGTCGGAGTAATTGGCGGGATGCTTCCTATCGTAGTCTCATGCATGGTCTTCATTCCATTGATAAAAAGGGTGCCAAAGAGCAACTTGAAGAGAAGGGCGGTTTACTTGGGTATTGCAGTTTTTAGCTTTGTAGTTGCAAGCCTGATTGTGGGTACGCCGTATGAAATTAGGGTTGTGTAAAATTAACAAGGCCGTCCACGCGACAATGTAGTTCCCCCTCTTCAACGAGCACCTTCTCCCAACACCAAAACCCTAAAACCGCACCTTCCCCAACGGCACCAACAACACCGCCGCCCCAATCAACGCCGCTGCCGCCCCCAGCAACCCGGGCGCAAAACTTCCGCTACTTTCCAGCAACCGCGCCGTCACCACCGGCCCCAGTATCTGCCCGACGCCATAGCAGGCCGTCAGTGCGCCCAGGGCGGCGCTGGCGGCGTGGGGGGCCAGTTGGCGGCCGCAGTACATACTCAGGGCGACCACGGCGGTAAAGGTGCCGCCCACCAGCAGGCCGCTGATGACCAGCCCGGTGAGGCCGGGCAGCCAGGCGGGGGCGCTGACGCCCAGGGCCTGAACCACCAGCGCGGTCATCAGGGCGTTGCGTTCGCTGGTGTGGCTGGCGAGTTTGCCCCAGAGCAGGTTGGCGGGCACGGCGGCCAGGCCCACGGCCAGCCAGGTATAGAAGGCGGCGCTGTCCAGGCCGGGCAGTTGCGCTTTGGCGATCACCGGCAGGTAGGTGGTGCTGGTGATGTAGCCGAAGCCGGCCAGGGTGTAGCTGGCGATCAGAAAGCCCAGCGCCGAGCGGTTTACCGGCGCCCGTTCATGCTGGCTGTGTTTGGCGTGGGGCAGGGCGGGGATGCGGCGCAGCAGTGGCAGCAGGATCAGGGCCAGGGCGCCGCAGGCCAGCCACATGGTGGCGTAGCTGCCGTGCAGGGTTTCAATAAAGGCCACGGTGAGGGCGGCGATGCTGATGCCCAGGCCGATGCCGGCATAGTGAATATTGCCCAGCCGGGCCCGCAGATGATTGGGCATGGCGCCGAGCACCAGGGCGGAACCGTTGACCATGATGATGGCGCTGGCGACTCCGGCGAGGAAGCGGTTGATGGCCCAGGGGGTGAAGGTGGTGCTCAGGCCCATGAGCAGGCTGGTTACCACGCTCACCCACAGGGCCAGCCAGAACGCGGTGCGGGCCCGGTGGGCGGGCACCGCCATGGCGAGCATGGCGCCGGCCAGGTAGCCCCCGTAATTGATGGCCGCCAGGTAGCCGCCGCTGATGGCGGTGAGGGTGCTTTCCGCAATCATGTCGGGCAGGGCCGGGGTGAACAGGAAGCGGCCAATGCCCAGGGCAATCACCAGACTGAAAGCGCCGGCTATCGCGGTAAGCAGGTGATCTCTTTCGGTGGTCGTCACGCAGTGTCTCGCAGGCAATCAAATGGGAAGGCGCACTCGGGAAAACCAATACAGGGCGACGTGGCGGGTCTCTCCGGTAATCCAGCGCGCAGCCTAACAGGCCATGGCGTCTTCGGCTTCCTTCTTCGAATGATGTTCATCATTCATCACAGTGATAAATGCGGCTTTGGTCGCAAAGGCTCCCAAGCAGTGCGTAGTTTTTTCACCATGGCGGGGCAAAACCCGGGGGTTGAGACACGAAAGTGATGTTGCAGCAAAAGCGTGATGCATTTTGGTGAGGCGGGGCTGACTCACAACGGTGCCGACTGGGCAATAAGCGGGCGCCAAAGCCGGCCCGGCTTGTACCTGGTATCGGTAACGTCATGAAAAATCAGCCTTTTCAAAACTGGCACAGCATTTGCCTTATGACAGGGTAAGCACAACCACCGCGTTGTGCGCGAGATAACCATCTGTGTGGTCAACGGCGACCGCACTCCGATGCGAGCAAAGGCGCTCAAAGATTCCTGCCAATGGTGGCGGGACGCTTTGAGCGCTTTTTTTATGCCCGAAAAAAACGGGCAGAAGAGGGAAGGATGATGAAAGGTTTCAAGAAAATATTCTGTGGTGTGTTGGCTGCGATGACGCTGGGCCTGTCGGCAACGTCTGTAGCGGAGGATGCTGTGGGCTGGCCGGAAAAGGCCGACCTCAAGTTCGGCTTTATCAAGCTGACGGACATGGCGCCGCTGGCCATTGCCTATGAGAAAGGCTACTTCGAGGAAGAAGGCCTGTTCGTGACCCTGGAAGCCCAGGCCAACTGGAAGGTGCTGCTGGACCGGGTGATCGACGGTCAGCTGGATGGCGCTCATATGCTGGCGGGGCAGCCGCTGGGGGCGACCATCGGCTATGGCACCGAAGCCCACATTATTACCGCCTTCAGCATGGACCTGAACGGCAACGGCATCACCGTTTCCAATTCCGTCTGGGAAGAAATGAAAAAGCATATTCCCAGCAAGGATGGCAAACCGGTGCATCCCATCAAGGCCGACACCCTCAAGCCGGTGGTGGAGCAATACAAGGACGCCGGCAAGTCTTTCAAGATGGGCATGGTGTTTCCGGTGTCCACCCATAACTACGAGCTGCGTTACTGGCTCGCCGCCGGTGGCCTGAACCCGGGTTATTACGCGCCGCACAAGGGCGATACCAGCGGCCAGTTGCAGGCGGACGTGCTGCTGTCGGTGACACCGCCCCCGCAAATGCCTGCCACCCTGGAAGCCGGCACTATTCATGGCTACTGCGTGGGTGAGCCCTGGAACCAGCAGGCCGTGTTCAAGGGCATCGGTGTGCCGGTGATTACCGATTACGAAATCTGGAAAAACAATCCGGAAAAAGTGTTCGGGGTCAGCAAGGGTTGGGCGGAGGAATACCCCAACACCCATATCCGTGTGGTCAAGGCGATGATCCGTGCCGCCAAGTGGCTGGACGAGAACAACAACGCCAACCGCCCGGAAGCGGTGAAGATCCTGTCCCAGCCCAACTATGTGGGCGCCGACTATGACGTGATCGCCAACTCCATGACCGGCACCTTCGAGTACGAGAAAGGCGACAAGCGCGAGATCCCGGACTTCAACGTGTTCTTCCGCCACAACGCTACCTACCCCTACTACTCCGATGCCATCTGGTACCTGACGCAAATGCGTCGCTGGGGGCAGATCAGCGAGAGCAAGCCGGATAGCTGGTACATGGACATCGCCAAGAAAGTCTATCGCCCGGACATCTACACCCAGGCGGCCAAGTCGCTGATTGCCGAAGGCAAGATCAGCGCCGATGAATTCCCGGACTTCGCCAGCGAAGACGGTTTCAAGCCGCCGCAGAGCGAGTTCATCGATAACGTCACCTATGACGGTCGCAAGCCTAACGAGTACCTGAGCAAGTTCCCCATCGGCCTGAAAGACGGCGACACCCTGTAACAGGGGACGCGAGAGGAAGGAGACAATCATGGTGACCCTGACATTCCCGACCTGGATGGAACCCTACCGCGCACTGGCCACGGGCAAGGTGTCCCGTGACCAGTGGCAAGCGCTGATGCGCCAGTTGCTGTGGCCGATACTCGGGATAGGTTTGTTCCTGCTCATGTGGCAGTTCGCGGCTCAGCGTATTGATACCTCGCTGGGTCAGTTTCCCGGCCCGGCCCAGGTCTGGGAGCAGGCGGGCAATCTGGTCAGCGAACACCAGCAGTCCCGCGAGCGGGAGGTGGCGTTCCATGAGCGGCAGGAGAAATACATTGCCGCCCGGCTGCAACAGCAGCCGGACTGGGAGCCGGTCACCCGGGATTACACCGGTGCACCGACCTTCTTTGATCAGATCGGTACCAGCCTGATCACGGTCATGAGTGGCTTTCTGCTGGCATCGATGATTGCCATTCCGCTGGGCATCGTCATCGGTCTGAGCAGCACCGTGCATGCAGCGGTGAACCCACTGGTGCAGCTGTTCAAGCCGGTGTCGCCGCTGGCCTGGTTGCCGCTGGTCACCATGGTGGTGAGCGCGGTGTATGTGAGCGACGACCCGATGGTGTCCAAATCCTTTCTCACTTCCATGTTCACGGTAACCCTGTGCTGCCTGTGGCCCACGTTGATGAATACGGCGGTGGGGGTCACCTCGGTCAGCCAGGATCTCACCAATGTCTCCCGGGTGCTGCGGCTTAATGCCCTCAGCCATGTGCGCAAGATCGTACTGCCGTCGGCGCTGCCGATGATGTTCACCGGCCTGCGCCTGAGCCTGGGGATCGCCTGGATGGTGTTGATCGCCGCAGAAATGCTGGCGCAGAACCCGGGCCTGGGGAAATTCGTCTGGGATGAATTCCAGAACGGCAGTTCCCAGTCCCTGGGCCGGATCATGGTGGCGGTGATCGTCATCGGTTTGATCGGCTTCCTGCTGGACCGCCTGATGCTGATGCTGCAGCGCGCGCTGGTGTGGGACAAAGCTTCAGCACAACGCTAGCAGCTGAAAGGAGAATCACGATGAAAGCCTTACTGGAACTGTCCAACGTGGGCATGCAATTCGATACCCCGAAGGGCAGCTTTGAAGCCCTGAAGGATGTGAATCTGAAAATTGCCGATGGTGAGTTTGTGTCCCTGATCGGCCATTCAGGCTGCGGGAAATCCACGGTGCTCAATATCGTCGCCGGCCTGCTGCAGGCCACCGACGGCGGGGTGATTCTGGACAAGCAGGAAGTCACCGAACCGGGCCCGGAACGGGCCGTGGTATTCCAGAACCATTCGCTGCTGCCCTGGCTCACGTCGTTTGAAAACGTGGAGCTTGCGGTCAAGCAGGTCTTCAAGAAGACCAAGAGCCGGGCGGAAATTCGCGACTGGGTCGAACACAACCTGGAGCTGGTGCACATGGCCCATGCCATGCACAAGAAGCCAGATGAAATCTCCGGTGGCATGAAGCAGCGCGTGGGTATTGCACGGGCCCTGGCCATGCAACCCCAGGTGTTGCTGATGGATGAACCCTTCGGGGCGCTGGATGCCCTGACCCGGGCCCACCTGCAGGATTCGCTGATGGAGATCCATGCCCAGCTGGGCACCACGGTGATCATGATTACCCACGATGTGGACGAGGCGGTGTTGCTGTCAGACCGCATTGTGATGATGACCAATGGGCCGTCCGCCACCATCGGCGAGATTCTGGATGTGAAGGTGCCGCGTCCACGGGACCGCCTGGCCTTGGCCGACGATCCCACCTTCGTCCGTTGTCGTCAGCAGGTGCTGCAATTCCTGTACGAGAAACAGCGCAAGGTGGAGCCTCTGCCCAAGCGTACTGACGCTGAGTCTGGCGCCGTGCGAAAACGGGCCTGATAACCGTTTATGACTGATTTGATTCGCCTGCTTTTTTCGCACACGGAAAAGCGGGCAGGGGGAAGGTGTGCCTGATTTCAGCACATCACTGTTTTTTATTTTGGGACGTTACATCGAGGAAATGACCATGAAATATTCTGCCATTGCTGCCGGCGTTATCCTGTCCACGCTTGGCTTTTCGGGGACGGCTCACGCCGAAGACGATGCGTTTATCACTGCGTTGAAAGAAGGCAAGCCGCTGCTGAACCTGCGCTTGCGCCATGAAGAAGTGGATAGCGACGGTGCCGCGGAAGATGCCCAGGCACTGACCCTGCGCACCCGGCTGGGTTACCAGAGTGGCACGCTGCACGGTTTTGATGTGATGGGGGAGTTTGAAGACACCCGCATTGTCGGCCAGGTGGACAACTATGCGCCGGAGCAGGCCGGTTACCCGGTGATTGCCGATCCTGAAGTCACCGAGCTGAACCGCGCCGCAGTGCGTTATACCGGTAGCGATGCCCTCGACGGCCTGGTGGCCACCTATGGTCGCCAGCGCATTATCTACGACAACGCCCGTTTCGTCGGCAACGTGGGCTGGCGCCAGGACGAGCAGACCTTTGATGGCGCCAAGGTGGATTACGGGACCGGTGATTTTTCTCTTTCCGCCGCCTATCTCACCCAGGTAAACGGCTTCACGCCAAAGTTCGATGCCAACGTGTCCAATACCCTGTTTAACGCCAGCTGGGCGGGAATGCCGGGGGGATCACTCACCGCTTATGGCTACCTGCTGGAAACCGATAACGTGCCCGACTCCGATAACGACACCTACGGCCTGCGGTATGCCGGTGCCTTCGATCTGGATGCCGTAAAGCTGCTTGTCACCCTGGAAGGCGCCCAGCAAGAGGTGGAAGCCGGCGATACCGAGTACTACTTCGCCGAAGTGGGCGCAGAAATGGCCGGGGTCACCGTCAAGGTAGCGCAGGAAGTGCTGGGCTCTGATGACGGCCAGATTGCTTTCCAGACCCCGCTGGCCACCAAACATGCCTTCAACGGTTGGGCGGACCAGTTCCTGGTGACCCCGGCGGACGGCCTGAAAGACAGCTTTGTCAGTGTCGGTACCAAGCTGGCGGGGTTCAAGCTGGCAGCGGTGTATCACGATTTCCAGGCCGACGAAGGCAGCAGTGACTACGGCACGGAAACCAACCTGCTGGTGGCACGGCCCATCGGCAAGCACTACGTGGTGGGCCTGAAATACGCCGACTACAGCGCCGATGATTTCGGTGCCGATACACAGAAACTGTGGGCCTGGGCCGAACTGAAGCTCTGACCAATACAGCGCCGTTTTAGCGCCGCAGAGTGCACTGTCATGGTGCGCTTTGCGAGGTCTGTTGTGGTGAATAAGGAATCGCAAAGAAAAACAGTGAGTTAATAACCCCATGACTGGCACAACCGTTGCAAACCAATCAAGTAACACTCAATCCCTGGATGCTACCGACACTATGGCCCTGAAAATCATGCTGGTGGATGACCAGCCACCGCGCGCTGCGATTCTGGAGCGTGCCCTGATCGACGAAGGGCACGAGATCCTCTGTCGTCTGACCAGTGCTGCCGGGCTGGCGGAGAAGGTGCATTCCAGTAATCCGGATGTGGTGATCGTGGATATGGACGCGCCGGACCGGGACACCCTGGAGAGCATGGCACTGGTGCAGCGGGATATGCCGCGGCCCATGGTCATGTTCTGCAACCAGGACGACGAGGATCTGATCGTGGCGGCCCTGCGTGCTGGCGTCAGTGCCTATGTGGCCGGGGAAACCGACCTGGCCCGGGTACGCGGCGTGATGCGCGTGGCCACCGCCCGTTTCCGGGAATACCAGGCGCTGCGAGAAGAGCTGGAACAGACGCGAGAGGCATTGGCTGAACGCAAGATCATCGAACGGGCCAAGGGGTTGCTGATGCAACGCCGCCGCCTCAATGAGCAGGATGCCTACAGCACCCTGCGGCGTCAGGCCATGAATACCGGCCAGCCACTAATCCAGGTGGCCAGGTCAGTGCTGGATTATGCCGAGATGCTGAAAGCGCAGGGCTGAAAAAACCCAGGCGCCTGACGCCAGAACAGGAGCGAGCATGAGAAGAGTGAGCCCATTGAGAAAATCACGCAGCCTGATCGAGGCACCCAGCAAAAAAGTGTGGCGTGCCACACCGGCTGACGGTGTGCAGGTGGTCAAGCGTCAGGTATCCAGCGTTCGCCGTCAGCTTGCGGAGCAAGCCCCATGAAAATTCGTATCGGCTATATGCCGCTGACCGACAGCCTGCCGCTGGTGGTGGCTCAGGAAGCGGGCTACTTCGCCGCCGAAGGGCTGGATGTGGAGCTGCAACCGGAGTGGAGCTGGGCCAGCCTGCGTGATCGTTTGCTGGTGGGGCAGCTGGATGCGGCGCCCATGCTGGCGCCCATGATGATGGCCACCTCGCTGGGGCTGGGATGCATCAAGAAACCCCTGGCCACGGCGTTCTCAATGGGGCTGAACGGCAACGGTATTACCGTGTCGCCCATGTTGTTCCAGGGGTTGTGTGCCTTGTCTGAAGGGCCCACGCCCAACGATATGGCCAGTGCCATGAACAAGCTGGTAGCGGCTCGTGCCAGCAGTGGCGAGGCGCCGTTGGTACTGGCGGTGGTGTTTCCGTTTTCCTGCCATGCCTACCAATTGCGTCACTGGCTGAGCGTCGCCGGGCTGGACCCGGATCACGACGTGAAGCTGGTGGTATTGCCGCCGTCGCAGATGGTGGATCACCTGCGCATGGGGCATATCGATGGTTTCTGTGTGGGTGAACCCTGGAACAGTCTGGCGGCGCTCACTGGTGCCGGACACTGCATTCTTTCCGGTTATCAAATCTGGGAAAACGCCCCGGAAAAAGTGCTGGCGGTGTCCCGTGACTGGGTGGCCCGTAATCCCGGGCCTCACCGCGCCATGCTGCGGGCGCTCTATAAGGCAGCTCGCCACGCGGACGAGCATCTGCTCGACAGCCTGTCGCTACTGGCGCACCCGGCCTGGCTGGATGTACCCGCGGAAATCATTCGCGCACCGTTCAGCCAGCGCCTGCCTGGCGGCTTGACCGGGCAACCGTTTCCGGCTCATCACTTCCATGTGTTTGCCGGTTTTCACGCCAACTTCCCCTGGCGTTCCGATGCCCGTTTTCTGTTGGAGGAAATGCAGCGCTGGCGTCAGTGCAGCCTGGAAGAAACCCAGACCTTCGCTGCCCAATGCTACCGAACAGATCTGTTCCGCGACGCCCTGGCAGATCTCACCAGCCTGCCATTAATGGACAGCAAACCGGACGAGCGACACGCGGGCCACTGGCAATTACCCGGTGAACCCAAGCCGGTGGAGCTGGGTCCGGACCGGCTGTTGAAGGTGATTGAAGCGGACGCGACCTCAAACGAATAAAACAGCCCGTTGGAGCTTTGCTTGCAAAGCGAAGGTGCTCGGTCTGGCACGATGCCAGCGTTTTGCTCTTCGCCTTGCGAGCAAGGCTCCAACGGGGCTTTATTTGGTTTCGGCAGAGGGCGTTTAAACCGCTTCGCGCAGTTGCTTGGCCGCATCCACCATGTTGGCCAGCGCACCGCGGGTCTCTTCCCATTTGCGGGTTTTCAGGCCGCAGTCCGGGTTGACCCACAGCCGTTCCCTGGGCAGTCGCTCGGCGGCTTTTTCCATCAGTTGCACCATCCAGCTTACGTCCGGTTCATTGGGGGAGTGGATGTCGTACACGCCTGGGCCAATGTCGTTGGGATACTGGAAATCCCGGAAGGCATCCAGCAGTTCCATGTTGGAGCGGGACGTTTCGATGGTGATCACGTCCGCATCCAGAGCGGCGATGGCCTCAATGATGTCGTTGAATTCCGAGTAGCACATGTGGGTGTGGATCTGGGTATCGTCGGCCACGCCCACTGTGGCCAGGCGGAAACAGTCCACGGCCCAGTCCAGGTACTGGCCCCAGTCAGCCTTGCGCAGTGGCAGGCCCTCGCGCAGGGCGGGTTCGTCGATCTGGATCACCTGGATGCCGGCGGCTTCCAGATCCTGGACTTCATCGCGCAGGGCCAGGGCGATCTGGCGACAGGTGTCTGCACGGGGTTGGTCATCGCGCACGAAAGACCACTGCAGGATAGTCACCGGCCCGGTGAGCATGCCTTTGACGGGCTTGTCGGTGAGTGACTGGGCGTATTCGGCCCACGCCACGGTCATGGCTTCGGGGCGTTGGACGTCACCAAAGATGATCGGCGGTTTTACGCAGCGGGAGCCATAGCTCTGCACCCAGCCGAAGCGGGTGAAGACAAAGCCGTCCAGCAGTTCACCGAAGTATTCCACCATGTCATTGCGCTCGGCTTCGCCGTGCACCAGCACATCCAGTTCCACCTCTTCCTGATAGCGGATGCAGCGGGCAATTTCCTGCTTCATCTGCTGGGTGTAGTTGGCATCGTCCAGGCGGCCGGTTTTCCAGTCGCGGCGAGCGGTACGAATCTCCCGGGTCTGCGGGAAGGAGCCGATGGTGGTGGTGGGGAAGGCCGGCAGTTGCAGCGCCTGCTGTTGCCTGGCAATACGCTCGGCAAAGGGGCTGTGGCGGTCGCGGGAGACCTCGCCGGCCGCGGCCAGTCGTTTGCCCACTACCGGGTTATGGATACGATTGGACAGGCCGCGGGCTTGCAGGGCGTCGCGTTGGGCCTGTAGACCTGCATTGACGCTGCTGTCGCCGTCCAGGGCGCCGCCCAGCAGCGCCAGCTCCTGCAGTTTCTGTTTGGCAAAGCTCAGCCAGCTTTTCAGTTCGCTATACAGCTTGTCTTCCTGATCCAGATCCACCGGGCTGTGCAGCAGGGAGCAGGACGGTGCCAGCCACAGGCGATCACCCAGTTCGTTGCGCAGGGCAATCAGGGCATCCAGGGCCGCATCCAGATCGGTGCGCCAGATATTGCGGCCATTGATATAGCCCAGCGACAACACCTTGTCGCCCAGCCGCGGCACCACCTGACCGAGATCATCGTTGCCGCGTACCCGGTCCAGATGCAGGCCATCCACGGGCAGTTCCAGGGCGGTGAAGAGATTGTTTTCCAGGCCGCCGAAGTAGGTGGCCAGCAGCAACTGGCAATCACTGGCGGCGGCGAGCTGGTCGTAGACACGCAGGTAGCTGCGCTGCCAGCTATCGGGCAGGTCCAGTACCAGAATCGGTTCATCAATCTGTACCCATTCCACGCCCTGATCGGCGAACCGCTGCAGGATCTGGCGGTACACGGGAATCAGGCTGTCCAGCAGAGTCAGCTTGTTGCTGTCGTCGGCGCCATCAAAGCTCTCGCCCTTGCTCAGGTATAGATAGGTGAGCGGGCCGGGGATCACTGGCTTGGGGGCGTGGCCCTGGGCTTTGGCGTCTTCGACCTGCTCGAACAGACTTTCCCGGGCAATGCGGAAAGTCTGGTCTGCCGCCAGTTCCGGCACGATGTAGTGGTAGTTGGTATCAAACCACTTGGTCATTTCGCAGGCTGCCGCCGGTGTGCCGCTGGGGGCCCGGCCACGGGCCATGCGGAACAGGGTGTCCAGGCTTACCGGTTGGTCGTTGTCTTGCTGGAAGCGGTTGGGTACCACCCCCAGCAGGCAGGAAAATTCAAGAATCTGGTCGTACCAGGCGAAATCGCCCACCGGCACCAGGTCCAGGCCGGCATCGGCCTGCAGCGCCCAGTGCCGCTCACGCAGGCTCTTGCCCACATGTTCCAGTTCGGTCTGTTGCAGATCGCCGGCCCAGTAGGCTTCCACGGCTTGCTTCAACTCACGGCGGGCACCAATGCGGGGGAAGCCGAGGTTGTGAAGGGTGGTCATGGTGTCGTCCTTTCATTCTGACAGGGTGGGCACTGGCCTGCCTGTATTCGAGGCCAGTGCGATTGATGGCTATTGTGGGGACAGGTGTAGTTGAGGCAAAATCAAATATCTAATTATGAATATGAGAATCTCTCATGCTGGAAGTGCGACATCTGACCACCTTGCTGGCCATCGAAGAGGCCGGGTCCCTGATGGAAGCGTCGGAGCGCCTTCATGTGACCCAGTCGGCCCTGTCTCATCAGCTCAAGGATCTGGAAGGGAGATTGGGCGCCGCCTTGCTGGTACGGCGCACGCGACCGGTGCGATTCACGACTGCCGGTTTGCGGGTATTGGCGCTGGCACGGGAGGTATTGCCCAGAGTGCAGCAAACCGAAAGGGAGCTGAAACGGCTTGCCGCTGGCCAGACCGGGCGCCTGCACATCGCCATTGAGTGCCACTCCTGTTTCCAGTGGCTGATGCCGGCCCTGGATGCGTTCCGCGAACACTGGCCGGAGGTGGAGATGGATCTCTCTGCGGCGTTCAGCTTTGCGCCGTTACCGGCGCTGGTGCGTGGTGACCTGGATATGGTGATCACCTCCGACCCGGTGGAAAACGAGGCGGTGAAATACCTGCCCCTGTTCCGCTACGAGCTGGTGCTGGCGGTGTCACGGCAGTCGCCGCTGGCGGCAAGCAAGTGGATTGAGCCGGAAGATATTACCGACCAGACACTGATTACCTACCCGGTAGAGCGGGAGCGGCTGGATGTGTTCACCGCCTTCCTCAACCCGGCCAACGCCGAACCCGCCGCCATCCGTACTGCGGAACTCACCCCGATGACCGCGCAACTGGTGGCGGCGGGCCGTGGCGTGGCGGCGCTACCGAACTGGGCGCTTACCGAATACACCGAGCACGACCTGCTGAAAACCGTGCGGCTGGGCGAGAAGGGCGTGTGGCGCACGCTGTATGCGGCCGTGCGGGTGGAGGACGATCACACCCCGTACATGCAGGAATTCTGGGAAACCGCCAAAGAATTATGTTTCAAGACTTTGAGCGGGGTGCGGGCGGTGAAAGGCAGTTGAAGGCAGTTAATAGTTAACAGTGAATAGTTAATAGCGAAAAAATAAAACCACAATTTAGGCCACAGCCTGCCGTCTGGGGTTTTATGTGGGAAGCGATGCTTGCATCGCGAATAACGGCGGTTTTACAGGCTCCGGCGCGATGACTTTCGATAAAGGCTTTCCAGTCTTTTACTTCTTCGTCGCTGTTCGGCTTCAGCTCGATAACGTCTATTTGTTCTCAATAAAATGTCAGGACTGCTGATTCTGTGTTTGATGCTTCTTACCTGCAAGCGGCAGGTTTTTCAGTTGTGCCATAGACAAGATCAACGTGGCCGCCAGCAGTAGTAGTGACATGGGCTGCAGAAACTCTGTATGCCCGGCCAGGAAAAATCCGCTATGAATCGCTACCGTCAGTAGCCCCAGACTAGCCAGGAACTGATGGCAAAGGCGTTGCCGTGGACTGTGGGTAGCGACTTGCAGGAAGGCCAGTAATACCAGGGCGATGATGGGCAGGTTCAATATTAGGTTGAGCTGGTTGCCGCCGGGCAGATGGAAAAGATTCCACTCATGCCAGTAGGCGGCATCGATCTGATGGGTGAGCAGGACGGTGCTGTTGAGCAGGAAAAGGCTCTGGGGCAGGTCGGGTTTCATGGCAGGTCTCCAGTGTCACTGCCATGAAACCCGTTATGGCGGGGTAACGCCATTACCTCTCAGGTAAGCGGTTATTCCCCGTCGCGAAACTGTACCTGCAAGCCTGCCAGGAAATTGCGCAGGATCTGGTCTTTGCATTCCCGGTAATGCTTGTGGCCGGGTTTGCGGAAGAAGGCGCTCAGTTCGTGTTTGCTCATGCGGAAGTTGGCCAGCTCCAGTACGGCCAGCACATCCTCGGCCTGCAGGTTCAATGCGATTTTCAGCTTCATGAAAATCATGTTGTTGGTCAGGCGGGATTCGGGCTCCGGTTGCGGGCCCGGCTTTTTGCCGCGCAGGGCATTGATCAGGCCATTGAGGAAAATCGCCAGGGTGCGGTCGTTGCACTTCTGGAAGGCCGGATCGTCATCCTTTTTCAGCCAGTCGCTGATCTGTTCCCGGGTCACGGTTTCGCCGGCTTCGGCGAAGACACCGATCATGCGGTTATCGTCGAAGTCGAAGATATAGCGAGCGCGGCGCAGAACGTCATTATTGAGCATGAAAAACCTGTATCAGCGGGAGGGACGTGGCCGCCATGTTACAGGGAACCGGTAACCGGGACACGCCCCTATTGTATGGCTTCAGAGGGTCGGGCCTACGGGCTGAAAACTTTCAGCCCGATAATGCCGGCCAGAATCAGCCCCAGGCACAACAGGCGAGGAGCGTTGACGGCATCCTGGAACAGCACAATCCCCAGCAGCACGGTGCCGATAGTGCCCATGCCGGTCCACACTGCGTAGGTGGTGCCCACGGGCAGGGTCTGCATGGCTTTGGCCAATAGCCAGAAGCTGGCGGCCATGCCGATGACGGTTAACAGGGAAGGAAGCGGGCGGGTGAAGCCGTGGCTGGCTTTCAGCCCCAGTGCCCATCCGGATTCGAGTATGCCGGCGAGAATGACCAGTGCCCATGCCATGAGAAACTCCTGCATGGGGTCGTCCCCGAGTGGGTGCCAGGATCGAGGTCGTCCTCGGGCGCGCCGGATATTGTAGCAAGCCGGTCGGGGCGGGCAAGCAGGTTTCTGCTTGCGGTCAGGTAGTAGACACCTTGGCGATCCATTTTTTGGTGGGCGTCTGGAACAGGCGCTGGCTGTCGCTCTGGCATTTCTTCAGCAGACGCTTTTCCCGCCCGTGGATGGCGTCCAGGGTATGAGCCAGATCCTTCTGCCTCTAGATGGTGTGGCTTTGTGCCAGCACATATTCGCGAAGCATGTGGAGGTCGTGGAGTTTGCCGAGAGTCTTGCCCAGGCGCGTGAGGGCCTGATCGTGGCAGGGTGTGTGGATGTGCTGATCCGCCAGGCTCTGCTGCTGATAGAGCAGATATTTCACCCATTTGCGCAGGTCATGCCAGGGTTCTGGCTCGGTCCCGCCCTGGGCCTTGATGGTGCGATTGCGGCACTGCTTGTAGGTACGCGCCAGACCGCTGACCAGCAGTTCATGGTCACTGATGTCCAGGGCCAGCGACTGCCAGTGCTGCTGATCCCGGGTGAAGGCGATGATAGCCTCCTGATGATGGCTGGTTTCCGGCTGTGGTTGCGGGTCGCTGAACAACGTGTTCGCTACCCGACTCAGGGAGTGACGGCTGGGCTTGTCGGCCTTGCTGGCCAGTGTTTGCAGGGTGGCGGCCATCACATGGGTGTCACGGGCACCGGCCAGAGCCTGGGCAGCGTTACGGATGGTGTGGTCGCAGGCGCGGTGATCGTCTCGGCTCAGCCAGGGTCGCAGCAGCTGCCACTGGGCACGCAACCGTTTCACCGCCACCCGGCAGTCATGCACGGCGTTGGCTGTCAGGGGCTGACGCTGCAGATCCGTGAGTGCTTGCTCATTAATGCGGATGGCCTGTTGGCAGAGCCGTTCAATCAGCGAGTGGTCGTCCATGATGCCCTCCGTCCTCAGCCTGAGTGTCACGGCTGATTATGACCCCGTAGTGATGGCCTGCGGCAATCTGTGAATTCACTCGGTGTCGCGCTGACGGTTTTCTTCCACCCAGTAGAGTTGTTTGTGACCCAGGGATTCGTAATCCGCCCGGGCCTGTTCCGCCGCCTTGGGGGTCGGGTAGTCAGCCACTCTGGCCCGGATGCCGTTATCGTCCTGGCGCCAGAGGGTAAAGCGCTGCTCAGTCATCGGCCCACTGGTTGAAGGGCGTACTGCTCAAGGCGCTGTTGTAATAGCGGGCATCGCCGGTGACCTCTTCGCCCAGCCAGTCGGGTTTGTCGAAGGGTGAGTCTTCGCTGGGCAGCTCGATCTCAGCGACAATCAGGCCATCGTTGTCACCATGGAAGACGTCGATCTCCCAGCACAGCTCGCCCTGGGGTAGGCGGTAACGGGTCTTGTCGATGACGCCGGCGCCACACAGTTCATCCAGCATTTGCCGGGCGTCTTCCTGAGGCACCGGGTATTCGAATTCACTGCGGGTGGCGCCCACGGTTTTGCCCTTGATGGTCAGCCAGCCGCTGTTGCCGGCAATGCGAACCCGTACGGTGGCGTTCTTGTCGTGACTCAGGTAACCCTGCGTCAGACGTTCGCCGGCCAGCGAATCCACAATGCCTGGGTCCCTGATGAGAAACTTGCGCTCAATTTCCTGTGCCATGGCTGCCGTCCAGTCCCAGTTGATCGAAGGTGATGGCAAAGCCCAGCGTATCGTAGCCGTCGAGAATCTCGGCGGGCAGATAGAAGGCGGGGTCGTCCATCACGAAGTAGTGTGACACGCCGATGCCGAAACGGTAGTCCGCTTCCAGAGCTTGCAGTTGCGGGGCCAGGCGTTTCAGTTTGTAGAGCAGTTTCTCGAAATGGTCCCGGTGGCTGGCCGTATGGTCCAGCTGGCTGGACAGGATCCAGCGGTTTTCCCGGCGACGGGCATCGGGGAAGGCCTCGCTGAAACTTTCCCCCTCATGCCAGTAGTCGTCGGCACTTTGCCCGAGCAGCAGATCCAGTTGACGGGGGTCGTGGTCAAAACCGAAAACCGCAAAATAGACGTGGTGTTCCATGGATCACTGTTCCGGTTGCAGGTCGCGGTTGCGTTGCAATTCGTCCACCGGAAAGCCCTTGCTCTCGGCCAGCTGCAGCAAAGCTTGATATTGATCATCTGGCAGTTGCGGGGTGCGTGCCAGAATCCACAGGTATTCCCGGCTCGGCTCGCCAATCACCACGGTCTGGTAGTTTTTATCCAGGGCGATGATCCAGTAATTGCCCTCGGTGATGGTGGGCAACAGCTTGGAGATCCAGCTGTCGAAACGCACCTTGAGTTTGGCATTGTCGGAGCCGGGGACTACCCGGGCGGTGCCTTGCGCTTCGCTGGGTTCCTTGTCGTCTCGCTGGCAACGGTTGACCACCCGTACTGTGCCGTCCTCATTGAGGGAGTAGGTGGCGGTGGAATTGTAGCAACCGCGCTGGAACCACTGGGGCAGGCGGGCGATTTCATACCAGGTGCCGCTGTAGCGTACCAGGTCTACCTGGTCGACGGTGGCCAGTGGCTTGTCTGCGCCGCAGGCGCTGAGCAGGCCGGCAAGCAGCAGAGTGAAAAATCCCGGTATCAGGCGCATGGAGACTTCCTCTTCTTGGGTAGAGTGACAGGCTAGCCTGAATCAAGCCTGATATGAATGGGCATGCTATACTGCCGCGCTGTAAGAACCTGTTCAGGGGCTATACGCGGCCGCGCCGGAGTCAATTTTTTCGCCAGCTCGTGATTGCGATTATGCGGTGTAGTGACTCTACATAAATAAGAGCAATCGCGGGCTGGCGGAAAAAGTGGCCCGGCCCTTGGGTTGCAGGTATTGCCTGGCGCCATTTTCAGGGGCAACGCGGCTGCGTATGGCGCCTGAACAGGTTCGTAGGGAGGCAATTTTGTCCGATTCATCCATCAGACTGGAGCTTGTGCAACTGGGCTGCGAGCGCGACGATCGCATGCTGTTCAGTGGCCTGAGCCTGACCGCCCGCGCCGGGGAAATCTGGCAGATTACCGGTGCCAACGGCGCCGGCAAGACCACCCTGTTGCGGATTCTGGTGGGGCTGCATGGTTTCTTTGAGGGCGAGCGACGCTGGTGGCAGCCCCAATGGCAGCAGGACCTGCTGTATCTGGGGCATCAGCCCGGTGTCCGCGAAGAGCTCAATCCGCTGGAAAACCTGCGCTATGCCTGCGCCCTTAATCATCAGGTCGGCGACCCCATGGCAGCCCTGGCGGCGGTAGGGTTGCGTGGCTTTGAGGATGTGCCGGCGGCGCATCTGTCCGCGGGGCAGAAACGGCGCGTTGCTTTGGCGCGGTTGTGGCTGGAGCGCAAAGCGGTGTGGGTACTCGACGAGCCCTACACCGCCATCGACCAGGACGGCGTGGCGCAACTGGACGCGCAGATGCAGCAGGCCGCGGAGGCCGGCTCCCTGGTGATCTATACCTCCCACCACCGGGTGGGCGACGGCGTGCAGCGTCTGCATCTGGAGAATGGCCGTGCCGAGGTGTTGTCATGAATGCCTTCCGTGCCGCGCTGGGTCGGGAATTACTGGTGCTGTGGCGTAGCCCGGCGGAGATTATCAATCCGCTGTTTTTCTTCGTCATGGTGATCAGCCTGTTTCCGCTGGCAATCTCTCCGAAACCGGAATTGCTCGCCACGGTGGCGCCGGGGGTGCTCTGGGTGGCGGCCCTGTTGGCGGTGATGTTGTCCCTGGACGGCCTGTTCCGTCGGGACCAGGAAAGCGGTGTGCTGGACATGCTGCTCACAGCCCCGGTGATGCCGGTGGTGCCGGTGCTGGCCAAATTGCTGGCCCACTGGTTGCTGACCGGTCTGCCGCTGGTGCTGATTTCGCCGCTGCTGGGCCATATGCTGCAACTGCCGGACGCGGCCCTGGGGACGGTGATGCTGAGCTTGCTGCTGGGCACCCCGGCGCTGACCATTGTCGGCGCCATCGGCGCGGCCCTCACGGTGGGACTCAATCGAGGTGGTATCCTGCTCGCAGTGTTGGTGTTGCCGCTATATATCCCGGTGCTGATTTTTGGCGCCGGGGCGGTGAGTGCGGCGGCCGGTGGCGCCAATGTGGATGGCATTTTGGCGATTCTGGGTGCCTTGCTGGCATTAACGATCAGTCTGGGACCGCTGGCGGTGAGCGCCGGTCTCAAAATCAGTTCAGGGAATTAAATGGTCTGGCAAACGTTGAAGCGGTGGTACCACATGCTGGGTTCACCACGCTATTTCTACACCTTCAGCTCCCGGGTGCTGCCCTGGCTGACTCCCATTGCCGTGCTGACGCTGGCTGCCGGCCTGGTTTGGGGGCTGGCCTTCGCCCCCAGTGATTATCAGCAGGGCAACAGTTACCGGATCATCTTTATCCATGTGCCCGCGTCCAGCGGTGCACTGATGGGCTATATGGCCCTGGGTGTGTCTGGCCTGGTGGCAGTGGTCTGGCGCATGAAGATGGCGGAAGTGATGCTCAAGGCCATTGCGCCTTTCGGTGCAGGGCTGGCGGCCATTTCCCTGGTAACCGGTGCTCTGTGGGGCAAGCCCACCTGGGGCACCTACTGGCAGTGGGATGCGCGCATGACCTCCATGCTGATCCTGCTGTTCATGTATGTGGGGGTGATTGCCCTGCAGGCGGTTATCCGTGATCCTCGCCAGGCTGCTCGTGCCGCTGGCCTGCTGGCCATGGTGGGGGTGATCAATGTGGTGATCGTGAAGTATTCGGTGGAATGGGTGCAGACCCTGCATCAGGGTTCCACCCTGAAGATGTTCGGGGAATCCACCATCGACCCGGCCATGAAGTATCCGCTGCTGTTGAGCATGCTGGGGCTGTGGCTGCTGTATGCGGTCAATGTGCTGCTGCGCGCGCGCACCGAAGTCATGTGGCGGGAACGACGCAGCAAGTGGGTGAACAAACTGGTGAAGGAGGGCGATCGTTGATGGCTTTTGAAAGCTTTGCCGATTTCCTGGCCATGGGAAAACACGGGTTTTATGTCTGGAGCGCCTATGGAGTCAGTGCGCTTCTGATTATCGCCAACATGGCGTTGGCGATACGCGCTCAGGGACAGGTGCGTCAACGTCTGGCACGGCAACAGCGCCGTGACACTCTGGGAGATTCTGAACAATGAACGCGGTACGCAAGCAGCGACTGATCCTGGTGGTTTCGATTCTGGTGGGCCTGGCCATCGCCTGTGGGTTGATGTTTTACGCTCTGCGCCAGAACATCAACCTGTTCTTTACTCCCCAGCAGGTAATGGCTGGGGAAGCCCCTCTGGATACCCAGATGCGCGTGGGTGGTCTGGTGGAAGAGGGCAGTGTGGTACGCGACCAGCAGACCTTGGACGTACAGTTCGTGCTCACCGACGGCAAGGGCAGCTTTACCGTGCACTATCAGGGCATCCTGCCGGACCTGTTCCGCGAAGGGCAGGGCATCGTCGCCAATGGCACCCTGATCAGCACCAACCGCTTTGAAGCCGAGGAAGTGCTGGCCAAGCACGATGAAACCTACATGCCACCGGAAGTGCAGGACGCGCTGGAAAAGGCGGGGCATCCGGGGGCGAAGAAAGTTAATAGTGAACAGTGAATAGTTAACAGCTCGCGAGTGAGCGTTGTCTTGCTTTGAAAGATTGGAGGCCGCGTCCATGGCATGGGCGCGGCCTCTTTGCTTGTAGTTGAACCGGCGCTGGACCGCGCCGCTGTTAACTGTTCACTATTCACTGTTAACTGAATAAAACCGCTTGCTACGCCTCCCTCTCTGGCCCTACATTCGCGGTAATCGGTGCCGCTTCTGGTGCCCCCGTTTTTCAGGGCTTTTCATGAGTCAGGTTATCATTCTGGTCGACGACCCCGCAGACTGGGCCGCCTACTATCCCGCCCGCCATCTGCTCTCTGCCCGGGAGTATCTGCAGGCGCAGCAATCGGTCTGTACCGACAAGAAAGTGCAGGTGATCAACCTGTGCCGCAGCTATAAATATCTGAGCCCCGGCTACTACTGCTCCCTGCTGGCGGAAGCCCGTGGGCAGCGGGTACTGCCGTCCGTGCGCACGGTGAATGACCTGAGCCGCAAGGCGCTCTACGGCCTGCATTTCGGTCAGTTCGAGGCGGCGCTGGACAAGGCCATGAAGCGCAAGGGCAGTGGCAGTGATCACTTCTCGCTGATGCTGTACTTCGGCCATACCACCCAGGAAGGCCTGGCCGATCTGGGTCGACAGATTTTCGATCAGTTGCCTTGCCCGTTGCTGAAGGTGGACTTTCGTCGCCGCGAGCAGTGGACTATCGAAGCGTTGAAGCCGCTGGCCCTGAAGCAGCTGAAAGGCGCGGAAGAAGATGCCTTTGCCCAGTCTCTGGAGCAGTTCAATGCCCGTGTCTGGCGCAACCCCCGCCGTCGCCGCAGCGATCGCTACGAGCTGGCCATGCTGGTCAATGAGGAAGAGGCGTTGCCGCCCAGTGACAAGGCGGCGCTGAAACGGTTTATCCGTGCCGGCCGCCAGTTGGGGATTCGCGTGGACCAGATTGGTCGCGATGCCTATACCCGCCTGGGGGAATACGACGGCCTGTTTATTCGCGAGACCACGGCGCTGGATCACCATACCTATCAGTTCGCCCGCAAGGCGGAGCAGGAGGGCATGGTCGTGATGGATGACCCGGGCTCGATCCTGCGCTGCACCAACAAGATCTATCTGGCGGAGCTGATGCAGGCCAACGGCGTGCCGGTGCCGCCTACCGCCTTTGTGTTCAGCGATGACGATGAGCAGATTGATCAGCTGATCGAGGAACTCAAACTGCCCATGGTGCTGAAGATCCCCGACGGCAGCTTTTCCCGTGGCATCAGCAAGGTGAAGACCCGCGAAGAGCTGGCCGCCAGCCTGCGTGATTACCTCAAGCAGTCTTCGGTGGTACTGGCCCAGGCCTTCATGTACACGGATTACGACTGGCGCATCGGCGTGCTCAACAACCGGCCCCTGTTTGCCTGCCAGTACTTCATGAGCAAGGGACACTGGCAGATCTATCACCACCAGAGCGGTGGCAAGACCGAATCCGGCAACAGCCGTACCTTGCCGGTACAGGAAGTGCCGCCCAAGGTGTTGAAGGCCGCACTCAAGGCCGCGCGGCTGATGGGCAATGGCCTCTATGGCGTGGACTTGAAACAGTCCGGCGATCAGGTGGTGGTGATCGAGGTGAACGACAACCCGAACATCGATGCCGGGGTGGAAGATGCCTGGCTGGGTGAAGATCTCTACCGCCAGGTAATGCTGGAATTCCTGCGTCGCATGGAAGCCAAGCGCATCGGCCTGCCGGTGTGATTGGGGGGCAAGCGATAAACACCGCCGGGTGCTGTAGGAGTTCCGCTTGAGGGACGAACCGCGCGTCGCGCGGCATTTCCTTCCTCTGGTGTTCCTCGCCAGGGCTCGGGTTCGCGGCTCGAGCGCCGCTCCTACAGGGGGCTTTATTGAACGGCTTGGCTCATTTCTCGCAACACCCTGGCGTTGCCTTTCGCTACCTCGTCAGGTCTGATCAGAGAAAAGCACAAGGGACTCTGCATGCAACTTCTCGGTTTACTGCGTCGCGAGCTGCGCAGCGAATGTCGCCAGTGGGTGGATGACGGCGATATCAGCGAAGACCAGGGCAACCGGATTCTGGCCCGCTACGGCACCCGCCTGGACGACGATTCGGACAGCTCGCTGGCCTACAAGGTGCTGGTGACCGTGGCCTTGTTATTCGTCGGCATGGCCATCCTGCTCCTGGTGTCGGCCAACTGGGAGACGATTCCCCGTGCAGTGCGGATGCTGGGATTGATTGCCACCACCGTGGCGTTGAACGGGGTGGGGATCTATCAATACCTGCAGCGCCGTGAGGGTATCGGCTGGCTGTTTCTCGGCGGCATCAGTTATGGCGCCTCCATCATGCTGATCGCGCAGATCTACCACCTGGGTGAACATTTCCCTGACGGCCTGTTCTACTGGGCGCTGGGCGTGGCACCCATGGCCTGGTTGGTGCGCAGCCGGGTGGTCACCCTGCTGATGCTGGCGGTGGCCATGCTCTGGCTGTTCGCCGAAGGGCAGTTTTCACCGCCCTGGGCCATGGCCCTGTTTATGGCGGTGGGGCTGACCGTGGCGGTGCAGGCCCGCTCCGCTGGCCTGATGCTGGTGCTGGCGGCGGTGGGGGTGAGCTGGCTGAACCTGTTGCTGGGCTGGGCCTATGGCTATCCCCGCGGCCCGGATTTCGAGGCCGGTCATCTGACCCTGAATCTGGGCCTGTTGGCGTTGCTCTATGCGCTGGTGTGCTGGCTGGGCAGTCGTAGTGCATTGCACTGGCAACGGGCTGGCAGCCTGATCGGCCTGTGGACCTTGCGTGGCTATCTGCTGCTGTTACTGCCGTTCACCTTCAGCGAATTCGCCGAAGGCTACCTCCATGAACAGGCCGGTTTGGCGGACCCGGGGTTGTGGCTGGGGCTGCTGGCCGCCTTGCTGGCGTCATCACTGTTGGTGTTCCGGCGGCTGGGGCAGACTGGTGGGCGGTTGCTGGTAATGCTGTTGCCGTTTGCCATGCTGGGCATTCATGGCCTGTTGAGCCGCGATGACGCCGCTTTGTTTGCGGTGGCGGTCAACCTGCTGGCGTTGCTGTCGGCCATTGTGCTGATTCAGGAGGGCTTGCGGCGAGGCCTCAGCCAGTTCTTCTACAGCGGCATTGCCCTGGTACTGGCGCTGGCGGTGATGCGCTATCTCGACCTTTTTGGCGATTACCTGGGCGCGGCGGCCATGTTCCTGGTGGCGGCCGCGGTGCTCTACGGCGCGGCGCGCTATTGGCGTCGCCAGCAACGCCTTGCGGAGCAGGAATCCGGGGAGGGGCAGGCATGAAGCAGCGCACTCTAGGTCTGGCCTTGCTGGCCGCGCTTACCCTGCAGGTGGCGATTCTCGCCGGGGTATTCGTCAATGGTTTCTACCCGCTATGGCTGGGCAAGGAAATTCGCCTGGAAACCCGCCCGGTTGACCCGCGGGATTTGTTCCGCGGCAACTATGCCCGCCTGGGCTATGACTTCAGCACCCTGCCGACCGCAGGGTTCCGCCCCGGTGACGTGATTTACCTGCCGTTGGAACAGGACGGCCAGGTGTGGCGCGGGCAGACTCCTGCTCACGAGCCCCCGGAGCAAGGCATCTATCTGCGCGGCAGAGTCAGCGGTTCGCCCTGGGGCGGCGCCAGCCGGGTGACCTTTGGCATCGAGGCGCTATTCGCACCCAAGGAAAAGGCCCTGCAGCTGGAGCGGGAATTACGCGATGGCGCCGTGGCGGTGGTGAAGGTGGCACCGAATGGGCGGGCGGCGTTGGTGAAGGTGGAGACGGAGGCAGTTGATAATTGACAGTTGAAAGTTGACAGCTGCGCGGGACAGGTTTGTTTATTCCCAAAAGTAAGAGGCCGCGTCCATAGTTCGGGAGCGGCCTCTTTGCTTTCAAGCTATGACGTGCTGAAACGCGTAGCTGTCAACTGCCCACTATCAACTGTCAATTATGTTCAACCCATCACTTTCTGAATAAACCCGGACTCCTTCTCGATGGTCTTGGCAAAGGGCGCCAGGGCGTGCATGCGCTCGGTGTGGGCGGCCAGGTTGGGGTATTTGGCCGGGTCGATGCTTTCGCCGCCGTGTTTGAAGTTCACCATCTGGCTGGCCAGGGCAATATCAGCAATCGTGATGCTGTCGCCGACCAGAAATTCGCGGCCGTCCAACGCCTTGTCCAGATAGGCGAACAGCGGTGGAATCGTGGTGGTGAGGGCGTGCTGGACTTTCTCTTCATCGCATTCCTTGCCGATCAGGCGCATGACCACCCGGTTGCGGAAGACCGCAAACGTGCAGCGCATGGCCAGGTCGTAATCCACGAAACGTTCAAACCAGATAGCCTGGCCCATTTCCATGGCATTGCTGGGGTAGAGCGCCGGTTCCGGCTGGGTTTTTTCCATCCAGGCACAGATCGCTGCAGAGTCGGCAAGGTACTGGCCGTCCACTTCCAGTGCGGGAATCCGTTTCATGGGGCTGATTTTTTCATAGCCCTCAGGGGGGCTGGTGGGGTCCACATGGACAGATTCAAACTCAATGCCTTTCAGTGCCAGGGCAACCCGGGTCTTGCGGACGAATGGCGACAGGGCGGCTCCGTACAGCTTGATGGTCATGCGTTACTCTCCCGATAAGTGTGTGTTTTTTCGCCAATTTTCTGAAATCAGTAAAGGCATTATCAGAGCAGCACAGGTTTTTCGGGTCAATGACGGACTGGGACAAAATTTTTCCTTGACGCTGGGCGATCAGATACCTATTCTACGCGCCGCTTTGACGTGCCACGTCAAGCCCGGGTCCCCTTCGTCTAGTGGCCCAGGACACCGCCCTTTCACGGCGGTAACAGGGGTTCGACTCCCCTAGGGGACGCCACTAATTCGCTAGCGATTAGCTGGCAAGTAGTTAAGCGGGAATAGCTCAGCTGGTAGAGCACGACCTTGCCAAGGTCGGGGTCGCGAGTTCGAATCTCGTTTCCCGCTCCAAATTAGAAGGGACCCTTTCGGGTCCCTTTTTTTATGCCGCTGTGCGGCTGCAACAGGGTTCACGCAACAGGCAACACGCACAGGCTTGGCTAATCCGGTCTACGGTGGGTGTTGTGCTCACCAGTAGTACGATGAATCTCCCCCCATGGTTTGCTTTCGCTATAGCGCTCCGTACACTAAGGCCTGACCCTAAGTGAAGAGACTATGGCGCGCCTACACCCGCGATTGCTGGAAGCCCTTAACCTGTTGCCGAAGGACAAGCCTGTCCATCTGCTGACGCGTCATTCCGTGCGTGAGCTGGCCAAGAACGGCTTTGCCGACTATCGGCTGCCGTTGACTCCGGAGGGTATCGACATGGCCCGCGAATGGGGCACCCAGCTGGCGCGGCCGGTGGAGGCGTTCTATTCCAGCCCGGTTGGGCGCTGCGTGAATACCGCCATCGCCATGGCGGAAGGTGCCCGCAAGGCCGGGCTGATCGCGGATATCCCCGAGGTGACCACAGATACCACGCTGGTGGAGCCTGGATGTTATGTGGAAGACCTGAATCAGGTGGGCCCCACCTTCCTGAAAATGGGCGCCTTCAAGTTCCTCAATCACCACCTTCAAGAGCCGTTTGAGGGAATGCTGTCACCGGCGGAAGGCCGCTCCAAGCTGGCGGCTTACCTCAAGGCCCGTGAACCAGCCAGTGGCCATCTCAATGTTCACGTGACCCATGACACTATCCTGGCGGTGCTGGTGGCCGAGCTGCATGGCCGTCGCCGCATCAGCGAAGAAGACTGGCCCTGGATGATGGAAGGGCTCTGGGTATGGTTCAGCGGCGGGCAGATGCACTGGGTCTGGCGTGGTGAACATGGCCACCGGGTTCTGGATCACTGATCCCTCTCTTCATCATCCATTCGACCATTTTGGCGAGGTGATCCTTGTCTGCTCTGACGATTCGTAATCTGACCAAGACCTATGCCAATGGCGTGCACGCGCTCAAGGGCATCGACCTGCAGGTGGAGAAGGGCGATTTCTTTGCCCTGCTGGGCCCCAACGGGGCAGGCAAGTCCACCACCATTGGTGTGATCAGTTCCCTGGTGAACAAGACCGCAGGGGATGTGAGCATCTTTGGCCATTCCCTGGATACCCAGCGTGCCCTGGCCAAGATGAAAATTGGTGTGGTTCCCCAGGAATTCAACTTCAACCAGTTTGAAAAGGTGTTCGATATTGTCGTCACCCAGGCGGGTTTCTATGGCATCCCGGTGCCCCTGGCCCGGGAGCGTGCGGAGAAATACCTGCGCCAACTGGGCCTGTGGGAAAAGCGCGACAAGCAGTCGCGCACTCTGTCCGGTGGCATGAAACGCCGGCTGATGATTGCCCGGGCGCTGGTGCATGAACCGGAGCTGTTGATTCTCGATGAGCCCACCGCCGGGGTGGATATCGAGCTGCGCCGTTCCATGTGGGATTTCCTCACCCGTATCAACGGCGAGGGGAAGACGATCATTCTTACCACGCACTATCTGGAAGAAGCGGAATCCCTGTGTCGCCACATTGCCATCATTGATCACGGCATCATTGTGGAAAATACCGACATGAAATCCCTGCTGGAAAAATTGCAGGTGGAAACCTTCATTCTGGATCTGGCGCGGCCGGTCACCGAGGTGCCGGTACTGGAAGGGTTCGAGGTGTGGCTGAGAGATTCTCGTACGCTGGAAGTGGCTGTGCCGAAATCACAAAGCCTCAATACCTTGTTCGTGGCACTGCAGGAACAGCACTTTGAAGTGATGAGCATGCGTAACAAGGCCAACCGGCTGGAGGAGTTGTTTGTGCGACTGGTAGAGCAGAATCTGCCCGGGGAGCAGGCATCATGAGTGCACGTGAACAGTGGGTGGCCTTTCTCACCATCGTTACCAAGGAAATTCGACGTTTTACCCGCATCTGGCCGCAGACCTTGCTGCCACCGGCGATCACCATGACCCTGTACTTCGTGATCTTCGGTAATCTCATCGGTAGTCGCATTGGTGAGATGGGCGGTTTCAACTACATGCAGTACATCGTGCCCGGGCTGATCATGATGAGTGTGATTCAGAACAGCTACGGCAATGTGGTCAGCTCGTTCTTCTCCACCAAGTTCCAGCATTCCATTGAAGAGATGCTGGTGTCGCCCATGCCGGCGCATGTGATCCTTAACGGCTTTATTGTTGGCGGTATGGTGCGCGGCATGCTGGTGGGGTTGATCGTCAGCCTGCTCAGTCTGTTTTTTACCCAGCTATCCATGCAGCACCTGCTGATCACCATCACCGTGGTGATACTGACGGCAGCCCTGTTTGCCCTGGGAGGATTTATCAATGCCATCTTCGCCAACAAGTTCGATGATATTTCCATTGTTCCCACCTTCATTCTGACGCCGCTGACCTACCTGGGTGGGGTGTTCTATTCCATCGACTTGTTACCGGAGTTCTGGCGAATGGTGAGCCTGGCGAATCCCATCGTTTATATGGTTAACGCCTTCCGGTACGGCGTGCTGGGTGTCAGTGATGTGAACGTCTATGCCTCGTTGGCAGCGATCATGGCATTTGTGGTGGCGTTCTATCTGTTGGCGCTCTGGTTATTGCAGCGTGGTACGGGTATTCGCCACTAAACAATCGGATTATGATGGGAATATAATCCATGGACGGGTGTGCCAAGAGGTAATCATGAGCTATTTGAAGGAAACGCCACTGGGGCGATCCACCGATTATGTAGATGAGTACACGCCCTCGCTGCTGTGCCCGGTGCCGCGCTGGGATGCGCGGGAATCCCTGGAGTTGGAAGCGCTGGGCGATGAAGATACCAGCCTGCCGTTCCACGGCACGGATATCTGGAATGCCTACGAGCTGTCCTGGCTCAATGAAAAGGGCAAGCCGGTGGTGGCCCTGTGCGAGCTGCGCATTCCCTGCACCACCCCCAACATTGTGGAATCCAAATCGCTGAAGCTGTATCTGAATTCCTTTGCCAACACCCGTTTTGAAAACCGGGATCAGGTGCGCGCCGCGATTGAAAAGGATGTGGCGCAAACGGTCGGTGGCAATATGGAAGTGTTGCTGCATTCCCTGGAAGAATCCGCCGGCTTTCCTGTGTGGGAAGATCGCGGTCAGTGCGTGGATAACATCGATATCGGTTTCGAGCACTATGAATACCGGCCCGACCTGCTGCTGTGTGACCAGGGTGCCGAACAAACCGGGCAACTCTATTCCCACCTGCTGCGTAGCCATTGTCCGGTGACCAACCAGCCGGACTGGGCCACAGTAGTGGTGCGCTACACCGGCCGTGCCATCAGCCCGGCCAGTTTTCTGCGTTACGTGGTGTCCCTGCGTAATCATCAGGGCTTCCATGAGCAGATAATCGAGCAGATGTTCGTGGACCTGATGCGCCAGTGCTCTCCGCGTCACCTGACCGTCTATGGCCGCTTTACCCGCCGTGGCGGTATCGATATCAATCCGTTCCGCTCCAACAGCGAGCAGCCGTTACCGAACCGACGCACTATCCGTCAGTAACAACATCACCAAGCCAACATCGTTATCAAGGAGCGAACAATGTCCGATCTGGAACAGACCCAGGGCGAACCCAAACAGGAAGAGCGAAGCCTGGGCCTTGCCTGCCACTTGCTGGCACTGGCGGGTCTGGTGGTGCCATTCGGCAATATATTGGGGCCACTGATCATATGGCTGGTAAAGAAAGATGACAGTGCTTTTGTCGATGATCAGGGCAAGGAAGCACTGAACTTCAACATCACCATCTCCATTGCCGGCTTTATCGCCTTCCTGCTGATGTTCGTGGTCATTGGCGGTCTTCTGCTACCGATCATCGGCATCTTCTGGCTGATAATGACCATCATTGCCGCAGTGAAAGCGAATGGTGGTGAGCGGTATCGTTATCCGTTGACCATTCGGTTGATCAAGTAGCAGTTACAAGTTGAAAGTTTCAAGTTGCAACGCGGGCTAACATTACGTGCAGTTTGAATGGTAGAGGCCGCGCCCGGGATTTGGGCGCGGCCTCCTTGCTTTCTGGATATGAAAAGAGTCAATTCGCGTTGTAACTTTCAACTTTAAACTTGCCACTCATCCTGGCCCCAACGGCCAGCCAAACCCGATCCATACCCCCAGCAATACCGACCACCCCAACAACAGCGTCAGGCTATAGGGCAGCATCAGTGCGATCAGGGTGCCGATGCCGGTGTCTGGCTGGTAGCGGCGGGCGAAGCCAAGTACCAGCACGAAATAGGGCATCAGCGGGGTGATGATATTGGTGCTGGAATCGCCTACCCGGTAGGCCGCCTGGGTGGCTTCCGGGGAAATGCCCAGCAGCATCAGCATGGGCACGAAGATGGGGGCCAGGATGGACCATTTGGCGGAAGCGCTACCGATCAATAGATTGATCATGGTGGTGAGCAGCAGGAACAGCAGTAACAGCACCACGTCGGGCACTGTCAGGCTGCCCAGCCAGGCGGCGCCCTCGATGGCCAACAGCAAGCCCAGCTGGCTGTAGTTGAACCAGGCCACGAACTGGGCGGCAAAGAACATCAGCACCAGGTAACCGGCCATGGAGGCCATGGTGGTTTCCATGGCGGTAATGATATCGCCGGCATTGCGAAACTGGCCGCTGACACGTCCATACACCGCGCCACACACCCCAGCGATGAGCGCCACTATCACCACCAGTCCATGAATGAACGGCGAGCCGAGCACGCCACCTGTGTCCTGGTGGCGCAAGGGAGCCTCTGGCGGGAGCACCAGTAACGCGATGCCTACCAGCAGGATCAGTAGTGCTGCCAGAGTCCATTTCATGGCACTGGGGTGGCTGGTTGGCACCTGGGGGGCGGAGGTCTCTGCCGTTGGCTGGCTGGCCAGCCGGGGTTCGGTGATGCGCTGGGTGACCAGAGTCACCAACGCTGTAACCAGAAAGGTGGAGACGATAATGAACCAGTAATTGCCGGTGGCATCCACGGTGCGAGTCGGGTCCACAATACGGGCGGCTTCTGTGGACAGGCCGGCCAGGGTGGCATCCACCGGACCCACCAGCAGGTTGGCGCTAAAACCGCCGGATACTGCCGCAAAGGCGGTGGCAATACCGGCAATGGGGGAGCGGCCAGCGAGTTGGAACACCAGCCCGGCCAACGGAATCAGAACCACATAGCCGGCGTCCACGGTAAGGCTGGAGAGGACTCCGGCAAAGGCTACCGTGATCACCAGGGTGCGGCCGGAGGCCCGGCGTACCAGGCTGGCCAGGCTCACTGACAGCAACCCGGATTGCTCGGCGACGCCCAGCCCCAGCATGGCCACCAGCACAATACCCAGGGGCGCAAAGCCGGTGAAATTTCCCACCAGTGAGGTGAACAGATAGCGGATGCCGTCTCCGTCCACCAGCGAGCGCGCTGTCACTGTCTCCTCGCTGAGCGGATGCTGAGTGGAAAGCTCCAGCGCTCCGAGTACGGCGGTGAGGGGAAGTAACAACAGGCACAGCCAGACAAACAGCAGGGTAGGGTGGGGCAGTTTATTGCCCAGCGTTTCCAGTCGGCCCAGCCAGCCGGTGGTGTTGGTCATGATGCGATCCCCTGTTGTAATCGGATCACTTTAGCGAGTAGCAGGTAGCGGGAACAAGGGCGTTCGAGGGGGAGTGTTTCGTTGGAGCTATGCTTGCATGGCGAAGGGGTGGAGAAGGTTCGCCATGCAAGCATAGCTCCAACGGATGGCGGAAGACTTTTCATCAGTAGCGGTTTTGCAGGGAGAAACCGTCATAGGGTTATGCGCCCACAAAAAAGCCCCGCATTGCGGGGCTTTCTTTATTTGGCGGTGGGGGAGGGATTCGAACCCTCGATACGTTTCCGTATACACACTTTCCAGGCGTGCTCCTTCGGCCACTCGGACACCCCACCTTAAACTGATTGTGCTCAAGAGCCTTCTGGCCAACTCTTGAGGGCGCGTAGAGTACCGGAGGGTGGGGCTTGAGGCAAGCGCCCGGCCGCCTGGTTGGTCAGGGTTTGAGCATTTCTGCGTCAGGGGCTCAGGTTCTTGCCAGGTACAGGCCCTGATAAAGGCAAACCACCTTGCCGTCGACGTCGGTGCCTTTGGCGTGAATGCGTAGTGTGGCCTTGCCCCGGCGGCTCAGGCGCTGAGCGAAACGCTCCCGATCCTCTTCGCTGATGGACGCAGTAATCTGTAGATCACCGTCCAGAGGTAATTTGTATTCCAGCGAGGTTTCCACAGCCACCACATCGGCCGGGTGGCCGCTCTGTTGGGCAAGCAGGGTTGTCAGGCCCCAGCCGGCCAGCGTCAGCAGTGCGGACTGGCTGCCGGCGAAGAAGGTGCCCTTGTCGTTGTGGTTGGGCCCCAGGGGGGCGGTGACGACCAGACTGAGGCCGTCAAACCCGGCGAAGGTGAAGTCCAGATGCCGCGTCAGTGGTATGGCGTCGCGGACCCGTTCTGCCAACGCATCCAGATCCATCATGGCAGGGTACGAATGAAGTCGGCGGGGGAATCGTCGGGCAGGTTCTTCAGGTTGCCCACTGGGGTGCCCAGGTACAGATAGGCTACCACCTGATCCTTGGGGGCAAAGCCCAGCATGCGTTTGGCCAGATCGGAGTTGGCCAGAGCGCCGGTACGCCACATGGCGCCCAGGTTCAGTTCGTAGGCGGCTACCATCATGTTCTGCACAGCAGCCCCCACGGCCAGCACCTGCTCCCACACCGGAATTTTGTGGTTCTCAGTGACTTCAGCCACCGCCACGAGAATGGTGGGCGCGCGCAGGGCCTTGTTGCGGGCATTGGCCCGGCTGCGCGAGTCGGCCTCGGGCTGATCTTCCAGCAGCTGCGCTTCCATGATGTCGCCCAGCCGTTCCCGTTGTTCGCCTTCCAGCACAATGAAGCGCCAGGGACGTAACAGACCATGATCCGGTGCACGGATGGCAGCACGCAGCAACAGGTCGAGCTGCTCGTCGCTGGGACCGGGCTGGTCCAGTCGCGGGCTGGAAACACGGGTAGTGAGGGCGGTGATGGTGTCCATTCAGGGCTCCTTGTACAGGGGCGCCATGGTAGCCCGATTTGAAAATAACTCCCAGTCAAAGGGGGGAGCCTACCTAATGCCTCTACATCACTGAGTTGTCGCTGAAAATATCTCCAGGTACGGCGTGGGCCGTAAGGCCTGCTGGGCCACGTTCAAGGTTCACGGCTCTGCATGGCGAGCAACCCGGCTCAGCGGTGTAAAGGCATTAGGTAGGCTACAAGCCACCTTTGATCATGCCAGTCTTTTTTCTTAGATGGGAAAGAGATAAGCTTCTCGCAAATGACGTGAATCGGTTCACATGACAAGTTCAACCAAAAAGAAAGCCCGCCGATCCCAGATCGGTCCAATGGAGCGGGCACGCCGTCAGGCTAACTACATCCGTTTACTGGCTTTCCTTGTGGCCGCCACGATTCTCATGGCGGGTCTGAAGCTGGAACTGTATCCCCAGCTGTATATGCTTGGCGTGGCGGGCCTGCTCGTCTATCCGTTGATAGCCCAGGGGCTGCTGTTCCTGGCGGAGAGACAGGATCGACCGCAAAAGCCGGTGCATCAACTGTTGATGCAGGCTGATGCGATGATCATCGGGGTGGTGTGCGCTCTGCTGCATTTTGCCCTGGTGCCTTCGCTGGTATTGCTGATCATTGTCCACGCGAATGCGGTCAGCAGCGGTGGCCTGAAGCCCTGGTTGCTGAACCTGCTGATGACAGCCATTGGCGCCCTAATGATGGGCTGGATCCTGGGTTTCCCCGCCTTGCCGGTGGAACAGTCGCCAGTGCTGCTGACAGTCATCTCCCTGCTCGGGCTGGGCATTTATGTGGGCGCGTCCTCCGCCTTTGCGCACCTGCAGGCCCGCTACCTGAAACAGGCCCAGGATGCAGTGCGTCGTCAGCAGAAACAGGCGGTGGACATGTCTCGCAAGCTGGCCAAGTATCTGCCGCCGCAAGTGTGGGGCTCGATCTTTTCCGGCAAGCGTGACGCCAAGCTGGAAACCCGCCGCAAGCGGCTGACGGTATTCTTTTCCGATATCAAGGGTTTCAGTGCTATTTCAGAAGAGCTGCCGCTGGAAACCCTGACCAGCATGCTAAATGCCTACCTTAGCGAGATGACCCGCATTGCCCTGCGCCATGGCGGCACCATCGACAAGTTTATCGGTGATGCGGTGATGGTATTTTTCGGCGACCCGAAAAGTGCTGGCGCCCAGGAAGATGCTTTCCGATGCGTGATGATGGCCATCGAAATGCAGGAGCAGATGAAATTGCTGCGCCAGCGCTGGAAGCGTGAGGGCATTGACCACAAGCTGGAAATCCGCATCGGCATTAACACTGGCTACGTGACGGTGGGCAACTTCGGTACCGATTCCCGGATGGACTACACTATTCTCGGCACCGATGTGAACCTGGCCAGCCGCCTTGAATCCGCTTGCCGCCCTGGCGGCGTGCTGATTTCCGAAGCCACCCAGGACCTGGTAAAAGATCGCATCCAGTGCCGCAATATCGGCGACATTCAGGTCAAGGGGTTCAATCGACCGATTCCCGTATTTGAAGCCATGGGGGCCAAGAAGGATGCGGGTGCCCGAAATCGTTATGTTTCTGCGGAGACCCAGGGCTTCGGCATCCATCTGGATCTGGAGCGTATTCGCAATTTCGACAAGAACTCCATCCTCAAGACCCTGGCCCGGTCCGCCACGGATCTGAAACAGGAAAAGCCGGTGGAGGTGGACTTCGAAGCCGAAGGTTTCAGCCTGCATGTCAAAAGCGCCGAACTGAAAAAACGCGAACGGGAAAAGATCATCGAGATGATGGGCCGCGCCGCGAAAAAGGTGCAGACCGAAGTGCGGGTTTGAGGGAGTCGCTACAAGCTACAAGCTACAAGCTACAAGCTACAAGCTACAAGCTACCCGCTACAAGCTACAAGCTACGCTGGTTGGATGGGGAAAGGTTAGAAGGTTCCCGGACGTGGGCATTTCTACGAAGCCGCTGTAGGAACGTAGCGCAGCGGAGTAACGCACGTAGTTCCGTGCGGCCCGAAGGGTGAGCGAAGCGAATAAGACCGCTTGAGCCGCGAACCGCGCTTGCGCGGATATCGCCCGCAGGGCGATCAGGACTTTCAGCGCTCGACAGGTTCCAGAAAGAACGGCGGATAGACGTTGGCCTCTGTTGCCTCGCTACGCTCGGTTCGCACCTCAAGAGGTGCTCCTACATCATCAACCTTCGCCAATGCCCGAATCGGGCCGCGAGCGACGCTCCTACAGGCGCGGCAACGCACCTTGAGCCTGCACGGCGGAGCCCGCGTCGAAGCTAGAAGCTAGTAGCTAGACACTTCCTCCCCCTGATCCTGCCATAGATGCTCCAGCGCGCAGATCTCGTCACAGAGTGCCGAGACCATTGGTGCCAGGGACTCCCGGCCGGTGCCGGTTTTCAGGGCTTCTTCCAGGGTCTTCGCTGCTGTCTCCAGGCGTGGGGTGCCACAGTAACGGGTGGCGCCGTGGAGTTTATGAACGCGTTCCAGCAGGGTTTCCTGGTCGCCACTGTCGAAGGCAGAAGAAATGGCCGGCCGGTCTTCTGACAGACTGTCCAACAGCATTTTCAGCATTTCATCGGCCAGCGATTGCCGGCCACCGGCACGGCGGCGGGCCAGGTCCTCATCGAATACCTTGTCGTTGTCCGGTTCACTATCTTCCCCTGAATCGGGCAGGGGCTGGTGAGGCTTTTCCATTACCCACTGTTCCAGAGTGTGGCGAAGCTGCCCTTCGGTAATCGGTTTACTCAGATAGTCATCCAGACCACTGTCGAGCAGATCCCGGCGTTCGCTTTCCAGGGCGTGAGCGGTCAGGGCAACGATGGGGGTGTGGCAACCGGGGGTTTCCAGTTCGCGTATTCTGGCCGTCGTGGCCTTGCCATCCATGCCCGGCATCTGGATGTCCATGAACACCAGATCGAACTCCTGGTCGCGAAATGCATCCAGAGCCTGTTGGCCGCTGTCACAGGGCGTGACGATGGCGCCCAACTCTTCCAGAAAGACCCTGGCCAGTTTCAGGTTACCAGGGTGATCGTCCACCACCATGACCGATACCGGGTAATCTAGCCGGTTGTCGGTGTGGGCATCCAGCTCACTGCTATCCAGTTCGCCACTCAAGGCCAGCAGGGCGTTGAACAGACGTTGGCGGGTGGCCGGTTTGCCCTGCACCTGGCAATGGGGATAGTGCTCCAGCCAGCGGCACACGGTTTCCGGGTTATTGCTCAGGGCAAGCATGGGCTGGCCCAGGGCGGCCAGATTATCCAGAACTGGCTGCATGCTCTGTTTTTGCGGGTGGGCGGGTAGGCCCACGATGAGAAAATCACTGTTGACCAGTTCCCCCCGGTCCAGCGCGGCCATCAGGTCATCCAGACTGTGGAATTCGTTGATGCGCATCTGCCAGTGGCTGAGCATGTGATACAGACCGAGTCGGCCATATTCGTCGGTTTCCACCAGCGTCACTGTGCGGCCCCGGAAGTGTTCCAGATGGGGAGACGGGCGCTGTTTCGGGTCCCGCTCAGCACGCAGGGTGAACCAGAAGGTGGACCCCTGGCCCTCACTGCTGTCGATGCCGATCTCGCCGCCCATGCCTTCCACCAGGCGTTTACTGATGGCCAGCCCCAGGCCAGTGCCACCTTCCTGGCGGCGGGCACTCTGGTCTGCCTGGGTAAAGGCGCTGAATAAATTTTTCTGCGTCTCCTGGCTCAGGCCGTTGCCGGTATCGGTCACCGTCAGCTTGATAATCGCCTCTGCACCCCGGTCTTCCTCCAGCATGGCGCGTACCACCACCGAGCCTTGCTCGGTGAACTTGATGGCATTGCTGAGCAGATTGGTGAGCACCTGGCGGATACGCAGCGGGTCACCGAGCAGGTTCACCGGCACATCGGAGTAGATGATGGCAGCCTGTTCCAGGCCCCGGTCCTGAGCCATGGGGGCCAGCAGGGTCTGCACATCCTCGATCAGATCGTGCAGGTTGAGCGGGGTATGCTCAAGCGACAGCTTGCCTGCCTCGATCTTGGAGAAATCCAGAATGTCGTTGATGATCGCCAGCAGCGAATCGGCGCTCTTGTGAATGGTGCCCAGGTAATCCTGCTGCCGGGGGCTCATGGAGGATTTTTCCAGCAGCTTGGTAAAGCCGATGATGCCATTGAGCGGGGTGCGGATTTCGTGGCTCATGTTGGCCAGGAATTCCGACTTGATCTGGCTGGCCTTGAGCGCTTCCTTGCGGGCCATGTCCAGCTCGATATTCTGGATCTCGATGGTTTCCAGGGTTTCGCGCAGATCCTGGGTAGCCTGGTCCACGTTCTGTTGCAGCTCGGTCTGGGCATCGGCCAGTGCCGACACCATCTGGCGCAGGGCAGTCTCCAGGTCTGCCAGCTCCCCCTTGGCCTGAGTATGAATGGCCATGCTCAGGTCACCGTCGCGAATGCGCCGCACGGCTGCCACCATTTCCCCGATCGGGTTTGTCAGCTGGTGGGAAAAGCGCAGAGCGGGCACCATGGCCAACAGCATCAGGCCCACCATCACCAGAATCACGGTGATCAGCCCTTCAAGGGTCGAGACGTATTCCCCCTGGCGGGTAAATTCCACAGTTAAGATGGCCGGTTCCCCGGGGTTGATATTGCGGGTCAGTTGCCAGCTGGTATCGGTAACCAGCCGTTGCCGACTGTCTTTCTGATTAATGCTGGTGACCGGACGCAGTCTTGGCCCGGCATGGAGAGTAGGATTATCACCACTGAAGTTCAGAGTGGCAGCACGCACGTCTTCGGCTTCCAGCAACTGGCGCAACAACTGTTGCTGGCGAGCAGTGTCAGTGATGGGGGTGCTTTCCAGGCGGGCGGCAAAGCTGTCGGCCACCAGCTGCTGGCGCTGGGCATTGGTATCGCGCACATCCACCAGCCGATTCACCAGGGAATAGCCACCCACCACCAGCGCCGCCATCAGAGCGGGTAAAATGGCCATGAACATCAGGCGTGAGCGCAGGCTTTGGTTGACCATGAATCCCCGTTCTTGCTGTTGTTTTCGCCCATTATGCCTGAGATAGGGGCAGCTGCCACGGACCCTGCCATTTCGTTTTAGCAGCCGTTGAAGCCTTGCTCGCAAGGCGAAGGGTTGCCAGCAGGCACGGCAGCAGATTGTGGCCTTCGCTTTGCGAGCAAGGTTATTCGCTTCGCCGCCCTGCCGGGCGTTACTCCGCTGCGCTACGTTCCAACGGGTGTTTCCCCGCCAATGTCCAGTATGCCGTTGGGTACATGAAGCGTGTTGCGTGTTGTCGCTTTAGGTACAATGCGCGCCATGAACCATAAAACCATCGAACAGACCGTGGGCAATACGCCCCTGGTTCGCCTGCAGCGGATGCCGGGCGATACCACCAATACCATTCTGGTGAAGCTGGAAGGCAACAATCCTGCAGGCTCGGTGAAAGATCGTCCGGCCCTGAACATGATCATGAAGGCCGAAGCGCGGGGCGAGATCAAACCCGGCGATACCCTCATCGAAGCCACCAGCGGTAACACCGGTATTGCCCTGGCCATGGCCGCCGCCATGCGTGGCTACCGCATGAAACTGATCATGCCCGCCAACCAGAGCCAGGAACGCCGCGACGCCATGGCAGCTTACGGCGCCGAGCTGATTTCCGTGACCAAGGAAGAGGGCATGGAAGGCGCTCGTGATCTGGCCCAGGCCATGCAGGCCCGGGGCGAGGGCAGGGTGCTGGACCAGTTCGCCAACGCGGACAATCCCATGGCCCATTATGAAAGCACCGGCCCGGAGATCTGGCGTGATACCGACGGTGGCGTTACCCACTTTGTCAGCTCCATGGGCACCACCGGTACCATCATGGGCTGCAGCATGTACCTGAAAGAGCAGAATCCGGCGATCCAGATTGTCGGCCTGCAGCCCACTGAAGGCTCGTCCATCCCCGGCATCCGTCGCTGGCCGAAGGAATACCTGCCGTCCATCTACGATGACTCCCGGGTAGATCGGGTAATGGATATGGATCAGGCCCTGGCCGAACACACCATGCGCCGGCTGGCCCGGGAAGAGGGCATTAGCTGTGGTGTCTCCTCCGGCGGTGCCGTTGCCGGGGCCCTGCGCCTGAGTGAAGAGCTTGAAAACGCCGTCATCGTGGCCATCATCTGTGACCGCGGCGACCGTTACCTGTCCACGGGGGTGTTCCAGCAAGAAGCCTGACGCTGGATGCCCGCTACCTGAAGCGGGCCCTTGCCATTTTGGAGAGCTGAATGAACGTACTGGTATTCGATATCGAGACCATCCCCGACCTGGACGGTGGACGACGCATCTATGACCTGGACGGTCTGAACGACAAGGACACAGCCAGTGCCCTGTTGAACCTGCGCCGCCAGGAAAATGGCACCGAATTCCTGCGCCTGCATCTGCACCGTATCGTCGCCATTTCCGTGGTGTTGCGCTCCACCCAGGGCGTCAAAGTCTGGTCCCTGGGAGACGAAGACAGCACCGAGAAGGAGCTGATTGAGCGCTTCTACGACGGCATCGACCGCTTCACGCCGAACCTGGTGAGCTGGAACGGGGGCGGGTTTGATCTGCCGGTGCTGCACTACCGGGCGCTCAAGCATGGCGTGCAGGCCCGTCGTTACTGGGAAACCGGTAATGAAGACTCCAGCTTCAAATGGAACAACTACCTCAGCCGTTACCACCAGCGCCACCTGGACCTGATGGATCAGCTGGCCCTGTTCAACGCCCGGGCCAACGCCCCGTTGGACCAGATCGCCACCCTGCTGGGCTTTCCCGGCAAGATGGGCATGAGCGGCGGCAAGGTATTCGATGCCTTCCAGGAAGGTAACCTCAAGGGCATTCGCGACTACTGTGAAACCGACGTGCTCAACACCTGGCTGGTCTACCTGCGCTTCCAGCTGATGCGCGGCGAACTGGACCCCACCGGCTACGAGCAGGAACTGACCCTGCTGAAGGATTACCTGAAAGCCGAAGGCCACCCGCACTTCCTCGGCTTCCTGGAAGCCTGGCAGGGTTAACCAGCCCTCCCAAGAATTCGTTGGAGCCTTGCTTGCAAGGCGAAGGGCCCGGTATACCCCTTCGCCTTGCAAGCAAGGTTCCAACAGCATAATCGATGACAAGAGATCTTCATGGCCCGAAAACGCAAGCAGCTACCGGAAACCCCGGAACCCGCCAGCATTGAATCGCTCAGCCACGACGGCCGCGGCATTGCCCGCCGTGATGGCAAGACCACCTTTATCGACAACGCCCTGCCCGGCGAAGAGGTGATGTTCAAGTTCACCTACATGCGCAGCAAATTCGACGAGGGTAAGGCAGTTGAAATCGTCCAGGCCTCGCCGGATCGGGTGGAGCCACCCTGCCAGCACAGCACCCTGTGCGGTGGTTGCAGTCTGCAGCACATGAACCCGGATGTGCAGCTCGCCCGTAAGGAAGCCGTACTGCGCGAGCAACTGCAGCACTTCGGTGGGCTGGAACCGAAAGAATGGCTGGCACCGCTTACCGGCCCAGTCACCGGCTACCGCAGCAAGGCCCGCATGGGCGTAAAGTACGTGGAAGCCAAAGGCGAAACCCTGGTGGGCTTCCGGGAAAAGCGCAACAGCTTCATCGCCCAACTGCAGCAATGCGAAGTGCTGATTCCATCCGTGGGCCATCGCCTGTCTGACCTGCGTACTCTGATCCACGGCCTCAAGAGCCGCAGCCGGATTCCGCAGATCGAACTGGCCGCTGGCGACGACGAGGTGGCGTTGATCATCCGCCATCTGGACCCGCTGCCCGATGAGGATCAACAGGCCTTCCTGGATTTCTGTCAGCCTCTGGGGTGGCACCTGTACCTGCAGCCTGGTAACGAAAGTACCGTGCATCGTATCTGGCCGGCGCTCACCGGGGCGGAGAACGAAGAGCGGCTCCACTACCGCCACCCCTCCGCCGATGTGGAACTGGCCTTCCATCCCACGGATTTCACCCAGGTAAACGCGGAGATCAACCGCAAGATGGTGCCGTTGGCACTGGACTTGCTGGACATCTCCCCGGACGACACCGTGCTGGATCTGTTCTGTGGCCTGGGGAACTTCACCATCCCGGCGGCCAAGCGGGCCAGCAAGGTGGTGGGCGTGGAAGTGAGCAGGGCCATGGTCGAACGTGGCTACGAAAATGCCCGCCGCAATGGCCTGGAAAACCTGGACTTCCACGCCTGGGATCTGAGTCAGGATGTGGCCGGGCAAAGCTGGGCCAACCGCAAGTATGATCGTGTCCTGATTGACCCGCCGCGCACCGGCGCGCTGGAAATGATGAAACTGATGCCCCGCTTTGGTGCGAAGCGGATCGTCTATGTATCCTGCAATCCGGCTACATTGGCGCGCGATGCCGGGGAACTCACCGCCCTGGGGTACCGTCTGAAAGCGGCGGGTGTGATCGATATGTTTCCTCACACCACCCACGTGGAATCCATCGCGGTGTTTGAGAAGAAATAACATGCGCCGGACGCCAGACGGCGGACGCCTGACGCGGAGATGTCTTCTGCGTCAGGCGCCTCGCGTCAGGCCTCCGGCGCCTCGGAGAGGATCATGGTAACAGTACGCCGCCCCACAGAAGGAGCTACCGGTCACTGGCGTGACTGGCTGGCGCACCTGGATACCCGGGCCCCGGTGCGCAACGGCGAGGCACTGGAGCAGGCCTGTGAGCGGGCGGAACAGTGCCAGATGGCCGGCGAAGCCGCCGGTCGCCACTGGCCCTACGGCAAGGGCTGCCTGGATATCGGCCTGGAAATGGCCGAGGTGCTGGTGGACCTGGGCGCCGATACGGACGTACTGCCCGCTGCCATCCTCTACCGTTCCGTGCGCGAAGGGCAGATATCCCTGCCGGAAGTGGAAAAGGAATTCGGCCCGGACTTGGCTCGCCTGATCGAAGGCGTGCTGCGCATGGCCGCCATCAGCACCAACCTGAACCCCACCCGCAAGGCGGTGCTCGGCCAGCAGGATGGCCAGCTCGACAACATGCGCAAGATGCTGGTGGCCATGGTCGACGACGTGCGCGTGGCCCTGGTAAAGCTGGCCGAGCGCACCGTGATCATCCGTGCCGTGAAGGAATCCGAGCCCGAGCGCCAGCGCAAAGTGGCCCAGGAAATCTTCGACATCTACGCGCCGCTGGCCCACCGGCTGGGAGTCGGGCAGCTCAAGTGGGAGCTGGAGGATCTGTCCTTCCGCTACCTGCAGCCCGGCGCCTACAAGAAGATCGCCAAACTGCTCGACGAAAAACGCCTGGCCCGGGAACAGTACATCGATAATGTGCTGGAGCAGCTGCGCGGCTACCTGGAGAAAAACGGCATCCACGGCGCCGAGGTCCATGGCCGGGCCAAGCATATCTACAGCATCTGGCGGAAGATGCAGAAAAAGCACCTGGAATTCGGCGAAGTCTATGACGTGCGCGCCGTGCGGGTGCTGGTACCGGAACTGCGTGACTGCTACGGCGCCCTGGGCATCGTCCATTCACTGTGGCAGCACGTGCCCAAGGAATTCGACGACTATATCGCCAGCCCCAAAGCCAACGGTTACCAGAGCCTGCACACCGCCGTGGTCGGCCCGGAACGCAAGATGCTGGAAGTGCAGATCCGCACCTTCACCATGCATGAAGAGGCGGAGCTGGGCGTGTGCGCCCACTGGCGCTACAAGGAAGGCGCCAAGAAGGGCAAGAGCGGCGTCAGCGATTACGAACAGCGTATCGCCTGGCTGCGCCAGGTACTCGAATGGCACGAAGAACTGGGCGAAGACAGCCCGGACACCATGGTGGACGAGCTGCGCCACGGCCTGGTCAGCGACCGGGTCTATGTGTTCACCCCCGAGGGCCACGTGGTGGACCTGGAAGCTGGTGCCACTCCGGTGGATTTTGCTTATCACATCCACACCGAAGTGGGGCACCGCTGCCGGGGCGCCAAGATCAACGGCCAGATCGTACCGCTCAACTACACCCTCAACACCGGCGAGCAGGTCACTATCCTCACCGCAAAAGAGGGTGGCCCCAGCCGCGACTGGCTGACCCCGTCGCTGGGTTACGTGGCGACGTCCTCGGCGCGGGCGCGCATTCACCAGTGGTTCAAGCGCCAGGATCGCGACGTCCATATGATTCAGGGCAAGGCCATTCTTGAGAAAGAGATGTCCCGCCTGGCTCTGGACAAGGTGGACCTGGATGCCCTGGCCCCGCACCTGAACCTGAAAACCGGAGACGACGTGCTGGCGGCCCTGGGCGCCGGTGATCTGCGCCCCGGGCATGTGGTCAATCAGGTGCAGGCCCTGCAGCCGGATGACAGCCAGAGGGAACTGGACCTGGTGCTGTCCAAGCCCAAGGCCTCGAAAACCGGCGATGTGACCATCCAGGGCGTGGGCAATCTGCTCACCCACATGGCCGGCTGCTGCCAGCCGGTCCCCGGCGACCCGGTCATGGGCTTCATCACCCACGGGCGCGGCGTCACCGTACATCGGGCCGACTGTGAAAAACTGCTGGCCATGCAGGGTGATGACCCCAACCGGGTCATCGAAGTCACCTGGGGTGAAGCGGACCGCATTACCTACCCGGTGGATGTCTTCCTGCGCGCCTGGGATCGCCAGGGCCTGCTCAAGGATGTGATCGCCGTACTGGCCAACGAAAAGGTCAACGTCACTGCTGTCCACACCCAGTCCCACCAGGACGACAACACCGCCACCATGCTCCTCACCCTGGAAATCGCCACCCTCGGCAACCTGGGCAAGGTGCTGGCCAAGATGGACCAGCTCAAGGGCGTGCTTGAGGTGCGGCGGTACAAGAAATGATCAAGCAGTTGACAGTGGACAGTTGAAAGTTGATAGCTAAAACAAGCCGTCCTGTGATTTTTTTGGAGTTTGGCTGTCAACTGTCAACTAATCCCCCAATGTTGATCACACGCAGGGCCGCTACCAAATCAGGGGAAAGCATGCCAAACCACTCCATAGACCAATTGCTATCCATCATGGCCCAACTGCGCGATCCTGACAGCGGCTGCCCCTGGGATGTGAAGCAGGACTTTGACTCCATTGCCCCCTATACCATCGAAGAAGCTTTCGAGGTGGCCGAGGCGATTGCCCAGCGGGACTACCCGGAATTGAAGGAAGAGTTGGGGGATCTGTTGTTGCAGGTGGTGTTCCATTCCCAGATCGCTCGGGAGCGGGGACTGTTCGACTTCAACGACGTGGTTCAGGTGCTGTGCGACAAGATGGTGCGTCGCCATCCCCATGTGTTCGGTGAGTCGGATGCTGCCGACGAGCAGGCGGTGAAGGTCAACTGGGAGGCCATCAAGCAGCAGGAGAGGGCTGCCAAGGGCAGGGAGCACGACAGCGCCCTGGATGGCGTCCCCGCGGGCCTGCCAGCCCTGCAACGGGCCGCCAAGGTACAGAAGAAAGCTGCCAAAGTCGGCTTCGACTGGCCGGAGACGGCGCCGGTACGCCGCCAGGTGGACCATGAACTGGCGGAACTCGATGAGGCCCTGGCCAGTGGCGACCGTGCTGACATTGAGGATGAATTCGGCGATGTGCTGTTCACCCTGGTAAACCTGTCCCGCCACCTGAAACTGGACCCGGAACAGGCCCTGCGCAAGGCCACCGCCAAATTCGAACGCCGCTTCCGGCAAATGGAGCAGGACCAGCCAGAACCACTCAATACCCTGGACGACGACGCCCTGGAAGCCGCCTGGCAGCAGGCGAAAAAGGCGGGGGAGCTGTAAGACATTACTGTAGGAGCTATGCTTGCATGGCGAACCGCGCTTGCGCGGAAATCGCCCGCAGGGCCTGATTCGGGGGCGATCAGGAATCCCAAAACTCGACAGGCCTCTCCAAACAATGACGGATAGCCTTAATCTTTGCCGCCTCGCCACGTCAGGTTCGCCATGCAAGCATAGCTCCTACGATAAGGTGAGTGGTTCGCCTTTATGGCTGAAAGTTCCCTCTGAAACAAAAACTTCACATTTGAGCAACTTTTCCGTCACTCTAACTCCCCATACTGCGTCACCAAGCAGTAACAAAGCCTGTTTGCGCAGGGGTAAGCAGTACTGTTTAAAACGTCTGAATTGCCTGATTGAGGGAGAACCAAATGAAGAAGCAAATGTTAGCAGTTTTGGTCGGGGCGGCTGTTGCCAGCCCGGCAATGGTTATTGCAGACGAAGCGTCTACGCGCGGCAATCTGAAAATTGTATCCTCTGACGGCTCCTTCGAGGGTTCTGTTGGTGGTCGTATTCATTTCGATGCTTATGCTTTTGATAACGACCTGACTGATTCAACAAGTACTTCTGAGTTTCGTCGTGCCCGTATCACCCTGAAGGGCAAGCTGTATAACTGGGGCTATGTCTTTGAAAACGACTTTGCCGGTCAAAGTGGCACCACGGGTACCGGTTTCCGTGACATGAACATCTACACCAAAGTCGGTCCCGGTAAACTGACTATTGGTCAGTTCAAGCCTTACAGAAGCATGGAAGAAATCACCAGCTCCAACGATATCCTGATGATGGAGCGTCCTTACGCTTCCGCCACGGGTATCTACAACGGCCGTCAGTTCCAGCAAGGTGTTGGCTATTTGATCTCTGATGACCAGTACACCCTTGGTGTAGCGGGTTTCAATACCAAGTCAGCTGGCGATAACCGTAACGAGGGTCTGGGCGGTTCTGCCCGGGCGACATTTGCACCGATCATGCAAGACAACATGGTAGTGCACATGGGTGCTTCCTACTCCGTGGAAAATGCTAACAGCATGACCACCGCTTTCGAAGCCGAGGCTGACTATGTGGGTCGCCGTGGTCCCAGCGAGACGATCGCTCTGACCACAGATGGCGAAAGTGTCAACACTGTCGGTCTTGAAGCCGCCATTTCAGCGGGCCCTGTGTTTGCGCAGGCTGAATATGCCATTGCAGATTTTGGCAATGCCACCGGTGATGATGAAGAGGTTCAAACCTACTACATCCAGGGTGCGTATACGCTGACTGGTCAAATGAAGCCGTACAAGTCCAGCAAAGGTGTCTTCACCACTGCTAAAGGCAACAACATTGTCCAGCTGACAGCACGTTATGACTACATTGAAAACAAGGATGTAACAGACTTGGAAGCAGAAACGACCAGTGTTGGCGTGAATTACTACCTCAACCCTGCCATGCGCTTCATGCTTAACTACGTGATGGGTGAGAATACCCTCACTGGTGATGAGTCCAATCAGGTGGCCCTGCGTGCCCAGATGGCATTCTAAAGCATGTCTTAACAAGTCTATTGACGCAGTCTTGCCCTGATTCAGGGTATTTTCTAGAATCGAGCCTCGTTTGGGGCTCGATTTTTTTGTTTGGAAACGGATGGGTTCCCTGTACATGCAGCTGTTCGGGTTATTCTTGTCTGCCGGTAAGGATTATTGTTTTCAGTCAAAGGGCGTCCTTCCTCGATGCCTGAGAGACGTGCCTGCCGGTTTATTGGCCTCTACCCTGAGCCCAAACAGGGGTCGTGAGAGTGACATTGGGGAACGAATTTGTACAAAAGAAAAATTGTTGCCTTTTCCTTCCTGAGTATTGTTCTCGTCGTGCTGGCGGTTATTACTATCGTTTGGTCATCCTTTGTGACCGCGAAGCAGATCCAGCAGATCAATATGGCGAACTCTCTGCTTTCTGAGCACCTCAAGCTCTCTAGTACCTCATATCGTCTTTTCAAGCAGCTTACCGACGAGATTCTCTTTGGGGACCAGGCAAATCAGGCAAAAGTGAGAAACAAGAGGGCGCTAGTTTCCGAATCTCTGGGGAAAATCAAGGTTCTGGAGCGCCAGCAAAGAGAAACAGCTGGAGAGGAATATACTCAGGGCACTATAGAGGATACAGATGACCTTGAGAAAATCATCGATTCGATTATCTATTCACTAGAAGGTATCTCCAAGCTACCACTGAGTGAAATTGAAAATGAGATGAAGTTTATTCTCGAAGAGAAGATCGATGTTGAATTCAGAGACTCCATTAATTCCGCTGTTGTTCGACAAACTAATGTAGTCAAAGCATTCAATGCCCGTATTGATGCCATGAATGTAACCATATTCTGGGTTTCGATCGGCCTGGGGTTCCTCGCCGTTGTTTTGATGGGGGTGGGTGTCTGGGTACTGGTGAATTCCGTTACCCGGCCGCTTTCTGCAATCAGTGATGCTGCAGATGCTATTGGCAAGGGAGATTTCTCATACAGGGTTCCTCGCGGTTTCGACAAAGAATTTGACCAGATAGCGGTTTTATTTAATGTCATGACCGAGAAATTACAGATCCAGCATTTGTCAGAGGATCAGGCTCGTCTGGAACTGGAGTATAAAGTCTCACAAAGAACGACCGAGTTGATGGCGGTGAACGCAGAACTGGCCAAGAGTGACTCAGTGAGACGGAGCTTTCTTGCGGATATCAGCCATGAACTCAGGACGCCGCTGACCATTATTAGGGGCGAAGCGCAAGTGGCATTACGTCATGCAGACAGGGATTTGAGGGATTATCAGGATGCACTCACCTGTATCCATGAACAGGCCATATCTCTGTCACACCTGGTTGATGATTTATTGTTTGTGGCGCGTACAGACTCTGGAACCATGCGTATTGACAAGCGTAATGTTGATCTCACGGCTTTGGCAGATGAAGTTATCCGTGATATGCGATCCCTGGCTGACAAGAATGATGTCTCTCTTGAGGCAAGTTATCCTGTGCCGGTCTTCGCGGTCATTGACCCAGACAGGATAAAGCAGCTTTTTATCATACTGGTAGAGAATGCCCTTTCTTACTCGGGTGGGGGCTCATCAGTGAAGGTTTCCGTTTTGAAGCAACAGGGCAAGGCGGTTGTTCGTGTTACTGATGATGGCGTTGGCATCGATCCCAGGGATATTCCTTTCGTCTTTGAGCGTTTTTACCGAGGCGGAAGATCTTCATCCCGAAGTAAGGGGGTTGGCCTGGGTCTGGCTGTCGCAAAGTCGATCATTGATGCCCATGAAGGGAAAATTAATCTTGAGAGCGATTTGGGGAAAGGAACCTTCATTGAGATTGAGTTGCCGTGTGAAGAGAACGTATGAAGATTCTTATCGTAGAAGATGAAGAAAGGCTGGCTTCTTTTTTATTCCGGGGGCTCAAGGCTGAGGGATATTTTTGCGATGTGGCTACGGATGGGGAAAAAGCCCTGCAAACATGTCTTTCGGGCGACTACGATCTGGTTATCCTTGACCGTATGCTCCCCAAGAAAGATGGCATGTATGTTCTGACTAAAATCAAGGAAAAAAAGCCGGAAACCAAGGTCTTGATGCTCACAGCCCTGGATGATACTGAAGACAGAATTCTGGGGTTAAGGTCCGGAGCGGATGATTACCTGGGCAAACCCTTTGATTTTGAGGAGCTTCTTGCGCGGATAGAGGCGCTCTCCCGACGGTTTTCCCAGCATGCTGAAGACTTGCTGAAGTCGGGTGATGTTGTCATGGATGTCGACCAGCGTCTGGTGTGGAAAAACAACATTGTGGTCAAGATGACACAAATGGAGTTTGATCTTCTAAGATACTTTTTGACTAACCAGGGAAAGGTTCTTTCGAGAGAGAAGATATTGTCGCGAGTTTGGTCAAACAGCGAAGACCCCATGACAAATATTGTCGATGTGTATATTCGTCGAATACGAGTCAAATTGAATGACGATGGCTCTTTCATCGAAACCGTCCGAGGCGTTGGGTACCGGGTCTCGAATTCTGATCAACGTTAATCTTCTGTTAATGTTGCCTAAAGTACCTGTTCATGGCTGTGTCGATAGAGTAACTCCTGAAACTTAACAGGAGTCAATTCATGAAAATTCAGTCTCTATTCACTTTCTCGGCTTTGTCTCTTTTTTCCGCTTCTGTCTACGCTTCCGGCATTTCGGAGGCCAATATCATCGAGGCCCAGAAAAAATGGGGCGAAGGCATTGTTGAAATCGGTAAAGTCAAAACCGATGGTGGTGATTACACCGAAGCGGCAAAAGAACTGATTGATGACCTGTACGCGTACGACCATGGATCGGTAGCCTTCAAGCCTACCTTGGCAGCCGACGACCAGTTCCGTGGTGACGTTGATGAAGCACTGAGCTACTTCGTCGGTGGTATGATCGAAGAAGACAAGGGCTTCGCCATCAAGCCCTGGACCAATGTCCGCTTTGAAAATGAGGAAGTGATTATTAACGGCAATCAGGCCATTGCCATGGGAAATTACTTCTTCACCACCGTCGAGGGTGAAGAAGTCAAAGTAGAATACAGCTTCGGTTATACGCATGTGGATGATGAGCTGTTGATCAACCTGCATCACTCATCCCTGCCGTACGCGAAGTAATTTCTCCCTCCTCAATCTTGAAGCATTGCCGCCCACGCAAATGGGCGGCTTTTTTTGTTTTGACCTGTTACCCCTCGCAACTCCAGCACTACCTACCCGCCGCGTGAACTACTCTGGCAGGCCAGCGAAGCCGTTGGAGCCTTGCTCGCAAGGCGAACCTCAGCCGTGGATTACGTCGATTATCTCAACTGACCTACAGCGTTTGGTCCATTCTGCTGTCGTTTACGCTTTCATCTACGGCGATGATTTCGGTATGACATATCGATATCAAACACAGCGATTGAGAGGAGGGCGCGTATCTATTACCGGCCAGGTCTATCTGGTGACATGTACGACCCGCCATAGATATCCCCACTTTGCCAATCATCTCCCGGCCCGAGAGGCTTGCCGGACAATCCAGAGTCTTGACCGTATGGGAGCCAGCCACACTTGGTGTTTTGTGGTGATGCCGGATCACTGCCACTGGCTGTTTTGCCTCAATGGCAAATATTCACTTGAGCAGACGGTCAGGATGTTCAAGGGTAAATGTTCTCGTCTGGTGGAAGTTAATCTCTGGCAAAAGGGGTTTCATGACCGCGCCTTACGTTCGGATGAGGATCTCTTGCCTATCGCTCGCTATGTCATCGCCAACCCGCTCCGAGCGGGATTGGTTGAGCGTGTAGGGGAGTACCCTTATTGGGATGCGGCCTGGCTATAAATTGTCGCGGTGAGTGAAGACACTGGCTATGTCAGTTAATGGAGCCCTTCGCCTTGCGAGC
>NZ_ARXU01000005.1 GCF_000756655.1 Alcanivorax jadensis T9
GCGAATTCACGCCCGGGGCGGGTAACGGGGCCCTTCGCCTTGCGAGCAAGGCTCCAACGATCCGGCCCTCCCCATGCCGAGCGAATCACGAATCCGCCGTTGGAGCTTTGCTTGCAAAGCGAATTCACGCCCGGGGTGGGCAGCGGAGCCTTTCGCCTTGCGAGCAAGGCTCCAACGGTTTCGCGGTGGGGTGGCGCATCGTTTCCGATTAAGTCATGGCATCCTCCTTGCACCTCTGCTATCAAGAACATTCCAAGCCATAGCGCCAGGACGAGGTCACGGATGAAACAGACGCATTACCACACCTGCAATCTCTGCGAAGCCATGTGCGGTATCGAGATCGAGCACCGCGGTGACGAGATTCTGGCCATCCGTGGCGACAAGGACGACCCGTTCAGCAAAGGCCATATCTGCCCCAAGGCCGTGGCCCTGCAGGACCTGCACCACGACCCGGACCGCCTGCGCCACCCGGTGAAGCGTACCGCTGACGGCTGGGTGCCGATCAGCTGGGACGAAGCCTTGGACGAGACCGCCCGGCGCCTGCATAACATTCAGGAAGTCCACGGCAAAGACTCGGTCGCCCTCTATTTCGGCAACCCTACTGCCCACAACCACGGGGCGCTCTTTACCCTGTTGCCCTTCGTCAAAGCCCTGCGCAGCCGTCAGCGCTACAGCGCCACGTCTGCAGATCAGCTTCCCCATATGCTGGCTGCCTGGCAGCTGTTCGGCCACCAGGCCCTGTTTCCCATCCCGGATGTGGACCGCACCGACTACTTCCTGATCATCGGCGGCAATCCGCTCGCGTCCAACGGCTCCATCATGACCGTGCCGGATGTGAAAGGGCGCCTGAAAGCCATCCAGAAACGCGGCGGCAAGGTGGTGGTCATCGACCCGCGCCGTACCGAAACCGCCAAGATGGCCGACGAGCATCACTTCGTGCGCCCCGGCACTGACGTTTACCTGTTGCTGGCCATCGCCCAGGTATTGTTCGAAGAGCTACTGGTGGCGCCGGGCCGGCTGGACGACATCCTCGATGGCAAGAAGGACATGGCCCGCCTGGTCGCCAACTGGAAACCGGAGAAAGTGGCCGAGACCGTGGGCCTGCCCGCCGATGCCATCCGCAAGCTGGCCCGCGACATCGCCGCAGCACCCCGCGCTGCCATCTACTCCCGCGTGGGTGTCACCACCAGCGCGCACAGCACCCTCAGCGCCTGGCTGGTGTATGTGATCAACATCCTCACCGGTAACCTGGACCGGGAAGGCGGCGTCATGTTCACCAAGCCCGCCTTCGATATCGTGGCCCTCGGCGCCCTCAGCGGCGACACCGGCAGCTTCGACCGCTACCGCAGCCGGGTGCACGGCTACCCGGAATTCGGCGGCGAATTCCCGGTGACGACCCTGGCCGACGAAATGCTCACCCCGGGCAAGGGCCAGGTGAAAGCCTTTGTCTCCCATGCCGGCAACCCGGTGTTGTCCTGCCCGGATGGCCAGAAACTGGATCAGGCCCTGAACAACCTGGATTTCATGGTCAGCATCGACTTCTACATCAACGAAACCACCCGCCACGCGGACATCATCCTGCCGCCGACCGGGCAACTGGAGCACGCCCAGTTCGATCCCATCTTCCAGGCGGTGGCCGTGCGCAACGTGGTGAAATTCACCCCGGCCCTGGTCGCCAAGCCTGAAGGCGCGTTACACGATTGGGAGATTCTCAACGGCCTGACCACCCGGCTGAATCGCCTGCGCGCCCGGGACCGCAAAACCCGCCTGCAAATTGCCGCCACCGACCGTTTTGTCCGCAGACTGGGTGACCGCGGGCTAGTGGATCTGGGTCTGCGTCTGGGGCCCTACGGCACCGGCGGCAAGGTGCTGGACGACCTGCGCCGCAACGGATTGCACTCGCTGCCCAAAGTGGCCTGGAAGGTCCTCAGAGGGGAACGTAAGGGGCTGACCCTGAAAAAGCTGTTGGCAGAACCCCATGGCATAGACCTGGGCCCGCTGGAACCCATGCTCCCCGAGCGCCTGTTCACCCGGGATCAGCGCATCAACCTGGTGCCGGCCCTCTATTTCCGCGCCCTGCAAGGGCTGCCGGCGCCCAAACCGGTGGCGCCAGAGCAGATGCTGATGATTGGCCGTCGCCACATCCGCAGCAACAACTCCTGGATGCACAACAGCCAGCGGCTGGTAAAAGGGAAGGGCCGCTGTAACGCCATGATTCACCCGGACGATGCCAAACGGCTGGCCGTGGCAGAGGGTGATGATGTGGTCGTCAGCACCCCGTCCGGCACCATCACCCTGCCAGCCTGGCTTTGCGACGACATCATGCCCGGCGTCATCAGCGTCCCCCACGGCTGGGGCCATGATCGCGAAGGCGTGCAACTGGGTGTCGCCCGCAAGGTGGCAGGGCAGAGCGTCAACGACATCATCGGCAGCAGCCGGGTGGAAGCTGTCACCGCCATGGCCCAGCTCAACGGCATTCCGGTAACCGTGGAACCCGCAAAAGGTGCCAAAAGCCGGAAGAAGGCGGGGTAGTTAAAACGTTTCGCCATGGAAGCATAGTTCCCCCTGGCCGTTGGAGCTTTGCTTGCAAAGCGAAGGGGTTTGGTTTTGGCATGGTGCCAGCTTCTTGCCCTTCGCCTTGCGAGCAAAGCTCCAGCGGCCAGGGTCCGCTAGACCGGTCATCGGTTGGAACAAGCGAAGCGCAGTAACGCCTGAAAGGCGGCCCGAAGGGTGAGCGTAGCGAATAGCGTTGCTCGCAAAGCGAATGACCCCAGCCCCCGGCTCACCCCGTTAAGCAGCCCCCTCAAAAACGCATTCACCTCGCCTTGTCCCACCTTGCGGCAATCTACGCGTAAAGGAGAATCCCAATGCGCCGCATCCTCATCATTGTGAGTCTGATCATGCTGCAAGCCTGCCAAACCCACCCGCAAGACCCCATCCAGATCGCAGACAATCTGAACCTGGATCGTTTCATGGGCGATTGGTATGTGATCGCCAACATCCCCACCTTGCCTGAAAAGGGCGCCTACAATGCGATGGAGAACTACAAACGCATCGGGCCCAACAAGATCGCCACCACTTTCACCTTCCGTAAAGGTGGTTTCGACGGGGAGTTCAAGCGCATGACCCCCACCGGTTTTGTCAGCGATGTGGACCCGGCCATCTGGGGCATGCGTTTTATCTGGCCCTTCAAGGCAGACTTCCGCGTGCTGTATGTGGACGAGGACTACCAGACCACCATTATCGGCCGGGAAAAACGCGACTATCTCTGGATCATGGCCCGCCAGCCGCATCTCAGCGAAGCCACCTACAGCAAACTCAAGAACATCGCCCGCGATCGGGGCTACAAACTGGACGACCTGCAGGAAGTGCCCCAGCAGTGGGATGAATAACCTGCCGAGGTGATTTGCCCACTTCGCCTTTCAGGCCAGGCTCCAACGCCAGTACTGACCCCTCCCTCACCCGTTGGAGCTTTGCTCGCAAAGCGAATTGGCGGGTAACGGAGCCCAACGCTTGCCCTTCGGGCTGGCTTTCAGGCTTTACTGGGAACCGCTTGTTCCAACTGCTCCGTTATCCTCTCCCCCTTGAAATCCATCCCCAACCCTCCATCACTGAACTACCAGACAAGACAAGGAAGGAGCCCCCATGAAAGTCCTGATCGCCGGCGCCAATGGCAAAATCGGTCGCCGCCTGATTCCCCACCTGGTAGCTGACAATATTCAGGTGCGCGCCATGGTCCGTGACCTGAGCCAGAAGGCCGACCTGGAGATGCTGGGCGCCCATGAAGTGGTGAAAGCAGACCTGGAAGGGGATTGCAGCCAGGCCCTGGAAGGCCAGGATGCGGTCATCTTCACCGCCGGTTCGGGCCCCCACACTGGCCCTGAAAAAACCATCGACGTGGACCAGAACGGCGCCATCAGCCTGATCGACCAGGCCAAAGCGCAAGGAGTAGGGCGCTTTATCATGGTCAGCTCCATGCGTGCCGACGACCCGGAGTCCGGCCCGGAAAAAATGCGCCATTACTTCGCGGCCAAGGGCAAGGCTGACGACCACCTGCGCGCCAGTGGGCTCGATTACACTATCGTCCGCCCCGGCCGTCTTACCGAGGAGCCGCCCCTGGAAAAAGTGAAGGTTGCTGAGAAGTTGAAAGATTTTGGCGACATATCCCGGGAAGATGTCGCTAAAGTTCTTTCGGAAACGGTCCGCCGTGCGTTGCGCAAGAAGGAATTTGACGTCATTTCCGGTCCAACCCCAACCCGCGACGCCCTTGATGGGCTCTAAGCTAAAATTCCATCGGCCCCAATCGTAGGAGCTATGCTCGCATGGCGAACTGTTTCTAACCCTTTCGCCATGCGAGCATAGCTCCTACGGTTCCATATCCCGCCCCTGCCTAACGACCAAGCCCCCGTTGGAGCAAGCAAAGCGCAGTAACGCCTGAAAGGCGGGGCGGAGGTTGAGAGCAGCGAATAACGTTGCTCACAAAGCGAACGTCCTGCGGTACGGGGGCATAGCACTTCGCCTTTGCCAGCAAAGCTCCAACGGTTTGGTAAACCTGCCGGGTCGCTTAGCCTGAACCTCCTGCTTTGTCAGACAATGCTCCTGCCCCGGATCAGACACTAAGCTACTATTTGCCGCCTGGCATTAGCCGCAAAGCTCGAATTTCTTGAGCTAGCGTAGTAATCCCTTAGCATTACGGTAAACAAACTGTAAAATGCGGCCTTTTGTCATATAGCTGACAAGACTAAGCACGCATAATGCGCCACTTGTTGTACACCACCAGAAGGATAGGACGTCCTAGTGCGGTTATCTCCCTCCCTAACTCGATGGATCGGAGCCCTGTGTATCGGCTTCAGCGCATCCTCCCAGGCTGCTGCTCCTTGGGTGCAGGCTGGTGATCTGACGGCGCGCCATCATATTGAAGCCCTGCAAAGCCAGGGGTGCCTCAAGGGCATCACCCTGACCTGGCCAATCAGCTGGGCCGCGCTCATGAAAGGCTATCGCCTGGCCTTGGCGGGACAAACCCCCGACCAGGTCAGCGCCTGTAAAAACCAACACTCTGCCTATCTGCAGCAAGCCCTGGAGCAGACCCGCCAGGCTTCTAGCGGCGCGCAATTGACCATTGGCGGCGCAACTCAAGAGCCGCTCTACACCAGTTTCTCCTCCCAGGTAGAAGATGAAGCCACCAGCCAGATCGCCCTCTACAGCATGGGCGAGCACTGGGCGGCAAACCTGGCGGTGGGCTACGTGGATGGCGAGCGTGATGACACCCATCTGCGTTTCGACGACACCTACCTGGCCGGCATCGTCGGCAACTGGCAGCTTGGCGTCGGCGCCATCGACCGCTGGTGGGGCCCGGGCTGGCAGAGCTCCCTGGCCCTGTCCAACAACGCCCGCCCGGTTCCCGGGTTATGGGTTTCACGGCAGGTGCCGTTAGCACCGGAAAGCCCTTGGCTAAGCTGGATCGGGCCTTGGGACCTGCAGGTCATTGCCGGACAACTGGAAAATGACCGCGTTGTGCCGGAAGCTCGCTTGCTCGGCGCTCGTTTCGTCTTCAGCCCGATGGATTCCCTGCAGATTGGTCTGACCCGGCTTGCCCAGTGGGGGGGGGAAGGGCGTCCGCAAGATCTGGATGCTTTAACAAATGCGGTGATTGGCCGTGATAATGGCCAGACGTCAGGCCTTAAGAAAGGCGAGGATCCCAGCAATCAGATTGCCGGTTTTGACTTCCGGCTTTCTCTCACCCCTGGTGATGTGCCTACCGGATTTTATGGTCAGTTCATGGGTGAAGATGAAGCAGGGGGGTTGCCCTCGAAATTCTCCTCACTGGCAGGGCTGGATATGGTTACCGCCTTTGGGAATGGCTCCCAGCGTTTTTTCCTGGAAGCCACGGAAACGGTGGCGGGTAGCTGGCTCAGTGAGCGTCGGCTCAATACTGCACTGGAGCATAGCACTTACCGATCCGGCTTCCGTCACTACGGACGCACGATGACCTCCACCTGGGAGGGCGATGCCCGTGTCGCGACATTAGGCCTACAACAGTTTTTCCGCAACGGTGTCACCGTTGCGCTGAATGTGTCCCGCGCGACGCTGAATCAGAGCGGCATGATACGTGCAGTGGTAGCCGAGGATGGCGCTGCAACCTTGCAGTCTATCCAGGAGCAGGATATCTCTCTCGCTGAAATGCGCCTTCAACACCCTTTTGTAGGTGGAGAGCTGGATTGGCTGTTTTCGGCCTCTGACAAGGCACTTGTAACCACCCTTGAGAAGCAGGATAAATGGACTGTTGGTCTTAAATGGACAAGAAAATTCGAGTGGTAATTGGATAAACTATGAAGGCAAAAATGATTTCTTTGGGCCAACATTTAGCCCTTTTCACTGTTGTCCTATTAGCCGGATGTACCGTAGTACCCGGCTCATATCACTCGCCGACCCCTGGCTGGTTTATTGACGAAACAGAAACGCCTCAAGGAAAGCCGCTACCGGATGTAGTAAAGGTACATGCTATTGGAACGGCTATTCTGGATCAAAAAGCGCTACCTCCCCAGGAAAAACCGGTTCCACAGGAGCTGAACCTTTCCGATAAAGAATACGATTACACCGTGGGGCCGGGGGATGTGTTGCAGATCATCGTCTGGGATCACCCGGAACTGACAATACCCGCAGGGGCCGAACGCAGTTCTGCAGAATCCGGTAACTGGGTTCATAACGACGGGACTATTTTTTACCCCTATGTAGGAATTATAAAGGTTGCAGGCCTAAAGGTTACTGAAATCAGGGATATGGTCACTGACCGCCTTTCCAAGTATATCGAAGACCCGCAAGTGGACGTGTCGGTTGCCGCCTTCAGGCATAAAAAAATATACATCACCGGAGAGGTTGAAGAGCCAGGCCTTTATCCCGTTACCAACGTTCCAACCCGGCTCATTGATGCCATGGGTGAAGCCGGCGGGCTGACCTCCCAAGCCGACTGGAGCAGTGTTGTGCTTACTCGGGGTGGCAAGGACTATCGTCTCTCCCTCAGAGATATCTACCAATTTGGCAATACCGCCCAGAATGTCTTACTGCAGCCTAACGACGTGATCAATGTAAACCCGGTTACGGACGCCAAAGTGTTTGTACTGGGTGAGGTAGGACAAGCTTCCAGCCTGCAAATGGGGCGAAATGGCTTGACCCTTGCCGAAGCACTGGCCGAAAACGGTGGTTTAAACCAGCAGGAGTCCAATGCCTCAGGAGTCTTTGTCTTCCGCAAGGCTCTCCCAGAGTTGGATCATGGCATTGATGTTTACCAGCTAAATGCGAAAGATGCAGCGGCATTGGTGTTGGCAGACAGCTTTGAGCTCCAGGAGCGGGACATTGTCTATGTTACCGCCGCGCCACTCGTTAAATGGAACAGGGTACTTCGCTTGCTGCTACCTTCCATGACGACCTTGCTTCTCGGCGTCAGAGCCGAGGAATCATTGAGCGAATAATGCCCATGTTCGAACGTGTACTTGTGGTTTGCGACGGCAATATCTGTCGCAGCCCCACCGTAGAGGCAATGCTGAAGCGGGAAAAGCCAGGCTTGAAAGTCTCTTCCGCCGGTTTGTTAGGGCTGGAAGGGCATGACATGGAGCCCACCGCCAGAAAAGTGGCACAGCAACATGGGTTGCAATGTGAGCTGCACACGGCAAGAAAGCTGACCGGTGAACTATGTCGCGATAACGATCTTATCCTTGTCATGGAAAGCCACCAGAAAGATCGGTTGAGTCAGCGTTATCCTGAAGCAAGCGGAAAAGTGTTTCTGCTTACTCAGTGGAATGGGAAACATGACATTCCCGATCCTTACAGGCGTGGGCACGAGGCATTTGAAAGAATCTATCCAATGATGGAAGTGGCCACACGAGCCTGGGCTGAAAAGTTATAGAGCAACACCGCACGGCCAGGATGCAGCGTATAACCTGACTGCAAGCGATGGTTTTGTAGGAGCGTCGCTTGAGACGCGAACCCTCGAATGCGGGGCCCAAAGGGCTAGGTTTGAAAGGACAAAAAAACCATCGTCCCTCAAGCGGAACTCCTACAGAGAGCTCCTACGGTACATAAATAACGGATAACCAATGGCAGACAACAGCACCATGACACAGCGACAGCAGGTCAGCCCCGGCGGCGATGAGATCGATTTCGGCTATTTATTTGGCATTCTGCTGGACAACAAATGGTTGATCGTTATCACAGCTCTGTTGGCGCTCGGGTTGGGTGCCCTGTATGGCATGTTTGCGACCCCGATTTACAAGGGGGATACCCTTCTGCAACTGGAAAAGAAAAGCAGTGGCGTACCGGGGTTGTCTGAGCTCAATAACATATTTGCCGAAGAAGCCTCTGCCGCGGCAGAAATTGAAATCCTGCGTTCCCGCATGGTGCTGGGCGAAGTGATCGAACAGCTGAAGATGAACATCCGGGTGTTCCCGGATCGTCCTGCCTATATCGGCCGTTTCATGGGCCCTGACCCGGCCCCCGCGTTTGTGCCCAAACCCTTGTTCGCCGGCTACCGGGATAGTGAAACCTTTGTCACCGTGACCAACTTCATGGTGCCAGAGCGACTGGAAGGCCGAGCGTTTACTTTGCTGGAAGAGAATGGCAAGCCGGCGCTTTATATGGGCCATGATCTTGTTGCCACAGGTTCAGTAGGTGAAACGCTTAAAAGCCAAGATGGCAGCATCCAGCTGGTGTTGAATGAATGGCAATTCGGCAATGAACCACTGACGCTCGTCAAGCTAACTGAAGTGGCCGCCGTCAACGGTTTACGGGGCGCCCTCGCCATTCGCGAAGTGGGCAAGACCGGCTTGCTCAGCCTGACCATGACTGGCCCCAGCAAGGAACGTATCAAAGCCACCCTGGATGCCATTAGTGAAGCCTACTTGCTGCAGAATGTAGAGCGCCGCTCCGCCGAAGCCGAAAACAGCTTGGAGTTCCTCGGCGAGCAGCTGCCCAAGATCAAGGAAAAGCTCACCGAGTTTGAAGAGAAACTCAACGCCTACCGCCTTGAAAGCGAATCGGTGGACCTGAGCCTGGAAACCCAGTCGGTGCTGCAGCAAAGCGTGGATATCGAAGCCAAGATCAACGAGCTAAAGGCGAAAGAGGGGGAGTTGGCAACACGCTTTACCAAGGAGCACCCGGCCTATCAGAGCCTGCTTCGTCAAAAAGCCTCGCTCACCGAAGAGAAACGCTCGCTGGACAAGCAGATCAAATCCTTGCCGGAAACCCAACAGGAAATTCTGCGCCTGATGCGTGATGTGGAAGTTACCCAGCAGATTTATATTGGCCTGCTCAACAAGACTCAGGAGCTGCGCATCCTTAAGGCGGGAACCGTGGGCAGTGTGCGGATTATTGACAAGGCGCTGGTGCAGCCTGGCCCCATCAAGCCAAAGAAAGCCGTTATTGCACTGATTGCGGGTTTCCTTGGCGCCATTGGGTCGGCGGGTATTGTCCTCATGCTGGCCTTGCTGAAAAAAGGCATTGAGTCCCCCGAAAAGCTGGAAGAGCAGGGGGTCTCCGTTTATGCCACCATCCCGCTTTCTGAAAAACAGGTGAAGGCTAACCGGGCAACCGACATGAAGCAGCGGCGCAGCCGCAGGCTAAAGGAAGGCGCGACCCCTATCCCTCTGTTGGCCCAGGATGATCCTACCGATCTGGCCATTGAAGCACTGCGCAGCCTGCGCACCAGTCTGCATTTCGCCATGATGGATGCCGATAACAAGATTCTGATGATCACTGGACCTAGCCCCACAGTGGGTAAGTCGTTTGTGTCTGCGAACCTGGGCGCGGTGCTGGCCCAGACCGGCCAGCGGGTACTGCTGATCGATGCGGACATGCGCAAAGGCCACTTGCACCGCTACTTCCAGTCCGATAACAAAGTCGGGCTGTCCGCCTACCTTGCGGGCCAAAGCAGCAAAGACGACATCATACAGTCATCTGTTATTGCTAATCTGGACTTTATTCCCCGAGGCAAGGCGCCGCCGAACCCGTCCGAACTGCTGATGCACGAGCGTTTCAAATCCCTGATGGGTTCACTCAGTGATGAATACGACCTGATCCTGGTGGATACCCCACCGATTTTGGCGGTCACCGATGCGGCCATCGTCGGGCAATTGGCCGGCAGCAGCCTGCTGGTTACCCGTTTTGGTCTTAACTCGGTGAAAGAGGTGGATGCTGCATTAACACGATTCGCTCAGAACAAAGTGGAAATCAAAGGCGCCATTCTCAATTGCATGGAGCGCCGTGCCACCAACGAATACGGCTACTACGCCTACGAGTACGGCAAGAGTTCAGATTAGATTGAAACCGCTGTAGGAGCGCCGTTGGAGGGGCGAACCGCTGGACGGTGCAAAAGGACAACGGGTTACCCCAATTGAGGGGTGCGGCCTGAAAGTCTGCAGCATAAAATTCAATCGCCCAAAGGGCTGAGCGAAGAAGTGCTTTTACTGTAGGAGTTCCTCTCGAGGGACGAACCGCCGCAGGCGGAGCCCGAAGGGCCGTGTTTTGAATCCCAAGTAGGGCAAAGGCAAAACCCTTCGTCCGTAAAACGGGAGTCCTGCAAGGCTTCTATGTAGGAGCTTGCCTGCAAGCGAAAAAGTCAATTGCCTGCAGGCGGACTCCTACGGCAACAAACAACAGCACCACGGCCGAACACAAACTGGCAAAACACGCCGGAGTAGAGAAACCAAATGGAACTGGAACAGATCAAACTGGCCGTCATCGGCCTGGGCTACGTCGGCCTCCCGCTGGCTGTCGAATTCGGCAAACACCGCCCTGTGATGGGTTTCGACATAAACCAGCCCCGCATCGATGCCCTCAACGCTGGCCGCGATGCCACCTTGGAAGTAGACGATGCCGAACTGGCCAGCGCCACCCTGTTGACATTCAGTGCCGACCCTGAGGCCCTGAACGACTGCAACGTCTACATCGTCACTGTGCCCACGCCTATCGATGAGCACAAACGCCCAGACCTGACGCCGCTGATCAAGGCCTCCGAAACTATCGGCAAGACCCTGAAGAAAGGCGATATCGTTATCTACGAATCCACCGTCTACCCCGGTGCTACCGAGGAAGATTGTGTGCCTGTGCTGGAACAGGTGTCCGGCCTTGTCTACAACAAAGACTTCTTTGCAGGCTACAGCCCAGAGCGGATCAACCCGGGCGACAAAGAACATCGCGTTACCACTATTACCAAGGTCACATCAGGCTCCACCCCGGCCATCGCAGAAACCGTAGACAGTCTCTACCGATCCATCATCACTGCCGGCACCCACAAGACCTCCAGTATCCGCGTTGCGGAAGCCGCAAAGGTGATCGAAAACACCCAGCGTGACCTGAACATTGCGCTAGTAAACGAGCTTTCCATGATCTTCAGCCGCATGGGCATCGACACCGAAGCAGTCTTGCAAGCTGCCGGCACCAAATGGAACTTCCTGCCGTTCCGGCCCGGCCTGGTGGGAGGGCACTGCATCGGCGTAGACCCCTACTACCTTACCCACAAGGCCCAGGCCATCGGCTACCACCCGGAAATCATCCTCTCGGGCCGCCGCATCAACGACGGCATGGGCCGCCACGTGGCCAGCGAACTGGTAAAGGCCATGCTCAACCGCTGCATCCAGGTGAATGGGGCCCGGGTGCTGGTCATGGGCCTTACCTTCAAGGAAAACTGCCCGGACCTGCGTAACACCCGTGTGGTGGATGTGGTGAGAGAACTGCAGGAGTACAACATTAAAGTGGATGTCCACGACCCCTGGATCAATCCGGCAGAATCTGAACATGAATACGGCATCACCCCAGTAGCAAGACCAGAGCAGGGTGCCTACGACGCCATCCTCCTGGCCGTAGGTCACAACCAGTTCAAAGCCATGGGCGCACAGGATATCCGCGGCTACGGCAAACCCGAACACATCCTCTACGACCTGAAATACATCCTCCCCAAGGAAGAGGTGGACCTCAGGCTGTAGGAGCCGGTCTGCAGGCGGTGCTTTAGAAAGACCAGAGCAAAGCGAATAACGTCGCTTGAGACGCGAGACGCCGAAGGCGGAGGCCCGAAGGGGTATGCCTTCACCCGCAACAGCGGGAACGGCAAAACTTTTCGTCCCTCAAGCGGAACTCCTACAAAGGAAAAACACCGCAGCGATTTTGTAGGAGCACCTCTCGAGGTGCGAACAAACACGGACAACGGAATCACCATGACAACCCGCTACCAACAGATCCAGCAAGACCTAACAGCCAATCCCAAAACCTGGCTGATCACCGGCGTGGCCGGCTTCATCGGCTCCAACCTGCTGGAAACCCTGCTGGGCCTTAACCAGACTGTCATCGGCCTGGACAACTTCGCCACCGGCCACCAGCACAACCTGGACGAAGTTCAGCACACCGTCACCGCCGACCAATGGGCCAATTTTACCTTTATCGAAGGCGACATCCGCAACCTGGAAGACTGCAAGCAAGCCGTCAGAGGGGTGGACTACGTACTCCACCAGGCGGCCTTGGGCTCTGTACCCCGTTCCATCAATGACCCGATCACCACCAACCAGGCAAACATCGACGGTTTCCTGAATATGTTGGTGGCAGGCAAGGATGAAGGCGTCGCCAGCTTCACCTACGCCGCCTCAAGCTCTACCTACGGCGACCACCCGGGCCTGCCCAAAATCGAAGACCGCATCGGCAAGCCGTTGTCTCCTTATGCCGTCACCAAATACGTCAACGAACTCTACGCCGACGTCTTCGCCCGTACCTACGACTTCAAAACCATCGGCCTGCGCTATTTCAATGTCTTCGGCAAACGCCAAGATCCAGGCGGACCGTATGCTGCTGTTATACCCAAATGGTTGGCGTCGATGGTTGCCTCTGAGTCAGTGTTTATTAACGGTGATGGGAAAACAAGTCGAGATTTTTGTTATATAGATAATGCTGTCCAAGCTAATGTTTTGGCGGCTACAGCGTCAGACATTTCAGTAGGTGAAATTTATAATGTTGCTGTAGGTGACAGAACTGATTTGAACTCTCTTTTTGCTACACTGAAAGACACTATTAAAAATTACGGGATTAATTATGAGCTTGAAGTTGAATATCGAGATTTTCGGGACGGTGACGTAAGGCACTCGCAAGCATCGATTAATAAGGCGAAAACCCTGCTTGGCTATGACCCTGCTTTCAATATTGCTCAGGGGATTGAAGCAGTTGTTGATTGGTACTTCAGCTCTTTGATGCGATAAAGGTTGATGGTTTTTGGAGGTTTGGACTTTGTTTTTCAATATTAGATATTTATACAGTACGCTTGCTCCTAGGAGACGCTATCAGCTGATATTATTGCTTCTTCTTATGCTTATAGCATCTGCAGCTGAAGTGGTCACGTTAGGTTCTGTGGTGCCGTTTGTTACGATTTTTATCGGGGATGGACTTCCTGATAATCAGCTATTAAGGGGCATGGTTGGCATCGCTAGTGTTGTTGTTGATGGCGAGCTATTGGCTGTATGTGTGCTCTTTGTTTTCGCTGTTCTGTTTGCAGCTAGTATTCGAATTTTGATGCTTTATTGTTCGTCACGGATAAGCGCGGGTATAGGCCATGAACTAGGTTCTGAGGTTTATCGGCGCAGTTTGATGCAGCCTTATTTGGTACATGTTACACGTAATAGCACTGAAGTATCGGGCAGTTTGCCCAAAATTGATGCTATTACTGGCCTGATGATGCAGATGTTGGGGGTAGTGAGCTCGTTACTTCTCGCTATTAGCTTGGTCATTACATTGTTAGCGCTAACAGGATTGGCTTTTCTTTCTATTCTTGGTTTCCTAGGTGCAGCATATTTACTAGTATCTACATTAACCAAACGACGGCTAAATAATAATAGTCGGATTATTAGCGAAATGCTAAACACTCGGTTGCAAATGGTTATCGAGGGCATGGCTTCGATTCGGGATGTTCTTCTAGATAAGGTGCAACACATTTATTTGGTACGTTTTCAGTCAAAAGATCTTCCTTTACGAAAAGCTCAAGCAAACAATGCATTTCTTGACCACGCCCCAAAATTTGTGGTTGAAGCTTTGGGTATTATATTATTGGTTTGTGTGGCTTATTACTTAAACACTAGTCAATCTGAAGGTGAATCTGTACTTGCCAAAATGGCGACTTTAGCTGTAGGTGCGCAGCGGTTATTACCGCTAATGCAGCAAATTTATCTTGGGTGGTCCAAATTGTCCGGTAGCAGCCAAGTATTAGCTGATGTCGCTATTTTGCGCCGACAGAAAGTAAAAGAGGAAGATCATAGCAATATGTCGTTGAGTTTTGTTGACGAGCTTTGCTTTGAATCTGTGTCCTTTGCGTATCACCCAGACAGTGAAGAAGTTCTGCATGATGTGTCTTTCAGCATTCCAAAGGGTAGTTGTGTTGGTGTGATTGGGCGTACCGGTAGCGGCAAGAGCACGCTTGTTGATTTAATGATGGGGCTGCTTCCTGCCACAGCAGGAATGATTAAGGTTGACGGGCAGGAACTGACGATTAGATCTATGTCTGCTTGGCAGGATTTAATCGCGCATGTACCCCAAAATGTTTATCTGACAGATGCATCAATAGCAGAAAATATTGCTGTTGGCGTTGAGTTGGAAGATATCGACTTTCAGCGTGTCGAGCATGCCGCAAAACTAGCTCAAATAGCAGATTATATTACAGCCCTTCCAAATGGATATATGAGTGTTGTCGGTGAGGGTGGTGGTTATCTCTCTGGTGGTCAGCGTCAACGAATCGGTTTAGCCAGAGCTTTCTATCGAGATGCCCCTGTGATTATTCTGGATGAAGCAACTAGTGCTCTTGATGAGGAAACAGAGCAGGCTGTGATGGCATCAATTAATGGTGCGGCTGGTGATAAAACGATTGTGATTATTGCTCATCGCTTATCGACACTTGAGCGCTGCGATATTACTTTGCGTGTACATGATGGTTTTGTGGAGGATGTATGAATGACATGCAAAAATGATATGGTGACAGTATTTCACCATATACCTAAAACTGCTGGCACAACTTTGCTTGATATCGTACCTAAAATTTACGGCACTAATCGCTGTTATGTAATTGATGGAATCGAAACCGATTATGACGTAGCGCAGTTTCGTAAAATGTCGGATTTAGAAAAAAATAGATACCCTGTTATTATTGGTCATCAGGCTATTATGCTCTATAGAGACATTCCAGAAAAAAAGCGTGTTGTAACTTTTTTTCGTGATCCATATAAGCAATTCGTATCAAATTATTATTACTTGCGGAAGGCAAGGCATAACCTGAAACATCATCATCGAGTTAAAAATCTAAGCTTGGCAGATTTTCTAGATTATTGTATCGATAATAATTTAGATAACCCCCAGGCTAAGGTGCTCTTTTCAGCGCACTATGAAGATGTTACTGATATTGAAGAGATAAGGCGGGGCGGCTTGCAGGGGCTGGAAAAAATTGATTACCCATGTTTAACAGAGTATTTCGATCTTTCTTTAATGTTGCTGCGCCGTGAGTTAGGTTGGAAGTCTTGGCCACATTATCTTAGAAAAAATGAATCAGACAAAAGTGGATATTTCTTTAATCAAGATCTTTTTGATAAACATAGAGCTCATAATGAAATTGATTACTTGGTATACGAGAAAGCGGTCGAAAAATTTTGGAGCTTGGTGACCGAAGAAGATCGAATTTCATTAAATGCTTTTAATCGACGTAATGCTGTATACAAATATCTAAAGAAATTTCGTATAGCGTGAGCCTATGTCACTCTCTGATGATGAAAAAATTATTTGGACTTTGTGGTTTCAGGGCGAAGCAGCTGCACCTGAGATTGTGACTCGTTGTATAAATACCTGGCGTGAAAAGAACCCGGATTTCAAGCTGGTTTTCTTGAGTGAGGGTAATATTTTTGATTATATAGATCGCTCTGAATTTAACTGCATGAAGTTTGATGATTTGGCATATCCGCCTAGGTCAGATTTGCTTCGTCTATATTTGCTAAGCCGATTTGGTGGGGTTTGGGTGGATCCAACTAGTATATGTGTATTGCCACTTTCTAGTTGGCTTAACTTGGATGGAGCTAAATTTTTTGCTTTTGAAAATCCTGGCCATGATCGCCCTATTGCAAATTGGTTTATGGCTAGTAAAAAGGGTGGGTATATAGCAGTAGAATTTTACAAGGCATTTAAGAGCTATTGGTCCGGTAAGGAGTTGTATAGTTTGGTCAATGATGGGTCTTGGTTGAATCGCTATGGTAGTCATCCGGCACTGCAATGGATTTGGTTTTCATTGTTGGGGCGATTATTTCGTGTTTACCCATACTTCATTAACCACTACCACTTTGAACGTTTGCTAAAAAAGGATATGGTTTTTTCATCATATTGGAAGCAAAGAAAAAAAATTTCTGCAAAGCCTAGTAATACACCTGCCTCACAAGGAATGGCTGAACCAATTTCAGCTGCACTTAAAGCGATGATTCTCGCTGAATGTCCACCAGTATTAAAGATGTCTTGGAAAGGCGTTGATTCATCTGTTATTTCTGACAGTGAAACAGTTGCAGGGTATGTTTTGTCTAAGCTAGCAGGGGAGGCGGAATGAAACCGCCTGTTATTGTTTTGGGGATGCATCGATCTGGTACTTCTTTGTTTTCCCGGTGGCTATCATTCTCAGGTTTGCACTTAGGTGATCGCTTATATGGGGCGAGCTCATTTAACCCCTATGGGTATTATGAAGATTGCGATTTTATAGAACTGCATAAATCACTGCTCAAATCCAAGGGTGGATGCGAAAGCGGGCACGAGCAACCTTTGGGTTCATTGGCGCTTCGCGATAGTGATATTGAGCAGGTAAATATACTTATCAAGCGAAAAGAAAGTGATTTTTTGTGGGGTTGGAAGGAGCCAAGAACATGCCTTTTGCTGCCTTTATATAGAAGGCAATGCCCTGCAGCCAGGTATATCGTCGTCGTGCGCGAATATGAATCAATAATTGCATCCTTGGTGAAACGCGAGCGCGCCAAGCAGTCTCTTTTTTGGGGTTTGTTTTGTCGTCTTGGTATTGAAGATTTACTGGTTAAGTACTATCAATGGCGATTTAACAATTACTATGCGGGGATTGTGGATCATTATTTTTCTTGTCTTTTGTCGCATTGCGATAAAGTTAGAGAAAATACAATTATTATAAATCTTGATGATTTGTTGGTGTCTCCGCTTAATGTGAAGCGACGTTTGGCGGATTTCTTGCCGGGATTGAATTTAGTGGATTTTGAAGAGGTTTATGATGGTTCAGTCATGAGTAAACAAGAAAAAATTAATTTTCTCAGGCCGAATGTTAGAACTGGATTGGACGAAAAGTATAGGGCTTTAATTAAATTGAGTGTGTCGCATGGCTGAGATTGCTTTTGTCCTTGAATCTTTTCCGCAACTTTCTGAAACCTTTGTTTTAGATCAAATGCGATCTCTTGCTTCTGATGGGCATAAAGTTCATGTTGTTGCTGATCAATTAAATGATCTTAATGAGAATGTTTTCGGTGATTTATCTTTTATCACTAGTTTAAATAATCGATGGAAAATGCAGAACTTAATTTCTGGTTTACTTGGTCATTTTCCTTGGTTCATATCATCACGGTTAAAAGTTTTTTTTGATGTTATATCAGATGGTCAGCTACGAAAATACGATCTCCTTGTAGCTCATTTTGGCTTGAATGGAGCTCGTTTGGCAAAAAGTCGGTCATTTCGGAGATTTGGAGCTCCAATAATTTGTATATTTCATGGTTACGATGTAGGTATACCATTTTTCGAAGGTAAGCTTAATTTTTATAAGTGTCTGTTTAAAGAGGCAAGGCTTTTGCTCTGTGTGAATGAATGGTTTTGCGATGTTTTATCAGATGCAGGCGCGAGCTCGGTAAAGTTAAAGGTTCATCGAATGGGAGTGAATGTTGGAAGGATAGAGTATAGAGAAAGAGAGCAGAATCGGCTCGATATTCTCAGTGTTTGTAGGCTGGTAGAGAAGAAAGGTATAAGCGTTGCATTGAAAGCAGTGTCATTGCTTGTAGAGGACCGACCAGATATTTGCATAAGGTTTAGGATAGTAGGAGATGGCCCATTAAGGGACATGTTAAAGCAACAAGCTCATGAGCTTGGGATTGCCGCCTATGTGGAATTCCTTGGCGCTTTACCTCACGCCAAAGTTCAAAACCTCCTCTATGGATCAAATGTTTTTATACTGCCAAGCGTAACGGCAAGCAACGGCGATGTAGAAGGTGTTCCTGTATCGCTAATGGAGGCAATGGCCAGCGGTGCGGCGGTTGTTAGTAGTCGGCACTCAGGTATCCCTGAGCTGATCACCCATGGTGTTAGCGGTCTACTTGCTAATGAATTTGATGTCCAAGGTTTTGCCAGTGCTCTTGAGGAGTTGCACGACAAACCTGATCTGACATCAAGTTTAGCATTGCAAGGTCGAGCAAAGGTCGAAACAGACTTTAATGCTGAAAAGCTTCGACAGTCATTTTTAAATTATATCGGTAACTGTTTGAGTTGATTTGGGATTTATTGCAATGACTAAGCGTTATATCTTTTCTATAGCAAATAACGGTCACGATAGAGAAGACTGGGTTCATTTTAGCAACCGGTCCAAAATTATGGCGGCAGAGAAGTGGGGCGCAGAGTATATTTTGCATACCGATGTCTTGGGTCTTGTAAAGGCTCACTTAAAGTCCAAGAGCGGTTATTTTGAAAAGTTTGAAATGTTGCGGATGTGTGACGGAGACGTTTTTTTTACTGACACTGATGTGGTTATTTCGGCAAATTGCCCAAACCCATTTGAGACATTAGCCAATGACTGTCTTCATGCATCCTGGGAATCTGAAGTCTTGGTGAAATCCAGATACTATGAGGAACTTTGGCCACAAACTCTCGCGCGCTATCTCTCACTGAATAACAATTTCTGGCCAACAGTAGACGGAACAGACTGCCCAGTTTTTTTCAATTCCGGTGTTTTGTATATACCTGATAATGTGCGTCGGGTGATCCTTGCCAATTTAGATTCTATACAGAATTTTATTGATCGCCAGCGCGATAACGGTTTTTTACAGTTTGCTGATCAGGAAATTTTTAATGTATTTGCAAATAAATTTTCTGAGCAAGGGTTGTTTGGTTTGTCCCGTTTGGGTTCTGAGTGGAATGTACAGGTGTCTTTAGAGTGGAAAGCATTGCGGGGAAAGTACTTCTGGGAGCGCTTTAGGAAATTTAGGTATTGGCGAAATCAAGCTTACTGGTGTTCAGATGCACGGCTAAGTGAAGAGGCTTATTGTATTCATTATACAGGTAAGTCCCGTGGGCAGCTTATCCCGGAATGGCAAGCAGTTCATGAGCCTCGATGGGAAATGAAATAATCTAGGTTGCTTTTTGATGTCTAAGGCTAGGCGAATTAACTTTAACGTTCTTCTTATATCGGCTGAGTCTTGGTCGGGCCACTGGGTCAGTAAGCATCATTACGCCAAGGCATTGGTCGATGCTGGTATATCGGTTTACTTTCTTGAGCCACCCACCTTGGGTTCAAAAAAATTTACCGTCCAAGAAGCTAAAGATGTGCTTGGTGTTCATGTACTGTCTTGCAGGCGAGTGTTCCCAGCATTGCAATATATCCCGGGAATATTTAGGAGGTTGATTGAACGTCGATGGTTAAATAGTTTGGAGCGTTTTTTAGATATTAATTTTGATGTTGTGTGGCTTTTTGAGAATTCACGTTTCTTCGATATGCGCTTCGCGGCCCATCGGTTGAAAATTTATCATCAAGTCGACCTTAATCAAAACTTCCACCCTTTGACGGCTGCTAAGACGGCAGATATAGTGCTTTGTACTTCTGACGTAATCGCAAATAATCTTGCCAAGTCTGGGAAAAAAATTCACAAAATACATCATGGTGTGACTCTTCATCAGGGCAATCCCCAAACGCTATCCGAGTCATCAAAAATTAAAAATAGTGATATTAATGCAGCTTACGTTGGGAACTTGGATATAGACTACCTTGACTTGCCCCTGCTTGAAGAGGCAGTGAGTATGCATCCTGAGATAGTTTTTCACCTTGTTGGAGGCTATTGCTCTGAAGGTGAAACTTATTCCGCGCTTAAGAAATATCAGAACGTACGCTGGTGGGGACAAGTTAATCCTGCTGCTGTCGCCTCTATATTACACACGATTGATATTAGCCTGTTGATATACAAGGCGGAGACGTATCGAGATCAATTGTCAAGTCCGCACAAAGTGATGGAATATTTGGCCGCAGGGGCTGTTTGCGTTGCCACTTATACTGATGAATATAAAGACCGTCCTGAATTATTGCAGATGGCCGAGCGGCGTGAAGATTACCTTTTGCTTTTGGCTGAGGTAGTTAAGTCCCTTGAAGTTTATAACTCGCCTGATGCGGTAAAATGTAGGCAGGCTTTTGCTGGGTCTCATACTTACTCAAAACAGTTGCAACGTATAGTTGCAATCATTGAAAACGCAGGCTTCAAAATGCCTATTTTGCGAGCTAGAGATGAGTAAAAATGTACTTTTCGTTACATGGGATGGCCCCCAAGTAAATTACCTTGAAAGCCTTTTTGCCCCTATTTTCGAGAGGCTCGAGTCTTACGGCTACCAATTCCATGTGATTCAATTTACCTGGGCGGATTCATCGCAATTAAGTCGTAGTCGTAAAGCATGTGAAGACCGAGGGATTCCCTATCGTTCTGTTAGAATATTGCGCTGGCCTTCCATATCAATTGGTAGCGTGCTGAGCGTTTTATGTTCCAAAAATATAATTCTCAGATCGATCAAAGATTGGAACATCGATATTTTAATGCCTCGGGCAACGCTTCCAGCTTGGGCGGTCGAGCGTGCTAATCGAAATTTACGACTTCCGGTAGTGTTTGACTCAGATGGTTTGCCTGTTGATGAGAAAGTTGAATTTGAAGGTTTAAAAGTATCGGGCTTGGCTCATCGGATGCTTCGTGACATAGAGTTCCGTGCGCTGCATTATTCTCAGGCGATAATGGTTCGCTCCAGTGATGCTGCGAGCATCTTGAAAGAGAGGGCGGGAGCCTCGTTTGAGCCTACAAAATTTTTTGTTGTTGGAAACGGTCGAGATTCAACGCTTTTTGCTCCATGCAATGATGGCGGGGATGTCAATTTAAAAAAATCAATAGGTCTTGATGCGCATGCCCCAACTGTTGCCTATGTTGGTTCTTTAGGCGGGAAATACCGTTTTGATCAGGTTTTAGAATTCTTCAATCGTTTGCGTATTTTGCAGGCGGATTTGCAGTTGTTGGTTGTCACGCCCAGTCCTGATCTGGCAATCAAGGCTCTAAGTAATGCTTCACAAAATGATGCCGAGCGTTGCGTTGTGGTATCAGTTTTCGGCAATGAAGTTCCTCAATATTTATCTTTTGTGGATTTAGGCTTGATGTTTATTGAGCCATCCTACTCAATGAGAGCAGTTGCCCCTGTAAAGCTCGGCGAATATTTATTGTGCGGACTGCCAGTGGTGGCGACTGTAAAAAATATTGGTGATTCGGCTGATGTTTTAAGTCCTGATTTTGGTTTTCCGTTATTTGATGTGGGTGAGCAATCTCTTCAGGCGGCGTCAGAATGGTTCGTTTCTCTGCTCAGTTCTGGAAATTTGCCTGGCGCACGGAAGGAAGCCCGCAAGGCGGGAGTGAAATATTTTTCCATGGAAGCTGTTATTGATGGTTATGTGCGTTCTCTGGATTGCGTCTTGCCTCGAGGTATTGAATAGTGCATTTGAACATTCTGTTAGTTTCTATTGCTTGCCCTCCCAAAAAAGATTCCGAGTCTTTACAGGTGGCAAAATATTTAAAATATCTTACAAAAAATGATCGAGTTAAGCTAGATGTTATTACTTCAAGAAATCCTACTTTGTATATGCCGTATGATTCTAGTCTCGAACCCTACTTAAACGGTGTACGCCAAGTTGTCGAAGTGCCAATTCAAGAATGGCGTTATATTAATATATTTTTAAGAAAATTTTTCCCGTCAATAATGATGAAGCCTGACTCCAAGAAAAGCTTTTGTTGTGGAGAGGAGCGCGCAAGTAGGCAGTTGTCCCAACACCCAGATGTGATTTATTCACGATCATTTCCTTTGTCATCAACGTTGATGGCTTATCGCTTGCATCAGAAATTCAAATGCCCTTGGGTTTTGCATCTCAGTGATCCATGGACTATTAACCCTTTGAATTCGTTGGCTCCAGCCCAGGCATGGAATGAGGAAATGGAACAGCGGTGTTTTTCTGCTGCTACAGTTTTGAGCTTTACTTCTGATAAAACACTTCGTCGTTATGCGGAGATATACCCTGATTTCTCCCATAAGATGATGGTTTTCCCTAATGTCTTTGATTCAGATAATATTCATTCAAACCCCTGGAAGAAAAAGGAGACAATGAAGCTTGTTTATACCGGTGGTTTGGTTGGTGATCGTACCCCAAATATTTTGGTTGATGCACTTATGTTGTTGCATGAAATGAATAGAGAGGCATTTTCTAATATAGAGGTTGTCTTGGCGGGTGAGACTGATCGTCTAGTGAGGAAAACACTTAATAAAAAGCCTTTCGGAATTAATCATGTTGGAGTGTTGAATTTTGACGAGACAGTTGCCTTGCAGGCAGAGGCGGATGTGTTACTGCTGATAGATACACCGACGAAAAATAGTGATGACGCCATGTTTTTCCCTTCTAAATTATTAGATTATATGCTTGCTGGGCGAAGAGTCTTTGCTGTTACGGATAGTAAAAGTTCAACTTCAGAAGTTATTAGAAGAGGTTCGCTGGGTGATATTATCGATCATGGAGACCCGCATACTCTAATGAATTATTTGGTTGATGCAGTTGATAATTGGAAGCTATCTCGACTTGAGTATTTTTCTACTGGAAATGCTGATCAGAATTATAGTGCAAAACATCAGGCCGAGAGATTATCAACCCTTTTTGAAAGCTTGACGTGAATGAAAAAATTGACTGCTCTTTTTATGGAATCTGTTTAAAGTATGGAGAAAGCGTGAAGCGAGTCGCGATAGTGCTAGGTACGCGCCCAGAGGCTATTAAATTATTGCCTGTTTATAAAGCTATGCAGGAGTCTTCGGTATTAGAGCCGGTCCTTGTATCTACGGGTCAGCATCGTGAGATGTTATTGCCTTTGTTTGACGTGTTTGGCGTAGAGCCGGATTTTGATTTGCAAATAATGACAAAGAATCAAACTCTATCCAGTTTGACTGCCCGTTTATTTGAGACACTTGGCGCGCTTTTTGATCAGCAAGATTTCTTTTCGGTCCTCGTTCAAGGTGACACGACTACCGCACTTGTTGGTGCTGTCGTGGGGTACTATCACAAAATAAATATTTGCCATGTGGAAGCGGGTCTTCGAACTTCGAATAAATGGTCTCCCTTCCCAGAAGAGTGTAACCGTAAAATGATTGGCTCTGTGGCTGACTTTCATTTCACACCAACATCAACGGCAACAAATGCCCTTATAAAAGAAGGAATTGTTGATGGTGTTTTTGAAGTTGGCAATACTGTCATTGACAGCTTGCTGTATGTGCAATCCCAGCTTGGAGAAGTTGGCGATAATTATCAGAATAAATATCGGAAATTACTGGGTTCAGAGAAACGGATGATTTTGGTTACAGGTCACCGTCGAGAGAGTTTTGGTGACGGGCTTAAGAATATTTGCATTGCATTGAAAAAGCTGGTTGAGCTCTACGAAGATATTGTTCTAGTGTATCCGGTTCACTTAAATCCTAATGTAAGAAATATAGTTGCGGATGTTCTTGGTGGTGAATCTAGGATAAAGCTTATTGATCCGGTTCCGTATACAGAGATGGTCTATTTGATGGGACAATCCTGGTTGATCCTCACTGATTCGGGCGGGATTCAAGAAGAGGCTCCCAGTTTAGGTGTTCCTGTTCTGGTGATGCGCGATACAACTGAGCGTCAGGAGGGCGTTGATGCTGGCTGTGCGCTGCTACTTGGGACTTCAATCCAAGGCATCCTCGATGGTGTCGCCAGCGTGATAGATAGTCCCGAGCGCTATCAATCAATGGTTAACTCACAAAACCCCTATGGAGATGGCCTGAGTTCTGCTCGTATTGTTTCTGCTTTAGAGGAAAGGAGTCTAATGAGTGACGGATAAACGATATTGTGTAGTGGATGTTTGTGGAACCCTTTTTACTGAAGATACTACGCTTGGGTTAATTCGTACTCATGTCACTCGAACCGGTAATACTTTTCGTCGCATATTACTATGGCTTCTCACCGTAAGGTTTTCACCCTTCTATTTGGCTTTTGTACTGCTTGAAAGGGTTAGCAGAAAGCATATTTTTAAGCATGCGATTATTAGATTTTTAGGTGGTTCTACTGTGCAGGAATTGGAGTTCAGTGCTGAGCGCTATATTGATCATTTAATGGCCTGCGATAAGCAAGCAGAAGTATGGTCTCGTTTAAAGTTGTGTGAAGGAGAGGTTCTGGTGTTAGCTTCGGCCAGCTTGGAACCTTTGGTGGCAGCTCTGGCTTCTAGACTTGGTTGTTTATATGTTGCTAGTAAGCTGGAGTGCAATGCTGATAGGTACAGCGGCCGTTTATTGATGGATGTTACTGGAAAAAAAATCGACTTTTTGAGCGCTTGTATCAAAGGGTTCAGTCTTGGAGAGGTTTCTACTGTGGTGTCTGACAATCTTACCGATGAACCCTTATTGTCGTTGGCAGATAAACCGGTTGTAGTCCTAAATCGCAGCAAGGATCGGTTGCGCTGGAAAGGTCTTGAGGCTGAATACTTGGAAGTGTGGCGATGAATTTTTTTTATTTGGTGCCATTTAATTATTTTTATTTCACTCGCTTGAAACACGGGTCTTTTGTTTTTCATTTTCTCTTTGAGTGGGTTGCGGCATTCTGGTTAGTAGCGTGGGTTGGGATTGGTGGAGACCTTTTACAGAGCTCTCTTGCAATGCTCTTCAGCTATTTGGCTTTTATCAGCATTTACGAGCTTGGCTACATGGCAAATGATCTGCATGCGGCAAAGCAAGAAATCGATGGACGGCGCAGGGGCCCTCAGGAGGCAAGCCGTGCTTGGATCTTTCTTTGGGTAATCAGTAGGCTGTTTTCATTTTTAGTTTGTACTATTTTAATGAATAAGCTATTTGACCCTGCTTGGTGGTCATTTTTTGCCGCATTGATTTTTGTTTTTTTATTGCACAATATTTTGACCGACCGTGAGCAGAAAGTAGCTACTTTCTCTTTGTTGGCCTGGTTTAGGTTTATGGCGCCTGTTATTTTTGTGGTGAGTGATAATCAAATTATGGGTGTAGGTCTTGCTGCGGCAATAGGGTATGTTGCTTACCGTAATCTTGGTTATATGGATAGCAAGGGTTTACTTTTAATGCCTGGCAGAAAGCGAATGGCTTTTAGGTTGTTTTTCTTTCTTATGCCATTTGCTGGTATTGTCGCCTTATGGCCTTATGAGGATGCACGAGGATATTGTTTGCTTGTTACCTATTGGGGGATTGTATCTGCCACTGGCGCGGTGGCTACATATAAATCTTCATAATTGTTTGTGGAAATTTAAAATTAAAATTTTATGTGAGCTGACTTTTCAGCGAGATTTTTCTCGATCTAAGCTCTAGGCAAATAGTAAATAGGATTATTCCTAACATCCCGAATCACCTTCTGTTATTTTGGAATTTACTTGATGTGCGGCATAGTTGGTTTTTTTACTCTTGGCCCTTATGGAGGAGCGAATTCTTTATCAACCATAGTCGAGTCTATGTCGGATGAAATAGCATCACGTGGGCCGGATGGAGATGGTGTGTGGGTGGATAACCACTCTGGACTGTCGTTAGGTCATCGCCGGTTATCCATTATCGACACCAGTGTCGCTGGCCATCAGCCAATGATGTCTTCCTGTGGCCGTTATGTATTGGTTTTTAACGGTGAAATCTACAATCACAATCACTTGAGAGAGTGCCTTGAGGCTGCCACGAAAGACTCCTTTCCATGGCGTGGTCACTCCGATACTGAAACCCTGCTTATGGCTTTTTCCTTCTGGGGAATTCGGAAAACACTTTCGGAAGCCAGTGGTATGTTTGCCCTAGCGCTTTGGGATAGAGAGCAGCAAATCTTGACGCTTGCCCGTGACCGTTTTGGTGAAAAGCCCCTTTACTATGGTTGGGTGGCAGGCGGCTTTGCGTTTGCCTCTGAGCTAAAGGCGATGCACAAGGCCCCAGGCTGGCAGGATGAGCTTGATAGTGTCGTGATTGAAGGCTATTTACGTCATGGCTGTGTGGGTGGAGAGCGCAGCATTTACCGTGATGTTTTCAAGCTTGTTCCCGGGGCATTGTTAACGCTATCACGACAGCAGCTTGTATCAGGTATGCGCCCTGAAGCACAGCGCTGGTGGTCTGCTGTGGATGTGGCCAGTGAAGCCATGCATTCTCGTGATTCTAACGTGGTTTCATCTTCCCGATTAGAGGCGGTATTAAAAGGCGCCGTGGGACGAATGATGGAGGCGGATGTTCCGCTGGGAGCCTTTTTATCCGGGGGCGTGGACAGTTCTTTGATTGTCGCGTTGATGCAGGCCCAGGCGTCAAGGCCTGTGAGGACGTTTTCGGTTGGTTTTGATGATGCTCGTTACGATGAATCCCGCCATGCGGCGGCGGTAGCCGCTCATTTGGGCACAGAGCACACCACCTTGCGGGCGACTGCTGAGATGGCGTTAGATCTTGTGCCTCGCCTGCCGTACTTGTATGACGAACCTTTTGCCGATTCCTCCCAGTTGCCCACCTGCCTGGTTGCGTCTCTGACGCGTGAGCATGTAACAGTCGCGTTGAGTGGTGATGGTGGGGATGAACTCTTCGGTGGCTATAATCGCCATGTGTGGGCGCCTCGTGTCTGGTCGCGGATGGCACCTTTGCCATTGCCTGTAAGACAAGGGATTGCAGGCCTGGTGAGAACAATTCCCGCCTCTGGATATGATCAAATTATGGCGATCGCGGCTCGGGTAATGCCTTCACGCTTTCAGGTGCGGACCTTTGGTGAAAAGCTCTACAAGCTGGCCGATGTGATGGGCTGCGATTCACCCCGTGCACTATACGTCGATCTTGCTTCCATGAATCGTGATCCGGGTCTGCTGATGGATCCGGCGAGTCGAACCGGTTTTGAACTGGCTGAGCGTTATCCCTTGCTGGACAGTTTCAGCCAGACAGAGTGGATGTTGCTCATGGATACACTCACTTATATGGTCGACGATGTGCTGGTTAAAGTGGACCGGGCGAGTATGGCGTCCAGCCTTGAGGTGAGGTCGCCGTTTCTGGACCCGGAAGTTTTTCAGGCTGCCTGGTCGCTACCGTTACACCAACGTGTGGATCAGGGTGAGGGCAAGCGTGTGTTGCGTGAGATCCTTTATCAGCATGTGCCACGCGCCCTGATCGAACGCCCCAAGATGGGTTTTGCTGTCCCCTTGGACGATTGGTTGCGCGTTCCGCTGAGGGAATGGGCAGAAGATTTGTTGTCTATTAGGTCACTATCTGCGCTGCCCATGCTGAATGCAGGAGCCATTCGTCAGCTATGGCAACAGCATCTTAAGGGGCAGGGTCACTATGCCCAACAGTTGTGGGTGGTGCTGCAGTTACTGGCTTGGGCCAGGCACTGGAAGCCAGGAGTGAATGCATGTTCCTGATCTGTGCAGGGGGCGGCTGATGTTGCCTTATTGGTTGTTTTTTCTGCTGCCGTGTGTGGGTCTTTTTATAAATAGGCAGCTGAATCAGCGCTCTCAGGTTTGGTCATGGAGTGCCATCGGGTTGTTCTTTGCTCTCGCCATGGGCATGCGGTATCAGGTTGGTGGGGATTGGGGCGCCTATCTCCGTATGCTTGAGATGCAGTCAGGGAGGTCGCTGGGAGATGTTATTACGGGTGAAGACCCCGGCTTTTATCTACTTTGCTGGTTAGTGGAGCGTGCAGGAGGATCAATCTACTGGGTGAATACCCTGTGCGGTATGATTGTCATGGCTGGGGTGGTGCGTTTTTGTCGCAGTCTGCCGCTGCCATGGCTTGCATTGCTGGTTTCAGTACCATACCTGATTATCGTTGTGGGCATGGGCTATACTCGCCAAGCTGCGGCGCTTGGTTTCCTGATGCTTGGGCTGGTTTCACTCACTAACCAGAGTTTGCGCTGGTTTCTGTTCTGGACGTTGCTGGGGGCGACCTTTCACAAATCGGCGGTGTTGATGCTGCCGGTAGCCGCGCTGGCTTCGACTTCCAATCGCTTCTGGAGCCTGTTCTGGGGGGGGGTGATTTCTATTGCTGCGGGTTATCTGTTTTTGCTCGATTCTGCTGCATACCTCTGGACAAACTATGTGGAGGCTGACTATCAGTCTCAGGGTGGCATGATTCGTGTTTTGATGAATGCGGTACCCGCAGCCCTATTTCTTTCGTTGAATCGGCGTATGCGTTTGTCAGCGGGAGAGCAAAAACTCTGGTTCTGGATGTCTCTGTTCTCACTGGCGTGTATTCCGTTAGTGGTGCTGTCTTCGACGGCGACGGATCGAGTGGCGTTGTATCTCATTCCCATACAGTTGTTCGTGTTTTCGCACCTCCCTTTTCTTGCCAAAGAGCCCTCTTTGCGGGCGACTATTGCGCTTGCGGTGGTGTGTTACTACGCCTTTGTGCAGTTTGTATGGTTGGTTTTTGGCGCTCATTCTTATGCTTGGGTTCCGTACCAGGTATTCTGGTTGATCTAATTCTGGCGACTGTTGATGCAAACCGTATTTCTTACCTCCAACACCTCTTGGTATTTATACAACTTCCGAAATAGCACTATTCGTGCGTTGCAGGATAAAGGCTACAAAGTCGTTTGCCTATCACCCGAGGATGACTTCAGCCAACGGCTTGAGAATGAGCTCGGTGCTGAACATGAGGCCTTGCCCATGGTGGGCAAGAGCACCGGGCTGGTGCAGGAGCTACGCAGTTTGCTGTTTATCTGGCAGATCTTTCGGCGCTACAAACCGGTTTTTGTTTTCAACTTCACCATTAAGCTGAATTTGTATGGCGGGCTGGCTTGCACGGTGTTGCGGGTGCCGTTTGCGAATAATATTTCTGGTCTGGGTACGGCCTTTATTTACGATTCCTGGCTTTTCCGTCGGGTGCGACAAGTGTATGGCTGGGTGAATCGCCGGGCGCGCCATTTATTCTTCCAGAATGAGGAAGACCTGGCGGTGTTTCGGGATGCCGGTTTGCTTGGCGATAGGCCCATGACGTTGTTGCCGGGTTCGGGAGTCGATCTTGATCATTTTGCCTTTCAAGTACTGCCGGAAGATAAAGCAATTACCTTTGTCATGATTGCCCGCCTGTTGGGGGATAAGGGCGTACGTGAATATGCTGGTGCCTGCCGCTTGCTCAAGAAAAAGGGCGTTGCCAGCCGTTGTTTACTGGTGGGGCCATTGGGGGTGAGTAATCACAGTGCTGTCAGTGAAGCGGAAGTGGCTGGCTGGCAGAAAGAAGGGATTCTGGATTACCGGGGGGTTACCGATGATGTGCGCCCGGTGATTGCTGAATCCCATTTGCTGGTGCTGCCGTCCTACCGGGAGGGCATGCCGCGCACGGTGCTGGAGGCCGCTGCCATGGGTCGGCCGGCCATTGTGACGGACGTGCCGGGGTGCCGGCAGGCCGTTGAGGCGGGTAAGACCGGCTGGCTTTGTGAGGCGCGGAGCGATACCTCCCTGGCTGAGCAGATGCTGAATGTGATTGGCATGAGTGCTGCTGAGCGGCAAGGGGCAGGCAAGGCGGCCCGTGAGCGTATGGAGGCCTCGTTTAGCGAGGCCAGGGTGGTTCAGGCATATCTGGATTGTCTGGGCGGGTAGCGACCGCGAGAGTAGGCCGTCATGTATATCCTTTCCAAGTTTGCCATCTCCCTGATTTCTCCCCTGGGGGCGTCCCTGTTGCTGGGGCTTTTTGCCTTGCTGTTTGCCAGCTTTTCTCGCCGACGTATGGCGGTGCTGTCGGGTGTTATTGCTGTGGGGTGGTTGGGAATTTGGTCCTTGCCGGTGGCCAGTGACTGGCTGCGTGCTTCGCTGGAGGATCAGTTCCCGCCATTGGCTGTGGCGTCCGTTCCCCAGGCCGGGGCTTGTGGTGCTGGGAGGCGGTGTTACCCCGCCGGTAAGGGGGGACTTGGCTCCCAACCTGGAGTCTGGCGCGGATCGGGTCTGGTATGGTGCGCGGTTAATGCATGCGGGCAAGGCTCCGGTGGTGGTGTTGAGTGGCGGCGCTGATCTGTCATTCAGTGCCACAACCGAAGCGGAGGCCATGCGAGAACTTATGCTGGATCTTGGGATAGACCATGAGGCGATGCTTCTGGAAGCGCGCAGTCGAAATACGCTGGAAAACGCCGGATTATCAGCCAATATTCTTAAGAAGAGGGGTGTTGATACGATTATTTTGGTGACGTCGGCGTTACACATGCAAAGAGCCCTGGCCAAGTTCAAGGATAAGGGGATCGGTGTGATTCCTGCGGCGACGGATCATGAAGTGTTGCGTCGCCCTGGGTGGCAGAACTGGCTGCCGGATACCGCGGCGCTGGATGGCAGTGCCCGGGCTATGAAGGAGTGGGTAGGGTACTGGGTCGGGCGCTGAGGTTAGTGGCCATGGCTTGCATGACGGCAGAGGGCTGACGGTACCGGTGAAGAGGCAGGTTAGTAGTCCCCTCGTTGTTGAAACCCTGCTGCCGCCGTATGAAGAGGCTACTCCTTCGAGCATGAGAGTCGCCTGGGGCCAGTCGGGAACCGTGGTTTGTGTCTATTTCAGCTCTCTTCTAAATGCCCTTTTGATAGGCATTGCACCTGCTGTTGCGTTATTGCATCTTCGACGTTCTTGCGATGGGTGTTGGCACCTTCCCTGCAATGAGTTCCCAGGAGGCGGTCAGGGATGCTGGCGTGGGCTAATTCGTGCTTCGTTGATGTGCGTTGTGCATTGTGCTGGTGCGCATGTACTGCTTACCTCATATGGGGGATGCGAATGTACTTAAAGATTTATACATTTCGTATCGTAATTTTTTGGTCATTGAGTAGTGGTTCACTGACGTACCGCGTATAATCATTTTCGTTTTGGGGTCTGGAGTTTCAGGCGGGGACGGATGCCCCTTCCGAGTGACGCCAACTTTTTTAAAAGGCTTGGACATGGACGCTGCTGGTACTTCTCTCTTATCGGGTATTTTTGCCCTTATTTCCATGCGTATGCTAATGCCCTTTGCGGTGAAGATGCGCCTGGTTGACCGGCCTAATCAACGAAAGCTGCACAAAGGGGCTGTCCCTTTAGTAGGGGGGCTGAGTGCCTTTGCCGGGGTTTGTCTGGGGTGGCTTTTGGGTATGCCACTCTCTACGGGCTACGTCATTTTTCTTATCTGCGCTTCGCTTCTGGTTCTTTTGGGGGCGATGGATGACGCCCGTGATCTGCCCGCGAAATTTCGATTGGCCGCGCAAGTGGTGCTGGGGGCGGCGCTGGTTTACGGCTCGGGGGATTCTCTGGAGTCATTCGGGAACCTGTTTGGCCTGGGTGTGATTGAGCTGGGAGTACTGGGGCCCCTGGTATCCATCGCTGCCGTGATTGGGGCGACTAACGCCTTTAACATGATTGATGGTATTGATGGGCTGGCGGGCAGTCTATCTCTTACGGCACTGTTGTCACTGGCACTGCTTTTTGCGAGTGCGCCAGGGCATGATGCTGGTCTCGCATTGGCGATGGGCTTGTCTTGCGCCTTAATGCCCTACCTGATGGCTAACTTGCGCATTCCGCCGTTCAAACGCCGTATCTTTATGGGCGATGCCGGTTCCATGTTTATCGGCTTTGCCATTGTCTGGCTGATGATCCAGGGCGCGCCACTGGAAGGTGCTGCTTTCAGACCTGTCACGGCGCTCTGGATTATTGCCATCCCGCTGATTGATATGGTGGCCATCATGTTCCGCCGTGCCCGCAAGGGGCAGTCGGTAATGCGTCCTGATCGGGAGCATCTTCATCATATCTTTATGCGTTCCGGTTTCAGCGATCGTGAGACGCTGGTGCTGATTACTTTTGTCGCCATGCTGTTTGCCGGCTTCGGGCTGCTGGGAGAGTTTCTGCAGATTCCCGAGTGGGTGATGTTTGCGGCATTTGCAGTGTTGTTTGTGCTGTATGATTACGCCCTAAGCCGTGTGTGGCGCTTGCTGGCGTTGTTTCGTCGCAAGAATGCAGGCAAGACGCATCTGGCCAGATAGAAGCCTCTGCCTGTTACAAGCGAAGGCCAAGATCAGGGTCAAGTTTCACAAAACGGGCTTCTGCCCTGTGTCTTCGCCCTATTCGCCATGCAAGCATGGCTCCTGTAGTGAGGGGCTTGCCATGGCGACTGTTTACTTGCACTCTCTCGTCTATTCGGTTGTTGCATTCAAGCAATAACATCCTGGCTCTGCCCCCTGATTATTAGGCCTCTTGTGTCCGGTTCCTCTCTTTTTCGACGCCTGCAAAGCGACATCGGTTTATCGTTCCTACGCACTTTTGTGGCCCGTGGGGTTGCGGCTTTGGGCGCTGTGGCGCTGTTGTTGGTGGTCGGGCGTATTCTCGGGCCGGAAGGCGTGGGTGCGATGGCGCTGGCCCAGGCGGTGTTGATGGGCGCCTCGCTGATGGCGCGCGGTGGCATGGATAACGCCTTGATGCGCTTCGTGGGGCAGGATCATGGCTCCATGCATGTGTTTCTGTATTTGCGCTGGGCGATGCTGCAGGGGCTGGCGATCGGCTTGGTGGTCGCGGCCTTGCTGGTGGGGCTGCGTGGCTGGGTGGAAGGGCTGTTTTCGTCTGCTGGGTTGGCGGATATGCTGTTGGGCTTCGCGTTGGCGGTGCCTGCATCAGTGTTTGCCTTTCTGCTGGCGGGATTTTTCAAGGGGGTTCGCATGCCGGCTACGGCCAGCATGATGGAAAATGGCTCGGTCTCTCTGTTTACGGCGGTCTTTCTATTGATCTGGTTTAGTCTGGCCGGAGAGCTGGATTATGCGGCCATTGGCTGGGCGTATTTCGTGGCAGCCACTCTGGTGGCCGGGCAGGGTGCTGTTCAGCTTGGGCTGTGGCGGCGGCCCAAGCTAGTTAATGGCGTGGCGGAAGGTCCGGCGGTGTCACGTGGGCAGTTTCATATAACCTCACGGGCCTTTTTTGCATCGACGTTCGCCAACTTTATGCAGTCTGTGTTGGCAGTGATGATTGCCGGCTGGTTGCTGACGGATGCGGGGCTGGGCTTATTCAAGTCTGCTCAGCAGATCGGGATGCTGATCGCGTTTGTGCTGGTTGTCATTAACGCGATATTTCCGCCACGGTTTGCCGCCCTCTATCATCAAGGTAAGCACTCAGAACTAAATCGCCTCGCTCGGCAGGGGGCGCTGCTGGGCATCATCATTGCGATGCCGCTGCTGCTGATTTGTCTGATTTTTCCGGGCTGGGTGCTGCATTGGTTCGGTGAGGATTTCACCCAGGCGGCCGCTCTGCTACGGGTGATTGCCCTGGCCCAGCTGGTGAATGTGGCCAGCGGATCGGTGGGTTTTCTGCTCAACATGACCGGCCATGAAAAGCTGATGCGCAATATCGCGCTAATCTGTAATGCCCTGGGCCTGCTGGGCTTCTGGGTATTGATTCCTCCCTTCGGCCCCATGGGGGCGGCGCTGGCGCTGGCGTTTGTGCTGGTGTGTCAGAACCTGGTGGCACTGGTGTTTGTCTGGCGCATACTGGGCATCTGGACGTTGCCTTGCCCCAATGTGCTGGCGATGCTGGGGATGCGGACGCTGGCGAAGGATTAAAAGCAGCTTTGAGCTGCCAGCTTCGAGGAAAATTAAAGGCCAAGAGCTTCGCGATGCAAGCATAGCTCCCACATGGGGACGCCGGTATGCCGCTGTAATGTGGGAGCTATGCTTGCATGGCGAACCCCGTGAGGGTTTCTGTAGGATGTTCCCTTCCAGGGGACGAACCGCGTAGCGGGGGATGCCGTAGCAGGGGCAAGCTACAAGCCTCAAGCTGCAAGGAAGATCAAAGGCGGGGCTCACTCTGCCTTTGATTTTCCATGTAGCTAGCTGCTGTTTTTTTTGATCTTCCTCAAAGCTGACAGCTCACAGCTCAACGCTGCTTTTCAAAGGATTGAATATGGATTGTCGTGATGACCGCCAGGATGGCGTGTTTCCATATGTGGTGCACCATGGTGCGGTGCAGGGTGTGACAGGCTCGGCCCATGAGTGGGTGGTGAGTGAGTCGGCGTCGGTGCTGATCGACTGTGGCTTGTTTCAGGGCCGTGATACCGGCCCGGCTGGCGCGTCGGCGTCGGACCTTTCCATTGATTTTGATATTTCCCGGATACAGGCGGTGGTGCTGACCCATGTGCATATTGATCATGTGGGCCGGTTACCCTGGTTGTTTGCAGCAGGCTATGAAGGGCCCGTGTTTTGCAGTGAGCCTTCGGCCCGGTTGTTGCCAATTGTGCTGGAGGATGCCTTCAAGCTGGGGATTAGCCGGCAGCCGGATCAGGTAGAGGCATTTCTGACGCTGCTGGGGCAGCGGCTGGTGCCGGTGCCGTATGAACAATGGACGGCGTTGCCTCTGGTGGGGGCGTCGGCATTTATTCAGTTGTTGCCGGCGGGCCATATTCTGGGCTCGTCGTCGGTGTCTTGTCGGAACTCAAAGGGGCATGTGACGGTGTTTTCCGGGGATCTGGGGGCCCGCCTGGCGCCGATTCTCCGCCCGGCGCAGTCGCCGTACCGCGCTGATTGTCTGGTGATCGAAAGCACTTATGGGGACCGTATGCACGAGGGCAGGGCCACGCGTTCTGCCCGGCTGGAGCATGCGCTGGTCAGGGCCATGGAAGACAATGGAACGCTATTGATCCCGGCTTTCAGTATTGGTCGCAGCCAGGAGCTGTTGTATGAGCTGGAAGGCCTGATTCATCGACACCGCAGTTCGCCTGTGAATGACGGGTTGGACTGGGAGGCGCTGCCGATAGTGCTCGATTCGCCTCTGGCAAGCCGGTTTACCCGGGTGTACCGGGAACTGGATGATTTCTGGGATGCGGAGGCCCGTGAACGGCTTGACCAGGGGCGCAAGCCGTTAGGGTTTGAGCAGCTGCTGACGGTGGATGATCACGATGCCCACATGCGGATGGTGCGCTACCTGGCAGAGAGCGCACGGCCGGCGGTGGTGATTGCGGCCAGCGGCATGTGTGCGGGTGGGCGAATTATGAATTACCTGAAGGCCATGCTGGGCGATGCTCGGCATAACTTGCTGTTTGTGGGGTATCAGGCCCTGGGGACGCCAGGGAGAACGATTCAGCAGGAAGGGCAAGGCGGTGAGGTGGTGCTGGATGGCGAGCGTTATTCGATTTCCCTGCCGGTGACGTCTATCAGTGGTTATTCCGCCCACGGGGATCAGCAGGATTTACTGGATTTTGTGGCGAGGATGCAGGAGAAGCCGGATGAAGTGCGCGTGGTGCATGGCGATCCCGAAGCCAAGGAGGAGCTGAAGGCGGCTCTGGAAGTGTGTTACGACCGGTGGGCGTTGCCGGTAAGAGTGTTATGTCCCGGAGGGTAAAACCTGCTGTCACGGGTCTGCAGACGAGAGGAGACGTGTAAACACGGAGTTTGGCTGTAGTTTGGTTATCACTTGCAGGCTCGCTATTGCGGTGAAGGCCTTGTCTGCTCTGGGACTGCCGGGCCGAACCCAATCGTTCTTGTTGGCTGGAAAGAGGGGAGTGACGGTATTGGCGATAGGGCCGTGTTCCGGATGAGAGCTGGCCAACTGGCTGACTGTGGGGCGAAGGGTGGTGGATTTCGGTACGGCTGGTGAGCTGGTATTCTTGCTCTCTTGTCCTTTGGACTCTGGTGTTTCGTTCCAAGCCGACTGAAAAACGAGCAATTAATGAAGATTCTGGTTACCGGTGGCGCGGGTTTTATTGGTTCCGCCGTGATTCGTCACATCATCCATAACACCGGCGACAGCGTCGTCAATGTGGATAAACTCACCTATGCCGGCAACCTGGAAAGCCTGGCAAGTGTCAGCGATGACTCGCGCTATACCTTTGAAAAGGTTGATATTTGTGATCGCAAGGCTCTGGATGAGGTGCTTGAGCGTCATCAGCCCGATTCAGTTATGCATCTTGCTGCAGAGAGCCATGTGGACCGCTCCATTGATGGCCCGGCCGCCTTCATGGAAACCAACATCATCGGGACCTATACGCTGCTGGAAGCAGCACGCCAATACTGGAATACACTGGACGCGAATGGCAGGCAGGTTTTCCGCTTCCACCATGTCTCCACTGATGAAGTGTATGGTGATCTGGAGGGGCCGGAAGACTTGTTTACGGAATCCTCGCCCTATGCGCCCAGTTCACCATACTCTGCCAGTAAGGCCAGTTCGGACCATCTGGTGCGTGCATGGCTGCGAACCTATGATTTTCCGACGCTTATCTCCAACTGTTCCAACAATTACGGGCCTTATCACTTTCCGGAAAAGCTCATCCCGTTGATGATTCTTAACGCTCTGGAAGGTAAGCCCTTGCCAGTGTACGGGGAGGGTACCCAGGTGCGAGACTGGCTTTATGTGGAAGACCACGCTCGCGCCCTCTACAAGATAGTCACTGAAGGCAAAGTTGGTGAAACCTACAATATTGGTGGGCATAACGAGAAGCAGAATATCGAGGTGGTGCACGCGTTGTGCGATTTACTTGATGAATTGGTGCCTGAGAAGCCCGAGGGCATTAACCGGTATCGGGAGCTGGTTGTCCATGTACAAGATCGCCCCGGCCACGACCTGCGCTACGCCATTGACGCCAGCAAGATTCAGCGCGATCTCGGCTGGACCCCGGAAGAAACCTTTGAAACCGGTATTCGCAAGACAGTGCAGTGGTATCTGGAAAACAGTGAATGGTGTCAACGGGTGCAGGACGGTAGTTACCGGCGCGAACGGTTGGGAACAGGGGAGTCAATATGAAAGGCATTGTTCTGGCCGGAGGGTCTGGAACCCGGCTTTATCCCATCACGATGGGGGTTTCCAAGCAGCTGCTGCCGATTTATGACAAGCCGATGATTTACTACCCCTTGTCTGTACTGATGCTGGCAGGCATTCGGGAAATACTCATCATTACCACGCCGGAAGACCTGGATGGCTTTTATCGTCTGCTCGGCGATGGCCAGCAATTTGGCATCTCCCTTAGTTACAAGGTGCAGCCAAGCCCTGATGGTCTGGCGCAAGCCTTTATTCTTGGGGAGGAATTCATTGGTAACGATAGTGTCTGCCTTGTGCTGGGCGACAATATTTTTTATGGCCAGAATTTTAGTCCCAAACTGAAGACGGCTGCAGCAAAGGCTGGTGGTGCGACTGTTTTTGGTTATCAGGTGAAAGACCCGGAAAGATTCGGTGTTGTAGAGTTTGATGAGAATAAGCGGGCGATATCTCTTGAGGAGAAACCTGCCAGGCCGAAATCCAACTATGCTGTGACGGGGCTTTACTTTTATGACAACGACGTCATCGATATAGCCAAGTCCGTGGAGCCATCGGGTCGCGGTGAGCTGGAAATTACCTGTGTTAATCAGGCCTATCTGGATCGCGGTGATCTGACTGTCGAATTGCTCGGCAGGGGCTTCGCCTGGCTGGATACCGGTACCCATGAAAGCCTTCTGGAAGCTGCCCAATTCGTGGAAACCATTGAGAGCCGGCAAGGCTACAAAATTGCCTGCCTGGAAGAGATCGCCTGGCGCAATGGCTGGCTCACTACAGAACAGGTCGAAGCGACGGGGAATGCCCTGGCGAAAAATGGTTACGGGCAATACCTCCTGGATATCATCAGGGGGCCTCAGTGATTCCGGTTACCAAGCCTTATCTGCCTGACCGGCAGAAATTAGAGCAATACATTGATGGTATCTATGAGAGAGGCTGGCTTACCAATAATGGTCCTCTTGTTAAGGAGCTGACAGCCCGGCTTGAAGAGTACCTGGGCGTGGAAAATCTGCTGCTGGTAGCTAACGGTACCCTGGCGCTGCAGGTTGCTTATCGGACATTGGGAGTAAGCGGCCATCAATATGCCGAAAAGCCGGAAGCGATTACAACACCATTTACCTTTATCGCCACTGCCAGCTCTTTGGCTTGGGACGGCGTAAAACCCGTTTTTGTAGATATTGATGCAGATAGCTGGTGTTTGGATCCGAAAAATATTGTCAGCGCCATTACGGCCAACACTCGGGCTATTGTGCCGGTTCACGTTTTCGGCAACCCCTGTGATGTGGACTTCATTGGTGATGTTGCCAGACACCATAATCTGAAGGTTATCTATGATGCATCTCATGCCTTCGGTGTGAATTACAAGGGAGAAAGTCTCTTGGGTTACGGTGATGCCTCCACTCTCAGTTTTCATGCTACCAAGTTGTTTCATACTGTTGAGGGTGGGGCCATTGTGTTCCGCCGCAAGGAAGATCTGGAGCGAGCGAAAGCGATGATCAACTTCGGAATCACTGGCCCGGAAAGTATCCAGGAGCTTGGGATTAACGCGAAGATGAATGAATTGCAGGCAGCAGTAGGGCTATGTGTGCTGGATGAGATGCAGGAAAATATTGAAGGAAGAAGTCGGGTAAGCAATTTTTATAGAAGGCATTTGAGCAATTTGGTTTCGTTTCAGGCAAGCAATGATGAATCCAGCAGCAATGAGTCTTACGCTCCCGTATTGCTGGAGACTGAGAGTCAGGTTGAGAGTATCAAGCGTGAGTTGGAAGCCTCAGGTATTGGTGCTAGACGTTATTTTTACCCTTCTCTTGAGTCTTTTGATTTTCTGGGGGCGGGAGAGCGATTACCGGTGTCAACGGACGTGGCTGGTCGTATCCTGTGTCTGCCGCTGTATTGTGACCTTGATGCCGAGACTCAGAAGCGAATAGTCAAAATAATTGAAAATGAGGTTGGGTAATGGTTCTGGCAGTTATGCAGCCCTATCTCTTTCCTTATATTGGGTATTTTCAGCTTATTTTTGCAGCAGATATCTTTCTTGTTTATGACGATGTGTCTTTTATCAAGCAGGGCTATATAAACAGAAATACTATCCTCACCGAAAAAGGTGTTAAACGCTTTACGGTGCCTGTGCCTGGGGCGTCATCGAATAAAATGATATGCGATCTTGATTTCTCGAGAGATGTGAGAAAAATCAAGGAAATGGTTCGGCAAAGTTATTCTAAGGCGCCATATTTCGACCAGGTCTTTCCTCTGATCTGTAGCATTCTTGAGTATAGAGAAAGGTCAATTGCCGATTTGTGTATATATAGCTATCAATTGATTTTTGACTATCTTGGCATCGGAAAAGAAATGATAAAAACCAGCGACATTGATTACGATCGCAGTGTTAGTGCTAGAGATAAGTTGATTTCATTTTGTCGCACTTTTTCAGCTGATAGTTATATCAACGTTCCTGGGGGGCGGGCCCTATATTCAAGATCTGATTTTTCAGAACGAGGTATAAGCCTGAAGTTTATCGAACCCGTTGATGTTGTATATTTTCAAGGCGGTGATGAGTTTGTGCCGAATCTTTCAATTATTGATTTATTGATGAACTGTTCGGTCAGCAAGGTCCATGAATTGCTTAGAAGCTACCGCCTTGCATAATCTGAAAGTGACTAAATTTTGGATATGAGATGAAGAAAGTATTAGTGCTTGGAGCTTCTGGTAGTCTCGGTCGAGGCGTTGTTCGTTATCTGAAAGAGAAAAACCAGGTTACAGCAACTTATGCTAATCATCCTTTCGAGGAAGAGGGTGTTGATGTTAGGCAAGTTGATATAACTAATGCCTTAAGTATTGCGAATCTAGATAGAGACTATGACTCCATTGTGATGATTGCAGGTGCGATGCCGGCAACAATGTCTGGTTATTACCCACAACGTTATATTGATACCAATATAACGGGCATGCTTAACGTTCTCGAGTATTGTAGAAAGTGCGATATTAAAAAGGTTGTTTATGTTATGACCTTTTCAGATGTCTCTCATAAGTTTTATACCGGTGAGCCAATAAAGAGTGATGAACAGAGAGGGCTTACGTTTTCCGGGGATCACGCTGTATATGCGATTAGCAAAGTCGCTGCGTGTGATTTGCTGGAGCATTACCATCAAGAGTGGGGTTTGCAAAGTATCGTTCTTCGAATCCCGACGGTTTATTGTGACGATACAAACTTCAATTTTTATGTGGATGGTCGAGAGAGAGTTAAGGGCTATATACAAATCATCAGGTCTATCGTTTCCAAAGGAAGTGTTGAGCTGTGGGGTGATCCGCGAAATGCTAAGGATATGCCTTATATTAAAGACTTTTCCAGATTGGTGGGTTTGGCTGTTGCACATGAAACGGCTCAGGGTGTATTCAATGCAGGAACGGGGGACCCTGTTAGTCTTGAAGAGTGGATTGATATTTTGATAGACGTATTCTCCCCATCAAAGGAGGTGAAAAAAATCTATAGACCGGAGATGCCCTCTCAGCCGAATTTTACTTTTGATATGTCAAAGACATATGAAGTTTTTGGTTTTGAACCTGAGTGGGATGTCCGGAGTATGTTTGCCGACATTCTGGCAACTTTAGGTGGCAAGGCGCTTAAGTTATGAGTGCTGCCAGGCTGCTTATTCATTTGGGTTTGCCTAAAACGGCAACTACCTCTATTCAGCATAATGTTTTTGCCTCACTGCATGATAATGGAAAGATCAATTTTCTCGGGAAATTTCTTGATTACGACTACAAAACTGGGATGGTGACAACCAAAAATTACCGGGGAAAGTTTATTCGCGATGTTGCCGAAGGGAAAATGGCTATTGCGGAAGGCCGTTCCATGCTGGAAAAAAATTTGGACCAGAGCAGGCTTAATGTGTTCAGCGATGAGGGCATTATGATTGCTTATCCTGGCAGGGATAATCTCTCTCTTTTCGAGAAATTTAAAAATCTTGAGGCACTTTTTTCTGGCTATAGTGTTGAAGTGGTTGTGACTCTGCGTGAACCGGTGGATTATCTTTATTCACTGTACGTTCAGCTTTATCCTGATTTTTTCAGTAAAAAAAAGGCGTTGAATAGCGTTGATAAGTTTGCTGGCTTGTTGCTTGAATTTCCAGGTGATGTTCTTTTTGAGTCATTTCATTATAAAAAATGGCTGCCCAAACTCGACGCACTATTCCCAGTGACTATTGTTGAGTACGAGCAGATTAAAAATCCTGCGTCTTTATTTCATTTAAATTGGTCCAGATTGCTAGGGATGAGTGATGCTGATTTTTTCGATGCATTAAACAAGGAGAAAGTTAATGCTAAGAGAAAAACGGGAAAAGAGGTGGAAGTGGTTCGGGATTTCAAAGGAATAGAGTTATATTTCTACAATTTGTTGGCTAGTAAGGGTGTCGTTTTTTCTGCAGTAAGAGCTGTCTATAAATTCTCGGGAATAAAAAAAATACTGCATTATCGATTTGGTTCTTGGTCAACTCATAAATACCCGTCTGGCGAGCTCAATAAAAAGCTAAAAAAAGCATTAGAGTTTGGGAGCTATCGTTATGACGAGTGCAGTTGAAAAGTCAGATTTTTTGACCTTGAAGGCAGTTAGATTTGTGTACGCTTTTCTGCGCCGGCTCTGGATCAGAGCCAAGGTTGGATTGCGAAGAAAGCCCAAGGTTTTTGTGGTCGGTTTTAACAAGACTGGCACGACCACAATGAAGAGAGCGCTTGGCGAAATGGGCTATATGGTTGCAAGTGAAAGTGAAGCCAAGCCTCTTTTTCACGACTGGGTGAAGAGAGATTTTAAACCAATTGTAAGGTTTTGCAGGTTTGCCGAGGCCTTTCAGGATTCACCTTTTTCTTTCCCATACACTTTTATCGCTCTTGATCAGGCTTTTCCGGGAAGTAAGTTTATTCTTACCGTTAGGGCCGATGACCAGCAGTGGTATAACTCAATAACAAAATTCCACTCCAGGCTTTGGGGGAGTGGTGATGGTTGCCCTCCGACCAGGGAGCAACTGCAGACCGCTGTAAATTCCTATAAGGGGCGTCCTTGGGATGTCAATCGTGCTCTGTTTGGTTCCCCGGAAGATGATCCTTATAATGAGGGAGTCCTTAAGGATTTTTACAACAGGCATAACCTGACGATTATAGAGTACTTTCGTGACAGGCCGGATGATCTTCTGATCATTAATGTGGCAGAAGCTGGTGCTTATCAGAGGTTTGCAAATTTTCTTGGTATAAAATCCACTGCCCGGGAGTTTCCCTGGGAAAATAAAACCTGATGCGTGAGTTTGACTTTGAAGAATGTGTTGAAAAAAATGATTCGGCGCTTGCTTGAATTTTTCTTTGGTGGAGGCAGGCCAGACTTCATAATTGTTGGGGCGCAAAAAAGTGGCACTTCTTCACTGTTTAATTATTTGAACAAGTCTCCTGAAATGATTGGCTCAACCATAAAAGAGCTCCATTATTTTGACAGAGAGGATAATTTTAAAAAGGGAGACGTCTGGTATGAATCCCATTTCCTTAGAATGCCAGGCAAGAAAGGGTTGTTTTTTGAAGCGTCACCTTCATACCTTGCCAGAGAGTGCGTCCCACAAAGAATCGCCTCGTATAAATCTGATATCAAAATCATTGTCTTGTTACGCGAGCCAATAAGTCGCGCTTATTCTGCGTGGAACATGTACCGCTATTTGAGTGAGGAGGGAAAAATACCTGCCTCTACTCGAAAAGATCATATAGGACGCTCGGAAAGCCCGGTTTACTCGGTTTTTTTTAAAAATGGATGCCCGTCATTTTCCGACTATATTGATTATGAGCTGGACTTGATTAAACAAGGTGATGGTGACGAGGAGCCAAGTGTTCTGCGAAGAGGTATTTATAAACCTCAGCTTGAGCGCTATGCCAGGATCTTTGGTCGAGAGAATATGCTTGTCATTGGTTTTAATGAGCTCAAGGTTGACTCTGAGGCCGTTGTTAAGAAATGCCATGACTTTCTTGGCGTCCCTTATACTTCTTTGGGAAGTGGTCAGACAAGAAAAATTCAGAACAAAAAGCCTTATACTTCCAGCATCAATGATAGAGATATCCAGATTCTTGAAGATTTCTATGCGCGACCAAATTCTGAGCTTAAAGAGTGGCTCGGCTATGATATTGACTGGTGATCGAGACGACTTGTGTCTGCCTTAAATAAAAAGTTTGGTATAGGGGTTTTCTGGACTTTCCTCGAAGTCCTGCTTTCCAAAGGCGCACAGACGCTTTTTACCCTCCTTCTTGCCTCGATTCTTGCACCCGAAGCCTTCGGGCTAATAGCCATTGTTGCTGTTGTCTTTGAATTGTCGAATGCGATGGTGAACGCGGGTTTTACCCAGGCTCTTATTAGGGCAAAAAGTATCAGCGATAACGAGCTGAGTACTGCATTTTGGAGTAATCTTGGTATCTCCATAGTGCTTTATATTGTTGTTTTCATCTTCTCCGGTCATCTTGCTATTTTTTATGAGGAACCAGTCATTGAGCCTATGGTTCAAGTGATGGGTGTGGCAGTAATTATTAACGCTTTTAGGGTGGTTCAGACCGCCATCCTTAGCCGTGATATGAATTTTAAATCCCAAATGGTCTCTGCTACGACGGGAACTATTGTCTCGGGAGTGGTTGCCTTGATTCTGGCTTACCATGGGGCCGGGGTGTGGAGTCTCGTTGCCCAAATGTTGATAAGCCAGGCCGTTGCGACAGCATGCCTCTGGATTATGAGTGGCTGGTTGCCGAATTTCGTATTCCAGAGAGAGACGTTTAAGAAACTGTTTGATTTTGGCAAGTATCTTGTTGTTGCCAATATTTTCAACATCCTTTTTAAGAACTCTTATGCTCTGGTGATCGCAAAGCTTTTTAGCCCTGAAGCAACAGGCCTTTATTATATGGCCAACAAGATCACTAAGCTTCTCTCTCAGCAAATGACAAATGTTGTACAGCGTGTTTCATTTCCTGTGCTGTCAACTTTTCAGGGTGATAATAAGTTGTTGAGGGAAAAATATAGTCAGATCATGAAGCTTACAGTTTTTGTTATGGCTTTTGTGATGCTGGGATTGGGAGTCTTTGCGCAACCACTGTTTTCAGCTCTTCTCAGCGATAAATGGGCTGATTCTGTTGTATTTCTGCAAATCCTTTGTCTTTCCGGTCTGCTTTACCCTGCGCATGCACTTAATGTGAATATCCTCATGGTTAAGGGCCGTACAGATTTGAATCTACGCCTTAATCTTATCAAGAAGGCTATCCAGATTGTTGTTCTGTTGTTGTCTATTCCTTATGGCGTTATTGGAATTGTTACTGGCCAAGTTGTCACTTCAGTTTTATCTCTTTTGCCAAATACTTTCTATACTAGCCGTATTATCGGTTACACCGCTCGAAATCAGTTTTTTGATATTGCAAAACCTGTGATCTCGGCCTTTTTCGCTGTAATTATATTTTTCCTGTTTATGCAGATTGATGCGGATTTTCTGATTCTCAAACAGATTGCTGGTGGTGTATTAGCCTGTTTGGCTTATTTGTTTATGTCGATAGCAATTCGTGCTGAAGGAGCTGTTTTGATTTTGAAACGGCTCCGCAGCTTGCGGACAGGCTAATGTTTAAGTCGTTTTTACGTGTAGTGACTTGTGAGGGGTATGGTCTTGAACCTTTATGCTGAAGCCATTGGCACATATTATATTTTCCTTGGTGAGGCTGATGGTGAAATTCTTTCCGGCTATGATCGTGGTTTAGCAGAGTGAACGAAATGAAAATTGGTGCCGCTGCCCCGAAACCTTCTGAGGTAGTCCCAGAATCTGAAATTACCAGATTCTGGAGCGATGAATATCGAAAGCCTCTGGTTTCTATACTATGCCATTGTTACAACCATGGTGAATATCTGGAAGATTCCCTAAAGGGTTTTTTGATGCAGAAAACGGATTTTCCATGGGAGGTCATCATTCATGACGATGCCTCTACGGATAATTCGGCCGATGTGATTCGGCAGTATGCAGAAAAATATCCCTCTATTATCAGGCCGATACTTCAGAAGGAAAATCAGTTTAGTAAGGGTCTGACTCCTTCTTTTTTTACCACGAAGGCTGCACAGGGCGAGTATTTTGCTCCTTGTGATGCTGATGATTACTGGCTCGATGATAGTAAGTTGCAGAAACAGGCTGACTTCCTGCGCAATAACCCATCTTTTTCCGTGTGCGGGCATGATGCTTTTGTTGTTGAGTCCGGGAGAGTTATTCAGCTTTCAAAACTACATGCCGTTAACAAGGCTGATGCGTCACCCCAAAGACTATCTCGAGGCTGGTTTATCCTGACATTCACGGCCATGTTTCGACGAAATTATGACTGGTACCCGGAGGAGCATGGAAAGGTTGTAAATGGCGACACTTTTTTCTTTAGCCGCCTTGGTCGGGTCGGTGGTTACAAATACCTTGATGACCTGACGCCTGGTGCTTACCGAGCCCACCCTGGCGGCATCTGGTCTTCGATGGATCAAAGACAAAAAGATGCGACAAGTATTAATACTGCTTATTGGATGTCCCAATATTATATGCGCAAGGGCAATCATGAATTGAGTGTCTACTTCTCTCAGAAGCTTTCGCTAATATCCCTTGAGGCGCTTGATGGGATGACTTTTGCGCAGTTGGTCGCTTTTAATTACAAGCTGGTACGCCAACTGCTCCGTAAGAGGGTTGCATGGTTAAACGCTTTAATATTGAGATTGCGGAATAGAGATTAGTGAGGCTGAGCTCCTGAAAAGGAGTGCTGTGGCGGTATTGGCTAGTATATTGTTTATCCATCGGAATCACTAAAAAGATCAATATCGAACCTCTGCCCATGACCTTGCGCTTCAACGTGATTGTTGGTGTTCGCTTTCTTCAGTCATGCAGCCTTTAGTGCATGCCACGTCACTTGCATATAACCATTTCGAATTAATGTGCGCTTTCTATATATTTTTATCGCTGTAGAATGCATCTCCTGTGACCTGAACTGTTCTCCCTAAGGATTTGCTGAGTGAGCCTGGATATTCTGATAACGCTGCTGATCGTGGCCTCTGTGTTAGGGGCGCTGGCGACCAACCGTGTCCCGGCGGATCTGACGATGATGGCTGCGATGGTGCTGGTGCTGGTGGCCGGCATTATTACCCCGGCTCAGGCGTTATCAGGCTTTGCCAACCCAGGGCTGATGACTATTGCTGCCTTGTATGTGGTGGCGGCGGCTTTGCGTGATACCGGGGCGATCTACTGGGTAGCGCACCGGCTGCTCGGGCAACCCAAATCCGTGTTATCCAGCCAGTTCCGGCTTCTTGCTCCCGCCTCTATGCTCAGTGCCTTCCTGAATAACACCACGGTCGTGGCGATGATGATCCCCGCGGTGCAGGAGTGGGCCCAGCGTCTCAAGCTGTCGGCCTCCAAGTTACTGTTGCCCCTCAGCTATTCCGCCATTTTGGGGGGGACCTGTACCTTGATTGGCACCAGCACCAACCTGGTTGTGGATGGTTTGGTTCAGGAGAGAGGACTACCTGCCTTTGGAATTTTCGATGTGGCTTGGGTGGGGATTCCTGTGTTGTTAGGGGGCGGGCTATTTATGTTGCTGGTGAGCCGTTACCTGCTCCCTGAACGTGAAGGGATGGCGGAACAATGGGAGCATGCCCGCGAATATCATGTGGAGATGGTGGTCGCCAAGGGCAGTAACCTGGCTGGGCGCACTATTCAGGATGCCGGGCTGCGAAATTTGACCTATGGCTACCTCACCGAAATCCAGCGTGGAGAGAAGCTGTTCACTGCGGTTGGCCCTGAGATGACCCTTCAGGAAGGGGATTTGCTTGCGTTTGTGGGGGTGCCGGAGTGCGCCCGTGAGTTGCAGCGTATCAATGGTCTGCAGTCCGCCCATGGCGAGGTGCACAAGCTTGGATTGAACAATCACCAGCGCCATCTGGTCGAGGTGGTGCTGAGTCCGGAATTCCCGGGTATCGGCAAGTCGGTGAAAGAGACCGGATTCCGCACCCGTTACCAGGCGGCAATTCTCAGCATCAGCCGCAATGGCCAGCGCATGGCCGGCAAGGTTGGTGAGCAGGTGCTGCGGGTGGGTGACACATTGCTGCTCGAGACCAGTGAGCAGTTTGTTGAACAGTACCGCTTTCGGCGTGATTTTATGCTGGTGAGCCCGATGCAGGATTCAACACCGCCGGATTTTCGTCGAGCCCCTGTCGCAGTGGGTATCCTGGTGGCCATGGTGGTGGCCAATGTGGCGGGGATTGCCTCCACCCTTGAAGCAGCCATGGTGGCTGCCGGCATGATGCTGGCGTTGCGCTGTGTCACAGTTAACCGCTCGCGGATGAACGTGAGTGTGAACTTGCCAGTGCTGGTGGTGATCGGTGCGTCTTTTGCATTGGGAAAGGCCATGGAATCCAGCGGCGCGGCGGCCTGGATTGTGCAGGAGGCGTTTCCAGAGAGTGGCTTGTCGCCGTTTATGGCGCTGGTAATCGTTTACCTGCTGACCACGGCGTTTACCGAGATGATCACCAATAACGCGGCTGCCGTGCTGGTGTTTCCCATCGCTCTTGGTATAGCCGAACAGCTTGGCGTCAGCCCCATGCCCTTTATTGTCGCCGTGATGTTCGCCGCATCCGCGAGCTTCATGACGCCGCTGGGTTATCAAACCAACCTGATGGTTATGGGCCCGGGAGGGTATACATTCCGGGATTATGTTCGTATCGGTTTGCCAATGAGTGTGGTGGTGGCGGTGATCAGCCTTACCGTTATTCCGATGGTGTGGGGGTTTTAGCCGCCGCCTTCCCGGTCGGCTTTGAGTTTAAAGTTCAAAGTTGAAAGGGAAGGCAAAGACGCAAGTTTCAAGTTGAAAGTTGCAAGTGGAACAATGCGTGACTCAGGGACGAGTCACTTTGAAAGGAGCGAAGGATGCGCTTTGAAGAGTTGAGCATTTGGCAGCGATCGTCCGCACTGTGTGTGGAACTGTATCGCTATTTAAGCGAGTTGAGAGACTTTGGCTTCCGGGATCAAATCACTCGCTCAGCCCTGTCTGTCCCTAGCAATATCGCAGAGGGGTTTGAGCGAGATTCGAGCAAGGAAAGAGCAAGGTTTTGGAATTATGCCAAGGGTTCTGTGGGTGAATTACGAACCCAGATTCATATTGGCCAACAGATTGGTTATCTGGAATCTGATGTCGCATCGAGGTGGCTGAAGGAGTCAGAGGAACTATCAAGGATGCTGCATGCCATGATTCGTGGTGTGAGGCACGACTATACAAAGGGTTGATGGTTGTTTTTGCAACTTGAAACTTGCAACTTGAAACTAAGGAATTACGCATGTCTGATAAGTCTCCATACCAGGAAAAAGCTAACGAATCCAAAGCCCACGTGGTGTGGCATGAATCCAACATTTCCAAGGCGGATCGGGCCAAGGTGAAGGATCAGAAGCCGAAGTGCATCTGGCTGACCGGTCTGTCCGGTTCAGGTAAATCTACGCTGGCCAATGCGCTGGAAGTGGCGCTGACTGAGCAGGGCAAGCATACCTATCTGCTGGATGGGGATAATGTGCGTCATGGTCTGAACAAGAATCTGGGCATGAGTGATGAGGACCGTACCGAGAATATCCGTCGAGTGTCTGAGGTGGCCAAGCTGATGGTGGATGCGGGGCTGATTGTGGTGACGGCATTTATCAGTCCGTTTCGTGCGGACCGTGATGCGGCCCGTGAGCTGTTTGAGGACGGCGAGTTTGTGGAAGTGTTTGTGGATGCGCCGCTTGAAGAATGCGAAAAGCGTGATCCCAAGGGGCTATACCAGAAGGCTCGCCAGGGCATCATCAAAGAATTTACCGGCATTGACAGCCCCTACGAGGCACCGGAGAAGCCTGAGGTGGTGGTGAACACTGCCGAGAATGATATCGAAGGCTGCGTGAAGCAGCTGATTGCCGCCATTGTGTAATCGCTCTGCCTGCAAGCGAAAAGCGCCACATTGAACACCGCCGCTGGCAGGCAGGGCTCCCGCAGTACAGTATATAGGGCCGCGCCGAGGTTCGGGTGCGGCCTTTTTTATGGTTTTTAATAAAATCAAAAGGTTATGTATCCTGGTGCGGGTTTGGGGCGGGGTCTGTGCCGGTGTTTGTCGGGGCCATGCGAAGGTATACTGAGACACTTCCCTTGTCTGGCCCGGATGGCCGGATGGCCGGATTGCTGCGTTGCTGTTGAGGACGAAAATGAAAATTGCGGTTGCCGGAACCGGCTATGTAGGGCTTTCCAACGCCGTGTTGCTTGCCCAGCACAATAAGGTAGTAGCGCTGGATATTGATGCGGAGAAGGTAGAAAAAATCCAGAACCGGATATCGCCGATTGAAGACGAGATGATTGAGTCCTACTTGGCCGAGAAGCCGCTGGACTTGCAGGCTACCACCGACAAGTCGAAGGCCTTCGAGAGCGCGGACTTTGTCGTGGTGGCTACGCCCACGGATTACGACCCGGACACCAATTACTTTAATACCCGCTCTGTGGAGGGGGTGATCAGCGATGTGCTGGCGATCAATCCTTCTGCCACCATCATTATCAAGTCCACTGTGCCGGTGGGATACACGGCTGCTTTGCAGGAACAATACGGAGCGGACAATATCCTGTTCTCGCCGGAATTCCTGCGGGAGGGGAGGGCGCTGCATGACAACCTGTACCCGTCCCGGATTGTGGTGGGCGGCCACTCTGACGCAGCCCGTACTTTCGCGGGGCTACTGGCCGAGGGGGCCATCCGTGAGGATGTGCCGGTGCTGTTCACTGACTCCACGGAAGCCGAAGCTATCAAGCTGTTTGCCAATACCTATCTGGCCATGCGGGTAGCATATTTCAACGAACTCGACAGCTATGCTGCCTCTCATGGGCTGGATACCCGGCAGATCATCGACGGAGTATGCCTGGATCCGCGTATTGGGGCTCATTATAACAACCCCTCTTTTGGCTATGGAGGTTATTGCCTGCCAAAGGATACCAAGCAGCTGCTGGCCAATTACCGGGATGTCCCCAATAACATGATTCGGGCCATTGTGGATGCCAACCGTACCCGCAAGGACTTTGTGGCTGAGGATATCCTTCGTCGTAGCCCGAAGCGGGTGGGCGTCTACCGGCTGGTGATGAAGGCTGGATCGGATAATTTCCGAGCTTCCTCTATTCAGGGGGTGATGAAGCGCCTCAAGGCCAAGGGCGTTGAGGTGGTGGTGTATGAGCCGGCGTTGCTTGATGACACCTTTTTCAATTCCGTGGTGATGCGGGATTTCAATGAGTTTGTGGAATCCTGTGACGTGATTGTCTCCAACCGCATGGTTGAGGAGCTCGCTCCCTATGCCGAGAAAGTCTATACGCGAGACTTGTTCGGGAGTGATTGATTGCGACACGCACTGACAAGGCAAAAGCGGAGAGCGCTATCTGCGTTAATGGGGGTAACGGTGATGTTATTCCTGATTGGTGGGTTGCTGCCGGGGGGCGCCAAAGAGGCCATCAGGCAGTCATTGTCGGCGGGTAATCTGGATTCGTATGCTCACGTGGGATTTTGTGCTGTCGCGGGGTTCTTTGCCATTCTGTCAGGGTTTCGATGGTGGTTGGTGGTGTTGCTTATAATGGGGTTGGGAGCCTTCATTGAGGTAGCCCAAGTCTGGTTGCCCGGTCGTTCGCCTTCTTGGTCGGATATTGTGGACAATGGGCTGGGGCTGGGTTTCGGCATGCTCCTTGCCTGGCCATTTTGTAGGTGCAGGAAAAAGGATGAAAATGGTTAGAAAAGCTGTACTGCCTGTAGCGGGGTTTGGCTCGCGGATGCTCCCGGCCTCCAAGTCCATTCCCAAGGAAATGTTGCCTATTGTGGACCGGCCTGCCATTGAATATGTGGTGAAGGAGGCGGTAAGGGCAGGGATCAAGGAAATCATCCTGGTTACCCACTCCGCGAAGACGGCCATTGAAGATTACTTTGATACCCAGTTTGAGCTGGAAGAGCAGCTGGAAGCCAAGGGAAAGAACACGCTGCTGGCGCAAGTGCGTGATATTTTGCCGCACGATGTGAGCCTCATCAGCGTTCGTCAGCACCGGGCTCTGGGGCTTGGTCATGCGGTGGCTTGTGCCGCGCCGGTAGTGGGCGACGCACCGTTTGCGGTCCTTTTGCCTGATGTTTTGGTGGATTGCGACGGTCTGGATGAAGATCTGGGCATCATGGTGGAAAGATACCAGGCCAGTGGCGCCGCGCAGATTATGGTTGAAGAAGTGCCTGCCGAGCGTGTGGATCAGTATGGGATTGTGGCGCTGAAAGGGGGCGTTCCTGTACCCGGTGAATCTACCCCGATGACAGCAGTGGTTGAAAAACCGGCCGTGGGAGAGGCGCCGTCTCAGTTGTCTGTGGTAGGGCGATATGTGTTGCCGGGTGAGATCATGGGCATTCTGGCTGAAACGCCGCGGGGGGCAGGTAATGAGATTCAGCTCACCGATGCGATTGCCTCACTGATGGAGCGCGCGCCGGTTGAGGCCTATGCCATGCGTGGCCGCACATTCGATTGTGGCAACAAGGCCGGGTATCTGCAGGCGATCTTTCATTTCGCTGCCCGTCACCCGGAGCTGGGCGAGCAGGTACGTGAGATGATGGCGGCGGAGTTGGGCTGACAGCTATCAGCTATCAGCTGTGAGCTGTGAGCTGTGAGCTGTGAGCTGTGAGCTGTGAGCTGTGATCGGTTTGATAGGAAAACCCCAAATAGTTCCCATGGATGGTGACTTTTAATTAAGGAGCAAGGATGCGATTGGGAAATTTGGATATTTGGAAAAGGTCTGTTGATCTAAGTGTTGAGATTTACCAGCACTTTGCGAGCCATCGTGATTTTGGCTTCAGGGATCAGATAACCCGATCATCGCTCTCACTGCCTTCCAATATCGCAGAAGGTTTTGGGCGGGCCTCCGAGAAGGAAAAGGCTTTGTTTCTGAACTATGCGAGGGGATCGGCTGGGGAGCTGAAAACCCAGCTGATCATTGGCTATAGAATCGGCTACATACCTGAAGGTATGAGCAATAAGTGGGGCGAGGAAGTGGAGCAGCTTTCCAGAATACTCTTCGCCATCATGCGAAAGTTAAAGTGATTTTATGTTTCCAGGCCGCAGGTCTGGTTGTTTTTCTGACAGCTCATAGCTCATGGCTCACAGCTGAGGTTCTATGCAGATAACGGTTTATGGCGACACTTTGTGCGCCCAGGTGACAGCGACGGCCATGGCCCAGACGGGGCATCAGGTGCACTGGTGTGTGGTTGAACCGTTGTCTCGAGAACGGTTGGCTGAAGGCCGGCCTCTGTTCCAGGAACAGGGGCTGGATCGTCTCTGCCGTGAGCAGCTGGAGAGTGGACGACTGACCACAGGGTTCTGGGAAGATGTCCCATCGGGTATCCCTGATGCGGTTTTTCTGTCCCTGCAACCGGGTGAGGAAGGGGTGGCTGAGCGGTTGGTCAACATGCTGGCGTCGTCAACCGGGTGCGGACTGATTGTGAATCAGACGGTGGGCCCGGTGGGGGCGGCAGAACAGTTGCGTACTATCATCAAACAGGCCAATACCCGTTCTGCGCTGGTATCACTGCCGGATCTGATCCAGGAGGGGAATGCGTTCCGGACCTTTACTCGCCCGGACAGCATTTTGCTTGGCTGTGAGGATGGCGAGGGGGAAGCCCTGGTCCGGGAATTGCTGCGCCCCTTTAATCGCCGCAAGGATGTGATACAGGTAATGAGCCTTCGGGAGGCCGAGTTCTCCAAGCTGGCGATCAGCGGCATTCTGGCGACGCGAATCAGTTACATGAATGACATGGCCAGTCTGTCGGAGTCGCTAGGCGTTGATATTGATGTGGTTCGGGTAGCTATGGGCGCAGACCCTCGGATCGGCGACTCCTATCTCTACCCAGGATGCGGTTTTGGTGGGCCGGGGCTGAGTCGCAACGTGTTGGCATTGGTGGATGCACTCAACGCCAAGGCCTCGGAGCCGGGGCTGCTTGAGCAGGTTCTGCAGACCAATGAGCGCCAGAAGGAAGTGCTTTTCCGCAAATTCTGGCAGTTTAATCATGGCAATGTGGCAGGCAAAAAGGTGGCTCTGTGGGGCGTGGCCTTCAAGCCGGGCACCCATCGGGTGGATAACGCCCCTGCCCTGAAAGTCATTGAGGCTCTTTGGGCGCAGGGCGTAGAGGTCTCTGTCCATGACCCCAAGGCATTAGCGGATATTGAGTCCTGGGCCGAGGGGCGTGGTGAACTGATTTTGTGTGACGACCCCTATGAGGCCGCCGAGGGGGCTGACGCCCTGATGTTGATTACCGAGTGGAAGCCTTATTGGAGCCCGGATTGGCAGCGCTTGAAGCGCGCCATGCGTGAGCCACTGATTCTGGATGGTCGCAACATTTATGAGCCTGACTTTGTCAGAGAGCAGGGGCTGGTGTATAGAGGAATAGGGCGCTAACCATGGTACCTGAACAGGACGTTCTTACTATCAGTACGATTTGGTCTCAACTGGCACGTCGTGCCGAGCAGGAAAAAACGCTGCATCTGGCGGATTGGTTTGCGTCGGACCCGGATCGTTTTGCCCGATTCAGTCTTGAGGATGCCGGCTTGCTGGCGGATTTCAGCAAGCAGCGTATGTCGGATGAGATCCGGGATCTGCTGGTCAAGTTGGCGGATGAGCGTCAGTTGCGACACTGGACGGAGGCGTTGTTCGGTGGTGCCGAGGTGAATTGTACCGAGGGGCGACCTGCCAAGCACTGGTGCTTGCGAGAGCCTGCCGACAGGGCGCCCATGGTGCATGAGCAGCTGGATGCCATGGAAGACATGGTCAATCGTATCCTGAAGGGCCACTGGCGTGGGGTGATGGGGGATGCCATCACCGATGTGGTCAATGTGGGGGTTGGGGGCTCTGATCTGGGGCCCTTGATGGCGGCTTTTGCACTGCAATCCTGCCTTCCTCCTCAGGGACTGTCCCGACCACGACTGCATTTTGCCTCTTCCATGGATGGCAGCCAGGTGTCTCAGATACTGCAGGAGCTGAACCCGCGAACCACCCTGTTCCTGGTGTCTTCCAAGTCTTTCACTACGGTAGATACGCTGCACAATGCGACTACGGCCCGGCAGTGGCTGGGCCGTGGGCTGGGGCTGGATTGTGACGATGCGTCTTTGCTGCGTTGTCACTTTATTGGTATCTCGGCGAATCCGGAACGGATGTCAGAGTGGGGCATCATGCCGGATAACCAGCTGTTGTTCTGGGATTGGGTAGGCGGACGCTATTCCCTGTGGTCAGCAATTGGCATGCCGATCGCGTTGACGGTGGGTATGGACGGCTTTCGTGACATGCTGGCCGGCGCCCATGAGATGGATCATCACTGCCGGACCCGGCCCTGGGAGAATAATATCCCGGTGATGCTGGCCCTGGTGGATGTCTGGAATATCAACTTTCTGGGCATCAATGCCCGGGCGGTATTGCCTTACGACGGGCGGCTCAAGCACTTGCCCGCCTATCTGGAACAACTGGAAATGGAGTCCAACGGCAAGAGCGTGGCCCGCTCCGGTGAGCCGGTGGAGTATGGTACCTGCCCGGTGATCTGGGGGGAGGTAGGGCCCAATGCCCAGCATGCGTTCTTCCAGTTGCTGCATCAGGGCACCCAGCCGATAGCTTGTGAGTTCCTGATGACAGCGCGTCGTTACACCGAAGCGCAGCATTTCGACGCAGTTTGCGAGCTGGAAGCCCAGCATTCGCTGTCCAATGCCAATTGCCTGGCGCAATCCCGGTTGCTGGCCCTGGGAGAGCGGGCGCTGGACCCGGAAGTGGCTCTGCCGTCCTATAAGCGTTACCACGGTAACCAGCCTAGCACTACGCTGGTTCTGGAGGAGCTCTCCCCGCGGGTGCTGGGCGCGTTGCTGGCCATGTATGAGCACAAGGTGTTTGTCCAGGCGGTGATTTGGGGTATCAATCCTTTCGATCAGTGGGGCGTGGAGATGGGGAAGGTAATCGCAACGGGCATGCTGGAAGTACTGGCGGATCCGGAATCCGCGTCGGGTCTGGACGCGTCCTCTCTGGCTCTGGCACGCCACATTGCCAAGCGGCAGAAGTAACTGCGAACGACTTGGCATCGCGCCAGAACCGCTGGGCACCACAGGGTGTCAGCGCGCGACTTGAAGCGGTTTAATGGGTGATACCAAATAGCCAGGTGCTACCATGCAAGTCACAACCACCCGTATCACTGATGTTAAACTGATCCATCCCCGGATCTTTGAAGACTCCCGCGGTTTCTTCATGGAGAGCTGGAATGCACGGGCCATGGCCGAGGCCGGGATTGCCGCCACCTTTGTTCAAGATAATCACAGCCTTTCCATAATGGGAACGCTGCGGGGACTTCACTATCAGCTGGATAAACCGCAGGGCAAGCTGGTGCGTTGTACTGCGGGCTCGGTGTTTGATGTGGCGGTTGATTTGCGGCCAGAGTCGTCAACCTACAGACAATGGGCGGGTGAGACCCTTTCCAGCGATAACAAATTGCAGCTATGGATTCCGCCTGGGTTCGCCCATGGCTTTCTCGTGCTCAGCGATGAAGCCGAGGTGCAGTACAAATGCACCGAATACTATTCGCCGACCTCGGAACAATGTATTCACTGGGCGGACCCGTCACTGGCCATCGACTGGCCGTTGGTAGGGGAGCCGCTGCTGTCAGAAAAGGATGCCGAAGGGCTGGCTCTGGCGGATGCGCCCCCCATCGAGTAACCCGCAAGGGCGCTGGCATTCTCTGTGGGACCTGTCGTTCGACTGCGATTTTGGCGGTGGGGGTAGCGGAAACCCGTCGCGGCGGAACCGCCGCTCCTACGGTGGGTGGGGCGTTTGGGGCGCACTTCGGGCGTTCCTCCGTTGCACTCCGGTCCTACAGAGGGAGGAAGAGTACTGCTACTCCTGGAATGGCACAGTCGCCCTCTGTGGGAGCGGTGGTTCCACCGCGATCTTGTCCGGCCCTGCACCTGCGATTTCGCCGCATTTCACGTATGATTGCCCCCTTGAGCATTTGGCTGACTAACAGGATGAGCCCCCAGTGAGTAACCCGATTCCTGCCTCGATTTTCCGAGCCTACGATATCCGCGGTATTTATCAGGAAACCCTGACGGATGAATGGGCCTATCAGATCGGCCGCAGTATTGGCTCTGAAACCCTGGCTCACGGGCAGAACCGCATTGCAGTGGCCCGGGATGGCCGGCTTTCCGGCCCGGCGCTGGTGAAGGCATTGAGCGATGGTATACGCGCCACCGGCTGCGATGTGGTGGATGTGGGCATGGTGCCGACTCCGGCACTGTACTTTGCCACTTACCACCTGGACGGCCTCAATTCCGGGGTAATGCTCACCGGCAGCCATAACCCGGGCAATTACAACGGTTTCAAAATTGTGGTGGATGGCACCACTCTGTCAGGGGATCGCATCCTGGCCCTGTATCGGCGCATTGTGGAAGACAACCTGGTCTCTGCGGACACCGGGGATTACCAGGAATGCGACGTGCTGGAAGCGTATCAGGCGGCATTTCTGAAGACTCACTCCCTGGCCCGCCCCATGAAGGTGGTCGTGGACTGCGGTAATGGCATCACCGGGGTTCAGGCGCCCCAGGTCTTGGCAGCGCTGGGCTGCGAGGTGTTGCCCCTGTTCACCGAGGTGGACGGGACTTTCCCAAACCATCATCCGGATCCGGGTGATCTCAAGAATATGCAAGACCTGATTGCCACAGTGAAGGGAGAAAAGGCCGACCTGGGCCTGGCGTTCGATGGCGATGGAGACCGGGTGGGCATAGTCACGCCGGAGGGGGAGGTGGTCTATCCTGATATTCTGCTCATGGCTCTGGCTGAGGACATGGTGAGCCGCAATCCGGGTGCCAAGGTGATCTTCGATGTGAAGTGCACCGGGACTCTGTTTGATGTGATCCGCCAGGCTGGCGGCGAGCCGGAAATGTGGCAGACCGGCCATTCCCTGATCAAGGCGCGCATGAAAGAAACCGGAGCGTTGTTGGCCGGGGAAATGAGCGGCCATATCTTCTTTGCTGAGGACTGGTACGGCTTTGATGATGCGCTGGTGGCAGCGGCGCGGATTCTCGGCATCATTAGCCGCTCCGACGGCGACGCCGATGCCCTGTTTGGTCGTTTTCCGTCCCTGTGCACCACGCCGGAAATCAATATCGAGGTGACCGAAGAGAACAAGTTCGCCATTGTGGATTACCTGCAGAACCAGGCGGATTTTGGCGAGGGTGAGCGCCGTGTGATTGACGGGATCCGCATGGACTATGCGGATGGCTGGGGCCTGTGCCGGGCGTCCAACACCTCACCCAAGCTGGTGCTGCGCTATGAAGCCGATAATGACGTTGCCCTGGATCGCATTCGCTCTCTGTTTGAGGCGAATGTGGAAAAAGCCATGGCGGCAGTGAAATAACAATCGTGTAGGCGCCAGCTTGCTGGCGAGGCCCTGGCGGCAATGCTCGCCGGGACTGACTGTCGAGAGAGACTATGAATATCAAGAATTTGGTGGTGTTGGTAACCGGGGGCACAGGGTCCTTTGGCAAGACCATGGTCAACAAGCTGCTGGCGGACGGTTGCAGGGAAATTCGCATCATCAGCCGTGATGAAGCCAAGCAGGAAGACATGCGCATTGCCTACAGCCGTGAGGAACTGAAGTTCTACATTGGCGACGTGCGCGATCGCGCCGCGGTGGACAAGGCTATGCGCGGGGTGGATCTGGTCTTTCACGCGGCGGCGCTGAAGCAGGTGCCTTCCTGCGAATTCTTCCCTATGGAAGCCGTAAAGACCAACATCATTGGCAGCCAGAACGTGATCGACAGTGCGGTGGCTGCCGGGGCGAAAAGCCTGGTGTGCCTGAGCACCGACAAGGCAGTAATGCCGGTGAATGCCATGGGGATGTCCAAGGCCATGATGGAGAAGGTGGCCCAGGCTTCCAGCCGTCAGCTGGGTGAGAAGGAAACCGTGATCTCCTGTGTGCGTTACGGCAATGTGATGTGTTCTCGCGGGTCGGTGATTCCGCTGTTTATCAAGCAGATTCAGGAAGGCAAACCGCTGACCATTACCGAACCGACCATGACCCGCTTCATGTTGTCCCTGCAGGATGCCATCGAGCTGGTGAACTTCGCGTTCGAAAATGCGCACCAGGGTGACATCTTTATTCGCAAGGCACCGGCCTGCACGGTGCACCAGTTGGCCCGGGCATTGCTGGATATTTTCGAGGCGGATAACGAGATCAAGGTGATCGGCTGGCGTCATGGCGAGAAGTTGTACGAGACCCTGGCCAGCGCCGAAGAACTGCTGCGCTCCGAAGACATGGGCGATTATTTCCGGGTGAGCTATGACAACCGGGATCTCAACTACGCCAAGTTCTTTACGGAAGGAGATGTGGAAGAGGCGAGCACGGAAGACTACCACTCCCACAATACCCATCAGCTTTCCAGTGATGAGTTGAAGACGCTGCTGCTTTCCCTGCCTGAAGTGCACGCGGCGCTGAAAGCGTAAAGGGACGGTGGCGGTGACTAAACCGGTTGTTCTGGTATTCAACCCCTTCTATTTTCCGGGATTCAAGGCGGGCGGGCCGGTCAGGACCATCGTTAACATGGTGGACCGGCTGGGCGACGACTTTGATTTCCGGGTGCTCACCCAAGACCGGGACCTGGGTGAAATCACGCCCTATGACAACGTGGACCTGGAAGACTGGATGACTGTGGGCAAGGCCCGTGTGCGTTATCTGGCTCCGGAGGCATTTACCCTGGCCAATATTGCCCGGGTGGTACGTGAGGTAAAACCGGACGCCATTTACCTGAACAGTTTTTTTGATCCGGTGTTTACCCAGAAAGTGCTCTGGGCACGGCTGTTCCGCCAGTTTCCCCAAACGCCTGTGATTCTGGCGCCACGGGGCGAGTTCTCCGAGGGAGCGCTGGGTCTGAAGAGTACCAAGAAGAAAATTTACCTGTGGGTGGTCCGCCTGATCGGGTTGTACCGCAACATTACCTGGCAGGCGTCCAGTGATCTGGAGGTGCAGGATATCCGCAAGGCGTTTCTCGGTAATCAGGCAGCACGGATTCAGGTGGCTCTGAACCTGGCGCCGGCAGCTCCCACGGCTGACGCCGCCTCCCATCATCGAGCGCCCGGCGAGCCATTGCGCGTGTGCTTCATCTCTCGCATTTCCCCCAAGAAGAATCTCGACTATGCCCTGCGAGTGCTCCGCTCCGTGACAGCACCGGTGGTGTTCACGGTCTATGGACCACGCTCGGAGCCGGAATACTGGCAGGCCTGCGAGGCCCTCATTGCCGAGCTGCCTTCACATGTTCAGGTGGTCTGGGGCGGCGAGCTCAATCCGGTGGATGTGAATGCCCATCTGGTCGGGCATGACCTGTTTTTCTTTCCCACCCGGGGCGAGAACTACGGCCATGTCATCTATGAAGCGTTGGCTGCCGGGCTGCCGGTGCTGCTCAGTGATCAGACCCCCTGGAATGACGTGCAAGCCAGAGGCGTGGGCTGGTCGTTGCCGCTGGCGAACCCGGCGGCGTTCGCTGAAACCATTGAGCTGGTTGCGTTATGGTCCGGGGGAAAGCGTGACCAGGTTTGCGCCGCTGCCCGTGACCACGCTCGTCAGGTGGCCAAGGATGATGCGGTGCTTGAGGACAATCGTCGGCTGTTCATGGAGGCCATCAGGGAAGCCTGAGGCGCTTGAACAGGTTGCAGTCAGCAGGCTGCCGGTGAACCGGTAGCGGCTGTGTCGAACAGAAAAGAGGTCGGTTATGAAAACGGTGATTACCGGGGCAGCAGGACTGCTGGGTTGGCATTTGCGTTGCCATCTCAGCGCGCTTGAGGCGTGGAAAGGCGGTGTCGTGGCCCTGGATCGTGAAGCTTTCAATGATGACACCCGTCTGCAGAAAGCGCTGGACGGTGCTGATGTAGTAGTGCACTGCGCGGGTATTAACCGGGCCGAGGAAAAGGAACAGGAAACGGGCAACATTGCCCTGGCGGAACGGCTGGCCAGTGCACTGGATGCCAGCGGCGCCACGCCGCACCTGGTCTATTCCAACAGCACCCACAAGGCTATGGATAATGCCTATGGTCGGGGCAAGGCGGGTGCAGATGCGGTTTTTCGCAGCTGGGCCGATCGAGCAGCGGCGCGTTATACCGAGCTGGTGTTACCCCATGTGTTCGGGGAATGCGGCCGACCGTTTTATAATTCTGCGGTCTTCACCTTCTGCCACCAGATTGTCCAGGGCGAGCCGCTGAGTATTAATGGCAGCGGCAAGCTGGAACTGCTGCATACCCAGGATATCTGTGCTCGCATTGTGGAGGCGGTGGCGAAAGGGGAAACCGGCGAGTTGCGTCTCAAGGGCCGCCCCATTCCGGTGGCGGAGGTGGCGGGAAAGCTGATTGCCATGTACGACAGCTACACCGGCAATGTGATTCCGGACCTGCGTGACCGTTTCGAGCTGCAGCTTTTCAATACTCTGCGCTCTTTCATGTATCCGGATGCCTATCCCACAGAACTGCCCCTGCATACTGATAACCGGGGCTCGCTGTTCGAGGCGGTGAAAACCGACAACGGCGGTCAGGCGTTCCTGTCCACCACCAAACCAGGGATTACCCGGGGCAATCATTTCCATTTTGCCAAGGTGGAACGTTTCCTGGTGATTCGCGGAGAGGCGGATATTCGCCTGCGTCGCCTGTTTGATGATGAAGTGAAGGAATTCCGGGTATCCGGCGACAAACCGGTGTACGTCGACATGCCGCCGCTGCATACCCATAGCATTACCAATGTGGGTGACGATGAGCTGATGACCCTGTTCTGGAGCCACGAGATTTTTGATCCCGAGGCACCGGATACCTATTTTCTGCCAGTGCTGCCGGACCAGGAGAACTGATTGATGAAAGTGATGACGGTACTGGGCACGCGCCCGGAGATTATTCGACTGTCCCGTGTGATGGCGGCGCTGGACCAGGTGGTGGACCACAAGCTGGTGCATACCGGGCAGAACTATGATTACGAGCTCAACGATGTGTTCTTTGACGAGCTGGGAGTACGCAAGCCGGATCATTTTCTCAATGTGGATACCTCGACCCTGGGCCGGAGCTTGGGTGAGATCCTGATCAAGACCGAAGAGGTGCTGCTTCAGGAAAAGCCTGACGCGGTGCTGGTGCTGGGTGATACCAACAGTGCCATCGCCACGGTGATGGCCAAGCGCATGAAGATCCCCACGTATCACATGGAAGCGGGGAATCGCAGCTTCGATGCCAATGTGCCGGAAGAGATCAACCGCAAGATGGTGGATCACTTGGCGGACTTCAATCTGGTTTACACCGAGCATGCCCGCCGGCATTTGCTCAGCGAAGGCCTGTCCCACCGCTATATTTACCTGACCGGTTCCCCCATGCGCGAGGTGCTGGAGCATTGCCTGCCCAGCATTGAGCAGTCCGATGTGCTGGAGCGTCTGGAGCTGGAAGCAGGCAAGTTCTTTATTGTCAGCGTTCACCGGGAAGAAAACGTGGACAGCAAGGATAACCTGCGCAAGGTGGTCGAGGCCCTTCAGGCGCTACATGACACCTTTGGTTATCCGGTGGTGGTGTCCACGCACCCGCGTACCCGCAACCGTCTGGAGAAGCTTGGGCTGGCCGAGGCCAGCGGGGATATCCGCTTCCTCAAGCCGTTCGGGTTCTTTGACTACAACCGCCTGCAGATGACGGCTTTCTGCGCGGTGAGTGACAGCGGCACCATCAGTGAGGAATCCTCAGTGCTGGATTTCCCGGCGGTGACGCTGCGTCGATCCATCGAACGGCCGGAAGCGCTGGATACCGGTGCCATCGCGCTCACGGGACTGGACAAGGAAAGCCTGGTGGAAGGAGTGAGAATTGCCACCGCCAGTCGTGATGTGTTTTCCGGCACGGAGCGTGAGATCCCCGAAGCCTACATGGTGCGCAATACCTCGGAGCGGGTGGTCCGCCTGATTACCGGCACCGCCAGACTGGCTAACCGCTGGCGCAATATGGACGAATTCAGTCGCTATGACTGGTAAGGCGTGTTGATGGGCAAGGGCAGGGCGGATATCGCCATTATCAACCGCAGTTTCTGGCCGATTTATCCGGTGATCGGTGAGGCGCTGTTGCGCTTTGCGGAAGGTGCCGCAAGACAGTGCCGGGTCTGTGTGATCATGCAGGATCATGCCGACATTTGTGCCAAGTTGAAGGAGCATGACCGCGGCCAGGGAGTAGAGTTTCATCCCGGCAAGGCCTGGTCCTCTTCAGGCAGCAGTATTCTCGCGCGGATTCTGGATGCGGTGTTCTTCATGGTGTGGGTGGGGCTGTGTTTGCTGAAAACCCGGCCTCGGCATGTGTATGTGTCTACGGACCCCCCGGTGCTGGTGCCCTTCATCGTCATGCTTTATGCGCGTTTGTTCGGGGCGTCCTATACCTATCACCTGCAGGATATTCACCCCGAGGCCACCAATGTGGTGATGCCGGTGAATCGGGTGTTGTTCCGTATTTTGCGCTGGATGGATGGCGCGGTTATGCGTCGGGCCGCGCAATTGCTAACGCTGACCGAGGAGATGAAAGCGGAAATTCAGTCCCGTTCGGGGACCCGGGCTCCGATTCATCTACTGAGTAATCCGGCGGTGTCTTTTGATGATGTGAACACCTCCCATACGAAAACGCCGGGCTTTTCCTTCTGCGGCAATGCGGGCCGGCTTCAGCGTATCCCGCTGGTGATCGCTTCGATCGAACAGTATTTGCAGGGAGGAGGGACCTTGCCTTTTACCTTTGCCGGCGGGGGAGTGTTCAGTCCTGATCTGGAGGGGTTAGCTGCGCGCTTCCCGGATCAGGTGACCTATCACGGTCTGGTGTCCCCGGCGGCGGCGGCCCAGTTGAATGCGGACTATCAGTGGGCCTTGCTGCCCATTGAAGATGAGGTGACCCGTTTTGCTTTTCCCAGCAAGACGTCGTCCTATGTGTTTTCCGGTGCCCTGATTCTCGCCGTTTGTGGCGAGGCCACCAGCGTGGCCCAGTGGGTGCAGGATTATCGGCTGGGTTGTGTGGTAGCGCCAGATGCGGCTGCGCTGGCTGAGTTCTTCCGCCGCGTGGAGAACGCGGAGGTAGATGCCGCCGGGTTTGATATGGACCGCACGGCGTTGAAAGCCGCGTTGGGTTTTAATGTTTTTGTGGAGCACCTGAACGAAAGGGTGCTGAGCCGGGTGGTGTCATGACATTGCGTGTGGCAATTACCGGTGCCAGCGGGTTTGTGGGCCAGGCCCTGGCTTCCCGCTTGATGGCAGAGGGATGCCAGGTCACCGGCGTTGTGCGGCGGGAGCTTGATGCACCGTTTGCGCAGTGTGTGGTGTCCGGACTGGATGACCCGTGCCTGGAGCCGCTGCTGGCGGAGTGCGATGTGTTGGTCCATGCCGCGGCTCGTGCCCACGTCATGGACGAGGACGCCGCAGATCCGCTGGCGGCCTACCGGGCAGTGAATGTGGATGGCTCCCTGGCGATTGCCCGCCGGGCGGCGGCGCAGGGTGTGCGTCGCTTTGTCTTTATCAGTTCCATCAAGGTGAACGGTGAAGCCACGCCGCTGGGCCAGCCATTCCGTCACGATGCGAAACCGGCCCCGGAAGATGCCTACGGGATCTCCAAGCTGGAGGCTGAGCAGGGGCTCACCCAACTGGCCTCCGATACGGGCATGGAATTGGTGATCATCCGTCCTCCTCTGGTCTATGGTCCCGGCGTGAAGGGCAATTTTGCCGGCATGCTCAAGGTGGTAAGCAAGGGCTTGCCGCTGCCTCTGGGGCGGGTGGATAACCGCCGTTCCCTGGTGGGTCTGGATAATCTGGTGGACTTGATCAGGGTGTGCCTGGATCATCCCGCCGCCACCGGGCAGGTCTTTCTGGTCAGTGATGGTGAGGACCTGTCCACGGCGGATCTGTTGCGCCGGGCCGGGCAGGCCCTGGACAAACCGGCCCGCCTGTTGCCGGTGCCCATCGGGTTGTTGCGCCTGGGGGCGACCCTGTTGGGCAAGAAGGCGGTGGCCGACCGGCTACTTGGGTCGTTGCAGGTGGCGCTGGTGCCGACCTGTGAAAGACTCGGCTGGCAGCCGCCCATTACCGTGGATGAGGGGCTGCAGCGTTGCTGTGCGCCCACGAAGAGAGGGGAGTAGCGTGGTGATCAGACTTCTGGATCTCGTGTTTTCGCTGGTCGGGCTGGTGCTGGGGTTTCCGGTGTTTCTGGTCCTGCTGGTGTTGGGGTATTTCGATACCGGTTCCCCGCTGTTTCGTCAGGAACGGGTGGGCCGTCATCAGAAGCCGTTTACCCTGGTGAAGTTCCGTACCATGCGCCCGGATACCGCATCGGTGGCCTCTCATCTGGCGGATGCGTCGGCCATTACCTCGTTGGGCCATTTCATGCGCAAGACCAAGCTGGATGAGTTGCCCCAGCTGTGGAATGTGCTCAAGGGCGAGATGAGTCTGGTGGGGCCCCGGCCCGGGCTGTTCAATCAGGAAGAGTTGACAGCGGAGCGAAGCCGCCTGAATGTCTATGCGGCCAGGCCGGGGATTACCGGGCTGGCCCAGGTGACTGGTATTGATATGTCCACCCCGAAATTGCTGGCCGAAACTGACCGGAAGATGCTGGATAGCCTGACGGTGGTGGCTTATTTCAAGTACATTGTCATGACCGTGACTGGGTCGGGCAGCGGTGACGCGGCCAAGAAATCCTAAGGCATCGTTCGGGGATTATGCAGGCTGGCAATGTGGCGGATGCGCTATAACCCCGGCAGGTTGGGTGGGTCGACGTCTTTGGCGGTGACCGGCTCAGGACAACACTGAAAACAGGACACTGATGTCGAGAAAGCTGCTTTATCCCTCTGCTCACAGGCTTGTCACTCTCTCTCGTTTTGCTAAACGTTGCATAATGATCGGGATGGACATCCTGGCCATGCCAGTGCTGGTATGGGGGGCCTATGCCCTGAGGTATAGCGACTTTGCACCGCCGATCAAGGATCCATGGATTCTGCTGGCGGCGCCTGCCATTACCATTCCAATTCTGTTTGTCTCCGGATTCTACAAGTCCGTTGTCCGTTATTTAGGGGCGGAAGTGGCCTGGTCGGTGCTCTATGCCATTGGTGCCAGCATGTTGGCCTTGGCAGCCACCTCCTACATGGCTCAGGCCATCGAGGTGCCGCGGTCGGTATTTGTGATTTGGGGCGCGTTGGCGCTGCTGTATCTGGCCGGCAGTCGTTTCCTGGTGCGCCGTTTCCTGCTAAGCGTGCTGGGCAGTGCCTATGATCGCCAGCCTGTGGCGATTTTCGGCGCCGGTGATGCCGGGGCCCAGCTGGTTGCCGGGCTGCGTTCCAGTGCGGAATTTTTCCCTGCGCTGGTGGTAGACGACTCTCCCAGCAAGCAGGGTGCACTGATTGCCGGGGTGCCGGTGGTGGACCGGGCGGGCCTGGAGAAGGCGGCGCGACGGGAGCGTGTCTCGGCGGTGTTGCTGGCGGTTCCTTCCGTGAGTCGGGCGCGCAAGATGGAAATTGTCCGCTGGCTGGAAACCCTCAACGTTCGAGTGCAGACCGTGCCCACCTTCAACGACATGGCCAGTGGCCGGGCGCGGCTGGAGGAGTTGCGGGATGTTGCCATAGAGGACCTGCTGGGTCGGGATCCAGTCCCGCCACAGCAGGATATTTTGCATCGTTGTATCAGTGGCAAACAGGTGCTGGTAACGGGTGCTGGCGGTTCCATCGGCAGTGAGCTGTGTCGCCAGATTATGGCGCTGGAGCCCACCCGGCTGGTGTTGTTCGAGCAGAGCGAATTCAGCCTCTACGCGATTGAGCGGGAGTTGAAGGATGCTGCAGAGACCGAAGAGCTCCCGGTCCAGGTGGTGGCGGAGCTGGGCTCGGTCGTCAATCGCGATCACATTGAGCGTCTTTGTCGTCACTATGGCATCGATACGGTGTATCACGCTGCTGCCTACAAGCATGTGCCCATTGTGGAAGAAAATCCGGTGGCAGGGGTCAGGAACAATATCCTGGGGACGCTGGCAACGGCCCAGGGGGCTGAGGCCGCCGGGGTGCAGCATTTTATTCTGGTCTCCACAGACAAGGCAGTTCGCCCCACTAATATCATGGGAGCGACCAAGCGCTTCGCCGAATTGGTGCTCCAAGGCATGGCGGAGAAAAGCGAAAAGACCATCTTCACCATGGTGCGATTCGGCAATGTGCTGGGCTCTTCCGGTTCCGTGGTGCCGCTGTTCCGTGAGCAGATCCTAAAGGGTGGGCCGGTGACGGTGACCCACCCGGATGTGATCCGCTATTTCATGACAATTCCCGAAGCCTCCCAGCTGGTGATCCAGGCCGGCGCCATGGGCAAAGGCGGTGAAGTGTTCGTGCTGGACATGGGAGAGCCGGTGCGAATTCTTGATCTGGCCACCACCATGATCCATCTGATGGGACTCACCGTGCAGGATGACGGCAATCCCGATGGGGATATTGCCATTGCCTTTACCGGACTGCGCCCCGGCGAAAAGCTCTATGAAGAGCTGCTGATTGGCGAGTGCAGTGTCCATACGGAACACGAGATGATCATGCAGGCGTCTGAGGAATCCCTGGATTGGGACGAACTCCAGCAGGCGCTGACCCGTTTCCGAGAGGCGTTGGATGCCTGGGACGGGGATCTGATTCAGGAGCTGCTGTGCCTGTATGTCTCGGGGTTCCAGCCAGGCACTAGTGGTGACAAGGCACCGGAAACTCTGCAGACCCGGGTGTTACCCGGTATGGAGAAGAGCTAGTTGCCATCAATAATGTTATTCCATGTTTTGCGTAATCGGCTTCTCTAGCGCGTCTTGCTACCTGGGTGCTGCTGTCTTCATGCAGATCAGTAGCGAATACGCGATAATGCTGGCCAGGCTTACATGAAGCTGTGGTTCGTCAATTTCACACCTGCAAAGAGAGGACGAGGGTTTTGAAACATATTCTTGTCACGGGCGGTGCCGGCTATATCGGTTCCCATACCACCTTGTTGCTCCTGGAAGCGGGCTATGAGGTGTTGGTCCTCGATAACTTCAGTAACAGCAGCCGCGAATCGCTGCGTCGTGTCGAGGCGCTCACCGGTCGCAGCGTCACGTTGATTGAAGGGGATATTCGCGATGCCGCTTTGCTGGATCGGTTATTTGCCGAGTATCCGGTGAACGCGGTGATCCACTTTGCCGGCCTGAAAGCGGTGGGCGAGTCAGTGGCGCAGCCGTTGCGGTATTACGACTGTAATGTGTCGGGCAGCCTTTGTTTGCTGGAGGCAATGGACCGCGCCGGGGTGAAGACTCTGGTGTTCAGTTCTTCGGCTACGGTGTACGGAGATCCGGCCTCGGTGCCGATCCGTGAGGATTTTCCCCTATCTGCGACCAACCCCTACGGTGCCACCAAGCTGCACATCGAGGATATGCTGCGTGATCTTCACCGGTCCGATGAGAGTTGGAACCTCGCTATCCTGCGCTATTTCAACCCGGTTGGTGCCCATGGCAGCGGGCGAATTGGCGAAGACCCCAGCGGCATGCCCAGCAACCTGATGCCCTTTATCGCCCAAGTGGCCGTAGGCAAGCGCGACAAACTCAGTATCTTCGGCGGTGATTATCCGACGCCAGACGGCACCGGGGTACGGGACTATATTCACGTGATGGATTTGGCAGAGGGGCACCTGAAAGCGCTGGAGCATCTGGCGGCTAAGGGGGGCTTGATGACCACCAATCTGGGTACGGGCCGGGGCTACAGCGTTTTGGAAATGGTGAAGGCATTCGCTTCGGTTTCCGGTCGTGAGGTGCACTATGAGGTGGTCGAGCGACGTCCCGGTGATGTGGCAAGTTGTTATGCTGACCCCTCACATGCCCTTCAATTAATAGGATGGCAAGCCCGTCGAGGCATTGAAGAGATGTGTGAAGATCATTGGCGCTGGCAGGAACAGAACCCTGAAGGTTATGTGTGATGGCCTCTTATTGTTGGCTGGGACCGTGTTGCGAGACCTTCAGTTGTTAAAAAACCGTCCTACATTTTTTGCCCGGGGGGCATCGGGAATTAATTTTTGGGGTGCAAAGTGATTATCAAGGGTCGCCTGTATCATAAGGTCAGTTTCGCCTATTTTTGCGTGCACTCCATAGTGCGGTTTTATAACGCTATTCCGTCCTTGTTTTACACGCCGGTTGTTAATGAGGTGTCATTTTTCTTTGTCGTCGGTTGTGGTCATAGTGGTACCACGTTGATGGCGGCAAAGCTGGGCAATCATCCGGATGTGATGGGGCTTGGACGCGAAACCGGGGTCATGCTCCCGGGGAAGTATTCCCTGTTCGGGATGAGTGCCGTGGCCAATGAATGGCAGTATTTTGCAGAGTCACTGGGCTGCCAGTGTGTCCTGGAAAAGACCCCCAAGCATATTCACAGCTATGACGCAGTTCAAAAAGTGGTGCCCAATAACCGTTTTGTGGTCATGTTAAGGAACCCCCTGGACAATATAGCTTCCCTGCACAAGCGGTTTAACGACCTTGATTACGCGGTCACCCGCTGGATGATGGACAACGAAGAGGCCTTGCGAATCAATGCGCACGAAAATGTCATGCTGGTCCGCTATGAGGAATTAACGCGCACACCTGCCGAGGTTCTGCGCGAGGTCTCCGGTTTTCTGGGTATTGAATACAGTGATGGCATGCTTGAGGGCAGAGGTTCTATCTATGACCACGTACGACAGCCAGAAAATATGAAGGTCAGGCAGGAGCAGGTGGCTCAGCCGATTAGGCCCAATGATGGAGGCTGGAAAAAGGTTTTCAGCCGGGAGGAGGCTCGAAAAATTTTGCAGCGATTGGGAACGCTTCCCGAACAGCTTGGCTATGAGTCGGAAGAATTGCTAGGAGTTTAATATCAAGAGGCTGCTTGCCTAGACCTGTTCTCTTTTTTGTTCGCTCACTAGCGTCGTTCTTTCTCTCCGGTTGCTAGGATTTTAAAAGTGATCTTTATTTCCAGCAGCCATAGTGCACCGAGCATCCACAGTGTTGTCCACTTCTGTGGCAGGTTGGTTTTATGGGTCGTTGCTGCATACCAGGCACGAGAAATTGGCGGGACAAGCGTTTTGATGATGTAAGACCTTTTCTGCTTTCCTGTGCCGCAAAGCAGTTGCCCTCCCTTTACCCGTTTCATCTTGCACGTCAGAGCGTCCCAGCTGTCCCTGGCAGGATGATTGACGTTTGCCTCAGGGATGTAGACCAGCGGAATGCCTGCTTTTTTGCTTCTCAAGCAGAAATCCATGTCACCCCCGGAATAACGTTTTTCATCAAAGTTGCCCACGCGATCAAAGGCCAATCTGGGAATTGACAGATTCGCTGTGACGGCAAATCCACGCTGTGTATAGCGATCCTGTGGCAGCCCCATGGCGATGTCGTAGACTTCTACGGGATTTAGTTTTCCAGGCAAGAATTTTTTAACGGTAACGCCGCCAGCAATCAGGGCAGGCGATGATTGGCGTTGGTAGGTACTCCAGATCCGTTCCAGCCATTGCGGATCAGGTTGGCAGTCTGCGTCTGTGAAGACCAGTAATTCGCCTTTGGCATGTTTAAGCGCCTTGTTCCTGGCGGCATAGGAGCCCGGCGTATCGCATTCAAGCAGAGTTATGAAGCTCGGCAGACTGTCCTCTGAAGGCACGACGTCAGAACCGTTATCGACGATAAAGCACTCCCAGTGGCTCTTGGATTGGGTCTGCTGGTCCAGTGCCTTGAAGAGCCCCTCTGTCAGTTCCCAATGCTGAAAGATTGGAATGATGACGGAGATTTTCGGAGTGGTTGCATCCATACAGGTTTTCTTGTCCAGCATGTGGGGCTGGTGAGACGGTTCAGTATTGAGTCGTCGGCAGCCAGGAGAAGTCAGGATAGTTTAGCAGGGGCGAAATTGGCCTTCACCTGTTCTTCAGGGATAAATCCTCCTCTCCTTTGAAGTCGGAGACGACCTAACATGGATTCAGGTGACAAGGCGGCTGGTGGCGAGGCACTTTGGTAAGGCCGCCTGCTGGGCTCGAACTAGGCGAATTCAATTGAATTTGCCAATGATTAACTGTTGACCGCAGGGCAACCAATCATTGAACAAAGAAAAAGCCCGGAATCTTGCGATGCCGAGCTTCTCTTGTTTGGCTCCGCCTGCTGGGCTCGAACTAGGCGGATTCAACTGAATTTGCCAATGATTAACTGTCGACCGCAGGGCGACCAATCATTGGGCAAAGAAAAAGGGCCTACCCGATGGGTAGGCCCTTTCTATTTGGCTCCGCCTGCTGGGCTCGAACCAGCGACCCAATGATTAACAGTCATTTGCTCTACCAACTGAGCTAAGGCGGAATGTCTTGAGGCGCGTATATTAGTGACGCCTTCCGGGGTCGTCAACACCCCGGAGGCGCGTTTGTTGCTTATTTAGCCAATGCTTGCTCAATGCGACGCATGGCTTCTTTCAGCGTGTCCATACCAACGGCGAAGGACAGGCGCATGCAGCCGGGCGCGCCGAAGGCAGAACCCGGTACCAGCGCCACTTCCGCGGTTTCCAGCAGCAGGGCGGCCAGGTCGGTGTCGGATTCCACGCCGTCCAGGTTGGCAATTGCTTCGGAGAAGTCAGGGAAGGCATAGAAGGTGCCGTCACCCTGGGCGCATTTCACGCCGGGCAGGGCATCCAGTGCCGCGGTCAGGTAGTCGTGGCGTTCTTTGAACGCTTTGACCATCTCGTCCACGCAACCCTGGTCGCCGGCCAGCGCGGCTTCTGCCGCGGCCTGGCTGATGGAGGCCGGGTTGGAAGTGGACTGGGACTGGACCTTCTTCATGGCAGCGATCAGCTTCTGCGGGCCGCCGGCATAGCCGATGCGCCAGCCGGTCATGGAGTAGGCCTTGGAGACGCCGTTCATTACCACGGTGCGGTCGTACAGCTCCGGGCAGGCGTTGACGATGTTCACGAACGGCTTGCCGGTCCACAGGATGTGCTCGTACATGTCATCGGTGGCGATGATGATGTCCGGGTGCTTTTTCAGCACTTCACCCAGGGCCGCCAGCTCTTCCACGGAATACGCCATGCCGGAGGGGTTGGATGGGCTGTTGATCACGAACAGGCGGGTTTTCGGCGTGATCGCCGCTTCCAGCTGTTCCGGGGTGATCTTGAAGCGGCTGTTCACGTCGGTTTCGAGGACCTTGGGAACGCCGCCGGCAACCAGCACCATATCCGGGTAGCTGACCCAGTAGGGGGCGGGGATGATGGCTTCGTCGCCGTCGTTCAGCAGGGCCAGGGCCATGTTGAAGAAGGACTGCTTGCCGCCGCTGGATACCAGGATCTGGTTGGGCTCGTAGTCCAGGCTGTTGTCGCGCTTGAACTTGTCGATGATGGCCTTTTTCAGGCCGGGAGTGCCGTCTACCGGGGTATATTTGGTCTTGCCGGCGTTGATCGCTTCAATGGCGGCTTGTTTGATATGATCCGGGGTATCGAAATCCGGCTCACCAGCACCCAGCCCAATAATGTCTTTTCCCTGTGCACGAAGTTCACCGGCTTTCGCGGTGATGGCCAGGGTAGGAGACGGCTTGATGCGTTGTACGCGGTCGGAAAGGCTGATATCGGACATGCACTCCTCATTCGTCTAAAGAGTCGTATTGGCTGCGCTTTTGGCGCAGAAAGGGCCCGGAATTTTAGCGGATATGGACGGGAATGTCCCGTATTTCCTTGTGAGGCAGCAGGGGTGGGGCGCTCAACCAAAGCGCGCCTTGCTGGGCACGAGCTCTCTAACGAGCCGCTGTAGGAGTTCCCTTCCAGGGGACGAATCCGAGCTTTAGCGAGGAAAGGTCGGGTCAATACTGCCCCAACACTCTGCCATCATCCGCCACCTTCGCCCTATGGGTGTTTCGCGCTGCGCGCGGTTCGTCCCTCGAGAGGAATTATTCGCTACGCTCACCCTTGGGGCCGCACGGAACTACGTGCGTTACTCCGCTACGCTCCGTTCCTACAAGGTCTCGGCACCGATTCGTTCAGCAAGCTGAATCTCCCACGGGGAAATCCGGTGTTTCTGGCGTTGTTATTCCACCGCGCATTCACGCCGGCTCTGCTACACTATTTGCCGATTTTAAAACCATGATTTTGCTGCCTTCCTGGCTCGGGAGGGTAGTCACCAGGATATCTCCATGTCCGAAAGCCTTTTCAAGCTTCATTCCGATTACCAGCCCGCCGGTGACCAGCCAAAGGCCATCGCCCAGTTGATCGAAGGGATCGACGATGGCCTGGGCCACCAGACCCTGCTGGGGGTAACCGGGTCCGGCAAGACCTTCACCATGGCCAACGTGATCGAGCAGACCGGGCGGCCCACCATCATCATGGCGCCCAACAAGACGCTGGCGGCCCAGTTGTACGGGGAGTTCAAGGAGTTCTTCCCGGAGAACGCCGTGGAGTACTTCGTTTCCTACTACGACTACTACCAGCCGGAAGCCTATGTGCCGAGCTCCGACACCTTCATCGAGAAAGATGCCTCGGTGAATGAGCAGATCGAGCAGATGCGCCTGTCTGCCACCAAGGCCATTTTGGAGCGGCCGGACACCATCATCGTGGCCACGGTGTCCGCCATTTACGGCCTGGGTGACCCGGCCAGCTACCACGCCATGGTGTTGCACCTGGTGCGTGGTGATCGTATCGACCAACGCGAGCTGCTGCGCCGACTGGCGGAGCTGCAGTACACCCGCAACGAGATGGATTTCCGCCGTGCCACCTACCGGGTGCGGGGTGATGTGATCGATATTTTTCCGGCGGAAGAGGAAAAAGAGGCGGTTCGCATCGAGCTGTTCGATGACGAGGTGGAAACCATCAGCATCTTCGATCCGCTCACCGGCGAGGTGCTCAAGCGGGTAGGGCGTATCACCGTTTACCCCAAGAGCCATTACGTGACGCCCCGGGCGACCGTGCTGAAGGCCATCGAGATGATCAAGGAAGAGCTCACTGAACGGCTGGCGGAGCTCAAGGAACAGAACAAGCTGGTGGAAGCCCAGCGGCTGGAGCAGCGCACTCGCTTCGACATCGAGATGCTGCAGGAGTTGGGTTACTGCAACGGGGTGGAGAACTATTCCCGGCTGTTCTCCGGCCGGGCGCCGGGGGATGCGCCGCCCACCCTGTTCGATTACCTGCCGGAAAATGCCCTGCTGATCGCGGATGAGTCCCACGTGACCATTCCCCAGCTGGGTGCCATGTACAAGGGCGACCGTTCGCGCAAGGAAACCCTGGTGAGCTTCGGGTTCCGGTTGCCTTCGGCCATGGATAACCGCCCCCTCAAATTTGAAGAATGGGAGCGGTTGGCGCCGCAGATGGTGTTCGTGTCGGCCACGCCGGGCCCCTACGAGGCGAAATACGCGGGCCAGGTGGTGGAGCAGGTGGTGCGGCCCACCGGGCTGGTGGACCCGCAGATCGAAATCCGCCCGGCGATTACCCAGGTGGACGACTTGCTGGGCGAGGCCAAGGAGGCCATCGCCAAGGAACAGCGGGTGCTGGTTACCACGCTCACCAAGCGTATGGCCGAGGATCTGACCGAGTACCTGAACGAGCACGGCATCAAGGTGCGTTATCTGCACTCGGACATCGATACGGTGGAGCGGGTAGAGATTATCCGCGACCTGCGGCTGGGCAAATTCGACGTGCTGGTTGGCATCAACCTGCTGCGCGAGGGCCTGGATATGCCCGAGGTGGCACTGGTGGCCATTCTCGATGCGGATAAGGAGGGCTTCCTGCGCTCGGATCGCTCGCTTATTCAGACCATTGGCCGGGCGGCGCGAAACGTGGATGGCCGCGCCATTCTCTATGCCGACAAGATGACCGGTTCCATGGAACGGGCCATCGACGAGACCAATCGACGCCGCGAGAAGCAGGAAGCCTTCAATAAGGAGCACGGCATCACGCCGCAGAAGCTCAACAAGAAGGTTCGCGACATCATGGACGACAGCGGCGGCAGCCGTTTCGACCGCAAATACAAGGGTGACAAGGGCAAGAAGGTGGCCGAGTCACCGTCCAAATACGAAGCCATGTCCCCGGCGGAAGTGGCCCGCGAGATCAAGGCCCTGGAAAACAAGATGATGGAGCACGCCAAGAACCTGGAGTTCGAAGACGCGGCGGCCACACGGGACCGGATTCACCAGCTCCGCGAGCTGGGCTTTATGCGCTAACGTTTCTACAAGGCCGCTGTAGGAGCGCCGCTTGAGGCGCGAATCCGAGCCTAGGCGAGGAAAGATGGGGCTGGCGATTAGGTATATTCCTGATCGCCCTGCGGCCGATTTCCTTGCTACGCAAGGTTCGCACCTCAAGCGGTGCTCCTACGCGGTTTCGTTGTTGCCTTGCGGTGCCAATTCCTCCACCCAGATCAGCGTCCCCGCGATCACCGCCACCGGCATGATGAACAGGTTCACCAGCGGCAGCATGGTCAGGCCCATGACTACGGCGCCGAAGGTGAGTACCAGCCAGCGTTTGGTTTTCAGGCGCTCCAGCATCACCTCGAAGGGCACCTGGCGGTTATCGGCGCCGAAGTCGATGTACTGCATGGCCAGCAGCCAGCCGGACCACAGAAACCAGATTGCCGAGGCGAACACGTTCACTACCGGGATGAAGTAGACCACCAGCACCACAAACAGAATCAACACTGCCCGCCACAGCCAGTACCAGGTCTTGCGCAGTTCGCGCTTGAAAGTACGCAGGATCATGGCCGGGATGGATTCGTCCGGCATGGGGTGGCCGGTGGCCTGGATGTCTACCTTTTCCGCCAGAAAGCCCATGAAGGGAGCGGCGATCAACTGCACGCCGATGGAGAAGACGCTGGCAAACAGCGCCAGCAGCAGGACCCAGACCAGCAGAATGGCGGCGTCGACCAGGAAGTGCAGGGCCCCGTTGAGGAAGCTCAATGAGCCGGTTAGTGCCCAATCGGCCGTGGCCGCAGCGATCCAGCCGGCGATCCAGCTGCCGCTGAGCCAGTACAGGCCGCCGAAGACCAGGATGTTGAAGATCAGAGGAATGATCACATAGGTCCGCAGCTCCCGGCTTTTTGCCAGGGTGACACTGCGTTTGAGGTAGCTGATGGCATCGGCAACTTGAGACACGGCAAATCCTTGGCTGTGAGAAAGCAGCTACAAGCTACAAGCAGACAGCAAAAAGGGAAAGCCCCCCGTTGGCAAGCCCACCCCGCCCCTTGACCGTTGGAGCCTTGCTCGCAAGGCGAAGGGTTCCGAATCAAGGCGTCCGCCTAGTCAGCAAGGCTCCAACGGTGGCTTGGTGGAAAGGGCTGGCAGCCTGTGTGACTTGATGCGGGCTTTTGCAGTTGTTTTCAATTCGCGCTCGCCCCTGTAGGAGCCCATGCTTGCATGGCGAATCGCCCGCCGATGGGAATATTGCCGTGCACTCTGGCGCCCGGAGGGGCCCGGCATTCTTGGCCATATTGTAAACAGGGCGTTGCGGCTGATGAATTCAGCTCGGGTTGCCGCTAGACTTACCCACTTTAATGCCCACGGTGCACCGAAATCGCTTCAGGGGGCGGCGAAAATCCTTGTTTTCGCCCAATTTTTGGCCTGTTGGCCCGAGTTAAGCAGACACTATGCGACTGAAATCCATAAAACTGGCCGGGTTCAAATCCTTTGTGGACCCTACCACCACCAATTTCCCGGAGAATCTCACCGCCGTGGTGGGGCCCAACGGGTGTGGGAAGTCCAATATCATTGATGCGGTCCGCTGGGTGATGGGGGAGTCTTCCGCCAAACACCTGCGTGGTGAGTCCATGGCGGACGTGATCTTCAATGGCTCCAATGCCCGCAAGCCCGTGGCTCAGGCCTCCATTGAGCTGATCTTTGATAACTCCGATGCCACTGTCACTGGCGAATACGGCAAGTTCAACGAGATCTCGGTAAAGCGCCAGGTCACCCGCGACGGCCAGTCCAACTATTTCCTCAACGGCACCAAGTGCCGGCGCAAGGACATTTCCGACATCTTCCTGGGCACCGGCCTGGGCCCGCGCAGCTACGCGATTATCGAGCAGGGGATGATTTCCCGGCTGATCGAGGCGAAGCCGGAAGAGCTGCGGGTTTACATCGAAGAAGCGGCGGGGATTTCCAAGTACAAGGCGCGCCGCCGCGAGACCGAAAACCGCATCCGCCGCACCCGGGAAAACCTGGAGCGACTCACTGATATCCGTGACGAACTGGAACGTCAGCTGGAGCGCCTCAGTCGTCAGGCCAGCGCGGCGGAAAAGTACAAGCAGTACAAGGAAGAGGAGCGCCTCAAGGGTGCACAGCTCAAGGCCCTGCGCTGGAAGGGGCTGGATGGCCAAGTCAAGCAGCTCGATCACGTGATCGGCGAGCTGGATGTGTCCATGGAAGCCAAGATCGCCGAGCAACGCCATGTGGATGCGGAGGTAGAGCGCCTGCGCGACAAACACCACGAGGTGCAGGAACACTTCAACCAGGTGCAGCAGCACTTCTATGCCCTGGGCGCGGAAGTGGCCCGGCTGGAACAGAGCATCCAACACCAGCGTGAGCGCAAGCAGCAGCTTTATGAAGAGCTGGACCAGATCAAGGCGAGCTGGCAGGAATCCGATGAACACCTGCGGGTAGACAGCGAGAAAGTGGCGGAACTGGATGCCATTCTGGCCGAGCGTGAGCCGGAGCTGGAGCTGATCAGCGAGCAGCAGGAAGCGTCCGCCGAGGCGTTGGCCCTGGCCGAAGAGACCATGCAGAACTGGCAGCAGGAGTGGGAGGAATTCAACGGTCAGTCCGGGGAATCCCGCCGCCAGGCCGAGGTCGAGCAGTCCCGCATTCAGCATCTGGAAAAATCCCAGGATCGCCTGAAAGAGCGGATTGAGCGCCTCAAGAAAGAACAGGAATCCCTGGATTCCGGCCCGCTGGCCCAGGAAATGCGCCAGCTGGAAGAACAGGTGGAGCAGTATCGCGGCCAGTCGGAAGAAAACGAACTGCGCAGCGAATCCCTGCAGGAAGACATCAACCGCATGCGCCGGGAAAACGGCGAACGGGGCCGTCAGCTGGACGAGGCCCGCGAGAAGCTGCAGACCCTGAAGGGCCGTCGCACCTCTCTGGAAGCCTTGCAGAAAGCCGCCATGGGCGATGACGGGGCGGTGAGTGACTGGCTCAACCGTCACGAGCTGGATGCAGAGCCGCGCCTGGCCGATCAGGTACAGGTCGATGAAGGCTGGGAAAAGGCCCTGGAAGCAGTGCTGGGTGACAGCATCCAGGCGGTGGCGATCAGCGGCCTGGATCAGGTCAGCGACTGGCTGGGCGATTTGTCCCATGGCCGCCTGGCCCTGTTCAGCCCGGCCTCGGTGAAGGGCTCAGGTAGCAAGGGCAAACTGCTCCGAGATCATGTTCAGGGCCAGGTGCCGGAAGGTCTGCTGGCCGGCGTTTATGTGGCGGATGATCTGAATGCGGCCCTGGCCCTGCGTGGCCAACTGGACGCCTACGAATCAGTGGTCACCCGTGACGGTATCTGTCTGGGCCCGGACTGGCTGAAAGTGGCCAAAGAGGAAGATCAGGAAGCCGGTATTCTCGAGCGCCGTCGGGAGCTGGAGCAACTGGAGGGCGAGATCGAGACCCTTCAGGCCACCGTGGACGACCTGAAAGAACAACTGGACAGCACTCGGGAACAGATCGGCGAACTGGAAGAAGAGCGCGAAGACGTGCAGCGCCAGGCCAGCCGCATCAACCGGGAGCTGGGTGAGATCAATGCCCAGGTCAGCGCCCGCCAGGTGCGCCTGGAGCAGATCACCATGCGCCGTGAGCGTCTGGGCCGTGAATTGGAAGAAGCCAATGAGCAGCACGCCCAGGAACAGGAACAGATGAAAGAGGCTCGGGGTGTGCTGGCAGAAGCGCTGGACGCCATGGAGGCCGACAGCGGCCAGCGGGAAGCCTTGCTGTCCCGCCGCGATGAGCTGCGCCTGCGTCTGGATGAGGCGCGCCAGAAAGCCCGCCATGCCCGTGACCAGTCCCATCATCTGGCCATGGAAGTGCAGGGTGCCCGCACCCAGGCGGATTCCCTGCGCCAGAACCTGAGCCGTCTGGAATCCCAGGTGCAGGCCCTGGCCGAGCGCAAGGCGCTGCTGGAAGAGCAGACCAACGAGGGCGACGAGCCGGGCACCGAGCTGCAGATGCAGCTGGAAGAAAAACTGGAAGTGCGCCTGGAAGCAGAACACAAGCTCACCGAGGCCCGCCGTGAACTGGACGCGGTGGACCACGAGATGCGCAACCTGGAAGGCCAGCGCGGTCAGTTCGAGCGCCAGGCCCAGGAAATCCGCAGCACCATGGATCAGAAGCGGATGCAGTGGCAGGACCTGACCACCCGCCGTCAGACCGTGGCCGAGCAGCTGGGTGAGCACAACTTCGATCTGGACACTGTGCTGGAAAACCTGCCCGAGGAAGCCAACGAGCAGGAGTGGGCGCGGGAAATGGACATGATCGGCCAGCGTATTTCACGGCTGGGCCAGATCAACCTGGCGGCCATCGACGAATACCAACAGCAGTCCGAGCGCAAGAACTACCTGGACAGCCAGAACGCGGACCTGGAAGACGCGCTCAACACCCTGGAAAACGCCATCCGCAAGATCGACCGGGAAACCCGGGCGCGCTTCAAGGAATACTTCGACCGCATCAACCGTGGCCTGCAGGAACTGTTTCCCAAGGTGTTCGGCGGCGGTCATGCCTATCTGGAGCTTACCGGCGACGACCTGCTGGATACCGGTGTGACGATCATGGCGCGGCCCCCGGGCAAGCGGAACAGCACCATTCACCTGTTGTCAGGGGGGGAGAAGGCTCTGACCGCTCTGTCCCTGGTATTCAGTATCTTCCAGCTCAACCCGGCGCCGTTCTGTCTGCTCGATGAGGTAGATGCGCCGCTGGACGATGCGAACGTGGGGCGTTTCTGTAACCTGGTGTCGGAAATGTCCGCAAAAGTACAATTCATCTACATTACTCATAACAAGATTGCGATGGAGATGGCTGCTACCCTGATGGGGGTCACCATGCATGAGCCTGGTGTGTCCCGTCTGGTATCGGTCGATGTGGAAGAAGCTGCCGAAATGGCGGCTATGTAAGGCAATCCGGTGCTGTCCGTAATGGTGGCACTTCAGCGCAAGCAAGGAAGATGAGGCAATGGGCCTGAATCTGGAAACATTGATTGGCATTCTGGTTATTCTGATCCTGCTGATCCTGGCGGACGGTGTCCGTCGCATGATCAAGGAACGGCAGGGTCGGCTGCGTATGCGTATCGACCCGCGTTACCGGGATGCTCAGGAAGACGAACCCGAGAAAAGCGATTACAACCCGGAGTTGATCGGTACCGCCCGTGTGGTACGTCGGGCCATGGAAATGGACTCGCAGGAGCGGGCTGACGCGCCGCCCACCATGATGGAGCCGGACGAAGCCGTTACCGAGGAGATCCCCACTGCCGAACAGCAGAACCTGTTCGACGGTGACAGGGAGCCCGAGCCGGTGGACGAGCCCACAGCATACCGGGAACCGCCGAAACAACCGGAACCGCCCCGCGAGCCGCCGAAACCGGTAGTGGAGCAACGGGCTGCCGAGAAGAAACCGGCTGAGCGACAGCCGGAAAGAAAGACGGAACGCCACCGTGAACCCCAGCCGGTGCTGGAAGTGATCGTGGTGCACCTGATCGCCCAGCGTGGAGCGCCCTTTGCCGGTAACCATCTGCTGCGATTGCTGCTGGAATCCGGCCTACGTTACGGGCAGATGAACATCTTCCATCGGCATGTGGCTCTGGATGGGCGCGATGAGCTGCAGTTTTCCATGGCCAATGCGGTAGAGCCGGGCACCTTCGACCTAGACACCATGGAAGAAAAGACCTTTGCCGGTGTGACCTTCTTCCTGAAACTGCCGGGTGCCACGGACGCTCTGGGTGCGCTGGACAAGATGCTGTCCATCTGCCGCCGCCTGGCCAGTGAGCTGGATGGTGACCTGAAAGACGAACAGCACAGCGTGCTGACCCCGCAGACCATGGAGCATTTACGCCAGCGGGTGCAGGAATTCGAACGTCGTCAGCGAGTGCCTAGTGCGTAAAAAGCAGCGACTAGCTTCGAGCTGCTAGCTGCGAGGAAAAGCGGCACCGTTGGGGCTGGAGCGTAGGGTGTACTGAGCCTACGCGAACTGCACCGTTCCGGCCTTTGATTGGTGCAGTTCGCCTAGGCTCAGTGCACCCTACATCTATTTCGGCACCGTAGGAGCGCCGCTTGAGGCGCGAACCGGTGGAAAGAAGACAACACCGATACAGCGCCGGTTCGCGTCTCAAGCAGCCCCCTAAAGAAGATTAAGACACAGGAAATCCCCGTCCCGTGAGCCAGCCTTCCCAAGACATCATTCAGAAAGCCCAACACCTCCGCGACCAGCTTAACGACTGGTCCTATCGCTATTACGTTCTTGATGATCCGGCCGTGCCGGATGCGGAGTACGATCGTATTTATCGGGAATTGCAGGCCCTGGAGGCGGCGCATCCGTCGTTGGTGTCTGCGGATTCCCCCACCCAGCGGGTGGGGGATGTGCCGTTGGAGGCGTTCGATCAGGTGCAGCACGAAGTGCCCATGCTCAGCCTGGACAACGCCTTTGATGATGACGAGTTGCGTGCCTTCGACAAGCGAGTGCGTGAGCGACTGGATGTGTCGGACGCCGTGGATTATGTGGCCGAGCCCAAGCTGGACGGGCTGGCGATTTCCCTGTTGTACCTGGACGGCGAACTGGCTCGGGCGGCAACTCGTGGCGATGGCCAGACCGGCGAGAATATCACCGTTAATGCCCGCACCATCCGTTCTGTGCCTTTGACCCTACGGGGTGACAAGGTGCCGTCGCGGCTTGAGGTACGGGGCGAAGTCGTGATGCCCCATGAGGGCTTTGCGGCGTTGAATGCCCGTCAGGAGGAAGCGGAGCAGAAGGTCTTCGCCAACCCCCGCAATGCCGCTGCCGGCAGCCTGCGACAACTGGATTCGCGGATCACTGCCAGCCGGCCGCTGGAGTTCTACGCCTATTCCATGGCGCAACTGGAAGGCGTGCCCGAACCGGCTACCCATTCAGACATGCTCGATGCCCTGCGCAGCTGGAACCTGCGGGTCAATCCGGAAGTGCGTGTGTGTGCAGGGGTCGAGGCATTGCTGGATTTCTACCACGGTATTCTGGAAAAGCGTGACCGCCTCGGTTACGACATCGATGGGGTGGTCTACAAGGTCAATCGGTTCGACTGGCAGCGGGACCTGGGCTTTGTCAGCCGGGCGCCGCGCTGGGCCATCGCCCACAAGTTTCCTGCCCAGGAAGAGCTTACTGTACTCAACGGCGTGGACTGGCAGGTGGGGCGAACCGGTGCCCTGACCCCGGTGGCGCGGCTGGAGCCAGTGCAGGTGGGCGGGGTCACGGTGAGTAATGCCACCCTGCACAACATCGATGAAATCCAGCGGCTGGATATCCGCATCGGCGATACCGTGGTGGTGTACCGGGCCGGGGATGTGATTCCCAAGGTGGTGCGGGCGTTGCCGGAACGGCGCCCGGCGGAGGCACAGAATATTTCCCTGCCGCCGAGCTGCCCGGTGTGCGGCAGTGAGATTCTGCGTGGTGATGACCAGGTGGTGGCCCGTTGTACCGGTGGCCTGATCTGCGGTGCCCAGCAACGTGAGGCGATCAAGCATTTTGCCTCGCGCCGGGCCATGGATATCGATGGCCTGGGCGACAAGCTGGTGGATGCCCTGGTGGATCAGGAACTCATTTCCACCGTGGCCGATCTGTACCGGTTACAGTCGGAGCAGGTGGCGGGTCTTGAGCGCATGGGGGAAAAGTCCGCCGATAACCTGATCGCCGCGCTGGAGGATTCCAAGTCGGTGGCACTTGGGCGTTTCCTGTTTGCCCTCGGCATTTTGCAGATTGGTGAGGAAACGGCGAAAAGCCTGGCGGATTGTTTTGGCGACCTGGACACGATTCGTCGAGCCCCGCTGTTATTGCTGCTGGCGGTGCCGGATGTGGGCATGGAAGTGGCCAAGGCCATTGGTGCCTTCTTTGCCGAAGCCGATAACGAGGCGGTGATTGATGGGCTGCTGGCCGCCGGGGTGAACCCGCAGTCCAGTGGTGAACCGTCAGCGGCTTTTGTGAACAGCCTGACATTGGCGCAGTTACTGAAATCCGCCAAGCGGCTGGGCATGAACCTTGAGGGTATCGGTGACAAGTCACTGGAAACTCTGGGCAACCATTATCGCACCGTTGCAGAGCTGAGTGCGGGGGCCGCGGAAGGGGCCGGTGCAGAACCTAAAGGCGTGCGCTCCGGTGTGATGACGCAGCTGGCCAAGGCATTGGCGGATAACGGCTGGCTGGCCCGGTTGCAGGACGCCGAAGCCATGGTGGCCGAGCTTGCCGCCCGTGCACCGGCCCAGGCGGAAAGTCGCCCCCTGGAAGGGCAGACCTGGGTGCTTACCGGGACGCTGGAACAATTCACCCGTGACCAGGCAAAGCAGGGCTTGCAGCAGTTGGGAGCCAAAGTGTCCGGTTCGGTGTCGAAGAATACATCCATGGTAGTGGCCGGCGCTGCCGCTGGCTCCAAGCTTGCCAAGGCGGAGTCCCTGGGGGTTGAGGTCTGTGATGAGGCCGCGCTACTGTCCGTATTCGAACAACACGGCATTGATCCGGGAGCTTTATGAGAATTGGCCTGACCCTGCTGCTGGCGACACTTCTTCTGGGTGGCTGTGCTGGCACACCCACCCAGACAGACAATGTCTGCGCGGTGTTTGACCAGCGGGGTGGCTGGTTCAACAACTGGTACAAGTACGCCAAGAACACGGAAAAGGAATACGGCGTGCCGGTTCCTGTGTTGATGGCGACAATCTACAAGGAGTCCGGGTTTCAGGCCCGGGCCAAGCCGCCCCGCACCAAGCTGCTGGGGTTTATCCCCTGGAAGCGACCGTCCTCCGCCTATGGTTACCCTCAGGCTCTGGATTCCACCTGGCAGTGGTACCAGGATGACACTGGCCGTCACGGGGCCAAACGCAACAAGTTCAAGGACGCGGTGCGTTTTGTGGGCTGGTACCACTACCAGAGCCATAGAAAAAACGGCGTCGCCCGCAACGACACCTATAATCTATATCTCAACTATTATGCCGGCCACGGCGGCTATGCCCGTGGTACCTGGAAAAACAATAAATGGATGAAGGGCGCGGCACAGCGCACCGCCAATACAGCCAACCGCTATCAACAGCAGATGAACGGCTGCGGGCGGTAGGGAAAATGTGGATTACGCCTGCGGCTAATCATCCCCCTACGTTTCCTGCGGGGTGGCATGGTTTTTCATTTCAGGCGGTGGCCACCGTTGGAGCTTTGCTCGCAAAGCGAAACCGTCAGGTATACGGAGGTTCGCCTCTTCGCTTTGCGAGCAAAGCTCCAACGGTATACGTGGGACCTGGTGCAGGTTTTGGTGTCCTGTTGCGCACAAAATGGCGGGGTTTTGCTAAAGTGCCGCTAGCAATCATGCAGTAGGGGGCAGCTTGGATAACGAATCCATCGTTTACGGGTGTATCAAACATCTGCCGTTTGGCTCCATCCAGGAGCGCAAGGCGCACTGTTTTCATAACCGTAGGGCTGTCCGGCAACTTCCTCAGGCCGATGAATGGCCATTCCTGTGCCGGGAAATGTTCTCTGTGCCCGGTGATGACCTGATGGGCGGCACCTTCCAGACCCAGGTGATCCACTTTGGCATGTCCTACCGGGCGGTGGAGTACGAATGGGAGCACTGGATCGCCAAGTTCGAATCCCTGCTCAAGAACATGTACTGGGTGAATGCGGTGGTACACCTGGAAACCGAGCTGTCCGGCTTCCATACCTTCGTCTGGGACAGCGCGGAGGTGTGCCACGAACCTTCCGAGGCGCCCCTGAGAGTGCGCTGTGAGTGGGCGCGGGAAGGGGCGATTGCTTGAGGGCAGTTGATAATTGAGAATGGATAATTGATAACGTCGCGGAAAACGTGGAGTTTAAACTGAAAGGCAAGAGGCCGCGCCCATCACTTGAGCGCGGCCTCTTGCCTTTCAGTTACTCGCTAGCCTGCATCGCGCAGTTATCAATTATCCATTCTCAATTATCAATTACGTCTCTTGTTTGTTCCTTCCCCATCACCGACACGCTCTCCGTGACCTCATCGAATACCACAAACGCTTCCTGTTTCTTTAGCTGATTGCGGACCTGTTCCACCTTGGTGGCAGTGGGGATCTCCTGGTCGCCGTAATCGGTGCCGTCTCGGGTGACGAACTCTTCGATCAGGTTGGTGAGGGTGTCTGCGGGCAGGTCTTTCCAGGGGACGATGATGGGCATAAGACTCCAATGTGGCTGAGGCGTTTACTCTGTAGGAGCGGCGCTTGAGCCGCGAAGGCGTTGGGGTAAGATTCCCAAGGCCTTCGCGGCTCAAGCGCCGCTCCTACGGGAAAGGTCTTTAAATCACCAGAAGCTGAATCCCGACACCCAGGATTACCAGCCAGGAGGTGACTACGCCCAGCTGACGGGCCAGGTTGGCGCTGCTGCGGGGGATCAGCATGCCGTAGCTGTAGAGGACACGGCCGCCTACCAGCAGGGAGCCGTAGATGTGCAGAGCTGTGCTGCCGCCGCCGTTGATTTCCAGCAACGCCATCAGTATCAGTGCCAGGGGCAGGTATTCAATGGTGTTGCCGTGGGCGCGGATGGCGCGGCTTACGTCCTTGTGGCCGCCGTCGCCCAGGGAGACTTTCTTGCCCAGGCGAAGGCGCACCACGTTGGCGGCCAGGGCGATGATCAGGAAGCCGCTGAGGGCTGCGTAAAGGGCGGTAATCGGCAAGCTGACTAGGGTCATGGCATCCACTCGGGTTGTTTTTTGCGTTTGCGGAGGATAAACCGGGCCGGGGCCAGGGCGTCAATCATTTCCTGGTCCATCGGCAGCGGCTGGCCACAGATCATCTCGGCGATCAGCTCCGCACACAAGGGGGTGCCGGTAATGCCGCGGCTGCCGTGGGCCACATTCAGGTAGAGCCCTTGTGCTGGGCGATGAGGATTGTTCGTGGCCACGGGCAACGGGCCGCACAGGGGCAGGAAATCGATGCTCTGACAACGGAATGCGACACGCCGGTCAACGATCTGGATGTGCTCGCCCCCCAGCTCTTGCCAAAGGGCGGGGAGGTGATGCCTCAGCTGGGCCAGGTTTTCCTCATCGTCGCTGTCGGTGGCATGGGTGTGATCTTCGTGGAGCTTGAAGGTGGCGCCGACACAGTGCAGCTCGTTCAGGGCCGGGGTCAGGTAACCACCATGGCATTGGGCCTGTTGCCAGCGTCGGGATGCATCGGTGGCCTGACAGTAGCTCACCTGGCCGCGAATGTGTTTGAGTGGTAGCCAGCCCAGGCCGGGTAGGGACTGGCTTTGGCCGGCGGTACACAGGACCACGGCATCGGCGCTGAGTGTTTCCCCGTTCTCCAGGGTTACCCGGGCCGGAGCGCCTTCTTGCAGGGATACCACCCGGGCTGACACCTGGCTGATGGCAGGGTGGTTGAGCAGATGCTGGCACCAGCGGGCCGGCCTCAGATAGCCACCGCCGAGCAGTTGCACGGCATTATCGCCGTGGGGCTGAAGCAGCTCCTTTGGCCAGGCCCCGGTTGTCATGGCCTGCTCCAGCTTGTCTTGCTGGCGCTCATCCACGTAGTGCTGGATCACCCCGTTCAGGTTGCCGTCTTCCGGGTGTGCTGGATATCTGTGTCGTTGTAACCAGCGCAGGGCGTGGCCGTAGCTTTGCTGGTAGAAGCGATTCTGCGGGGTGAGGTGGGCACTGGGGGTGCTGTAGACCACCCCGGCCAGGTTGCCGGACGCATGGTTGGCGATGCCATCCGGGTCCAGCACCGTTACCTGGCAGCCCCGCTCGGCCAGGGCTCGGGCGGTGGTGGCCCCGGCGAGGCCAGCACCGACCACCAGGATGTGGCCCGTTGCCGATACGGGGTGGGCCTCCTGGCCTTCGATCTTGCCAACCAGCATATGCCGTTTGTGGCCGAAACCATCACGCTTGTGCATGGCAAAGCCGACCTCGGCCAGTCCACGGCGGACAACACCGGCGGCCGTAAAGGTGGCCAGGGTGGTGCCGGGGCGGCTCAGTCTGGCCAGCTGGGCGAACAGTTCCGGTTGCCACATGTCCGGGTTGCGGGCCGGGGCAAAGCCATCCAGGAACCAGGCATCCACCGGGTGGTGGAACTGTGGCCACAAAGCCAGGGCATCGCCATGGAGCAGCGTCAGCTGCACACGCGGGTGCAGCTGGAGACGGTGAAAGCCCGGTGCTGGTGCCGGATACTCTGCCAGCAACCTCTCCGCCAGCGAGCACAGGGCAGGCCAGTGGGCCAGGGCTCTGGCCAGATCTGCCTTGCGTAGCGGGTGTTTTTCCACGGAGACCAGGTGTAGCCGGGCGCTGTCCGGGGCGTGTTCCAGAAAATCCCGGGCGGCAAGCAGGCAATTCAGGCCGGTACCGAAGCCGGTTTCACCGATAACGAAAATACCGCCGGCGGCCATTGCCCGGAAGCGCTCCGGCAGCCGGTTGCCCTGCAGAAACACATGATCACTCTCTGCCATGCCGTCCTGACGGGAGAAATATGGGTCGTCAAAGTCCACCGCCACCGGGGTGGTTTCTTGCCAGTCAACGGTGGCCGGCTGGATGGGGGAGAAGGTTGGGATTGTCATCACGACCTGAGACGGATCTGCCGTTGGCGCCTGAAGGGATGGCAGGATACCTTGCGGAAATCACCATTAACAGATGGCACTAAAGGTAGTTGACAGTTGATAGTTGGCAGCGAAACCCGATCCGGAGCCGCTGTGCTATCCGGTGTTTCGCTGGCGACGTTCAACGCGATGGTGATAAGACCCGAAAATGCAGAGATATAAGTGCTGGGTTAAAGGTAGGGGGTAACAGTGTTGCGGTATGGCTCGTCAGGTTCTGAAAGGCAAGAGGTCGCGCCCAAAGCTCCGGTCGCGGCCTCTTGCCTTTCGGTGATGGATAAACCCGGCTCGCGAACTGTCAACTGCCCACTGTTTTCTGTGCTGCTTTGAACTCGGCCAGCGCCCGTTTGCCCTGCTGCAGCAGCCACCGGGAACTTTGCTGGTAGCTGGCATTGTTGATGCGGATGTAAAAACCATCGATCAGGGTTACCAGTAGGGACTGGTTCTGGATTGGCCTTCCCCTTTCAACCCAGCGCATTTGTGCCTGGGCGGAGGGCTGGCCTTCCAGATCCAGCAAGGTTTCGCTGAGGATCGTCAGGGCATTAGCGCTGTCTTGCAGGGCTTCGTTCACCCGTCTTTGTCGTGCCTCGCTGTAGTAACTGGCGACAGCACGCTCTGACGGCATGTTATCCCAGCCCGTCGGTAGCCCGCTAAGGGTCAGCGATAACTGCTCTTTTTTATCTTCGCTTCGATAATGCAGCGTGCGGCCCCGTTGGGTTCTGATTTCCCCGTCCAGTTTCAGACCGGCCAGGTGCTGGGGAACCTGAAAGTGCGACAGGTCCACGGCCTGGGCGGTTGGTGTCACCGGCCTGCGTTGCTCTTCGCTGGATTCGGTGCTGAGTGTTGGCAGCTTCAAGGCAGTAGGTGGCTGCTCAAGGTCGGGCTGTGTGCCGCAGGAAACCAGGCCCAGCAGGAGGATAAGCGGCAACAGATAGCAAACTTTTACATTCATTTTTGTCATCATGGGGCAAGGTGTTCCGGGTTTCCCTGATGTGGCGGCGATTTTCTGGTGGCACAATACAAGATACCCGATGAGGATACCCTTTACAGGGAAAGACGGATGGAAAAACCATCACATAACGGTATGCGCACTGGCGTTGCAATGGCATTGCTGTTTGCCATTATCACCGTCCCCTTTGCGATTGCGTCTTTCCTGATGGTTCAACACCGCCTGGATCTGCTGTCGGGTTACAAGACTATGCAAGGCGATCTCAGGCTGTTCGAAAGTGGCCTGGCTGCCTTTTCGCCCCTTGACGACATGCGTGACCTGGCTCCGGTGATGATCCATACCCAGCATCAGGAGATCGTGTCATGCTTCGAACTGAGCGCGGCGAGAGCGGACAGCCGCCTACAGGCCTTTCTGCAGCAGGTGCGTGAACGGGATATACCCGGCCTGAATGATCAGGCAGGCCTGCTCAGCGAAACCTGGTCTGGCCTGACGGTGAAAACCGGGATTCCCCTGGAAGACGTGGCGGGCCCCTACGATAACGTCAATCGCATTGCCCAGCGTCTGGGCAATGCCCTTTCCTCAGTACTGATCGCTTCGGATATGTCAGTGGGGGAGGGGTTGGAGCCCAATGAAGTGTTGTCCCTGACGCTGGGCTCGTTTCGTCAGGCGCAGAATGACATCGGGTTGATTCGTGCCCTGGCGCTTTATGTCAGCCAGCGCGGTGGGTACCTGGGGGATAACGACGCCCGTCGTCTGGAAAATGCCTGGCAGCGACTGCAGCAGCAGCTTTCGATTATCGACAGCGAGATCAAGGCGCTGTCCGCCAGGACTGGCGTCATGGAGCTGCATCAGCAGTGGCGACTGGTGAAGGACGAACTGCAACGGTTTCTATTGTGGTCTGAACAAGAGCTGATTCTGGCGCCCCGGGTCCAGGTAAGCTGGGAACAGGCCTACGATCGCAGCCGCCACGCCATGCAGTCCCTGGATGGCTTGTCTGACAGTCTGGTAGAGCTGTCAGTACAGCTGGTAGAGCACACTCGTCAGGAGAAATTGCGAAGCAGCATTTTTCTGATGCTGGCGGTGCTGTTGCTGTATGCCCTGGTGTTGGGGTTGGCTCTGCTGGTTTACCGCTCCAATTCCCGGGCCATCAGTGCTCGTGCGGAAAGTCTGGCCAAGGGGCAGTTCCTTGCCCGCATGAGCCACGAAATTCGGACTCCCCTCAATGGGGTGATCGGCCTTGCAGAGTTGTTACGTGAAACCGACCCCACGCCCCGGCAGCAGGAATATATCAGTCTGATCGACAGTGCCGGGCGCACCCTCACCGCGCTGATCAACGATGTGCTCGATTTCGCCAAGATAGAGGCCGGCAAATTGCAGCTGGTGGAAGAAGAGTTTGACCTGCCTTTGCTGATGGCCGAGTGCGCCCAGATGTTCAATCTGCCCGCCAGTGATAACGGCTCCCTGGTGTTGCTCGATATCGACAGCAGCACCCCTTCCCGGGTGGTGGGTGATCCGACCCGGCTGCGTCAGGTGTTGATCAACCTGCTGGGCAATGCCGTCAAATTTACCCGTAACGGCAGAGTGGTATTGTCTCTGGCCTATCGCCAGGTGAGCCAGGAACAACCCTTGTTCAGCTTTGCAGTGACCGATACCGGCATTGGCCTCAGTCAGGAAGAGCAGGCCCGGCTGTTTCAGAATTTTGCCCAGGCCTCTGCGGATACGGCGAAACGCTTTGGTGGCACTGGGTTGGGATTGTCCATCAGCCGCGAACTGGTGGCGCTGATGGGCGGAGACATTCATGTGGAAAGTGCTCCCGGTAAGGGGGCCCGTTTCAGTTTCAGCGTTCAGATGCCGGCGGACAAAGGGGACGTGCCGACGATGGAGCAGGAGGCGCCACCGGCCTGGTTGTGGGATGTGCAGGGTAACCTGGCTGACTGGATGCTGGAGGACCGGCGGTTTAAGGCGGTGCACCGGGTCAGTAACAGCTCGCAACTGGCGGAGCTGGGGTCACTGGAAGGGGCTCGGGTTCTTTTGATCAACGGTATGCCTGACCGGGATCTGCTGGAGGAAACCCTGCAGCTGGTGCGTCTCAGTCAGGTGTCTCTGCAGATTCTGCTGCTTACCGGGATGCGCTCTCAGGCTCCGGACTGGCTGCCCCCACAGGTGCAATTGCTCCGACGTTCGGTGCTCACGGTCAATGAACTCAAACAGTTACTGGGTCGGCAGATGCCCAGTAGTATTCCGATTATTTCACAGGTGGAAGGGGAAGAAGCCGTTGCCGCACTGCGGGTGCTGGTGGTGGAGGACAACCCGGTGAACCAGATGGTGACAAAGGGCTATCTGGAGCGGCTGGGTATCAGCCTGATTCATATTGCCGAGGATGGCGCCCGTGCGCTGGACAAGTTCCAGGAAGCCGCTGGTGCTTATGATCTGGTACTGATGGACCTGGACATGCCGGTGATGGACGGCTTCACCAGTGCCGGGCGTATGCGCGATTGTGAAGAACGCGAACACTGGCCCCCTTGTCAGATCCTGGCCCTGAGCGCCCATGCTGTATCCGAGCTGGGAGGTCGGGTACAGCGATCAGGGATGAACGGCCAGTTGATCAAACCGCTTTCTCTGACCGCTATGCGCGATGCCATTTCCCGCTATCTGGAGATCAAGGCGTGAGGTATTCGAGAAAATCCTGAAAGGGGAGTGGCATCAAGGGTGCCAGTGTCACCAGTAATCCCAGTATCACCAGTATGAGGAACTCCAGGCGCCAGGCCCGATGACGCCGCCATCCATGCAAGCACAGGGCTACGGCTGTCAAAACCACCCCGGCATGAAAACTGGCCATGCTCACCAGCAGCCACTGCACATCCTGTAAAGCCAGCATCGCCCCACAGAACATCAGGAGCAGTGCTCCGCAGGTCAGGACATTGGCGGAGTCATGCTTGCGAAAAGTGGGCATACCGGTGTCTCCCGTGGAGTGAATGGTCTTGTATGGAAGCCTAAGCAATATTTAGGCCTGTTTCGATTAGGGACTCTAGGAAGGATTAATGACTGCCGTATGAAGCCGGAACATTGCATTTCGTCACTTTTTTGCCATCTTTATGTGTGAGAGTGGTTAACTTATGTAGTGTTTAATTCGTATAATCCGCTCCGACGATTGTGTCTTTCGGGTTTTGGGATAGAGGGTTCCTACATGCGTTATTTGTCTTTTGTCCTGTTTGCTGTGTTGGCCCTGCCGGCCCATGCACAAATCAGTAGCGGCATGAGCGAGCGGCTGTGTCTGGCGGCGAGCCAGGAGAGCGCTTTCGGCGCCTTGGTCGATGATCTGATTGAAAGCGATGAGCTGGCGCTGACCTCTGGTGAGCAAGTGCTCTCTTTATCCTGCCAGGATGGCAGCAGCGTGCTGGAAAAGATGGTGCTGGCCCGCCAGGCAGAGAACCTGGAATACGCAGTGATTGACCTGGGCCTGAATCTGACCGCCTCCCGGGTAGCGCTCCATGGGCAGACCTTGCCCCTGAAAGAGGCCCTTCAGCGCCTTGGCGAGCAGGGTGACAGCGACGTGCAGGATTTTGTGCAAAGTTATCTGAGCGACTTGTCTGACGAAGACTTCAACCCCAACCTGCGGGTCAGCCTGAACTAAGCGAAACGCTGAATGTTCGGCGTCGGACAAGAGAAACGGATGACGTGAACGCCATGCCTTTCGCTGATTAGCGTCAGGCATTCCTACCTACCGGTATCACCCGCTATAATTCGCCCCGCATTGTGATACCGGAACCCCTATGTCTGATCAGCAGGACCGTATTTACGCCACAGCGCACCAGCAGGTGACCCGTTTTTCGTTCGATGACACCGTGGTGCGTGTCTTCCCGGACATGATTCGCCGTTCGGTGCCCGGCTATCCCACCATCATTGATATGATCGGGGTTCTTGCCGCCCGTTACGCCCAGCCGGATACCTGTCTCTATGATCTGGGCTGCTCCCTGGGGGCCGCGACCACGGCCATGGCAACATTGACCGCAGATCAGGGCAACCGGCTGATCGCCGTGGATAATTCTGCGGCCATGATTCGTCAGGCCGGCACACTGATTGCGGAAACCGGGCAAAGCGAACGGGTCAGTCTGCTGGAGGGAGATGTAGCCAGCATGGATTTCGAACCGTGTTCCATGGCGGTGCTCAATTTCACCTTGCAGTTCATCGCCCCGGACAAGCGCGACGCCCTGATTCAACGTCTTGCCGACGCCACCTTGCCTGGCGGGATTCTGGTGCTGTCGGAGAAGATCCGCTTTGCGGACGATGCGGAGAACGCCCTGCAGACCGAGTTGCACCATGCCTTCAAGCGTAACAATGGCTATTCAGATCTGGAGATCAGCCAGAAGCGCACCGCGCTGGAGAACGTGCTGATACCCGAAACCCTGGCTGATCACGAAGCACGCCTGCGTCAGGCCGGTTACCGGGAGATCCATGTGTGGTTCCGCTGCTTCAATTTTATCTCTCTGCTGGCGGTGCGTTGATGCTGAAAGATTATCTGCAGCAGTGCGACACCGCGCTTCGGGAACTCTATGCCCAGCCCCAGCGGGACACGCTGATGGGCCTGTGTCGGGAGCGCCTGCTGGACAAACCCCATGGTGATTTGCCCCGTTGGCTGGCGGCGCTGAACGCGCTGCCTGAGGGGCCGGCGGGCTGTGATTTTGCGGCGGATGCCCTGCGCATCGGCAAGCCCGGTGACGTTGATCCGGGGGACGTGAAGGCAGCTCTGGAGGGGCTGATTCCCTGGCGCAAGGGGCCCTTTGATTTCTTCGGTGTGCAGATCGACACCGAGTGGCATTCTGACTGGAAGTGGCAGCGGGTGGCGCCGCATTTGTCACCCCTGACCGGACGGCGGGTGCTGGATGTGGGCTGTGGCAGCGGCTACCACTGCTGGCGAATGGCGGCGGCCGGAGCAGAGCAGGTGGTGGGAATCGACCCGACCATCCTGTTTCTGGTGCAGTACCTGGCGGTGCGCCGCTTTGCGCCTTCCTCTCCGGTCTGGTTTCTGCCGTTGCGTATGGAAGAGCTGCCGACGCAGACGGAGAATTTCGATACGGTGTTTTCCATGGGCGTGCTCTACCATCGCCGTTCCCCGCTGGACCACTTGCTAGAACTGAAAGCAGTGTTGAGCGAAGGGGGGGAGCTGGTACTGGAGACCCTGGTGGTGGAAGGCGATGCACAGACCGTGCTGATGCCCGAGGACCGTTACGCGGCGATGCGTAATGTGTTTTTCCTGCCTTCCGTGGCCATGCTCGAACGCTGGCTACAACGCTGTGGTTTTGTGGATATCCGCTGTGTGGATGAGAGCAATACTACCGTTGAGGAGCAGCGGGCCACTGACTGGATGCGGTTCCAGTCGTTACCGGATTTTCTGGACGCGGACGACCCAGCTCTGACCCGGGAAGGGTATCCCGCGCCGCGCCGGGCTGTGTTCATTGCCCGCAAACCCTGAGGTGGGGCAGGCTCGTAGGAGCACTCTTTGAGGAATGACTGGGGCAGGTGGCGGTCTTTGCAGGGGGGCGCTGAACGCAGCGGAACCATTGCCTCCTTTGCTTATATCGCCTTCGCTTGGGTGGAAGCCTCCAGTAACTGATCTACCAGCTGTAGTCTCAGACCTTCATCCAGAACGGATAGGGCAGGAGACAGCACTTTCATGAGCGAGGCCTGGTCGGCGCCATTGGCCAGCTCAAGCAGTTGCCTGGACAGTTGGTCAGTTGCCTCCGGTGCGGATTGCAGGGCGTCCAGTTGTTTGCCTGCTGACTCACTCAATGCAATGTGATCTGTGTCCGACGTCTTTTCCAGGGTATTGAATGCCCGATTAAGCAATTGCACCACACCTTCCTCTTCCTCCTGGCTGGCACAGTGAACGCTGATGCGTGTTGGCAGGGAAATACAGAACTCATCCAGCTCGAATTCCTGGCTACTGAACCATTGTTGTAGTCGCTGCGCCATTGCCACGGCACCGTCCACGGCGGTGGCCGGCAAGACCACGAACAGGGATTGCCCTGACTGACTGCTCACCAGCCCGTCCTCACAACGTTTAGTGGTATGCATTTGGTGCAGGACCTTCGCAAGCAAGCGCTGAATTCGCTCGGAGCCGATATCCGCCTTGATGGATGCCAGCTCCTGAAATCGGATAGCGAGGATGCTGAGGGGCTGCTGATGTCGCCGACAGAGAGACATCGCCTGGTGAATCATCTGCTGGATATGGCTGCTTTCGCGGCTGCTGGTTGTCACGGCAGTCATTGGGTACCTCGGGGCCACACATTAAGATGACGTTCCTTTCGTGGGAGCGTGTACAGGCTCTTAACAGTGGGTATCCTTTCCCTTGGTTTTCACTCTAATGAATTCCCTTTGGGCAGGCATTGCGCGCATACTTTATTTAACAACATTGTCTTGCTCTGTTACCAAAACCGGTTGTTTATCAGCCAATTAGAGCGGATAGAGAAAAGGAGTGAGGGCATGTCGATAATCTGGGTAATCGCCACGGCGGTGTTGAGCTCGGCAATGACACTGGCAGTGGTAGCGCTGTGGGGGCATTTCTACTTTCAGCCGCGGTTGCGTGACAGCATGCAGAAAGAGCTGGATGAGCAGGTGGAAAACGCTGCTCAGGTGCTGTCTTCGCGGGTGGAAGAGGGGGTGCGCCGCGGCCTGGTGGATGGCGTCCGCAATTTGGACACCCGGGATGTGCTGGAAGGGGCCAGTCGCAGCCTGGCCCGCTCCAGCGCGGAGCTGGTCGGCGAACGCCTGGGGCAAATTTTTGGCGCGCCGAAGAAGAATCGATAATACGAGCTAGTCTGATTGCATAGGGCAAGTTCCGAGATATCTACGAAGCTGCTGTAGGAGCGGCGCTTGAACCGCGAACCTTGCGCAGCAAGGATATCGCCCGCAGGGCGATCAGGAATCTCAGCGCTCCACAGGTTTCAGAAAGAACGATAGGCCTTGGCCTTTGTCTCCTCGCTGCGCTCGGTTCGCATGTCGCAGATCCCCTGGGTGGGCAAGCATAGCTCCTACGGGGAGCGTTGCTGGCGCGCTCGAAACTTGCTGGCTGGTCGTTTTGGCCTAACCTGCGTCGCAGCTTATCGCTCGGCGGCTACAGCCTGCCCCTGGCGGGGAGTAGTCGAGCCAGCAGGAAGGCAATGCCAAGGCTGAGCATGGCCAGGGACAACACATCCTGCTGCAATGCATGCAAGGTGGTTTCCCACAGGGAGGACGCCTTGAGTAGCGACAGCAGAATCAGCAGGGTGCCGGTGAGGCTGAAGAACTGGTCCAGCTTGCGGGCTCGTCGCAATTCTCCGCGCAGGTGACGCAGTTCCTCGAGGATGTCTTCCTGAATCAATTGCTGACGAGCTACCTGTTCTGCCAGTTCTCCGACCTGCTGAGGCAGGGTGGCCAGCTTCTCCAGCCAAACCGGGTCTTCACGGCGCAGCAGGTCGAGCAGCTCCTTGAGCCGGACATGGTCGTCGAGCCAGTTGCGAACCAGTGGCCACAGGCTGAAATTCTCGATCAGGTTGGCTAGTTCGGCAATTTGCCTGTCGCTGCCGGTGACGCGCAGGGATTCGTGATCGGTCAGTGGCTCGCTGGCAAACAACCAGTGGACCATGGCTCCCAGAGGACCCCGGACACGGATATCCACGTTGCCTTCGTAGTCGGTTAGCAGTTCCACGCCATCTTCATAGATCAGCACATAGAGCACCCAGAGCGGGCGCTCAGTACGAATCCGCACGACAGTGCCGTGCAGGGCGGCTAATCTGTCGCGGCCGGGCTGGTTGCCGGTGAGCGCCTGATTGAGTGCGCTCTCCAAACCACCAAGCACAATCAGCTGGGGGAAACTACCGGTCTGAGGCATAAGTGAGGGAAAATCCTGTCCTGAAATGGGATCTCGTTGTCGCTTCGGGTCCCGATTTGTTGCCAAAAATTACGTTATCTTGCTTATATTTAGAGTGCCAGCTACCTATACTAGGCACTTTTATAATAAAGGGCACCTCCCATGATAGGTTGCTGCCTTAAAACGACATTGGCTTTTTAGACCGGGATTGGCGAAAGCGGGATATGTTTGTCTTGGCACTGTCGCGTTACAGTGCACAAGCCCTTGGAGGGGAGTTGTTTTTCAATGCTGGAATCATTGCTTTCGTACCCGGACTTCTGGAAGTACGTCAGTATACCTTTCATCGCCGGTGCCGTAGGGTGGATAACCAACTGGATGGCCGTCAAAATGACGTTCTATCCACTGGAATTCATTGGTATTCGGCCAATCTTCGGCTGGCAGGGGATCATTCCCTCCAAGGTCGAGAAGATGGCAGGTATAGTCGTGGACAAGGCCCTTTCCAAACTGGGCAGTCTGGACGAGTTTTTTCGCGAGATGGAGCCGGAAAAGATATCCGCCCACCTCACCCGCACCATCCAGCTACGTATTGAAGAGTACACCGATGAGGTGATGACCGAGCGCAATGCCGTGCTCTGGGAGAATTTGCCTCTGTTGGTGCGCAAGCGTGTCTACGCCCGCGCACGCCGGGCAATTCCAGCGGTCATGGACAATGTGGTTGATGACATCAGCCGCAATCTGGACAGCTTGGTGGACATGAAGCACATGGTCATCACCCAGATGAGCGAAGACAAGGCGCTCATGGTGCAGATGTTCCAGGAAGTGGGTGATCCTGAATTTCGTTTCATTACCAATTCCGGTTTCTACTTCGGTTTCCTGTTCGGCCTGATCCAGGTGCCGGTATTCATCTTTGTGCCTGAAAACTGGGTGTTACCGTTCTTTGGCTTTATCGTCGGTATTGCCACCAACTGGCTGGCTCTGAACCTGATTTTTCGACCGCTCAATCCCGTTAAAATCGGCCCTTTCCGCATTCAGGGACTGTTCCTGAAGCGGCAGAAGGATGTGGCTGAATCCTTTGCTCGCCTTGCTACGGATGAGGTGATCACCTTGCGCAACATCATGTACCAGGTGGTTAACGGTCCCCGTGGAGATCGCACCAAGGCCCTGATCAAACGCCATCTCAAACCACTGCTCAATGGTGGCGTGGTGCGTACGGCTGCCCAGTTGACGGTGGGCCCGGAGGGTTATGCGGATCTCAAGAAGGCGGTGGAAGACAAAGCAGTCGATCTTGCCGTGGAGCCTTTTGAAGATCAGGGCTTCAACAAAGAGCGGGGCCTGATTGTCGAGAAGCTCATGGCTGAACGGATGCAGGCGCTCAGCTCGGAAGAATTCCAGGACTTGCTGCGACCCGCCTTCCAGGAAGATGAGTGGATTCTGATCGTGGTAGGCGGCTTCCTGGGGGCCATGGCCGGGGTCGGGCAACTGCTGTTCATGTTCGGAGCGGCCTGATGGAAACGCTGCAGATAGATATAGCCACTCTGGGGTGGCTGCTGTTTGCAGCGGCGGGAGCGTCTTCTCTGCTGACCCTGACCCTGATGGGGTTAATTGGTCATTTTTATCTGGGGCCCAAAATTGAACGCAAGGTGGATCGCCGTCTTGAAGAGGGCGCCAATCAGCTGGAAGAGCGCCTGAGGAAGCGGATTGTCGATTTGCTTACCGGCCGCTCTCGGGAAGTGATCCGCAACAGCGCCCGGGATCTGGCTCGGGGCATGGGCCTGATTGGCAATCGGCGGCCGGATGATAATGATGATCTGGATGGGCAATAGCCTGATCTGATGAGAAATTGATCACATAAACGATCATTGAGCAATTGTCAGACAAACTCGTGCAAACCTGCTCTGCTACCCCCCTATAATTTACCCCATCGCGTCGATGCCGTTGCTTGTTGCTGCGCTGCATCTGCTCGTGGAATTACCTTCGGAGTCTGGATCATGTCCGACGATAAGCAGAATGAAAAAGAAGAGCGGAATCCTAGCCCGCTGAAGGCCCTTAGCGGGGCTTCACGAGACATTCGCAAGTATACCCACCAGATCTGGCTTGCCGGTCTGGGAGCGTTCGCACGGGCCGAGGAAGAGGGTAGTGGCTTTTTTGATGCCCTGGTCGAAGCTGGCCGAGAAGTGGAACGTCACACCAAGGACAAAACCGAGTCCCGGGTGGAAGAGATCAAGGAACGGGTTCGCCATCATACCGGCGAGACCATGGACAAGATGGAGAAGGCCTTCGACGATCGCCTGAACAAGGCGCTGTCCCGGTTGGGGCTCCCCAACAAGCGGGAAGTCGAAGAGCTGGAGAAACGGGTTCATGAGCTTACCAGTGCTCTGAGTAAAGCCGAGGAAGATGTACATACTTCCTCTGAATCCGAGACTCCAAAACGCCGCAGCCGCAAGAAGAGCTGAGGCGTCCAAACAGTGTTGTAGCGCACACCGCTAACCCCTTAGTGGTGTCTTTTGACGGGTACCCCCTTGGTACCCGTTTTTTTTAGTTCGAAATAAGCCCCTCACAGAGGGTATGGCCAGATTACTCGGAACGACTGTGCCACGCTGTCACCCTTGGTAACGTCTTCATGCCCCAATTTTGTTCACAGGTTTCTGTCAATGGGCTTTTTCTGCAATAAAATATGACAAACCCGTGAATGGTCCATAATAAACAGCGCAACCAATTGAAATATAATGAATTTATTGATTGGTCAAAAAATAGGCATGTCGTCAATAGCCGTGAAAAACCGGTGAGATAGAGCGGTTGTGTACCGGCTATGCACAGGGTTATCCACAGCTTCTGTGGAAAAGAATTTAGAGGGTATGATTGTACCGATGCGTGGTAGAGATCGGTTACCTGAACGGCCTGTATATGACAAGGAAGTGGCGTTTTTGCACAAGGCTGCTATTGAGCTCATGCGATTGGCTGTCATCCGGTTGTCATCTGGCGTGGCCAAAAAAGCACCGCTAAGTTGCTGAGAATAATAAGGTTTGCTGTCTGTGTAATTATCCATCATTGAGAGGGAAAGGCCTTTTGCCGGGGGTTACAGACGGTTCTTCTCAGCTTTTCCACAATTCTATCCACAGGTTTTGTGAGTAACCCCCCGCTAAATGTGCTGATGCGCTCTGCAAGTTGTGGAAAGTGTCAATCCCTGTCCTGGTGGAAAATCATGCAAACAGCTGAAAGGTATCCTATACGGGGGCTGTAGAGTGTTTTCCTGAGGTCCTGCACAGAGTTGTCCACAGACCATGGGGATAGTTGTTGGGGTGTGGAAGAATAATGTCTGTGGCGCGCTGATCGGGCAAGCAGCCTGAAGTGGCTTGTGTGGTGTTTGATTTGGGGGGTGTTTGGCCTCATTAAGTCGGCTTTTCCCGTACTCAGGGCAAAGAAAGGGGCTTGCCCGGAGCAGGGTCAGCAGAGCTGTGGCTTCAGGGGTGTGCTGTGAATATATCGGTATGATTGGCAAATAAAAAAGGGTGCCCGAAGGCACCCTTTTTTTGGTCAGCAACGGAAAGATCAGAAACGGTGCTCGCCGTTGTCGATGCTTTCCTGGCTTTCCTTGTCCAGCTGCTGGTAGCAATCAGCCTTGGGAAGCAATACGTAGACTGCATTGTCTTGCTGGCCAAGGTCGTACTTCTGTTCTTTCAGCTTGTTCTTCTGGTGCTTGAAGGTACCGGTGGTTTCCATGGCCTGCTCGTTGATACGCAGGAACACGGGAATGGCGTAGTGTGGCAGTTCACGCTTCAGGTAGGCGCACAGCCCCTTGAAGTCGAATTCACTGTGGTGGCAGGTCAGACGAACCTGTGCCATGCCGGCCCGGCCATTGGTGTTGGGAATTTCCACACCGTAAACCACAGATTCCTGAATGCCATCAAAACCGTCCAGAATCTGTTCCACTTCGGTGGTGGACACGTTTTCGCCTTTCCAGCGGAAGGTATCGCCCAGACGATCCACGAACTGCGCATGGCGGAAGCCGATATCGCGCATCATGTCGCCGGTGTTGAACCAGGCGTCGCCCTTCTTGAAAACGTCACGGAAGATGGATTTTTCGGTCTTCTCCGGGTCGGTGTAGCCGTCAAATGGGGTCTTGTCGGTGATCTCGCCGAGCATCAGGCCGGATTCGCCCTTACCCACCTTGATCATGTTACCGCTGCTGTCGCGTACCGGCTCGTCCCGTTCCTTGTCGTATTTGACGATGGCATAGCTGACAGGAGAGAAACCCACGGTGTTGTCGAAGTTGAACACATTGGTAAAAGCTACATTGCCTTCTGAGGAGGCATACAGCTCTACCACGCGGTCAATGCCGAAACGATCCTTGAACTCTTTCCAGATGCTCGGGCGCAGGCCGTTGCCAACAATGGTGTGAACCTTATTGTCCTGGTCATTGGGCTTTTCCGGTTGCTCGTGCAGATAGCGACACAATTCGCCTACATAACCAAACGCAGTACAGCCGTGACGGCGGATATCTTCCCAGAAGCCGCTGGCGGAGAACTTGCGCGCCAGTACCAGGGTGCCTGCAGGGGCCAGCACTGATGCCCAGCAGATGACCATGCCAGTGGCGTGGTAGAAGGGCAGGGTGGTGTAAAGGCGATCGTCAGCATTGAGGCGTACCGCCGAATAGCCAAACCCACCGTAAGCCTTTTCCCACCGACCGTGGTTGAACACCACGGCTTTGGGCAGGCCCGTGGTACCGGACGTATAAATGTAGAACAGCGGATCACGGAGGAAAGTCTGCTTGCTGGAAGCCGGGTTCTCGCTGGAGCAGTCCTTGATTTCGCTGGCCAGGTTCTTGTAGCCGGCGGGAGCGTCACCCGGGTTTTCCAGGGTGTCCTGGTCGGCGAAGAAAAAGAAATTATCCTTAAGATCCAGGTCGCCGCGAATCTCTTCCACGGCTTCTACCAGCTCCTCACCAATAATGGCGGCCTTGGGTTTCACCAGATTGAAAGAATGGACCAGTACTTTGCCACGCTGGGAGGTATTGATCAGCGCAGCGCAAACGCCCATTTTGGCACAGGCGGCTACGGTGACTAGCAGTTCCGGGCGGTTTTCGATGTTGACGGCGATAGTGTCGCCTTTTTTCAGACCGATGGAGGCCAGGTAATCTGCCAATCGGTTAGCCCAGGCATTGAACTGCTTATAGGTAAGCTCGGTGTCTTCGTAGATCAGGGCGGCGCCGTTGGGGTTCATGCCGGTGGCTCGCTCGATGGCCATGCCCAGCCCCAAAGGCTTGGTCGTGTCAGTGATCTTGGCCATCCGCGAGCCCTTGATCAGGCCTGGCAGATTGCTGACCACCTCGGGAACCTTGGACAGAAGCTTGGGCAACGTGATGATGTCGGCGCTGCTCATAGGATCTCCATTAGTCTGTGTTCTTGGAAGGCCCAGGCACAAAACACCACGGGATCAATCGATACAGGCCAGTCTTTCGATCACGGCATGTAAACGGTTATCCGCAGGCTGTTCAGCCGGGAACCCAGTATTGGCAAGCGGGCGCTTACCTTAACCGTAGCACCATGGCAGGGCAAGAGCCCTGCCCGGGAGCTGTGCCGGAGCAGATTGTAGCGGTCCGTTTTGGCCTTATCTGCCCGATGCAAATTGAAGCACAGTGGAGTGTCCCTCTCCGTTTGCAAAATGTCACTGACGGATTATGACTCTGAGTCGTCCGCCTTGATATTGACCAGTAGTTGCTGGCGTTTCACCTGACCGCCAACCGTCAGATCCACGGTTTCCACGGTGCCATCACAATCCGCCTTGAGGCTGTGTTCCATCTTCATGGCTTCCATGATCACCAGCACCTGACCCCGTTTTACGACATCACCGGCCTTCGCGCATACCTCAATCACTGCCCCATCCATGGGCGCGCGAATCTGGCCGGAACCGGCCTGATCACTGCTGCCCGCTGCGCTGTGGGTAGCATCCTCGAAACAGACGCTGTGGCCTTGGCATTGCAGCCAGCTTTGTTTGCCATCCTGGTACATCCGGTAGCTCTGGCGAATCCCATCCATGCTCGCCAGGCCTGGGCCCAGTGGCTCGATGCGGTGGTTGTCCTCGCCGACGATCAGTTCGGCATGGTTGCCCTGATAGCGGATGTACACGGTCTGCTCGTGTTCGCCACAGCGGAGCTGGACCGGTTGGGCCCCCAGGGTGCTGGAGTGCCAGCCGCGTAGCTCGGTTGTTGGCGTCTCCACTTCACAGCGGAGCAGGGCGGCCAGGGCCCACAATTGGCTTGGCGGGATGTCGCCGGCCATGCTGGCGTCGTCGGCAAAGTCCTGGCCGATAAACGCCGTGGTGGCTTCGCCCCGGGCAAACACCGGGTGACGCAGAATGGCGGCCAGGAAGGTCCGGTTATCCCGGACTCCCATCAGTACCGTGTCCTCCACGGCGCGTATCAGGCGTCGTCGGGCGTCTTCGCGGCTGTCGCCTACGGCAATAATCTTGGCCAGCATGGGATCGTAGTGACTGCCCACCTCATAGCCTTCGGTCAGGCCGTGATCGATGCGCACGCCGTCGCCGCTGGCCGGTTGCCAGCGCAGTACCGGGCCGGTTTGTGGCATGTAGTTTTGGGCCGGGTCTTCCGCGTACAGGCGGACTTCCATGGCATGGCCGGTGAGGGTGACCTGCTCCTGGCTCAGTGGTAGCGGTTCGCCCCGGGCGACCTTGATTTGCCAGGCCACCAGATCCAGACCGGTGACCAGTTCGGTGACCGGGTGCTCCACCTGCAGGCGGGTGTTCATTTCCAGGAAGAAGAAATCGCCTTCCGGCGCCAGCAGAAATTCTACGGTGCCAGCCCCCACATAGTTGCAGGCCTTGGCGGCATTGACCGCCGCCTCACCCATCTGTTGACGCAGGGTCTCGTCCACAGCCGGAGAGGGGGCCTCTTCCACCACTTTCTGGTGGCGGCGCTGCACCGAACAATCGCGCTCACCGAGATGAATCACATTGCCGTGGCGGTCACCGAACACCTGGATTTCCACATGCCGTGGCTGCATTACGGCACGCTCCAGGATCAGCTCGTCACTGCCGAAGGCACTGTTTGCTTCCTGGCGGGCACTCTTTAGCTGGGCGGTAATGTCGTTGGCGTCGGTGACCACCCGCATGCCGCGGCCGCCGCCGCCGGCGCTGGCCTTGATCATCAGCGGCAGGCCGATGCGTTCGGCTTCCTTCAGCAGGATGGCGTCGCTCTGGTCTTCACCTTCGTAACCCGGAATGCAGGGCACACCAGCCTCGATCATGGCGATCTTGGACAGGCGCTTGGAGCCCATCAAGTGGATGGCTTCTTCATCAGGGCCGATAAAGGTGATGCTGGCGTCCTTGCAGGCTTTGGAGAAACCGGCATTTTCCGAGAGGAAACCATAGCCTGGGTGCACCGCGTCGGCGCCGGTCTTGCGACAGGCATCCAGCAGGGCTTCCACATTCAGGTAGGAGGCGCTGGCCAGGGCCGGGCCTACACAGACGGCTTCGTCAGCCAGTTGCACATGACGGGCACCCGCATCCGGCTCGGAATAGACCGCCACGGTCCGGTAGCCCAGTGACTGGGCAGTGGCGATAACCCGGCAGGCAATCTCGCCACGGTTGGCAATCAGGATTTTTTCAAAGCTCATTGTGGTTCCTTACCGGTTAACCGGTTGAAAATGCTCCCCTGTAGGAGCTTGCTTGCAAGCGAACCATTGGTGATGGGTGTGCCACATCGGTTCGCCTACAAGCAGCCTCCTACGGTGTATCGATTCAACTCTTTTATTGATTCCAGGACGCCGAACGTTTTTGTACGAACGCCATGGTGCCCTCCTGGCCTTCTTCGCTGCTCACGGCGGCGGCGAAATCCTTCGCTGCCTGGTCCAGCAATGCCTCCATGGGCTCATGGTCCACGTCCAGTACCAGCGCTTTGGTCACCCGGTTGGCATGGGGCGCGCATTTGCGAACCGCTTTTAGGGTGTCTTCCAGCAGGGCATCCAGACCGTCAGCGTCGGCGGCCACTTCGTGGACGATACCCAGGCGCCGGGCTTCTTCGCCCTGGAAGCGGATACCGGTGAGGGCCAGTCGGCGGGCCTGGGTCAGGCCGATGCGCTCCACCACAAAAGGAGCGATCTGGGCGGGAATAACCCCGAGGCCGGTTTCCGGCAGGCCGAAGGTGGCGCCGTTGTGGGCGATGGCCACATCGGAGATGCAGGCCAGACCAAAACCGCCCCCTAGCACCGCGCCTTCCAGCACCGTAATCACGACCTGGGGCTGCTGGTTGGCGGCGGTGATCATTTCTCCGAAGCGACGATTCAGCTTCTGAAAAGCATCGCTGTCGCCTCTGGCAGCCTGCTGGCGGGCGCCTGCCATATCCTTGATATCGCCGCCGGCACAGAAGTGACCGCCTGCGCCACGCAGCACAATGGCACGCACGTCGGTGTCATCCTTAATTGCCTCGAACACCGCCATCAGCTCGTTGACCATGGTCAGGCTCATGGCGTTACGGCTGTCGGGACGGTTCAGGGTGACATGCAGAACCGGGCCATCCTGGTTGAGCTGCAAAGTGTCTGTTTTCGGTAGCGTCATCATGCGCTCCTCTCAACATGTCTACAGGGGCCGCTGTAGGAGCGCCGCTTGAGGCGCGAACAGAATATGAGTTGCGAGGCGCGAGTTACGAGGTCCGAAAACCTGAAACACGGTGGTTCGGTTGTGCATTTCGCTTCTCGTAACTCGCTTCTCGCTCCTGGGGTTTCGCGGCTAAAGCGCCGCTCCTACAGCGGGCAGTATTCCGGGGCCGGGTGTCCTGTTATTTCTTCTTCCCCGGCAGGATGTCCATGGTCTTGCAGATAATGCCCAGCATGATTTCGTCGGCGCCGCCGCCGATGGAGCCCAGACGGCCGTCGCGGTAAAGCTGGCCGGCGGGGTTCTCCCACATGAAGCCGTTGCCGCCCCAGTACTGCAGGCAGCCATCGGCTACTTCACGGCTCAGACGACCGACTTTCAGTTTGGCCATAGACGCCAGCTGCAAGACGTCCTTACCGTTGATGTACATCTCGCAGGCCCGGTAGGTGAGGGCGCGCAGGGATTCCACTTCGGTCTGCAGTTCGGCCAGGCGGAAGTGCACGGTCTGGTTGTCGATCAGCGGCATGCCGAACACCTGACGGTCCTTGGCGTAGGCGATGGTTTCGTCAATCACGTGCTGCATGCCCATCAGGCTGTTGGCGGCAGCGAACAGACGCTCTTCCTGGAACTGCATCATCTGCATCATGAAGCCCATGCCTTCCTGGCCGACCAGGTTGCGCTGGGGCACTCGCACGTTGTCGAAGAACACCTGGGCGGTTTCCGAGGAGCGCATGCCCAGCTTGTGCAGGGGTTTGTCCACGGTGATGCCAGCGGCGTCTTTCGGCACGATGATCAAAGACTTGTTCATGTGCGGCTTGCCGTCTGAGGTCTGCGCAAGCAGGCAGAACCAATCAGCGCTGGGGGAGTTGGTGATCCACATCTTGGTGCCGTTGATCACGTAGTCGTCGCCGTCCTTGGTGGCAGTGGTCTTGATAGCGGCCACATCGGAACCCGCATGCGGTTCGGACACGGCGATGGAGGCCACCATGTCACCGGCAATGGCCGGTGCAAGATAATTCTGACGCAGTTCGTCGGAACCGAAACGGGCCAGGGCCGGGGTGGCCATGTCGGTCTGTACCCCGGTGGAAAGCGGAACACCACCACAGTGAGTGCGGCCCATCTCTTCGGCCATCACCATGCCATAGGAGTAATCCAGCCCCATGCCACCGAACTCGACCGGCTTGGTCACACCGAGCAGACCCAGATCGCCCATTTTCTTGAACACCTCATGAATAGGAAAGCGCCCGGCTTCTTCCCATTCCTTGACGTGGGGGTTCAGTTCTTTCTCGACAAAGTTGCGTACTGTGCGGCGCAGTTCTTCGTGTTCTTGAGTGAAAAGCATGATTTCGGTTCCTGTTGTGTTCGTTACGCAATGCGTGCTGTTGAATGCTTACGGCTACTGAAAATTCCGAGGAAGAATTGATAATTGAAAATGGATAATTGATAACGAAAAACAGGGTGCGCGGAGGATGACTTGCAAGTTAATTCATGCCTTGTTCGCGCCGTTATCAATCATCAATTCTCCATTATCAATTGCTTCACAGCCTTGCCACCCCGAACGCATTCGGGTGTAGCTCGCGATGTTGGGCGTCGGCGCAGATGTCCAGGGCATAGGCGACCACGCGGCGGGTGTCGCGGGGGTCGATGATGCCGTCGTCCCATAGCCGGGCCGTGCCGTAGAGCGCGGTGGACTGGCTGTCGAGTTTCTGGGCGGTGGTCTGCTGGAGCATGTCGAGCACCTTCTCGTCCGGCTCAATGCCGTTGGCGCGCTGTTTGGCTTCGGCCACGATGCGCAGCACCATGCCGGCCTGCTGGCCACCCATGACGGCAACTTTGGAGTTGGGCCAGGCAAAGATGAAGCGCGGATCGAGACCGCGGCCGCACATGGCGTAGTTGCCTGCGCCGTAGGAGCCACCGACGACGATGGAGATCTTCGGCACCCGGGCGTTGGCCACGGCCTGCAGCATTTTCGAACCGTGCTTGATGACGCCGTTCTGTTCCGCGTCGGTGCCCACCATGAAGCCGGTGGTGTTGTGAAGGAACAGTAATGGTCGACGGGTCTGGTCGCAGAGCTGGATGAACTGGGCGGCCTTGGCAGCGCCTCGCGGGGTGATCGGGCCATTGTTGCCGATGATGCCCACGGGCTTGCCTTCGATGGTGCTCCAGCCGCACACGGTGGCGCTGTCCCAGTCGTTCTTGAAATCCAGGAAATCGGAGCTGTCGGCGATGCGGGCAATGATCTCGCGCACGTCGTAGGGTTTCTTGGCGTCGGCGGGTACCACACCGAGCAATTCCTCGGCATCGTAGCGGGGCGGTTCGATCTCGTCGCTAGCCGGTGCTGCCCGGCGCCAGCCCAGCAGCTTGACCAGATCCCGGGCCTGACGAATGCCGTCCGCATCGTTTTCCGCCAGGTATTCGGCGGTGCCGGCGGTGCCGGCGTGCATTTCGGCGCCACCCAGTTCTTCATCGGTGGCGATTTCGCCGGTGGCGGCTTTCAGCAGCGGAGGGCCGGCCAGGAACATCTTGGCGCGCTCGCGGACCACTACCACGTAGTCAGACAGGCCTGGCTGATAGGCGCCACCGGCGGTGGCGTTGCCGTGTACCACGGTGATCTGCGGAATGCCGGCAGCGGACAGCCGTGCCTGGTTGGCAAAAGTGCGGGCGCCGTCCACGAACACTTCTGCCGCATAGTTCAGATTGGCGCCGCCGGATTCCACCAGGCTCACCACCGGCAGCTTGTTTTCCATGGCGATGCGCTGCAGGCGCAGGGTTTTATGCAGGCCAGAGGGCGAAATGGTGCCGCCCTTGATGGCGGAATTGGAGGCAGTAACCAGGCAACGAACGCCGGACACATAGCCGATGCCGGCAATGGTGCCGCCGCCGGCTTCGGTACCGTCCTTGTCATCGTGCATCTTGTAACCGGCCAGGTTCATCAGGCTCAGGAATGGCGAACCGGTGTCCAGCAGGCGGGAGATACGCTCATGGGGCAGTAGCTGGCCACGTTTCTCGAACTTGGCGCGCTTGCCTTCGGCGGTATCCACCACGGCCTGCTCGATGGCGCGGAATTCTTCCACTGCCGCCAGCAGGGCGTCGCGGTTCTGCCGGTATTCCTCGCTGTTCGGGTCCAGTGCGGATTCAATGACTGACATTACAGGTCCTTGAAGACATCGGGGGTGGTGGCACGGTGGAAGCCGTCAAACGGCTTGCTCTTGTCGTGGTCGGGCAGCGGGAAGATCGCCACGTTGCCCTGGCTGGCGGCGCCATCGATGCGCAGGGTGTCGCCGCTGATGAAGGCGGCGGCGTCGCTGAGCAGGAAGCAGATGGCACCGGACACTTCCGATTCGTTACCCATGCGCTTGAGTGGCACCGCCGCACGCAGGGTTTTCAGTGTCTGCTTGAAACCCTCGGGGTAGGTATCCATGCCACTGGACATGATCCAGCCCGGGGCGACGGCATTGACGCGCACGCCGCAGCTGCCCCACTCGTAGGAAGCGGTCTGGGTGAAGTTGACCATGCCGGCACGGGCGGCGCCGGAGTGGCCCATGCCGGGCATACCGGCCCACATGTCGGCGACGATGTTGACGATGGCTCCGCCGTTGCGGTTCATGCCCTGGGTGAAGACTTCCCGGGCCATCAGGAAGCCGCCGGTGAGGTTGGTGCGCACCACGGTTTCCCAGCCTTTCTGGCTGATCAGCGCCAGTGGTGAAGGGAATTGGCCGCCGGCGTTGTTGACCAGGCCGTGAACGACTTCGACGGCCTTGTAGATATCGGCGACGGTGCTTTTGACCACATCTTCGTCTCGAATGTCGCAGGCGAAGCCGATGGCCTGGCCGCCGTCTTCCTCGATTTCCGCGGCTACGGCATCCAGTTTATCCTGCTTGCGACCGACCAATACGACGCGGGCCCCAAGGGAAGCCAGTTCATGGGCGGTGCAGCGACCGATGCCGGAGCCACCGCCGGTGACGATGATGTTCTGGCCGGCAAACAGGTCGGGTTTGAATACGGAACGGTATGACATTGTTGAGTCCTTGAAGTCCTAATAGCGCTTGCATGCCTCACGCGACACGCAGCACGCTAAAATCAATATTGCTTGCCCACTTCATCAGCGATGGTCTGGCTGACGGGGATGGGCATATCCAGTAACTGCTGGGCAAACGCCTTGCCCTGCGGGTCAATACGCAGGGAGGCGATGCCGCCGCCGCCCAGGGCATTCTTCAGCAGGAAGTTGTAGGCATTCATGCCCGGCAGTGACCAACGGCTGACGCTGCCGGTGTCCGGGTCGAGCACGTGCTGCATATAATCGGCCACGGCGTCTTCCGTGAGGGCCGCATTGATATAGGGCAGGTACTCCGGCTGACGGGCGATGACGCCGATGTTGGCGTGGTTGCCCTTGTCGCCACTGCGGGCCCAGGCCAGTTTGATCAGTGGCACAGCCACTTCGCCGGTAGCGATGTCGCCTCGGCTGTCATCAGGCAGGATGTTGGCATCAAACGCGCTTCCGGCAGGAATGTTCACCGGTATGGTGTTGCCGTCCAGGTCCACAGTCACCGGAATCGACTTCTTGCTGACCAGGGTGGAGAACAGGCGAATGCGCGGGAACGGCTTGGGGCGTCCGCCAACCAGGCCGGACAGGCCCGGTGCCATGCCGGTGGCGGCCTGGGCAATTTCCCGGGCAAACAGACCCAGGGCTTTCTTGTCATCGTGCAACGCGCCGATCTTGACCACTACTTCGCGGGTGTCGCCACGACGGGCCTGAGCGCCATAGGTGGTTTCGCTGCCAAGGATTTCCACGCTGGTCTCGCGCATGGGCGCCATGCCCAGCTGTTTGAACAGGCCGTCCACCTTTTTCAGGATGGCGTCGGCCACCACCTGGCCTTTTTGCGGGGCGTCGATACCGCCCATCAGGAAGGAGGCAGTGATACGGTTACCATCCGGGTAGGTGGCGGAGACCTTATAACTGTCGGTGGGCGGCAGGCCCCGGGCGCCGCTGACACTCACCCGGTTGTCGCCCACCTGTTCCAGTTGTACCTGGGTAAAGTCGCAGACCACGTCGGGCAGCATATAGGCACGAGGATCGCCAATTTCATAGACGATCTGTTCGCCTACGGTGGCGGTGTTGACCAGGCCACCGGTGTTGTCCGGCTTGGTAATGACGAAGTGACCGTCCGCAAAACACTCGGCAATGGGAAAGCCCATGTTGTGGAAGTCAGGAACATCGCGCCAGTCGGTGAAGTTGCCGCCGGTGCACTGGGCGCCGCATTCGATCACATGGCCGGCCAGTGAGCCCTGGGCCAGTTTGTCGTAGTCGTCTTCAGCCCAGCCGAATTCGTGCATCAGGGGGCCCAGTACCACGGCGGAATCAGCGATGCGGCCAGTGAGCACGATATCGGCGCCGGCATCCAGAGCTGCCTTGATGGGCAGGGCGCCCAGGTAGGCATTCATTGTGACTGTCATGGGGGGCAGGGGAGCGCCGGTGTCCATTTCCGTCACATCGGCAAAGTCGTTGCGGCGCGGGTTCAGGTCATCGCCTTCCACCAGGGCAATCTTCATGGTTACCCCGGCGGCCTCGAACACTTTCTCCAGGGCTTCACGGCAAGCGCGAGGGTTTACCCCGCCGGCATTGCTGACCACCTTGATGTTCTTTGCTTTGATGTCCTTGGCCAGCGGCGCCATGACATTATTAACGAAGTCGTGGGCGTAACCGGCGCTGGGATCCTTCATGCGGACCCCGGCCATGATGGACAGGGTCACCTCGGCCAGATAGTCGAACACCAGATAATCGATCTCGGCCTGCTTGACCAACTGGAAAGCGGCGCTGTTGGTATCGCCCCAGAATCCGGCGGCACAGCCGATGCGAACGGGTTCGGTCATGGTGGCTCCATTTGCGTGTAAAAGCGTGGTCTCGTAAGCTACCAAGCAAGCGCTTGGTTTGTAAAGTGTGAGATGTCTTGCTGAGCATTTATCCGAAGCCGCTGTAGGAGCGGAGCAACGCACGTAGTTCAGTGCGACCCGAAGCGAATACAGCCGCTTGAGGCGCGAATTCGAGCCTTGGGCGAGGAATTGATCTGTCATCTGCACCGATCCTTCGCTGGGCTCTGGTTCGCGCCTCAAGCGGCGCTCCTACTGTTTAATCCGGCGCATGGTGATTGTGTTTGCAGCTTGCAGCTTGCAGCCAGGAATCGGGATAATGCGGGGATACAAAAAAGAGGATACCAATGGCTGAGTCACTGGCAATTAATGGAATCGATGATTCTCCCCGCGGGCGTTTGCTCAGTGCGGCGGCTCACCTGTTTCGGGACAAGGGCTTTGATCGCACTACAGTCAGGGATATTGCGGCTTCCGTGGGCATCCAGAGCGGCTCCATCTTTCATCATTTCAAGAGTAAGGAGGATATCCTCTTTGCGGTAATGGAAGAGGTGATCCAGTTCAATACGGATCGTCTGCGCCGGGCTATTGCGGCTGAGAGCTCACCGAAAGGGCAGCTGCGGGCACTGATCCGTGCGGAGCTGCAGTCCATTGTCGGGGATACTGCTGAAGCCATGACCGTGCTGGTGACAGAGTGGCGCTGTCTCAGTGAGGACAAACAGCGCAAGGCGCTGGAGTTGCGCGCCATTTATGAGCAACTGTGGCTGGATGCACTCAATGCGCTGCATGCGCAGGGGGCGTTCCGGGATGATCCCTTTATCATTCGTCGCCTGCTCACCGGCATGACAGGCTGGGCGCCCAACTGGTTTGACCGGGACGGTTCCCTGACCCTGGATGACCTGGCGGACATTATTCTGGCCCGTGTGGTGGGGGAAGCATGATCGGTAATGCCATCAGCTGGGGGCAGAGTGGGTACTCCATTATCGAGGAAGGCGAGCTGAACCGGCAGACCTGGGCGCTGGATGTGCATCACTACCTGATTGCCAAACCGAGCGGGCAGCCGGTGCCGGGGCGATTCACTCTGGAGCAGGCAAAGGCGAAGATTGAGGCGCTGGAGTCGGAAGAGAGCTGAAGCGGTAAGCTACGTAGCCGCTTGTAGGAGCCCATGCTTGCCCCCACGGGGGATCTGCACATGCGAACCTCGCGCTAGCGAGGAAATCGCCCGGAGGGCGATCAGGCCTGTCTGGCTTCGACAGCTTCTTCTTTGAGATCGGGAGCAACGGCACCGCCGGCTCGGTTCGCCATGCAAGCATGGGCTCCTACAGTGGCCATTCTGTGCAACTTTTGCCCGTTCCGCCCATTTTCTAGGCAAACGGACTTTTTTCTGCAAAAAGCCGTTGACACCCCCGGCCCAATCCCTAAAATGGCGCCCACTTCGCAGCGCGATGCGGGTGGTTAGCTCAGCTGGGAGAGCATCTGCCTTACAAGCAGAGGGTCGGCGGTTCGATCCCGTCACCACCCACCATATTTTGAAAGTAAAGAGTTCCGAAAGGAAAAGTGGAGCGGTAGTTCAGTTGGTTAGAATACCGGCCTGTCACGCCGGGGGTCGCGGGTTCGAGTCCCGTCCGCTCCGCCACTATTCAGCATTAAAGGCTCCCATTTACGGGGGCCTTTTTTGTTTCAAGGGGGCTGCCCACGCTCCATGCAGCGCGTCATGCCTCCGTTGCTCCTGGTTTTGCCTTGCTGTTTTTATTTGTTCGTGTTGTCTGCTGCGTGATGCGTGCAGCGTCTCCTGTAATGAACTTGTCACCTAAACCCTGTCTAATTTCAGGTTCACAACACTGAAAAAGATAAAGGAGGACAAGCAAATGGAAGACTATCTGGAAGAGCGGCTGGAAGAGAAGCAGCTGATGGAATGCCTGGAAGAGTGGCAGGAAGAAGACAGCTGGGTAGACGATGGAGAGGAACTCTGATTCCTCTCCGATTTTCCAGCCCCACTCCTATCCGTTAACCACCTCCCCCCCCTCTCCCCACACATATTATTCTGGCAACGTGATGTCGTTATTGGTCTTTGCTGGCTGCTTTGCGGCATAGTGATGAGCGGGTTTTCGTATGCTTTTTTTTTACTGCCATTCAGGTCACACTCTTTTATGAGGGGCTGACTATAATTGGCAGCACCCTGACTTTGCCGTCACTACTGGGTTTTCTGGATATTGCAGGGAGTGACGTTGTGGCGAGTCAGTGGCCAACTACAATAATTCTCAAGGGAAGGAAGGACACATGCCTCTATCCTCCGTGACGTCCGAAGCAATTCTGTTTTTTGATCATCGGGGCATTACCAAAAGCATGCTGTATGCGGATTTTGAGGCGATCCTGGATGGCATGGTGGGGGTCCCTGAGTTTGCTGATAAGGAAGTTCGTGGTGCCTACTGTTTGGTGAATGGTCAGTTACGGGTACGTTCACTGGTCCTTTTTACCATCGATTTTGATGAAGATGGCATGGCCGACACCACCTGGAATGTGCCGCTGCGCCATCTTGCAGAGCATGCAGGGCAAGGGCCGGATATGGGGGCCGGACCGATCCGTCTGGCCTGCCGTAGCCAGTGTCCGGTGGCTTGGCACCAGGATCAGATGTGGGATCCGGGTATGAAGCCGGGAGCCAATGACTTTATCGCCATTCGAGACACCATTCGTGAGCGCGGTCCGAAATTGGGTCTGGAGATCGATGACGAGCTGGATTCGACTCCTGCCGCCGCGCCACCAGTCATTGGTGCCGAAACGAAGGCGCCCACCATCGCGCCGGACGATAGCGAGAGCAAGAAAGAGGCCGATGAAGAAAGGGTTCGGCTGGCTCGCATTATCAAGGAGCTGCGCTTGCGGGTGCAGACTCTGGAAAACTCCCAATCCGAAGAAGTGGGCAAACTACGCTACGCGGCTCAGCAAAAAGAGGAAATCCTTAATGCTCAGCTGGAAAAGGTTCTGGGACAGTTCAAGACGCTCAAATCCCAGAATGGAGCGTTGCGTGAACAGAATGATTCTCTGAAGGCTCAGGTGTTATCGCTAACCCAGAGCCTGGAGGAGCAGAGCCATCAAAGCCAGACCCAGGGCAGCGAACTGGAAGTGCTCACCGAACAGTACAAGCTGGCACTTGAGCAGCGCATCGAGGAGGAGCGGGCGAAACTGTCCGAGCAGATCCATGCCAAGGAAATGGATGTGCTGACCCGCGATGATCTGATCAGCCAGCTCAAGGAGGAGCTGGGCGAGCTCAAACGAAATCGGGTGAAAGAAGCCAGCACTGGTGCCCAGAAGGTGCTGGAAAAACTGGAAAATCTCGGTCTCAGCTTTATCGCCTTCCACCCCGGTGCCGGGCATATTTCCATTTCCGCTGATCAGATCGGCAGTTACATGGAAAATCCAGTGGCTTTCGCTGCGCGTAAATGTCTGGTCACTGAAGATCACTATCGGGCCTGGTTGGCTCATTATGAAAACCCGGTGTGCCAGGTCTCGGTGGGCTCGGATCAACAGGCCTGTGGCAAGCGAGTGATCCGGGTGGAGGTGCCCAACCAGTTCAAGCCCGGCGTCTCCGACTGCAATGCCAATCGTTGTCCGAACTGTCGCAACGACTCGGCGATCGATAACGTGCTGCGCTTTCGCTGATAAACAGATGTGACCCAGTGCCACTTCACTGAAAAATGGTAGGTTTTTTGCATTATCTACGCTGAAAGCATGATGTTGTTGACACAATAAGAGCACGGGGAGCGGCAGGTATGGCACAGGAATCCATTGATAAAAGCCTTTTACAGACCTTTGTGCCAGTGAATGCGCTGTCTGGGGACCAGCTGGACTGGCTTCTGGATCAGCAGGAAGTGTGCCGTTATTCGTCAGGAGATGCCCTTTTTTCGCTTGGCGACAAGGACAACACCACCATCTATCTGCTTAGCGGCAAGGTAGAGCTTACCGATGACGCAGGTAAAACCCGTACCGTCAGTGCCGGCGATACCGCATCCTGGCATCCGCTGGAGCATGCCCAGCCCCGGCGGAGCACGGCTCGGGCTCTGACCGAGGTCAGTGTGGTTCGGTTTGACAGCTTCCGCCTGGATACCATTCTTTCCTGGGACCAGTCCGCCGGCTACGTGATTCTCGATATCAACGCCAACTCCGCTTACCAGAATGATCGCGAGTGGATGATTCGGCTGCTTAAATCCAAGCTGTTTCATCGGGTGCCGCCCAGTAATATCTTGGAAATCTTCCGGCGCCTGAAGGCTCATCGTCACAAGCAGGGGGATGTCATCATCCGTCAGGGCGAGGCGGCAGACTGTTGCTACATTCTCAAGGAAGGTGTCTGCGAGGTGGCCATCAGTATGGGCGATAATGCCCCAACCCCTGTGGCCATGCTGGAAGAGGGGCAGTGGTTTGGCGAAGAGGCGCTGCTTTCCGGCAAACCTCGTAACGCCACGGTGACCATGGCCACCGATGGGGTATTGATGAAGCTGGAACGCCAGGACTTTGATGCTCTGCTGCGCGAGCCGATCATCAACACCATGCCCGCTGGGGATGTACTGGGCGCGGCAGAAAAGGGCGCCTGGTGGCTGGATGTGCGCACCAGCGATGAATTCGACCAGGAGCACCTGGTGGGAGCCACCAATATGCCGCTGAACGTATTGCGGCTGAAATCCCGTCTTTTAGACCCCAGCAAGACCTATATTGCTTACTGTGACACCGGTCGACGTAGCGCCACAGCCGCTTTTCTGTTAAAAAACGCCGGCTTGGACGTAATCGTTCTGGATGGTGGCCTGAATGCCAATGCTGCTAACCTGAACGAGTACCTGACACAGGTCTGAATCCGCGGCTGCCACGCTGCAATCACGGATTCTGGCCAGGGTGGTCGCTCACCGGATGGAGGGCGAGCCCTTCACCGGATGCAGCCCCGGCTGCCCAGGATTCGTGTGGCGCAAGAGACTTTTAGCAACAAATTCCGCAATATCGGCTTGATTGCCCGTTCCGAAAGTGAACAGGCGCTGTATTCACTGCGTCAGTTGATTCACTTCCTCAACGGGCGTGACTGTACCGTTATCCTCGACAAGAACATTGCCGGCAGTCTGCCGGAAATGGGCCTGCAGGCTGCCTCTGCCACGCAGATGGGGGAAGCCTGTGATCTGGTCATTGTCGTCGGTGGCGATGGCAGCCTGCTGGGCGCCGCCCGCACCCTGGCCCGTTTTGACGTGCCGGTGCTGGGCGTCAACCGTGGTCACCTGGGGTTTCTCACCGATATTCTTCCCTCCGAAATCGAAAGCCGGGTGGGGCAGGTGCTGGACGGTGAATACACCACCGAAAAGCGGTTTCTGCTGGATCTGGAAGTGCGCCGGGGCAAGACCGTGGTGGGCGAGGGCTGCGCCCTGAATGATATCGTGCTGCTATCCGGTGACAGCGTGCACATGATCGACTTCGAGCTGGTGATCGATGGCCATTTTGTTTATGGCCAGCGTTCCGATGGCCTGATCATCTCCACTCCCACCGGTTCCACGGCCTATGCGCTGTCCGGCGGCGGGCCCATCATGCATCCCAAGCTGGATGCCATGGTAATGGTACCGCTCAATCCGCATACCCTCACCAGCCGCCCGCTGGTGGTGGCCGGTGACAGCGAGATTAAGATCCATATCACCACCGAAAAGGTCCGGCCACTGGTCAGCTGCGACGGCACCGCCGGGATTCGCCTGCAGGTGGATGATGTGATCGCCATTCGCAAGAAACCCCACCGTTTGCACTTGATTCACCCGCCAGGCCATGATTTCTACCAGGCCTGCCGTTCCAAGCTGGGTTGGAGTACTCGCCCCGGTGACAGCAATTAAAAAGCAGTTAATAGTGAGTAGTTAATAGCTACAGGCAAACAGCGGTTTCCCTGTATCCGTCCCAGGCTAGCTAGGCCGGAAACGGGCGTAAGCCCACCCCCGCCGAACTGGCGGGGGTGCCTCTAACGAGTGAATCTCATGACCTATCAAAGCTTTGAAGACCTGATCTCTGCCATGACGCAGGAAGTCTGTGACAACATGCGCCGCGCTATTGAAACCGGCAAATGGGCGGATGGCCGGCCGCTGACCCGGGAGCAGCGTGAAACCTGTCTGCAGGCAGTGATTGCCTGGGAGGCAAAGAACCTGCCCGAGGAGCAACGCTCAGGCTATATGGAGCAGCAATGTAAGAGTGGGGAGGGCGAGCCAGAGGAGCAGCCGGTGACCCTGCGTGCGCCGGATCGACTTCAGTAGACCTGTTCTCTCTCTCGGGCGGTGACTGGCGGGTCGTCGCCCGGATACCGCCTATCGGACCAACGTCAAGTTTTTCCTGTCAAAGACCGTTGGTGCTCTTCCAAACATACTGTATTCTTCCTAGGTGACAACTCTGCTGTGTAGGTTAGCCGGCCTAGATTCGGCGCACAGGGACGATGTCTTTCTGGCTGCGTTATGGGAGATTGCGGCGCAGACAGAAATAAAAAAGATAACAAACGGTTTGGGAGAACCCATGCATATCTACAAGAAAGTACTGCCTGCGGCAGTGGCCTTGGCACTGGCGGCCTGTGGTGGCGGCAGTGATACCGTTCCTGATCAGAGTGAGGGTGCTACCCAAATCGGGACTTTTCCCCGCTTTGACCCGCTTGCATCCGATCTGCCGTTGAATACCGATATTGTCTTCGCGGCAGCAGCAACCAGTGATGGTACTGCAGACGTGGGCGCTCCCACCAATCCGGTGGAAGCGGCAATTAATGGCCTGGACGGCTTTTCTACCAGCGCTTATTTCGATATCGGATTTGCCGGCGGTAGCATTGATCCAGCGAGCCTCTGTACGACGTTGGCTCAGGCGATGGCGCAGTGCGCTTCACCGAATGTTTTCCTTATCCCGCTGGATACTGGTAGCAATGATGCACTGGATCCCGCCAATATCGTCGGCGTTCAGGCTCCGGGTAACTGGCCCGCTGCCAGCGCTGAGGTAGTGTCTCTGGATGGCGGCACCAACAATGTGCTGCGTGTGATTCCTCAGGAGCCTTTGCAGGCCAAGACCAAGTATCTGGTATTTGTTACCAATGGCGTCCTGGACAGTGCTGGTGACCCGATTACTCCGTCCAGCAGCTACAATACGCTGGGTGAAACGACTCCGGCTGTAACTCCCGCTCTGCAGCCGGTACGTGATGCTATCGCAGGCTGGGAAACTATTGCTTCCGGTGTCCTGCAAACGCTTTCCGGCGGTGCTATCAGTGCCGAACAGGCAAAAGACAGCATTGCCATTTCCTACACCTTTACGACCACGGATCCCCAGGCGCCACTGGTTGCCATGGCGGCACCTCGTGCAGCACTGGTTCAGGCGCAGGTTGCTCTAGGCATTGCTGGCGGCACAGCCGTTGCAAACTCTACAGGACTGGAAGCCCTGGGGCTGTTGAGTACCCCCAAGGCTCGGGATAATGACATTGCTGCAGCAACTGCCGTTGATCTCAATGTTCTGACGGGTGGAGCGTTGCCTGCTGGCGTCGGTTCTCTGTATACCGGCTTTATCAAGCTGCCGTACTACCTGACTACGCCCGATACCACCATGAAGATGAGTTACACCCAAGATAGCTGGGTGGCCGATCAGACGCTGGGTGGGGCATTAAGCGCAGAGTTGCCACCAGGTGCACCGGCATTGCCGCCTGTGGATGCCGATGGCGTGACCTATAATGTGACCTACCGATACCCGTTTGCGGCGCAGAAGAGTGTCGAGTCGGTGCCGTTGCAGGTCACATTGCCTGAGCCGGATCATGTTCCAGCGAACCCGGCTTTTGGCGGCGCAGACTGTCAAACGGCACGTCCTGCGGGTTACCCGGTGGTGATTTATATCCACGGTATTACCAGTGACAGGGCGTCCGTGGTGGCGCTGGCCCATACTCTGGCATCCGTCTGTGTTGCAACAGTGGCGATTGATTTGCCGCTTCACGGTGTGACGAGTGGAAACCCTCTGGGCGCCTTGCTTGGCGCTGATGCTGTCAGCTCCGCTTATGACCCGGCAGACGTCCCTGTCGAGCGTCACTTTGGTGACCCGGGTGGTTCCGGTGCTCAGTTCATCAATCTGGGAGTGCTCAATAACACTCGCGATAATATGCGCCAGTCTGTCATGGATATGTTGAACCTTAATGCCAGCCTGGACAGCATCAGCACCTCATTGAATGATGCGGGTCTGGGAACTCTGGATACCACCAATGTGAAAACGGTAGGTGTTTCTCTTGGCGGTATTGTCGGTGCGGTGTACGCCACCGTGAATCAGAGGGCGATTGGGTTTGAAAGCCTCACCGGCTTTACCAGTAATCTGAAGCCTCTTGATGGGCTGGTGGTTTCCGCCGGCGGTAGCCAGCTGACCCAGATCCTGAACAATTCGCAGACCTTTGGTCCGGTGATTGAGGCAGGCCTGGCAGCAGCGGGCGTTCAGAAGGGCACCACAAACTTCGAACGCTTCCTGTATGTGGCTCAGAGCGCAGTGGATTCCGGTGATCCGGTAAACTTTGCTGAAACCCTGGGAACCCTCGGTGTGCCGGTACTGGTACAGCAGATTGTCGGTGGTGGTGATGCTTCAGGCCTGGCTGATGCCAAGGTCTATACTGCCGACAAGGTAGTGCCAAATAGCGCCGCTGGTGCGCCACTGGCAGGTACGACCCCGCTGGCAGCCCTGCTTGGTGCCGGCCAGGTTGGCCCAGGGCCTGTGGATGTATCCGCTGCTAACGCTCTGGTAAATCTGACCATCGGTCATCACGCTTCACTGCTGCGCCCCAACGAGGTAAGTGGTGAAATGCCCACCAATGGTGAGAATGTGGCGACTGCAGAACTGCAGACCCAAGTAGCTAGCTTCGTATTGGCGCCGGCATCCACGGCTGTTGGTTCTGCACCGAATGGTAGCAATACCGCGGCTGCCTTTATCGAAGCCCCATAATGGCTGTATTACCGGGCTGATCTTCAGCCCGTGAAATGGCATAGTCACAACACCTCGCTCTGCGGGGTGTTGTCGTTTTTGTCTGCCCCTTTTGTTTGGAGTCTTCCATGGATAGCCCGCAAGCTGATGTGAAAACCACTCGCCTGGCTGATTATACGCCACCGGATTTTCTTGTAGACCATGTGGAGCTGGACGTGGACTTACGGGACGGTCAGACCCGGGTGACCAGCACTATGCAGTTTCGCCTAAACCCTGAGAATACACGGGAAGGTGGTAGTGATCTGATTCTGGACGGTGAGTGCCTGGCGCTTGAGTCGCTGGCAATCAATGGTGAGCCTGTTGCGGAAAATCGATACCGCTATGAAAAGGACAAGTTGACCATCGAAAGCGTCCCTGAGACTTTTTCGCTGACGTCTGTAGTGCGGATAGAACCGGAAAAAAATACTGCGCTCGACGGTCTCTATCGTTCCAATGGCATGTACTGCACCCAGTGCGAAGCGGAAGGTTTTCGTCGGATTACCTTTTTCCCTGATCGGCCGGATGTATTGGCCCGGTTCACGACCACGGTGCGGGCCGACAAGAAGCGCTACCCGCTGCTGCTATCCAATGGTAACCCGGTAGAACAGGGCGAAGAGGGCGATCGCCACTGGGTGACCTGGGAAGATCCGTTCCCGAAACCCTGCTACCTGTTTGCGCTGGTGGCCGGTGATCTGGCCTGTCTGGAGGACAGCTATACCACCGGTTCCGGTCGCCAGGTGTCGCTGCGCCTTTATGCGGAGCACCGCGATCTGGACAAGCTGGACCACGCCATGCTGTCGCTGAAGAATGCCATGCGTTGGGATGAAGACACCTACGGGCGTGAGTACGACCTGGATATCTATATGATCGTGGCGGTAAGCCACTTCAATATGGGGGCCATGGAAAACAAGGGTCTCAATATCTTCAATACTTCCTGTGTGCTGGCTCACCCGTCTACTACCACCGATGCCGGTTTTCAGCGGGTGGAATCCGTGGTGGCCCATGAGTATTTCCATAACTGGTCGGGTAACCGGGTCACCTGCCGGGACTGGTTTCAGCTCAGTCTCAAGGAAGGCTTCACCGTATTTCGAGACCAGCAGTTCTCGGCTGATATGAACTCAGCCGCGGTGCAGCGGGTGGAGAATGTGGACTTTCTGGTTAACCACCAGTTCCCGGAAGATCAGGGGCCCATGGCGCATCCTGTGCGCCCGGCGGAATACCAGAAAATTGATAATTTTTACACGCTGACGATCTATGAAAAGGGCGCCGAAATTGTCCGTATGCAGTATCACCTGGTGGGGCCGGAAGATTTTCGTCGCGCCACTGACCTTTACTTCGATCGTTTTGATGGCCAGGCGGTCACCTGTGATGACTTTGTTGCCTGCATGGAGGAGATCTCCGGGCGGGATCTGACCCAGTTCAAGCGCTGGTACAGCCAGGCGGGTACGCCGGTACTGACCGTGACAGATCGCCTTGAGAATGACCGGTACCAGCTCACCTTCCGCCAGCACACTCCTCCGACACCAGGGCAGGCGGAGAAACAACCGCTGATGATCCCGGTGCGTCTGGCCTTACTGGACGAAACCGGCGAGCCGGGATGAGGAGGGCAGTCGGGAGAAGGTCATTATCCTCGACAGGGAAGAGCAGACTTTCAGCGTTGATGCCGCTGGGCCGGTTACCCCTTCCTTGTTGCGGGGCTTTTCTGCGCCGGTGGTGCTCGACTACGCCTTCGATCATGGCCAGTTATCTCGCCTGCTGGCCCACGATAGTGATGGCTACTGCCGCTGGAGTGCTGCCCAGCGGCTTTACTTCTCCGCGCTGGATCGGCTGGTGAAAGGGGAGGGGGCCGCCGCAGCTGAGGCGCAAGCGCTGGTGCCCGTATTGGAGCAAGTGATCGGTCGGGCCGATGAAGATCCGGCTCAGGCTGCTCTGTTGCTGTCACTGCCTGGTGAAGTGGCCCTTGGCGACAGGCATACCCCCCTGGATCCTGGCGGAATCCATGCTGCCCACCATGCCATGAAGCAGGCCTTGGGCAAGGCGTTGCAGGGCCACTGGCTGTCACTGGCAGAGAATCTGATCGCTACTGAGCTGGAAATGGATGGCCGGGCCATGGGGCGCCGCCAGTTGCGCAATCTGGCGCTGGATTATCTGGCAGCGTCCGGTCACCCGGAAGCACAGCGTCTGGCAGCGGAGTTGTTCGAGTTACCGCTGTGTATGACCGAAGAACTGGCTGCGCTGCGGGTGCTGGTGCACTACAACCTGGCCGGGGCAAACCAGGCGCTGGCCCAGTTCGCTGAACGCTGGTCCGAGGAAGCACTGGTAATGGATCAGTGGTTTGCAGTTCAGGCCTCCATGCCTGGGGAGCAAAGCTTGTCCCGAATAGAGGCGCTGATGGCGCATCCAGCCTTTGACTGGACTGTCCCGAACCGGGTGCGAGCGTTGGTGGGCACCCTGGCTAACGGTAACCCTTCGGCCTTCCATTCCCAGGACGGGGAGGGGTACCGTCTGTTTGCTGCGGCACTGACTCGTCTTGACGGGATCAACCCGCAGATTGCAGCCCGGTTGGCTAATGCGGCCGCACGTCTGCCAAAGCTGGAAGCGGTGCGCCGTGAGCATCTAGCCTCAGCCTTGTTGACGGTCAAAAAGCAGGCTTCAGATAACCTGAGAGAGGTGTTGGGACGGATACTGGAGGCCTGATACGAGTGGCACTGGCATAAGTCGCGCCCCGAAGCTTTGCTTGCAAAGCTCCTACGGGTGAATCAGGCAACGGGGCTCGGGTCACGTTAATGCCTTCAGGCTGATAGCGGGATTGGTCAGTGCGCACAAAAGTAGTGACTAGCTGGTCGTTAAATGTACACTGAAGGGGGATTTCTTTTTGGTCCCGATATGTAAGAATTAAGACTTAGTCTGGGTGACGGCGTGCATCGGATGGAATGATGGGACCGGTACACAAGGGAGAAGCCGCCACCGGGGCAAGAACAATAAAGCCATACATGGCAATTCGGAGAGCTACATGAATAATAACCCCCTGCGCAAAACCAGGTTAGCGATGGCTGTTGCTGGTGCTGCAGCACTTACCAGTTTGTCACTTCCTGCCTCTGCAATTCAGCTTCAATTCGATAATCCTGACTGGACCGGTCGACTGGATACTGCCTTGTCCGTGGGTGCGTTGTTCCGCACAGAAGGGCAGGATCGGATGCTGGCTGCCAACGGTGATGTGGTTGACATGACCCTCAGAGGCTATGGCTCCCAGGTCAACAAGAACGATGCCAACAACAACTTCGATACTGGTCTGGCGTCTCTGGTTTACAAGATCACCCCGGAGATGGATTTGAGCTGGCAGGGGCGTTACGGCATGTTCGTCCGTGCCACGGCGTTCCACGATCAGCAGATCATGGGCGGTGGCCATGATGGCGGCGCTCTGATGAAATCAGGCCCCTTCGTGCCGGGTAACGGGTTTACCCGTTATGCGACCTATTCCGATTATGCCAATAACGGTATCGGGGATGATTTCAACCGTGATGCAGAGCGTTATGCAGGCCAGCGGGCTCGTATGCTGGATGCTTATGTCTGGGGCAGTTTCGATCTGTTCGAGAAGCCTCTGAATGTGCGTCTGGGCCAGCAGGTAATTAACTGGGGTGAAGCGCTGTTCATCCAGGGTGGTGTTAACACTGCCAACTACTTCGATCTCAATGCACTGCGCTTGCCAGGTTCTGAAATCAAGGAAGCCCTGTTGCCGCTGGATAGCTTGTACTTTTCCTACGGCCTGACCTTTAACGCGACACTGGAAGGCTTCTATCAATTCGAGTGGGAGAACTCCGAAGACGCACCAGCGGGGACCTACTTCTCTACTCATGATGCATTCCCTGGTAGAGGCGCTGACAACGTGATTATTGATGGCCGTGTTGTAGCCCTCGGCGCTGGCGCACCGGGTCTGGAAAATGCATTTGCTGCCTATACGGCTCAATTCGGGCCGGGTTACGAGTACGAAGCTACTCAGGTAACGGTTGACCGAATTCGTGATGAGGATGCGAAGGATGGCGGCCAGTTTGGTTTGGCCTATCGTTACTTTGCAGAAGCTCTGAATGGTACCGAATTTGCGCTTTACTATACCCGCACCCATGCACGTACGCCTGTAGTGGGTTCCCGCATCAACAAGATCAACACCTCTGGCCTGGCTGGTGTTCCGGAAACCATCGATACCACTGAATACCAGATGGCTTATGTGGAAGACCAGGACATGTTCGGTGCCAGCTTTAACACCGTTGTCGGCTCCATGTCTCTGGCGGGGGAACTGGCTTACCGGCCCAAGCGTGCGATTATCAATGAAATCGGCGACAACCTGATCCAGTCACTGGCTGGCGCAGCCGCAAACCCTGCACCAACCCTCGGCAGTCTGACTCAGCATTGTGTGCGCGCTGAACTTGGCGGTAGCTGTCTCAATTCCAACTCTCCCGTGCAGGAAGGCCAGCTCTACTACTTCTACGACGAAGTGGAAAGCTACAACGGCTCCCTGGTCAGTATTTTCAACTTCGGCCCTACTTGGGGTACCGATGGTTTGGTGGCCCTGCTGGAACTGGGCGTTGAGCACATCGAAGGCCTTGAGAATCCGGAGCTGGAATATAACTCCACCGCTGCCATTCTTGGCTCTGAAGCCCAGATCCTGAGCCCGGATGACCCCAATAAATATAATCTGGATGATACATCCTGGGGTTACCGTGCGGTTCTGAGAGCGAACTACAACAATATTTTTGCCGGTATTTCCATGGCGCCCAGCATCCGACTTGCCCACGATGTGAGTGGCAACTCCCCGATCGGCGGCAATTTCATGGAAGATCGCAAAGCTGCCACGCTGGGGCTGGATTTTGTGTACCTGAACAACCTGGAAGTGGGCATGTCTGCCACCAGCTTCTGGGGCGCCAAATATTCCAACAAACTGGCGGACCGGAACAACGCTACGGTTTCTGTTAAGTACTCTTTTTAATTTTTTCCGGGTCGGGATTCCGGCCCGTTTATTCGGAGAGCAATCATGTTGAAGAAATTGACCGCCATGGGCAGCGCGCTTGCGCTGTCACTGAGCGTAGCGGCCAATGTGCAGGCTGCCGTGTCCGCACAGGAAGCGGCAAAGCTGGGCAAGTCCCTGACCCCCTTCGGGGCCAACGTCAGCGGTAACGGCAAAGCCGTGTCCACTGGCCTTGGCATCCCTGATTGGACCGGCGGTATCCAGAAGAAGGATATCCCCAAGGAATATACCCGGCCCGGCCAGCACCATCCGGACCCCTACAAGAATGACAAAGTGGTATTCACCATCACCGCCCAGAACCTGTCCAAATATGCCGACAAGGTGCCTGATGGTGTGCAGGGTATGCTGAAAACCTACCCGGATACCTTCAAACTCAATGTCTACCCAAGTCACCGCTCTACCTCTGCACCGCAGTGGGTCTACGACAACACCAAGAGCAACGCCACTCGCGCCACTCTGGCGGAAACCGGCGTTGACAAGGCGTTTGGTGGGATTCCTTTCCCGATTCTGAGCGGTAGCAATGAAGACAAAGCACAGCAGGCGATCTGGAACCACATTCTTCGCTGGCGTGGCCTGTATGTGGTGCGTCGTGCTTCCGAAGTAGCGGTGCAGCGTAACGGTGCCTACTCCCTGATTACTTCCCAGCAGGAAGTGTATTTCCGCTACTACGATCCCAAGTACAACTTCGACAGCCTGGACAACATCATTTTCTACTACCTGTCCTTCACCAAGGCGCCAGCGCGTTTGGCCGGTGGGGCCGTGTTGGTCCATGAAATGCTGGACCAGAAACAGATGCCGCGTCAGGCCTGGGGTTATAACGCTGGTCAGCGCCGTGTCCGTCGGGCGCCGAACCTGGCCTATGATACCCCCATCGCTGCTGCTGATGGTCTTCGTACCGCCGATGACACCGATATGTATAACGGTGCCCCGGACAAGTACAACTGGAAACTGGTGCATGAAAAGCCGGTGGAAATGTTTATTCCCTATAACAATTACAAGATGGACAGCCCTGACGTGAAATACGAAACCCTGCTGCAACAGGGCCACGTCAACCCGGACTATCAGCGCTGGGAACTGCACCGTGTATGGGTCGTGGAAGCTAACCTGAAAGAAGGTGAGCGTCATATCTACGCCAAGCGCCGTTTCTACATTGATGCAGATTCCTGGCAGATCGCCGCCATCGACCAGTACGACCGCCGTGACGAACTGTGGCGCGTGAGCCTGGCCTACATCAAGAACTACTATGAAGTGCCAACCCAGTGGACCGCGCTGGATGTGTTCCATGATCTGCGTGCCCAGCGTTACCACGTACAGTTCCTGGATAACGAAGAGCCGTCCATTCTGGATTATAGCCAGCCGGTACCAGATGATCGTTACTTCCATCCGGCCGCATTGCGCCGCCGCGGACGGTAATGACAAGAAAAAGCTGACCGTTTAACGGCACAGCACTGGCAACGCGACCGGGAACCGACGGGCCATCATCTAGGGCTCCAAGTCCCCGGTCGTTTTGCAATTGGCTCCGTCAAGGAGCCTTCGGGAAGAGATGGGACAATGAGAAAAACACTTTTGCTGGCTGTTGCAGCCATGCTGTCTGCCCCTTTGCAGGCACAGTTTATTGATAACAAGTCGCCGCTGGTTACAGCCAACAACTATCTGGATCTGGCTAACGCCAATGGCCGGATTGTGGCGGTGGGTGACCGCGGCAAAATTCTTTACTCCGATGATGATGGGGATCACTGGCAGGCAGCCAAAACCCCTGAAGAGGTGCTGCTGACAGCGGTTTGTTTTGCGGATGCCCGCAACGGCTGGGCCGTGGGCCATGATGCAGTGGTACTGGGTACCCGTGATGGCGGAGAAAGCTGGACGCTTCAGTACAGCGATCCGCTGGGTGGCAGTGATGATAGCGAGCCGGCTGATGAGAGCATGGATGATCTGTCCATGGACGACATCTATGGCGACCCCTATGAGGACGATGCCTACGGGGATGATCTCTACAGCGATGATCCTTACGAGGAAGCCGCCGCTGCACCCGTCGATACCTCCGGTGCGCCGCTACTAGATGTGCACTGTGAAAGCCGTGACAAGGCAGTGGCAGTGGGTGGTTATGGTTATTATCTGGAAACCTCCAACGGCGGTGAGACCTGGAACAAACGCACCGCTGCACTGAGTAATAACGATGGTTGGCATCTGTACGGCTTTGCGGCCGCTCCCGCTAGCAACGATCGCTATCTGGTTGGTGAAAAGGGCGTCATCTTTCGCTCTTCGGACAAGGGCCAGAACTGGGAAGCGTTGACCAGTCCCTATGACGGGACCTTGTTCGGGGCCACCCCGATATCCGATTACCAGGTGTTGATCTACGGCCTGCAAGGCAATGTGTGGTTAACCGCCAATCGCGGCAGTAGCTGGGCCAAGGTGCCCACCAAGCTGACCCGTGGTGTGAATGACGGCACGGTACTGGAAGACGGCACGGTGGTGCTGGTTACCAATGCCGGCGGCATTCTCACCAGCCACGATGGTGGTCAAACCTTCTCCCTGCGGTTCCTTCCGGACCGTGAATCCATCTCCGCAATTTTGCCCCGAAAGGCAGGCGGCGTTCTTGTCGCCGGCCAGGGCGGAGTGCGTGTGATTGAAGACGTAAAATAAGGGGCACAGCATGTCAGGTCGTATTTCCAAAACCATTGCCGGCGGGCTGTTTTCCATTCGTCCCGTTGTGCTGCTGCTGTTTATTGCAGCGACTGTCTTCCTGGGCTTTCAGGCCAGCAAGATTCAGCTTAATACCGATATCCGCAAAATGGTCCCGCTGGGTCATCCCTATATCCAGAACTTCCTGGAGCACAAGGATGATATGAGCCTGGGTAACGATGTGCGTGTCATCGTTGCAGAAACCCAGAGTGAGGATATCTTCAATCCTGAGTATATGACGGCCCTGAAGGAAATCACCGACGAGGTGTTTGCCCTGGATGGCGTGGATCCCAGCAAAATCAGTTCCCTCTGGACCAGCAATGTACGCTGGAATGAGGTAACCGAGCAGGGCTTCCAGGGTGGTGAAGTGATTCCCGCCGGTTACGATGGCAGCGAAGCGACGCTCGAAGATCTGCGCACCAATGTGCTTCGCTCAGGCCAGGTTGGCCGTCTGGTGGCGGATAACTTCCAGTCCAGTGTGGTGCATGCCCATTTGCTGGATGCGCTGGGTGAAAACGGCGTGGATATTCCCGTGCTGGCAGCGCGTCTTGAAGAGATTCGTGCTACCTATCAGGACAAGTATCCCAACGTTCGAATCCATATCGTCGGCCTGGCCAAAAAAGCCGGTGATGTGATGGCCGCCGCAGAAGAAGTGGCCATGTTCTTCTTCTTCACTCTGGCTCTGATTGCAGTACTGCTGCTGCTGGATACCCGCTGTTTGCGCAGTGCAATGACAGTGACCGTTTGCTCTTTTGTGGCGGTTATCTGGCAATTGGGGATTGTCAGTACGCTGGGCTTCACCATTGATCCTTATTCGATGCTGGTGCCGTTCCTGGTGTTTGCCATTGCGGTCTCCCATGGTGTGCAGATCGTCAACACCCTGGCGAACTACGCTGCAGAAGGGCAGACCCCACTGGATGCGGCGCGTAATACCTTCCAGTCCTTGTATGTACCGGGCATGGTGGCGCTGGTGTCAGATGCCATCGGCTTCCTGACGCTCTATATCATCGATGTGGGCGTGATCCGGGAACTGGCCATGGCGGCCAGTATCGGGGTGGCGGTGATTATCATCACCAACCTGATTGTGGTGCCGATGGTGCTTTCCTACCTGGGTGTCAGCGGTGCATCAGTGCGCAAGATTCAGGCGGGAGAGAAGAAAGAGCACCCGCTGGCCGGGCTGTTTGCCCGCTTTACCCGTAAGCCTTTGGCGGCTCTCTCCATTGTGATCGCAGTGGCCGGTTACGGGGTGGGCATCTACATGAGCCAGGATCTGAAAATCGGTGATCTGGACAAAGGTGCACCAGAGCTCTGGCCGGACCCGTGTGAAGAAATGGATTGCCCGCGCGGTTATGAACCCAAGCCCCGCTATCGCTATAACCACGACGTGAATTTCCTGGTGTCCAACTACTCTGTCAGTGCGGATGTGCTGGTAGTGATGGGCAAGACGCCGGTGGAGTCCTGTAACACCTATCCCGCCATGCAGACCGTGGATGATTTGTCCTGGACCCTGCGCAATGTGGAGGGAGTGCAGGATGTTGTTACCATCTCGTCGGCAACTAAACTGATCTCCACCAACATGAATGAAGGCTCCCTGAAATGGGCTACCATTTCCCGGGACCAGTATGCGCTCAACAATGTCATGAGCTTCATGCCGGACAGCCTCTACAATCTGGACTGTTCCCTGGCCCCGGTGTACGTGTTCCTGGATGACCACAAGGCGGAAACCCTGGACCGTGTGACCGCAGCGGTGGCCGATTTCGCCGAGAAGCGGAACAATGAAGAGGTTATCGAGTTCAAGCTGGCGTCAGGTAATGCTGGCGTGGAAGCCGCCACCAACCAGACCATCGAGGCCAATCAGTATCCCATGCTTGCCCTGGTGTACGCGGTGGTATCGATTCTGGTGCTGATCGCCTTCCGCTCCATTCGTGCGGTGATCTGTATCATCGTGCCGCTGGGGCTGACTTCCATCCTTTGCCAGGCGCTGATGGCGCATCTGGGCATTGGCGTGAAAGTGGCGACCCTGCCGGTGATTGCTCTGGGCGTCGGTATCGGTGTGGATTACGGGATTTATATCTACAGCAAACTGGCTCATTACCTGAAACAGGGTATGGATCTGGAATCCGCCTACCGGGAAACTCTCAAGACTACAGGCAAGGCGGTGGCCTTTACGGGCATCACCCTGGCCGTGGGCGTGATCTTCTGGGCATTCAGTTCCATCAAGTTCCAGGCGGATATGGGCATCCTGCTGACCTTCATGTTCCTGTGGAACATGATCGGTGCCCTGTGGCTGCTGCCCGCTCTGGGCTGCTTCCTGCTCAAGCCTGATGCGGCCCGCGCTCGTCAGAACAGCTAACTGACGCGCTGGTTTCTGTTGGTTATTTTCAAGCCCGGCTCTGCCGGGCTTTTTTTGTATTGGTAAAGTCTGGGCTATCTGGCAAACCCCCTGGTTCAGTTGGAGCCTTTTTCACAAGGCGAAGATTCCCGCCCAGCCAGATTCTCTAAGGCGGCGCGAGCTCGTACTACCCCAGGCTGTCCGACACAAAACATCGAAGTGACGGGGTAGCTTGGCTATAATGCCGGCCATTATCACAATCCGGGTTGTCCCATGCTGTACTCCCTTGCTCGCCCTCTGCTGTTTTCCTTGTCTGAAGAACATGCCCATGAGCTGACTCTGGCCATGCTGCGCAAGCGGGCGGGCAAACTGTGGCCAGGCAGTGTGCCGGCATCCCCGCGGGAAGTGATGGGCATTGAATTCCCCAATCCGGTGGGCCTGGCAGCGGGCCTGGACAAGAACGGTGACTGCATAGATGGTCTGGCGGATCTGGGTTTCGGTTTTATCGAGGTGGGCACGGTAACCCCGCGTCCGCAGCCGGGTAACCCCCAGCCCCGCCTGTTCCGTCTGCCCAGCGCCGAGGCGCTGATCAACCGCATGGGGTTCAACAATCTGGGGGTGGACTATCTGGTCGGTGCGGTTAAACAGAGCCGCTACAAGGGCGTGCTGGGTATCAATATCGGCAAGAACAAGGACACCCCGGTGGAAGACGCGGTTCAGGATTACCTGAGCTGTCAGCAGAAAGTCCACGCCTATGGGTCCTACCTGGTGGTGAATGTCTCCTCACCGAATACTCCCGGCCTGCGTAGCCTCCAGCACGGCGACGCGCTGAATGCATTGCTTGGCACCTTGCGCGAAGCTCAGACCCGTCTGGATGCGCAGCATCGTCGTCGGGTACCGTTGGTAATCAAGATTGCTCCGGACAACAGTGAAGAAGAGCTGCAGGCCATGGGCGAAGCGTTTGTGCAGCACGGCATCGACGGTGTTTGTGTGGGTAACACCACCCTGTCTCGCGAAGGGGTACAGGGGCTCCCCAAGTTCGATGAGCAGGGTGGCCTTAGCGGTGCCCCCCTGAAACCCATTGCCAACCAGGCACTGGCTACAATGAGCCAGACCCTGAAAGGGCGAATCCCGATAATCGGGGTAGGGGGTATCAATAGTGCCGCGGACGCGCTGGAGAAGCAGCAGCTGGGCGCCGACCTGGTACAGATTTACAGCGGCTTGATCTATCAGGGGCCGGGCTTGATCGGCGATATCGCCCGCGCCTGGCCCAAAGCTATCTAACTAAGCTAAGAGCTATGCTGCTTGGATAGGGAAGGTCTGGAAAGTTCCGAGCCTTCGTGATTTCTTACGAAGCCGCTGTAGGAGCCCATGCTTGCATGGCGAACCGTGCGAAGCACGACATCGTCCGAAGGACGATCAAAGCTAGAAGCTGGAAATTAAAAAGGGCCCGGGAGGGGCCCTGTGAGTCGGCGCTTGATGCGCCGGCGGGGTGTTGAACGGGTTTAAGGTGTTAGCCGATATTTTTCAGGTTCTGAATGCTGGATACCCCCAGCATCCCATGTGCGAAATCGGTGCGACCTTCGCGCCAGCCGCCCATCCAGTTGGTGCGTGCACTGAGGGCGCCAAACGGGCATTCCTCACGAGATTTTCCATCCAGGCCGGCGTTGTATCCCCGGCTGTAGGCGCGGTCGTCTTTGTTTCTTTTTTGTCGCTTCATAGACGCTTTCCCTTTCACAGATAGCGGTAGTGAAAATGACCCCTGGCAGAGAACAAGGCCAGTTATTGGGGTCGACTCATTCAGTATGGGAAAGCGCTGGGGTAGTGTCGAATATCATGTAGCAATATGGTTCGTGCCTGTTAAGCATATGACGTATAAAGGACAGCTTGACGACGATTTGTGTAACGCATTGAAAGTTAAATAGTTAATTTTACCGTTACGCATAAAACAGTCACTTACGAGGTATCAGTAATGGAATTTGTGGCCACCAGCATGCCCGGTATCGCCGAGTTGCTGGCCGATGAACTGTCGTCACTGGGCATATCGGTAACAGAAACCGGTCGTGCCCATGTGGCATTTACCGGCGGTACCGCGGATGCACTTCGGGTCTGCCTGTGGTCGCGGCTGGCGGAACGGGTGCTGTTGTCCCTGGCGACCCTCGGGGTCACCCCGGATATCGCACCGGAAAAGCTGGCTGCCAGCCAGGACTGGCTGTCTCTGGTGGGCAATGATGCGCCGCTGCATATCCATCTTGAGCACGGACCGGGTGTTCGTGGTGATAACCGCATCAGCACCAAGCGCTTTATTCAGGCCCTGCCACCACAATTCACGGTATCCCGGGATGCCCGTGGCAGTTGCTGTATCCGTGCCCGGCTGGATCCCAATGAAGCCCATCTGTGGCTGGATCTGGCCGGCGATCCCTTGCATCGGCGTGGTTACCGGTTGGCCGGTGGTCGGGCGCCGCTTCGCGAAACTCTTGGCGCAGCCATGCTGTGGGCCGCCGGCTGGCGCCAGGGCAATCATCCGGCAGTGTTAATGGACCCGTTTTGCGGCTCCGGCACCCTGTTGATAGAAGCCGCGCAGATCGCCGCCGGCTGGGCAGCGGGTGCCCAGCGCCAGCATTATGGTTTCCAGCAGTGGCGGGCGTGTCGCCGTCAGCTCTGGCAGGATGCCATGGAGGAGGCCGCCGAAAGCGCCCGCCAGCCGCTTCCTGAGATGTCCCTGAAGGGATTCGACGTGGACGGCCGGGCTATCCAGCTGGCCCAGCAGAATGCCGAGCGGGCGGGGGTTCGTCAGGCCATTCATTTTGAACGTCGGGAACTGGGCGCCCTGCGTTCCCGGGATTTTGCCGATCAGGGCCTGTTAGTAGCTAACCCGCCCTGGGGCGAGCGTCTGGATGAGCAGCAACAAGCTGGCTGGCTGCATTTCGCCCTGGGCCGGTTGCTGGCCAAACTGGCGCCGAACTGGCAAGCGGTGTTGTTGGGCGCCGACGCGGAAGTGATGGATCGCTCCGGTATGGATCTGCAGAGCCAGTGGCGACTGAAGAACGGGCCGTTCAATAACTTCATTCGTCTGTACCACTCTCGCCAGCCAGCGCAAGTGGAGGTGGTGACGATTGCTGAGTCATCCGCCTTCGAGGTGCCGGAAGGGGCCCAGCCGCTGGTGAACCGCCTGCGCAAGAATGGCAAACACCTGCGCCGCTGGCTGGAACGCGAAGATATCCAGTGCTATCGCCTCTACGATCGGGATCTGCCCGAGTTCAATGTGGCCGTGGATATCTATGGCGATCAGGTACTGGTGCAGGAATTCAAGGCGCCGAAAACCGTGGACCCGGAGAAGGCCAAACAGCGACGGGATCTGGCAGTGACCGCTGTTCGCGCGGCCCTGGGTGTACATCGCGAACAGGTGCACCTGCGAACCCGGGAGCGTCAGAAAGGCAATCAGCAGTACCAAAAGCTGGATGGCCAGGGGCGTTACCGGTTGGTGCGAGAAGGCCAGGCTCAGCTGCTCATCAACCTGCAGGACTATCTGGACACGGGTCTGTTCCTCGATCACCGTCCCACGCGGCTGAAAATTGCCGAGGAAGCCAGCGGCAAGCGCTTCCTCAACCTGTTTGCCTACACCGGCTCGGCCACCGTGCATGCGGCTGTTGGCGGCGCCAAGCGCACTGTTACCGTGGATGCTTCCAAGCGCTATCTGGAATGGGCAGCCTGCAATCTGGCCGCCAACGGCTTCTCCACCGAGCAGCATGAGCTGGTGCGCGCCGATACCATGCGCTGGCTGGACGAATGCCAGGAACAGTTCGATCTGGTGTTCTGTGATCCTCCGACCTTTTCCAACAATAAGTCGCGCAGTGACTTCGTGGTGGAAGAGCACCATGGGGAGTTGATCCGCAAGATCATGCGTCGGCTGGAGCCGGGCGGGGTACTGTATTTTTCCTGCAACTACCGGCGTTTCCAGCTCGACCCGAGTATCAGCAAATGGTATCAGGTAGAAGATATTTCCCGCTGGAGCATCCCGGAAGATTTTCGCCGCAATGACAAGATTCATGTCTGCTATGCCATTCGGCATGTGGAGGACTGATGAGCGTAGTGCTTTATACCACGGTGGGCTGTCACCTCTGTGAACAGGCCTGTGAACTGGTCGCCATGGTGTCACCGGACCTTACGCTGACACTGGTTGATGTGGCCGAGGACGATGAGCTGCTGGCCCGCTATGGCGAACGCATTCCCGTGCTGATGAAAGAGGGGCGGGAGCTGGGTTGGCCATTCGGTCTACTGGATGTGCAGCAGTTTCTGGCAGGCTGAGTGATTGATGCGGGCTTCACAGCGGCAAGATCATCATTGCTGTTATGGAAACGATCAGCCCCAAAAAACTGCACAAGCGCAAGGCCGATGAAGTCGAGATTTTCTCGGCCTGCCTGTCCGTGTGCACCGTCAAAGTCCGCTTCGCGGATACCTGGTACTGGGTGACCGACGACAGCGGTAAAATCATGCGCTTCAATGGCCCCGAGCACGCCAATAACCAGCTTCAGACCCTGTCTACCGACTCCGCACATTTGCTCCATCATTCTGCCCATGCGGAAATGGTCGGTCAGCCGGAAGGGGAGGTGATCCCTCCGCTTCGTGTGCGCTTTCACTGGCGAAGCCAAGCCTGACCTGTTGGAGTCTTGCTCGCAAGGGGAAGGCTTGAGCCTGGTGCCATTACCTGCTCAAGAGAGATTTCGCTTTGTGAGCAAAGCTCCAACGGTTTCGGGTTTCGGTTATCTGAACAGCACCCGCGCATTATCACTCGTCATACCCGCCACCCGGGCCACATCTTGTCCCCGTAAACTCGCCACCCGCTTACCTATCCAGGGTAACAATGAAGGCTCGTTGCGCCGCTTTTTCGGGGGCGCTTCCGGCAGATCCCGGGGTAGCAGATAGGGCGCGTCGGTTTCCAGCAGCAGCCGGTTATCGGGGATGTTGTGTACCAATTCCGCCAGCGGCTTGCCGCGGCGCTCATCGCACACCCAGCCGGTGATGCCAATGTGGCAATCCAGATCCAGATAATCAAAAAGCGCCTGGCGTGATCCGGTAAAGCAGTGCACGACCGCACCGACAAGGTGATCCCGGTAGGCTTTCAAAATGGGCGCGAAGCGTTCGTGGGCATCGCGCTCGTGGAGAAACACCGGAAGCTGGTATTCCACTGCCAGGGCCAGCTGGGCCTCGAAGGCACGTTCCTGATCCGGGCGTGGGGAAAAGTCACGATTGAAATCCAGGCCCATTTCGCCGGCGGCTTTTACGCTGTGGTGGCTTAACAGTTCCCGCATCTCCTTTTCCAGGGCCGGGGAATAGAAGCGGGCGCTATGAGGGTGAAGGCCAGCGGTGGAAAACAGATCATCGTGCTGGCTGGCCAGCTCCATGGCCTGGCGGGATTCGTCCACATTAGTGCCGGTGAGAAGTTGCCAGTTCACCCCGGCAGAACGGGCCCGCTCAAGTACCTCATCCTGATCATCGCGGAACTGCTTGTCGGTCAGATTAACGCCGATATCAGCCCAATGGGGAATGTCGGTCTTGAAGTGAGTAGTGTGAGGTTCTTGCATCAGGGGCCTGCTCCGCCAGTTGTTCGCGCAGGGATTCTACCCGACGACGGTTGGCACCTAAATCCCAGTAGCCGACCCGTGATGCGGAGCGTACCTCTACCACGCCGTCTTCACGAATATAGAATGTCACATCATCCACGAAACGCAGCAGTCGGCTGGAGAAGCGGGCCTGGATACGGGACTGGCCGACCACATCGAACTCGACGCGGTCAAGTTGCCGCAGCAGGGCCTGTAGGCGAGTCATGCTGGCCTGGCGAGTTTCTGCTACCTGCAGAGGCGCCACCCGGCGATCTTCGTCTTTGGCCAGGCTGGAGACGCAGTTGGGCGAATCCGGGCAGGGGGCGAGCAGATGCGTATCGGACATGGCGGCAACACTCATAAATAGCAGAATGGCACTAGAAAGAATTCGGATCACGGATCAACCCCACGAAAATACCCTCGATGATCAGTTGATCAGCCGGCACCTTGATCGGCTCATAAGCCTCGTTAGCCGGTAACAGGGTGGCGCTGGACTTGTTTAACTTTAGGGTCTTTACCGTGACTTCTTCGTCAATGCGGGCAACCACGATCTCACCGGAACGGGCCACGTTGGATTTGCGTACGGCGATCAGGTCGCCATCGAAGATGCCTGCCTCGATCATACTGTCGCCCTGTACCTTCAAGAGGTAAGTGGGGCGTTGCTTGAACAGCCCCTGGGGCACCGGCACGGTACGTTCCACATTTTCGATGGCCTCGATGGGAACCCCGGCGGCCACTTTGCCGACTATCGGCAGTTCTTCTTCCGACCAGTAGGCGTTGTCGAGCAATTGAATGCCACGGGAGCGGTCACTGTGGAGTTTGATAAAGCCCTTTCTTTCCAGGGCTCGCAAATGGTCAGAGGCGGCATTCTTGGACTGAAAGCCCATGATGTCGGCAATTTCCGCGCGAGTGGGTGCCATACCGGTATCGGCGATGCATTCGCGGATACAGTCCAGCACCTGTTGCTGGCGATCGGTGAGTTTGCTGCTCATAACCTTCTCCATGTTTCCCGCAGGATTTCGGTTCCATACCCGGGCGTCATCGACGCTTCTGGCTAACCAGGCTGTCAGCCAAGGCTGACAAACAGTGCTACAAAACCGATGCTAGCATAGGTACTGATAATATGAACAGTGCTATTTGAACAGTTGTGGCGGGCTGAATTTTACCAGTTTCGGGAGGATATCGTTGCCCTGTGGTAGCGGTGGCACTAGCATATTGCAGGGAGCATCTGAATGGTTGCGGGTCTTTGTGTTGATTCGCCCGGCAGGCGGAAGCTTCGATAATAATTCCATCAGACCTGGGGATAGTAGATGGAGCAGGCCAATAATAATGACTTCGGCCAACAACGGATCCGGCAGCTGTTATCCGGTGTCCCGTTTTTCAATGAAATTGCCCGTGATGATCAAAGCGAATTTGCCCAGCTTGAGCAGAATACCGGCCTTTGGGTAGCCGGTTCCGGTGACACTGTGATTCGTGCCGGGGATGTGGATTCCACCCTGTATTTCCTGCTGCGAGGGCAGCTTGAGGTGCTATCTGATACGACTGGAGACGCGCCGCTTTATTACGTATCGCCGGGGGAGGTTTTTGGCACTCTTTCCATGTTGCTCGGTACTCCCCGCAGCGCCACGATCAAGGTGTCAGAGACGGCCCGCGAAGCGGTATTGGTGAGCCTGGATTTCAATGAATTCAACGAGGATGACAGCCCTTATTCATTGAGTACCCGGCTGGCGTTCTTCCACATGATCGTTCACCACATCCGCTGGACCCTGGAAGTCAAACGTATGCAGTCGCCGGACCATGAGCTGGTCCAGTCCATGCGCAAGCTACCGGTGTTTCATGGAGAAAAAGGCACCCGGGAAGAACTGGCCGCCCTCAAGGTTCAGGCCCAGGGACTGGCGGAGCTGCTATGTCGCTGGAACGAGGAAGGGCCGGAAGGGACAGGGGCGTTGCAGCTCACTTGAAGGCAGTGAATAGTTAACAGTTTCGCGGAACAGGTTTTCTGTTTTGTGAACGTAAGAGGCCGCGTCCAGGGGATGGACGCGGCCTCTTACGTTTCAGTCAGGGATGCGCCGGCACGCGCGCTATTAGCTATTAGCTATTAGCTATTCACTGTTAACTATTAACTGCCTTTCTGATCGACCTTAACCGCCAGCACATCACAATGCGCCCCCGGTACCAGGCCGCGGGCAGTTGAGCCCAGTAGCAGGGCCAGGCCGCTGCGGGTGTGGCTGCCTACCACGATCAGGTCGGCGTCCAGTTTGTCGGCCTGATCGAGGATGGTCTTCTCGATGGAACCCAGCTCCACATGGACATTATCGGCGGGTATCTGGTAGCGGCCGGCATAGGTGTCGGCGGTTTCCCGGGCCTGTGTCATTAGCCCGCTTTGCAGGTCGGTCACATCCATGGGCACATCGGCGCCATAGGCCAGTGCCAGTGGCTCGATCACATGGATCAGATGCAACTCTCCGTCGTTGCCGGAGAGCACCCCGGCCGCCCGGGATAGCACCTGGGCAGACTCGTCACTGCAATCAATGGCGACCAGAATTCGGCGATAGGGGCTTGTCACGGTTCTCTCCCTGAAATGGTGTCTTTTCCGCAGTATAACGCTCTTTGGGCGGCTTGCCAGAACCTGTTTCTCACTGGGAGGGTTGCCCAAGACCCTCTCTCTGGTCTACTACTAAAAAAGGACGGTCGGTGACAGCAGAGCTTGACCCGGCCATACCGGCGCTGTCTAAATAGCGCCCGAAGAAGACTGGCGCCGCCTGTGTGACCGCCATATCGGGGCACTGTAGTCGGTGCGCTCTGTTCAACAAACCGCCGCCATTGAGAACCTGAGAATGGGAAAAACTCTTGTTATTGTGGAGTCGCCTGCCAAGGCCAAGACCATCAACCGCTACCTGGGCGACGACTTCGTAGTGAAGTCCAGCGTCGGCCACGTACGCGATCTGCCGGTCAGTGGTGGCTCCAAGAAGAGCACCCCTCAGGAACGCGCCAAGGAAGCGGCCTACACCCGCTCCCTGCCCAAGGAGGAGCGCGAAGCCTATAAAAAGAAGAAGGCCAAGGCCCAGTTGATCAACCGTATGGGCGTGGACCCGGAACATGGCTGGAAGGCCCATTACGAGATTCTTCCCGGCAAGGAAAAGGTGATTGATGAACTCAAACGTCTTGCCGCGAAAGCCGACCGCATCTATCTCGCAACGGATTTGGACCGCGAAGGGGAGGCGATTGCCTGGCACCTGCGGGAAGTGATCGGTGGTGACGATACCCGCTTTGACCGGGTGGTGTTCAACGAAATCACCAAGAAAGCCATCCAGGCCGCCTTCGAGCAGCCCGGCAAGCTGGACCTGAGCCGGGTGGAAGCCCAGCAGGCTCGCCGCTTCCTGGACCGGGTGGTGGGCTTCATGATCTCGCCGTTACTGTGGGAAAAGATTGCCCGTGGCCTGTCCGCCGGCCGGGTGCAGTCCGTCGCCGTGGAACTGGTGGTGGAGCGTGAGCGGGAAATCCGTGCCTTCATCCCGGAAGAATTCTGGGAAATGCACAGCGATACCCACAGCGAGCAGGGTGAAGCCCTGCGTCTGGAAGTGGCCAAACACAAGGGCGTGAACTTTCGCCCGGACAATGGTGACGACGCGGAGCAGCACCGCCAGGCGTTGCAGCAGGCCGGCACCCTCACCATCAGCCAGCGCGAGCAGCGACCCACCCGGTCGAAGCCTTCCGCACCCTTTATTACCTCCACCCTGCAGCAGGCAGCCAGCACCCGCCTCGGTTTCGGGGTGAAGAAGACGATGATGATGGCCCAGCGCCTTTATGAGGCCGGCCATATCACCTATATGCGTACCGATTCCACCAACCTGAGCAGTGATGCGGTAGCCGCCTGCCGGGAATGGATTGGCGAGAAGCTGGGTGACAAATACCTGCCCGAGAAGCCGCTGTCCTACAGCAGCAAGGAAGGCGCTCAGGAAGCTCACGAAGCGATCCGCCCCTCTGATGTGCGCCGCACTTCCGATTCTCTCAAGGATATGGAGCGTGATGCCCAGCGTCTGTACGAGCTGATTCGCCGTCAGTTCATTGCCTGTCAGATGCCGCCGGCGGAATACCTGAGCTCCACGCTCACCGCCACCGGCAATGACTACGAGTTGAAGGCCAAGGGTCGCATCATGAAATTCGACGGTTGGACCCGTATCCAGCCGCCGGCCTCGCGCAAGGGCCAGGAAGATACCCTGCTGCCGGATGTGAAAGAAGGCGACAAACTGACCATCAATCAGGTGGACATCGATCAGCATTTCACCAAACCGCCGGCACGCTTCACTGAGGCCAGCCTGGTGAAAGAGCTCGAGAAACGCGGCATCGGGCGCCCATCAACCTATGCAGCGATCATCTCCACCATCCAGGATCGTGGTTATGTGCGCCAGGATAACCGCCGTTTCTATGCGGAAAAGATGGGCGATATCGTCACCGACCGGTTGACGGAAAGCTTCCCCAATCTGATGGATTACAGCTTTACCGCCCGGATGGAAGAAACCCTGGATGAAATCGCCGAGGGCCGCCGCAACTGGCAGGATGTGCTCGACGATTTCTATCGCGATTTCGTGGGCAAACTGGAAGCCGCCCAGGGCGAGGGTAGTGGCAAGCAGGCCATCGGCGGTATGCGTGCCAACCTGCCCACCGACACTGACATTGATTGCCCCAAGTGCGGCCGTCCCATGCAGATCCGCACCGGTTCCACCGGGGTCTTCCTGGGCTGCTCGGGCTACAGCTTGCCGCCGAAGGAGCGTTGCACCGCCACCCTGAATCTGCTGCCGGGCGAAGAAGCCGAGTCGGTCAATGCCGATGACGAGGAAGCGGAAGCCAAGGAACTGCGCAACAAGAAGCGTTGCCAGAAGTGCGGCACGGCCATGGAAAACTACCTGATCGACGAAAAGCGCAAGCTGCACATCTGCGGTAATAACCCGGACTGTGACGGCTACGTGATCGAGAAGGGCGAGTTCCGCATCAAGGGCTACGATGGCCCGGTGCTGGAGTGTGAAAAGTGTAGTCACGAGATGCAGTTGCGCACCGGCCGTTTTGGTAAGTTCTTCAAGTGCACCAACGAAGAGTGCGGAAATACGCGCAAACTGCTCAAGAGTGGCGAGCCGGCACCGCCGCGGGCGGACCCGATTCCCATGCCGCACCTCAAGTGCGAAAAATACGATGACGACCACTATCTGCTGCGCGACGGTGCTTCCGGCCTGTTCATGGCGGCGAGCAAGTTCCCGAAAAACCGGGAAACCCGGCCACCGCTGATTCTGGAAATCCAGAGTGTTGCCGAGCAGCTCGATCCCAAGCACAAGTACCTGGCCGAGGCGCCAGCGAAAGACCCGGACGGCAATCCCGGGGTGCTGCGCTACAGCCGCAAGGCCAAAGAGCAGTACGTGATGAGCGAGATCGACGGCAAAGCCACTGGCTGGATGGCCTTCTATCGGGACGGCAAATGGGTCGAGGAACAGACCAAAAAGGCCCCGGCGAAGAAAAAAGCCGCCGCGAAGAAGAAAGCGGCAGCTAAAAAGAAGGCCCCGGCAAAGAAAAAGGCCGCCACCAAGAAATCCTGACCGCCGTTATTTGTAGGAGCTATGCTTGCATGGCGAACCGGCTCGCGACGGCCATGTTTTTTCGCCATGCGAGCATAGCTCCTACGGTCAGGTTAATCCGTTATACCCATAGTATCTGCGAGTCTTCTCATGTCCCGAATGGTCCGAGAAAATGCCGTCAGTGGTCTGCGTGAGCGGATCTACTTTGCTCAGGCCCTGCTGCGCCAGCTCACCCGTGAACAGGCGGGTGCGGTGCCTGCGGTACGCCTGGCCCTGCGCGGTGCCGTGGTATTTCATCTTTATTCGGCGCTGGTCGGTCTGGCTCGCCAGTCTGCCAGCACTTATCAGGTAGCTGGTGCCGACCATTTGTTCAGCCTGGCCGCCCTGGTTCAGGCGTTTCGTGACTCTGAAGTGGAAGCACCGGAAATGGCCATCCTCGGCCAGGCACTGGCCGACCGCGCAGACCTGATCGCCTGGCTGGACGGTGAGATGCAGAACGCCATGGGCGCTGCCGGCCTGGCCCGCCGCCCAACCCCACCCAGCGACGCCAACGCCCTCAACCTGATGGCGGAAGACCGCTATGCCCCCCTGGCAGAAGGCGACATGGAGCGCCTGAGCAACGCCATCCAGCGGGTCAGCGAGCTGGTGGAGCATTGTGTGGGGTATCTGGAAGAGTGGTGAAGGCAGTTGTCAGTTGATAGTGGACAGTTGATAGCTACGCGATTGAATGCGGTCTGCGCCTTTAACGCATGAGCCCGCGCCCATACCCTAGGCGCGGCCTAATGCGCTGGAAATTAAAGCATTACTCTGAACGCGAGCTATCAACTGTCCACTATCAACTGCCAACTAATTTTGGCCCCTTCAGCATCCCCCTTTCCGTTATCCTCCCTATCATGGTAAACACACTGTTACCCATAGCGGTGTGATCAACACAACAACCAAACCGAGGTTCACCATGAAAGTTCGCCTGCTGCTGGCCGGCCTGGCTCTGGCCTGTGCCGTTCCTGTTCTCCACGCCCAGACGCCGGAAGAGAAAGGCCTGGAAATTGCCCGTGAAGCGGATCGTCGCGGGGAAGGGTTTGGTGACTTTCAGGCCGACATGCGCATGGTGCTGATCACCCAGCGCGGCGATACCTCGGAGCGGGAGCTGCGGGTCAGTACCCTGGAAGGGACGGGCGAGGAGGGTGACAAGAGCCTGACCATCTTCGATACCCCTCGCGATGTGCGTGGCACCGCCTTGCTCACCTACAGTTACAAGACTGGTGATGATGATCAGTGGCTGTATCTTCCTGCCCTGCGCCGGGTGAAGACCATCGCCTCGCGCAACAAGTCCGGCCCCTTCATGGGCAGCGAATTCAGCTTTGAGGACATGCGCGGCCAGGAAGTGGAGAAATACACCTACAAATACCTGCGTGACGAGCCCTGCAGCGAGCTGACCTGCTTTGTCATGGAGCGGTATCCCACCGATGAGAATTCCGGCTACACCAAGCAGATCGCCTGGATCGACCAGAAGGAGTATCGGACCTGGAAAGTGGAGTACTACGACCGCAAGGAAAGCCACCTGAAAACGCTCACCATGAGTGACTTCGCCCGGTACCAGGACAAATTCTGGCAGCCCGGCAAGATGGCCATGGTCAATCACCAGACCGGCAAGGCCACCGACTTGTTCTGGAGCAACTACCGCTACGACACCGGTCTGAGCGAAGCGGACTTCAACCAGAACAGCCTGAAACGGGCCCGTTGATCGTGCTGTTGCGACAAACCCTGGTGGCATTGCTGGTGCTGCCTAGCCTGGCCGCTGGCTGGGAGTTTCGTGGCGAAACCGGCCTGGAAGGACGTTATTTCACCCAGGCTTCTCCTTACGAGGCGGCGGACTATTCAACTAATAGTTCCCTGTATCTGAAAGGCGAGGTCTTCCACGAGTGGAACAACCGGGACGACCAGTTCATCTTTATTCCCTATGCGCGGGTTGACGAAAACGATAGCGAGCGCACCCATGCAGATATCCGCGAGCTGTCCTGGATTCACGTGGGTAGCGGCTGGGAATCCCGGGTAGGGATTCGCAAGGTGTTCTGGGGCGTCACGGAAGGGCGTCACCTGGTGGATATCATCAACCAGACCGACCTGGTGGACCAGGTGGATGGCGAGGAAAAGCTCGGCCAGCCCATGCTGAACCTGTCCACGGTACGTGACTGGGGTATCGTCGACCTGTTCGTGCTGCCGGGCTTTCGTGAGCGTACCTACGCCGGGGAAGAGGGCAGACCGCGTACACCGTTGCCGGTGTCCGACCATGCTCGTTACGAATCCGGTGCCGAAGACAAGCGCGTGGATGTGGCATTCCGCTACCAGCAGTATTTCAATAATGGCTTGGAGCTGGCCCTCTCCCATTTCTCCGGCACCAGCCGCGAGCCATTACTGCTTCCGGAAGCGCTCAGCCCCCAGCAGTTGCAAAGCCTGCTGCTCACCGGCAGCTTGCCCGCCGGCAGCGATCCGGAGCTGGTACCGCTGTATAACGTGATTGACCAGACCGGCCTGGAGCTGCAATACCTGAACAACGGCTGGCTGTGGAAGCTGGAAGCCATTACCCGCTCCGGGCAGGGGGATCGCTTTACCGCGCTGGATGGCGGCTTCGAATATACCCAGGTGGGCGTCCTCGACAGTGCCGCGGACCTGGGCTGGCTGCTCGAATACCTGTGGGAAGATCGGGATGCGTTACTGGCGTCGCCTTTCCAGGATGATGTCCTGTTGGCGACCCGATTCACCTTCAACGATGTGGCGTCTACGGAGATTCTCGCCGGTGTGATCTACGATCTGGAGAATGACGAGAAGGCCATCAACCTGGAATCCAGCCGCCGCTTCGGCAATAACCTCAAGGCCAGCCTGGAGGCCCGCTTTTATACTGATACTGCGAAACCTCTCTCCGCCTCGGAACTGTACCTGTCAGCCCTGCAGGGCAGGGCGGAAAATCCGGGCCTGAGCCCGGTCAGCCGCTCGGACTTCATCCAGGCGGAAGTGGTGTATTACTTCTGAAGAGAGTTCAAAGTTCAAAGTTGAAAGTTCAAAAGCGCGGGCTGGTTATGGTGCCACCGGACACAGGCCAGAGCCGCGCCGCACGGATAAAGAAAAAAGATATTCATCCGAATGGCCGAGTGAGGTAGCCAACTGGGTTTTATGAGTGGCGTCGCGGCGCCGAGGGTCAATGTTTAGCGCAAGCCCCCGCCCGCGCTTTGTAACTTGCAACTGTCCCCTTGACCCCCTTCACACCCAAACGTATGTTTGAAACGTATGTTTTGAACACAGGGCAGGGCGCATGGCACAGGCGGGCACGGTAGACCGGATTCTGGATACCGCAGAGGTATTGTTTGCCCAGAAGGGCTTTGCGGAGACCAGCCTGCGTGCTATTACCAGCAAGGCCGGAGTGAACCTGGCCGCGGTGAACTACCATTTTGGTTCCAAGGAAGCACTGATACAGGCGGTATTCGAGCGCTTCCTGACGCCGTTCAGTGCGGCACTCGGTGCCAAGCTGGATGAAATGGAAGCGACCGGCACCCCGGACACGCCGGAAAACGTGCTCGGCATCGTGTTTCGTCTGGCCCTGGGCACCCACCCGGAAGACCCGCAGCGCGCCGCCATCTTCTTTCGTCTCTCCGGGCAGGCCTACAGTCAGCCTCAGGGGCACTTGCGTGACTATCTGCACACACACTACGGCGCCGTCTTTAAACGCCTGCAGGAGCACTTACAGCGAGCGGTGCCGAGCGTACCGCCCATGGAATTGTTCTGGCGCGTTCAATTCAGTCTGGGCGCCGTGATCTTTACCCTGTCCGGCATGCAGTCCCTGCAGGCTATCAGCAAGGCCGATTTCAACCTGGATGTGAGCACCGCGGATATCACCCGGCGGCTGCTGCCGTTTCTGGTCGGAGGCATCCAGGCCGATGTACCGGAATAACCCGCTTTTCTGTAGGAGCTATGCTTGCATGGCGAACTGAGCGTAGCGAAGGTAATGTTCTAGCTGGCTGATCCCTGCGGCCAAACGGTTTTTCGCCCTTCAAGCATAGCGCCTACAAAAGGATGGTATGGAACTGATCATCAACCTCTCTGAACAATGGCTGGAACTGCGCGGTGAGCGCACCGAGCGTTTTCCCGTGTCCTCCGCCCGCAACGGGGCAGGGCAGGCCATGGGCAGCGAAGCCACGCCGCTGGGTCAGCATCTGGTAAGGGCCCGTTTCGGCGACGGTCTACCGGAAGGTGCGGTGTTCAGCGGGCGCAAATTCTCTGGAGAGATCTGCGATGCGGCCAGGGTCCGTGAGCATCCGCAACGGGATTGGGTACTCACCCGCATCCTCTGGCTGGGGGGCATGGAACCCGGCCACAATCTGGGCGGTGACGTGGATAGTTTCCGACGCTTTATTTATATTCACGGCACACCCGACAGTGAGCCCATGGGGACGCCTGCCTCCCATGGCTGCATACGCATGCGCAATGCGGATATGATTCGCGTCTTCGATCAAGTGCCTGTGGGCGCCGCTGTCACCATTACCGAATAACCAGGATTGCCATGCCATCCGTTTCCCCCCTGCTGATGCTCGATCTGGAAGGTCTCCAGGTCAGCGATGTGGAGAAAGACTTGCTCAGCCACCCGGGTACCGGTGGGCTGATTCTCTTTACCCGTAACTACCAGGACCGGCAGCAGCTTGCTGAGCTGGTTCGCCAGATTCGCGCGGTACGGCCAGAGATACTGATCGCCGTAGACCAGGAAGGGGGGCGCGTACAGCGTTTCCGTGACGGGTTCGTGCGCCTGCCGCCCATGGCCGCCCTGGGGCGTCGTTACGACCAGACCCCGCAGTTAGCGATGGCGGAAGCCTCCCTGGTCGGTGAGCTGATGGCCTCTGAGCTGACCGAGCTGGATATTGATCTCAGCTTTGCGCCGGTGCTGGACCTGGACTACGGCACCAGCACGGTAATCGGAGACCGCAGCTTCCATGGCGATGCGGATGCCATGATCGCCCTGGCCGGTGCCTTTATCGACGGCATGAGTGCCGCCGGCATGGCAGCCACTGGCAAGCACTTCCCCGGCCACGGCCACGTGGTAGCGGATTCCCATCTGGAGTTGCCGGTGGACCCGCGCCCGCTGGCCGAAATCGAAGCGGCTGACTTGCGACCTTTTGTGGCGCTGGCACAAAAGCTGGACGGCATCATGCCTGCCCACGTGATCTACAGCGCGGTAGAAAACCAGACCGCCGGTTTTTCCCGCTACTGGCTGCAGACCCGCTTGCGCGAGCAAATGGGTTTTCGCGGCGTGATCTTCTCCGATGATCTGTCCATGGCCGGTGCCCACGGCGTGGGCGGCTATGCGGAGCGGGCCCGGGCGGCGCTGGAAGCCGGTTGCGATATGGTGCTGGCCTGCAACAACCGCACAGGGGCCGAACAGGTGCTGGATTTCCTTGCCGGCACTCCCTTCAGCGGCCAGGTGCCGGCCAGCGGCCTGCGCGCCCGTTCGCGTCGCCCCATGGAAACCACCAAACGACACGCTGCCACGGAGCTGGCGGCGGCATTGACTGAACCTCGCTAAGGACTCACATGAACTGGGACTGGAACCAACTGCTGCAATGGCCGAACGTGGAGACCCCCACGGATATCTGGCTGACTCAATTGTTCATCATCGTACTGTGTACGGTGTCGGTGAACTTCATCCTGATGCGCGTCATCGATGTGCTTGACCGGTTGATCAACAAGACGGAAACCCTGTGGGACGATGCTCTGCTGGAAGCAGCGCGGATTCCGCTGCGGCTGGTGTTCTGGGTCATTGGTTTGTCGATCTCCGTGGAGCTGCTGCAGGCAGTGACCGAGCAAGCCAATGAACTGTTCGACCTGGCTCCCAAAGTCCGTCAGATCGCCTTCATCATCATCATTGCCATGTTCCTTAACCGGTTTATCTCCTACACGGAGAAAAATCTGATCGACGCCTCGCGCATGCGTAAACCCATGGACAAGTCCACCGCCGCGGCGGTAGCTAAATTGCTGCGGGTGTCGGTGATCATCACTTCCTTGCTGATCATCCTGCAGACCATGGGCTACAGCGTGTCGGGGGTGCTGGCTTTCGGCGGTATCGGTGGCATGGCGGTGGCCTTTGCCGCCAAGGATCTGCTCGCCAACTTCTTCGGCGGCATGATGGTGTACCTGGACAAGCCGTTTCGGATCGGGGACTGGGTGCGGTCACCGGACCGTTCTATCGAAGGTACCGTGGAGCATATCGGCTGGCGGCTGACCTGTATCCGCACCTTTGACCAGCGTCCGTTGTATATCCCCAATGCCATGTTCACCACGGTGGTGCTGGAAAACCCGTCACGCATGTTTAATCGTCGTATCAACGAGAAGATCGGTATCCGCTATGACGACTGGCAGAAAATGCCGGGCATTGTGGCGGAAGTGAAACAGATGCTGATCGACCACGAAGAGCTGGAAACCGACAGCCGTACCCTGATCGTCAACTTCGACAGCTATGGCGCGTCGCACCTGGAGTTCTTTATCTACACCTTCACCAAGACCACCCAGTGGGTGCGTTACCATGAGATCAAGCAGGATGTGCTGATGAAGATCATGGCCATCGTCAACGAGCACGGGGCGGAGTTTGCCTTCCCCACTCGCACCCTGCATCTTGTCAGCCACAACGACGATCATCCCGCCACGGGTCTGGAAAACGACAACACTGAGGACGCACAGCATGTCCATCGCTGAGGAGCTGCAACAGGAACTGATGCGGGTACGCCGCGAGGCCATCGAGCTGCATTCTGCCGATCAGGTTCAGGAAGCCATCGCCAAGCTGGCCTTCGCGGTCACCGAAGCTTACTCGGGCAAGGTGCCGGTGATGCTGACCGTCATGAACGGGGGGATGATCTTCGCTGCCGAGTTGGTCAAGCGCCTGGATATTCCGCTGGAGATGGATTACCTCCACGCCAGTCGTTATCTGGGGGAAACCAGTGGCGGCGATGTGGAGTGGATTGTCACCCCCAATGCCAGCCTGGCCGGGCGGGATGTGCTGATTGTGGATGACATTCTTGATGTGGGTACCACCTTGCTGTCCATCATCGACGCCTGCAAGGCTCAGGGTGCTGCCTCGGTGAAGACCTGTGTGCTGGTGGACAAGCAGCATGACCGCAAGGCAAAGCCGGGCCTGAAAGCCGACTTCACGGCCCTGGACGCGGCGGATTATTATCTTTTCGGCATGGGTATGGACTACAAGGGTTTCTGGCGTAATGCGCCGGGGATCTACGCGGTAAAGGAACACTGAGTATGTTGGCGTTTATTGGCGGCACCGGTCTTACGCGCATGGATAATCTGCGCATCATCCGCAGACAGGCGATTTCCACCCGCTTTGGCGATCCGTCCGCTGCGGTAGTGGAAGGGGAGCTGGATGGCCAGAACGTGCTGTTCCTGGCCCGCCATGGCGACCCCCATGTACTGCTGCCTCATCAGGTGAACTATCGGGCCAATATGACGGCCCTGAAAGAGGCGGGTGCCACCGCCATTGTGGCGGTGAACGCGGTAGGCGGCATCACTGCCCAGGCCCCCACCGGCGCCCTGGTGTTGCCCGACCAGATTATCGACTACACCTGGGGCCGAGAGATGACCCTGTTCGACGACCCGGCGGAGCCGCTGGTGCACGTGGACTTCAGCTGGCCGTTCGATAGCGCTTTGCGCAATGGCCTGAAGGAAAAACTGGCTGCGTCGGAGCTGAAATGGAACGACGGCGGCTGCTATGCGGCTACTCAGGGACCACGGCTGGAAACCGCCGCAGAAATCATTCGCCTGGAGCGTGACGGTTGCGACATCGTCGGTATGACCGGCATGCCCGAAGCGGTGCTGGCCCGGGAGTTGGCATTGCCCTATGCCATGCTGTCGCTGGTGGTGAATCCGGCAGCGGGCAAATCCAGCCATGAGATCACCATGGCGGAAATCGAAGCTGTCATTCACGATGGCATGGCCAATGTGTGCCGGGTGTTGACGGATTTTGCCGGTGGCTACACCGCCTGATTATCACGGCCGCTGCCGAGCAGCGGCTTTTGGAAGGAGCTTCGCACAGTGACCCTGCTGATCATCTTCGCCGCCGTCTCCATCGGCTTTTCCTTTCTTTGCTCGATTCTGGAAGCGGCATTACTGTCGATTACGCCGAGTTTCATCGCCGGCCTGCGGGAAACACGGCCCAAGCTCTATGAGACGCTCCGTTCCTACAAGGACGATATCGACAAACCCCTGTCCGCCATTCTCACCCTCAATACGGTCGCCCATACCGTAGGGGCTACCGGGGTCGGCGCCCAGGTGGCGGTGGTGTTTGGCGAAGCCTGGCTCGGCGCGGCCTCCGCGGTGATGACCCTGGCCATTCTGGTGTTGTCGGAAATTATCCCCAAGACCATTGGGGCGAAATACTGGCGCGCTCTGGCGCCCATGCTGCCGCCGGTTCTGCAGTTCATCATGATCGCTCTGATGCCCTTTGTGTGGCTGTCCAAGCTGATTACCAGCCGCATTGGTGGTGGCGAGCACGATGTGGACGTGCGGGCGGAAATCCGCGCCCTGGCTGACATGGGCAAGGATCAGGATGCTCTGGACGACAACGAATTCCAGGTGATCCAGAACGTCCTGCGCCTGCACGACATCAAGGTCGGCACCATCATGACCCCGCGCACGGTTTGTCGCACGGTGACCCCGGAGATGACCGTGGCCGAATTTCTGGAAAAAGAGAAAGACCAGCCTTTTTCCCGCTTCCCGGTGATGACGGAGAAGGGCGAGGGCAAAGGCTATATCCACAAATCTGACCTGCTGGGCTGCAACCCGGAGCAGACCATGAGCGTACTGGCCCACGAAGTGCCTCTGGTCCATACCGGGATGGGGATCGACAAGCTGTTTCACGCCATGTTGGCCCAGCGCCAGCACATGGCGGTGGTCTATGACGAGCACGGCACCTGGGTAGGGCTGATCACGTTGGAGGATATTCTGGAAAGTATTCTCGGCCGTGAGATCATGGACGAAACCGATCACGTGGCAGACCTGCGACTCTATGCCCGCCAGCGCTGGAGCCGGCGGTTGAAAAAGCAGGAAAAGCCACAATAGGAAGTAACAAGCCAGATTGAGGAGAAGCAACCATGACCGAGATCTACAAGGACAACAGCGAAACCATTGGCAAGACCCCGCTGGTGCAAATCAACCGCATTAGCCAGGGAAAAATTCTCGCCAAGCTGGAATCACGCAACCCGGCGGGTAGCGTGAAATGTCGTATTGGCAGCTCCATGATCTGGGACGCGGAAAAGAGCGGCAAACTGAAACCCGGCATGACCCTGGTGGAACCCACCAGCGGCAACACCGGTATTGCCCTGGCTTACGTGGCAGCGGCGCGGGGGTACGACCTGACCCTGACCATGCCCGACACCATGAGCCTGGAGCGGCGTAAAATCCTCAAGGCTCTGGGCGCCAAGCTGGTGCTTACACCCGGCGCCAAAGGCATGCCTGGAGCTATTGCCAAAGCCGAGGAACTGGTCAGCGAGAATCCGGACACGTTCCTGATGCTGCAGCAATTCAACAACCCGGCCAACCCGGAAATCCACGAGAAAACCACCGGCCCGGAAATCTGGGATGCGACCGGTGGCGATATTGACGTCCTGGTGAGTGGTGTGGGCACTGGTGGCACTATCACCGGGGTATCGCGCTACATCAAGAACCAGAAGGGCAAGGCCATTACCTCAATTGCCGTAGAGCCGGATTCCTCCACCATGATCAGCGCAGCCCTGAAAGGGGATGAGCCCACCCATGGCCCGCACAAGATCCAGGGCATCGGTGCCGGCTTTGTGCCGAAGAACCTGGATCTGTCTGTGGTGGATCGTTGTGAGCAAGTGAGCAACGAAGACGCCATGGCATGGGCCCACAAACTGATGCAGGAAGAGGGCATTCTTGCTGGCATCTCCTGCGGGGCAGCCATGTGTGTGGCGGACCGTATCAGCCAGCTGCCGGAATTCGAGGGCAAGACCATTGTGGTGGTACTGCCAGACTCCGGCGAACGCTACCTGACCTCCCCGTTGTTTGCGGATATGTTCAGTGACCAGGAGCTGAACCAGTAGGGAACGGCTTGCTGGCGATCTTCACCCTGCGATGGTCGCCAGCCGCAACGCTGGCGGGCTTTGCCCGCCGGCGCTGTACAGCGCTGGCCCTGTGCCGTATAAATGCAAATTATTGAGTTAAGAAAACCGTTGGCAAAGCGGTCTGGGGGAAGCATGAAAGCACCAATATTGTTGTTGGGCAGTCTGGTTTTACTGGCCGGTTGCTATGGAGATAGTAGTGATGTGAGCCGTAGCGGTGAGGTGGAAAACCGCCCGCCACTGGGCCAGCAGCAGCCAGCTGCACGGCTGGTACCCGCCGACGAACAGATGGCCAGTGGTCGTTACCGCACTGATATTCAGGTCGCCAACGGCGCCCAGACGGTATCCTCCAGCAGTGAAAATTACACCACCACTGCGGAAGTCTCCGTGATCCGCTAATCACCAAACCCGAATCCTCCCACGCTCTTTTTGGGCGGATCAGCCGTCGGCGACATTCACCGTTCAACTGCGATGGCCTCAGCCTCTGATCCCCGCTATCCTTGCGGCCGGTAACCGGAGGGCCCCATGGCAGTCAGTACAGAAGTGGATATCGTCGTTATCGGCGCCGGAGCGGCTGGACTGATGTGTGCTGCCACGGCTGCCTATCAGGGCCATCGGGTACTGTTGCTGGATCACGCCAACAAGGCGGGCAAGAAAATCCTCATGTCCGGCGGTGGTCGGTGCAACTTCACCAATCTGAATACCACCCCGGAACATTTCGTTTCCGCCAACCCCCATTTCTGCAAATCCGCCCTCAAGCGTTACAGCCCCTGGCACTTCGTGGAGCTGGTGGAGCGCCATGGTATCGAGCATGTGGAAAAGGCGGCGGGGCAACTGTTCTGCGCAGAATCTTCCAAGGATATTCTCGGCATCCTGCTCACCGAGTGTGACTGGGCCGGTGCGGAGATTTCGCTGAAGACTCAGATTCGCCGGGTGGAGCGGGCGGGGCAGGGCTTTGTGCTCACTACTTCCGCTGGCGTCATTCGTTGCGCCAAACTGGTGGTGGCCTGCGGGGGGCTGTCGATTCCCACCATGGGGGCCTCGGGCTTCGGCTATCAGCTTGCTGAGCAATTCGGGCTCAGTGTGCTGCCCACCCGTGCCGGGCTGGTACCGTTCACGCTACAGCCGGATGACAAGGCCTGGCTGTCCGCTTTGTCCGGTATCAGTACCGAGGTGGTGGCAGAGGCCGGTGGCACCCACTTTGCCGAGCCCATGCTGATCACCCACCGGGGCCTGTCTGGTCCAGCCATGTTGCAGGTCTCCAGTTTCTGGGCACCGGGCCAGCCGGTGACTGTGGACTGGCTACCCGGTGTTGCCCATCCTTTCGCCGATCTGGTCGCCGAGCGCAACCAGCATCCCAACCGTGGCATGGAGCGGTGGCTGCGCCAGTATTTCTCGCAACGGCTGGCTGGGGCCCTGGTGGAGCGGTTTGGCTGGCAGGGCAACCTGCAGCAGTTCAGCAACGAGCGCCTCAGTGGTCTGGCAGCCACCCTCAAGGGCTGGCAATTCAAACCCTCGGGCACGGAAGGCTATCGCACCGCAGAGGTTACCCTGGGCGGGGTCGACACCGATGCCATCTCTTCCAAGACCTTTGAAGTGAACACCGTACCGGGGCTGCACTTCATTGGTGAGGTCCTCGATGTCACCGGTCAGCTCGGTGGCTTCAACTTCCAGTGGGCCTGGGCCAGCGGTTGGTGCACGGGGTTGGCGTTGTAGAGTTTGCCAGCCCGCTGAGAGGCATGGCCTCACCGCCGGAGGCTTCGGATAAACCGTATTTCGCGGTCGGCTCTGTAGGTAAGTCATCCTGGGGCAAGCCTGTAGCCCACCAGTCCATTCCCTGACACAATGATCCCCAACACCTCGGGCAAAACAAGGATGCACGATGAACCTCGAGAAGGTGGTTTTTGGTTTTTTCATTCTGCTTGCGCTGACGCTTAACTTCGGGTTCTTCTACGGGGAGATTGATAACCCGCAGCACCATGACGTTTATGAGTTGTTTGCGGCCCTGGTGGTCAGCCTGATAGCCACCGTGCTCAAGTTCGGTGAACGCACGCAGATTGGCGCTGTGTTGTTGGCTTCCTCCCTGGTGGCAGATCTTCAGTTAATCGTGGCCGCCATTGTCTGGGCGGTCGCGGTGCATGTGCTTGAAGTCGGGCTGACGCCGGCGGTAATGGCGTCCATTGTGTCCCTGTCAGGTGGCGCCCTGTTGGCCAACCTGGTATCCGCCGTGCTGTTGACGGTGGAAACCATCACCCTGCAGCGATAATTGCCATGCCCTCTGTCGTTCCCATGATCCTGCGGCGCATGCGTGTGCCACTGGTGGTGCTGATTGTGGCGTACAGCATCGCCACCGTGGGTTTCACTCTGATTCCCGGCGTGGATGATCAGGGTAACCCCTGGCGGATGAGTTTCTTCGAAGCCTTCTACGTGGTCAGCTACACCGGTAGCACCATTGGCTTCGGTGAGGTGCCATACGATTTTTCCGGTGGCCAGCGCATGTGGACCATGGTCAGTATTTATCTGACCGTGTTCTCCTGGCTGTATTCCGTGGGCATCATTATTTCCCTGCTGCAGGACAAGAATTTCCGGCAGGAACTGAGCCGAGTGCAATTGCAGCGCAGCCTGCGCCGCTTTCGTGAACCCTTCTATGTGATCTGCGGCTACGGTGATACCGGCAAACTACTGACCCGGTCTTTGCTCAGTCGAGGCATGCGGGTGGTCATCGTGGACAAGGACCCGGAAGCCATTGATTCTCTGCGCATCAAGGATCAGGGGCTGTATGTGCCGGGTTTTACGGTGGATGCGGAAATCCCCGGGAACCTGGTCAAGGCCGGCCTCAAGCACCCGCTGTGCCGTGGCGTACTGGCGGTGACCGACAACAATCACACCAATTTGAAAATCGCCACTACGGTGAAATTGCTGAACAAACACAGCCAGGTGTTCTGTCGCGCCGGTAGCGAAGAAAATGCCAACAATATGTTGTCCTTCGGCACTGATCTGGTGGTCAATCCCTATCAGGATTTTGCCCGTCGTCTGTTGTTGGGCATCCGCCAGCCGGATACCCACCGGGTGTATGATTGGCTCACCTCCTTGCCCGGTGCCGGCTTGCCGGAGCGGCCAATGCCTCCCCAGGGTCGCTGGATACTGTGTGGTTTCGGCCCTTTTGGGCGCGCTGTGTACGAGGCGCTCAGCAAGGAGGCGGGTATTGATCTGGTGGTGGTGACGCCACACCCGAATCAGCCGGATGTGCCTGCTGGCAGCGTGGAAGGGAAGGGCACGGAAGCTGTGACTCTGCGTGAAGCGGGTATCGACAAGGCCGTGGCCCTGGTGGTGGCGACACCGGATGATGCCGATAACCTGTCAGTCATGATGACGGCGCGCGAATTGAACAGCAGTATTTACATGGTGGCCTTGCAGAACCGCCTGCATAACCGCCTGTTGTTTCAGGCCGTTAATCCTGAATTGCCCGTGCAAACCAGCTTTCTGGTGGCCAGTCGTTTCCTGTCTGTGCTCAATGCGCCTCTGTTGAAAGAGTTTCTCCAGGAGGCAGAGAAACAGGGTAATGAGTGGAATGAGCAACTGCTGGAGCGTATGGCCGGGATCACGACCACGATCACCCCGGAAAGCTGGCACGTGCAGATAGGCGATGAAGAGACCCCCGCAGTGACCCTGGCTCTGCGTCTGGGGGAGCCGGTTACCCTGGGCAACCTGTGTCGTAGTCCCCGTCATCGGCTCACTTGTCTGGATGCCATTCCCCTGATGCTGCGCCGCAATGGCCGCAATACTCTTCTGCCCGATGAAACGGAAAAGCTGGAGCCTGGTGACCGCTTGCTGTTTTGCGGCACGGACAAGGCCAATAATCTGATGCAATGGAGCCTGCGCCACCTCAACGCCTTGCGTTACGTGCAGACGGGCCATCAGCGACCGGATGGCCTGGTCTGGCGCTGGCTGGCCAAACGCCGGGCAGCACCGGTGGACGTGCGGGAATAGTCGCCGGTAGTTGCTTGCCTGCTTGCCGTGGTTCCCGGCACTTCCTATGATCGTTGCTGCAGACTATGGGCGAGACTGAGTGGAAGACGACAACAATAACGATGCGCTGATCGGTAAAATCTACGAAACAGCGCTGTCCCCCGGCGACTGGGTCGAGTTGCTGGATACCATTGCCGGCTGGACGGATAGCCGGCCGCCATCCGCCGATCCCGGCAGCTCTCTGGCAACGCGACAGACTTCCAGCGAAGTGGATCAACTGATTGACCACCTGGAACGGGCGGTGCGTAGCAGTGCCTACATGCATGCCCTGGAAGATCGTACCCAGGTGCTCAATGCCATGTACAACCAGATGCCCTGGCCCATGCTGATGCTGGATGATGGCATGCAGGTACTGGAATGCAATCCAGTGGCCAGGCTGGTGCTGGCGGATGGCCCGGTGCAGTTGCATGAAGACGGCAGCCTGCTGTTTGCCGATCGGGAATTGAAACAGGCCCTGGACCGCATCAACCGGATGGCTGAGGGCCGTGAAACCCGCTTGATCAGTTCTCCCCAGGACGGGGTGTCCCTGTTATGTCTGCCGGTGCAGAAATCCGATGCGCCGGGGACAATTTCCCAGCTGCGTACTATCGTCTGGGTGTTGGCGGGCCATAGCGTGGTGACGCCATCCCCGGAGATGCTTCGCTCCCTGTTTAATATCTCCCAGGCGGAATCCCGCCTGCTGCACCTGCTGTGCAAAATCGGCAACCTGAGCCAGAGCGCCAAACTGCTGAATGTCAGCATTCACACCGCCCGTACCCAGCTCAAATCCACTATGGCAAAACTCAATGCCAACAGCCAGGTACAGCTGGTCAGTCACGCCATGGGCCATGCTCTGGTGCAAGCAGCGAAACTGCCACAAATCCAGCAGGAACAGGAATACACCCTGAGCCTGCCAGATCGTCGAGTGCTTAGCTGGTACGAATATGGCGACCCCAATGGCCGCTCGGTACTCACCCTGGACAACCTGGGTGCGGCCATGCCGGATCATGGCTACTTTGATGGCTGGTATCGTGAAAAAGGGCTACGCATGATCATGATCGTGCGGCCCGGCTACGGCATTTCCACCTACAAGGCGGGTATGGAATTCCGGGATTTTGGCCCGGATATTCTCGCCTTGTGTGAGCATCTGGACCTGAATCGTCCACCCATGGCGGCCTACTGTGGGGGAGGCCCCTATGCCCTCTGTGCGGCAGCGCTATACCCGGACATTTTCGATCGACTTGGCCTGTTGGCCAGCACTGTTCCTATCGAGCACTTCGAATTGGACAAGCTGGACCCGCTGCACAACATGTTCTTGCGTCTTTTCCGTCGTGACCCGAGGCTATTTGTGTTGGTAGGGCGGTTGGGCATACGCGGGGTGCAGAAGGCGCCAGAAAAATTCTTCGCCATGATTGCAAAAGGGTTGTGCGATCAAGACAAGGCTGTGCTGGGTAATCCGGATCTGTTGCAGCGCACCATCAAATCCATGCGTCGCAGTCATTTCCAGGGTGCCCGCATTATGATTGATGAGTATCTACGCATGCAGCATCCCTGGCAGGTGGACCTGGGCAAGATTACCGTGCCGGTCATGCAGTGGCACGGCGAAGACGACCGGATTATTTCCATCGGCAGCGCCCGCGGCCTGGCGAGTGATTTGCCCGGCGTGGCGTTTCGCAGTTTCCCGGGACTGGGGCGCTTTATGGTCTATCCGATGTGGAAGGCGTTTCTTACAGAGTTGCTGGAACTGGACTGATTCAGAACAGGCGTGAATTTGTCGACGATGCAGTGCGTTTCAGCAGACGCCCTTACCTTGTCATGCAAGATCGGCAAACTGCTCTCGAAACGCCGTTGGCACGGGCATGATTGCGTGGCTCTGATGATCGAAAAAGACAAAGCCCTGCTTGGCTAACACTACCAGCTGACCGCCAGGCTGTTTGCTGACCCGGAAAATCAGATCGGCCCCGTACTTGTTGAAATCCATCAATCCCACTTCGAACTGAAGATCATCTTGAGCGAAACTTTCCGTCTTGTAGGTGGCCACCAGGTCAGTCACCACAATGCTCTGCTTGTCGGTATCGAACTGGTCGAAGCCGATATGGCAGAAAAACCGGTAACGGGCTTCGGAGAGCAGTGAGATCATCTGGTCGTTGCCCACATGTTTACCGGTATTCAGGTCTGTCATGCGCACATTGATGGTGTGGGTGTAGATGAACTGCTCGGGCAGATCAAGTTGAACGCGAGCCATACTGCAGTCTCCAGCGGGGAAGGAGAGGAGTGTAGCAAGGTCTATCGGGTTTAGTGAAAAAGGATTATGTATTGGGCGGAGTGGCATTCTGGCAACACATGCACCAGCTCAGGAAGTGGTCTGAAAGCACCGTGCCATGGAAGAACGTATGGTACGGAGCAGCAATGGTGCTGCTCCATACCCACGACGTGATGGTTAAACGTTCAGGTCAGCTTCAACCGATTGGCAATTGCGCCGAGCCAGTGCCAGATTGGATTTTGCCTTGTCCAGCACCAGGTACATGAACAGACCTTCATTTTTCGCCACCGGACGGATGATGTGATATTGGGTTCCCAGTGTGATCAGAATATCCTCGATGGTGTCTTTGAGTCCCAGTGATTTCATGGTTTTAAGCTTGGCACGAACCACCTCGGTGTTGCCGGCGGCGGCCAACTCAAGATCCAGTCCGGTCCCATCCTGACCCAGCACCATGCCACTGTTTGAATCAACAATAGCGGCACACATTGCACCATCGGATTCCAACAGGGTTTTCAGACTCTCAGTAACGTTGCCCATAACTAACTCCTATTATTTTATATTTTCCCTAAAGAGGGGAACTAACTGGCTGCTTTCAATGATTCCGATAGAGCTGCACAACAGTTTTTGGCGCCCCAGATCAGTTGCCCGAGCTTGGAGGCGTCATTGGCGACTACGGCCAATGCCAGGGGAGGTGAGCTGTTGGGCACTTTCATCACGGCCACAACGCCCTCCTCGGATTCGACAATCAGGCGGCTGCACTCAGAAATGCCCGCTTCTTTTGCTATTGCCGAGCTGATTGCCGCAAGGGAGCTTCCCATTGCGGCAAGCCGGCTGGCTTTCCCCTTATCGTTTTCCAACGTGGCTATTTCAAAGCCATCACTGCTCAATAGCACGGCAGAGGTGATCCCCGGGGTGGAGTCTTGCAGGATGTGTAGCTGTTTCTGCGCCATTGCCACGGCAGAATCGCTAAGAGGGTTCCTGTCTTTCATACTTGCATCAGTTCCATTTCGTTGGCTTCGATCTGACAGAGGAGGGTTTCAACCAGAAGCAGAACGTCTTCACACTCCCTGACGTCCACGGAAATCACTGGGACAAACAGATGTTTGGCTGCCAGTTTTTCCGTAACCCGGTCGATACGTGTGAAGTCATCACTGGAAATCCGGCCAATACCAATAACCAGAGGCGTTTCCCCGTTGTTGGAAAAAGCGTTGGTGTAAAGTTCCAGGTGTTCTTCAAGGTCCGGGTGTTCGCCGTTCAGCAGGAGGATAACTCCTGCTGCATTGGTAGCCAGAATTGGCCACATGAACTGAAAACGCTCTTGCCCTGGTGTGCCGTAAAGGCGCACGCCACTACCGTCAGGCAGGCTGATATAACCGTAATCCAGACCGGCGGTCGTCATTTCCTTGTTGCACTGCTCTAAATCAGTGTTTATCACATCCGTGGAGACACATTCCTGATCACTGAGTTGAGTGATTGCCGTAGTCTTACCGGCGCCCATCGGGCCGGTGAAAAGGATTTTGAATTCGTTGCTTATCATTATTTCAGCTCAATCCCAGACGTGTTCTCAGGCCTTTGATCATCCCACCGAGGCGATGGTGTTCCGCGCCAGCTTGTACTGATGGGGCTATAGCAGAGGGCGGTCTCACCTGACTGACCAGTAACCCGCTAATTTCACAAGCATTGATGAAGTGATAAAGCGCCTTGTCATCACAATGTGAAAGTGTCTTCAGCTCTGACAGCGTCAGTGCACGGCGGGTCATCAGGGCACACAAGGAGAGCAACTGCCGGGATTTATTCAGCGCTGCAGCACTGGGCCAACGGCTCAATTTGAAATGGCTGTCTTCATCCAGCCAGGGCAGCAGGTCATTGCAATGGTTAGCTCCGGTTAGCCAGGCGAGCTCAAACAGTGGCCGTGGCACCATGCCCTCGGAAACGGGTTCGCTGCTGGGGCTTAAAGGGCTAAAAGACACTGGGCCTGCGGACAAGGCGTGTAGCAATGCGGGCCGTGCGTAAAACCGGTGGCTTCCGGGTTTTACCAGTAAAAGGCCTTCCGGACTTTGGCTGCTGTACAGTTCAGTCGACCCCTTGTTATTGATAACCCGGTATAAACTGGCACAAAAATCGACGCTAGGTAGTGATGAGTTTCCTTCTGATTCAGACACTTCACGATTATGCTCAGCATGACTGGATGAAGTATCCAAAGATCGCAGTACCTCATCCAACACATCCAGCAGCTGCATGACTCGAAATGGGTGTGGCAGCGCAAAAGCGGATGCTGGTTTTTCCTCAGAGCTGGGGTAAATGACGATACAGGGTTTTTGGCTCAGGTCGTCCTGGCTGGTTTGTGCCTCTTGCAGACTGGACACCATGAGAACATCCGCCATCGCAGGTGTTGCCTGGCTCCAGTGTACTGAGGAACGGCCATCAATGATTTTCAGCATGGAAAGACAGGCACTGACCGTGTCTTCTCCCAATCCGATAAATCCAAGACGCTGTGTTTGCATTTGTGCCATCCGAGATCCGGTAGTACCGGTTACTGCAATAGTGGCGAAAACTGCTGATCGCCATCAGTTAGTGATCTATGTCTCAATTATTAGTAGCGGGACGCCCAGCAGGGCAAAGGGATCGCGACAGGCGGAGACTTTCAAGGGATGAGTTGATGTTGCGATCACGTCATATTGACCGTCTTTGTTGGCGGTTTTCTGAAGCGAAGGAACGATTTTTTTATAACAGGATGATTAATAAGGAAAATATTATTATTTGAAAAAATAAGTGACGTTGGTTGTGAGGTAACGAAATAAATGTACGCCTTTTCCTACATTTGCCATTCACTTGTAAGACATTGCTTACCGATGGTTGAAATTTCTCCCTCTGTTATCTCTGGAAGCTAGCCGATTCCGCCATAACGAACCCCGGCCAGGGCAGCCATTTCCCGATCAAAGGTTGCCAGGTCTTCCAGGGTAAATTGATTCAGATGGTGGTGGCCGCAGGCGCGGGCCATGACTTGCATCAGCTCTGTTGAGGCATGGAAGAAGTTGGCCAGCCGGTGGGCAGCGTGGTCCACGTCCAGACGTTTTCGCAATTCCTCGTTCTGGGTGGCGATGCCGGCGGGGCATTGGTTGGTATTGCACATGCGGGCGCCAACGCAGCCAATGGCCTGCATGGCGCTGTTGGACAGGGCAATACCATCGGCCCCCAGGGCCAGAGCTTTGACGAAATCCATGGGCATGCGCAGGCCGCCGGTGATCATCAGAGTGACGTTGCCGCTGGCGCCCTGGTCATCCAGATAGCGGCGGGCGCGGGCCAGGGCGGGGATGGTGGGCACGCTGATGTGGTCGCGGAACATGGCGGGTGCAGCCCCGGTGCCGCCGCCCCGGCCATCCAGAATGATGTAGTCGGCGCTGGCATCCAGGGCGAACTGGATGTCTCTTTCGATATGGTTAGCGCTCAGTTTGAACCCCACCGGTATGCCGCCGGACACTTCCCGCACCCGGTCGGCGAAACGTTTGAAATCATCGCTGCTGTGCAGCTCCCTGAAGGTGGCAGGGGAGATGGCCGGCTGGCCTTCGGGAATGTGGCGCACCTGGGAAATCTTGCCCACGTTCTTGTTGGCAGGCAGATGGCCGCCGGTGCCGGTCTTGGCGCCCTGGCCACCCTTGAAGTGAAACGCCTGCACCTTCTTCAGATGGTCCTCGGTATAGCCAAACATGGCGCTGGCCAACTCGTAAAAATAGCGGGAATTGGCGGCCTGTTCTTCCGGCAGCATGCCGCCCTCGCCGGAACAGATGCCGGTGCCGGCCAGGTCTGCGCCCCGTGCCAGTGACACCTTCGCCTCCTCGGAAAGTGCACCGAAGCTCATGTCCGAGACCATCAGGGGAATCGCCAGCGTTAGCGGTTTGTCCGCTCTGGGACCGATCATCAGTTCGGTGCCTACGGGTTGGTCATCCAGCAGCGGTTGGGTGGCCATCTGCGCCACCATGATCTGGATATCATCCCATTTGGGCAGGCAGTCACGGGGGACGCCCATGGCGGTCATGGGGCCATGATGGCCGACTTTATCGAGCCCGTTTTCCGCCAGGTCGTGGATCAGGGCCACGTTGGGTTCCTCTGCGGTGGCCTTGGGCTGTGGCATGCCGTCCCGCTGGATACTCTCCGGGCCGGGGCCTTCTTCGCCGACCTGGTCTTTGCTGAACCGGGCGTGGGTGCCATCGCAATAGGGGAAGTTGCCGCTATGCTTGCACATGCACAGGTAGCCTTCGTCCTTGTCGGCTTCGAAGCCGAGGGGCGTGATATCGGTGCCCGCATGGGAGCCATCGCAGAAGGGCTGGTTGGCGGAACGACCGCAGCGGCAGAAGTGGTAGGTTTCACAGGGTTTGAGTTCGGTTTTCCGGGGCTTGATATCGGCGATGACGGGCTTGGACATGGTGGCTCCTGGCTGGCACTGCGGGCTGGGATACTTCGATCATGCCAGCGGTGGCGGGGGAGTCAACGCTTTGGACAGGGCAGGATAGAGAGCGCTCGCCATTCGACTCTGCCTGCCTTACCGCGCGGCAGGAAGAGTCGAGTGACGCGCTTGCTAGCGGTTCGATTCGATGTTTCGAACCAGGCGGTGAATCTTTTCGCTGCGATCCAGCAGCGCATCGCTGAGTGGGCTCATCACCCCCCGCAGCATGGACAAGGGTTTCCAGCGGGCCGGGGCAATAATGGCAGCGGAACGGGTTGTCAGGCCGGCAACCAGGGCAGTGGCAATTTCCTCGGGCTGCACCTGCTTTCTCAGAACGGCGGGGAAGGCGCTTTCAATCAGCTCGGAGGCGGTGGCATGGCCACCGAAGGCCAGCTCGGTGATAGGTGTTGCCGTCCAGCCGGGGTAGAGCACGCTGGCGCTGGCGCCGGTACCGGCCAGTTCAGCCCGCAAGGCTCTGCCGAGCATTTCCACTGCCGCCTTGGAGGCGGCGTAGGGCGCATTGACCATGCCGTTGACGAACGAATAGATCGAGGAGGTGATGATAATCTGGCCATGATTTCGCTGAACCTCCGGCAGGGCCGCACGAAGAGTGCGCCAGACGCCGAACAGATCCACGTCGATAATTTTTTCGAACTCGGCCTCATCGCAGCTGGCGATAGTCGCCGGGTTGTTCCGCCAGGCAATGCCGGCGTTGGCAAAGGCGATATCCAGCCGGCCAAAGTGCTCCACGGTTTGCAGAACGACAGCTTTTGAGGCGGCTGCATCCGTTACGTCGAGAGGCAAGGCGAGTACCCGTGCGGGATCAAATTCTGCGGCAAGCAAGTCCAGGGACTGCTGGGATAAATCCGTCAGCACCAGGTTGGCCCCTTTTGTGTAAAGCGCTCGAGCGCTGGCAGCACCAATCCCGCCGGTTGCGCCGGTGATGAGAACCACCTTGCCATTCAGGTCATACTTCTTGCCCACGTGCTGATCTCCCTGTAAGTCGTTGCGTCCGGTAACCATGACAGCGGTCACCGGTGAGTCAAAACAAGCACAGAACCATACCACTGATGCTCAGTGAGAGTCCTGTGGGATTCAGTAGCCACCGGCCTCAAGCCGACCCGTGAGTTTTCCTTCATCGTGTGGCGTCAAACGATTGGCCCAGCAGGAAGGGGTGATGGTAGCCGGTGCCGTGCACAATCATTTTCATCGCAACCACAGGAAAGGATTTTCTCATGGGCAAATCAACCTGGCGGCCGGAGATGATGGCAGACCTCACCGGCAAGACGATTCTGGTAACCGGCGCCAACAGCGGCATCGGCCTGGAAGCGGTGAAACTGTTCGCCGGCAAAGGGGCCGAAGTGATCATGGCCTGCCGTAATGTGGACAAGGCCAAAGCGGCCGCGGAGGCGGTGAAAGCCATGGTGGCTGACGCCAGGCTGGTGATTATGGCGCTGGATCTGGCTGATCTTGCCTCGGTAAAGGCGTTTGCCGAGGCGGTAAAGCAGCGCTTTTCAAGGCTGGATGTGTTGCTCAACAACGCTGGCCTGATGGCGCCGCCATTGCAGCGAACCCGGGATGGTTTCGAAATGCAGTTCGGCACCAATCACTTGGGACATTTTGCGCTGACCGGCCAGCTTGTTGAGCTTCTCGAGTTTGCCAGCGATCCACGGATTGTGCAGATATCCAGCCTGGCCCATCGGGGCGGTAAGTTGATGTGGGGGAATCTCAATGCGGAAAAAAACTATTCCCGTTGGCCCTTCTATTGTCAGAGCAAGCTGGCCAACCTGATTTTCGCCAGGGACCTGCAGCGTCGGCTGCAGGCATCGGGGTCGAACATCAGGGTAATGGCCGCTCACCCCGGCTATTCCGCTACCCACCTTCAGGATACGGTGCCCGGTGGAGGCCTGTTCAACAAGATCATGGCTCAGTCTGCTCAGATGGGGTGCCTGCCCGGCGTTATGGCCGCCACCAGCGATGCGGTGGAGGCGGGCGGTTATTACGGCCCGGAGGGAAAGGTGATGGAATTACGCGGCTATCCGGCCCCGGCCTTTGCCCGCAAGATCACTGACAATCAGGCCGTTGCACAGCGGTTGTGGGAAGAATCGGAGCGGTTGACCGGGGTACATTATCTTAACGATTAGACTGTTTGTCTGATGTTGAGGGGTGTTATTCCCCGGGCGTAGGTAATTTCCCGTTTTTCCCCTAGAATCTGCGGCTGACTATCAATCTCGGAGTAAGTATCCCATGGGCCGCGCCTATCAGAACCGTAAAGAATCCATGGCGAAAACCTCGGACATGAAGGCCAAGGTTTACAGCCGCTATGGTCGAGAGATTTATGTGTGCGCCAAGGCCGGTGGCCTGGATCCATCTGCCAATCTGGCCCTGCGTGGTCTGATTGACCGGGCCAAGAAGGATCAGGTGCCTGGCCATGTGATCGATAAAGCCATCGACAAGGCCAAAGGCGGCGGCGGTGAAGATTTTGCCCCGGCTCGTTACGAGGGTTATGGCCCTGGCGGCTGCATGGCGATCATCGAGTGTCTTACCGACAATCCCAACCGTACTTTCGGCGATGTGCGCGTGGCGTTCACCAAGACCAAGTGCAAGATCGGTACCCAGGGCACCGTGGCTCACATGTTCGATCATGCGGCGATTTTCGTGTTCCGTCATGATGACGAAGAAGCGGTGCTGGAAGCACTGATGGACGCGGATGTGGATGTCACCGATATCGAAAGCGAAGACGGCATGCTCACTGTGTTCACCCCCAACACAGAATATGCCAAGGCCCGCCAGGCGCTTGCTGGCGCTTTCGAAGGTATCGACTTCGAGGTGGATGAAATCCAGTTTATTCCGCAGAGTTTCACCACGGTGAGCGGCGATGACCGGGAGCTGTTCGATAAATTCCTGGCCATGCTCAACGATCTGGACGATGTGCAGAACGTGTATCACAACGTAGATTTGGCCGAATAAATTTGATGTCTCTTCCGCCTGGACCACTTACTGGGCGGGTGCCCGACTGTTTGATTTGATCGGCCTTAACGAGTGATTCGCACCAGCATGCCGAACATGGGGTGGTCGAAGTAATAGACTTCATGGCCGGTGAGGCGACGGCTTTCGTCGATATCCACGTAGAAACGCTGGCCGTTACTCTGGGTATTGAACCAGATGCGTGGCTCCACGTGGACGTAGCGGGATTCGCTGAAGTGCAGTGTGCCTTCCAGTTCTGGCACGTTGCCGTCACCCGTTGTCAGGGTCTGACCACCGCTCAGATACACTGGCAGAGTGTCGCTCTTGTCACCAATGGGCTGGCTCCAGGCCTTGTGGTAAAGCTGTCGGTAATCACCGGTGCCGGCCATGCGCTCCATCATGTATTGCAGCACGGTCTCGTCTTCCGGCAGAGGTTGCCAGGCACCGCGGGACAGTGCGTCCGGGTCGGCGTATTCGCTGGCTTCCGGTGCGCCAATAGTCACTGACCGGGAGGCGTAGCGAGGTTGCAAATCGGCGGGCCAGATTTCTTCGCTGCTGCCGTGATCACGGGCGAATATCAGGACCTCAACGTTGTACCAGCTCTGGGCAATGACAGGGGTGGCCATGAGGGCCAGCACAGCCAAAAAGAATGCGCGAAGCATCGGGATCTCCTCTGGTGGCCTGTATGCAGGCCTTATCTTGATACTGACGTGGAGGTGTGCCCCTCCTGCTGCCTGTCGGATGCTCCGCTGGGGGCGGAGAATCCGGTGATTTCCTTACACCTGTACGCCTTGGCTGTGACAAGGCGACACCCTGGAAATTGCACCCACGTCATTTTTTATTTCAACGACTATAACCAGTTCACATCGCCAATTCACGATTAACCGCCTGGCCGGTCGTTTTTCACGAATTAGCTGCCGGTGTCCTGCTTGATGCTCTGGGCTGCAAGGCGCTTGAGCAGGGCCTCTACCACCTCGATACGTTCCTCTGGCGTTTCACTGCCTTCCACAAAACGCAGTGCATTGGCACCCTCGAGCTTGTAGCGGTTGGGGCCGGACTGGACCAGTTTTACGATGGTCAGCGGATCCACCGGGGTGCGCTCGCCGAATTCCAGCTTGCCGCCGCCGGCGTGAGCATCGAGTCGAGTGATGCCCAGGCGGTCCGCCTGCTGGCGCAGTTCGGTGACCGCAAACAGGTTTTTCACCGGTGCCGGCAGCAGGCCGAAGCGATCGATCATTTCTACCTGCAGTTCTTTCAGGCCATTGCGGGTCTTGCAGCCGGCAATGCGCTTGTAGAGGGTCAGGCGGCCGAACACGTCAGGCAGGTAATCCTCAGGGATCAGAGCGGGGATACGCAGGTTCAGTTCCGGACCACCGCTGAGCGGTTTTTCCACGTCCGGTTGTTCGCCCCGTTTCAGAGCTTCCACCGCCTGTTCCAGCATTTCCATGTAGAGGCTGAAACCGATGGTGTGGATGTTACCGTGCTGCTCTTCGCCGAGCAGTTCCCCGGCGCCACGGATTTCCAGATCCTGGCTGGCCAGCATGAAGCCGGCGCCCAGGTCGGTGGCCTGTTCGATGGCCTCCAGGCGCTTGAGTGCGTCCTTGCTCATCGCCTTGGGGCTGGGGGTGATCAGGTAGGCGTAGGCCTGGTGATGGCTGCGGCCCACGCGGCCTCGTAACTGATGCAGCTGTGCCAGGCCGAGCTTGTCGGCCCGGTCGATGATGATGGTGTTGGCGCTGGGCACGTCGATGCCGGTTTCGATGATGGTGGAACAGACCAGCACATTGAAGCGCCGGTGATAGAAGTCGCTCATCACCGCTTCCAGTTCCCGCTCGCGCATCTGCCCGTGGGCAATGCCGACGCGGGCGTCAGGGACCAGTTTGCGGATGTCGGCCGCGGTCCTGTCCATGGTGTCGATATCGTTGTGCAGATAGTACACCTGACCGCCACGAAGCAGCTCGCGGAGCAAGGCTTCCTTGATGGTGGTGTCGTTGTGCTGCTGCACGAAGGTTTTTACCGACAGGCGTTTTTGCGGTGGGGTGGCGATGATGGAAATGTCGCGCATGCCGCTAAAGGCCATATTCAGGGTACGGGGGATCGGAGTGGCGGTGAGGGTGAGGATGTCGCATTCAGCGCGCATCTGTTTGAGGCGCTCCTTGTGACGCACCCCGAAGCGGTGTTCCTCGTCCACGATGATCAGCCCGAGGTCGCTGAAGGAGACGGTTTCCTGCAGCAACTGGTGGGTGCCGATCAGGATATCCACCTTGCCTTCCTTCAGACGCTTCAGCACCTGGGTCTTGTCCTTGGCACTGCGGAAGCGTGACAGCACTTCGATGTTCACCGGCCAGTCGGCAAAGCGGTCAGTGAAGGACTCGTAATGCTGCTGGGCGAGCAGGGTGGTGGGCACCAGCACCGCCACCTGGGTCTGGTTTTCCACTGCCACGAAGGCGGCGCGCATGGCCACTTCGGTCTTGCCGAAGCCCACATCACCGCACACCAGCCGATCCATGGGCTGGCTGGACTGCATGTCGGCAATCACCGAGGCAATGGCGGCCTGCTGGTCCGGGGTTTCCTCGAAGGGGAAGCCGGCACTGAAGCGCTCGTAATCGGTCATGTCCACGTCGAACTGCTTGCCCTGGCGGGCTTCGCGGCGGGCGTAGGTGTTGAGCAGCTCCGCGGCCACATCGTGGATCTTTTCTGCGGCCTTCTGCCGTGCCTTGCTCCACTGCTCGGTGCCCAGCCGGTTGAGCGGGGCGGTATCGCCGCCGCCGTAGCGGCTGATCAGGTGCAGGGAGGACACCGGCACGTAGAGCTTGTCGCCGCCGGCATATTCCAGTAGCAGGAACTCGTGTTGCTGGCGGTCCACTTCCATATGGATCAGGCCCAGATAGCGGCCCACGCCATGCTCCATGTGCACTACCGGGGAGCCTTCGGTGAGCTCGCCCAGGGAGCGGAAGGCCTGCTCGGCGGCGCCGTCGTCGCTGCTGGATTTGCGGCGCCGGCGTTGCAGAACCCGTTCGCCGTAGAGGTCGTTCTCGGTGACTACCAGCAGTTCATGTTCGGGGGCGTAGAAGCCCGCATCCAGCTCGCCGCGGGTCAGGCTCCAGCGCTCTGGCTGGGCGATAAAGTCCGGCCAGTTGTCTTTCAGGGCCGGCTGGATGCCGATTTTCTGCATCAATTCCAGCAGGGCTTCCCGGCGGCCGGCGGTTTCTGCACAGAGCAGAATGCGGGTGTCCGGATGGGCGTCGGAGAAAGTGTGCAGCAGGGCCAGCGGGTTGCTGGCGCGCACATCGGCTGTGAGCGCCGGCATGCTGGCCACGTCGAAGTGAATGGCGTTGTCGCTATCCGCCTGTCGGGCACGGGGGTGCTGTTTGAGAGAAGCTGCCAGTTCTTCCGGGCGCAGGTACAACTTCCAGGGCGTCAGAATCGGCCGGTGGATATCGTGGCGGCGGGATTCATAGCGCTGTTCCACGTCGGCCCAGAAGTGCTCCACGGCGCTCTGGCAGTCGGCTAGCTCCACCAGTCGCACATCGTCGGGCAGGTAGTCGAACAGGGTGGCCATGTTCTCGAAGAACAGCGGCAGGTAGTACTCCAGCCCCGGCGCGGACAGGCCGTCGGACACATCCTGATAGAGCGGCACGCCGCGGGTGTCCACGTCGAAGGTGTCGCGAAAGGCGGTGCGGAAACGGCTGATGCCGTCGGCGCTGAGCGGGTATTCCGCCGCCGGCAGCAGGGTGATGTCATCCACCTTGCCGGTGGAGCGCTGGCTTTCCGCGTCGAACAGGCGCAGGGATTCGATTTCGTCGTCGAACAGCTCAATGCGGAAGGGTTGATCGGCGCCCATGGGGAAGATATCCATGATGGCGCCGCGCACGGCGAATTCGCCGTGTTCGTAAACGTTATCCCGCTGTCGGTAGCCGCAGGACACCAGGCGGCTGCGGGTGGCTTCCATATCGAAGGTGTCGCCCACTTTGAGCATGAAGCTGTTGCCGGTGATGTGCAGTGGCGGGGCCAGCCGCTGCATCAGGGTATTTATTGGCACTACCAGGATGCCCTTGTGACTGATGGGCAACTGGTGCAACACGCGGATGCGATCGCTGATGATGTCCTGGTGGGGGCTGAACAGGTCGTAGGGCAGGGTTTCCCAGTCCGGAAACAGCATTACCGGCGTATCGTTGCCCTGATCCCCGCTACCGGTCAGGTAGAACTCCAGCGAGTCGGCAAGGTGTTGTGCGCGACTGCTGTTGGGAGCCAGCACCACAAACAGATGATCCTGGCTGCGTGCCAGTTCGGCCAGCACGGCAGCCATGCTGCCGCTGTCCAGCCCGGCCCAGTCTTTGTAGTGCTCGCGGCCGGTGGGGAAGAGGCTGCTGTCGGGGAGTAACTTCATTAAGACCCGTGTCCTGCGTGTTCGGTGGGTGCGTATTGTAGCCAAGGGTGACGGTGCCGTCAGTGCCGGCTAGACTGCCGGTCTGATTGGGGAGGATGCATGATTACATTACAACAATGGAAAGATTGTGAAGGACAGGCGTTTACGCTGGAAAATGGCGATAGCCTGACCTTGGCGGAAGTGACGATGCCGATCTCGCCGGAGGGGTGGGAATGTTTCTCCCTGTTGTTTGCGGGGCAGGTGCAATTGGAGCAGGGCGCCACTGTCATGCGTAACGACGTGCTTGGTGAGACATCGGTGTTTGTGGTACCGGTGGGGCCGTTGGGCGCCAGTGATGGTACCTACCATTTCGAAGCGGTGTTCAATCGTCAGGTTGCCAGCGCATAAGCAGGTAGACACCCTTGTCTGCCTGTTCCACAAAGCCCAGCCGCTCATAGAGCCGTCGTGCCGGGTTATTGGTTTCCACGTGAATAGTCAGGGGCTTGCCGGCCCGGCGAGCCCGGGCCTGCAGGGCGGCGAGAACCTGTGACCCCAGGCCGCTGCCACGAAAGGCCGGCAGCAGGGCAATATCCACGATGCGGATTTCCTGCTCCCAATCGGACAGGTACAGCCGCCCGGCTGTCTCCCCGCTTAACTCAATCAGATGACGCTCCGCTTCCGGATAATGCAGCAGGTAGTGTTCGTGCTGCGCCTTGGCCTGCATGGCCAAAAAGGCATCCTGCTGCCCCTGGGGCCAGCCGGTCTGCGCCACTTCTTCCTGGCGGGTGCTGGTGTAGATGGCCAGTAACATCGGTGTGTCGCTGTCACTGGCCGGGCGTAAACGGTAGCTGTGCATTACGAGCGGGAAGGGTAAATGCCGAACAGGGCCACAATGAAGTGCACAAAGAGCTGGGGGGTCAGCGATTCCTGGTTGTTCGAATGCGCCTGCCAGGTTTGTTGGGTTTTCCCCAGGCCGCGATCAATGCTGACGCTGGTAGTGGCAGCAACGGCACCACTGGCATTGCTGCCACTTTTGGCGCCCAGACGAGCCTGAGGAAGTCCCGGGCCCGTGCCGGCGTGTACCGGAGAGCGTCCCCGACAATCCGGTAGACCGAATGTGGTTCTGCCATCACCGCCATAAATGGTGCCAAACAAGGAAAACAGCGCATCATTCTGTGATACGGCCAATAGTTGGCCATCGCAGAGTGCCCAGCCTCGCGGAGCAAAATTGCCGGCAAACATGCGAATTTCACCTACAAAGGGTTCTGACATAGGAGCCTCTAGCTTCTGCTTGGGAAAAGCCCTTGCAGGGCAATGGCAAAGTTAAGCGCGATAGAATCCATCTGCGCACCATGGGTGGCAACCAGGGTGTTATTCAAGGTGCTGCCCAGATTGCGATCCAGGGTCAGGCTGTCCAGGGTGTCTCCATCATCGGCAGGCCCGGTTGTGTTCGCCGTTCCCCCTTTAGTGCCCTGATTGATGCTACCCGCTCCCGGATGCATGGGCGTGCGGCCGCGCAGGTCCGGAAGTGCAAAGCTGGTTCTGCCGTCGCCACCGTAGGTAGTGCCCAGCAGAGAATAAAGGGACTGGTTTTGATTGATCGGCAAGATTTGTCCATCGCAGAAGGCCCAACCGCGGGGCGCAAAGTTGAAGCCGTAAATGCGGATTTCGGCGAGAAAGGGTTCGCTCATCAGTAAAAGACTCCTAGCCTCTGGATGGGTATAGCCCTTGCAGAGCAATGATGAAATTCAGACCCAGATAAGGATGGCGCTGATCGCCAGCGGGTATTTTGGCGGCGATAGTGCGGGTGGTCTGGCTATTGCCCAGGTTACGGTCGGGCGTGACGTTCTGTACAACCTCTACCGGGTTGTTCTCGGCCACCTGACCAAGGCGATAACTTGGCAGTCCGGGGCCTCTGCCGGGATGTGCGGGCGCTCGGCCTTGCAGATTGGGTAAGGCCACTGTGGTACGACCATCCCCGCCATAAGTGGTGCCGATCAGGCTGAACAGGGCGGTATTCTGACTGATAGGCAAGAGTTGCCCGTTGCAAAAGGCCCAGCTGCGAGGGGCGAAATTACCCGCAAAGATGCGAATTTCAGCAATAAAAGGTTCGCTCATAGTGGCCTCACACGCTGATCAGCAGGTTACTGCCCGGTTGCCAGCTCAGATGAGCCAGCTGCTGGGCGCTGGTTTGGGGGAGTGCCAGTACCGGTGTAGCTCGGTCAGCCCAGCAGAGCTGCTTCTGGCAACGATCCATGATCAATAGCTGGTCGTTCACGGCGGTCAAGCCGCTGGGCATGGTTAATGTGCTGACTTCACTGCCCAGGCTGTCGCCTGTCAGGGTGAAGTGGTGCAGTCGCCGATCGCCGAGGGTGAGCAGGGTGATGCGCTCTGCGGTTTTGGCCAGAGAGGCGGGACCATTCAGGGGCCGGTCGCTTTGCAGCCAGACTCTGGATTCATTGCGCAGATGCAGTCGCATCAGGCGATGGCCGTGTACATCTGCGATCAAAGCGTGGTCACCATTGAGCACAAAGTCGGCAGGTTCCTGCAGATCGGTCAGATCAATATGGCGGGCCTGGCTACCGTCGGGCCGGAACCAGCTTAGCCGACGCTGGCTGCGGTCCAGCAGGACAGCGTTATCCCCATCCAGGGCCGCGGCAACGATGCGGGTTTCGTGGGGAGCGCCGGTGTCTAGACTGATGGTGCTGCCGTTGCGATACCACTGGGCTTGGCGGCCATGGTCGGTGATCTGCAGCCTCTGGTTCTCGCCGAGGGCAATCGCCCGCGCTGCACTGACCAGTTCCACGCGGGCTGCCGTGGTGCCGGCGACCAAGGGTGTGCTGAGCAGGATCCCGGCCGCGCCGCCAGCCGCGATAAACTGCCGTCGCGTGATAGCCATTAGTTGGCTACCGCGCAAGTAATGGTAATGGCGGTAGGCGTGGCGGCCGCGCCAGTCTGCCAGGTTTCGCAACTGCCGCTCCAGGCGCCGGCGGCACTGGGGTAGCTGTTGGTAATGTAGCTATTGCTGGCACACTGAACGCCACCGGCCAGTACTACGCCACTGTCACATTGGCAGCTTGTCGCACTGGTGCAGGCCTTCTGGGCTACATTGCTGGTACTGAATGTGCCGGCTGGGCCGGTCATGCCGGTGAGCCCTATAGGGCCCTGGTTACCTGTGTCGCCTTTGGGGCCTGCGGGACCGGCGATGCCTTGCGGTCCGGCTTCACCCTGAGGTCCTTGATTGCCGGTATCGCCCTTGGGGCCGATAGGTCCAACGGGGCCTTGGTCTCCAGTGTTGCCTTTAGGACCAGTGGGCCCAGCGATACCTTGCGGTCCGACTGCGCCTTGTGGGCCTGTATTACCGGTATCCCCTTTGGGACCGATAGGACCGATGGGGCCCTGGCTGCCAGTCTCGCCTTTGGGGCCAATGGGGCCGGCGATGCCTTGTGGTCCAGCTTCACCCTGTGGACCTTGGGGGCCCGGTGCGCCCGCCGGACCGGGTTGCCCCGTATCACCCTGGGGCCCAGTGGGGCCGGCTTCACCAGTGTCACCTTTGGGGCCGACCAAGCCGCTGTCCGGGCCTACCCACTCACCATTTTCATTGATCAAAAGCTGATCGGCGACGCTTACCGTGCGCGGAGTGATATCCCCGTTGACCTGCTCGGCTTCGCGGGCCTGCAGGGCATAGGGCACGCTGCCGGTGGTGACGACAAGGCGCGGAGACATTTCACTGTCGCCATTAATCGCCAGCCCCAGTTCTACCTGATTGCTTTCCAGCAGGTCATCGGGCAGGGGGTTGCTGTCGCTATCACCCAACACCAGGCTGTATCGGCCGTTCTCAACGCTGACGGTCATGTCTTCGGTCCAGAGGACTGCGCCAAGACCGAGGGGATCGGTGTTGGTCCCTCCATCATTCTGGTAGTCGGTCGTCCGCCCGGATAGATCGTAAAGGGTTGTGGTCAGCGTGTAGGTGCCATGCAGGGGCAACTGGCTGGAGCGATCGCTGAGATAGCCTTGTATGACCAGGCGTGATGGAACGGTGGCTTGCACGGCCTGAGAGAAAAGCAACATGCAGAGCGCCATGGCCGCCAGGCCACCGCGGAGAAGCTGAAACATCGAATTGTCCCCCCGAAGGCGATCTAGGCGCCCCCTTTGTCTATTTGTGCATATAGTAAACAGTGTGACTCAGTGCAAACAAGCGCTATAGGTGATGTTTTCTCTGGCGTCGTGCCAAGAAGGTGGCCGAGACCGCAATGGTGTTGTCAATTCCCTGGGCTGTCTCTGAGCGCGCGGAACCCCCGGCAGGTTGAGCCGATTCGTGATTTGACCTCAAATTTTAGCGGGCTTGCGGTTACCATGACCCGTTATTGATTGTGTTTTGCGCTGAGGATACGTCTATGAATGCATCGGTTCGGGAGCTGATGACGCTGTTTGATCTGGAACAGCTCGAGAATAATTTGTTTAGAGGTCAGAGCCAGGCCAATGGCCAGCAGAGTGTGTTTGGCGGCCTGGTGGCCGGTCAGGCGTTGCTGGCGGCCTCGAAAACCGTGCCGACGGACCGGTCGGTGCACTCTCTTCATGCCTATTTTCTGCGGGCCGGGGATTTCACCAAACCCATCGTCTATGACGTGGACCGCATTCGAGACGGCAGGAGTTTTACCACCCGCCGGGTCAACGCTATCCAGCATGGCCGGCCGATTTTCTCGCTGGCGGCGTCGTATCAGGTTGAAGAAGAGGGCGTTGCCCATCAGGTGCCCATGCCGGAGGTGGCCGGTCCGGAAGGTCTCGAGAATGACGAGGCAGCCCGACAGAAGCTGGTGGCCCGGTTGCCGGAACAGTATCGCGAGGCGTTTCTGCAAGACCGGCCGGTAGAGTTCCGCCCGGTGACCCCCCGTGATCCGATTTCTTCCCAGCCGGAACCGCCGTTGCGGGAGGTCTGGTTCAAGGTGGTCGATTCTGTCGACGCAGACCCCATGACCCAGCGGGCCTTGTTGGCTTATTGCTCGGATTTCGGGCTGATGGGGACGGCCATGCTGCCCCACGGCATGAATTTCTGGCAGCCCCATGTGCAGTGCGCCAGCATTGATCACGCCATGTGGTTCCACGGGGATTTCCGCATTGATGAATGGCTGCTCTATCGTAGCGAGAGCCCCTTTGCCGGTGGCTCCCGGGGCATGAACTTCGGCTCCATCTATCGTCAAGACGGCACCCTGGTGGCATCTGTGGCCCAGGAAGGGCTGATGCGCCTGCACCGCTCGGATAGCCCGGCGGCATGAGCAAGCTGATCCCTCTGCTGGAAGAGGTGAGGGCCTGCCGGCTGTGCGAGGCCCGTCTGCCTCTGGGGCCGCGCCCGGTGGTGCGCGCCGGGGAGGGGGCCCGGCTGCTGATCGTGGGGCAGGCGCCAGGCACTAGGGTCCATGAAACCGGCATTCCCTGGAATGATCCTTCCGGGGACCGGCTGCGCGACTGGCTACAAATGGACCGGGAGGCCTTCTATGACGAAAACCGCATTGCCATTATGCCCATGGGGTTTTGTTATCCGGGTCGCGGCAAGGGGGGCGATCTGCCGCCCCGCCCGGAATGTGCCCCCCAGTGGCATGAACAGTTGCTGGCGGAGCTGCCGGATCTGCAGCTGACCCTGCTGGTGGGGCAGTACGCCCAGAAGTACTACCTGCCGGAGCCGGGCAAGACCCTGTCAGACAATGTTCGTGATTTCGCCCGGGCCCTGCAGCATGGCTACTTCCCGCTGCCTCATCCGAGCCCGCGAAACCGGTTATGGCTGCGCCAGCGGCCCTGGTTCGAGGAGGAGGTGTTGCCGGTGTTGCGTGAACGTGTGAAACGGTTGGGAGCCTTTGTATAAGTCCTTGCGCGCTCAGCGGGGTCTGAAGGGTGCAGCTGTTGTGGTTTGTCGTGACGGACAGGGTGGGCTCCTTTCCTATCGACAAAGCGCAGCAGATGTGCCCTTCAGGCCTCGCCCTCCGGGGCTTTCAGGGCGGCCCATCATCTGGGCGCACTTTTGAGCGCAGGCGGGTTGCCAGTCGATAAAGGGCAACAACGTGTGTGGGCCGGCCTGTAAGCCTGAGTGTGCAAGGAGTTATGCAAAGGCTCCCATGTGAAACCGTAATATCCCCGCCATTTGGGTGGATAAACGCGGCGTTTGGCGATATTATTCGCGCCCCAAACTCCACCGCCGGTGAACGTTGAAACCGGGCATTTCGGTGCCAGCCACGGTTTTCTTCACCCGAACCCAACCTGAGAGGGGCATCTCCGTGAACAAACTGGAAGACCACTTCGGACGCTGGAAGAACCGCGAAGAAATCGCAGAAGCCATGATCCCGATGATCGGCAAGCTGCATCGCGAAAAGAACATCACTACTACAGTTTACAGCCGCTCCCTGGTCAACAAGTCTGTTATCCAGATCCTGAAAGCCCATCGTTTCGTCAAGCAGGTCGAAGATTCCGAGCTGTCCGTGGTGGATTCCTTCCCGGTTCTGCAGGAAGTGAACAAGCTGGACCTGGGCCCATGCCGCATTGATATCGGCAAACTGGCGGTAGAGTACAAGAAAGATAATCGCGGCCTGTCCATTGAGGACTATGTCCGTGAAGAGCTGGCTGAAGCGGTCAATAACAAGGGGCCAGAGCCCAGCTCCACGGACGTGGTGCTGTATGGTTTTGGCCGTATCGGCCGTATCTTGGCCCGTTTGCTGATCGAGAAAGCGGGTTCCGGCGATGGCCTGCGCCTGAAGGCCATCGTGGTGCGCGAATCCGGCAAGGGCGACTTGCAGAAGCGTGCCAGCCTGCTGCGTCGTGATTCTGTGCACGGCCCGTTTGCCGGCACCATCGCCGTGGATGAAGACGAAAACGCCATCATCGCCAACGGCAACTTCATCAAGGTGATCTACTCCAGCGATCCGTCTTCCATCGATTACACCGAGTACGGCATCAACAATGCTGTGGTGATCGACAACACCGGTAAGTGGCGCGATTCGGAAGGCCTGTCCCAGCACCTGCAGTGCAAGGGCGTTGCCCGCGTGATGCTGACTGCGCCGGGCAAAGGCGATATGAAAAACATTGTTCATGGTGTGAACAATGACATGATCGAAGACAGCGACAAGATCATTTCCGCTGCCAGCTGCACCACCAATGCCATCGTACCGCCGCTGAAAGCTCTGGAAGACAAATTCGGCATCGAATACGGCCACGTGGAAACCGTGCACTCCTACACCAACGACCAGAACCTGCTGGATAACTTCCATAAAGGTCCCCGTCGTGGTCGCTCCGCGCCCCTGAATATGGTGCTGACCGAAACCGGTGCGGCGACGGCTGCTGCCAAGGCGCTGCCGTCCCTGCAGGGCAAGCTCACCGGCAACTCCATCCGGGTGCCCACTCCGAACGTGTCCATGGCGATCCTCAACCTGACCCTGGGCAAGGAAACCACCCTGGAAGAGCTTAACGAGTACCTGCGCTGGGTGAGCCTGCACTCTCCGCTGCAGCGTCAGGTGGACTTCGTGAGCAGCCCGGATGCGGTATCTACCGACTTCGTCGGTTCCCGTCACGCTTCCGTGATTGATGCGGAGGCTACCATTGTCAGTGGGCGTCATTGCGTACTGTACGTGTGGTACGACAACGAGTTCGGTTACAGCTGCCAGGTACTGCGTATCCTGCAGCAGATCTCCGGGGTGGAATACCCGGCGTACCCGAAGGACTGAACTGCGTTTGAAAAGAAGCCCGCGCTGCGGGCTTTTTTTCGGTGCATAACCGGGTTTTCTTTTGCACCAAAGTAGTTCTGTGCGACGAAAGACGGGTCGCACGGTGCTGGCGAACGGGCAGGTGCGTCTTTATAATGGCGCCGCCGGCTGATGCCGGCTCCCAAGTGCAAATTCCGGTTTTAGCGAACATCCACGGCATTTCCCGCTTTTCGGGGCTTGCAGGCGGATGTGCCTCGACTTCAGCAACACGCAACGTGGGCGAGAAACTATGATTAAAGTCAGGAAGGGCCTGGATCTGCCCATCACTGGTGCACCGCGCCAGGCGATTGAGGAAGGCCACCAGGTTCGTTCTGTTGCCGTGCTCGGCGGTGACTATGTGGGCATGAAACCCACCATGGAGGTCCGCGAGGGAGACGTGGTCAAGAAAGGCCAGTTGATCTTCACGGACAAGAAAACCGAGGGTGTGAAATACACCGCTCCTGCCGCCGGCAAGGTGGTGGCGATCAATCGTGGCCACAAGCGCGTCCTTCAATCTGTAGTGATTGAAGTGGCCGAGCAGGAAGACGAAGTCACCTTTGATTCCTACAGCCCTGAGCAGATCGCCGGCCTGGGCCGTGAAGCGGTACAGCAGCAGCTGGTGGACTCTGGCGAGTGGACCTTGTTGCGGACTCGCCCCTTCGGCAAGGTACCTGCGCCGGGTAGCACCCCGAATTCCATTTTCGTTTCCGTTCTTGATACCAATCCGCTGGCCCAGGAGCCGGCACTGGTGATCAAGGAAAACGAACAGGCTTTCCGTCACGGTCTTGCCGTGTTGAGCCGTCTTACCGATGGTCCGGTATGGGTATGTCGTGGCCCCAATACCGACCTGCCGAGCTTCGCCGGTGGCCAGGTACGTGAAGAAGCCTTTGCCGGCAAACACCCGGCGGGCAATGTGGGTACACACATTCATCACCTGGATCCGGTTAGCCTGAAAAAGATTGTCTGGTCTGTGGGTTATCAGGACGTGATTGCCATCGGTAAATTGTTCACCGAAGGCAAGATCTACTCCTCCCGGGTAGTGGCTCTGGCCGGCCCGCAGGTTAAAACGCCTCGTTCCCTGCGTACCCGGGTGGGTGCCAGCACCGACGACTTCGCCCAGGGCGAACTGAAAGAAGGTGACAATCGCCTGATCAGTGGTTCCGTCTTTGGCGGCCACAATGCCCAGGGTCCGGTGGCTTTCCTTAGCCGCACCGGTAACCAGGTAACGGCGTTGTGCGAAGGCCATAAGCGCGAATTGCTGGGCTACATCTCCCCTGGCGTGAATCGCTTCTCGGTGCTGAACATCTACCTGTCCAAGCTGATGCCGGGCAAGCGTTTCAACTTCACCACCACCACCAACGGTTCCGAGCGGGCCATGGTGCCGGTGGGGGCCTACGAGGAAGTGATGCCGCTGGATATCCTGCCGACTCAGTTGCTGCGTGCGCTGATCGTTGGGGATACCGACAGTGCCACGGCACTGGGCGCGCTCGAGCTGGTGGAAGAAGACCTGGCCCTGTGTACCTTCGTGTGCCCGGGCAAATACGAGTACGGTCCGATTCTGCGCGACAATCTCACCACCATTGAAGCGGAGAGCTGAGCATGGGCATGAGAAGTTTTCTGGACAACAAGGTCGCCCCGCATTTCCACGAGGGTGGCAAGTTCGAGAAGTATTACACCTTCTACGAAATGTTCGACACCATGCTGTACACCCCGGATTCGGTGACCCGGTCCTCTGCGCATGTACGCGATGGTATCGATCTGAAACGGATCATGATGACGGTGTGGTTCTGCGCCTTCCCGGCGATTTTGTTCGGGCTGTGGAACACCGGTTATCAGGCCAACCTGCAAATCGCTGAAGGCTTCAGCCCGATTCCCGGCTGGCGCAGTGATCTGGTGATGGCGCTGGCAGGCTTTGATGCGGCCAGCCTCTGGTCGAACCTGCTACACGGCATGGTCTACTATGTGCCGATTCTGATTGTGGTCTACCTGGGTGGTTTCATCTGGGAGGGCCTGTTCGCCTGGAAGCGCGGCCACGAAGTGAACGAAGGTTTCTTCGTGACGGGTATCCTGTTTACCCTGATTCTTCCTCCGGCTATTCCCCTTTGGCAGGTATTCCTGGGTATTTCCTTTGGTGTGGTCATCGGTAAGGAAGTGTTCGGGGGTACTGGCAAGAACTTCCTCAACCCGGCGCTGGTCGGGCGGGCGTTCCTGTTCTTCGCCTATCCGGCAGAAATGTCCGGGGATGCGGTATGGACCGCGGTGGATAACTTCTCCGGGGCGACCCCATTGGCGTTGGCCGCTGCCGGTCAACTGGACTTCGCCAGCAATCTGACTGCCGATGCCGGTGCCAATATCTCCTGGATGCAGACCTTCCTGGGCGGTATTCAGGGCTCCATCGGTGAGACATCAACACTGGCGATTCTGATTGGTGGCGCGGCGTTGCTGCTTACCAAAGTGGCCTCCTGGCGCATCGTACTGGGTGTATTCCTGGGTATGGTGGCGCTCAGTACTCTGCTGAATGCGGTGGGCTCAGCTACCAACCCCATGTTCGCCATGCCTTGGTACTGGCACCTGACCGTGGGCAGCTTTGCCTTCGGCATGATCTACATGGCCACTGACCCTGTGTCGGCCTCCATGACCAATGTGGGCAAGTACATCTTCGGTGCTCTGATCGGTGTCATGATCGTATTGATCCGGGTGGTGAACCCGGCGTTCCCGGAGGGCGTGATGATGGCAATCCTGTTCTCCAACCTGTGTGCGCCGTTGATCGACCACTTTGTTGTGCAGGCGAATGTTCGTCGCCGCCTGCGCCGGACCGGGGGAGAAGTGTAAATGTCAGCAAATAAAGAAAGTGTCGGCAAAACGCTGCTGGTTGCCTTTCTGGTCTGTGTGGTTTGCGGTGTGGTGGTTGCCACCGCTGCGGTAAGCCTGCGACCGGTACAGAGCAAGAACCAGCTGCTGGACAAACGCATGAACATCCTGCAGGCCGCTGGTCTGTACCAGCCCGGTGTGGATGTGAACGAGGTATTCAAAAGCATTGAACGCCGCTTTGTTGACATCGACACCGGTGAATACGTAGAGATGCCGGAATCCTATGACCAGCGCAAGGCAGCCAAGGACCCCCAGCGGTCCGAACGCCTCAGCGGGAAAGAGGATATTGCCGGTATCAAGTCCCAGGCGAACGTTGCAGAAGTGTTCCTGGCCCGCGGTGATAACGGTGACCTGAGCCGCATCATCCTCCCGGTGCATGGCTATGGCCTGTGGTCCACCTTGTATGGTTTCCTGGCCCTGGAGCCGGATGCCAACACCGTTTCCGGTCTGGGTTTCTATGAACACGGCGAAACCCCTGGCCTCGGCGGCGAAGTGGACAACCCGAAATGGAAAGCCCTGTGGGAAGGTAAAAAGCTTTATGGTGAGCAGGGTGAAGTAGAAATCCAGGTGGTCAAAGGCGCCGTGGACAGCAAGACGCCGAACGCCGAACACAAGGTGGATGGCCTTGCCGGCGCGACCCTGACCAGCAACGGTGTCAGTAACCTGCTGCGCTTTTGGGTCGGTGAAAACGGTTTCGGTCCTTACCTCAAGCGCATGCAGCAAGGTGAAGTGGTCGAACAGCAGGAAGGAGACGCGTAATGGCGGAGAAAACGAAGGACATCCTTTTAGGTCCGATTTTCGACAACAACCCCATCGCGCTGCAGATCCTCGGTATCTGCTCCGCCCTGGCGGTAACCAGTAACCTGAGCACGACGGTGACGATGTGTATTGCATTGACTACCGTCACCGCGTTCTCGAACTTTTTCGTCAGCTCGATTCGCAATTACATTCCGTCCAGCATCCGTATCATCGTGCAGATGACCATTATTGCCTCGCTGGTAATCGTGGTTGACCAGTTCCTGAAAGCCTATGCCTATGGCATTTCCAAGCAGCTGTCGGTGTTCGTGGGGCTGATCATCACCAACTGTATCGTGATGGGCCGGGCGGAAGCCTTTGCCATGAAGAACCCGCCGATCCCGTCCTTCCTGGATGGTGTGGGCAATGGTTTGGGCTACTCGGTGATACTGCTGGGTCTGGGTTTCATTCGTGAACTGCTGGGTGCCGGCAGCCTGTTCGGACAGCAGATCCTGACCAAGGCCGCTGACGGCGGCTGGTTCGTGACCAACGGCATGATGCTGTTGCCGCCCAGCGCCTTCTTCCTGATCGGTCTGTTCATCTGGGCGATCCGGGTCTGGAAGCCTGAGCAGGTAGAAGAGGATACCTTCAAGATGAAGCCACACACCCGTGTCAGCGACGCGTTTTAACGGAGACGAGTAATGTTTGAACATTATCTGAGCCTGTTCGTCCGCGCCGTCTTTGTTGAAAACATGGCGCTGGCTTTCTTCCTGGGCATGTGTACCTTTATTGCCGTGTCCAAGAAGATCCAGACCTCTCTGGGTCTGGGTATTGCGGTGATTGTGGTACTGACCATCACCGTGCCGGTGAACAACCTGATACTGACTTACCTGTTGGACGAGAACGCCCTGGCCTGGACCGGGATTGAGTCCCTGGCTAGCCTGGACCTGCGTTTCCTGGGCCTGCTCAGCTATATTGGCGTTATCGCCGCGCTGGTGCAGATCCTGGAAATGACCCTGGACAAGTATGTGCCCAGTCTCTACAACGCCCTGGGCATCTTCCTGCCGCTGATTACCGTGAACTGCGCCATTCTGGGTGCGTCCCTGTTCATGGTGGAGCGTGACTATACCTTTGGTGAGTCCATGGTGTATGGCGTCGGGGCCGGGGTTGGCTGGGCGCTGGCGATTACGCTGCTGGCCGGTATTCGCGAGAAGCTGAAATACAGCGACGTGCCAGATGGCCTGAAAGGTCTGGGCATCACCTTCATCACCGTGGGGCTGATGTCTCTGGGCTTCATGTCTTTTTCCGGCGTGCAGCTGTAAGCGAAGGGGTTGAATCATGAGTTTTGAGATTATTCTCGGTGTGGTCATGTTCACCGCCATTGTACTGGCACTGGTGGCGGTGATCTTGATGGCCCGCTCCCGGCTGGTAGCCAGCGGGAACGTGCACATCAACATCAACAGTGATGAAGAAAAATCCATCGACGCCCCGGCTGGCGCCAAGCTGCTGGGTACCCTGGCCAACCAGGGTATCTTTCTGTCTTCCGCCTGTGGTGGTGGTGGCACCTGTGCCCAGTGTAAGTGTCAGGTTCTGGAAGGTGGTGGCGATATCCTGCCTACCGAAGAGGGACACTTCACCAAGGGCGAGATTCGCGACGGCTGGCGCCTAAGCTGCCAGGTGAACGTGAAGCAGGACATGAAGATCGAAGTACCGGAAGAGTTCTTCGGTGTGAAGAAGTGGGAGTGCGAGGTTATCGCCAACGATAACGTGGCCACTTTCATTAAAGAGCTGACTCTGAAGCTGCCGGAAGGCGAGAACGTGGATTTCCGCGCCGGTGGTTATGTGCAGCTGGAAGCGCCGCCGTTCGACGTGAAATTCTCTGATTTCGATATCAGCGAAGAGTACCGGGGAGACTGGGAGCGCTTTAATTTCTTCGATCTGAACTGCAAGAACAACGAGGAAGTGATTCGCGCCTACTCCATGGCGAACTATCCGGAAGAGAAAGGCATCCTCAAGTTCAATATCCGGATCGCCACTCCGCCTCCGGGCTCCAAGGATATCCAGCCTGGGATCATGAGCTCCTATGTCTTCAACCTGAAACCGGGTGACAAGATCACTGTGTTCGGTCCCTTCGGCGAGTTCTTTGCCAAGAAGACCGATGCGGAAATGGTCTTCATCGGTGGTGGTGCCGGCATGGCGCCCATGCGTAGTCATATCTTCGATCAGCTCAAACGTTTGAACTCCAAGCGCAAGATCAGCTTCTGGTACGGTGCCCGTAGCTGGCGTGAAACGTTCTACAATGATGAATATGACATGCTGGCCAGCGAGAATGACAACTTCGAATGGCATTTGGCGTTGTCTGATCCCCAGCCTGAAGATAACTGGGACGGCCTCACCGGCTTTATCCATAACGTGCTGTACGAGCAGTATCTGAAGGACCATCCGGCGCCGGAAGACTGTGAGTACTACATGTGTGGGCCGCCGATGATGAACGCCTCGGTGATCAAGATGCTTGATGACCTGGGTGTGGAACCGGAAAACATCCTGCTGGATGACTTCGGCGGATAACACCAAAAACGCCGACCTGCGGGTCGGCGTTTTGTTGTTAAGCTTTTTTATGTAGGAGCTATGCTTGCATGGCGAACGGGACGGTAAGTTCCGGGTAGCGAGGTTCGCCTCGCGTTGGCCTTTGCCAGAGTGTTTCCTGCAGAACGTTGAACTACCTTGGATTAAAGGTATGGCCCGTCTCGTTTTTGCTCTTGTCGTTCTTTCCGTTGCACTGCTCACCGCCTGCGATGACAGCAAAAACCGCCTGTCCGTTCTCAGCGGCCCGACCATGGGCACCACCTGGAGTGTGAAGTTCAGCGGCACACCCAAGGAAGGCGTAGAAGATCTGAAAGCGGATATCGAGGCGGCGCTGGAGCAGGTCAACGCAGAAATGAGCACCTATCGGCCGGAGTCCAATCTGAGCCGTTTCAATGCGGCGCAAGCCGGCACGTTGATGGCGTTGCCGGAGGATACGGTCAAGGTTCTGTCTGTGGCGTTCGGTATTTCCTCGAAAACTGGCGGGGCCTATGACGTGACGGTGGGGCCACTGGTCAATCTGTGGGGGTTTGGCCCGGACCCGGACCGTTTTGAGCCGCCGTCAGAGGACGAGATCAACGCTGCCATGGCGCGGGTGGGTTGGCAGCAGTTGCTGTTGAATGACAATGAGCTTCTGCAGCCCGGCAATGTGTACGTGGACCTGTCCTCCATTGCCAAAGGCTTTGCCGTGGACAAGGTGGCAGAATTGCTGGAAAGCCAGGGTTTGAAAAACTACCTGGTGGAAGTGGGTGGCGAGTTGCGCGGTAGTGGCAGCAAGCCCTATGGTCAGCCCTGGCGGGTGGCCGTGGAACGCCCGATTGCCGGCGTGCGGGAAGTGGAACAGGTAGTGGTATTGAAAGACATGGCCGTGGCTACCAGCGGCGATTACCGCAACTTCTTCGAATCTGATGGGCAACTGTATTCACATACCCTGGATCCGAGAACCGGTTATCCTGTGGACCATATGCTGGCATCGGTGTCGGTGCTGCACGAAAGCGCCATGATGGCGGACGGCCTGTCCACCGCCATGACAGTGCTGGGTCCGGAGGCCGGTATGGCGTTTGCCAAACAGCACGAACTGGCCGTGTTTTTTATTGTCAGAAAGGGTGAGGGCGTAGAAGAAATTTCCACGCCTGCCTTCGATGCAATCGTGGAGGAGAAATAACATGTTGATGACCATTATGGCCGCAGTGATCTTTATCGGCCTGCTTTTCTCGGCCATGGCGGTCGGCGTGATTCTCTCCAACAAGCCGATCAAGGGCTCCTGTGGTGGCCTGGCCACACTGGGTATGAAAGAGGGTTGCGAAATCTGCGGTGGTGACCGGGGCAAGTGCGAGGAAAACACCCAGAAGGTGGACGGTGAAAAAGCCGCGGCCTTGGGCAAAGACGTGATGAAGATGTGATGCCACATCCGCCCAGCAAGAAGCCCGCCGCGCGCGGGCTTTTTTTGTGTCTGGCTCGTCGGGACAGGAAAAACATTTTTTACCACAGAGGGCACAGGGTTCACTGAGAAAAAGAAAACACTAGGGTTGAAGTTCGTGGGGAGAATTATTTCATGCTAACGCGCCGCAGGAGGGATCAGGTTTTACCTCTGTGGCTCTGTGCCCTCTGTGATAAAAAACCATACCCCCAACACCAGGCTAAACACTCAACACCACCGCCGTGCGCAGCTTGGCCTGGCCGTACTTGCGCATCTGGTCGAACTTTTCCCGGGTGATCGGCACATGCTGGCAGTCCAAAGGGGCCTGGTCCTCGCCCGGGTCCGGGTCGTGAATATAAAAGCATTCCTCATCGCTGCCACTGATGGCCACCCAGTGCGGGGCCTTGCGGCCATCCAGGCGCCAGGTGCTGATCAACACCAGCACGATGTTGCCGGCGGTGATGGCGTCGTCCAGATCCGCGGCACTGAAATCTTCGTAACAGACCGGCAGGGATTGCGCCTTGCAGGCCTCCACGAAATAGTTGTGCAGGGTGGTGATCACTGCCTTCTTTTCAGGGTCACGCACAGAGTCTACAAACAACGGGCCGGTCTGATTGCACCAGACACGCGCCTCAAGGCCTCGCTGACGAGCGGCCAGGGCCAGGCCCATGGGGTGGCAGCCGCCATGGCCGGCGGTCATGAAAATGGTGGTGGCTTCCCGCCACAACAGCAGCTCTTCGGTGGTGCTGGGGGGTTGCTGCTTGAGCGCCGCAAGGGCCATCATCAGACAGGCCGGCCCGCAGGTGAATGGCGTGGTCTGCTGTACCCAGGGCAGATGTAGCCGTTCCGCGTTGTCAGGCAGGTAGAGGAGACGCTTCTGGTAGCGCAGGGCATCCTGGTGGTCTTCGTAGTAATCCGGCGTCTGCGCAAAAAGACGGTAGCCACGTTTTTCGTACAGGGCGATAGCGGCAGCGTTATCCTTGCGTACTTCCAGGCGCAGATAGGGGCGGCGTTGTTGCAGCGCGTAGTCTTCTGCAGCTTCCATGAGTTTTTCCCCCAGATTCCGTCCCCGTTGCTTTGGATCCACGGCGATGGAATAGAGTCGCGCCAGCCGGGTGCCCGGTTGCAACAGCACCAGCACATATCCTGCCAGGGCATTGTCATCATCAAGGGCGACGATCAGACCGCTGTGTTGGCGTTTGAGCCATTTACGGAAGCTGCGTCGGGAAAGACGGTCCGATGAGAAACAGCGCTGTTCCAGCGCGGTGAGGGCGTCCAGATCATCGGTGGTGGCGGGGCGTAGCTGAAAGCGGTACATAAAGCGGTTTCCAGAAGATGCCCCAGCATAAGGCAGGGAGCCGGCAGATCGCCAGTGGTATTGCGGCTGTGGTGACAGAATGTCTGTCACGGCATACTGGTGGAAATTTGGAGGGTGGAAATGCAGAAACAGGACCCGGTTCGTGGGTTGATATTGTCCGGGGGCGGCGCCCGTGGCGCCTATCAGGTCGGGGTGCTGGCAGCGATTGCAGAATTGCTGCCTCGCGGGGAGCCAAACCCGTTCCCGATTATCTGCGGTACCTCCGCGGGGGCGATCAATGCGGCGTCACTTGCCGCCAATGCCGGTAATTTTCGCACGGCGATTCGTGGGCTGGAGCGAGTCTGGGCCAATATTACCGCTGAACAGGTCTATCGCACGGATACCTATGCGTTGCTGAAAGCCGTGGTTCGCTGGCTGTTTTCCGGTGTCACTACTGGCAAGACGCCGGAACGCAGTGCTCTGCTGGACAATATGCCGTTGCAGCGCCTGCTTACCCTGGTGATCAATTTTCGCCGTATTCGAGATAACCTGGATCAGGGCCATTTGCGTGCGCTGGCAATCACCGCATCCGGTTATGCCACTGGCGAGTCGGTGAGTTTTTTCCAGGGTGACAGTGAACTGCCGGAATGGGTGAGAGCGCGTCGCAAGGGCAAGCGCTCCGACATCGAAGTGCAGCATCTGCTGGGGTCTGCGGCAATCCCTATCCTGTTTCCTGCCAGCAAGGTGGACGGTGCCTATTACGGTGACGGCGCTCTGCGGCAACTGGCGCCATTGAGCCCGGCATTGCATCTGGGGGCCTCCCGGCTGCTGGTGATCGGGGTGTCCGGTAATATGACGGCGGGCCATCAGCGTCAGTTAAGCGGTTATCCATCAATGGCCCAGGTGCTCGGCCATGTGCTCAACAGCGTCTTTGTGGATACCCTGGAAGGGGATGTGGAGCGTCTGGAAAGGATCAACCGGACCCTGTCTGCCATGAGCGAGCGCTCCCGGCGCAAGCATGGTATTCAGTTGCGACAGGTGGATGTGCTGAAGATCTACCCGTCCCGACCCATTGACGAAATTGCCGCCGAACACATCAAGGAATTGCCGCGGGCGTTGCGTTTCTTCCTGCGAGGTTCCGGTGCCACCCGGTCGCCGGGGGCCAGTGCCATGAGTTATCTGTTGTTCGAGCCGGGGTTCACCCGCAGCCTGATCGAGATGGGCCGCAAGGATGCCATGGCGCGCAAGGAAGAAATTCTGGCGTTTTTCGCGGATCAGCCACTCAGTGCGGCGGTTTCCGAAGAGGAATAACGGGGGCTGCGCCGGAAGTGGCTGACGAAGCTGGTGGGGTAATCGGTAATGATGCCATCCACCTGCAGTTGGGCCAGCCGGTCCGCTTCGGTGAGATCGTTCACCGTCCACACCGACACCTTGAGGCCGCGTTTGCGCGCCCGGCGCATTAATGCCGGGGTCACCAGCGAGTAGTGGGGCATCAGCCAGTTGCAGCCCAGGCCGTGGGCCCGGCGGGTGGGTTGCAGGTAGCGGTACTGGCACACATAGCCCCGTTCCACATCCGGCGCCATGGTGCCGATCATGCGCAGAAAGCCGGTATGGCTGGAGGTCACCACCACCCGCGATTGCAATTGCTGCTCATGGATCATATGAGTGAGGCGATGAGCCAGCTGATGCAGCACCACCCGATCCGCCCCTTTTACCTCGAACTGGAAGCGCATGGCCGGGCCGCAAAGCTCCACCACTTCCTGCAGGGACGGAATCCCCGTGGGGCTGTGCCAGCCGGGGGTATTGCGGCGAGCATCCATGGTGCCCAGCTGCGAGCGGGTGTATTGGCGCACATCGCCGCGCATGCCGGTGGTGCGGGTAACGTCACTGTCGTGCAGCACGATCAGATGGCCGTCGGCGGATAGCCTGACGTCCAGTTCCATTTCCGTGACACCGGCTTCCAGTGCAACCTGAAAACTGGCCAGGGTATTTTCCGGGGCTTCGCCGCGTGCGCCCCGGTGACCGACCAGTGTCGGGTGGCGAGGTGCTGTGCTGGGTGCTGTCATCGCGATAGTCATACCACTATTGTTTGAAGAACCTGTTTGGGATCTATACGCGGCCGCGTTGCTGCTGAAAATGGCGCCAGGCAAGGCGTGAACCGCAGGGCCTGACGGGTCAAGTTCAAGGTTCACAACACAGCATGGCGCCATTTTCAGCAGTAACCCGAAGGGCCGGGCCCCTTTTTCCGCCAGCCCGAGATTGCGCTTGTTTATGTAGAGCGACTACACGGCACAATCGCAATCACGACCTGGCGAAAAAATTGACTCCGGCGCGGCCGCGTATAGATCCCAAACAGGTTCTTGGAGAAAGATGACAGCGCTATGACTCGGAGACAAGAGGCAAAATTGTCATTTTTATGACATGGGCGAGGCGTAGCGTGCACGCTGCATGGAATAGCCGGGAGAACGGTTTGGCAGTACTGAAACGCTATGTGCATTTTTTTGTGATGAGCTGGCTGCCGGCCTACGATGGTCGGGCAGGGCGGTTTTCCCTGCAGCGGCTGCTGGTGATGGCGCTGTTCTGGCCCCTGTTTCTGCTGGTGCAGGCCATCAATGGCTTGGGCCTGTTGCTGGATTATTTGCTGTTTCCTGATTTTCGTCGCGTCCAGGTGCGTGAGCCGCTTTTTGTGGTGGGCGTGCCCCGCAGCGGTACCACCTTCCTGCATCGCCTGCTGGCCATGGACGAACGCTTTACCACCACGGCCCTGTGGGAACTACTGTTTGCCCCGTCGATTACCCAGCGCTCTTTCTGGACCGCTATTGCCCGCCTTGATGGATGGATTGGCCGGCCGGCGGGGCGCTTGCTGTTATGGATCGAGCGGCGTCTGCTCGGAGGTTTGGATGGCGTGCACAAGACCGGGCTGCTGGACCCGGAGGAAGATTACCTGGCATTGATTCCGGTGTGGGGCTGCTTCCTGCTGGTACTCGCCGTGCCGGTGCCGGCCCTGTGGCGTCTCACCTATCTGGACCGGGATGGCACCGACAAGGAAAAGCAGAGGCTGATCGCGGCCTATCGGCGTTTTGTGCAGCGGCATCTTTATTTTCATGGCAGCCACAAACAACTGCTGTCCAAGAACCCGTCGTTCACGCCGTTGATGGCGACCCTGGCGGAGGCCATTCCGGATGCCCGCTTTATCGGTTGTGTCCGCAACCCCAGCGCGGCGGTGCCATCACAGATCAATTCCATCCTGATTGGCGCGCGCCTGTTTGATGGCCGTGACACCACCGATTACTGGCGCCAGGGCTTTATGGCCATGCTCGATTATTACTATCGCCATGTACTTGAGGTGCTGGAAAGCCTGCCACCGGAACGCCAGGCCCTGTCGGTGATGGAGCAACTGGCACCGGCACCGGCAGAAACCGTGCTGGCGTTTTATCAGCGTTTTGGCTGGCAGCCCGACGACACTTTTCGGCAACGGCTTGAAGCACAAGAGCGCAAGGCAAAACAGTACCGCAGCGGCCATCATTACAATTCGGACGAACTGGGCGTAAGCCCCCATGAACTCGACCATGTCTTCGGCTGGGTTTATGAACGTTTCGGATACCCATCTCCCAACACTGATGAAAAACCCCTGTAGGAGCGCCGCTTGAGGCGCGAATCTACTTGCCTCATCAGCCGCGAGTCACGAGAAGCGCGACTCCCACGAATAGATTTTTGCTTTTCGAAACTTGCTTCTCGCAACTTGAAACGGTTTTGGTTCGCGCCTCAAGCGGCGCTCCTACAGCGGCGTTGTAGATGTTACGGAATCGCGCCGCCAGCCACGCTCCTACAGCGACTTCTGGGTTTCGTTACATCTTGTCGCAATTACACCGTCATGGTGCGGCAATGCTGTCACATTATCGACATGAGTGGCGCTGATACTGGCGTTCATGGATACCAAAGAGCTACGCATACTGTTTGTGGTGGATGCGATCAAGGGTCGGAATGGCGTCGGCGCCTACTTCCAGGATCTGGTCTCGCATCTCAAGGACCATGTGGCACAGGTGGAACTGGTGCAGCCCTGCATGGAGGAACCGCATCCTTGCCAGGGCGCATCCATGCCAATCCCCGGCGACCCCACCCAGCGACTCTTTTTTCCCAAGGTGCGTGAACTGAGCGCCCTGGTCTGGGAAATGAAACCCCACGTTATCGTGATTCCCGGCCCCGGTATATTTTCCATGATCGGTTACTGGATCGCCCGCAAGTGGGGCATCCCGGTCTGCGTCACCTTCCAGACCGATTACAACCGCCTGGTGGAACTGTACTGGGGGCGCCGCCTGGCCAGGCTAGCCGGTGGCCTGCTCAACTGGGTCAACCGCACCTTGTTCCAGGGTAGTGAAACCGCCGCCACCATCTGTGAATCCATGATCGCCCAGGCCCGCGCCGCCGGTGCCCGTAATCCGCAGTTGGTGGGCACACCGCTGGCCCGGGAATTTGTGAATACGCCTGTCACCCGGTTGCATGACAGCGTAAGGCGGGTCTGTTATGTGGGCCGGCTGGCGGCGGAAAAGAATATCGAATCCTTCCTGGCCCTGGCCGCGTCACGGCCGGATTTGCAGTTCGAGGTGGCCGGTGACGGGCCACTGCGCAGCAAGGTAGAACAGGCCTGCAAGGGATCCGCCAACCTGACCTTTCATGGCTGGTGTAGCCGCCAGCAGGTGGTGGAGATTCTCGATCGCTGCCAGGTACTGGTGCTGCCGTCCTCGGTGGAAGCCTTCGGTACCGTGGCGCTGGAAGCCATGGCCCGGGAGCGGTTGGTAATCACCACACCGGCTTGCGGCATCAACGAATGGCCGGCGCTGGCAGCGGGGCTGTGGATCATGGAACCCATGGAAAGCCTGAACCAGACCCTGGACCGGCTGCAGTCGCTGAGCCCGGTAGTGCGCGACCTGAAGGCGAAACAGGCCCGGCAGGCGGCACTGGGCATGAACCGGGACGCCATCGAACACTGGGCCGGGGTGCTGGGCCAATGTGCGCAGATGGCACCGGCTGCCAATCGCTCCCTGCCTTCCCCGACCCTGGCGCTGCTGCGCCGCTTGAGCAGCAACTATGCCCGCAGCGCTCTCTGATCCGCTACCGGCACCTCGCGCCCTGATATCCATCCACGATGTGATGCCGGAAACCCGCGAGCAAGTCAGCCAGATTCTGGCTCTGCTGCCCCAGGGGCCACAGGCGATCACCCTGCTGGTAGTGCCGGGGAGCAACTGGCAAACGGCGGATCTGGACTGGCTGCATCAGCTCCAGCAGCAGGGATACCCGCTGGCCGGCCATGGCTGGCTGCATCGCTGTGAGCCACCCATCAGTCTCTATCATCGCCTGCACAGTCTGCTGCTGTCGCGACGAGTGGCGGAGCACTTGTCCTTGTCTGCCAGTGGTATAGAGGCTCTCATGATGCAGTGTCATCGCTGGTTTTCGCAGCAGGGGCTGAAAACCTGTGATCTTTATGTGCCGCCGGCCTGGGCCATGGGGTCAATCAGTCGTGCTCAGCTGGCGGCTATGCCTTTTCGCCTGTTCGAGACGCTGACGGGCGTTTTTGATGCCAGAGCACAACAGATGCATCCACTGCCTTTGGCAGGATTCGAGGCGGATACGCTGCTTAGAGAATGGTTTTTACGGGGCGTTAATCACTTGAACTGGCGCAGAGCCTGCCACACTGGGCAAGCCCTGCGGATCGGCATTCACCCTCATGACCTGTCATTACGGCTGGGTCATCAGGTTATCCCGATGTCGAGGGCGGTATCGGCCAGCCTGACGTATCAGGATGCGGCAAGCGGTTGCCCTGTGATCACACCGAGCGGATAAAACACCCGCCGGCTAGCGGGTGCGGCTTATTGCTGGGATTGCTGGGCCTTGGCCGTGCACTGGAAGGTAGTGCTCAGGGTCCAGGCGATACAATCGCCGTCCTGGGTTTCTGTCTTGCAGGATTTGCTGGGAGTGTCGGAGGGCAGCGCGCCGTTGTAACCCCAGCTTTGGCACTGTGCGCTGGCTTTCTGCAGGCCCTGTTGCCAGTCCACCTTGGGGCTTTGCATCAGGCTGTAGTCATAGGACATGACCACGGTGCCTTCGGACTGGTTGCCATCGCTAACCATCATGGCAGAGGGTGCTGCGCAACCGGCGAGCAAGGCTGCAATAAAGAGAGCGGATAGACGGGTCATTGTGGGCTCCATATGAAATAGCGGAAAACAGGGAAGGTACTTTCCGGCAACGTTGCCCTCAAGGGGCTTTCTGTAATGTTGTAGAGCGGGTCAATCCCGGTAACGCTTGGGCAGATCGCCGTAGGCATCCACCCGCCGGTCACGCAGATAGGGCCAGATGCGGCGTACGGACTCGCTGCGCTGCATGTCCACGTCGGCGAGCAGCACCTGCTCGCTGTCGCTGTCTGCCTGAGCCAGGAATTCGCCCTGGGGGCCGCAGACGAAACTGTTGCCCCAGAACTGGATGCCGCTCTCACCCACCGGGCTTTGTTCGAAACCGGTACGGTTGGCCACCAGTACTGGCAGGCCGTTGGCGATGCCGTGGGCGCGCTGGATGGTGATCCAGGCGCTGAGCTGGCGCTGTTTTTCCCCGTCATCGTCACTGGGGTCCCAACCGATGGCGGTGGGGTAGAGCAGCAGGTCGGCACCGGCCAGAGCCATAAGACGCGCCGCTTCCGGGTACCACTGATCCCAGCAGACCAGCAGGCCCAGTTTGCCGACACTGGTTTCGATAGGGCTGAAGCCGCTACGGCCATCGTTGAAATCTGCATCCCCCGGGGTGAAGTAGAACTTCTCGTAGAAGCCCGGATCATCGGGGATGTGCATCTTGCGATAGATCCCCGCCAGGCTGCCGTCCTTTTCCAGAACAACGGCGGTGTTGTGATAGAGGCCGGTGGCTCGCTTTTCGAACAGGCTGCCGACGATGACAATGTCCAGTTCTTTGGCCAGCGCTCCCAGCGTCTCGGTGCTGGGGCCGGGGATGGTTTCTGCCAGATCAAACACGGTGGTGTCTTCGGTCTGGCAGAAATACAGGCTGCGGTGCAATTCCTGCAGAAGTACCAGCTCGGCCCCCTTGTCAGCGGCCTCGCGAACCAATGCCAGGGAATGATCCAGGTTGGCTTGCAGATCACTGTGGTTTTTCTGCTGGATAACGGCCACGCGCATGAGTATCTCCTAAAAACCTTGTTCAGACCGCGCCACGGGGCAGTTGCATGGTGACACAATGCAGGCTGCCGTGTTGTTCGATCAATACCCGACAGTTTACCGGAGTCACCTGGCGGTCACCGGATACGCTCTGCAAGGCATCAATGGCCTGCTGATCCGTATCGCAGCCATAAATGGGCAGCAGGATTTTCTCATTGGTAATAAGGAAGTTGGCATAGGTGGCCGGCAGTCGCTCGCCTTCCCGGTTGAACTGCGGGGTGGGTAGGGGCAGGGGCACCAGTGTCAGATTGTGTTGCCGGGCCAGTGTCTGTAGCTCGTGCTCCATGGCGGCCAGGCTGGCGTAGTGGCTGTCGGCCTGGTTCCGGCATTGCACGTAGGCGATGGTGCGGGTATCCACGAAACGCGCCAGCGTGTCCACATGAGCGTCGGTGTCGTCGCCTTCCAGCTCGCCGTGATCCAGCCACCAGATATCGGTAACGCCCAGCTGTTCCTTGAGCAATGCGACCAGCTCTGCCTCGGACAGGTCCGGGTTGCGGTTGGGATTGCGCAGGCAATGGCGTGTGGTCAGCAGATTGCCTTGGCCGTCGGTGTCGATGGCGCCGCCTTCCAGCACCAGCGAGGGACTGTGCAGTGGCAGTTGCCAGGGCAGACGACGGTTCAGGGTATTGTCCTTGTCGGCGTCAAATTTGCCGCCCCAGCCGGTAAAGGTGTAATCCAGCAGCTCAACGTTACCGTTATCTTCCACAGCAATAGGGCCGAAATCCCGGGCCCAGGTATCGTTGTAGTCGGCAATGATCAGTTCAAGGCGCTCGGTATCCAGGCCGCGATCGGCGGCGAGGGTTTTGACCCGTTGTTCGCTGGCAGTATCACGGCATACCAGCCGCACCTGCTGATGATCCAGCAGGGCGGCGAGTAGATCCAGATAACAGTGTTCGGCGTCGGCCAGATGATTCACCCAATCGGTGTGGGTGTCGGGCCAGGCCAGCAGCACCCCCCACTGGGGGTGCCATTCAGGAAGAAGTCGGCGCATGCTCGGGAAGTCCGCTAGGAGGGGGCGATGCGCGCGAGTTTGCTACCGGCGTGCATCCCAGTCAATAGAGAAGCCGCCTTGCGATTCTTCCTCCACTTCCTCGACCTTTTGCTCGGCCTCGTCAGCCTGTTTTTCGGCATCAGCCACAGCATCAGCTGCTTGTTCTTCTAGCTGCTTGGCTTCGGCTTTTGCTGATTCAGCGGTCTCTTCTGCCTGTTGCTCCAGCTGTTGCTGCTTTTTGGCAGCAGCCTGCTCGGGAGTCACTTCGCCGGCGATGATGATGCGACCGGTAACCGGGTCAAAGCGGAATTCGCCATCGGCCGGGGTTTGCTCTTTGGATTGGGGCGCGGTGGCCGGTTCTGTTGGTTCTGTTACCGCCTCCGGTCCATCCTCTGTAACGTTGGCTTGTGGCTTGGGAGCTGGTTCGGGTTCTGGCGCCGGCTCAGGGGTCTGTTGCGGGGCTTCTGGTTCAGGGGCCTCGATGGTGGCAGGTTGTTGCTCGGCCGGGGCGTCTTGTTTCGTTTCCGCTCCAACAAAGCTGCCGCTCACCGGGTCGAACATGGGCGGCGCGGCGCTCTCCGGCGCTGCTTGCTGTTCTTGTTCGGTGTCGGCTGTGGTTTCTTCAATGGCAGGCAGCTGTTGGGTGCCGGACACCACATCCGGTGCGGCACTGGCCGGGCGATCGACCACAGTATGCAGGCTGATGCCGTTTTCGAAGTAGACGGTGAAGCCGTCGTAGTTCCAGCGGGTAATCGCCGGTGAACCCACCGGGCCCTGGACGGAGGCAGGTGAACCGAAGTCTGCCCGTACTTGCGCTTCTGGCATACCGCGTTGGGGAGTCTCTGCGGCCAGGGCTGTAACCGGCATGGCCAGCGCTGCCGAGGCTAGCAGCGTCATTATTGTTGTCTTCATTTTTTCCCCCGGCGAGATGTATTTTCTTTCGATATTAGAAAGTTACAGACGCTTATTCAACCATTTTGCTAGATCATGAGCGCGGACGCTGTTCACAAAGCAGAATTTGTAATGTAGCAGTTTTCCAGAGCCGTGGTATTTGTCTTTGGTTTCGGGTTAAATGCGCTGCATGTTTCGACCTCTATCCTTTTATGTGGGGCTGCGCTACACCGGCGCCCGCGCCCGCAACAGCTTTATTTCCGTGATTACGCTGATTTCCGCATTGGGTTTGATGCTGGGGGTTGCCGTACTGATCACGGTCCTTTCCGTTATGAATGGTTTTGACCGGGAATTGCAGACGCGCATTCTTGGCATGGTCACTCATTTGTCCGTGCAGGGGCGCGAGCCGGTCGAGGACTGGCAGGCGCTGGCCAATCGGCTGGGGCACCACGATGAGATTGAAGCCGTGGCGCCCTTTGTGGAACTGGAGGGTATGCTCAGCCATCGCGGCAATGTGGCGGGTGCCATGATCAATGGCATCGAGCCCCAGGCCGAGCGAAAGGTGTCCATCGTCGGCGACTTCATGGAGCAGGGCGAGCTGGAAAAGCTTGCCCCCGGCGAGTTTGGCATGGTGCTCGGCTATGGGCTGGCCCGTCGTCTCGGCGCCGAACTGGGGGACAAGGTTACCCTGGTACTGCCGGAAGCCACCATTTCCCCTGCCGGGGTGATGCCCCGTTTCAAGCGTTTCACCGTCACCGGGATATTCCGGGTGCGGGCGGAAGTGGATTCCCTATATGCCTACATCAATGTGCAGGACGCCGCCAAGCTGGCCCGCCAGGCGGGGACTGTACAGGGCGTGCGGCTGAAGCTTGATGACCTGTTCAGTGCCCCGGCCATGGGTTGGACGCTGCAGCAGGAACTGGGCCCCAATTACTACACCCGCGACTGGACCCGCAGCCACGGCAATTTGTTCCAGGCTATAAAGATGGAAAAAACCATGATGACGCTGTTGCTCAGCTTTATCGTGGCGGTGGCGGCGTTCAATATCATTTCCAGTCAGGTGATGCTGGTCACTGAAAAGCGCGGCAATATTGCGGTGCTGCGTACCCTGGGGGCTTCGCCGGGTACCATCATGCGGATTTTCATGGTGCAGGGCACCGTGATCGGCTTTGCCGGTACCTTGCTGGGAACCGGCCTTGGCGTGCTGCTGGCCACCAATGTCAGCAAGTTGGCTGAGTGGGTAGAGAAGACCTTCAATACCCGGCTTTTTGACGCCTACTTCGTTAACTATCTTCCTTCGGAGCTGCAGTGGTCGGATGTGATCACTATCGTCTCCATTGCCCTGGTGATCAGCTTTTCTGCCACCTTATACCCATCCTGGCGTGCCAGCCGGGTGCAACCGGCGGAGGCCCTGCGTTATGAATGATTCCCGCAACGCCACCGGCACCGGTATCGTGCTGCAAGCCGAAAAATTGGTGAAAAGTTACGACGAAGGGAACAACGAACTGGAAGTGCTCAGCGGTGTGGATCTGACCGTGACCCAGGGGGATATTCTGGCAATCATCGGCACCTCCGGCTCGGGCAAGTCCACCTTGCTGAATCTACTGGGAGGGCTGGATCGGGCAACCCGGGGCAGTGTTTCCATTGCTGGCAATGCGCTGGCGACCATGAGTGATCGTGATACCGGCAAGCTGCGCAACCGCTATCTGGGTTTCGTCTACCAGTTTCATCACCTGTTACCGGAATTCACTGCGTTGGAGAATGTGGCCATGCCACTGCTGATTCGCGGTGACAGTCCGGCAAGCTGCCAGGAGAAAGCGGCGGCTACTCTGAAGAAGGTAGGGCTGGAGCATCGTCTCAAGCACAAGCCGTCGGCACTGAGTGGCGGGGAGCGCCAACGAGTCGCTATTGCTCGGGCTCTGGTAACCGAGCCGGCCCTGGTGATGGCAGATGAGCCTACCGGCAATCTGGATGAACGTACCGCTGCCCATGTGCAGTCACTGATGCTGGAACTCAACGACACCCTGGGTACCGCTTTCATGATCGTTACCCACGATCGCGAATTTGCGTCACGCTGCCCGCAACAATACGAGTTACACGACGGGTTATTGCGGCGGCTCTGAGTCGTCGTCCTCTTTCGCTTCCTGTTCTTCCTGCTTGCGAGCTTCGCGTCGCAGCACCCTGGCGCGGCGGTGGGCACGCAGGTTCCAGCTGCGTACCACGGCCAGCCGCCAGGCCACTTTCACGGCGGCATAGGCGAGCCCGCCAAACACCACTGCGCATAGCGTTGACCCCAGCCATAGCGGCACCAGTTGCTCTACAAACCAGGCCACGGTAATGCCTTCGCCACTATGGTGCGGCATTCCCAGCATCCAGGCGCCAATCCGGTAGGTGAAATAGAAAATCGGTACATAGGTGACCGGATTGGAGATCCACACCAATACCACCGACAGTGGCAGGTTGCAGTGGAAGCGCACAGCGAGCAGAGCGGCCAGCCCCATCTGCAAGGGAATGGGTAGCAGGGCAGTAAAGACCCCGATAAAGGCGGCACCGGCCAGTGAGCGCCGGTTGATGTGCCACAGGTTCGGATCGGCCAATACCTCACCCAGAAAGCTCAGCGCTTTGTGTTCGCGCAGGCGATCCGGTTTTGGCAGGTATTTTCGGAAGATCCGTTTTGGCATGAACTCACGTCTGCAGACCGTGTCGGGAGAATCCCGTGAATGTCGTGTCGGTATCAGCTTAGGTGCCCGGCAGGCTGGGTACCACCCGACTTGTGTTATGCGTTGGGAGCCTCTTCAGAGGTTTCATGGCGCATGGCGGGCATGAAATAGCGTCAGAAACTTACCTGGCTGCACCCCGCGGGTGGCTATTATGCCCGGATCGGAAAAAAAGGCATACACCTACACGGGGCTTTGTGTCTCCTGGACATCATACAAAGACTGACCGTGAAGAAAGCGACTATTTTCCACGGGAGCAGGGATGCGATTGTGGTGCTTATCGGCGGCGCTGGCGGCAGCATGCTGGCTGGGCCTGTTGTGGCCGCTGCTGGTACTGGTGGTAGTAGCGGTTCTGGGTTGGCGGCGCGGGCGGCGTTGGCTGGTGTGGTTGCCGCTGTTGTGGTGTTACGGCGTTGTACAACTGAACAGTGGCGTGTCAGCAAGGCTGCCTGCTTCCCTGGAAGGGGAAACCCTGGTCATGCAAGGCAAGGTGGTGGGGTTGCCGGCCACGGTCAACGAGTTTCGTTTCGGTCGCTGGCGGTATCGCCAGACGCTGACGCTGGACGTTTGGGGCGCCACCCGCTGGCCCGGCATGCATCGTATCCGGGTCAACGCCTATGAACTGCCGGTGCAGGTGAAGGCAGATCAGCGACTGGCGCTGATGGTGAAGTTGAAGGCACCCCGTGGGGTCTACAATGCCACCGGCGTGGATGCGGCCCGGCGGGATCTGGCTGCGGGCATTGATGCCCGGGGTACCGTGCAGTCGTGGACGGTGCAGGGTGGTGACAAGGGACTGGATCGTTGGCGACAGTGGTTGTCGGACCTGGTGGCGGAACGGGTATCCGTGTCGCCAGCGGGTAGAGCGATCCTGCCGGCACTGGTGGTGGGCGACCGGTCGCGGTTGTCCAGCGAGCTGTGGCAGCAATTTCAGATCACTGGTGGCGCCCACCTGCTGGCCATTTCCGGCCTGCATATCGCCATTGTCGCCGGTTGGTTCTGGTGGTTGGGGCGCTGGCTGCTGGGGCCGATGATGCAGCGCCTGTTCCCAGTTTTAACCGTGTTTACGTTGCAGCAACTGGCCTGGGGGCCGGCACTGCTGGCAGCTCTGGGTTATGCCGCCCTGGCCGGGTTCAGTCTGCCAACAGTACGCGCCGTGATTATGCTGGCGGTGGTAGCGGTGGCGCAGTGTGCTCGCGTGTCAGTGCCATTGTGGAAGAGCCTCGGGGTGGCGCTGTTGATGGTGCTACTGCTGTTCCCTTTGTCGGCGCTTTCGGAAAGCCTGTGGTTGTCGTTCGGCGCAGTGGCTGCCATTGCCATGCTGGTGACCAGTCATGGTGCCCGCTGGTTACTGGTGCTGCTGCCGGTGATGATGGCCATGCTCGGTGCCATTCTGTTCCAGCAATGGTCGATCAGTGCGCCCTTGGCCAATCTGTTTCTGATCCCCTTGTATACCTGCATAGTGGTGCCGCTGGCCTTGCTGGGCAGCCTGTTGCAGCAGGGCTGGATTCTGCAGGGGGCGGCCACTGGCACGGAGTTGTCTGTGTGGCTCATGGCATCGCTGGCGTCCTCGACCAGTGGCTGGCGGTTGCCGTTGCCAACGGCAACCAGTGGGCTGTTTGCGATGCTGGCACTGGCTCTGCTGCTGATGCCGGCATTGCCGTTTCCTCGGCGGTTGCTGCCGATCCTGTTATTGCCCTGGTTGTGTCAACGAGCAGCGCCATTGTCTGAGGGTGATTGGGAGTTGGTGGCGTTTGATGTGGGGCAGGGGCTGGCGTTAGCGGTGCGCACCCGGGAACATCTGCTGATTTACGATAGCGGGCCGTCATGGCCTGGTGACAGCATGGCCCGGCGCATTATCCTGCCATGGCTGGCCCGTCAGGGGCTGACGCCCGACCGCATTATTATCAGCCACGGGGACAATGATCATGCCGGTGGCATGAAGGTGTTAGCCGGCATGGCACCAGTGTCCAGCGGTGAACCGCAACGTGTGCCGGGTAGCGAGGCGTGTCGTGCGGGGCAGCAGTGGGGCTGGGATGGCGTGACGTTTACGCTGCTGTGGCCCGGGCCGGAGGTGGTGCCGGGCAACGAGTCGAGTTGTGTGCTGCAGGTGTCCGGTGCCGGGAGCTCGTTGCTGATACCCGGTGATATCGGCAAGCAGAGTGAGTATCGATTGCTGGGTTCGCTGCCGCGTGCGGATTTGCTGGTGGTGGCACACCATGGCAGTAGCAGCAGTACCAGTGCGGCCCTGTTGAGACAGGTGCAGCCCGCCTATGCGCTGGTCAGTGCCGGTTATCGGAATCGTTTTCGTCATCCGCACCCGCAGGTGCTGCAACGGCTGGGCAATGCCGGGGTCACAGTTCTGCGCACCGATCGGGATGGCATGATTGTGTTTCGCTGGGGTGCCGCTGATAATGTGCCGCTTATAACAACATGGCGCCAATTTCGTGAAAGACCCTGGCACCGGCCAGCGGCCTGGCGTTTCTGGTAATGATTAACCTGAAGTCATGGCTTCAGGTTCAAATTAACCCGACGGCGCTCTGAAAACGACGCTGTGAGTGAGGGGAGAAGTTAAGGTGCAGGATCTTGTGCAGTCCGGGGGTTGGATGATGCTCCCGATCTTGATCTGTTCGGTGGTGGCTCTGGCCATTGTGGTGGAACGTTTCTGGACCCTGCGTCCGAGCAAGTTGGCGCCGGCGGATACCGTGCCGCAGGTGCAGACGCTACTCAAGCGGGGTCTGCTCAACGAGGGCAATCTGGTCAAGCTGCGTGACAGCTCGCCGCTGGGCCGCATTCTGGCTACCGGGTTGGCCAATGCCCGCCATGGCCGCGAGATCATGAAAGAAAGTATCCAGGAAAGCGCCACCATCGTGGTGCATGAACTGGAAAAGTTTCTCAGCACTCTCGGCTCCATCGCTGCCATCACGCCGCTGCTGGGCTTGCTGGGTACCGTGATCGGCATGATTGATGTTTTTGCCGCCATCATGATGCATGGCACTGGCGATGCGGCCCAGTTGGCCGGCGGTATTTCCCAGGCGCTGTTGACCACCGCTGCCGGTCTGGTGGTGGCGATTCCAGCCATTTTCTTCCACCGTTTCTTTGTGCGTCGCGTGGAAGAAATCACCATGGAACTGGAGCAAAGCGCTGTGCATGTGGTGGATCTGGTACACGGTGATCGTGAGGCGGACCCGGGGGGCAAGGCGTGAAGTTTCCCCGGCCCAGCCAGGAGGAAATCAGCGTTAACCTGACACCGCTTATTGATGTGGTGTTTCTGCTGCTGATTTTCTTCATGGTCTCTACCACGTTTGATGACAAGACCCAGTTGTCCATCACGCTGCCGGAGGCGGAAGCAGCGCCGTTGGCGCAGTCTTCGGACCAGGTTGAGGTGACGATTACGTCGACCGGCGATTATCTGGTCAACGGCGAAAAGCTGGCGGCCAGTGATAGCAAGACGCTACGCACCGCGCTGTTGAAACTGGGGCAGGAAAAAACCGACTTGCCGTTGCAAATCTATGCAGATGCCAATGTGGCCTATCAGTCGGTGGTTCGCGTTTATGACGTGGCCGGACAGCTGGGTTTTGTTAAGCTGTCGCTCACTACTCGCGAATCTCCCAACGAGGCACAATGAGTCAATCCTCTGTGGACGTGTGGCCGACCTACAAGCGGCTGCTCAGTTATGTTCGACCGTACTGGTTGATGCTGGTCATCAGTGTCATCGGTTACGCGCTGTACGCGGCGACTCAGGCCGGCGCTGCCCAGCTTGCCGGCTTCCTTGGTGAAACCATTGTCGAGCCCACGGAGACCCGGGTTTTGCTGGTATCCATCGCGCCATTGGTGCTGGTGATTTTTCAGGGCCTGGGCCAGTTCATGGGTAGCTACTCCATGAATTGGGTGGCGCAGCAGCTGGTGTATGTATTACGCAATGACGTGTTCGGCCATGTGTTGCGTTTGCCCCAGTCGGAATATCATCGCAATGCGTCCGGGCGCATCATGTCGAAAATAATTTTCGACGCCCAGCAGGTCACCAGTGCCGGTACCGATGCCATCATTGTGATCATCCGTGAAGGGCTTACGGTGATTGGGCTGACCTCCTTTCTGCTCTGGCAGAACTGGAAGCTGACTCTGATTCTGGTGGCCGTGGCGCCGTTGATTGCCTTGGTCGTGAATATTACCAGCAAGCGGTTTCGTAAGATCAGTCGTCGTATCCAGTCTTCCATGGCGAACATTACCCATTTTCTCGGCGAAGCCATCGAGGGCAGCGGGGAAGTGAAAATCTTTGGCGCCCAGGAGCAGGAAGCCGATCGGTTTCATGGCGTCAGCCGCAGCTTTGCCAAGCAGAATGTGAAGCTCAATGCCAGCAAGATTGCCAGCACGGTAATCGTGCAGCTGTTTGTGGCAGTGGGCATCGGTGCGATCACGTTTCTCTACATCAATCTGATGGGCGAAGATCTTTCCGTAGGTGGTTTTCTGTCCTATATCGCCGCTGCCGGCATGATTCAGAAGCCGCTCAAGCAGCTTACGGATGTGAACGTAAAAGTGCAGCGTGGGGTGACCGGTGCCTCCAGTCTTTTCGAGTTGCTGGATACTGAACAGGAAGAGGACGCCGGTACCTATGTGCTGCCAGCCAAGGCGCGGGGGGATATCGAATTTGACGGCGTCACCTATGGGTATGATCCGGCGCAGCCGGTTCTCAGGAATTTGAGTTTCTCTATCAAGTCCGGTGAAACCGTGGCGCTGGTCGGGCGGTCCGGGGCAGGGAAGAGCACCATCAGTGCCATGTTGCCTCGCTTCTTCGATCCGGATCAGGGGCGCATTCTGCTGGATGGCGTACCGCTGCCGGATATCCAGCTCACCGACCTGCGTCACCAGATTGCCATGGTCAGTCAGCGGGTAGTGCTGTTTAACGATACCGTGCGCAACAACATCGCTTATGGCGAGCTCCGTGGTGTGGATGATGCGGCGATTGAACAGGCGGCCCGTGACGCTCATGCCTGGCGCTTTATCGAGCAGCTGGAGCATGGCCTGGAAACCCGGCTGGGGCAGGACGGCGTACAGCTTTCCGGTGGCCAGCGCCAGCGTATCGCCATTGCCAGGGCATTGCTGAAAGACGCGCCGATCCTGATTCTGGATGAAGCCACCAGTGCCCTGGATACGGAATCCGAGCATCATATTCAGCAGGCGCTGGAGCAGGTCATGGTCGGGCGCACTACCCTGGTGATTGCCCACCGCCTGTCGACCATCGAGAAAGCCGACCGGATTCTGGTACTGGATCAGGGCCAGTTGATCGAGCAGGGGTCACATCAGGAACTGCTGAACAAGAATGGCCTTTATACCCAGCTGTATCGCATGGATTTTGCCGAGGAGTAAGTCGGCCATGGGCTCATTGAGCGAATGGATTCAACAGGGCTGGTATAAGGGTAGCCCGTGGCTGGTTCCACTACGGCCGCTCTCCATGCTGGTGTCCCTGGAGGCCAAGCGACGCCTGCAACGGTTTCGCAAGGAAAAGCCCTCGCCGCCGGTGCCGGTATTGGTGGTCGGCAATATTACCGTGGGCGGCACTGGCAAGACGCCGTTGGTGATTGCCCTGGTGCAGGCCGCCGTTGCCCGTGGCTTGAAGGTGGTGGTGGTGTCTCGGGGATTCGGCGGCAAGATCGATCACTATCCCCATCTGGTCACCGCGGACAGCAATGCACTGGAGGTAGGCGATGAGCCTGTGCTGATCGCCCGCCGCACCGGCGTTCCGGTGATTCTGGACCCGGATCGTCGCAATGCACTGGACGTGGCCATCCGCGATCACGCTCCGGATCTGGTGATCAGCGATGACGGTCTGCAACATTACGCCCTGCCGCGCAGCGCAGAAATTGTGGTGGTGGATGGTCAGCGTGGTCTGGGCAATGGCCGCTGCCTGCCGGAAGGCCCGCTGCGAGAGCCGGCGACCCGCCTCAAGGAAGTGGATTTCGTGGTCAGCACCGGAGGTGGCTGGAGTGGGGCGCACCCGATGATCATGCGCCCCGCAGACATCACCTCCCTGGCTACGGGCGAAACACTGGATCATCAGGCATTCTTGCGCGAGCACCCCCAGGTCCACGCGGTGGCCGGCATCGGCAACCCCAAGCGGTTTTTTAATCTGCTCAGCATTCTCGGCCTGAGCGCCACCCCCCATGTGTTCCCGGATCATCATGCTTTCCAGCCAGCGGATCTGGCGTTTGCCGATGGCCTCCCGGTGCTGATGACCGAAAAGGATGCGGTAAAATGCGCCCCCTTCGCCGAACCGCACTGGTGGTACCTGCCGGTGACGGCCAGTCTGCCGGAAGGGTTGCTGGAGCAGATGCTGGACCGGGCGCTGGGCAAGGATGCTGATCCTGTGGTGTGATTTATTACCACAGAGGTCACAGAGCACACAGAGAATACATGGTGCCGACATGAAGGGTCGTGGCGAGTTGCAACCTATGAAGTGGCGCGTTTTATTCTGATAATGATCTTTTACTCAGTGAACTCTGTGCCCTCTGTGGTAAATCAGCCTTATCTCCTGAAATTACGAAGAGGTTAAACGATGGGTTTTAGTGTGGTGGTGCCTGCCCGTTATGCATCGACTCGCTTGCCGGGCAAGCCGCTGGCGGATATCGCTGGCAAGCCCATGGTGGTGCGGGTGGCCGAGCGTTGTCAGCAAAGTCAGGCAGGGCAGGTCTATGTAGCCACCGATGATAGCCGTATTGCCGAGGCTCTGGTTGGGCAGGTACCGGTGGTCATGACCCGGGAGGATCACCCTTCCGGTACCGACCGTCTTCAGGAAGTGGCCGCCAAACTGGAATTGGCCGATGACGATATCATCGTCAATGTGCAGGGTGACGAGCCATTGATCCCGCCGTCGGTGATCAATCAGGTGGCCGCCAACCTGGCCGCCAATCCTTCCAGCCAGATGGCCACCTTGTGTGAGCCCATCGAAGACGCAGACCATCTGTTCAACCCCAATGTGGTGAAAGTAGTGTTTGATGATGATGGTCGGGCACTCTATTTTTCCCGGGCGCCGATTCCCTGGCATCGTGATGCCTTTGCCGACGGTAGCCGGGATATCAGTGGTGAGCGTTTTGCGAAAGGTGAATGGTGGAGACACATTGGTATCTACGCTTACCGGGTGTCATTTCTGCACCAGTATGTGCAATGGCCGCCAGCGAAACTGGAGCAGTTGGAGTCCCTGGAGCAGCTGCGGGCCATGGCCAATGGCGTAGCGATTCACGTGGCACCGGCCATTGAGGCGGTACCGGGCGGTGTGGACACTCAGGAAGACCTGGAGCGTTTGCGTACGCAACTGGGAGGGCAGGCATGACAGTGTCCGTGCTTTTTGTCTGCCTGGGTAATATCTGCCGCTCACCCACCGCCGAGGCGGTCTTTCGTGAGCGTGTGATTGCCGCCGGTCTGGAAGAGAAAATCTGTATCGACAGCGCCGGCACCGGAGACTGGCATATCGGCCGTGCCCCGGACCCGCGAACCCGGGAAGCGGCGGCCCGCCGGGGCTACCACTACCAGATGGATTCCTTGCGTGCTCGCCAGGTGGACCCGCAGGACTTCTACGAGTTTGACGTGGTGCTGGCCATGGACAATGCCAATCTGGCGGATCTGCAGGCCATGCAACCGGCAGATGTCACGGTCACGCTGGGGCGCTTTCTGGATTACGCCAGCGGTGCCTCCGTGAGCGAGGTGCCGGACCCTTATTACGGCGGTGAGGACGGCTTTGATCGTGTCCTGGATCTGATTGAAGGCGGTGCCGACGGTCTCCTGGATGCGCTGCGAGAGCGCCTATGAGTCTGCTCCAGCCGTCGTTAGTGGAAACCGATGCGGATCTGAGCGAACTCAATACCCTGCGTTTGCCCGCCCGTGCCCGACGACTGGCCAGGCCGGTCACCCTGGATGCCCTGGAACAGGTGCTGGCCGAGCGTGATCCGGCCGAGTCGTTGCAGGTGATCGGCGAGGGCAGCAATCTGGTGATCCACGGTGATTTACCCGGCCTCACCCTGTGTCCGGCCATGGATGGTATGGCCCTGGTGAAAGAGGATGCGGAGTTCGTCTGGGTTGCCGCCGGTGCCGGGGTGCACTGGGATGATCTGGTGGCCTGGACGGTCGAGCAGGGCTGGCAGGGGCTGGAAAACCTGTCGCTGATTCCCGGCACCGCCGGGGCAGCACCGTTCCAGAATATCGGTGCCTATGGAGTGGAGCTGTCCCAGGTGCTGGAGCAGGTTACCGTGATGGAAGTGGCCAGCGGCCGGGTAACGCACTTTGCTGCCGAAGAATGTGAATTCGCCTACCGGGACAGCCGCTTCAAAAGTCGCGACCGGGGCCGCTATGTAATTACCGGTATCGAGTTGCGCCTTAACAAGCTGCCGGCCTGTAATGTGAGTTATGGTCCCCTCAAGGATCACTTTGCGCACCTACCAGTCGAGGATGTGTTGCCGGCGGCGGTGCGTGAGCGGGTAATTGCCGTGCGCCAGAGCAAATTGCCCGACCCGGCGGTACTGGCCAATGCCGGCAGTTTCTTCAAGAACCCGGTGGTGAGTGTCGACAAGGCGGGACAACTGAAAAAGAGCTTCCCGGGCCTGGTGGGCTATGAGCAGCCCGAGGGCATCAAGCTGGCCGCTGGCTGGCTGATCGAACAGGCTGGCTGGAAAGGGCGCAGGCTGGGTCCCGTGGGCATGCATAGTGAGCAGGCCCTGGTGCTGGTTAACCACGGTGGTGGCACCAGTGAAGATGTGTTGGCACTGGCCTCTGCCGTGCGTCGGGATGTCTGGGAGCGTTTTGGTGTCAGCCTGGAGCAGGAGCCCATCCTGCTGCCGTAGAAGCGCGCAACTGAGCCGCTGTAGGAGCGTGCTTGCACGCGAAAAAGGAGCGGCTGCTGGCAGCCTCCTGCAACGGAACGCCGAATTTCTCCCCACTGTTACAGATTGCGTAGGGTGCACTGAGCCTAAGGCGAACTGCACCAATCCGGCGTTTGAATGGTGCAGTTCGCCTTAGGCTCAGTGCACCCTACGCAATCTGTAACAGTGGGGAGAAATTCGGCGTTTTGGGAGCAGCGCCCATAAAAAAGCCCCGCTAAAGAGCGGGGCTTTTTTATGGGCGAAGTATCAGCTTACCTCAGGATTCTGAGGAAGCGTCCTCTTCTGCGGCTTTGGCGGCGGCTGCCGCTTCTGCCTGTTGCTGCCGGCGGCGCTGGCGCGGGTCGTTGCTGGCCCGGCCCATCTCTGCGGCGGCGGGTTTGGCTTCGGCGCGTACCGCTTTCACCTCGGTGGCCCGGCTCGGTAGCTCATTGGCTTCCGGCTTGGGCGCCTCTTTCGGCTTTTCCGCTTCACGTGGGGCTGGCGCGGTGCGCTGGTAGCCCGGTTGACGCGGATCATTGCTGGCACGGACCGTGGCATCATCCTCGGCGGCGCTTTCTTCTGCCACCGGTTCGCTGGCGGTCGGCTTGTCTTCCACTTGAGCCGGAGCGGGAGCTTCTGCAGCGGGCGCCTCGGCGGGAGTTTCTGCCTTGGCCGTGTCCTGCGCTTGTGGCTCGGGTTGCTCAGTTGCTTCGGCTGTGGCCGCTTGCGGTGCAGCGGCGGGCTGCTCCGCTTTGGGCTCGGCGGCTTTCGGTGTTTCCGCCTGGGGAGCCTCAGCTTCCTGGGCCGGTTTTTCCTGGGCCGGTTTCTCTGCAGCAGGCGCTTGCGCTGCCGGTTTGTCGGCCTGTTCCTCGGGCGCTTCAGCTTGCGGTTCCGCTGGAGCCTGTACTTGTGGCTCTGCTTTTGCCTGCTGCTCGGGCTGCGGTTCTGCTTTCGGCGCTTGCGGCTTTTCTGCGACCGGAGCCGCGGCGGCAGGCTGCTCTGCTGTTTGCGCGCTGGAGTCTTTCTCTACCTTTTCGGCTTTGGCCGTTTCCTGAGCCTGTGCCGGCTTGGCAGCGCTTTGAGTCTCAGCTTTCTCGGTATTCTCAACCTTGGTAGCTGCCTGAGGCTGCTCACCAGCAGTCGGTTCCTGTGCTGGAACCAGCTTCGCCGGCGGATGGCCTTCGTTGTCCATCACCGTTGGCGGGGCAGGGGTACGGGCCGGCTGAGCCTGCTGGGGCTTCTGCTCGCCAGCGGGTTTGTCGCCATTGACTGCGGATTTTGCCGGACGCTGACGTTCGCGCAGCGGACGATCATCCTTGGCATCGTTGCGGCGGGACGCCTTGGGGCCCTTGCTGTCGCTGTTGCCTTCGGTGTTGTCCTGCTGCTGGGGCTTCTTGTTGCGTGGCTTGTTGCCGCCGTCGCTCTTGTCGCCCTTGTTGTCGTTGCGACCGTCATTGCGGCCTTCATTGTTGCGACCGTCGTTACGGTTGTCGCCGCCACGGTTGTCGTTGCGATTACGACGGTTGTCGTTACGGCCGCGACGTTCGTTGCGGTTGTCGTCCTTGTTGTCGCCGGAGCGGTCTGCAGAACGGTTGTCGCCACGATTGTCAGACTGGCGGTTGTCGCTCTTGCGATTGCCACCGTCCTTGTCGTTCTGGCGTTTGTTGCGCGGGTTGCGATTATCGTTATCGCCACCCTTGCCGCCGCTCTTGCCTGCATCCTGCTTGTTACGGTTGTCGTTACGGTTGCGGTTGTTGCCGCCGCGACCACCGCGGGTGTTCTGCTGGCGCGAGCTACCCTTGCCCTGGGGCTGGGGTTTCTTGGCCTTGGGCTGCTTGGGTTCGCTGGTAAAGATCTGCGCCAGCCAGGTGAAGAAACGGGCCAGGATGCCTAGATTTTCTGTAGGGGTAGCCGCGGGTGCCGGAGCCGGTTTCGGCGGCGGCGGGGCGGTGTCCGGTGCCATCAGTTTGACGGCCGGCTCCTGGGTCTTGATTTCGGTATCCTGGGCGGAGGCGATATCCGCATCCTTGTTCCCTTCCAGCAGTTCCAGTTCATGGCTGGGCTGGGCGATGGTCTGGTCATCACGAATCCGTTCCACCTCGAAATGCGGGGTTTCCAGATTCTGGTTGGGGATGATGACCACGCGAACATTGTGCGCATCTTCAATGGCGCGCAGGGGTTCGCGTTTCTCGTTAAGCAGGTAGGTGGCGACGGCCACCGGCACCTGGGCCTGGATCTCGCCGGTGCGCTCCTTCATCACCTCTTCTTCAATGAGGCGCAGGATGCTCAGAGCCAGGGATTTCACATCACGGATGTGGCCCTGACCGTTACAGCGCGGGCAAACAATGCTGGAGGTTTCCCCCAGGCTCGGGCGCAGCCGCTGACGGGACAGCTCGAGCAGACCGAAGCGGGAAATGCGGCCCAGCTGGATACGGGCGCGGTCGGCCTCCAGGGCATCGCGCATGCGATTTTCCACGTCCCGCTGGTTGCGGGCCGGACCCATGTCGATGAAGTCCACCACGATCAGGCCGCCGATATCACGCAACCGCAACTGGCGGGCGATTTCATCCGCTGCTTCCAGGTTGGTGTTCAGGGCGGTTTCCTCGATGTCCGCGCCTTTGGTGGCACGGGAGGAGTTGATGTCGATGGACACCAGCGCTTCGGTGGGATCGATAACAATGGAGCCACCGGAAGGCAGCTTCACTTCGCGCTCAAAGGCGGTCTCGATCTGGGACTCGATCTGGAAGCGAGAGAACAGCGGGGTTTCGTCGCTGTACAGTTTGATCTTGTGCTGGAAGTCCTGCATCACCTGCTGCACGAAGCCCTGGGCCTCGTCGTAGACTTTTTTGGAGTCGATCAGGACTTCGCCGATGTCCTTGCGCAGGTAGTCGCGGATAGCACGGATGATGACGTTGGATTCCTGATAGATCAGGAAGGGCGCCTTGCGATCCTTGGAGGCATCGTCGATGGAGTTCCACAACTTCAGCAGGTAGTTCAGGTCCCACTGCAGTTCCTCGGCGCTGCGTCCCAGGCCGGCGGTACGAACGATCACACCCATTTCATCGGGGATGGTCAACGCGCCCAGGGCTTCCTTGAGCTGCTGGCGTTCTTCACCCTCAATGCGACGGGAAATACCGCCGGCACGGGGGTTGTTGGGCATCAGTACCAGATAGCGGCCGGCCAGGCTGATGAAGGTGGTGAGGGCGGCGCCCTTGTTGCCACGTTCTTCCTTGGCCACCTGAATGATGACTTCCTGACCTTCCTTGATCACTTCCTTGATGTTGATGCGACCCTGGATGTCTTTCGGGTCTTTCTGGAAGTACTGACGGGAAATTTCCTTGAGGGGAAGAAAGCCGTGACGATCGGCGCCGAAATCTACAAACGCGGCTTCCAGGGACGGTTCCACCCGGGTGATCTTGCCTTTATAGATGTTGGCTTTTTTCTGTTCACGGGTTCTGTGTTCGATATCCAGGTCATACAGCCGTTGGCCGTCGACCAGTGCCACCCGAACCTCTTCAGGGTGAGTGGCGTTAATAAGCATACGTTTCATGGTGCTACCACAAGTTTGTGGTGGCATGAGGCAGGGCCGGAATGTAACCGGTAGCAGACCAGGGGGAGTGCTGGCAGGCTTGTCACGGGCAGGGCGCACGCGGGGCGTGTTTGATCGCTTTCCTGGGTGATTATAGTGCCTGAGTCAGCAGCTCTCCGAGTTGTGTGCAATGTTTAGTGCGTAATCGTACTGACAATAGGCCAGCCTGTAATGCTTCACGCGATTGCCGTGGTTAGTTGTCACACAGCAATGTGTAAACTCTTGTCTGTCTGTTTTCCAGGTCGTTTGACCGGCGCTGCAGCCACCATCGTTAATGTTCAGGGTCCGTCATCGGACGCTGTTTAAACGGGTTCATCTGCAGCGTTTGCCCACACTGCAATCTGCGAATGGGCGATAACGCTTTATTGTAGACCTGAGGCGGGCTCTGTCTTCTCGGCTATGCCGGAGCGGGCCAGACGGCGAATGTTCGCTGCGCGTCGCCGTCGCCTATATTCAGGTCGACGCTTGACTATAGCAGCAAAAGCCAAGAGAGATCAATCAGATAGGAACAGGGCAGTGGATAGTGAATAATTAACAATTAATAGTTAAAAGCTATAATCCATCATGGGTTTATAGTTTTATTGGGCGCGGTTTCGTTGCTTTCAGGTGGTTATGTGCGGCATTCATGCAGCTATTAATTATTCACTATTAACTATTCATTGCTCTTTTCTATAGAATCGCCGCCATGTCAGACGAGACCCCCGCAGCGAACCGTGTCAGCTTCGTGACCATTGACGAAGGCCGGCATGGTCAACGCCTGGACAATTTTCTCTTCACCCATCTGAAAGGGGTGCCCAAATCTCGTGTCTACCGGATCATTCGTTCCGGGGAAGTGCGGGTGAATAAAGGGCGCGCCCGCCAGACTACCCGGCTGGCCACTGGGGATGTGGTGCGTATTCCGCCGATCCGCACCAGCGAATCCGAGGCCCCGCCGGTGGTCAGCAGTGGGCTGACCGAGCGCCTCAGCCGGGCCTGTGTTTATGAGGATGATCAGCTCTTCATCTTCAACAAGCCCGCCGGCCTGGCGGTGCACGGTGGCAGCGGGGTGAGCCTGGGGCTGATTGAGGCCCTGAGGGTGATTCATCCGGCGGAAAAGGAAATGGAGCTGGTCCACCGGCTGGACCGGGATACCAGTGGACTGATCATGGTGGCCCGCAAGCGTGCCTTTCTGCGCAAGATGCAGCGTCTGATGCAGGCCGGTGAGGTAGAGAAGCGTTATTGGTTGCTCTGTCAGGGCTTCAAGGGCAAGGAGCGCACCATGGACGCGCCACTGCTGAAAATGCAGAACGGCAACGAGCGCATTGTCCGGGTGTCCCGGGAGGGCAAGGCGTCGGTCACCCATTTTCGCATGCTGGAGCGGCTGGCGGATGTGCAGCTGGTTGAGGCGACCCTGGAAACCGGTCGCACCCACCAGATTCGTGTGCACAGCCAGTTTGGCGGGTTCCCTTTGCTGGGGGACGATAAATACGGCACCGACAAGGGGGCTGCTTTACTCGCCAGCATCGGTCACAAGCGTTTGTGCCTTCATGCCCGCAACCTGGTCTTTCCCCATCCCAATAGCGGCAAGAAGGTGACCATCACCGCGCCGCTGGATGAGGATTTCGAGGCCATCCTGAAGACACTGCGAGGTGCCCGGTGAACTACGATCTGGTGATTTTTGACTGGGACGGCACGGTGATGGACTCCACCGGACGGATTGTCAGCTGCATGCAGCTGGCGGCGGTGGATCTGGGTCTCCCTTCACTGCCCGATGAAACCGTATGCGGCATTATCGGTCTGGGGTTGCCGGAGGCAATCGGCACGCTTTACCCGGTGCTGGACGCTGGAGCCATTGAGCGCATGCGCGAACGCTATGCCTTTCACTTTATTGCCGCTGAGGCTACACCCAGTGCTCTTTATCCCGGTGCCGAATCCCTGCTGACCGGGTTGCGGGAAGCAGGGATGAAGCTGGCAGTGGCCACGGGCAAGAGCCGCAAGGGCTTGCAACGGGTATGGGGCAACACCGGGCTCGATCGCTATTTTGATGCCTCCCGTTGTGCGGATGAGAGCCATTCCAAGCCGCACCCGGCCATGGTGCTGGAGTTGCTTCAGGAGATGGCAGTGTCGGCTCAAAGAGCGATTGTGGTGGGCGATACTACCTTTGATCTGGAGATGGCCAGAGCCGCCGGGGTTGACCGTGTGGCAGTCAGTTACGGCGCTCATCCGGTAGAGAAACTGTTGCCTTGTGAGCCTCTGGCTGTCATTGATAGATTGCATCATCTGCTGCCAGTGCTAGGGCTGGCAGCGACTGAACTGGTTACGGAGAATCTGTAAATGGAAAATCAGCCCCCTTCATCCCGTCCCGGGAACGAGCGTGAGTGGAAACTCATCGAGAAGCTGCTGGGTCAAGCCCAGGATGAGCACCGTAAATCCCGTCGCTGGGGGATTTTCTTCAAGATTCTGACGTTCGTTTACCTGTTCGTGCTGCTATTCATCATGCTGCCGGGCAAGGCCGGAGAAACCATGAAGGTCACTGAGGAGCATGTGGGCTTCGTGACGGTCTCCGGTGTGATCGCGCCGGATCAGGATGCCAGCGCGGATATGATTGTAAGCGGTCTGACGCGGGCTTTCGAAGCGGAGAATAGCAAGGCGATTGTTCTCAAGATCAATAGTCCGGGTGGTTCGCCGGTGCAGTCCAATCAGGTGTACAACGCCATTAAGCGCCTGCGCGCCGAATATCCCGAGAAAAAGGTTTATGCTGCCATCACCGATCTGGGGGCGTCCGGCGCCTACTATATCGCCTCCGCCGCTGATGAAATCTACGCGGACCCGGCCAGCATCGTGGGGTCCATTGGCGTGATCATGGCCGGCTTCGGTTTTGAGGAGGCAGCCGAGAAACTGGGTGTGGAACGTCGTGTGCTTACCGCCGGTGAAAACAAGGCGGTGATGGATCCCTTCTCCCCGATCAGCCCGGAAGACCGTAAACACATGCAGGTGATGCTGGATGAAATCCACCAGCAGTTTATTACGGCAGTAAAAAACGGTCGTGGTGATCGCCTGAAAGCGGACACCCATCCGGAAATCTTCTCTGGTCTATTCTGGACCGGCGAGAAGGCCATGGAGCTGGGCCTGGTGGATGGCCTGAAGAGCCCGGGTAATGTGGCCAGGGACATCGTCGGGCTGGAAGAGATGGTCAACTACAGCGTCAGTCGTTCGCCCTTTGAGGAATTTGTTCGCCGTTTCGGGGTGTCCATCGGGGAAGGCGTAGCCAACAAGCTGGGCCTGTCTGCAGCGCCGGCAATTCGCTGAAATGAAATGATAGCTACGAGCTACGAGCTACGAGCTACGAGCGACGAGCTACGAGCTACGAGCTACGAGCGACGAGCTACGAGCTACGAGCTACGAGCGACGAGCTACGAGCTACGAGCTACGAGCGACGAGCTACGAGCTACGAGCTACGAGCGACGAGCTACGAGCTACGAGCTACGAGCGACGAGCTACGAGCTACGAGCTACGAGCGACGAGCTACGAGCTACGAGCTACGAGCGACGAGCTACGAGCTACGAGCTACGAGCGACGAGCTACGAGCTACGAGCTACGAGCGACGAGCTACGAGCTACGAGCTACGAGCGACGAGCTACGAGCTACGAGCTACGAGCTACGAGCTACGAGCTACGAGCTACGAGCTACGAGCTACGAGCTACGAGCTACGCTGGTTGGATAGGGAAGGTCTGGAAAGTTCCGGGCCTTCGTGATTTCTTACGAAGCCGCTGTAGGAGCCGATGCTTGCATGGCGAACCGTGCGAAGCACGGATCGTCCGCAGGACGATCAAAGCTAGAAGCTAGAAGAGGCGGGTTCCGAAAAGCGGCATCGCTCCCGGAACCCGCGCTGCTGCCTTTATAGAGGCAGAGAGATCCCTTCCGCTGCCAGAAACTCTGTCAGCAGAATCAATGGCAGGCCCACCAGGGTGTTGGGGTCCCGGCCTTCCATGGCCTTGAACAGGACAATACCGAGCCCTTCAGATTTGAAGCTGCCGGCACAGTTGAGCGGCTGTTCCGCATCCACATAGCGTTCTATCTGCGCTGGACGCAGAGTGCGGAATTGCACATGGAAGGGGTCGCAGGCTACCTGGGTGCGTCCAGTGGCCGTATTGAGCAGGCACAGGCCGGTGAGGAAAGTCACCCGCTGGCCGCTGGCGGCGCTCAGCTGTTCGATGGCCTTTTCCCGGGTGCCGGGCTTGCCCAGTACCCGGTCGCCGATCACGGCCACCTGGTCAGAGCCGATGATCAGGGTGTCCGGGTGTGACCCGGCCAGAGCGCCGGCTTTTTCCCTGGCCAGACGCATTACCAGGGCCACCGGGGATTCGTCCGCCAGGGGGGATTCATCGATATCCGGACTCTGATGGATAAAATCCAGCCCCAGCTTGTCCAACAACTGGCGACGGAAGGGCGAGGACGAGGCAAGTAACAGGGCAGGGGTGTCAGTCATGATTATCTCCGCTTCTGGCGCGGCAGAGTGTAGTGATTTTCCCTTGATGGAAGAAGGGTTGAGGGCAGATAAAGCCGTCAAAATGAGCGGGTTCGGCCTGATTTATGCACTCAGCCCGGTAATCTTTTTCCCGGATACGAAAAACTCTTTTGCTGTCAGCGATTTAGCTGGCCACATTAACTTTGACAGGCGGGCCTTGCGGGCCTAGAATTGCGCGCTTATGTTTTCAGGGCAACTGCCACAGTTCCTCGATCCCCGCAAATATGCGGATCAGGGTCGCGTCGTTGAGGGCCGGCTTACCGTTAGTGACCTGCCACGCCTGCAGGATTACCGCGAAAGTCTGGACCAGCCAGTAGTAATTTCGCTGGCGTTCGGTCGTGATGAAGAGGGGCATCGGCGTATCGAGGGCGAGGTCAGCACGCAATTGGTGCTGCCGTGTCAGCGCTGCCTGGAGCCAGTAGTTTGTGATGTGCACGCGACCATTGATGTGGCGCTGGTACGGAACGAGGATCAGGCGAAAGCCTTGCCGCAGCGACTGGATCCCTGGCTAGTGGGTGATGACCCCATGGTACTCACCGACCTGCTTGAAGAAGAGCTGTTGCTGGCCATGCCGTTGGTGGCACTGCATGACTCTTGCCCGACAGTTTTACCGCACGAAAGCGGTAAACCTGAGAAACAGGAAAACGCGGATAACCCTTTTGCCGTTCTGGCCAAATTAAAAGGTCAAGGCAAGTAAATTCAGGCTGAATAAACGCCCGAGGAGTTCGAAATGGCTGTTCAGAAGAACCGTAAAACCCGTTCCAAGCGCGGCATGCGCCGTTCTCACGACGCGCTGACTTCTGCCGCGCTGACCGAAGATACCAACACCGGTGAAGTTCACCGTCGTCACCACATTTCCCCTGATGGCATGTACCGTGGCCGCCAGGTGATTCGTCAGGTCGAGACCGACGACGAATAAGTGACGCGGGAGCCTCGGGCTCCCGTTTTGCTGTGTGCCTGTATAGGCACCCTGAAAATCCTCCTCCGGGAGGATTTTTTGTAAGTGGATGATAGCCACCATGTTTCCATGGGCGGAAATTTGTCAGAATAGCCGCCGCTGAATTGATAACAAGGAAACAGCCCATGTCGGTTGTGACGTTGGCGGTGGATGCCATGGGGGGAGATCACGGTCTTGCCGTGACAGTGCCCGCTGTGGCAACAATGCTTTCCCGCCAGGAACACCTGCACATTATTCTCGTCGGCCAGCCCGAACCGCTGGCGGACGCCATCACCAAGGCTGGCCTCGATGGCCATGCCCGCATCACGGTCCAGCCCGCCAGCGAACTGGTGGCCATGGATGACTCGGTGGCCGTGGCCCTGCGCCAGAAGAAAGATTCCTCCATGCGGGTGGCCATCAATATGGTCAAGGAAGGGCGCGCCCAGGCAGCGGTCAGTGCCGGTAATACCGGTGCCCTGATGGCGGTGAGCCGCTTCGTGCTCAAGACCCTGCCCGGGGTGGATCGTCCTGCCATCTGTACCGCCATTCCCACCGTGTCCGGCCACTGCCATATGCTGGACCTGGGCGCCAATGTGGATTCCGAACCCGAACACCTGTTGCAGTTTGCCCTGATGGGGCAGGCGCTGGTCAATGCGGTGGATGGCGTGCGCCACCCCCGGGTGGCCCTGCTCAACATCGGTGAGGAAGACATCAAGGGCAATGAGCAGATCAAGGAGGCCGCCGGCCTGCTGCGTGATGCACCGAACATTAACTACGCCGGCTTTATCGAGGGTGACGGTATCTTTGCCGGTGAAGCGGATGTGGTGGTCTGCGATGGTTTCGTGGGCAATGTGTCCCTGAAGACCATGGAAGGCGTGGCCAAGATGCTCAAGAACATGATCCGTGAAGAGGCAGAGCGTTCCTGGCTGCGGAAACTGTCCGCCTTGCTGGCCCTGCCGGTGTTTCGTGGTCTGAAGTCGCGCATGGATCCGGACCGATACAACGGTGCCAGCCTGGTTGGCCTGCGCGGTGTGGTGGTGAAAAGCCATGGTGGCACCACGGTGGAAGGCTTCGCCAGTGCCCTGGAAGTGGCCGAACTGGAAGCCCGCCGCAATGTGCCGGCACTGATCCGCGATGCCCTGGCACCAGTGGTCAATAGCGCGGACGCCTGAAACAGTACATTAATACTTTGTTGCAGGGTGAGCCGGACAGCCAATGGCAAAGTCGGCATACTGCGACCTGCACTTTAAGGGGATAGTGAATGTCCAAAACTGCTTTTATTTTTCCCGGTCAGGGTTCCCAGAGCCTTGGCATGCTTGCTGACTTTGCCGACCGCCCGGCGGTAAAGCAGACCTTTCAGGAAGCCTCCGGCGCCCTCGGCCTGGATATCTGGGCTCTCTGTCAGGATGGTCCCCAGGAAGCCCTGAACCAGACCGAAAACACCCAGCCCCTGTTGTTGACGGCAGGTGTTGCTCTGTGGCGGCTGTGGGAGCAGAGCGGCGGTCCGCGCCCCAATTTGCTGGCTGGCCACAGCCTGGGCGAGTACACCGCGCTGACCTGTGCCGGTGTGGTCACCCTGGGCGATGCGGTGCGCCTGGTGCGTACCCGCGGACAGCTGATGCAGCAGGCCGTAGCCGCCGGTGAAGGCAAGATGGCCGCCGTGCTGGGTCTGGATGATGATCAGGTCCGCGCGGCCTGTGAGCAGGCCGCCGAAGGCGATGTGGTCGAAGCGGTGAACTTCAATGCCCCGGGGCAGGTAGTGATCGCCGGTTCCGCCGCCGCAGTGGAGCGTGCCATTGCCGCCTGTAAAGACGCCGGCGCCAAACGGGCCATGCCCTTGCCGGTTAGCGTACCTTCCCACTGTGCGCTGATGAAGCCGGCAGCGGATCAACTGGCAGAGACCCTTAACGCCACCAGCTTCCATGCTGCGGAAATGCCGGTCATCAATAATGTGGATGTGGCCATGGAAACCGCGCCGGAGCAGATCCGCGAGGCGCTCATTCGCCAGCTCTATTCGCCGGTGCGCTGGGTGGAAACCATTCAGGCCCTGAAAGAGCAGGGTGTCAGCCACGTCTATGAATGCGGCCCGGGCAAGGTGCTCAGTGGTCTGATCAAACGGATTGACCGGGACATTGCTGCCCGGCCGCTGGAAAACGGAGAGGCCTTCGAGGCTGCTCTGAAAGGAGAATAAGGATGTCAGAAAAGAAAGTCGCGCTGGTTACCGGTGCCAGTCGCGGTATCGGTCGTGCCATTGCCGAGCAGCTGGTGGCAGATGGCTTTTTCGTGGTTGGCACTGCCACCTCGGAAAAAGGCGCTGCGGCTATCGGTGATGCACTGGGTGCCAACGGTGCCGGCAAGGTGCTGAACGTGACTGACAAGGAATCCGTGGCCAGCACGGTGAAGAGCATCAATGACGAGTTCGGTGCGCCGCTGGTCTTGGTGAATAACGCAGGGATTACCCGCGATAACATCATGCTGCGGATGAAAGATGACGAGTGGGAAGATGTCATCAACACCAATCTGAATTCCCTCTATCGGGTCAGCAAGGCCTGCCTGAAAGGCATGACCAAGGCTCGCTGGGGGCGCATTATCAATATCAGTTCCGTAGTCGGTACCATGGGTAACGCGGGCCAGGCGAACTATGCCGCTGCCAAGGGCGGGGTAGAAGGTTTCACCCGTGCATTGGCGCGGGAGCTCGGCTCACGTAACATCACAGTGAATTCCGTGGCGCCGGGCTTTATCCAGACGGACATGACGGAGGCTCTGCCGGAAGCGCAGAAAGAGGCGCTTCTGGCGGGTATTCCGCTGGGTCGTTTGGGTCAGCCTGGGGAAATTGCCAGTGCAGTTGGCTGGCTTGCCAGCGATGGTGGCGGCTACGTCACCGGGACCACTTTACATGTCAATGGCGGCATGTTTACCGGTTAGCTCAAAAAACGGGCACCGGAGGGTTTCTGAAAAAGCGGTCTAATACGCTGTTTTTACAGAAGAAAATATTTGGAAAAACTTCAGGTAACGGCACTGGCTCAGTTGGGTTGCAAGCGCAAACAGCGTTCACCTAGAATAGCCGCTGACAGGTGCTAGCACACCATTAATCAGGAGAGTTATAGGATCATGAGCAGCATCGAAGATCGCGTAAACAAAATCATCGTTGAACAACTGGGTGTTAAGCCGGAAGACGTAAAACCAGAAGCGTCCTTCGTTGAAGATCTGGGTGCCGACTCCCTGGACACCGTTGAGCTGGTGATGGCCCTCGAAGAAGAATTCGAAACTGAAATTCCGGACGAAGAAGCGGAGAAAATCAACACCGTTCAGTCCGCTGTGGATTACATCAAAGCCCACAGCTGAGTTTCAGTTGTTGAAGCAGTACCAGGAAAGCCGCAAGGTTCAATGAACTTGCGGCTTTTTTGTTGCCGTTGAAGTCACTTTGGGTTTGTCATCATGAGCTGGCAACGTGAAGGCTGCTCTTCCGGCTATTTCATGGCTGAATGTTGATTTTTGCTTACACAACGGCGACGAGCATCGGGATTCTTTATAGTAATCTTGTCGCTTAGTGCTTAGTGCCCCAACAATAAAGGATGGGAGGTATTCGGGTGACGTCACGTCGAGTAGTGATTACAGGTCTGGGAATGTTGACCCCGCTGGGTGCGGATGTGGCTTCCACCTGGGAAGGTATCAAAGCGGGTAAGAGCGGCATCCGAAATATCGATCATTTCGATACGGAATCCTTCGCCACGCGTTTTGCCGGCCTGGTGCCGGAATTCGATATAGCCGATTACCTGTCCCCGAAAGATGCCCGCAAGATGGATGTCTTCATTCAGTACGGTCTGGTGGCCGCGATTCAGGCCATCCGCGATGCCGGTCTGGATATGGACAAGGAAGATGCAGACCGTGTCGGCGCCGCGTTCGGCTCGGGAATCGGCGGCCTGACCAATATTGAAGACAACCACCGCAAGATGCTGGATTCCGGCCCGCGCAAGCTGTCTCCGTTCTTTGTGCCTGGCACTATCATCAACATGATCGCCGGTAATCTGGCCATCATGTATGGCATGAAAGGGCCCAACTTTGCCATCACGACAGCCTGTACCACCGGTACCCATAACATCGGTTTTGCCGCCCAGCAGATCATGCTGGGCCAGGCGGATGTGATGGTAGCGGGGGGCTCCGAGAAAGGCTCCACACCGCTGGGAATGGGCGGTTTTGCCGCAGCACGAGCGCTGTCCACCCGCAATGATGACCCCCAGGGCGCCAGCCGACCCTGGGACAAGGGCCGTGATGGCTTTGTGCTGGCTGACGGTGCCGGTGCAGTGGTATTGGAAGACTACGAGCACGCCAAGGCCCGTGGGGCTACCATCTACGCCGAGCTGGCAGGTTTCGGCATGAGTGATGATGCCTATCACATCACCGCGCCGGCAGAAGGGGGTGTGGGCGCCATGAAAGCCATGGAAAATGCGCTGCGCAATGCGGGAGTCGCCGCGCAGGAAGTGGATTACATCAACGCCCACGGCACTTCCACACAGATGGGCGACCTGGCGGAAATTGCTGCCATCAAGTCCCTGTTTGGCGAGCATGCCGAGAAACTGGCGGTGAGCTCCACCAAGTCCATGATCGGTCACCTGCTGGGAGCGGCCGGGGCGGTAGAGGCGATCTTCTCTATCCTGGCCATTCGTGACTCCATTGCGCCACCTACCATCAACCTGGATGAACCCGACGAGGGCTGTGATCTGAATCTGGTGGCGAATACGGCCCAGCAGCGCAATATCGACTATGCGCTGTCCAACTCCTTCGGTTTCGGCGGTACCAACGGTACCTTGCTGTTCAAGAAGGTGTGATGGTCGATCCTCGTGATCGCGGACTGGCCTATGGCGATGGGCTGTTTGAAACCCTGAGGGTGACGGCGGATGGCTCCGTGCCACTCTGGCCCTGGCATCTCCGGCGTTTGCTGCGCGGTGCCCGGGCGCTGGGGCTGCCATCCCTGCCGGAAACGCGTTATCTGTCGGCCCTTGAAGAAGGGGTGGCTGCTCTGGGCGGAAAGCCCGGTGTGGTCAAGCTGATCTTGACCCGGGGGCCGGGGGGACGCGGTTATCTGCCTCCCTCGAACCCAAAGCCAACGGTGTTATGGCAGGCCGGTCCGCTGCCCGCCTGGTCCCATCAGCTGCGTGAGCAGGGCATTGTGCTGGGGCTGTGTGGTGAGCCACTGCACCCGGAGTCCCTGGCCGGGCTCAAGCACCTCAACCGTCTTCCCCAGGTACAGGCCCGCCGCGAAGTGGCTCGCCATGGCTGGCACGAAGGGCTGTTGCTCAGCCCCCGTCGCCAACCGCTGGAAGCCACCTCGATGAATCTGTTCGCCCGGTTGGATGGCCATTGGTGGACGCCGGACCTGCAGGCGGCCCGGGCTGGTGTGGCGGGGGTGATGCGTGAGTGGCTTGATGAGCATTTGACGGAGCAGGGGGAAAATGTGGTCTGCGATCTGCGGCCGCTGTCACAGCTTGCCGACGCTCAGGGGCTGTTTTTGTGTAACAGTGTTGTCGGCGTGCTCCCGGTGCGTAAACTGGCGCAATGGCAGTGGCCGGTACTGGATTCAGTGCTGCAATTGCAGCACTCTGTGGATGCGCTTTTTCTGCCACGGTAACACCGTTGCCAACCTGCCTGAGACACCAGGATTCATGAGCTACCCGGTGATGAGTGCCTTGAGAGGTCGAGTTTTGCCACGCTGACTCCCCCCTCCCTCAGGGCGATCGTTCCGCTCTGGCAAAGAATTTATTTCATTCCGCAACACAGGCCCTACAATTTCTCTCATGCGTAAAAAAATTCGAATTTTCGGACTGCTGGTGGTGTTGCTGGTGGTCGCCGTTCCTTTGGTGACGGCCTGGGTCAGCAGCTACTTGCACCAGCCCTTGCCGCTGACTGAGGCCAGTGTGGTTGAGGTTCCCCGTGGTGCAGGGTTGAGTCAGGTGCTGCATGAGCTGAAAAAACGCGGCTTGCTGGGCGAAGGCTATCAGGCGGATTTTCGCCGTGTAGGGGCGCGGATCTATAGCAGCCTGACGGATATGGACGGGCGCATGCATGTGGGCGAGTACCGCTTGCGGCCCGGTGACTCCCTGCTCAGCCTGCTGGAAAAAATGGATCGCGGGGAAGTGATTCAGCGCAGCCTGACGCTGGTGGAGGGCTGGAACTTCCGTGAGCTGCGCCTGCGGCTGGCGGCTCAGGAAAGCCTGAGTCATACCCTGGACAGTCTCACTGATGACCAGATCATGGAAAAGCTGGGCCGCCCGGACCTGCATCCGGAAGGCTGGTTTGCGCCGGAAACCTATTTCTATACCCGTGGCACCTCGGACCTGACCATCCTGCGCCGGGCGCTGGAGCGGCAGGAAGCCTTGCTGGAAGAGGCCTGGTCGCAGAAAGCGGATGACCTGCCCATCGACAGCCCCTATGAAGCGCTGATACTGGCGTCCATTATTGAAAAGGAAACCGGGGTGCCGGACGAGCGCCCGGAAATTGCCGGCGTCTTTACCAACCGGTTGCGCAAGGGTATGCGCCTGCAGACGGACCCCACAGTGATTTACGGAATGGGTGAGGCCTATGATGGCAATATTCGCCGTTCCGACCTGCGCCGACCCACACCCTACAACACCTATACGATTTCCGGGTTGCCGCCCACGCCCATCGCCATGCCCGGTCGTGAAGCGATCCAGGCGGCGGTCAATCCGGCGGAAACCGAGTCCCTGTTTTTTGTTGCCCGCGGCGATGGCAGCCATTACTTCTCCAAAACCCTGGCACAACACCGCAAGGCCGTCCGTGACTATCAGCTACGCCGTCGCGAAGGTTATCGCTCCTCGCCGGGGGGGTCACAGTGAGGGGCCGTTTTATCACCCTGGAAGGTGGCGAAGGCGCCGGCAAGAGCAGCAACCTGGACTGGCTTGCCACCCGATTGCGCGAGGCAGGCAAGACCGTGCTGGTGACCCGGGAACCGGGCGGCACCCCGTTGGCGGAATCCATCCGCAACGTACTGCTGGCGCCCAGCGATGAAAAAATGGCGGATGATACCGAGCTGCTGCTGGTGTTTGCCGCCCGGGCCCAGCACCTGGCAGAAAAGATTCGTCCGGCTCTGGAGCGGGGCGACTGGGTGCTGAGCGACCGTTTTGTGGATGCCACCTGGGCCTATCAGGGAGCAGGGCGAGGTCTTGACCAGGATGCCATTAGCCGCCTGGAGGCGCTGGTGGTGCGTGATACGCAGCCCGACATGACGCTGCTGTTTGATGTGCCGGTGGATGTGGGCATGGCCCGTGCCGGCAAACGGGCGGCTCTGGATCGCATCGAGCAGGAAGACCGGGCGTTCTTCGAGCGGATTCGCCAGTGCTATCAGGAACGGGCCGGCAATGAACCGGACCGCTTTCGGGTGCTGGATGCCTCATGCGATCTGGATCAGGTCCGTGCCCAGCTACAGCCACTGCTGGAGGAAATGCTCACATGGAAGTAATAGGGTCTGTTGGCGGTTCATTCGCACCTCTGTTGCGCCTGAAAAAGCGCCAATCTAGCAGGCTGTTGAAAAGCCCCTTGCGTGCTCAGTCTTTCAGGCTGGTTCGCAATCTAGGCGCGCTTTTGAAAGTGTATGTCCATCCATCGAAAAAGCGCAAGAACGAGTGCGGGCCAGCCTGGAAGACCCGTAGGGCGCGGCCTGAAGGGCCCATCTGCTGCGCTCTGTCGCTAGGAAAGGGAACCACCCTGTCCATCGCGACAAAACACAACAGCTGCACCCTTCAGGCCACGCTGAGCACACAAGGGGCTTTTCAACAGCCTGCCAGGCACGAGGAGAGATGTTTGGTTGCTCTAAATGAGCGATTCGTAACGACGAGTGGCGCTTTTTCAGGCGCAACCCGAAGGGCTGGGCCCCTTTTCCCGCTCAGCAGTGTTGGAGGTCGTTTACATAGAATAATTATGCCGCACTCCCTCCGCCTTGCTGAGCGAAAAAATGAACTCCAGCAGAGGTGTGAATGAACCGCCAACAGACCCTTGCCCGTATCCAGGTGCCGTGCCCCTGGCATCAGGACACCATGGCCCAGCTGCTGGATCAGCATCAGCAGGGAAGGCTTCCCCATGCGTTGCTGATCAGCGGTGCAAAAGGGATCGGCAAGCTGCGGCTGGCGGAGTCCCTGGCGCAGACATTGCTCTGTGACAACCCGGCCGGGGGACTGCCCTGTGGCCAGTGTCAGGGGTGTCAGTTGAGTGCTGCCGGCACCCACCCGGATCTCCACCGTCTCAGCCCGGAAGACAAGAGCCGGGCGATCAAGATTGATCAGGTGCGCAAGCTGGTGGGCTTTGCCACCCGTACCGCCCAGTACAGCGGCTACCGTGTGGCCATTGTCGCGCCAGCGGAAGCGCTCAACCGCAACGCCCAGAATGCTCTGCTCAAGACCCTGGAAGAACCCGGTGGGCAGACGTTGCTGTTGCTGGTCTGCGATCAGCCGACCCTGTTGCTGCCGACGATTCGCAGCCGCTGTCAGCAGCGAATTCTGCCTCTGCCGCCCCAGGAGCAGGCTCTGGAGTGGTTACAGGGCCAGGTAGGGGAGAGTGCCCGCTCGTTGCTGGATGCGGCTCAGGGGGCGCCTCTGCGAGCCCTGGACCTGGATCAGGCGGAGTGGTTTGCCGATCGAGCCCGTTTGCTGGAGGTGCTGGTGTCGGTGGCGGAAGGGCGTCAATCGGTTGCTCAGGCGTCCCCCATGCTGTCAAAGCATGATCCCACGGAAATGGCCGGGGTGATCTATGGCTGGTTGTCCCGCTGCCTCAATCAGGCCTATTCAGGACAGCAAAGCGCCGATGCATCACTGGCGCCCTTGCTGACCCGACTGTCCCGTGCCGTGCCGCCGGCGCGCCTGCTGCGCGCTGCCCAGCGGGTACTGGAAGGGCGACGGGCATTGATGTCCGGTGCCAACCCCAACAAGGATCTGCTCTACGAACAGTGGCTGCTGGTGCTGGTGGGCGTTGACGCTGCGGCGGCAGCCCACTAATCTTTACGCTATTAATAATAAAGTCTTACTGGCTGTGCCATGCGCTGACGGGCATGGGGACAGCCGGTATGTCACACGAGGCTCTCCCCTATGAAAATGCCCGGCGGCCGCAGCGGCATCCTGTCGCTTTCCATCAAGGACAAGGCGGTACTCTATTCCGCTTACATGCCCTTCATCACCAATGGCGGCCTGTTCATTCCCACCGACAAGCAATACAAGCTGGGCGAGGAAATCTTCCTGTTGCTCAACATCATGGATGAATCCGACAAGATCCCGGTGGCCGGCAAGGTGGTCTGGATCACCCCGAAAGGGGCCCAGGGCAATCGCAGTGCCGGAATCGGCGTGCAGTTCTCCGACCAGGACGACACTGCCCGGGTCACCATCGAAAACCATCTGGCCGGTTCCCTGGAATCCGATCGTCCGACGCATACGATGTAGGACGCCGCACGCATCACGCAACAACGCGATAAGCGCTTTTCCACATTGAAACCCTTGAGGCCGCGCCCTAAACCTGAGCGCGGCCTCATGCGTTTAGTGACACAAAAACCCTGCCCGTGTTGTTGCGTGCTGCGTGTCGCATGTTGCCTATCTACGCTACAATTCCCGCGTTTGTCATGCCGGAGCACTGAATGTCTGACGTCGCTTTTGTGGATTCCCACTGCCACCTGGATCGCCTCAATCTGGACGCCCATAACGGGGACTTTGATGCCATGATGGCCGCCACTGTCGAGGCAGGGGTCAGCCACATGTTGTGCATTGGCGTAGACCTGGAAACCTTTCCTGATGTGCAGGCGCTGGCCGAGCAACATGATCATGTGTATGCCAGTGTTGGCGTGCACCCGCTCTACAAGGAGTCCCGCGAGCCCCAGGTCAGTGAGCTGGTAGAAAGGGCATCGCACCCGAAAGTGGTCGCCATTGGCGAGACCGGGCTGGACTACTTTTATGCCAAAGAGCAGCGGGAGTGGCAGCAGCGGTATTTTATTGCCCATATTCAGGCAGCTCGGGAGACCGGACTGCCGCTGGTTATCCATACCCGTGGCGCCAAGGACGATACCCTGGCGCTGCTGAGAGAATACGGCCAGGGGCAGGTTCATGGTGTGCTGCATTGCTTTACCGAAGACCTGGATATGGCGCAGCAGGCCATCGATATGGGGTTCTATATTTCCATCTCCGGCATTATCACGTTCCGCAATGCAGAAAGCCTGCGCGACACCGTCAAGGCACTGCCGCTGGAGCGCCTGTTGATCGAAACCGACTCTCCCTGGCTGGCGCCGGTACCGTTCCGGGGCAAGCCCAATGAGCCCCGCTATGTGGCCCAGGTGGCCGAATGTGTGGCGGAGCTAAAGGGGGTCGACGTGGCTGAACTGGCGCGCATTACCCGTGACAATTTCTTTACCCTCTTCAACAAGGCGCAACCATGAATCCGAATTTGATGCTGGGGCTGGCCGCCCTTGGTGGCGCAGTCTTTGCGGCGCTGCTGGTGCTGCTGATGGAGCGTCGTCGAAGCGCTGGCCGGGAAGCGGAGCTGGTGGCCGAGAAGCAGGCCCTGTCGGAACCGCTGGCCCAGGTGCCGCTGTTGCGCGAGCAGCTGGACACCAGCCAGCGCCGTTTGCAGGACAGTGAGTCCCGTCTGCAGCAGCTGGCCTCCGACAAGGCGCGGCTGGAAGAGCGGTTGGCCGGCCAGGAAGAAAAACTGACCTTTGCGGAGAAGAGCCGCGAACAGCTCAAGCAGGAATTCGAAAACCTGTCCGCACGGATTTTCGAGCAACGGGGCAAGCAGCTGCAGGAACAGCAACAGCAAGGGCTGGACGGCATGCTCAAACCGTTCCGTGAGCAACTGGCTGAATTCCGCCGCCGCGTCGACCAGATCCACAGTGACGAAACCCGGGCCCAGGCTTCCCTGATCGAGCAATTGGGTCAGCTGCGCAGTCTCAACCAGCAGATGCACGAGGACGCCCGCAATCTCACCGATGCCCTGAAAGGGCAGGTGAAGACCCAGGGCAACTGGGGGGAAATGATTCTTGAGCGGGTGCTGGAATCGTCCGGGCTGACCCGTGGGCGCGAGTATGAAACCCAGGTCACCCTGAAAGATGAGAGCGGTCAGCGACGCCTGCCTGATGCCATTGTCCACCTGCCCGAGAACAAGGACGTGGTGATCGATGCCAAGGTCTCCCTGGTAGCCTATGAGCGCCTGTCATCGGCCTCCACCAGTGAAGAGCGGGAGCAGGCCCTGCGTGATCATCTGATGTCTCTGCGCAGTCATATCAAAGGCCTGGATATCAAGGATTACAGCGGACTGGAAGGAATTCGCAGTCTGGACTTCGTGCTGCTGTTCATTCCCATCGAGGGCGCCTTCATGGTGGCCATGGAGCAGGACTCCAGCCTCTACACCGATGCCTTTGCCCGCAACATCGTGCTGGTCAGCCCAACCACCTTGCTGGTCACGTTGCGTACCATCCAGAACATCTGGCGCTATGAGTACCAGAACCGCAATGCCCTGGATATCGCCGCCCGTGCCGGCAAAATCTGTGATCAGGTGTCTTTGGTCACGGAATCCCTGGAAGACGTGGGTGACAAGCTTGCCAAGGCAACATCGTCCTGGGAGCAGACCCAAAAACGTCTTACCAGTGGTAACGGCAACCTGTTGCGCCAGGCGCACCAGTTGAAAGATCTGGGTGCTAAGGCTCGTCGCAGTCTGCCGGCACCGGCTGATGACGACGACTCTGAAGACCTGCAGGACGACAGTGCCGACTGATAAGTCAGTCGGACAATGTGGTGTGAATGTTGTAAAAGGTTGCTTTTATACAAAACGTTTTGCATGATAAAAAATATGCAGTAAAACTTCGCGCAATATGACGCTATATGTCGTAAAAAACGACAAAAATAGCGACAAAATGACCGGACTCGGTGGTCATTTTTGGTTATCTTCTGGCACTTGGGTGCCATCGTTCTAATATCAGAACCAGGTCACAGGTATAAGCCAAAATCCTTAGTTAGTATACGTTGCGTAACGAAACGCTAACTGAGGGTAATTTTATGTGTCGTTTGATAGTGGCCCTGCTTCTGGGGGCGGGTCTGGTTCAGACGGTATCGGCGTTGGAAGCTCAACCCCGGGTCATCGGGGGACAGGATGTCACACAGGTGCGGTCGTGGATGGCCGAAGTGGAAATCAGCCGGTCCGGCAATCCCAATTTTTCGGCGACGCTCTGTGGCGGCACTCTGATTGCCCCCCGCTGGGTGCTGACTGCCGCCCACTGTGTGGCCAGTGTCGAGGCAGAGATGCTGTTTGTCTCCCTTGGCAACGTTAATCGCACCAGCACAGAGGCTCCGGAACAACTGACGGTAACCGAACTGCAGGTGCATCCGGCCTACAATGCCACCCACTTCCATAATGACCTGGCCCTGCTCAAACTGGCGGCGCCGAGCCGCTTCAAGCCATTGGATATGGCCAAGCCGCACATCGTTACCGAGCTGGCGCTGGGCAACCATGATGAAGCCCTGGAAGTGCTGGGCTGGGGTTCCACCACCCCGGATGGTTTTGCCCTGACCGAGACTTTGCAGAAAGCGGATCTGGACTTTGTGTCGCCGGATTACTGCGCCAGCCAGTGGAGCAATCTCACCGGCAACCAGATTTGTGCCGGCGAAATGAACCCTCAGGGTCAGAAGCAGGATTCCTGCCGTGGCGATAGCGGCGGGCCGCTGGTTTACCGCAAGGATGACCAGCAGTGGCTGGTGGGTGTGACCAGCTACGGCCATGAAACCTGTGCCACCGATGGTGTGCCGGCGGTCTATAGCCGCGTGGATAGATACCTGCCCTGGCTGGAAGAGACCACCTCCGGCGGACTGGTGGATCTACAGACAGAAGGCCTCAACGGTGATCAGTACCGCAACATGTCCAGTGCGGTGACCCTCTATCCGCGTATTGCCAATACCAGTACCCGCAATGACGCCCGCAATGTGGGCCTGCGTATCGAGCATCAGCCCGGTCTGTCTGTGGCGGTACCGGGCCTTTCCTGCCGGACCTACACGGGCTACACCGACTGTCGAAACAGTCTGTTCCTGGCACTGGGACAGACCAGCGCCACTTATGCCGTTACCCTGAAGGCCCCGTCCCGTTGGGCTGATCAGGTGCGAGTAAGCCCGATCAGCGACTCGTATGATTACTTCAGTTTGCGCAGCGAAGCGTTCAATCTGGTATTCAGTAACGAGCCGGATGTGGTGCTCAGTCTGACCACCAACCGGGGTAGCGATGGCCATGTTCGTGTCAGCGCTCTGGTGCGCAATGCGGCGACTCATCAGACAGCGGCGCGGGTGAGACTGGGCTTCATCTTGCCTGCAGGGTGGGAAACCGTTGAAATGCCGGGCAACTGCAGTGGCAGTCGTAGTGTTCAGTGCGGTCTTGGGGACCTGGGGCCGGAGCAGTTTGTGACCCAGCAACTGCTGCTTTCAGGGGAGGGATATGACCCCATGACAGTGCAGGTATGGACCGATAATGGTGATTTTCCAACCGGTGACAGCAAAGCCTATACTCGGCCCGCTCAAGCTCGTAGCGCCAGTAGCGGTGGTGGCAATACGACAGGAAATGACAGTGGTGGTGGCGGTGGCGGTAGTGGTGGCAGCTTGTCGTTCCTGGCGCTGCTGGGCCTAGCCCTGATTGCCGCTCGACGGCTCCACCAGTGACAGGTGCCGCTGGCGCTCCGGCGCCAGCGCGCCCTGATTGCCTTTCCAGGGCACCGCATCCATGCCCTTGGGAATCTCCGTTAACTGGAACGGCGCCTTGATAATCTCGAAGTAGGGCGAGTGATCGAAATCCGCGGCGGTGATGGCTCGTGGCTGTAACCGCAGCAGGCGGCTACCGGAGCCATCTTCTTTTACCAGCGGCAGCACCGGGAACTGTACGAAACTGAACGCATCTGCGACCACGGTGCCAGTCAGTGCCCGGGCCAGCTCCCCGGCCCAGCGCCGAAACAGGTTGATGCGCCAGCGCAGCGGCAGCCATCGCCAGGGCATCAGGGTCAATAGTGCCAGGGCCGCCCAGGACTGGCTGCCGCCAGCGCCGATCCGGCTGATGGCATAGCGCAATACGTCCTGGGCTTCATTGTCACTCAGTCCCTGGGCCCGGCAGACACGGATCTGGCGGCCTTCCAGGGCGGACAGCGGCTCCACGATCAGGCCCCGTTCCAGCCGCGCATCAATCACCAGCTGGGTATCGGGTTCGCAGGGAGTGTAATCCCCCAGCAGGGCACGCAGGGCCGGGTCCGCCACGTCATGAAGTCGACCAACATAAAGCACCGCCCGGGCGAAGCGGCTGTCGCCGATTACCTTGAAGGTACGGTCCACATTGCTATGCCCGGCCACCAGCAGCACATCACAGGGTTTCAGTACGGTACGCAGGCTGTCCAGGTCGGCACTTGGCTGGCCACTGAACGGCTCGTCGCGCTGAAGGCGGCGGCAGATCCATTGATAAAAGGCCAGTTGTCGACTCATGGTGACTCCGTGTGCAAACACTTATTCGAGGACCCGGAGCTTACAACAGGGCCAGGGCCCGGTCGATGACCGAATGGTCAGTATAGAAATGCGGCGAAAAACGGACCCCGCCACCCCGTTCTGCACAGACCACGCCAGCCTGTCGTAAACGCTGAAAGGTGTCTGCCGGCGTTTCATCAGGCAGGGTAAAGGTAACAATTCCGGCCCGACGCTGCCGGTCCACCGGGCTGAGCAGAGTGGCTCCCCGTTCCCGCAGGCCGTCGATCAGCCGCTGGACGCGATCCTGCAGGGCCTCGGCGACTTGCGCCATGCCTTCCTCTTCCAGCAGGGACAGGGATGCCTCCAGGGCATGAGCGCCGAGCATGTTGGGGCTGCCGCATTCGAAACGACGGGCATTATTGGCCACTTGCCAGTCGGTGGTGGTGTAGTTGCCGGCATTGGCCACCATATGCCAGCCGTGCTGGCGCAGGGTCAGCTTGTCCTGTACCGCCTGGCGGCAGTAGAACAATGCCAGCCCCTCCGGGCCCAGCATCCACTTGTGACCGTCGGCCACCACAAAATCCGCCTTGGCCTGTTCCGCGGAAAAGGGCAGGGCGCCGAGGATCTGGATGGCGTCCACACAAAACAGGATCTCTCGTTCCCTGCAGGCGGCGCCAATGGGCGCCATGTCCATCAGCAGGCCGGTGCCGTATTGCACTGCGGACAGGGACACCAGTCGTGTTCGAGGTCCCAGCGCATCGATCACCGCCTGTTCCGGTTCAGGCGTATCCAGGCTTACGGCGATCACTTCCACGCCCTGATCCGCCAAAGCTTCCCAGGGGATACGGTTGGAGGGGAACTCCTGATCGCTGATCACGATCTGGTCGCCGGCCTGCCAGTCAATACCCTGGGCAATCACAGACAGTCCTTCTGAGGTGTTTTTCAGCAGGGCGATTTCATCAATACTGACCCCGCCAATCAGCCAGGAAAGCCGCTCGCGCAGGCGCTGTTCCACTTTCAGCCAATGGGGGTAATCACGGGCACCGATCTCACAATTCTGGCGAGCGAATTCCGCGACCGCATCGCGGCTACGGGCGGGCCAGGGAGCCACCGCAGCGTGGTTGAGATAAAGCAGGTCTTCACGGTGGGGAAATTCCGGGTGGGCCATGATGTCTCCATTAACAGCTACAAGCTTCAAGCTACAAGTTGCAACGCGGCAGGGTGTGGTGGCAAGTATATAGCGCCGTGGCCGCGTTATTTACCATAGCAGCAATTGCATCGTGAACCCTGCTGCATGCTTATAAAAAGGGAATACGTTAGAATTGCGACTGTTCAGTCCTGGTTCACGTCCGTTATGCCGGGCTTAAGGAGAAATAGATGGGTGACCTGGAAAAAGCCACGCGCAAGGCGCAGGAATTTCGTCAACGGGAGCGCCAGATTCTGGATGCGGCCCTTGAGCTGTTCCTGGAAGAGGGCGAAGACCGTGTGACCGTGGAAATGATTGCTGACCGGGTCGGTATCGGCAAAGGCACCATCTACAAGCATTTCGAGACCAAGAACGAGATTTATCTGCTGTTGATGCTCCGTTATGAGGAGGATCTTGCCGAGGTATTCCAGACCATCTCCGGCGGCGATGACAAGGAACGGCTGGCACGGGAATACTTCCGTTTCCGGATCTCCGATCCCAAGCGTTACCAGTTGTTCGACCGCCTTGAGAACAAGGTGATCAAGGACCATGCCCTGCCGGAACTGGTGGACAAGCTGCATCGCATTCGCGAAGCCAACTTTGCCCGCCTCACCGATATCGTCAAGGCGCGTATTGCCGAAGGCTCACTGGAAGACGTGGACCCGATCTATCACATCTGCTCCGCCTGGGCGCTGGCTCATGGTGCGGTGGCCCTGATGGAATCCCCGTTCTACCAGAAGCTGATCGACGACAAGGATGACTTCCTGCATTTCCTGATCGAGATCGGCATTCGCATGGGCAACAAGGGGCAACGGGGGCCACGATGAAACAGGCGGAGGAACTGCTGGCATTACTGGAAAAGGCAGGCAAGGATGAAAGCGGCCTGCCGCCGGTGCACCAGTGGAAGCCGGAGCGGCATGCGGATATCGACATGCGGATCGCCCGGGATGGCACCTGGTACTACCAGAATTCCCCCATCCAGCGTGAACGCATGGTGGCGTTGTTCTCCACCATCCTGTTGCGCGAAGGCGATGACTACTTCCTGATCACCCCGGTGGAAAAGCTGCGCATCCAGGTGGACGATGCCCCTTTTGTGGCGGTGGAAGTGCAGCGCCTGGAAGAGGGCGGGGTGAACAAACTGGTCTTCACCACCAATGTGGGCAGCCACGTGGTGGCCGGTGACAAGCACCCCTTACGCGTGGAAACCGACCCACAAACCGACGAGCCGTCCCCGTATCTGCTGGTCCGCGAAAACCTGGAAGCCCTTATCGGGCGCTCCGCGTTCTATCAGCTGGTGGACTGGGCGTTTGAGGAAAATGGGAAGCTGTTTGTGGAGAGCGATGGTCAGCGCTTTGAGTTGGGAAGCCTGGGATAATTGATAACGCGCGATCAGGGTTATTCTGGGTTTCAAGCAAAGAGGCCGCGCTCAACATTGGGCGCGGCCTCTTTGCGTTAAGATGCGAAGGAGTTTCTCGCGAAGTTATCAATTATCCATTCTCAATTATCAATTTCCCCTCATTGTAATGCTAATCAACAACAACACCCCGAGCACAATACTGATCCCTTTCCAGATGCGCAGTTGCCGGATGTCGTTGTCGATGGCCGGCTTGCTGCTGCGCATCGGGCGGCGCAGGGCGTCGCGGAATTCGGCGGCGTCGGTGAAGCGTTGTTTGGGTTGATGTTGCAAGGCTAGCTGCAGCACGTTGTTGATCCACAGCGGGACGAACGCGTTGTGTCTCTGCAGTGGCGGCAGGGGGCGATGGGCGGATTTTTCGTAGCGGCCCTGCCACGGCAGCGAACCGGTGAGCATTTCATGGATGATCACCGCCGCGGAAAACAGATCACTCTGTTCGCTGGGGGCAGCGCCATCCAGCAGTTCCGGAGCGCTGTAATCCCGGGTGCCGAGGGGAATGCCCGCATTGTGCTGCTCCATGCCCCGGCAATGGCAACTGCCGAAATCCACGATGCGGACCAGCCCGTCGGTATCCACCATGATGTTGTCCGGCTTCAGGTCGCCGTGGATCACATCGGCGCGGTGCAGGGCGCGGATACCGTTGAGTAGCTGATCCGCCAGATACAGTTTTTCTTCCACCGCCACATCAGGGTGTTCCTTCAGCCACTGTTGCAGCGTCACGCCGTCGATGAACTCCAGATGCTGATACAGGCAGCTGGGATTGTCCGGCTGGGGCAGGGTGCGTAGCAGGTGGGCATTACGCAGGCGCTGACCGACCCACCCTTCCATGACAAACCGCTCCAGCGCGTCCCGGTCGTCTTCCAGATTCACCGACGGTGTCTTGAGTACCGATTGCGTGCCGTTTTCATCCTCCACCAGATACAGGTGGCTACGCACACTGGCATACAGCTCCCGCTGTACGGTGAAACCGTCAACCCGGACCCCCGGGCTCAGTGGCGGGGGCAGGGGCAGGCTGCCGCGCTGGCGCAGGGCTTCGTCGGCGCTGGCGTCGGGCAGGCCATCCACCTGCAGCACCTGACAGCTCAGGTTGTCATCGCTGCCGCTGGCCAGGGCCGCTTCCACCAGACTGCGGGCAGCCATTTCCGGTTGGTAACTGGCACGCACTATGCCCTGCATGCGCGAACGGGACAGGAAACCATGCACGCCATCGCTGGTGAGCAGAAATACATCGCCCACCTGCAAATCACTGCGGCTGTAGTCCACATCCAGTCGGGTGTCGCCGCCCATGACCCGGGTGAGTACCTGGCGGTCGCCGCCGATCATGCGGCTGTGGTCGCGGGTGAGGCATTCCAGGCGTTCATTACGCAGTCGCCAGATACGCGAATCGCCTACCTGGAACAGGTGGGCGGTACGCGAGCGCAGTATCAGCAGGGACAAGGTGCACAGGTGGCTTTCCCCGGCCAGTGTCTGCCGGCACAGCCAGCGGTTCAGGGCTTCCAGTACCCGCTGTGCGGAGCGGGGCACACTCCATAGCGATGGCGTTGCATAGTAGTCGTTGATAAATCCGAGCACACAGGATTCCGCTGCCTCCCGGGCTGCACCGGCACTGGACAGCCCATCAGCCAGGGCGGCAACGATGCCCTTGGTACGCAGCAATGGGCCATCAGGAATCTGCATAGCCAGCGCATCCTGGTTGTGCAGCTTGGGCCCGGCATCGCTGTACTGGCCGATGCGAACCTGCGGGTGCAGGTCCGGCTCGGGGGCAATGGCCGAGTCCTCGGTCGTGACGTTGGCAACATCCATGATCAAAGCTCCTGTGTATGACCTGCCGAAAACACTCAGCCCACCTCGATGAGCTGAACGTCGCCTTTCTCATCAATTTCCGCAATGTGCCCTTTGGGTTCATCCAGGAACTGCACGGCGGCCAGGGCCACGGCAGCGCTGGCGGCAATCACCAGGAAGAAGGTGGACGGGTCCACAAAGGTCAGCACGGTCAGGAAGATCACCGCACCGGCGTTACCGTAGGCGCCCACCATGCCGGCGATCTGACCGGTAAGGCGTCGCTTGATCAGCGGCACGGTGGCGAATACCGCCCCCTCGCCAGCCTGCACAAAGAAAGAACAGCACATGGTGGCAATCACCGCCAGGGCAATGGGCCAGCTACTGCCTATCTGGCTCATCAGGCCGTAACCCACCATCAGACCGCAGAGCAGAATCGCCAATGATTTCTTGCGTCCGAACTTGTCGGAGACCCAGCCACCACCGGGGCGAGCCACCAGATTCATGAAGGCATAGCCGGAGGCCAGCAGGCCGCCAGTGACTGCCGACAGGGTAAAGGTATCGGTAAAGAACAGTGGCAGCATGGACACCACCGCCAGCTCGGAGCCGAAGGTCACCATATACGCCAGATCCAGAATGGCTACCTGCTTGAAGCTGTAGCGGTCGTGCTCGGGAACCCCTTCTTTCAGGTGTTCACGGTTTACTCGCCAGGCCTGACCAAGCTGTACCACCGCCAGGCTGATAATCAGTGCGGCCAACAGAATCTGTGTGGTCTGGCCGAACAGATTAAGATTGGTGGGCCCCAGGCGCCAGACGATCACCAGCAGGGCGATATACAAAGGCAGGCTCATGGCCAGGTAGAAGAACAGGTCTTTCCTGGTGCTCACTTCCAGCGCGCTGGCTTTCTTCGGCTTGAAATAGGACGCGCCCTGGGGCGTGTTGCGTGCCCGCCACAGGAAGAAAATCCCGTAGAGAAAGGAAACGGCGCCGGTGGTGGCAATGGCCCAGCGCCAGCCGTCATCGCCGCCGTAAAAGAGAGCCAGTGAAGGCAGGGTAATCGCCGCGGCAGCAGAGCCGAAGTTGCCCCAGCCACCATAGACACCTTCCGCCAGGCCCACTTCCCGGGCCGGGAACCATTCGCTGATCAGGCGTATGCCCACCACGAAACCGGCACCCACAAAGCCCATCAGCAGACGGGTCACCGCCAGTTGTTCATAGGTAGTGGAAAGCGCAAACGCCCAACAGGGGAGGGCGGCAAGCATCAGCAGTGAGCCAAACACCAGCCGGGGGCCAAAGCGATCCACCAGGGAACCGATCACCACCCGGGCCGGAATGGTCAGCGCCACGTTGAGAATCAGCAACGCCTTTATCTGTTCCGGGGTGAGGTCGAAGGCTTCGCGCAAATGCCCCATTAATGGCGCATGGGAAAACCACACAACAAAGGTAATAAAGAACGCCAGCCAGCTCAGGTGTAACAGGCGGATGCGTGGCGCGGAAAGATTCAACAGATTCAGCTTTTGATCGCTCATGACTTCTCCATGCATGGGCGGTTAACGACAGGGTGGTCTAGGCAACTCCTGTGCCACCTTGATAAGTGACTGTTTTCAATGGATTAAACGGAGAGAAATCGAGAGAAGGGCAATAACCGTGCGCAAATCGGGAGCGTTTATGGGTCATCGCGGTGCACGAAAAAATGCATTTTTCTCGTGCACGAACGCATTAAAAGAAAGCAGGAGTTCTGTGGTTATTGCCGAAAAAACAAAATAAATCTATTAAAAATAATGAGTTAGCAAGTTGGCACAGGCCTTGCTCAGTGATGGGTGTCAGTTATGCACCGCGAGGGTGAGCCTTATGGCAAAGCAACAACTTCTACTTATTGGCCACGGCATGGTGGGCCAACGTTATCTAGAGTCTCTGGTGGCCCAGGGTGGCCGCGAGCACTTCGACATTACCGTACTGTGCGCCGAGTCACTGCCGGCCTATGACCGCGTGGGGCTAACCAGCTACTTTTCCGGCAAGACCGCCGACGACCTGTCGCTGGTGCCTGAAGGGTTCTTCGCCGAGCACGACATTACCCTGAAGCTGAATACCAAGGCGGATGTCATTGATCGTGGTGCGCGCACCGTTACTACCAACACCGGTGAAACGCTGAACTACGACAAGCTGGTACTGGCCACCGGGTCTTATCCGTTCGTGCCGCCGATTCCCGGTAATGATCGAGACAACTGTTTTGTGTACCGCACCATCGATGATCTGGATGCCATGATTGCTGCCAGTAAAGACGGCAAAGTGGGCACCGTTGTGGGGGGCGGCCTGCTGGGTCTTGAGGCAGCCAAGGCTTTGCATGATCTGGGCCTGCAAACCCATGTGGTGGAATTTGCCCCGCGTCTGATGGCTGTCCAGGTGGACGACTTTGGTGGCGGCCTGCTCAAGGACAAGATTCAGGAATTAGGTGTCACCGTGCACACCAGCACCGGCACCAAAGACATTGTTGACGGTGAAACCTGCAAACACCGGATGAACTTCGGTGAAGACAATTACCTGGAAACCGATGTGATCGTGTTCTCCGCTGGCATCCGTCCCCAGGACGAACTGGCCCGCGCCTGTGAGCTAGAGCTGGGCGAGCGTGGCGGTGTCGTGGTGAACAACCACTGTGTCACCTCGGATGACAGCATTTATGCCATCGGTGAAGTGGCGTTGTGGGAAGGCCGCATCTTCGGTCTGGTGGCGCCGGGTTACCAGATGGCGGAGATCGCCGCCGAGCACCTGATGGGCAAACAGGAAAAACAATTCCTGGGCGCGGACATGAGCACCAAGCTGAAACTGATGGGCGTGGACGTGGCGTCCATCGGTGATGCCCACGGCAACACTCCGGGTTCACGCAGTACCGTGTTCATGGATCAGACCGTCGGCATCTACAAGAAGGCGGTGATCAGCGAATGTGGCAAGAAACTGCTGGGCGCCGTGCTGGTAGGCGATGCCAATGATTACGGCAACCTGCTGCAGCTGTGCCTGAACGAGATGGACCTGCCTGGTGATCCGGCGGCACTGGTCGCCCCGGTTTCCGATGGTGCGCCCCTGCTGGGCGCCGATGCTCTGCCCGATACCGCCCAGATCTGTTCCTGTAATAACGTCTCCAAGGGCGACCTGTGTGCCGCCATTGATGATGGCGCCATGACCGTGGGTGATCTGAAATCCTGCACCAAGGCTTCGGCTACCTGTGGTGGTTGTTCGGCGCTGGTGAAACAGGTGCTGGACAGCGAACTGGAAAAACGTGGCGTGGAAGTGAACAACCACCTCTGCGAGCACTTTCCCTATTCCCGCCAGGAAATCTATCACCTGGTACGGGTAGGGCAGATCACCACCTTTGATGAGCTGCTGGAAAAACACGGCAGCGGTGAAGGTTGTGATATCTGCAAACCCACCGCGGCCTCGGTGTTGGCATCCTGCTGGAATGACTATGTGCTGAACAAGCCCCACGCGGGCCTGCAGGACACCAACGACTACTTCCTGGGCAACCTGCAGCGGGACGGCACCTATTCTGTGGTACCCCGTGTGGCCGGCGGTGAAATCACCCCGGACAAACTCATCGTGCTAGGCGAAGTGGCCAAGAAATACGACCTTTACACCAAGATCACCGGCGGTCAGCGGGTGGATCTGTTCGGTGCCCGCGTTGAGCAGCTGCCGGATATCTGGCGCACCCTGGTGGATGCCGGTTTTGAAACCGGCCATGCCTACGGCAAGTCCCTGCGTACCGTGAAATCCTGTGTCGGTTCCACCTGGTGCCGCTACGGGGTGAAGGATTCCGTAGGCACCGCCATTCAGGTGGAAGAGCGTTACAAGGGCTTGCGTAGCCCACACAAGATCAAGATGGCCGTCAGTGGCTGTACCCGAGAGTGTGCCGAAGCGCAGAGCAAGGATGTGGGCGTCATCGCCACCGAGAAAGGCTGGAACCTGTATGTCTGCGGTAACGGCGGCATGCGCCCCCGCCATGCGGATCTGTTTGCTTCGGATCTCACCGACGAACAGCTGATCAAGACCGTGGATCGCTTCCTGATGTTCTACATCAAGACTGCCGATCGCCTGCAGCGCACCAGCGTCTGGCTGGAAAACCTGGAAGGCGGTCTGGATTACCTCAAGCAGGTAATTCTGGACGATTCCCTGGGCATCGGTGCCGAGCTGGAAGCGGAAATGGCACATGTGATCGACACCTACCAGTGTGAGTGGAAGACCACCATCGAAGACGATGAAGCGCTGAAACGCTTCAAGCATTTCGTCAACGATGACAGCGCCGACGACAACCTGAAATACGTGCGCGAGCGCGGGCAGCGTCGTCCGGCCTTTGAACATGAACGTATCGAACTGGTCGAGGAGGCATAAGCATGAACAGTTCCGTAGCCGTGCAATGGAAAGCCGTGTGCAAGCTTGATGATGTGCTGCCGGGCACCGGGGTAGGCGTGCGCCTGCCCGGTCGCCAGGCGGCCCTGTTCCGCACCAGCGATGGCAGCCTCTACGCCCTGGATAACCGCGATCCGTTCAGCCAGGCCAATGTGCTAAGCCGGGGCATCCTCGGCTCGATGGGCGACAAGCGAGTGGTGGCTTCGCCGATCTACAAGCAGCACTTCGATCTGGAAACCGGCCAGTGCCTGGAAGACGAAGCCGTCTCCCTCACGGTGTATCCGGTACAGGTGGAAGGCGACCTGATCAAACTGGCCGTCCCGGCCTGAATACCGCAAGGGCGATGTAGTAATGAAGCGACTGGTGGTAATTGGTAACGGCATGGCGGCGTGCCGCCTGCTGGAAGAGCTCACCCGCCTGGCGCCGGATCTCTATCAGATCACGGTGGTAGGGGAGGAGCCCTTTGCCGGTTACAACCGGGTCATGCTGTCGCCCTTGCTGGGCGGCGGCACCGACGAACAGACCATTACCACCTATCCCCACCAGTGGTATCGCGACCGGGATATTCGTTTGATTACCGGTTCCCCGGTGGTGGAGATTCACCGTCATCGTCGTCAGGTGATCACCGCGGCGGGTCACGTGCTCGGCTATGATCGCCTGCTGCTGGCCACCGGCGCGGCCCCGCGCCAGTTACCGGTGGACGGCGTGGCATTGCAAGGCGTCATGAGTTTTCGGGACCTGCATGACGTGAGGACATTATTGTCGCTGCCGGCTGCCCGAGTAGTGGTCGTGGGTGGTGGCTTTCTGGGATTGGAGGCAGCCGATGCGCTGGTGAAACAGGGGCACGATGTGACTCTGGTACACAGCCGCGGGCACCTGCTTAACCAGCAACTGGATAAAGCGGCAGGCCATCGCCTGCAACAGGATCTGGAAGCCCGGGGCCTGAAATTCGCCATGCAGGCGCGCACCCAATCCATCGAAGATAACGGTCACGGCGGTGTCGCTGCCGTACACCTGGGCGACGGACACCGACTGCCTGCCGACTATGTGGTGCAGGCGGTGGGTATCGTGCCGCGCACCGAGCTGGCCGCCCAAGCTGGCCTCACCGTCAATCAGGGCATCCGCGTGGACGACACCCTGCAAACCTTCGACCCGGCCATCTATGCCATCGGTGAATGCGTGGAGCATCGCCAGCGTACCTTCGGCCTGGTGGCGCCCCTGTATGAGCAGGCGTCAGTGTGTGCCAGCCATCTGGCCGAGCTGGGGCATCGGCGTTACCTGTATGCGGACACCGCCACCCGGTTGAAAATTTCCGGTATTGATCTGGTGTCCTTTGGGGATTTCTCCGACGATGGCGACACCCTGCAGCTGGAGTTGCCCGGCAGTTACCGGCGGCTGCAGATCCGTGACAACCGCATCGTTGGCATGGTGTTGTACGGCGATGTGGGCGACAGCGCTTTCTTTGAAAACCTATGGCGGAACCAGACCGACATCAGTGCGGTACGCGCCACCCTGTTACTGGGTGAAGCCTTCTGCAATCTGCCCGGCGATGGTGGCGACCAGCAGAGGGAAGTTGCCGCATGAGTATTTGCACTACCTGTCCTTACTGCGGCGTGGGCTGTGGCATCAAAACCGACGGCGTCCAGCTGCAGGGTGACAAGCAGCACCCGGCCAATGCCGGGCGCCTGTGTGTGAAAGGGTCCTCGGTACTGGAAACCCTGGGCGATCAGGATCGCCTGTTGCAGCCTGAAGTGAATGGGCAGGTAGTCCCCTGGGATTATGCCCTGGATGAAGTGGCCGACCGGTTCCGCCGCATCGTCGATGAACACGGCCCGGATGCGGTGGCTTTCTATGTGTCCGGCCAGTTGCTCACCGAAGACTATTACGTGGCCAATAAACTGATGAAAGGGTTTATTGGCAGCGCCAATATCGATACCAATTCCCGTCTGTGCATGAGCAGCGCGGTTGTGGCCCACAAGCGCGCCTTTGGCGAAGACGTGGTGCCCGGCTGCTATGAAGATCTGGAGCTGGCGGACCTGGTGATTCTCACCGGTTCCAATACCGCCTGGGCGCACCCCATCGTCTATCAGCGTATTGCCGCCGCCAAACAGGCGCGTCCGGACATGAAAGTGGTGGTCATTGATCCCCGCCGCACCGCCACCTGTGATCTGGCCGATCTGCACCTGGCCATTCGCCCGGGGCAGGATGTGCCCTTGTTCAATGGTCTGCTCACCTGGCTGGATGATCACGGCGCGCTGGACCAGGATTATATCGATGCCCATACCGACGGTTTCGACGCCACTTTGAACACGGCGCGTCAGCAGGGAAATGATTGGGACGCGCTGGCCGAGCAGATGGGCGTGAGCAAGGTAGATCTGACCACCTTCTATCACTGGTTTGCCGCCTGCGAGCGTACCGTTACCGTATTTTCCCAGGGCGTGAATCAGGCCCGCAACGGTTCTGATCAGGGCAACGCCATCATCAACGCCCATCTGGCCACCGGCCGGGTGGGCAAGCCCGGCGCCAGCCCGTTTTCCATTACCGGTCAGCCCAATGCCATGGGCGGGCGTGAAGTGGGTGGGTTGGCCAACCAGCTTGCCGTGCACCTGGATATCGATAATCCGGAACACCATGCCGCCGTGGCGGATTTCTGGCAGACCGAATCTCTGGCGAAAGAAAACGGCCTCACCGCTGTGGACCTGTTTAATGCGGTGGAAAGCGGTCAGGTAAAAGCGGTATGGATCATGGCCACAAATCCGGTGGATTCCCTGCCAGAAGCGGACCGGGTGCGGCATGCACTGATGGCCTGCGACACCGTGGTGGTGTCCGACTGCGTGGCCAGCGGCGACACCCTGGCCTGTGCCGATATCCGTCTGCCCGCGCTGGGCTGGGGTGAAAAATCCGGCATGGTGACCAACTCCGAACGCTGTGTATCGCGCCAGCGTCCTTTTGTGAAAGCCCCCGGCAACGCAAAAGGGGACTGGTGGATTGTTACCGAAGTGGCCCGTCGCATGGGCTACGCCTCCGCGTTTCCCTATCAGCACGAACACGAGATTTTTGCAGAGTACTCGGCGCTCACCGCATTGGCGGGCAGATTTGGCAGGCGGCTGGATATGACCGCTGCTGCGGACCTGAGCGCCGACCAGTATGAGCAGTGGCAGCCGCAACAGTGGCCGCTGCAAGGGGACCCTCGCTGCTTTGGTGACGGATGCTTCGCCACACCGAATGGCCGTGGCCGGTTTGTTGCCTGCGAGAATCCCAGGGTGCGTCAGATCGGCGATGCCTTCCCGATCATTCTCAACAGCGGCCGTATTCGTGACCAGTGGCACACCATGACACGCACCGGTCGCGCCGGGCGTCTGTTTGCCCACCTGAGTGAACCCTTTGCCGCGTTGCACCCCAAGGACATTGAGCGTTACCGACTGAAGGAGGGCGGTTTCGTGCGCCTTGCCAGCAAGGTCGGTGACGCCCTGGTGCGGGTAACCAGTGATGCCGGGCAACGCCCCGGCACTGCGTTCATGCCCATGCACTGGACCGATCAGTTTTCTCGCCGTGCCCGGGTGGATGCCCTGGTACCGGCACGTCTGGATCCGCATTCCGGCCAGCCGGCGTTCAAGCATACGCCGGTCAACGTCAGCGACTGGCAACCCCGCTGGCATGGCTGGTTGTTCACGGTGGCACCCCCTCCTGCCGTGGAGTACTGGGCCCGAGTTCCCGTTGATGCATTTTTGCAGACGGGCCAGGTACAACGTTATCGGCTGGCCGGCGATGCGGACCTAACCGAACAACAGCTTCACGACTGGATGCCCGAAGCCGCCCAGTGGCTGGCACTGAACGATCCCGCTACCGGGCATTTTCGCCGCGCGGCTCTGGACAGCGAAGGGCGCCTGCTGGCCTGGCTGGCCATCGGCGAGGAGCTGCCGTTATGCGACGTGGAGTGGCTGGCAAACTGTTTCGCCGACGAGGCGGACACCCAGCACCTGGCGTTGCTCGCCGGGCAGCCGGTGGATGCCGGCCCAGACCTGGGGCCGGTGATTTGCAGTTGCTTCCAGGTACGTCAGAAGACCATCGAAGCGACAGTGGAAGAGGGCGCCGACAGCGTGGAAGCCATCGGTAAATGCTGCCAGGCCGGCACCAACTGTGGCTCCTGCATTCCGGAACTGCGCGGCCTGCTGGAAACCTGCAGCGTTTGACGTTTGAGGTTCCTTCAAACAATGATCAAAACGTAGGGTGGGTTAGCCGCAGGCGTAACCCACCAATTCCCAACCTGGCCATGGAGGATTACGTCTGCTGCTAATCCACCCTACATATGGACCACCCCTTCTTTTGTGGGAGCTATGCTTGCATGGCGAAGAGCTACTTGTTTTATCTCTGTGCTCTCTGTGCTCTCTGTGCTCTCTGTGCTCTCTGTGTCCTCTGTGGTTAAACAGGCTTTTCCCTGTCACCTTGCCCGTATCCCGATCAACGCTTAGTCTCCAAGCAACGGTTTCTATGCGGCGCAACCCATGAAGAACAACAAGAAACATTATCCAGCATTAAGCTGGCAGGGCAGGGCCATCAATACGGTGGGCAGGGGCATGGTCAAGCCAGTAATCAGCCGGCTGAAATTTTCCCGCCGTTTCATGAAATTTTCCCAGCTGGGTTTCGACGCCGTCACGCTGGCATTGCCGGTGCCCTCCGACGTGCATATCTCACGGGCCCAGGTGGGCGGGGTACCTGGAGAATGGTTGATCACCGGGCGGCGGGTGCGCAGCAACCGGGTGGTGCTGTACTTCCACGGCGGCGCCTACTTTTTTGGTTCGCCTCGTTCCCATCGGGCTGTCACTTGGCGACTCAGTCATTACTGCCGTGCCAAGGTGTTGGCGCTGGATTACCGGCAACCGCCGGACTGGGCGTACCCCGCACCGCTGGAAGATGCGGTTCGGGCCTACAAGGCATTGCTGGATACCGGTTACAGCAGTGAGCATATCGTCTTTGCCGGAGATTCCGCCGGTGGAAATTTGGCGCTGGTCACCATGCTGCGGTTGCGGGAACTGAAACTGCCGTTGCCCTCATCGGCAGTGCTGATCAGCCCCTGGGGTGACCTGACATGCTCTGGCGACAGTATCCGTGACAATGCAGACAAAGAGCCTCTGATTCCCCTGGGCGCACTAAAATTTGTCTCCGCGTCATACAGTCAGGGTTATGATCCGGCCTCTCCGATGATTTCACCGGTCTTTGCCGACTTCACCGGCCTGCCACCGTTGCTGGTGCAGGTGGGCAGCAACGAACTGCTTTACAGCGATGCGGTGCGCATTGCCGAGCAGGCAGAAAAAGCGGGCGCGGATTGCCAATTGCAGGTCTGGGATCGTATGCCCCATGTATTTCATGCCCTGGCGGCCTGGCTCCCCGAGGCCGGCCTGGCCCTGCAGGAAATCGGCGCCTTTGTGCATGGTCATCTCAGTGATCGCGATCGAGACCGTCATGTCCGCGCACGGGCAACCGTGGTTGGCAGGCTGGATTCCGCAGGCAAAGGGTAAATTGTTATCAAAAGTAGCCTTGATCGGAGTTCAGACACGGTTCCGTAACGCTGGCTACGCTTGATTACAGTTGGCCAACTTCCTTGCTCTACAGCAGATTGCACATCCCTTCCATAGTCGGTGATGCCAGTCTCCGTTCGGAGACCATAATGACGACAAAGTACGATGGAGGGGTTCATCTTGGCTAATCAATTCAAACTTCTGGTAGGCAGCAGCGCCCTGGCGGCATTGCTGACGGCCTGTGGCGGTGGAGGCAGCAGCTCAACGCCTGCCGAATCCAGCCCGGCGGCCCGCGCCCTGCCTCCGGAAATCGCAGAGATTATCGACGATCAGAACGAGTTAACCGATGCCTTGTGTCCCGGTGCGTCCGGCGATGCCGGGGAGGACGGTTCCGTTGACCCGGAAGCCTGCCTGGATGAAAGCGAGGACGCTGCAGAGGAAGATACCGGCTACGAGCTGTCACTGAATCCGGTAGTACAGCAGTTCTGCCCGGAAGCGGCAGAGGTATTCGATGCCACGCTCACTTTCAATGGTGAAATGCTGGATCAGGATTTCATCTACGATACCGATACTTCCTTTGATGGCTCCGCCACCTTCCCGGCGGCCTGTCTGCAGGAAGCAGCCGGTAACTTCCAGAACATCGGCGACATGATCGGTGGCTCCAACCCGCTGACCGAACAACTGTGTCCGGAAGCGGCGGCGAATAGCCCGATTGATCCGGCAGCCTGCTTTACGGAAGCCGTTGGCGGCGGTGGCGACTTGCCTGGTGGTGATGGCGGTCTCCCCGGTTCTGACCAGCTGCTTGCTCAGCTTTGCCCGGAAACCGGCGAACAGGAGGTGGGCCCGGAAACGCCTGTCAACTGCCTTAACGAAGCCAGCCGTGCCTACGTAGACATTTACGATATGCTCACCGCCAGTAATCCTCTGACCGAGCAGATTTGTCCTGAAGATAATGCGGATGGCCGAATTGATCCTCCCCAGTGTTTTGCTGAAGCCCTGATGGGCGGTGGCATTCCAGGTGGTGGTGATGGCGGCGGCGGTGGAGGCGACGGCGGTAGCAATCCGTTCGCCCCTGCCCTTGAGCAGTTCTGCCCGGAAACCGCCATGGCGGACCTCGGCCCATCCACACCGATCGACTGCCTGGCGGAAGCTGGCGGTAACTTCCAGGACGTGCAGGACCTGCTGCTGGGCTCCAACCCGCTGACCGAGCAACTGTGCCCGGAAGCCGCGGCGAACAGCCCGATCGATCCCGCAGCCTGTTTCTCTGAAGCAGCCGGTGGCTTTGCCCCGG
>NZ_ARXU01000006.1 GCF_000756655.1 Alcanivorax jadensis T9
CGGGGAGTTTTTCAGAGGCTCCTTAACTATTTTTCATCACTCCACGCAGTGCCACCAGCACCACCTCATCCACCACACCCTGCCGCTGTGCCGGCGTTTCCGAGTCGCGGGGCTGGTACCAGTTGATTACCGAGTTCATGGCGCCGAAGACGGGCTTGATGGACATCTTCGGTCGTGCTGCACGCATGGTTCCATTGGCGATGCCCTCTTCCAGCACGGTCAGGAACAGGCCCTCGCAGCGCTTGCGACGCTCCTGCAAGCGCTCGAGCTGGGCACGCTGGGCCTCGGTGGTGCTGCTGCGCAGCAACATCTGCACCGCTTCCGAAACGGTACGCTGGTAAGGCTGAGTACGGATCAGGGTGCGCACATAGCAGCGGGCCATTTCCGTAAAACGTTCCGGAGCAGGAAGATCGGAACCGACCACCGGTTCCAGCTCTTCAAAAAGCGCGTCCATGGCCCGGTGATGGATCTCGAAGAAAAGCTGCGCCTTGGAATCGAAGTAGTGATACACCATCCCCTTGGTCGCAGAAAGACGCCGGGCAATGTCATCAATACTGGTGGCATTGAAACCCCTCTCCATAAAACAGAGGGCCGCCGCATCGAGAATCGCATCACGGGGATCGGTAAGCAGGGCTTCACTTTGTTCTGGCATGGTGCTCCTCAATCACGGTGCAGACCAATTTTATCGGAAAATAGTGACATACCCGGGGCCCCTCACCATTGACCCTCCCGCACAGCAGTGGCGGAATTCTCGCCCTTCATGGCGCTTTTCACCCTTTACGGCCAGTTACGCCACCCCCATACTGATATTTTTGAAATAATATTCTGAAAATATGGCGCGTTCGCGCCACTATTAGGGAGAGCCCCATGAGCAGAGCGCAGATTACGATTGAGGAACTGCAGACAAAAACCGGTGAAGCTGTGGGCGTGTCCCAATGGCGCACCGTGGACCAGCAGCGCATCGACGGCTTTGCTGAGTTGACCGAAGATCCCCAATGGATCCACACGGACCCGGCACGGGCCGCAAAGGAAAGCCCTTTCGGCGCCACCATCGCCCACGGCTTCCTGTCCCTGTCGCTGCTGTCCGCCATGGCCATGGACGTGCTGCCCACCATCAAGGGCCAGGAAATGGGCATCAACTATGGCTTCGACAAGGTGCGCTTCATGAACCCGGTGCGCGAGGGTAGCAAGGTGCGCGGCAAATTCACCCTGCTGGAAGTGAAGCAGCGCTCCGATAAAGAATGGCAACTGCGCCATGGTGTGGAAGTGGAAATCGAAGGACAGGATAAACCCGCTCTGATCGCCGAATGGCTGAGCCTGGCGATTGTACCAGCTTGATTTAACAGGCCGCTGTAGGAGCGTCGCTCGCGGCGCGATAACCGAACCCAGAATCAAAAGCCTTTTCACCACAGAGCATACAGAGTACACAGAGCACACCGAGGAAACCTGTCTTTTCCTCAGTGATCTCTGTGCCCTCTGTGGTAAGTCCGCCTTTCAGGTTTTGGGTTTATGCACTTCGTTCCGGTTCGCGCCGAGAGCGACGCTCCTACAAAAGGGTATTTGATGAAGATTATTGGGAGAGAGAAGCATGACAATCCGTTTTGATAACCAAGTAGCCATCGTCACCGGCGCCGGTAACGGCCTGGGAAAATGCCATGCGCTAGAGCTGGCGCGTCTGGGCGCCAAGGTCGTGGTCAATGACTTCGGCGGTGCTCGCGATGGCAGTGGTGGTTCCAGCGAAGCTGCCGAGCAGGTAGTGGCTGAAATCCAGGCCGCCGGTGGTGAAGCGATTGCCAACGGCGCCGATGTGTCCAGCCCGGAACAGGTGGACGCCATGGTGAAACAGGCCTTGGACACCTGGGGCCGCATTGATGTGCTGATCAACAACGCCGGCATCCTGCGCGACAAGAGCTTTGTGAAAATGACCCAGGACGACTGGGACAAGGTGGTCGCCGTTCACCTGACCGGCTCCGAAATTTGCACCAGGGCAGTATGGCCAATCATGCGCGAACAGGGCTACGGCCGTATCGTCATGACCACGTCCACATCCGGCCTGTACGGCAACTTCGGCCAGGCCAACTACGGGGCCGCCAAGATGGCCGTGGCCGGGCTGATGAATACCCTGTGTATTGAAGGGGAAAAATACGACATCAAGGTCAACTGCATTGCCCCCACTGCCGCCACGCGCATGACTGAAGACCTGATGCCCCCGGAAGTGCTGGCCATGCTGGAGCCAAAGGAAATCACCCCGGCAGTCTTGTTCCTGTGCAGTAACAAGGCGCCGACCCACCGCATCGTATTGGCAGGCGCCGGCTGCTACGCCATGGTTCGCCTGATGGAAAGCGAAGGCGTCTACCTGAATGAAGACGAGCGAAATGTGGATGGCGTCGCCGCCCACTTCGCACAGATTGGCAACATGGACAACGCCCGGGAAATTCTCGCCGGCGGCGACCATGTCACCAAGATTCTCACCAAGGCTGCCCAGGCCAAAGGCATCAAGCTGGGTTAAACGCAGCAGCTGATCAACCGGCTGCAGGCAAACTCCTTCAGCGAGACATCGACCGAATATCAATCTGGAGAGGCATCATGAGAGAAGCCGTCATCGTTTCCACCGCCCGCACCCCTATTGGCAAAGCCTACCGGGGCGCCTTCAACGACACTCAGGCCCAGGCGCTGGGTGGCCATGCCATCAAACACGCCGTGGAGCGCGCCGGCATCGACCCGGAGACTATTCAGGACGTGATCATGGGCGCCGCTCTGCAGCAGGGTAGCACCAGCGGCAACGTGGCCCGCCAGTGCGCCCTGCGTGCCGGCCTGCCCACCAGCGTGTCCGGCATGTCCATGGACCGTCAGTGCGCCTCCGGCCTGATGGCCATTGCCACTGCCGCCAAGGAAATCATTGTCGATAAAATGGACGTGGCCGTGGCCGGCGGCCTGGAGTCCATTTCCCTGGTCCAGAACGACAAGATGAACACTTTCCGCGCCGCCGATCCGTGGCTGAAACAGCATCGCCCGGACATCTACATGTCCATGCTGGAAACCGCCGAAATCGTCGCTGACCGCTACAACGTATCTCGCGATGCTCAGGACGAATACGCCTACCAGTCCCAGATGCGCACCGCCACTGCCCAGCAAGCCGGCAAATTCGATGACGAAATCGCCCCCATGACCACTGTCATGAAAGTGATGAACAAGGAAACCAAAGAGGTTTCCGATCAGGAAGTCACTCTGGGCAAAGACGAAGGTAATCGCCCGCAAACCACCCAGGAAGGCCTGCAATCCCTGCAGCCGGTCTTCAAGGGCGGACAGGAGGTTCAGGAAGGCCGCTTCATCACCGCCGGTAACGCGTCCCAGCTATCCGACGGCGCCAGCGCCTGCGTGCTGATGGAAGCTGCAGAGGCCGAACGACTGGGCCTGCAACCGCTGGGCGCCTACCGGGGCATGGCTGTGGCCGGCTGCGACCCGAACGAAATGGGCATCGGCCCGGTGTTCGCGGTACCCAAGTTGCTCAAGCGCTTTGGCCTGACCGTGGACGATATCGGCATCTGGGAGCTCAACGAAGCCTTTGCCAGCCAGTGCCTGTACAGTCGCGACCGCCTGGGCATCGACCCGGAGAAATACAACGTGAACGGCGGCGCCATTTCCATCGGGCACCCCTACGGCATGTCCGGTGCCCGCATGACTGGCCACGCCCTGATTGAAGGCAAGCGCCGTGGCGTTAAATATGTGGTTGTCACCATGTGCATTGGCGGCGGCATGGGTGCCGCTGGCCTGTTTGAAGTGTTCTGATTTCTGTCTCTGACTTCCCCTTCAGGGCGCCACACGGCGCCCTTTTTTTATCTTCACGATCAGGGACCATTGCCAGGCAAAGTCTTGCTGTGGTTTTCTGCTATGGAATTCTTTAGAAAATGTGTCAAAGCTCACAAATGCCACTAAAATGAAACCACCTTTTATTTGTTACCCTGGGTAACGAATTCCCACGAACAGTAAACACCACCTTCAGTATCGTTTCTTTTACTCGGTTTTAAATCACGAAAACTCCATAAAAAATACCGCACTTATTCCAGTAACAGGCCTTTCTCTCCCCATTTTCCCTCAACTTCGACCTTGGTCCGTCTTGACCACATACCCGTCGGTATGTATGAATTGAATCCGAATCATCGCTTTTCGAAATCATTGTCCAAAAAAATGAAAGGCGAGGATCAGGATTTTAACGCCCGATGGGACCGGGCGTGACAACAAGTGCGCTACAACAACGTTCACAACAACAAACGGAATTTCTACCCGGCTCATCACTGGGTAGTGGGAGAGCAAAATAATGCGAAGCAAAGCGATCGCTGTTGGCTGCAGCAGTGCCCTGGCTCTGGGCCTGCTGACAGCCGCAGCCCCGGCCATGGCTGGCGAAAAACAGTTCAATGAAGACGTCAGCGTCAAATGGAACCTGAAAGCCTCCGTGGGCGCTATTTCCCGTATGGAGTCTGCCCGCAAGGAAAACCTGTTTGCCGGTGATACCCCCGGCGGCACCTCCGGTTCCGCCGTCTCCGACGACGGCAACCTGAACTATGATGGTGGCGAAGTGGTGTCTGCCGTTGCCAAGGCAGTGGGCGACGTCAACCTGCAGTACAAGAATTATGGCCTGTTTGTGCGTGCCAAGGGCTGGTACGACTATGTGCAGAAAGAGAAGGATGTCCCTCACGGCAACTTCCCCAATGAATTTGTCGGCGGTGAACCGCTCAGCGATGACGGCTTTGATCGCAACTCCAAATTCCAGGGAGCCACCTTTCAGGATGTCTTTGTCCACGGCACCTTCCAGGTCAACGAACAGCCTCTGAAACTGAAAGCGGGTCGTCAGACTTTGCTGTGGGGGCGCAGCCTGTATTCCCGTGGCTCCCTCAGTTCGCTGAACGCCATCGACCTGGCCGCCCTTCATCGTCCTGGTGCCGAGTACACCGAGTTCCTCAAGCCCGCAGGCATGGTGACCGCCGACTACAAGTTTACCGACCGGCTCTCCATGAAGTCCTTCTACCAGTATGAGTGGCGGGCCGCGAACCTGGATGGCTGTGGCACCTTCTTTTCCACCCTCGACAACACCGCCGTCGGCTGTAACGCCACCTTCTCCAGCTCAGTGATCATTCCCAACAAGACCGCCTATGAAAATGGCGTCTACATTCCACGCCGGGACGAAAAAGAGCCGGATGATGGCGGCCAATACGGGCTGAAATTCGACTATGCCTTCCCAAAATCCAAGGCCAAGGTGGGCGCCTACTTCCTGAACTATCATATGCGTCTGCCGATCTACTCGGTGACCAAGGAAGACAGCCCGCTGGCGCAGGGGATTACCGCTGGCAACGACATCGCCTACTTCTATGAATACCCGGAAGATATTCAGGTGATCGGCCTGACCGCCGACAAAACCTTTGAGGGTGTCGGCAATCTGGCCATGAACCTGAGCTACCTCCCGGATATGCCAGTCCAGATCAACACCCCGGATCTGACAACCGCACGGGTGCTGGAAGCCAATGGCGTGCCGGCAGCGGCCGCACAAGGGTTTGCCACCGTTCCCCAGGACACCATTGACTACGTCTACGGCTCCGGCAACGAAGTCACCGGCTTCCAGGAGTTCGATATTCAGCGTGCCGAAGTGACCTTTACCACGGTCATCCCCAAATTGCTGGGGGCACAGAAAACCATCGTCTCAACTCAGATAGGCTCGGAATTCATCTCCGACCTGCCGGATCAGGAAGACATGCGCTTCCGCCGCCACACCAACTTCGGGGTTGGCGAGCTGGGTGAGGACGGCTATGTAACTGACTTCAGCTGGGGTTACCAACTGACGCTCAAATCCACCTATGCCAACGTCATTGGCCCGGTAGCGCTGACCCCGTCGCTGACCATGAAACATGGCGTGGAAGGCTACTCCAGCGATGACGCACTGCAAGAAGACGAACGCAGCCTGGGTCTGGGCGTGGGCATGAGCTACAAGAAACTCAGCGCCGACCTGTCCTACACCACTTATAACGATGCCAAGTACAGCGTGGTCAACGACCGGGATTATCTGTCCCTGAGCACCACCTACAACTTCTGAGAAGGCAAGGACACCGCAGGCTGCCCCCAGTGGCCTGCCAAACAGAATGAGGATGGAACGATGAGAAAAGTGAAATTTGCCATGGTGGCCCTGTTCGCTGCACTACTCGCGGCCTGTGCCACCGGCTACCACGACACCCGTATGGTCAACACCCAGACCGGCGTAGAAAAAGAACCCCAAGGTCCCTACCAGTCACTGGTGGTGGGGGTTCTGGTAGAGCATGAACTGCGTGCCCACCTGGAAAACGCCATTGTCGCCAAGTTTGCCGAACAGGGTATCCAGGCCACCGCCGCCCACACGGTTTTTGGTGACAAAGGGATTGAAGGTAAAAGCCGTGACTATTTGGCGCAACGCATGAAGGAAAATAGCTTCGACAGCGCCCTGGCGATCCACCTGGAAGAGCAGCGCACCGAAACCCTTGAAGTCAAAGGTGACCCGGGGACGGCCGTACCGGTCGCCGGCACCATGACCATGCGCCCTCAGGTGTTCAGCGACGACTTTTTCGTGAATGAGGACATCTATGTGGTTCGGCTGGACCTCTGGGATGTAGACCAGCAAGCGATTATCTGGCAAGGCAACACCGTCAGCTTCAACACCGGCGGCTTCAAGGGCCTGGAAAAGGGCGCAGGCCACTTCGCCCAGGTCATCACCAACGCCATCGGCAAGGCCGATATCTTCTGATCCTGTTTTCTCCTTGATTGTCTCCACCTTCCTTGCCCACTTCGGTGGGCATTTTTTTGCCTTGTCCTGTCACGATCCTGTCATGCCGACCCGGCATATTGACCACCTATCAAGGAGAGAGGCTCGCCCTCTTGCTTCTGACGGGCGCCATCGCTAGGCTTGAGAACTGAATTCAAAGAGATTTCACCATGAACGCAGCCCTGCACAATCACGGCATCAATGCAGACCGCAACCCGGTCGGCACGGTTGTGCCCGCTGCCTTCTATTATGGGTATTGGTTTAGCCGCTCGCGCGCCTGACCGTTACCCAGGCGCGCCCGCTACGGGACGCCTGCCGAATCATGAAAACCCCGGTCGGTATCCCGCCCGGGGTTTTTTATTGCCCGATAAATACCGAAACACCGCACCACAGAGGACAAACACCATGTATCGATATAGCCAGCACCACAAAGAATCGCGATTTAGCCAATGGCAAAGCCCGCTCCAGCGAACACTACGATCGAATCACGCGCGACGGTAATGCGCACAGAACAGTAAGGAACGACCATGCAACAGACACAGAGCACCACTACCCCCGCCGACACCAGTCCGCGCCGCAGCTTGCCGCTGCCCTCCCCCACCGTGCTGCGTGATCGCCTGCCGGTGGACGTCCGGCTGGCAGCACAGATTCAGGCACATCGCCAAACCGTACGCGATATTCTCAATGGCACCGATGACCGCCTGCTTGTTATTACTGGCCCCTGCTCGCTTCACGACCCGAAAGCAGCGCTGGAATACGGCCATCGTCTGAGCGAACTGTCCCGTCAGCTGGACGACAAGGTCTTCCTGGTAATGCGCGCCTACGTGGAAAAGCCACGCACCACCGTGGGGTGGAAAGGCATGCTCTACGACCCACACCTGGACGGCAGCAACGATATCGCCACCGGGCTGAACGTATCCCGCCACCTGTTGCTGGACCTGGCACGGCTGGGACTGCCCCTGGCCACCGAACTGTTGCACCCCATGGCCGCCGACTACCTGGGCGACCTGCTCAGCTGGGCAGCCATCGGCGCACGCACCACCGAATCCCAGATCCACCGGGAAATGGTCAGCGGCCTGTCCATGCCCGTGGGCTTCAAGAACGGCACCGATGGCAGCATTGATGTAGCGAGTGACGCCATGGGCGCCGCCGAGCATCCCCACACGCATCTTGGCATCGATGACAACGGCCACAGCGCCCTGCTACAGACAGCGGGCAACCCGGATACCCACCTGGTACTGCGCGGCGGGCATCAAGGCCCCAACTACGATGCCGACAGCATTCGCACTGCCGTCGACGCCCTGCAGGCTAAAGGCCGCAACCCGCGACTGATCGTGGACTGCAGCCACGCCAACAGTGGCAAAGATCCACTCAAGCAACCGGAGGTGCTGAACGATCTGCTTGAACAGCGGCGCAAGGGTGAAAAACATATCGCCGGTGTCATGCTGGAAAGCCATCTTCAGGACGGCAAACAGCCCCTGCAGAAACCCCTGCAGTACGGCCTCTCCATCACCGATGGTTGCCTGGGTTGGGACAGGACGGAACAGTTACTCTGTGGTATCGACTAGAGCGGCCCACGGAAACGAACCTGGCAGAAAGATTGATCCGAATCACGACACCGGCGCTTATTCAGTAAAGGCGGCGGTGCCGTGATAATGTCTACATAACAGACAGGAGACCTTCATCATGACTCTGGAACAACTGATTACCGCTTTCGTGCTGTTCCTCTGCGGCATTGCCGTGGTGGCATTTATTGTTTATCTGAAAAATCAGTCAAACAAATGATAAGAGGCTTTTGAGACCAGCAGTCAAACCGCTGCTTGCCCCTATAAACCCCGATACCGTAAATGCGACGCTTTACGCTCTTGCACGACTTTTTGTGGACTCCACATACCGAATACTCATACCAGCCCCCGAGCTACCGAAATCAAATAAAACTTTCCGTATACCCACCCACTGTCCTGTAATTAAAAGCGCTCACTTCCCCAGCACCTTGAATCGATGACGTAATCGAAACCCCTGATCATCCACCAGCGTCAGCGTATGCCAGCCGGGTTCAGCGATGATGGCCTGTTCATGGAAGTGACGGGTCTTGCCGAGAAAACGATCGTCCAGATGCCAGAACAGCTCTGCCTGGCTGCGCTGATGGACCGCGCGGAAAACGGCGCGGCCCAAGCGACCATTCAGCTCCACGGGGATGTAGATAGCGGTGCCGGCATGGGGGTAAACCAGCGCCATGGGCGGTTCGCTTTGCATGGCACGGGCGCCAGCCACACAGTCGGCCCGCCAGGCCGGCAAAGGCCGATAGCCGGGATGATGACGGCGATAGAACCAGGCCTGGGCCGGTGGCAGTACGAACCAGTCCCGATGCTGCATCTGACTCACTGATTCACACTGACTGTGCACCCGTTGGCCGTTGGCATCCAGGTGCACGCGGATATGGTGTGGTGTGACGGTCTGAAAATGGCTCTGTCTCGGAGCCCACTGGTCCACGGTCTCGCACCGCCCCCCAGCCAGGTAGCCATCATCGGCACAGACCTGCACGGTTTTCAGTTCGCCCAATGGCGGCTGCGGCCATGGCGCAGTGCCCAGCAGGCTGAACACATCCAGCATCAGTGGTGCAGCCGTCACTGCCCCGCCGAGGGACGGGGCCGGCTCGCCGTTGCCGTTGCCCGCCCACACACCCACCGTGTATTGCCCATTACTGCCGATGGCCCAGGCATCGCGCAGGCCGTAGCTGGTGCCGGTTTTCCAGGCTATCGGCTGACTGGAGGTGAACAGTCGCCACTGTTGTGCCGTGCCTGGTCTGGCGACCTCCCGTAAGGCCTGCAAGGTAAGCCAGGCGGCGCCCGGGCTGATTGCCACTCCCGGCACCGCCCCGGGTTGCGCCCCTGTTAGTGTCCGCACTGATTCAGGGGCCAGTCCATTGGCGCTGGCCATCATCTGCGCATAAATTGCGGTGAGTTCATCCAGCCGCCCTTCTGCCCCACCGAGGATCAGGGTGAGCCCGTAGTCTTCTGCGCTACGAAACAGGGTGGTCATGCCCAGGCGCTGTAGTTCGCTATGAAATCGCCCCAGCCCGTAGTCCTTCAACATACGTACCGCGGGAATGTTCAGTGACTGGCTCAGGGCCTGGTGCGCAGGCACTGCCCCCCGATAGCCGTGATCAAAGTTTTCCGGGCTGAAACCGCCATAGTTGGTGGGCAGATCCGGCACCAGGGTGCCGGGCAGCAAACGCCCGTCATCCAGCATCAACCCGTACAGCAAGGGTTTGAGGACGCTGCCGGTGGAACGGGGAGCGCTGGCGATATCCACCGCTGCCCCGTATTCCGCAGGGTCGCCATGGGAGACGTTGCCCACATAGGCGCGGGTTTGTCGTTGCTGATGATCAATGACCACCACCGCCACGTTATGGACCCCATCGCGGGCCAACCGCCGACCGTGCTGCCGGGCCAATTCCCTGACCCGCCGTTGAAGGTCCGCATCCAGCGTTGTGGTCAGTAGCCGTCCCGTGGAAGTCTTCGAGAGAGTGTTCAGCAAGTGAGGGGCCAGCCCCGGCAGAGGCCTGGGCGCGGCAGGTAAAGGCTCCATTAACGCCAGCCGCAGGTCTGCATCTGCCATGGAACCCTGACGGTGGAGGTGCTGCAGCAAGGCATTGCGCTTGGCCAGCAGACGTTCGCGATTACGACCCGGATGGATCAGCGAAGGCGAATTGGGTAGCACTGCCAGCAGGGCCGCCTCCGCCCAGCTCAAGGCTCCGGGTTCGCGGCCAAAATAACGCCAGGATGCGGCACGCAAGCCGACTATGTTGCCACCGAAAGGAGCCCAGCTGGCGTAATGGACAAGGATCTCCGGCTTGCTGAAGTGCCACTCCAGCTGCAATGCCAGTAGCGCCTCACGGGCTTTTTCGGTGAGAGTCCGCGGCGGGTCGTCACGCAGCAGCCGAGCCAGCTGCATGGTCAGCGTAGAACCGCCACTGACCACCCTTCCCGCCTCCAGGTTCAGGCGCATGGCCCGGGCGATGGCCAGCGGATCAATGCCCGGGTGCCGGTAAAAGCGCTTGTCTTCGAACAACAGCAGTGCCTGTTCGTATTTGTCCGGCAGCTGTGCCACCGGCACGAAACGCCACTGCTGATCCTCGGCAATCCGGGCATCCAGCAGGCGGCCGTGGCGATCCAGCATCAAGGTGGCGTAGGGCGTGTTATCCAGCCGCTCAGGCAGCGGCCACCATTGCAGGGCCGCCAGCATCAGTAGCAAAGCAAGCAACAAGCCTGTCAGAAGAAATCGTCTTTTTCGGTATTGTCGCTTCATGGGCTGGCAGGCAGAGGGAGATACCGAAAGCCTACTCAACAATAAGGAAAGGGTCGACCGAACAAAAAAACGGGCGCATTAAGCGCCCGTTTAGCGTGGTTCCGGAATAACTTAAAGGTGAAGGCCGCACTCGGTCTTCTGCTGGCCTTTCCAACGACCTTCGCGGCCTTCGCCCTTGAAGGTACAGTGGCTGCAGCCGATAGAGTTATAGCCTTCCGCCACCAGCGGATGGAACGGCAGATCGTGTTCTTCGATATAGCTATCGCGCTGTTCCTTGGTCACGTCGATCATGGGATTGAACTTGATCATCCCGCCACGCTCTTCGAATACCTGCAGCCCGGCGCGGTGCTCGGTCTGCCAGCCCATCAGGCTGGAAATCCACAGGTCGTAGTTTTCCTTGGCCTCATCCAGGGGATTCACCTTGTTCACCTGGCAGCACAGGTCCGGATCGGATTCCCACATGCGGTTTTCCAAAGACACCTGATGATGGTCCGGGTCCGGGGTCACATCAATGACGGTCAGGCCAAAGCGCTCCACCAGGTAGTCCTTGTACTTGAGTGTTTCCTCAAAGTGGTAACCGGTATCGATGAAATGCACCGGCTGCTCGGGACGGATGCTGGAGATAATATGCAGGAAATACGCAGAGGTAGCCGCAAAGGAAGAGGTAATCATAATGCGCTCGGGGGAAAAATCCTCAAACACGCGCGCGATACGCTCTTCAAAACTCAACGGACCATAGACACGATTCAAGTCTGACAAGGCTTCTTTGGACAAGCCGGCAGTGTTATCTCCGAAACGTGTAATAAGCTGTGCACTACCCATGATCTACAGCACCTCAAAACAGGAATTGCGAGTGCCATGATAGGGAGTTAGCGAAGAAGATAAAGGAATATATGGTGATACTTTTATAACCTTTAAGAATATAAAAGACAGCCTGTGATCGCACCGAGAGCCCGGACTACTCGCCGTCTCCCCGGTGCAACCCGGCATTTCCTCTCTCAGAACTTGTAGTTAAGTCCCAGCCCAATCAGTTCCTGAGTACCGAAGTCATTATCCACCAGACGCAAATACTCCAGACTCATGCTGATGTGCTTTTCCATCCCTAGGTCGAAGCCACCACCGTAGGAGGCACCGTCGTCACGCAGGGTTTCGCCATTGAAGTCATTCTCAACATAGCTGTAACCCCCGATCAGATACGGACGGACAGGGCCTGCTAGCGGTGGCGTCAGCCGGGCATACACGCCGTAGTGAAAGTCATTCTCCACCTCCACGCCGCGGTAGGAATCATCACCGAATGCCTTACCGGCATGAACCTCGGCGCTAATCAGCTCGTGCAGTACCATGCCACCACGCAGTGTCAGACCGGTGAGAGTCACATTGCTGACCGAGCCACGATCTATGTTCAGCATATTGACCTGGGCACCAGTGTAAAACTCAGCCTGTGCCGCCGTGCCGGCCAACAACATCCATGCTACGAGCGTTCCGCGAACAATTCCGGTTCTTTTCAACATTCAGCTCTCCTTGGTTTTTCTTATCAGTCCCATCGTGGACGAAATCCACCCACCTATTGAAACGGTCATAGCGTAAAAAGGAAAGTGCCGAGGACAGCAGGATCTTTGACTATCGATTACCGGTGATACGCGATGAATGACGATCGCCACACATATTTACACAACTTAACAAAAGGCAAGGAACGGATACTCACAGGTTTGTCGGACCTGTCAGGTGCCATGCGCGATGACCCGATACGCCATGGCACAAAACTGCCCTCTGACATTCATGCAGGGGGGCATGAATACGCAAAGGAGACTGATCTATGAAAAAGCCAATAACCGCCATGGCCGCACTGCTGTTTACCAGCGCTCTGACCGCCACCGCCATCGCACAGCAGCCTGGCACCACCGGTGCCCCGCAACAAGGCGCTCCGCAGACCCAGAACATGCCTCAGCAGCAGAACCTGCCGGATGCTTCCGACTTTTCCGATTCGGATCTGGATGCATTTGTTGCCACCCAGAAAGACATGGCAGGGATTCAGAAAAAGTATTCCCAGAAGCTGCAAGCCAACCAGGACAAGCCCAAGAAAGCCATGGAGGTTCAGCAGGAAGCCCAGCAGAAAATGGTGGAAGCCGTGCAAGACAACGGCCTGGAACTGGAAAAATACAACCAGATCGTCCGTCTGGCGCAGTATGATGCGGACTTCCGCGCCAGCCTTCAGGCAAAATTGTAATCGTAGGCCTGAAGACAAAAAACGCCGGCTGATGCCGGCGTTTTTTTTGCACAAACCATCAGAAGTTCATGGTTACGCCCAGCCAGTAACGCCGGCCATCTTCCACATAGCCATACTCATCCAGCAAAATTGTCTTGTCGGTGAGGTTATAGATGCCAGTGTTCAGTTTCGCCTGCGGTGACAACCGGAACCCCAGCCCCGCATCCACCAGCGTACTGGACGGCGCGATGATGGCACTACTGGAAGGCCCGGTAGTCGGCTGGCTTTCCTCTCCGCGATAGCGCACCGTTGCCCAGGGCGATACGGTGTCCGTGGCCTGCCAGTTGGCCTGCAGACTGGCCAGATGTTCCGGCAACTGGTTCAGCGGTTCCCCTTTGTACTCCCCGGATTTCTGCTCGGAATCCGTATAGGTATAACTGAGACTCAGTGTCAGCACTCGATACAGTGTGGACGACAGGGCAGCTTCTACCCCCCGGGTTACCGCTTCGTCCACGTTGACCCGATAGGTAGGATCAGCGCCGAACTGATTGGCACCGTCGGTGCAAATAGCAATCGGGCAGGCAATGCGGGTAATCTTGTCTTCAAAATCATTATGGAAAACGGTGACGTTCGCCATCAGGCTACGCCCGGCATTGAAGTACAGCCCCAGCTCCTTGTTTACTGACGTTTCCGGTTCCAGATCCGGATTGCCGTAGATATTGCCACCACGACTCACCTGCCCCCAGTCCGGGGTAATTTCACGCAACGAGGGAGAACGAAAACCGGTAGACACCCCCCCTTTCAGGGTCCAGCGAGGACTGAAGCCCCACACGCCATACAGTCGCGGACTGAAGTGACTACCAAAATTGTCATCGTCATCCAGCCGTGCCCCGGCGGTGAGCGAGAAAGTATCAGTCAGCATCCATTCGTCTTCTGCGAACAGCGCGTATTTTGCGGTATCGATACGGGTTCGTTCGGAAATCCGGTTGGAGGTCTTGTCGGAGAGCGCTTCCTCAATAAAGTCCGCGCCCATGGTGACCCTGTGATTACCCAGCGGCATGACCAATGACGATTTCGCCGTGGTGTTGGTGATCACCATCTCGCGGTTTTCGTTTTCCGCCCTTTCCCGTTGCACATAGGTATCAGAGGTTCCTATCGCCCAGCGCCCGGTATGGCTCAGCGAGAAGGCTTCGCGGCTGCTGCGATTATCGGAATCTGTACAGCCACCACGACAATCGGTGGCCGGGGCGCTGTAACCGACCAGCGAACGACGACGCTGGTCCACCTGGCTGGCCTCCAGCACAAGGTCATGATCCTTGCTGGGCGTCACCGACACCTTGGCAGTCAGGTTCTTCAGGGATTTTTCTTCAAAGCCGTTTTCAAACAGATCCTCTTCCCGGTCCTGGAAGCGACCGTAAAGCTGTAACCCCACCAGCCCTTCCTTGAGGGGGCCGTTGAGACTGAAATTACCCTGCTTGATATCCCCGGATCGGGAATCATCCTGAATGATGGTGTCCAGCTGCACTGAACCACCCCATTCATCGGCCACCTTGCGGGTGATGATGTTAACGACCCCACCAAGAGCATCGGAACCGTACAGGGTGGACATGGGCCCGCGCACCACTTCGATCCGCTCAATGCTTTGCAAGGGCGGCAACCAGTCCTGCTCGAAACCGGCGCTGCCGTTGGGGCGGGTTTCGCGGGTGGAGACGCGTTTGCCGTCGACGAGGATAAGGGTGTACGACGAAGGCATACCACGCATGACAATATCCGTGCCGCGATCACCGGAACCGCCACCGGTCACAACGACGCCGGGAATATCCCGCAAGGCATCGGTAGCATCCTTGTAATAGCGCTGCTCGATCTGCTCCCGGTTGATTACGCTAATGGAAGCCGGAGCATCTTCCACCTGCTGGGCGTAGCCCCCCGCAGTCACCGAAATCTGGCCAAGCTCGTGGCTGTCCTGCTCTGCCCAGGCGATACCGCTGGTCACCAGCAAAACCAGCCCCAGGTTCCCCAAACGCATTCCCATCTTCCTTATCTCCTCAATAACATCGACAACATGACCAGAGCCCCGGCGCCATTTCTGGCAACCAGGCGCTGATCCCCCCGCAAACGCGGCATAAAGCCGCCTAAGGAATTAATGAACATTATTCACTGGTGATGATATTGATTCTTGTTTGCATATAAAGGAGATTTACAAACTATACAGCCGCCGGCAATCGCAGATGGACCCGCAGCCCAGGGTCGGCGTTTTCTGCCCACAGTTGGCCGCCAAGCCACTGCACGGAGCGAAAGGCAATGCTCAACCCCAGCCCGAAACCACTGTTGCCGGCACGGGCACTGTCTAGACGGACGAAAGGTGCAAAGATGTCTTCCAGACGATTCGCAGGCACACCTGGCCCCTGATCAGTGACCCACAGGTGCCACCAGTCCCCCTCCCGGGTTCCTGACAGGGAAATCCGCCCCTCCGCCGGAGAATAACGCACCGCATTGCGCACCAGATTTTCCAGTACCTGGGCCAGCGCATTGAGATTACCGCGGACCTGCGCATCGGCAGGAAGATCACAGGGAAAGCGTGACTGGAGCCAGCCACTTTCGAAGGCGGCGTTGTCGCTCACCACATCCCAGAGGGCCAGTAACGAGATCGGCTCCTGCCCACCGTCACCGGATTCCGTATCCTGCCAACCCAGGGTAAGCGTATCGTTGACCAGGGTACGCATCTGCACCAGCTCACGCGCCACCCGCTGCCGTAGCCCCGCCTCATCCAGATCACTCTCCAGCGCCACCGCCAGACGACTGAGTGGCGTGCGTAGCTCATGGGACATATCGTTGAGAAGCTGCCGCTGGGTGGCCAGCATAGCCGACACCTGCTCGGCCATGTGATTGACACTGCGAGCCACATCGCCGAATTCGTCACGACGGTGGCTCAGCGAGGGCTGAACCCGGGCCTGCGGATCATCCTTGAACTGCAGCACCTGATGCTGCAATTCCCGCAGCGGCACACGCACACGCCAGAACAGCAGCAGCCCCAGTATCAGTGCCACCAACGCTGGTAGCCCCACCATCAACAAAGACTTCCAGAGTGGCCAGTCCTGGCCGGGCATGTAACGGGGCGGGAGTTGCATCACCAGACTGCCCTGCTCCGGGCTTTTGGGGAAAGGGACACCGATATAGGGCATGGAGCGATAGCGAAAACTCATCCGCCATTCCAGACCCCGTTGAAACCGCAGGCCGGCCCGTTCTGATTCCGTCAGGGGAATACCACTGAGTGACTGATCATCCTGGCTGACTACCATGATGTTACCGGGTTCGCGATCACCCATGGCAGCAATCCAGTGCTCTACCCCCGCTGCACCGTTCTCCAACCAGGCCTGCTCTGCATCGGCGGCATAACCGCGCAGGGCGCTTTTTGCCTCGTCGCTGAGCAACAGGGCACGGCTGCTGAGAGTACGGTTGAGCCAGTCGCTGAGCGTCACGGTGCACACCGCCGTCACCATCAGCAGCAACGCCAGCCGCCACAACAGAGAATGTCGCCCCAGCATCACAGGTGCTCGGTGATCAGGGTATATCCCTGGCCCCAAACGGTGCGAACAGAGGATTCCGGCGCGCCGGCATCCCGCAACTTGCGACGCAGATGGCTCACATGCAGGTCCAGGCTGCGATCGTGGCGACCACAGCCCCGGTACAACACCGTCTGGTAAAGGAAGGGTTTGCTCAATACCTGGTCATGGTGCTCCAGCAGCACCTGCAGCAAACGAAATTCCGTGGTGGTCAGCCCCAGGTCACGCTGGCGATAACAGGCAGTCTCGGACGGCTCTTCCAGAACCAATCCACCTACCGAATTCGACGACACCATCCGGTGTCGCTCCATGCTGACCCGGCGCAGCACCGCCTCTACCCGCACCGCCAATTCCGCCATGCTGAACGGCTTGGGCAGATAGTCATCCGCCCCGCCGATCAGCCCCTGAATCCTTGCCTGCTCATCGCCAAGAGCAGACACCACGATCACCGGCACCGGGCTCCTGTGGCGAAGCTGGCCCAGCAACTCCAGGCCATTCAGCCCGGGTAACAGAATATCCAGCAATACCAGATCAAAGTCGCCGGAGGACGCCGCCGCCAGCCCCAGGGTGCCATCCGCACAGAGGGTGACCTGGTATCGGCGCTCGGACAGGAAATCATGGAGATGCGCACTGAGCACAGCATCATCTTCGATGACCAGCAAACGGGAGGGAATTTGGGCAACAGCATTCATTCGCGAATGATAGAAATTATCATTTAACAAATCCAGAATTATTTGAACTTAATTCACTTCCACCAGCACCCCTTACATTCTTTACACCCTTACGGCTGTTTAAAAATAACCATTCTCATTACCATCCCTGCCACCGAAATATGCCGAGCCCTTTCCGTGGTGAACAAGAAACGCAAAGCCTTCTGGTTGAAACAGCTCCACCAGTGGCACTGGATTACCTCGGCCCTTTGCCTGATCAGTCTGCTGCTGTTCAGCATCACCGGGATCACGCTTAACCACGCCAGTGCCATCAGCGCCGACCCGACTATCCGGGAACAGGAAGCCTCCCTGCCCGCCCCTCTACTGGAAGCACTGAGTCTTCACCAGGAGGGCCCCCTACCCGTTCCGGTGCGCGACTGGCTGGACCAGGAGATGCAGATCCGCACCGGTGACAAGACCGCCGAATGGTCGGCCGGGGAAGTCTATCTGGCCTTGCCACGGCCCGGCGGAGACGCCTGGCTGGCCATTGATCTTGATGATGGCTCGGTGCTGGCCGAGCAGACCGACCGGGGCTGGATCGCGTTTTTCAACGACCTGCACAAAGGTCGTCATACCGGCATCGCCTGGTCCTGGTTTATCGACATCTTTGCCGTGGCCAGCCTGCTGTTCTCGCTCACTGGTCTGGGGCTGATGATGCTTCATGCCAAACGACGCCCGGCCACCTGGCCGGTCACCCTGGCCGGGCTGGTGCTGCCCTGGCTGCTGATCGTGGTTTTCATGCATTAACAAGGACAGCCCTATGCGTTTACTTCCTCTCGCACTGTTTTCCCTGCTGGCCAGTTACGCCAGCGCCGACACCTTCCAGGTAGAGGTAGAAGTCCCCCGGCTGCGGGTGGCGGAATACCACGCCCCCTACGTGGCCTTCTGGGTGGAAAACGCCGACCGCAGCACCATCGTGCCTCTGGGTCTGTGGTACGACGATCAGGAAAAGTGGCTCAAGGATATCCGCCAGTGGTGGCGTCGCACCGGCCGGGGCCAGCAAAAGCCCTATGACGGCCTCACCGGCGCCACCCGCAGCCCCGGCAAGCACCAAATGGATTTCAGCGAGTTGCAAAGCCTGCAGAAACTGCCCGCGGATGAGTACCAATTGGTAGTCGAGGCCTCCCGTGAAGTGGGCGGCCGGGAAGTAGTACGCCTGCCTTTCCAGTGGCCGGCCAGCAACCACCAGCAACAACAGGTTAACGGTACCAGTGAGCTGGGCACCGTCACGCTCAGCGTAAGACCCTGAAGCCCAATAAACTGAAAAGGATAAGCGCCATGAACATCACGCTAAAACGCATCGGCATGCTATCGCTACTGGCAATGGCTCTGCCGGCCCAGGCTCACAAACTCTGGCTGCTACCCAGCCACACCAGTGTCTCCGAACCGCAATGGGTCACCGTGGATGCCAGCATTTCCAACGAAATCTTCGGCGTGGAACGCGCCTACCCGCTGGACTACCTGGAAGTGAGCGATCCTGATGGGCAGGCCGCCACCGTGGAGAACCGGCTCGAAGGACATCGTCGCAGTGTCTTCGATGTGAAACTGAACAAACCCGGTAGCTACCGTATCGCCGTGGCCAAACCCGGTTATTTTCTGATGTACCAGGTGGATGGTGAGCGGAAACGTGCCCGCGGCATGGATGCGGACAAGCTGCTTGCCCAACTGCCGGACAATGCCAGCGACGTAACACTGAGCGAAGTCCATAACCGCCTGGAAACCGTAGTTACACTGGGCGCTCCGACCGCCATCGCACCTACCGGTAAAGGCATGGAACTGGAAATGCTCACTCACCCCAACGATCTCTACGCCGGTGAAACCGCACAATGGCGGTTGCTGGTGGACGGTGAACCAGCCTCTGGGGTGGAAATGGAACTGGTCCCCGGTGGCACCCGCTACCGCGACAGCCAGGACAACTGGACTGTGACCAGTGACGACAATGGCATGCTGTCCATCACCTGGCCCCAGGCCGGCCGCTACTACCTGGAAGCCGCCAGCTCTGATGACAAGGTCAGCAACAAGAAAGCCGATCAGCGGCGGCTGCAGTATCTGGGGACGGTGGAAGTGTTGCCGATGTGAAGAGAAGCGCTGCAAGCTACAACGCGGTAGGGGCCGAGCCTGACGGCCCGTACCCTGTCCGCGATATTATCCCTAATGCTTCTACGAAGCCGCTGCAGGAACGTAGCGTAGCGGAGTAACGACCGTAGGTCGCCCCGAAGGGTGAGCGTAGCGAATACGGAGCTTGGGCCGCGAACCTTGCGCAACAAGGAAATCGTCCGCAGGACGATCAGGGATCCCAGAGCTCGAGAGATTCCGTTAATTAGCCACCGTAGAGCGCTAATCGCGCCGCCAGCGACGCTCCTACAGCAGCTTTGTACAGATGACGAAGTCCTGCAGCTTTCCGACGTTTTCCGATCCAACGCTCCTAGCTAGCGGTTAACCCCGTCAAGCAGATCCCGCATTGTGCGCACCGCGTCATCCAGCCCGGACATCACGGCCCGGGCGATGATGCTGTGGCCAATGTTCAGTTCGTTGATGCCGGGAATAGCGGCGATGGGCAGAGTGTTGTGGTAATGCAGACCATGGCCGGCGTTCACCACCAGGCCTTGCTCCAGCGCATAGGCAACACCATCTCGAATTTTCGCCAGTTCCTGCTGCTCGCTGGCCGGGTCCGTCGCATCGGCGTAATGGCCGGTATGAATTTCGATGGTGGGCGCACCACATTCCCGGGCGGCACGGATTTGCGCCGGGTCCGCATCGATAAACAGGGACACATCAATGCCCGCCTGCCCCAGGCGCTGGCAGCACTGGGCAATCCACGCCTGGTTACCCACCACGTCCAACCCACCTTCTGTGGTCAGCTCTTCGCGCTTTTCCGGCACCAGGCAGCAATGGGGCGGCTTGATGCGACAGGCAATGGCGACCATTTCCTCGGTGGCAGCCATTTCCAGGTTCATGCGAGTCTGCAGGGTCTGCGCCAGCAGCTCCACGTCGCGGTCATTGATGTGGCGGCGGTCTTCGCGCAGATGCACAGTAATTCCATCCGCCCCCGCCTGCTCCGCTACCAGCGCAGCCTGCACCGGCTCCGGATAACGGGTGCCACGGGCCTGGCGCAGGGTGGCGATGTGATCGATGTTAACGCCGAGCAATACTCTGGACATGGAATTCCTCAAAAAATCAGCTGCAAGTTACAAGCTTCAAGCTACAACGCGAGTCAGTTTTGTGCCAATCGAAACTGTCTGTGCTCCGCGCTACCAAAATCTGTTCGCCGTGCAAGCATGGGCTCCTACAAAACCATACACCTTAGAAAAAACGGCTGGAAAAATGCATCATAAACCGTGACAAAGGGGCCACAGAATAGCTTCAGCCTGGTTTGCGTTGTGGCTTGTAGCTCATTATTCATTTCTCACGAAACAGCTCACGGCTTTTCAGAGGTTTGTCCCCCAGGTGCGGGGCCAATAACACCCGGCACAGGTGGAGGGCGGTTTTACGGGCTGACGGTTGCCAGTCGCCGTTGACGATGGCCAGTAAGTCGTTGCCGTGATAACCCTCCTGGGCGGGCAACAGGCCCTGCTGAGGATCCAGCAGGTAGTATCCGTCTGGGCGCAATGCCTCGCCGTGAATATCGTACCCCAGTGCGATGCCGTAGCCCATTTCCTCCACCAGTCCCAACTCGAACTGCCGCAGGGCCACATCCAGCCATTGCCCTTCCGCCAGCGCATTGAGCGCCTGTTCGTAAAGCGGCCAAAGCTCCGGGTGTGGGTCGTCCCGATGCAACAGACGGGTCAGGAGTTCGTTCAGATAAAAGCCGCAGTACAGAGGCTTGCCTTGCAGGGCCAGGCGCGGGCCACGAGGTTCGCAGCCACGAAAGCTGTAAAGTTCGCCGGCGCTTTTCAGTTCGATCCACAGGGGAGTAAAGGGTGCCAACAACGGATCCTTGCGACCGCCTCGCACCACCGCCCCCACACGGCCCAGCGCGGGCACAAACAGCTCCACGATCAGGCTGGTGTTGCGGAAGGGCCGGCGGTGTAACAGCCAGGCCGGTTGCAGGGTGGGGTTCACGGGAAAAGCTCCTAGCTTCTAGCTTCTAGCTTCTAGCTTCTAGCTTCTAGCTTTCAGGATGGTGCTTCGCATAAAGCCAAACACAATGTTTTTCTAGCAGCTCGTAGCTATAAGCTCGTCGCTCAATTCCGTTCGTCATAACCAAGCGAGCGCAACGCCCGCGCGTCGTCGGACCAGCCAGCCTTGATCTTCACCCACAGATTCAGCATCACCTTGCGATCAATCAGGCGTTCAATGTCTTCCCGTGCCTGAGTGCCGATCTGCTTGATACGGTCACCACCGTCACCGATGAGAATCTTTTTCTGGCCACGACGCTCCACCAGGATCGCCGCAGAAACTTCGGTGACACGGGGACCATCTTCCCACATTTCCACTTCCACGCTCACCTGATGGGGCAGTTCCTGGCCCAACTGGCGCACCACTTTTTCACGAATAATTTCTGCCGCCATGAAGCGCAGGCTGCGGTCGGTGAGCTGATCTTCGTCGTACCAGAACTCCCCTTCCGGCAAGCGCTCGACCAGCGCCTTTTCCAACTCCATCAGGTTCTGTTCCTTGAGCGCCGACACCGGTATCACCGCATCAAAGGGATAACGCTCGGTAAGCGCTTCAATGTGTGGTAGCAACTGGGCCTTGTCATCCAGGCTGTCCACCTTGTTGATGATCAGCAGCACCGGCATTTCCGGATGTGCGGGCAACAGCGACAGCACGTACTCATCACCCGGCGTCCACTTGAGACCATCCACCATCATGCACACCACATCGACGCCACTGAGCGTGGAGACTGCAGCTTCGTTCATGGCTCGATTAAGCGCCCGCTCCTGACCGGTATGAATGCCAGGGGTATCGGCAAAGATAATCTGATAGTTGTCACGGGTATGGATACCGTGAATACGGTGACGGGTGGTTTGCGGCTTGCGCGAGGTAATGCTGACCTTCTGCCCGATCAGGTGATTCATCAGGGTAGATTTACCCACGTTGGGCCGCCCAACGATGGAGATCATCCCGCAACGGGTCGGTGTTACGTCAGTCATACTGCTGCTCCAGCCAGCTCAGGACAGTGGCCGCGACCTGCTGTTCGGCCTTGCGGCGACTGGCTCCCTGGGCCTTGAAGGTTTGTTGCATCTGCTCCAGTTCACAGGTCACTTCAAAGGTCTGCGTGGGAGCGAGACCCTCCACCTGAGTGACCTGGTAGGTGGGCAATTCGAATTTGCGGGCCTGCAGCCATTCCTGCAGGCGGGTTTTAGCGTCTTTCTGGGCACTCTGCGGGGTGATGATCTGCAGCCGTTCATCAAACCAGTCCAGCACCACTTCCCGGCAGGGCGCCTCGCCGCCATCCAGCAGGATGGCACCGATTATCGCTTCCAGAGAATCAGCAAGAATGGAATCGCGGCGAAAACCACCACTTTTCAGTTCGCCACCGCCCAGTACCAGATAATCTCCCAGGCCCAGCTCCCGCGCCACCAAGGCCAGGGTCTGGCCCCGCACCAGGGACGCCCGCATCCGGGTGAGTTGCCCTTCTGCTGCATCCGGGAAGCGCTCAAACAAGGCAATGGAAATGATCTGCCCGAGCTGGGCGTCACCGAGAAATTCCAGGCGTTCGTAGTTACGGTGGCGGCTGACACTGCGATGGGTCAGTGCCAGTGCCAGCAATTCAATATCATTGAAACGATAGCCCAGCCGGGCCATCAACCTGTCGAGATCATTATTCACTGGCGAACGTCTTTGCTGAACTCGTCCTGAAAGGTCATCACGATACTGACGTTGTAGAACATAGGTTCGCGAACCTCGTAATCAGTACTGATTTTAAGGATCCCGCTATCCTTGCTGATTGTAAGATCGTTGGCGCTGATCACATTAACTTGGTTGATTTTAAACCGTTTTCTCAGGGCTTCGCGCACTTCATTGGGTGACATTAACGCGGTCTTGCTATCCTGCATCAGGGACTTGATTGATGAAGATATTGTGTTGTGTTCCATGTAGGCGGGCACCATCCGCAGAGCTGCCGTACCCAATACAACGGCAACAAGCAGAATCACTGCCCAGCCAATCATTGAAATCCCGCGTTGTTGTGATGGCATTGTCATCATTGTTAGTTCGCCTCCACCTTGTCTATGGCGCCATTACGAGAAAAACTGGGTATCGAGAAGATCGGCTTCCAGTGCATCCAGATCAGGAAAGCCTCCCCCACTACCAGCTCTTCCGGGACTATACCCCAGAATCGGCTGTCGTTACTGTTATCCCGGTTGTCGCCCATCACAAAGTAGGCACCTTCCGGGACTTGCCATTCACCTTGAGTCCGGCTCTGTGGCACTTTGCGGCCGGTGAAGGGGTTAATCTTGCCTTCCTGCCATATCAGGTGACGGCTATCACCGAGCTGCTCTACATACTCGCGCCGCCAGGCGCCGGAGCCTTCCCACTCCCGTGCCAACTCACGCGTCACCGGCTCGCCATTGACCGTGACCACGTTATCTTTGACCTGCACGCTATCACCAGGCAGCCCAACCACTCGTTTGATGAAGTTCTGGCTGCGATTTTCCGGAAATTTGAATACCAGAACATCGCCACGCTGGGGCTCGCCGGTCTCGACAATCTTGGTGTTGGTCACCGGCAGGCGCAGGCCGTAAGCGAATTTGTTCACCAGAATGAAGTCGTTCACCTGCAGGGTCGGCAGCATGGATCCGGACGGGATGGTAAATGGCTCAATGATGAAGGAGCGAATTACCAGCACAACGAAGAAAACGGAAATCAGGGAATTAGAGGTTTCTACCGCCCCTTCCACACGCCCGCCTTTCTGCTTGAGCTTAAAGATCTTGTCGATCACCCAGACCGAAACAGTGAACAGCAGCGCCAGGGAAAGCCAGAAACCAATATCGATATCCATCAATCATCCACCTTGAGTACTGCAAGGAACGCTTCCTGGGGGATTTCCACATTCCCCACCTGCTTCATGCGCTTCTTACCTTCTTTCTGTTTCTGCAGCAGCTTTTTCTTACGCGATACGTCACCGCCGTAGCACTTCGCGGTCACGTTCTTGCGCAACGCCTTGACTGTCTGGCGGGCGATGACCTTGTTGCCGATGGCCGCCTGAATAGCCACATCGAACATCTGCCTCGGCACCAGTTCCTTCATCTTTTCGCACAGAGCCCGGCCACGATAGGCGGACTGGTCCAGGTGACAGATCATTGCCAGAGCATCCACCTTGTCACCGTTGATCAGTACATCCACCCGCACCAGCTTGGTGGCTTCAAAGCGCTCGAAGGCATAATCCATGGAGGCAAAACCCCGACTCACGGACTTGATGCGGTCGAAGAAATCCAGCACCACTTCGGCCATGGGAATGTCGTAGGTCAGCGCCACCTGTTTGCCCAGATACTGCATGTTGATCTGTGAGCCCCGGCGCTCCACGCACAAGGTAATCACATTGCCCACAAACTCCTGGGGAACCAGGATGTTGACGCGGGCGATGGGCTCACGGAATTCCTCAATTTTGTTGGCGTCCGGCAGCTTTGAGGGGTTATCCACGTAAAGCACGCTTTCATCGACCTGCATGATTTCATAGACCACCGTGGGGGCGGTGGTGATCAGGTCCAGGTCGTATTCGCGCTCCAGGCGCTCCTGGATGATCTCCATGTGCAGCATGCCCAGAAAGCCCACCCGGAAACCGAAGCCCAGGGCATCGGAGGTTTCCGGTTCATAGAACAGCGAGGCATCGTTGAGGGTCAGCTTGGCCAGCGCATCACGAAAGTCTTCGTAATCATCGGCACTGACCGGGAACATGCCCGCATAGACCTGCGGCTTCACTTTCTTGAAGCCCGGCAGCGCCGGCACATCCGGGGTCTTGGCAAGGGTCAGGGTATCGCCCACCGGCGCGCCATGAATATCCTTGATGCTGCCGCTCACCCAGCCCACTTCCCCGGCTTCCAGGTGTTTGGTCTCGGTCCGTTTTGGCGTAAAGATGCCGAGCTGATCCACCACATGGGTCTGGCCGGTGGATTTCACCAGAATCTTGTCACCCTTCTTCAGGCGGCCATGCTTCATACGCACCAGGGAAATCACACCCAGATAGTTGTCGAACCAGGAATCAATGATCAGCGCCTGCATATTCCCTTCCCGCTCGCCTTCCGGGGCGGGAATGCGCTCCACCAGCTGCTCCAGCAGGTCATCCACGCCAACCCCGGTCTTGGCGGACACCCGGCAAGCATCGTGGGCATCCAGGCCGATGATCTCTTCGATCTCGTTGATCACCATATCCGGCTCTGCCTGAGGCAGGTCAATCTTGTTGAGCACCGGCAGCACTTCCAGGTCCTGCTCGATGGCGGTGTAGCAGTTGGCCACCGACTGGGCTTCTACGCCCTGGGCCGCATCCACCACCAGCAAGGCCCCTTCACAGGCAGACAGGGAACGGGATACCTCATAGGAGAAATCCACGTGGCCCGGGGTATCAATGAAATTCAGCTGGTAGGTTTCCCCATCCCGGGCCTTGTAATAGAGCGTCACGCTCTGGGCCTTGATAGTGATGCCCCGCTCACGCTCCAGCTCCATGGAATCGAGCACCTGCTCTTTCAGCTCGCGCTGGGTCAGCCCCCCGCAGACCTGGATGAAGCGGTCCGCCAGGGTGGATTTGCCATGGTCGATGTGGGCGATGATGGAGAAGTTGCGAATATTCTTGATGTCAGTCATAGGGCCTGTTGCACAAAAGAGGGTTGCCGGGAAAACGGCACGCAGTGGGGCGCGATTCTAGCCTGAACGGGAGGGGGTTGCACGGGGGTTGGTGATCCTGGGCCCACCAGGGCATCAGGAGCACTTGCATGGGAAGGGGCCGAGGCCCGATTCGCCATGCAAGCATAGCTCCAACAACAGTCAGCCTCAGGGCAGCTTGATGGGCAGGAAACGGGGGTTGCCGTTCCGGTTGATCAGAGCGGCAACGGTGCCGCTCTCGGGCAGGCCCGCCACCACCTCACTGAAGGATTCCGGGTCATTCACCGCTTTATTGTTCAGCGTCACCAGAATATCCCCACTGGCAATGCCTGCCTTCGCGGCGGGGCCGTCCCCCACCTCGGCGACGATCACCCCGGCTTTCAGATCCAGGCGGCTCAGTTCGGCGGCGCTGGCAGCGCGCACTTTCAGCCCCAGGGCATTGGCGCCATCCGGCGCAGCCTGGCCGGCAGCACCACGCAGGGCCATCTCCGGGTCGTCCGGCAGCAGGCCGATAGTCACTTCCAGTTTCTTTTCCTTACCGTCACGAATGACCACCATGTCGGCATCCGTTTCCGGTTTCACCCGACCAACCCAGCGAGGCAGCTCGGAGGAGCGATAGATGGTTTCGCCGTTGAACGAGACAATGATGTCACCGGCCTGGATACCGGCCGCCTCAGCGGGGGAGTCTTCCAGCACCTGGGAGACCAGCGCCCCTTTCGGCTGATCCAGCCCGAAAGATTCCGCCAGATCACGATCCACTTCCTGAATCAGCACCCCGAGCCAGCCACGGCTAACCTTGCCGTACTCCTTGATCTGGCTGACCACATCCATGGCCATATCAATGGGAATGGCAAAACTGACCCCCATATAGCCGCCGGAGCGACTGAAAATCTGGGAATTGATGCCCACCACTTCACCACTCAGGTTAAATAGCGGGCCGCCACTGTTGCCCGGGTTGATGGCCACATCGGTCTGAATAAAGGGCACATAGCTGTCATTGGGCAGGCTGCGGCCCTTGGCGCTGACAATCCCGGCGGTGACACTGCTGTCAAAGCCGAAAGGCGCACCGATGGCCAGCACCCACTCGCCGACCTTGAGATCGTCGGAGGAGCCGATATTCACCACCGGCAGATCTTCACCGTCCAGCTTCAGCAGAGCCAGATCGCTCTGTTCGTCGGCGCCGATCAGCTCGGCCTTCAGCTCACGGCGATCCTGCAGACGTACAATGATTTCATCCGCCTCGGCCACCACATGGTTATTGGTCAGTACATAGCCATCCGCGGAAATGATGAAGCCGGACCCCAGTGAACGGGCCTCTCGCTCCTGCGGCATGGAGGGCACGCCCTCTTCACCGCCGAACTGTTCAAAAAAGCGACGGAATAATTCCGGCAATTGATCAAGCTGATCGCGAACAGATTCTTCACTCTGACGAGTAATGGTGCTGATATTCACCACCGCCGGGCCTTCTTTCTCCACCAGGCGGGTGAAATCCGGCAGGCCCGTTACCAGCGGTTCCGCCCGCTCCTGGGAGGCCTTGCCATCCGGCTCGGCACAGGCCACCAACAGGCTCGTGAAAATCACCAGACACAGTGTCGCCATTCGCTGAAATCCGCTCATTGGGCTCTCCTTTTATTTTGCAGGCTGCACCACAACCGCCTGGCAACCGTCGTCCCCGGATGTCACCAGATACGGCTGATAAGCCCGATTATGGCTCGCGCTTCGGCTCAGTACACGGTTGATGACAAACCCCAACACCAGGCCGCCCATGCCAAACAGGGCCGATGCATCAAATGCCGTCACCGGCAGCAACGTCCCCAGCACAGCCCCGCCGACCAGAAGAGCCAGCGGTAGGCCATAGACCCACAGGGCGCCACGCATGAGCGCGCCTTCCGGCAGTGCCAGTTGCACCGTATCGCCGACCTGATGAATCTCACGGGAAGAAACAGGAACACGCAGGTGGGCACGCTGCCCGCTCTGCTGTTGATTGACAAGATGGTGGCCGCATCCGGCCTTGGCCTTACAGGCGCCGCAGGTTGAGGCACGCACAGTCTCAACCCAGATGGCCTCGGCTTCCACCGCTACCACTGTGCCCTGCTCCAGCAGCATTACGGTTGACTATCCCTGACGCTGATGCCATCGATCACGCGCAGCGCCGTACTCTGCGGCACTTCACCGACCAGGGTCACCAGATAAACACCGCTGGGGGCGGCCAGGCGGCGGCTTACCGCTACCGTAGGTCCAACCCGGCTGACACCCTCTTCCACGCTGTTCTCGCCAATGGCTTCCACGAACACCGTAAAGGCCGCCAGGCCATCACTGAAACCACGGGCCGCCACCGGCGCGCGATCCGTTGCCGCCTGCCGCCAATCCTGCTTCATGGCCCGGAAACCGGCCGGTAACCACTCAGGGGTAACCGCCAGTTTCATGGAAGGGTGAGACTCGGCCACCGGGGCCAGTGCCTTTTCATGGCGAGCTTCCGGCACAGCGAAATGGTCGAGGCCCAGCTGCGGCGACAAGGTGAGAGTGACAAATTCCACCCGCTCCAGGGCGACACCACTCCCATCCACGATTTCGGATTTGAGCAGCAGGCGGGATTCCTGATCCAGCCACAGACGATAACCGTAACGATGGGTATCCAGCGGCGCCACCCGCATGCGCGTGGCATGACGGCCCGCTACCCGGCCATCGCCATCCACCAGGATGTTGTACTGTTCCGGCAGATCACTGGCCAGGCGATCACCCAATGCCAGGGGGCCGGCTTGCTGACTATTAAGACGGGTGAGACTGCGATCCGGGTGCAGACAGAGCACCTCATCGCCACGGCGAATCACTTCCACCAGGCGCCCATCAAGATGGGTCAGGCGCTGGTACTGTCGACCATCGATAACCGCATGGCTGACTTCCATGGTGCTGATCTCAGCACCGAACTGGTAAAGAAAGCGACCGGTGTAATTCAGGGAACGGTTGGCCTCGGCCATGGCCTGGAGCTGGTTGTGCGCCGACGAATCATCCGCCAGCGCCACCAGGGGCGTACAAAGAGACAGGGAAAGAGCGAGTACGCGCAGCATCATCCGTTAGCGGGCTCCACTGCGTGCGTCCATGCTGACCAGGCGAGCAAAAGGCATCATCCCCTGGCCACTGTTGCGGGCCGCAAACTCGCTATGCCGCAGCAGCATGTCATTGCCACGGGGCTGGACCTGAGCTGCCGGTGTCGCCACTGGAGTGGTGCCATTAAAAGACCGGGATACCAGCGACGCCTCCGCAAACGGACGGCTCATGCGACTATCCTGGGCCGACGCCATCACCGGCGCAGCACCGGTAGACTGGGTTGCCTCCCAGCTCTGCCAGCCCACCACCGTAGCCGCAGCCACGGACGCGGCCACCGCCAGGCGGCTCACGCTACCCAGCCAGGCCGGACGTCGCGACGGCGCCTGTTCCGCAGCCAATGCCGCAGACAGGCTGGCGTTGAAGCCCGCCGGCACACTCGTGGATGGCTGCTTATGCATCACATCCCGAGCAAGCTGCCAACGAGACAGTGCATCCAGATCGGCATTGTCGATATCACGCATTACCCGACGGGTTTCCAGCTCGCTGGTTTCCCCATCAAGGAAAGCAGACAGTGTTTCCAGGTCCCTGCTCATACACTCACCCTTTGTCGCCACGCTGGGAGCCCAAAAGCGGGCGCACAGCTGTATCAATTGCTTCCCGGGCCCGGAAGATGCGGGAACGAACAGTTCCCACCGGGCATTCCATTACCGCCGCGATGTCCTCATAGCTGAGACCCTCGAATTCACGCAGGGTCACGGCAGTTTTCAGTTCATGGGGCAGCTCTTCGATGGCTCGATGGATGACTGCCTCCAGTTCCTGTGACAACACGAGGGACTCCGGGGTTCCAATCTCGTGCAGCATTTCTGCACCGGCGTACTGCTCTGCCTCGGCGGCATCCAGGTCAGAGCCGGGCGGCCGCCGACCGGCGGCCACCAAATGGTTCTTGGCGGTATTCACGGCAATACGATAAAGCCAAGTGTAAAAGGCACTATCACCCCGGAAACGGGGCAAGGCACGCCAGGCTTTAAGAAAGGCTTCCTGGGCCACGTCCTGCACTTCATCCGAGTCACGCACATAGCGGCTGATCAGGGCGAAAATACGCTGCTGATATTTACGCACCAGCACTTCAAAGGCACGCTGATCGCCGGTTTTGGCTTTTTTGACCAACTCTTCGTCTGACACCGATCCCCCGGATCTTTCGCGAAACGCGGATATAAGGCAATGACTGAAATTTCAGTCAATTAAAGCAGGCCATTGTAGCAGGTGTGAGGGTCGCGGCTATACTATAGGGCCGCTTTACCGCCCTTTTCACATTGCTTGAACATTTGTTCAGGCGCTCTAAGGATTGTTCATGGCCACCTTCCGACACGATGTACTCATCATTGGTTCCGGAGCCGCAGGATTAACTACCGCCCTGCGCCTCCCTGATGATTGCCGGATCGCCCTGTTATCCAAAGGCGAGCTGACCAGCGCCAGCACCTACTACGCTCAGGGCGGTGTCGCTGCGGTGCTCGATCAGGAGGATTCCCTGGAAAGCCATGTGGCCGATACGCACGTGGCCGGGGGCGGCCTGTGCCATGACGATGCGGTGCGTTACACCGTGGAAAACGGCCCCGATGCGATCCGCTGGCTGATTGATCTGGGAGTCGACTTCACCCGCCTGGCCGGCAACAACGAGGGGTCCCTGCCCTATCACCTGACCCGCGAAGGCGGTCACAGCCATCGGCGCATCATTCACGCCGCCGATGCCACCGGCAAGGCCATCTCCGGCACCCTGATCGACCAGGTGCGCAACCGCCCCAATGTCACCCGCTTCGAATACCGGGTGGCGGTAGATCTGATCCTGCAGGAGCATAACGGCGAAAAACGTTGTTGTGGCGCCTATGTGCACAATATCGATACCGGCGAAACCGATGTCATCCTGGCCCGCGCCGTGGTGCTGGCCACCGGCGGCGCCTCCAAGGTGTACCTTTATACCTCCAACCCGGACGTGGCCACCGGCGACGGCATCGCCATGGCCTGGCGTGCCGGCTGCCGGGTGGCCAACATGGAATTCATGCAGTTCCACCCCACCTGCCTGTACCACCCCAAGGCCAAGAGCTTCCTGGTCACCGAGGCCATTCGCGGCGAAGGTGGCCACCTGCTGCTGCCCAGCGGCGAGCGCTTCATGCATCGCTTTGACGAGCGCGGCGAACTGGCCCCCCGGGACGTGGTGGCCCGCGCCATCGACCATGAGATGAAACGCCTGGGCGCCGACTGCCTGTACCTGGACATCAGCCACAAGCCGGCTGATTTCATCATCGAGCATTTCCCCACCGTCTACGCCAAGTGCCTGCAACTGGGCCTGGATATCACCCGCGACCCCATGCCGGTGGTACCCGCCGCCCACTACACCTGCGGCGGCGTGATGATCAACGAAACCGGCCAGACCGACCTACCCGGCCTCTACGCCATCGGCGAAACCAGTTTCACAGGCCTGCACGGCGCCAACCGCATGGCCAGCAACTCCCTGCTGGAATGCATGGTCTACGGCAAGGCCTCCGCCGAACACATCGGCGCCACCCTGGCCGGCGTACCGGAACCACGCGAGCACAAGGAATGGGACGAATCCCAGGTCACTGATTCCGATGAGGATGTGGTGATCAGCCACAACTGGGACGAGCTACGCCGCTTCATGTGGGATTACGTGGGCATCGTGCGCACCGAAAAACGCCTGCAGCGCGCCCAGCACCGGGTGGACATGCTGAAAAGTGAAATTGCCGAGTACTACAGCAACTACCACATCAGCAACGACCTGCTGGAACTGCGCAACCTGGTCGTCATCGCCGAACTAATCATCCTCTCCGCCATGCAACGCAAGGAAAGCCGGGGGCTGCATTTCATGCGTGACTTCCCGGGAGTGAATGACGAGGCGGTGGATACGGTGCTGACACCGCCAATCAGTTGACATTTGATAGTGGACAGTTGACAGCTAAAACCCGCGATTGAGATTTCCTGTTTCAGAACGCAAGAGGCCGCGCCCAAACGGTGGACGCGGCCTCTTGCGTTTCAAATTCCACCCATTCCGTATCGCGCCGCTGTCAACTGCCCACTATCAACTGTCAACTATGTTTCCTGTTGGTCCACAGCCACTGATAAAACGGCTGTAATTGCTCCCGAGGGGCCTGATCGTCGAACAGGTGCAGCCAGCCTTTGGGGGTCTGGATGGCCATCCAGGGGCCAGCGCGCAATACCCGGCGGGGGCTTTCCAGTTCCTGCCAGTGGCGGCCGATGAGGGTAAGGCGTTGTTCGTGAAGTTCCATCTGGGCAAGCTGGACAGGCTGCCATCTCCGGACCAACAGCGGCAACGCCAGCAGCATCAATGCCGACGTCCACCAAGGGATTTGCGCCAGCAAAATCGCCGGGGCCACCGCCGCCATCGCCAGCCAGCGAATTCTGGCGGGATAGCGAGAGGGGTTCAGCTCAACCTTTTTTCGCGGAGACCAGAGCAAGGACATGCCGTACATACTCGCGCAAGGCCGGGTCCTGTGGCTCACTGCGGCGAGTAAACCACTCGAACATGTCAGCATCTTCACAGGCGAGCAGTTTCGGGAACCAGGCCTGATGTTCCGGCGATTCATTATCGAAGTGATCGTCCAGATAGGCGAACAGCACCACCTCCGCCTCCGAGGCCCCACGGCGGCACTGCCAACGATATTGACGTTTCAGGTCATCATGACTCATTACTGCATTATCCTGATCAGAAATTGCGGCACCACGTTCCGCGCCGTATGCGCATTATCCAACACCTGCCCTACTGACTCCAGCAGCAAACCCCGACCCCAAAAAAATTGCCAGTGACCGCAAATTCCTGCTTCATAGAGCCACGCTGCGGACCTGGATTCAGGTACCATGTCCGATGATTTTTCGTTTCTATCGCAAGCACACCGAGCAATAACAGGAGCCCCATGAGCTGGTCCGATTTCATTGCCGCCCAGGCCTTGGCCATCAGTGCCGAGACTCCCTACCTCAGTCATTGCGACCACCTGGCCGTGATCCGCGCCCATGGCGAAGAGGCCGGCCATTATCTGCAGGGCCAGGTGTCCTGCGATCTGCGCGAAGTCGATCAACAGGGCCACCGCAACGGCATGCACTTGACTCTCAAAGGCCGCGGCCTGGTCAGTGCACGTATCGTCCGCGATGGCGACGACTACCTGCTGCTGTGCCCTGCGGAGCTGAGCGAAGCGGTGATCAAGGCATTGATGAAATACCGGCTGCGCGCCAAGGTGGAATTCAGCGTGGACCAGGAACTCGTGGTGCTGGGTCTGGCTGGCAATTTACCCGCCGGTGCCCCCGATCACGGCAACAGCGCCGAGACCGATCAAGGCCTGTGGTTGCGCTATCCCTTTACCGATCATGCCTTGCTGCTCGTCAAGCAGGACAACGCCGAGCAGGTCTGGCAGACCCTGGCCGCTGATCGGGCCACCACGGGCGCCAACGGCTGGCAGCTCGCCGACATCGACGCTGGCGAAGGCATGGTCTACCCCGGTGCGCAAGACCTGTTCCTGCCCCAGGTGCTCAACTACGACGTCACCGCCGGGGTGAACTTCAAGAAAGGCTGCTACACCGGCCAGGAAGTCGTCGCCCGCATGCACTTCAAGGGCAAGCTCAAGCAGCGCATGCAGCGAATCAACTACAGTGCCGATGTGGACCTGACACCGGGCGAAACCCTGCGCGACAGCAACGGCAAAGCCGCCGGCGAAGTAGTCAGCGCCGCCCGCACCTCACAGGGCGGCGCCGCTCTGGTGGTGCTGCGAAAAGATACCGATGGCGTGCTGTTCCGGGAAGAGCTGGCGCTGGACAGTCAGCTTGGGGCGCTGCCTTATTCGTTGCCCTGGAAAGAGTGAGACTTCAATTAATAGTTAATAATGGATAGCTGGCGCGAGCCGGCTTTTCTATGGCTGTAAACGCAAGAGGCCGCGCCCAGGCATTGGGCGCGGCCTCTTGCGTTGTAAAGCAGGGAAAACCGGTCAAGTAGGATGCACTGAGCCTAAGGCGAACTGCACCCTACGGAAACCTGGATCGGCGCAGCCCTTCCCTTTCCGTAGGAGCGTCGCTGGCGGCGCGATTGCAGCATTGACCACAACACATTGCGCCGCAAGCGACACTCTGCCTTGTTAAAGAGTGGACTGAGCCTGCAGCCGCAATCCATCCGGGTCGGAGATGGTGTTGTCCGGAATCCATTTGGCCATGCAATCCCGATCTTTCACACACGGATCGGTGAGTGTCTCCAGGAACGCCAGCAACTGATCCACCTGCTCATCACTCAACACCGCTTCCGGCAGCTGTGACTTGCCCGCCAGTCGCAGGCTGGCCAACTGGTCCAGTGCCTTCTGGGTATTGGCTGTCATGTTGCTCACCTGCACGGCAGGGTCCAGCTGGCTGAAATCAAAGTTGTCGATGGCCTGCTGCGGATTCAGGTGATGGCGCACCACGGCTTCCAGCGAGGTATAACCACCAGCATGCCCCCAGGGACCGGTTTCGGTCACGTTGAGGAGGTGTGGCGTGCGGAAAGCGTATTTGTCGTCGGCATCACCGGTTTCCCGGAAACGACCAAAGTCTTCACTGCCATCCGGACCATCACCCTTGCCGCGGCCCACCTGCGGCATTCCCACCACATGGAACTGTTCGTCGGTCAGGAAATCACCACTGTGGCAACCCGCACAGCCCGCGCCGCCTTGCTCCTTGCTGTTATAAAACAACAAGGCGCCACGCTTGGCCTGATCGCTGATCGCCTGTAGATCCCCTTCCCGGTAAGCTTTCCAGGGTGAGTCGATCAGCACCTGAGAGTTCTGGTAGCTGGCGAGCGCCTCGGCGACATTGTCATAGGTGATCAGGGTATTTGCATCCGCTGCCGGTTGCTCAAACCCATGACGGAACGCATCCAGCCATTGATTGGTTACTAGCGCGAGCTCAACATCGCTGCCACGCAACCGCTGCTCAAGGTGGGTACGCAACGCGGCATTATTATTGCCAGCCTCAAAGCTGAAACCGCGCATTTCCTCCGGGGATGTTACCGGGAAACGAGCCTGAGCTATGGAGAGGTTGGCTCCTGCATCCGGGTCCGCCACTCCAAAGGCGCTGTCTGGCGTGCGGATGCCTCCACCGGCGCCATTCAGGCCGGCAGTCTTGTCCAGGCTCTCTACCCGGCCGTCGTGAAACAGCACTTCATCGTAGAAAACGATATTGAACGTGGAAGGCGCATTACGTGGCACAGTGGGCCCGCCATCAAAATGCGTTCCGGTGCTTAAATGCAGGCGCCCTGGCCCCAATAAGTCCGGCTGAACTGCTTCCACGCCAATTGACAGGGAAAGATCATCACCGCCACCCAGCATGGGGTGGTGACAGGAAACACAAGCGGAATCCAGATCTCCCCCCAGGCCCTTGCTAAAGAAAAGCTGCATGCCCAGCTGCGCCTTGGGCGACGCAATATCCGGTAGGCTCCGGCCCACACTCGGGTCGCCACTGATTCCCTGCTGCTGTGCTACTGCGGCCACTCGCTCATCCAGCGTTGGCTGGAAACGCGCTTTGTCATTACTGTCACCACCACAACCACCAAGCAGCAACAGACACGCCAGTACCCCACTGACCTTCCATGGACTCTGTATCATCCCTTTCCCCAAAAGTGTGATTTATTGCATATTGTTTGCGGGCTGATTTTTTACCAAACCCACACAATAAACAAGGCATTTATAAAAATTCACAGCAATGAGGTCGAAGGGGTCTAGTTATTAGTGAGCAGTGAATAGCCCGCAGCTCGGTCGTAGCAGTAGCCACAAACGCAAGAAGCCGCGCCCAAACACCGGACGCGGCCTCTTTGCTGTACGAACCATGAAAACCCGGATCGCGTCGTTATCAATTACCCATTATCAACTATCAATTGCCTCCAACGGGTGCTTCGGTGCCGGGCACTCGAAAAAACCATCAATGTATTCTCTCGGCACATCGTTGACGCTGCGATGGCGGAAGCCGGGGCTGCCATCCTTGTCGATCAGCAGGGCGCGCACCCCTTCACGGAAGTCACCGTGCAGGGAGCACTGCACCGCCAGGCACCATTCCATGCGGAAAATATCGGCCAGGGACAAATAGGTGGAGCGGGCCAGCTGCTCCCAGACCAGGTGTGCGGTTTGCGGGCAGCCGCGTTCCAGGTTACCCAGCGCCTTGTCCAGCCAGGCATCACGATCCTTGGCGCTGAGCAGCTGCTCCACCACCACTGGCAGACTCTCGCCATCGCACAGGCGATTGATCTGCGGCAGGTGGTCGATCAACGGTTGATTCAGCTCGCTCATGTCCGCGGCCTGTTGTTTGAACAGGCGATAGAGCACGGCCCGGTTGTCGGTGGCGTCATCGGCAAAGTCCTGCTCCGCCAGTGCCGCCAGCAGGTTATCCGCATCGCCATCCACCATCCGGTCGGCCATGCCGATTTCCACAGCCTCACGGCCATTGATGTGCACACCGGTCAGGCCCAGAAACAGCCCCACGCGACCCGGCAAACGATTCAGGAACCAGCTGCCGCCCACATCCGGAAACAGGCCGATGGTGATTTCCGGCATGGCCATGCGTGAACGCGGAGTTACCAGACGGAAATCCGCGCCCTGCAGCAGCCCCATGCCGCCGCCCATGACAATGCCATCACCAAACACCACCACCGGAATCCGGCTGGTGTGGATACGATAATCCAGGGCATATTCCTCGGCGAAATACTGCTCGGTGAAGGGGTTTCTGCCCTGCCCCGCATGTTTCACCATGGACTTGTGCATCTGTACGATATCGCCCCCGGCACAGAACGCCTTGCCACCAGCCCCTTCCAGCCAGATCGCCACCACATCGTCACGCTGCTCCCATTCGTCCATCTGCTTGCTCAGGACCTGAATCATGTCCAGGCTCAGGGCATTGAGGGCTTTGGGGGCATTCAGGGTGGCCCGGGCGATCACACGGCCGCAGCGGGTCTCGATTTCGGAAAACAACACGCAGTCAGACACAACAACTCCATAAAGCAGTGAATAGTTAATAGTGAACAGTTAACAGCGCGCGGGCTAGCGTCGCTGATGTTCATAGCCAAGAGGCCGCGCCAACATTCTGGGCGCGGCCTCTTGGGCCGAGAAACAACAGAACCTCCCGCGAGCTATTCACTGTTAACTGTTCACTATTAACTGATTGTCCAGTCGATGGCCGTCTTGCCCTGTTGCAACAGGTACTGATTCGCGCGGGAGAAGTGCCCGCAACCAAGGAAGCCCCGGTGGGCGGATAACGGCGACGGGTGTGGGGCGGTGAGCACGCAGTGCTTGTCGCGGTCGATCAGCTTGCCTTTCTTCTGGGCATGACTACCCCAGAGCAGAAACACCAGCCCTTCCCTTTCCCGGTTCAGGTGCTCGATGGCCTGGTCGGTGAACTGCTCCCAGCCCTGCTTCTGGTGAGAGGCGGCCTGGCCGGCTTCCACCGTAAGCACCGCATTGAGCAGTAGCACGCCCTGCTCCGCCCAGTGAGTCAGATTGCCATGGGTCGGTATCTCGATACCCAGGTCCCGATGAATTTCCTTGTAGATATTGACCAGCGACGGCGGGGTTTTCACACCACGCTGCACGGAAAAGCACAGGCCGTGAGCCTGATCCGGGCCGTGGTAAGGGTCCTGGCCCAGGATCACCACCTTTACCTTGTCGAAGGGCGTCAGGTTGAAGGCGTTGAAGATATCCGGGCCGGGCGGAAACACGGTTTTCCCGGCCTGCTTTTCAGCGGCCAGGAAAGCCCGCAACCGGGCCATATAGTCCTGCTCGAACTCCCCGGCCAGGTGCTGCTTCCAGCCCGGCTCCAGCTGTACGTTCTGGGCGCTGCTGTCAGCCACGGGGCAACAACTTGTCCAGCAGGTTACACATACGAGCCTCCACGAACTCCTCGGAGATTTTTTCCGGGTGCACCAGCAAACGCTGCTCGATGGACATCATCGCCATCAGAATCAGCTCTGCATCCAGGCGGGGATTGCTGCTGCCAAACAGTTCCGTGGCGATCATCAGGCTTTCCAGCTGCTGATGCAGGTACAGATCCGCCAACTCACGCAGGCGGCTGTCCATGATCGCTTCCTGCATGAACGCCTGCTCCGCCACCAGATGGCCACGGCGGGTGTTCAGCTCTTCAACGATAAAGGCCGCCATCATCTTGCCCATCATATCGATCAGGCGCTGACGTTCTTCGGCATCGGCGAGACTGTCACGGGAAAATTGCGACAACAGGGCAAAGGCCCGCTCCTTGAACGGCTCGATCACATCCTTGAGCGCTCGTTCGGCGAACAGGGTGAAGGTATCGGCGATCAGGTCGGAGATATCTTTGAAGTAGTAGGTGGTTGCCGACAAAGGCACATCCGCCTCACGGGCCACGGCCCGGTGACGCACTGCGCGGATACCCTCTTTGACAATAATATTCAGCGCGGCTTCGAGAATGGCCTGACGACGCTGTTCACTGCCGGCGCGGCGCGCTTTTCTTCCCTGGTATTGAATTGCACTACTCATGGACACAGTCAGCCTTTGTTGATTCAGCCCGGTACTCCCCCTCGGGGGATGTGTTGTGTCGCTCTCCCACCTTGCTACCCGCAAGCCGGGGCACAAACCGTGCCCCAAATCAGCCTTAACGCCCCTGGGGACGCATATGCGGGAACAAGATCACGTCCCGAATGGACGGTGAATCCGTAAACAACATTACCAGCCGGTCGATGCCAATGCCCTCACCGGCTGTCGGCGGCAGGCCATGTTCCAACGCGGTCACGTAATCCTCGTCGTAGAACATGGCTTCATCATCGCCGGCATCCTTTTCCGCTACCTGCTGACGGAAACGCTCAGCCTGGTCTTCCGCATCGTTCAGCTCCGAGAAGCCGTTGGCGATCTCGCGGCCACCCACGAAGAACTCAAAACGCTCGGTGACGAACGGATTATCGTCCATACGACGGGCCAGCGGCGACACTTCCGTGGGGTACTCGGTGATGAAGGTCGGATCTTTCAGACGGTGCTCCACCGTCTTCTCGAAGATCTCGATTTGCACCTTACCCAGGCCGTAACCATCCTTCAGCGGAATCCCCAGTCCCTCGGCGATAGCGCGGGCCCCGTCCAGGTCCGCCAGCTTCGCCGGGTCGATATCCGGATTAAAATACAAAATCGAATCGAAAACCGTTATACGGGTAAAGGGTTTACCAAAATCGTACACATCACCCTGATAACTTACCTGGGTGGTACCCAGCACGTCCTGGGCCAGCTTGCGCAGCATTTCCTCGGTCAGGTTCATCAGGTCGTGGTAATCACCATAGGCCTGGTAGAACTCAAGCATGGTGAATTCCGGATTATGACGGGTGGATAGCCCTTCATTACGGAAGTTGCGGTTGATTTCGAACACCTTCTCGAAACCGCCTACCACCAGGCGCTTGAGATACAGTTCCGGCGCGATGCGCAGGTACATGTCCATATCCAGGCTGTTGTGGTGAGTAATGAAGGGGCGCGCGGTGGCGCCACCGGGAATCACCTGCAACATGGGGGTTTCCGCTTCCACGAAATCCTTTTCCACCAGGAAGTTGCGGATACCCGCCACCATCTTCGAGCGGATCTGGAAGGCCTTGCGGGTCTCTTCGTTAACGATCAGATCCACGTAGCGCTGACGGTAGCGAGCTTCGGTATCGGTGAGGCCCTTGTGCTTTTCCGGCAGCGGACGCAGTGCCTTGGTGAGCAGCAGGTATTCATCCATCATCACGTACAGGTCACCCTTGCCCGATTTGCACAGGATGCCTTTCACACCAACGATATCGCCCAGATCCCAGTGTTTGGTGTCTTTCTGCACGTCCTTGGAGGCATAAATCTGAATGCGCCCGGACATGTCCTGCAGCACCTTGAAAGCCTTGCGATCAAGCATCATGCGGCCGGCAACAGCGACCTGAATGTTCTTCTCAGCCAGCTCTTCCTTGCTGAACTCGCCATACTGCGCCTGCAGGTCGGCGGCCAGGAAATCACGACGGAAGTGATTGGGGAAGGCATTGCCCGCCTCACGCAGGTCGGCCAGTTTGGCGCGGCGCTCGGCGATCAGGCGATTTTCGTCCTGAGACGCTTCCTGGGAATCAGTCTGTGTCTGTTGCTCGTCGGCCATCGGGTTACCTTAATTCGGTCTCTCGCCTGCCTGCTGGCAAGGCTGATGCTGCTTGTGTTAATACAGCGGGGACCCTCTGGGGCCCCGCTTCCCGGAATTACAATCCTGCTTTCAGGGACGCTTCGATAAACTGATCCAGCGCGCCGTCCAGTACCTGCTGGGTATTGTGGCTCTCTACGCCGGTGCGCAGATCCTTGATGCGGCCATCATCCAGTACATAGGAGCGGATCTGGCTGCCCCAGCCAATATCCGACTTGTTGCTTTCCTGGACCTGCTTTTCCGCGTTGCGGCGCTGCATTTCCACTTCATAGACCTTGGCCTGCATCATCTTCAGGGCCTGGTCCTTGTTCTGGTGCTGGCTTCGCCCGCTCTGGCACTGGGTCACCAGGGTGTGCTTCTCGCCGCCCTCGTCGGTGTAATCATAAGTCAGGCGCACCGCGGAATCGGTCCTGTTAACGTGCTGGCCACCGGCACCGGAGGCCCGGTAGGTATCCACCCGCATGCTGCCCACGTCGATATTCACATCGATATCGTCGTCCACTTCCGGGGACACGAACACCGAGCTGAACGAGGTATGGCGGCGGCCGCCGGAATCGAACGGGCTCTTGCGCACCAGCCGGTGCACGCCGGTTTCGGTACGTAGCCAGCCGTAGGCGTACTCACCTTCGAAACGGATGGTGGCAGACTTGATGCCGGCCACATCGCCGGCGGAGGCTTCCACCAGCTCGGTCTTGAAACCGTGGGCCTCGCCCCAGCGAAGGTACATACGCAGCAGCATCTCGCCCCAATCCTGGGCCTCGGTGCCACCGGACCCGGCCTGGATATCCAGGTAGGCGTTACAGGCATCCATCTGCCCGGAGAACATGCGACGGAATTCCAGATCCGCCACCATCTTCTCCAGCCGCTCCAGCTCGCTTTCCACTTCCGGCAGGCTGTCTTCGTCGCCCTCTTCCACCACCAGCTCCAGCAGGCCGGAGGTGTCTTCTACCCCCTGGGAAGCGTCGTCGATGGTCTTGACGACCAGCTCCAGCTGGGCGCGTTCCTTGCCCAGGCCCCGGGCATAGTCCGGGTCGCTCCAGACATCCGGGTTTTCAAGCTCGCGCTCGACTTCGGTCAGACGTTCACTCTTCTGATCGTAGTCAAAGATACCCCCTAAGCGCTTCGACGCGCTCAGACAGGTCGGAAAGATGGGTTCGCAGCGGATTGACTTCCATTACGTCTCTCTAGAATCAGTACTTGGCAGAATTGATACGCGGAAAACAGCGCAGTCTAACGGTTTGCGGGTTAGCTGACGAGGGGCGGCACCTCCGCCTTCGCCGCAGGAGCGCGGCCCGCACGTTTATAACGAAGCCGCTGTAGGAGTTCCTCTTGAGGGACGAACCACGCGTCAGCGTGGAAATCATCCACAGAGCCTACCCCAGATTCGGTTCGGAGTAGCAGAGCAACCCGGGCCTCCAGAATGATCAGGTGACGCCCGCATCGGCTGTCTCCTCGCCAGGGCTCGGATTCGTCCCTCAAGAGGAGTTATTCGCTTCGCTCACCCTTCGGGCCGCACGGAAATGCGTGCTTTACTCCGCTACGCTCCGTTCCTACAGCGGCTTTGTAGATGTCACGGATCGCGCCGCCTGCGACGCTCCTACAAGGAAGCTGGCCCGATCAGTCTCTCAACTCGTAGACGTGGTGAGCCTCGCCCTTCATGTTATCGATGGTGGTACCGATATAGCGGGCATTGTTGGGAATGCCGGAACCGGTGGTGAACACCTTGAAGGTGCGCACTTCTTTGGGGGTGTCGATCACGGTGTCCGCGTCCACTTCCACCCACATGAAAATCACCGCTTCCTGGGGGATGTAATCCACCCGCAGTACCTTGCCTTCTTCGGGCAGGCGCAGCTCCTGCACCTCGTTGACCACCTTCAGGCGGTGCTTGTGTATGGTCTTCATTCGAGTCCCCTCCGTTAAGGACACAACACGACGGTGGACGATAGCCACCCCGCGCAGTCAATGCCGGCACGGCCTTTTGGGCCGCACCCTGGTAAAACAGGCGCCCGATAGTGAGCGCGAGGCGCAATGCTAGCAAAAACCGGGGCCGCCGACAGCATTGTCGACAATTTTACGAGGAGGCAGGGTGCGCCAGATCAAACCCCACCCGTTGGAGCCTTGCTCGCAAGGCGAAAAGCGAGCCCAGGCGAGCCTCCGACGCGTTCGCCTTGCGAGCAAGGCTCCAACGATGACTGGGGTAATCAGGGTAGCCCGGATAGCTACGGTGGCGGTTGGCAGCGTTACAGCGTAATCAAATGCTCGAACAGCAGCTGCGGGTTACGCTGGCCGCGGAATTCGTTCACTTCCAGGCGGTAAACGCCACGCACCCGGCTGATGCGCTTGGGCAGGGTCTCCACCGGCACATTGAAATGGATGGCATCGATGATGCCGCTGACGCCGGGCAGGCCCAGGGTCAGCTTCAGGTGGCGCTCGCCGACGATGCGGTGCTTGAGCACCTCGAATTCGCCGTCGAAGCTCGGCGCCGGAAAGCCCTGCCCCCAGGGGAAGCGGTGGCTGAGCAGTTCCGCGTTGGCCAGGGACAGCTCGTGGTCATCCAGCTCGCCATCGGTCTCCACCACCTTCTCCAGTGCCTTGGGCGACAGCAGCTCGCTGACCGCCTTCTCGAAGGCCACCTTGAACTGGTCCAGCTTGTCCCGCTCCAGGGACAGCCCCGCCGCCATGGCGTGGCCGCCGAACTTGCTCAGCAGCCCCGGGTTGGCGGTGGCCACGGCATCCAGGGCATCACGCAGATGCAGACCGGGGATCGAGCGGCCGGAGCCTTTCAGGGTGCCGGGCTGTTGGGCCGGGGCGAAGGCGATCACCGGGCGGTGGATGGCTTCCTTTACCCGTGAGGCGAGAATGCCCACCACCCCTTCGTGCCATTCCTTGCCATACAGGCACAGCCCCGCCGGCAGATTCTCCGGGTTCAGCCGCGACACCTCGATCATGGCCGCATCGCGCATGCCGTGTTCGATGGAGCGGCGCTCGCGGTTGATGGTGTCCAGCTCCTGGGCCATCTCCAGGGCTTCGGCATCGGTCTCCGCCAGCAGGCAGGCAATGCCGTGGGTCATGTCCGACAGGCGCCCCGCCGCGTTCAGGCGCGGGCCCACCGCAAAGCCCATGTCCGCCGCCAGTGCCCGGTTGGGGTCGCGACCAGCCACCTGCAACAGCGCGCGGATGCCCGGGCAGCCCTTGCCGGCGCGGATGCGACGCAGGCCCTGCTCCACCAGCACCCGGTTGGCATCGTCCAGGGACACCACGTCCGCCACCGTGCCGAGCGCCACCAGGTCCAGCAGGTCGGTGATCGGCGCCGTGGGCGTGAAGCCCTGCTCGCGCAGGGCGCGTTGCAGGTCCATCAATAAATAGAAGGCGACACCGACACCGGCCAGATTGGCGGCAGGGAAATCCTCGCAGCCCGGCAGGCGCGGGTTCACCAGGGCATCGGCCTCGGGCAGGGTGTCACCGGGCAGGTGGTGATCTGTGATCAGCACCTTGATACCCCGGGCGCGGGCGGCAGCTACACCATCCACACTGGCGATGCCGTTATCCACGGTAATGATGAGGTCCGGCTGGTACTGCTGCTGGGCCAGCTCGACGATGGCCGGCGACAGGCCATAGCCATACTCGAAGCGATCCGGCACCAGGAAATCCGGGCGCGGAAAGCCCAGCAGCTCCAGCCCACGCACCATCAGGGTGGTGGCCGTGGCCCCGTCCGCGTCGTAGTCGCCGACAATACAGATACGCCAGTGGTCGGATCGCCCTTGTAACAGCAGCTCCACGGCCCCACGCAATCCTGTGAAGGACGATGGATGGGGTAAGCGCTTGAGCGCCAGATTCAGCTGCGCCGGGTCGTCCACGCCCCGCCCGGCCAGAATTCGCGCCAGCAATGGCGGCACATCCGGCCAATCCGGTGTATGCCGCGGGCGGCGGGTAATGGCGGGCAGGCTGAGTTTGTCTACGGGCATGAATGACCAATGGATAGTGGAGAATTGATAATTGAGAAGGAAAGACAGCCCTCTCCCACACGGGGAGAATAGGGCCGGATTCCAGCACCATTCTCATCCCGCCGTAGGAGCGGCGCTCGAGCCGCGAACCTGCTCGCGATGGCCCAGCCAGAGAGCTTCGCGCCTCAAGCGGCGCTCCTACAGAAAACAGACCGGCAAGTCTGCCACGCCGCACCCGGAACAGCACCATCACAAGGAGCAAGTGTTGAAATTTTCACCAACCGCCACCCATCCACCGAGCCCACGACCAATTAGTCACAAATTGGGGCTAAAAAAGTCATTCACCTTCCCTATACTTGCGGGCCTACAAGTTTCGTTGTTTATGTAAGCAAACACTCACATGAAAATGCTAGTGGCTTATATAAGTAGCGCCGCCTCCCCCATTTTCGGGGACCGGGGCAATACCAAAGCGGCCTAGTTAGCCGCGTACTTTGGGACTGGAGAGCAGAAGCTATGATCTATCAAGGCAACGCCGTAAGCGTACAACTGCTTGACGACGGCATCGCCGAACTGAAGTTTGACCTTCAGGGCGAGTCCGTTAACAAGTTCAATCAGGAAACCGTGGAAGATCTCGGTAAGGCCGTCGATGCCATTAAAGGCAACAGCGACATCAAGGGCCTGGTCGTGACCTCCGGCAAGTCGGTTTTCATCGTTGGCGCCGACATCACCGAATTCACAGACATGTTCAAACTGCCGGAAGACGAAATCGCCGGCTGGTGTCTGAAATCCAACCAGGTCTTCAATGCCTTTGAAGATCTGGACATCCCCAAAGTGGTTGCCGTTAACGGCATCGCCCTGGGTGGCGGCCTGGAAATGTGCCTGGCTGCAGACTTCCGTGTACTGAGCGAAAAAGCCCAGGTGGGACTGCCGGAAGTGAAGCTGGGCCTGTACCCGGGCTTCGGCGGCACCGTCCGTCTGCCCCGTGTCATCGGTGTGGACAACGCCGTTGAGTGGATCGCCGCTGGCGGTCAGCACAAAGCTGCCAAGGCTCTGAAAGTGGGTGTTGCCGATGCCGTGGTTGCTCACGACAAGGTCAACGACGCAGCCATCGACCTGGTCAAGCAGTGCCTGGCCGGCAAGATCGACTTCCGCGCCAAGCGTCAGGAAAAGCTCGAGCCGCTGAAGCTGCCGCCCATGGAAAACATGATGGCCTTCCAGACCTGCATGGCCATGGTCCAGGGTCAGGCTGGCAAGAACTACCCCGCTCCCGTCGCTGCGGTTAAAACCATGCAGGCTCACGCCGGCATGAACCGCAACCAGGCTCTGGAAGTGGAAGCCAAAGGCTTCGCCAAAGTCGCCAAGACCCCGCAAGCCACCGCCATGGTCGGCCTGTTCCTGGCAGACCAGCAGGTGAAGAAGGTCAACGGCAAAACCGCCAAGGCCTCCAAAGGCTTTGAGCAGGCCGCCGTACTGGGCGCCGGCATCATGGGTGGCGGTATCGCCTTCCAGTCCGCCCTGAAAGGCACCCCCATCATCATGAAGGACATCGCCGACAAGGCGCTGGACCTGGGCATGAACGAAGCCTCCAAACTGCTCGCCAAGCGCGTCAGCAAAGGCAAACTGGATGCGGCCGGCATGGGCAAAGTACTGTCCAACATCCGCCCCACCCTGAACTACGGCGACTTCGGTAACGTCGGCGTGATCGTGGAAGCGGTGGTCGAGAACCAGAAGATCAAGCAATCCGTTCTGGCCGAGACCGAAGAGAAAGTGGAAGACGGCACCATCCTGGCGTCCAACACCTCCACCATCTCCATCACCAAGCTGGCCGAAGCCCTGAAGAAACCGGAAAACTTTGCCGGCATGCACTTCTTCAACCCGGTACACATGATGCCGCTGGTGGAAGTGATCCGTGGCGAGAAGACCTCCGACGAAACCGTCGGCACCCTGGTGGCCTACGCCCAGAAAATGGGCAAAACCCCCATCGTGGTCAACGACTGCCCCGGCTTCCTAGTTAACCGCGTACTGTTCCCCTACTTCGGCGGCTTCGGCATGCTGATGCGCGACGGTGCCGATTTCCAGGCCGTGGATAAAGTGATGCAGAAGTTCGGCTGGCCCATGGGCCCCGCCTACCTGATGGACGTGGTCGGCATCGACACCGGTGTTCACGCCGCCCAGGTCATGGCAGACGGGTTCCCCGAGCGTATGCAGTACGACTTCAAAGACGTCTCCACCGTGATGTTCGAAAACGAGCGTTATGGCCAGAAGAACGGCGTTGGTTTCTACAAGTACGAGCAAGACAAGAAAGGCAAGACTCAGAAAGTGGTCGACGAAAAGACCTACGAACTGATCAAGCCCCACGTCGCCGACACCAAGGAATTCGATGCCGAGGAAATCATCGCCCGCATGATGATCCCCATGTGCACCGAAACCGTTCGCTGCCTGGAAGACAACATCGTAGGTTCCGCTGCCGAGGCCGACATGGCCATGATCTACGGCATCGGCTTCCCTCCCTTCCGTGGTGGTCCGCTGCGCTACATCGACAGCCTCGGCGTGAAAGAATTCGTCGCGCTGTGTGACAAGTACGCGCACCTGGGTGGCATCTACGAAGCACCGCAGATGCTCAAAGACATGGCCGCCAAAGGCGAGTCTTTCTTCGCCTAAGCCACGGACTGAAAGGAGTTAGAGAAATGAGTTTGAATCCTAATGACGTAGTCATCGTCGATGCGGTCCGTACCCCCATGGGCAAGAGCCGTAATGGCCAGTTCCGTAATGTGCGTGCCGAAAAACTGTCTGCCCTGCTGGTGGAAGCGCTCATGGAGCGTAACCCCAACTGGGATATCCAGCAGACCGAAGATGTGATCTGGGGCTGCGTAAACCAGACCAAAGAACAGGGCATGAACATCGCCCGTAACATCTCCATGCTGGCTGGCCTGCCGCGCACCAGCGCTGCCCAGACCGTGAACCGTCTGTGTGGTTCTTCCATGCAGGCCCTGCATTCCGCCGCCCAGGCCATCCAGACCGGTAACGGCGACGTGTTCGTCATCGGTGGTGTGGAACACATGGGCCACGTGGCCATGGATCACGGCATCGACCTGAACCCGGAAATGTCCAAAGTGGCCGCCAAGGCCTCCAACATGATGGGCCTGACTGCGGAAATGCTGGGCAAGATGCACGGCATCAGCCGTGAGAAACAGGACGAATTCGGTGTGCGTTCCCACCGTCTGGCCTGGGAAGCCACTCAGGAAGGTCGCTGGAAGAACGAGATCGTTCCCATCGAAGGTCACGATCAGGAAGGCAACAAGGTCCTGTGTGAGATCGACGAAGTGATCCGCCCCGGTGCCACCCTGGAAGACATGCAGAAACTGCGCCCGGTATTCGACCCGGCCAACGGTACCGTCACTGCCGGTACCTCCTCTGCCCTGTCCGACGGTGCTTCCGCCATGCTGGTCATGAGCGCCGCCAAGGCTGAAGAAATGGGCCTCAAGCCCCGCGCCAGGATCGTCTCCATGGCCGTGGCCGGCTGCGATGCCGCCATCATGGGTTACGGTCCCGTACCGGCCACCCAGAAGGCCCTGGCTCGTGCAGGCCTGACCATCGACGACATCGACTACGTGGAGCTGAACGAAGCGTTCGCCGCCCAGTCCCTGCCCGTCATGAAGGACCTGAAGCTGCTGGACGTAGCCGACCAGAAAGTGAACCTGAACGGCGGCGCCATCGCCCTGGGTCACCCGCTGGGCTGCTCCGGTGCGCGTATCACCGGCACCCTGCTGAACGTACTGGAATGGAAAGGCGGCAAGCTCGGCCTGGCCACCATGTGCATCGGCCTGGGTCAGGGTATTGCGACCGTGATCGAGCGTGTATAACGCCTGATGCCCGAAGCCTGACGCCGGACGCGCTCCGGTGTTCAGGCCCGGAGCCAATTTCCGGCCCTGCCCCACAAGGGCGGGATTGGGAACAAAAAACCCCGGCTACCCGCCGGGGTTTTTCTTTGTTAGGGTCCTGTTTAGCAGTTATACGTCCTTCCATAAAAATACAATAAGCATAATCTCACATGCCCATTAGTTATCACTACGAAGACAGACACTTAACCGTTTACGGCAGCAGTAACAACATCCGCCAACATATCGTCACTCTTTCCATCATTACTCTGGCTTCTCTTTTTACTGGGTGGATGCTGCTTAACAAGCCATTTAAAGACGATGACAGAATGTTTTTTATAGCAATGTACTACAGTTTTTGCTTTCTCATCGTACTGTTTCGCTCCCCCCAGCACGTTATTATTTATACCAAGCCAAGCAACAACAACCTAAACATCCGCGGTAACTTCAAAGAAGGAGTCGAACACCAGGAAGGCCCTGCCGAGGACTTCTCTTTCCATATTGGCGATCAGTATTTGACGTTTGAATTCAAGGACAAGAAGCCACTTACACTAGACAAAGGAAAGTTCAGTAAAAAGGGTCAAAACCTGATTGTTTCCGCCATTGAGAAAGCCCCTACATTAAGCCCTGAGAGCTTCAATCAGTGGCTATCAAGGGAGGGCCTTAATTTCAGAACAGTCAAAAAATCCCTTAACCCGCCGGACTATTTAGCCACTATGGACGATTACGCTATTTATTATAGATTTTCCGAAACTAGCTCTTATCTCATCTGGCAAAGGGTGTATTTTGGAATATGCGGCAGTGTCATAGGAATGATAAGCCTGATCGGGGCAGCCACGCACAGCTAAGGTCAAGCTATGACGCCCTTTTGTTTGGCTACAGAACATCTCAAGCTGGGACACCCATAACTTTATACCGCCGAATGCCTCAACCCTCACCAGTAAATCAGAGTCAGATCCCTTTTGGCTTCATAGCGGGGTTATACACCCCTTCCCAGTCCGTTCTGTATTTCCTTCAGCAGCTCCGCAGGGCTCGCCGCTCCGTTCCGCTTCTCGCAATGTAGCGCGGATAAATGCTACTTCACGAGCACCTTCCTTCTAACGCAACTTGCACTAACGGATAATCTCACGCACCACTTCACGCAGACGCCCATACAATTTAGTAGCATAGATCCGCACATGAGGGGGAAAACGCCGCTCCTCTGGCTACAAATGCAGTGGGGGTACGACGTGTCACCCAGTGAGACTTGTTAATATCGCGCCCGGAGCACGGCCACCTCATTGCTGATCCATGGCCCCCGGATACGGACCTTACGGGCAGCCACACATCAGCCAACAACCATCAGATCCGCAGGAGGTCTGCCAAGTTGTGTGAGTCCTGTTGTTCGTGGTTGCTGTCCGCTACGCAGGCAGCGTAGTGTTATCAAAACTCATCAAGTCAGTGGGTCCAACTCCAGGGAAGGTCACCCTGGACAAGCAGCGAGGTCGCTCATTAATGGATGCTTACAGTTCCCGGTTGGAATCACTGAATGCTCTAAAAAATACCGCAGGAAAAGTCCGCACTGTGGGCTTTGAGCTTGAGTTCTCCGGTATTACATTCCGCGATACCGCCCGCGTGGTGCGCGATAAGTTCAACGGAAAAGTGACAGACGAAACCGCCGCGGAAGTGTGTGTGCAAACCGATCACGGTGATTTCAATGTCGAGCTCGACTGGGATTTTCTCAAGACCATGGCGGCCAACGCGGGCGAGACGGTGGAGGAACTGCTGCACCCGCTGTCAAAGGCGGCAGAGCTGCTGGTGCCCGTCGAAGTGGTGTGCCCGCCACTGCCCGTCACATCGCTGCATATACTTGACGATCTGGTCGAGGCGCTGCGCAAGGCCGGCGCAAACGGTACCGAAGAATCATTGATTGCGGCCTACGGCGTGCATATCAATACGGAAATTCCGGCACTGGATGCGCCCACCATTCACCGTTACCTGCGCGCGTTCGTGCTGCTGCAGTGGTGGCAGGTCGAGGCCAACGATGTCAACCTGGCAAGACGGATCAGCCCTTACATCGACTTGTTCGAGGAGTCATATATCAAGGTCCTGCTGACGCGAGAGGCGCCGGATATCAATACCCTGATCGACGATTATCTTGAGCATAACCCCAGTCGCAACCGCGCGCTGGACATGCTGCCCCTGTTTGCCGAAATCGATGCTGACCGTGTTCGCGCCACTGTCGATGACGCGAAAATCAAATCACGGCCGACCTTTCATTACCGATTGCCCAATTGCCAGATTGACGACCCGCAATGGAGCCTCGCATCCTCCTGGATACGCTGGTGTCGGGTTGAACAACTCGCCAACGACGACGCCTCGCTCCAGCAGCTGGGCGATGAATTCCTGGCCGCGGACAGGCCGCTGATTGGTGTGGATCGTGGCGCTTGGGTGAAAAGGATATCCCGATGGCTGGACGACCCCACATAGGCGTTACGGGCAACCACCGTCGCTGGGCGCCGGCCTGGTGGTGCACGGCGCTGGCATTACGCCTGTGCGGTGCGGTTCCCCAACGCATTTCGGTTGATCATCCGTGGCAGGGGGCGCCGCCGGATGCACTGGTGATCGGTGGCGGTAACGATATCAGCCCGGAGCATTACGGCGGTGAAGTCGATGCCAGGGTCAAGCTCGATCCAGAACGAGACACACTGGAAATCGAATGGATTCGGCACGCGCTGAAACACGGCATCCCCATGATTGGCATATGCCGCGGGGCGCAACTGATCAACACCGTCCTCGGCGGCACCCTGCACAATGACATCCGCCATATTCGCCGTCTGACCTACAACCGCCCCGGGCTGCTGCCCACCAAACAGGTCTGGCTCGAACCCGATTCCCGACTCGCCCACATCACCGGCAAGACCAAGCTCCGCGTCAACAGCCTGCACCATCAAGCCGTAAAGCGCCCGGCCGAGCCCCTACGCCGTACCGGCTGGGATCTGGACAAGATCACCCAGGCCATTGAGCCCACCGACAATATCCCTGTCCTCGGCGTCCAGTGGCACCCTGAATACATGATCTACCTGCGGTCACAATTCAGGATCTTCCACTGGTTGGTGGACAATGCACGGGATCGATCACCCCAGCCTTGATAGGGACATACAGGGTGAACAATGAGCGGGGTTACACTCGCGCTGGTAGTGGATTGATGCACGGGGCCGCTCCCCAAGACAGACATCGCTCAGGCGCGAGAAGGAAACACCACCATATCATCGCTCTCCCGCCATACCGGCAGCTTGATCATGGTTTGCAGAAAGAGTGGGTGCGCCAACCAGTGCTGTAACCACCGCTGCAGATTCGGGTAAGGCAGCTGGCCAAACACATCGCGATCAACATGGGCGAATTGGCGGACAAACGGCATAACACCAATATCCCCGATGCTCGGATCATTCCCAAGCAGGTAAGGACTTCTCTCAAGCAACGTCTCCAAGACCTGCAGAAAAGCCTCTCCTCGTTGCCGATACTCTGTCTGAGTCATCTCAACATGGCGGTCCGCGTATTTATAGCGGTCCAGCCAGTGCTTGAACTCGTTATCGTTTTGCTCAATCAGCGCATTCGCCTGATCCAGGATCGTGGCGTCTAACAGCCCTTGTGGATCCTGCTGCTCAAGCGCCCACACCATGATGTCCCGGCTTTCTTCAATCACAGCACCATTGGCAAGCCGCAACACAGGCACGGTGCCTTTCGGGCTTATCGCCAGCATTTGCGCAGGCTTGTTTTTCAGGGTCACCTCCCGCAGCTCAACCTGCAACCCAGCGAACAACACGCCCAGGCGGGCGCGCATGGCATAGGGGCAGCGCCGAAAGGAATACAGACAATCAAATGAGGCCGTCATAGCGATACTTCACAACTGAACCAGGGGTGTATTTGCGCAACGGGGAACCGGTATTTCTGCTCACCGCCAAAAGGGTTATCGATGAACGCAGCCCACAGGGTGCGCGCAGGGAAAGGATGCTATTGAAGCCGCGCCCCGCCTCGATGCATCGCAATGTCGTCTTGTGCGCCAGTCTGGATACTGGCTAAAAAGGGGTTTATGTCATAACGCCCCTATGCCCGCATCCCCCCCAGAAAGTCCGCGATCAATGTCTTCATATCTTGCAAGGTATAGTCATCCGGCGAGGACGCCAGATTGATGGCGGCCTCAACCAGGACGCCATAAATCATGCTGTTAAGCAGATTGCGGGGATAAGGTTTGAGCCACCCGCCGTCCTGTAGGCGTGAAATGGTGCGAGCCAGCGTGCCCATGGTGTAGCTGCTATCAATGTCACGCCATGTCTCCCAGCCGAGAAAGGTGATCACCTCCTGAAGCGGCATGGTGTGGCGTCCATTGCTCACCACAAAGTCCAGGAAGGTGTCGCAAAGCCGCAAGGTATCATCCCAGGGGTTATCGGTTTCAGGCACAGCCCCCACCGCCTCGGCAACCCACTGCGCCTGGAGCTGATAACAGGCGATTAACACCTCTTTCTTACTGCTGAAATAGTAGTAAACAGCACCCTTGGTCATGCTGACTTTTTCAGCAATACGATCAATAGACGTCCCTGCATAGCCGTGCCTGGCAAACAGTTCCAGTGCCTCTTGAATGAGGGTGTCGCGCGTTTCTTCCGCGAATTTTGGTGTGGGTGATTTGACTGACATACCAAGAGTATGTCATACATACCGCCGGTATGTAACTCTCATTAGAATGCCCAACGAGCCTCAACCATGCTGAAGATGAAGAAAAAATGTGAGCGCTGCACCGCGCCGCTGCCTTTGGACGGGGAGGCTCTGATTTGCTCGTTCGAATGCAGTTTCTGCGCGGGGTGTAGCGCCGAGATGGATCACATCTGCCCAAACTGTGGTGGCGAACTGCACCTGCGCCCTCCCCGTGTCATTACGCCCATACAGGCGCTGACAAAACGGCTTACAGGAGGCGGAAACCGTGTCCGCTAGCTCCCGGTGGGAACATTGCCCCGACGGTACCGCGCTGGAATATGTCGAACACAGCGCGGACCGGGCAGCGCCATACCAAGGCGTCATCCTGATTGCCAGCGCACTCGGCGTGCCCGCCAGGTTCTATCGCGCGTATGCCAATTTCATGGCCATGAAGGGTTTTACTGTCCTCAGTTTTAACTATCGAGGTATCGGCCTGTCCGGCCAACAGGCTGATCCGGATGTAATCCGCCTGGCACAGTGGGGCAGCCAGGATCTCGACACCATGATCGGCAAGGCAACGAAGATCGCGGGCAGCAGCCCCGTTTATCTGGTCGGCCATAGTATTGGCGGGCAACTGGTAGGTCTGGCAAAGCGCGCGACTCAGTTGAGCGCAGTGATCTTTGTCGGCGCATCGTTCCCTTACTGGAGCCGCGGGCCTCTCGCGTATCGTCTCAAGCTATTGAGCTTTTATTACTGTCTGGTACCGATACTTGGCCGCCTGCACGACCCCTTCCCTGCTCGCGCACTGGGGCTTTCCAATGCCGATATGCCTAGCCGGTTGCTTAGAGACTGGGCCGAGTGGGCTTCGCAAAAAGAGTATCTGCTATCCCCACGCTTTCATCTCAATGCCAAACAGGCCTACAGCGAACTGAGTCTTCCCGCCCTGGCGTTTGAATTCGCGGATGATCACATCGCTCCCAAAGCGGCGACACAGAAGCTATATGACAGCTACCCGAGCCTGCAGATCGACGTGCGGCGCAAGCCGGCGGCCAAGCCGGTAATCGGCCATATGGGGTTCTTTCGGGAGAGCTGTGGTCACCCTTTCTGGGAAGAACAACTGGCCTGGATGGCCAACAAGGAACCCGCCATCGCCAGCCATAGCGGTTAGTGGCCTTGCGCTGCAGGGCTTGCCTCAGAGAGCGGAACAATGAATGCCGAGGGATTCCCCGGCCTTAAACATACCAAGGGGTTATACGATGTCGAACATGGTAAGCACCATGCAAAGAGCCGAACAATGGCCACTAGGGAAGCAGTTCATTCAGCTGGCCATGCGCTGGATGGTGCCCTTCTCTGCCAGCATAAAACCGGAGCTGGAGATTCTGGAAACAGGCCATACTCGCGGGCGAATGCGTGACCGACGCGCCGTCCGCAACCACCTCTCCTCGATTCATGCGGGCGCCCTGTTTACCCTTGCCGAGACAACGGGCAATCTCGCCCTGATGAGCATCACCCCCGATAATGGGCGCTGGATCGTTACCGGCATGGATATCGAATACCAAAAAAAGGCACGCGGCGTGCTGATTGCAGAAACGATCCTGGGGGAGCTGGACTGGTAAAGCAGCCACGAGGTTCGGGGAGAAACCCGTATCTTTGATGAACAGGGGGATACGGTTGCCAAGGCTGAACATCGCTGGCGGGTTTCGCCCCGCTGATAGCGCGCCACATCTTCGGCGATCTACAAAAACCTACCGGACACCCATGCATGGAGAATCAAGGCTGCCAATGCCTGAATGGATGGGTGTCGTGTTGTTTCTTACTTCTGGGTGTTGGGCGCCTTGCAGGTGGAAATACCGAACGGCAGATAGGCCGGACACCAGCGGGTGGTGCCGGTGAACAGCGGGATAAGGCCGATGGCACCCCACCAGCTCTGGAATACCACGCCCAGGGCGATGATCGCCACACCCGCTACTAATCGCAGAGTACGATCTGCGTTACCCACGTTGGGTTTCATGACAGCCTCCTTTTTGAATGCTTATTTTTTGAGTCTGTCCTTATTCCTGCTGGCGGGTATTGATCCAGGTCAGGAAATCCCGTCAGCCTCTCTGCCAATTGGTGGGAATCCTGAGCTTAGAAATTAACGAAACGTTCGCTGAACAATCGCTGCCAGTGGCCCAGGCCAGGACCTGACGCTGCTGGACAAGATAGAACGGAAAGGAAGCCAAACCGGCCTGGCCACCATATGTATCAGCTTGGGTCAGTGTATTGCGACCATGATCGAGCGGGCGTGATACACGCCGAAGCCTGATGCGGGACGCGCTCCGGCGGTCAGGCTGAGGCAGATTTCTGGTCATGCCTTACGAGGGCGAGACTGAAAACAAAAAGGTGTCACTGCGCCACAAAAAACCGTTAACTGAAATACTCCATTTAGTTTTTAGAAAACGCATGGGAATTTTTAAGCATTCGCGCCGCTTTTTTCACGCTTCCAAGATTCCGGTATTTTTTCATTAAGTACTAACGATATACTTTCATTAATGCAGAAAGCGGATGAATCAGTTCAGGAATAAGTTCCTCGTAAGGAGCCCACTTCGCGACCGAGGTTTTGTAAATCGGCTGCCGTACCTGGGTAATACTCGCTGTTCTCACTAACCGATCTGATTCATAAAACTTGAGACAGGCGTCATCCCAAGGCAAACCAATGTGCTCCAGCAACTTCCGCGAACCACTTTCCTGATCATCAATCAGGACTTCATAATCCGCATTCATGAACCCGTCCGGGCAAACGTTTTGCCAATGGGCCATCATTTCTAGGTAACCCTCAAACCTGGCGACAAGATGCTTAATATGACATGCCCACCGGATCATGCCGAACTGTGTCTGCCAGCAAGATATTGCCACGTCACGCATATCCCTGCGTGCATGAATAATACTGGCATTGGGAAAGAGTAACTTGATCCACCCCACATTCATGTAGTTGTCCGGCATTTTGTCCACGACATAGCGAACGCCTGGTTTGTTCGCTTTTTCAATCTGCTCCCGGAGAGAGGTCAGATACTCCTCTGCAACCCGGTGCAGCAAATCACTGTCCGGTTCAGTAAGGGAGCGCTTTTTGGCTTCAGCATGACCAAGAGAGAATTTTTCGGCGTAGAGGTGCTGATATGCCTGAAGCGCAATCACTGCATAATTACGCTCGCCAACACCCAGTACACTCGGGTGTCGAGCCATGATCTGCTCAGTCAGGGTTGTTCCTGAACGCGGCATGCCGACAATGAATACAGGCATGTCAGAAGAGTGACCAATCTGCTGACCTGTCTCGATTAACTGCCGGGTAAAGAGTTGCTTGTTGGTAGCAACAACCTGCTGATGTGAGTCCTGTTGATACTCCCAACCCTGCCGGACCCTGGATGCCCATTGGAAGCGATTCGCTTCCGCCATATGGGCCACCGCACTGGAGAAATCCTTGTTGCCCGAGTAATAGTAAGATAACGCACTGTGCAGCGACCCTTTGGCGCCATCGGGTAGTGCATCCTTTTCCAGAAGCTCATGGGCTTTTTGCACATGAGAGGCCTCCAGGGAGGATTTCTTCAACGTAGCCAGCCCGCTGATCGCACCAATGCAATCCTCCTGCTCAGCAAGCGCCTGCCGGAAGCAAGCATCGGCCCCCTCCATATTCCCTGAAGAAGAAAGAATACCGCCCATTTTGCAGTAGAGGCTGGCTTGCTGGGGAGCAAGTGCACTGGCTTTCTCAAGACATCGTAAGGCCTCATCCGCCTCCCCTTCATTCCAGTAAAGATCCGATAAGGTCACCCAGTACTGGGGAAGAGAGGAAAGCGACTCAGCGTTCTCATTCAGTAACGCGATACCCTGGCCATGCAAATCATGTTTATCCAGACATTGAGCCATGCCCAGGATGGCCACAGGCAACGACGAATCCAGGGATAGCGCCTTGTTGAACCAGCTGGACGCCTCTGAATGATCACCAATATTGAGGTAGTTGTTACCAATAGCCGTGAGCAATTCCGGGTGTTCCGGTTTTTTTTCAAAGGCGGATGCGAATGTATCCATCCCCTCTTCATAACCCTCTTCCGCAATATGGGCTCTGCCTAACGCAATATAGGCATCGATATTGTCTGGATTTTTTTCTATTGCCTTGCGCGCTGCCTCTTTAACCTGGCCGTGATGCTGCAGATTCAAATGCATCAGTGTCAGATTATTGTTGGCTCTTTCATCATCCGGGTTGATGGTAATGGCACGCTTATAAAGCTGTATCGCCTTGCGCCAGTTTCCCAATGAGCGCTCGGCGTCAGCCAAACCGGAAATAACCGTTGAATTATCCGGAGCCAGAGAAGCTGCTTTTGAAAAGGCTTCCTTGCACTCTAAAAATGATTTTTTCTGATAGTGGCAACTACCAAGATTGATTAACGCCTGGATATTAACCGGCACAATGGCAAGCACCGCAAGATAGGCCTGAGTGGCGGCATCCATTTTTCCCAAACGTTGATATGCAACACCTAAATTCAGCAGGACATTAAGGTTTTTATCATCGAACCCAAGCGCAACTTCCAGCTGTTGAACTGCTTTTCCATTTTCCTGGGCTAGCAATGAATGCAAACCGGAAAAGTAGTGGGCCTCTGGTTTGTCAGGAAAGCGAAGCATGAACTGTTCAGCCAGTTCACCCGCCTGCAGCAGATCGCCCGCTGACAACGCGTTGATGAGTTTCGATTTAGACTGAGAAAAAGAAGGGTTAGACAAGTGCAATCCTGAAAAAGGAAGCCACCCGAGAGTGGCCTCCTGGTCATGATGGAACGGGATCAGACACGACGTCTGCGAGATACACCCAGGGCCGCGATCAATGCCATAAGAGCGGCGCCAGCACTGCCACCGCTACTGCTACTGCTGCCTGTGCGGGCAGCTACTTCTGCTGCTTTGGGCAACGCATAGTTGACAACACGGCTACGCTCAGTATTGCTCAAACCTACTAGCAGACCGGCGGAGCTCAATGCGCTACCAGATTCATAATTTGACTCAATGGCGCTGGCGTCAGTAATACTCTTCGACATTTGATGAAAAACAACAACACTACGGCTCTCACCGGCAGGGATCGTAACGGTGTAATCAATATCGTAGTCGGAGGTATCAAGATCCACCACTGTCGTATCTACCGTTGATCCTTCCCCAGAGATACCCGTTGTAATAACTGGATCACCGTTAGCGCCATCCACAAGGTCATCGGAAATGGTAACCCAGGTGTCTGTGCTATCAACGGTCTGGTCATCATTACTGGTATTAATAATACCGCCCTGACCATCGGAGCCCCAGTTTCCATAAATCTGGAAAGTCACCGACTGCTCAATAGCCCCTTTATTCGTTACGGTAAAGAGGCCCCGTGTAACGGGATCATCTTTCAGGAAGGCCCACTTGATGCTCGCATCAAGATCTGTATCAATATCCACATTGGTACCAGCATCGATCTGGTAATCGGTAATAACTGCATCAGCACCTACCGGATCAAACCAATTACCATTAACCCCAAGCCCCAGCACACCGTCATAGGCATCACTGTAGGAGTAGCAGTTCCAGAACGTAGTTACCGAAGTGGTACATGAAGCCGTCTTGCCGATAGCCCCTTCCGAAATACTGGAGTAAATATCGGTAATAACTGAAGAATTACTGCCAGAAAAATAGAAACCATGCGCCCAATCCTTGTTTGCGTCATGGAAAGTCAGATACCCCTCATCGGTGCCGGTCCAGGATGTCTTCACCCCGGCACGGGCAGATGATGCCATCATCCCCACAAGCCCTGCACCTGCCACCATGGAGGCACCAGCCATCCCTTTTAGTCTTTTGAAACTACTCATTTTATCCCCTCACAATGTTTGTAGTTGGTTCCATTCACTTGCTGATACCCCGAAGGGGCTATATACGACCAGAACGTTTCGCTGCTCGCTCAAGCCGTTTTTTCTCGCGCTTTGACTGCGCTTTATCTTTGTTGAATTGCCGCCTGGCCTTGCGCTCCCAATGCACGCCCGCCTCTTGAATTGAAGCCTCATCTCGCTCAGTCCCGCTGGATGGAAAAAAAATCACCGTCGCTATTGCGTTAGACCCCAAAGCTGACTTCTTCCAGCCTGTTATCATGCTCAACGATTGCTCCCGGGCAATTTTTTCCAGGGCGGATTCAAGAGTGCGATTTGAAATAGAAAAGGAGACGGGCTTGTCTACTGCGGGGGAAACATCGACAGCAATACCCGAAGCCGCAGCGACCTGTGCCATAACCTGGGAGAGGGGCTGATCAATGGCTGTAACGTAAATGCTGCCTTCATGCATATAGACATCGCTGTCTCCAGCCCTAGATAACTCAGAACAAAGCAAAACAGCGAAAATTGACAAGAGAGGCACCCCTGACCTCAATGTTGCCTTTACCCCAACCCCCTTCACACTGCGTCCTCCTGACACAGGGCGACCTTCCAATCCAGCATTCCCCAATGAATGCCGGTCAAGTCACCAGCCTACCCGCCCATATTTTACATTCTTTTACCATAATCTATCATTTTTGCAACATATGTCACAAAAATAGCTTTTCCCTCCATCTAAATAGCAGAAGCTTCTCACTAAAGCAGCGCACCCAATCAGCTCAAGCTAGCAAGCTAGGACACCCATTGATAACCACACCAACACCTCACCCCAGTGCACAGGCAGCGTTTTGCCCAGCAATCCAGCGCCGGCCTGTGGCTTCAGCAAAGGCTCTGACCCTCGCCAGTGGGCCAATCGCCAAGGGAGTGCGTTGTTTTCGGGGCGTCATGTGTTTCAGCCATGCCCGCTCATCGATCCCAAGTCGATCAAGGATGCCGGCGGCAGCACCATTAATAGCCCCACGCTTGTCCGCACGCAGGGCTCTGCCAGTGGCATCCACCAGCTCCAGATAATCCATCAACCGGATGCGGGAGACCGTGGTGTCGTCGTCACTTTCTATGTGCTCGGCGTCCACCAGAGGGAGAAGTATCGGAGCTGTCTCAGCTGATGGCTGATTCAGTACGGCACCGCTGCGTTGTTGGAAGGAGGTGTAATCTGACGTTTCCGGGGTGGCTGCCATACCTGTCCGCACCGGATTAAGATCCACGTAGGCCATACAGCTGAGTAGGGCTTTCTCATCCAGTAGGGCCTGGCTCTTGTAACGCCCTTCCCAGAAGCGGCCCTTGCAGCCGTCTTCCTCGTTGGCCCGGCGGGCCAGATGCTCATTCAGGCAACGCATAAACCAACCCAGGTCATACAGCCGGGAGCGCCATTCCTCGACAATCTCCAGCGCCTTCAGGGTTTCTGCCTCGCCGGTCTCGTCACGCAACCAGCGCTGCACCTGTGGCGGCCCGGAAAACAGCTGCATCCACTGCGCCGCCACTTCCCGTTCCGACCAGCTTTCTGCCTGGCCCCGATCCACCCTCAGCACCACATGGGAGTGATTGGACATCACCGCATAGGCACACAGATCAATCGCAAACACCTCAACCAGCGTCGCAAGACGCTCCACCACCCACTGCCTGCGGTGCTCATAATCCTGGCCAGAATAATGATCACGCCCACACAGGAAAGCCCTGCGTACACAACGGCAAATACAGTGGTAGTACGGGGTTTCATCAAGAGAAACCTGCTGATAACGCGCTCGGGTCATGGTCGCCTCCTTGCTGATCCATGACTCAAACCATACTGACCTTACGGACAGCTCACTATCAGACAGCAACCATCAGATGCGTAGGAGATCTGCCAATTGATGGGTGTCCTGTTGTTGTCTTGATTGATGGGTGTCCTGTTGTTGTCCTTGTTGTTGTCCTGCCTGTTGTTGTCCTGCTGTTGCCGAATAACGAGGAGTTGAGCCAAACGGTCAGACGCTGGCGCCAACCATTAGCGGGGACGGAAGAAGACGAGGCCTGCATGAAACATCACCCAACGAGATAAAAGCCGCGAGTATACCTGATCTGTTTGTGGGGGGTTGATAGCATACGGTGGCGAAGGCAGGTAGTTGGCGGGGGCCCCAGCGTTTCAGGCATTGGAGTGGCGCACGGGACAAGACCTGATCCAGAGTCCCGTGAGCCCGGATTCACGCGTCAAATCTTGAATCAAGATTTGGGAAATGGGAGACCTGACCCTCGTGTTCCCTCTGCACAAGCACTAATTCAAACAGCAAAAAGCTCGTTGTAACAGCACCCACTTGATCTCTCTGCGCAGGCGCTGCCACCGTTCCAGCTTGTTTGAAAGCCTTTTAAGCCTGAGCTGACGTTTTATTCGCTGACGAAATTGGTCATTAGCTCAGCGCAACGCTGCGGTGCTTCCATCATCAACAAATGGCCTCCGTGCTCAATATGGTGTTGCGCGGGCTGATAACGCTGAATGAACTTGCGGCCCTTTGCCACAGAAAGCACCTGATTATGCTTACCCCAAATCACCATAGCCGGGGGCATACCGTTACTGGTTTTATCTAATTTCTCAAAACCAAAACCAAGAAACACCTGCTCCCCTAATGCCATAAGCGTGTCAGCATTGCTGGGCTGACGGAATCTGTCGGCTAGCTGAGTACGCAAACGCTCAGACACCATGCCTGCCGCTTTTATCTGAAATCCCACAACAACGCTTCTGCCCCATTCACGCTGCGTAACCAGCCGAGAAAACCCTTGCATAACACGTCGCCCAAACGCCGTTGTTAGCACCCGCGCTGCCGTGCGGCTACCCAGTGCCAGCGTGCTGCTGGTGAGCACATTAAACAGCACCAGTTTCTCTACGCTCCGCGCACCAGGCTTTCTTTCTGCATCCTTACGCGCAAAGTGAATGGCCGCCGCAGCGCCAACACAATTGCCCACAAGGACCACCTTGTCCAGGGTTAGCTGATCAATAACGTCAGCAATCACATCGGCGTAAATATCGAGTGCTCGACCTTCTTGCATCGCCGCCGATTCGCCATACCCCAGCCAATCAATAGCGGTAATCCGGTAACGGCTTTCCAGCTCCTTGGTCACAGGCTCCCAAATACTATGGTCTGTGCCGCCATTGTGCAGCATGAGCAAATGCGGCCCATTGGGATTTCCCAATTGGGTGTAAGCAACGCGGCCATGTCGTGTTGTAAGACGATGCATCACTGATCTTCCCCGTTATTTCAATCATGCAACTGTAGCGAAAGGGGGTAAAAGTAGGCTTGTATGGATTGTGTGTGTTTCTTTAATACTTGTCTGAAAGAGCGAGCCCAAACGCTAGGTGAAGCTCATGGCTACCGTGCCTTCCATAAGAAGGCTCGGCGAAAAGCCTGTGATGGCCGTTACCGCTTTACTAAAGTGCGCTAAATCGTAAAAGCCTGCAGCATGTGCCGCATCTGTGAGGGTAGCTCCGAGGGCGAGTTCAGGAATGCTCTTCCACAAACACACGCTGCGAATATATTCCAAGGGGCTGCAAAGAAGATATTGCTTGAACAAGGCATTCAAGCGCGACACCGACACATGCACAGAATCAGCAAGGGCCGCCACCGACAATTCATCGAACCCGTGGGCCTCCACCAGCGCCATTGCCTGCGCTACTCTCGGATCATAATTAACCGCTTCAGGCTTTGGGTTCAGCACTGTAATAATATCGTCGAACAAAACCTGCGCTTCTGCCACATCAGCCAACTGCCCAAAACGCGGCTGGCAAAGCGCCTGAATGGCAGAGAGCTCGTCAGCATTAAGCAAGCGCCCCACGGGGTTGCCTATCGCCTGTAATAAAGCAGGGTAAGCCTCGCTGGTAATGAAGGCATCAACGGTGGTTGTCGCCCCTGGCGCATGCATAAAAGAACGAGGCGCGGCAGGCCCAACAATGGCACCCATTAGCTTCACCTCGTTGTCTGCCCGACCGCGAACGCTAAATGCTTCGTCGTTAGCTACCAGCACAGTAGCAGACAAGCGACGATACGGTGACGCACGGCGATCCAGTTCAAACGATGGCACTTGACGCAAAAAGCAGCGTGGCCAGATATACACGCCAGCACGATCCGTATCGGATTTTGCAGACATAACGCCTCCATCAAGAAAAGCATTGGGGGTTAGGGATCAGGTCTCCCATTTCCCATCAAACCTCCCCACAAACCAATTCCCTCCGCTCCCCGTCAACAACAACTGCTCCCTCGCCCTTGTCATCCCCACATACAACAATCGCACCTCGCTCTCCAGATTCTCATCGTCATCCCTCAACCCTCCCAACCCCGCCAGTACCACGGTATCGAATTCCAGCCCCTTGCTGCTCTGCCGAGTGAGTAGCGCGATGCGCTCGGCATTGGCGTCGTAGGCTTTCTTGCTGGCGTTGTCTTTCAGCCAGGCATGGGGAATGTTTTCCCGCTTGAGAGCCCGTTGCAGGGTGTCGGCTTGCCAGGTGTAGCCGTAGATCACCGCGATGGTGTTGAGCGGCTGGCCGTTCTGGTGCCATTTGCGAATACAGCGGGCGATGTAGTGGGCTTCGTCGTTGAAGGTGTCGAACTTGCGGAATGCCGGGGGCGGGCCGCTGGCGCCTGCCATTTCCGGGGCGATGAGGGGGATGTGGTCGTCGTCGGCGTCTTGGGCTTGCAGGAAGTCCTTGGCGAAATCGTAGGCGTAGCTGAGGATTTCGCGGGTGTTGCGGTAATTCAGTTTCAGAATGGTGGTACGGCCACGGGCCTGGATGCCCGCGCTGGACAGGGGGAACTTGAGGCTGCGTTTTTTGTAGATGGACTGGGCATCGTCGTAGAGCAGCAACAACGAGTTGGTGTCCGGGTCGATCATCTGCACGACCAGCGCCAGCCAGTCCTGCTCGAAGTCGTGGCCTTCATCGATCATGACCGCGCTGTATTGAGCGCGGGGGATCTGGCCCTTGTCCACGGCCTGAATGACGGTCTCCACCTGCCGCTCCCAGGGTTTTAATTCGGGCGGGGCGGGGATCAGATCCACGTTATAGGTTTGCAGTTGCCGGCCACACCATTCATGGAAGTGGTGTACCTGCACTTTCTCTTCGATGCCCTTTTCGGCAATAAAGCTGCGCAGCCGTGCAGCCAGGGTGATGTTGAAGCACAGCACCAGTATCGGTTTGGTGACGGCCTGGGCCAGGTGCAGGCAGCGGTAGCCGAGGATCAGGGTCTTGCCGGAGCCGGCCACGCCGTGGATGACCCGGTGGCCCTCACCCATGCTGCGAGCCAGTTGTTCCTGCTGCAGGTCCATCACGCGGACGATGTCCGGGATGTTGTTGTAGTCTGCCCTGCCCTCGGCCACGGCTTTGCTGCCGTTGGCGCTGCCCTGCCCTCGTGTACCGGCATCTTCATCCGCTTCGTCATCCTCGGCATCAAACAGCCCTTGCTGGGGCGCGTTGATGCGGATTTCCGGGAACAGGTTCCAGCGGATACGATCGATCAGCGGGAGGGTGAGCTTGTCGCCGAAGGCGTAATCGAACATGGCCCAGAGTTGTTCCTGGAACACTTCCGGGTCAGCAGTGGCGGTCATTTCATCGCGACAGATCACACGGTGCGGCGGCAGTACCAGCTCCTGCTGCTCTTCGTTGATGGCGTCGTTCCACTGCTTGCGGGTGATATTGGGAAACACCACGCCGTAGCCCCACGGGAAGCAGAGTTTGCCTTTGAACTGTTCGCGGGTCTGTTGCAGGTGTTCATCGCGCTGCAAGCGGTTGATGGCGGTAAGCGCGCACTGGCGGGCCTGTTGCAGCGGGTTGCTGACGGTCTTCAGGCCACCCGGGGTGAGGATCTCGGCATCACGGGGATTGAGGCTTTTCAGGGTATCCAGCTTCCAGTCTTTCACCTCCAGAAACAGCAGGCCACGACCGGGATGCAGAACGATGTAATCGGGATAGCGCCGTTTGCGCCCGACGGGGGTGTCGTACCAGACGGTGTAGTCATCCTCCAGCAGGGCTTCCAGCCGCTGCCCCAGGCGGCGTTCGCCCGACGTCATGCGGCGGATAGTCGTGAGGCTGGGGATGATCGTGGCCATGATGCCTACTTCTCCCAGCTCATGGTGACCCCATAGGCCTTGCCGTCAACGTCCAGGGAGGAATATTGAAGCATGATTACCCCGCCACTTTCTGGCTGCCACTGAACCACTGGCAGTTTTTTCTCTATGTCTCCTTTCCCGTCTAGCCAGAATACGAGCTTCTCCACCCAGCCGGGATCAAAGGCATCAAATGATGGCTTACCAAACTTTCTCTCTAATGTTGCTTTTTGGTTTTTAAAGAAACGCTTTTGCCCCACCTCGTTCTTGAACCAAGCACCGTAATAAACCAGAGAAATACGATCCCCGCCGCATTGATACCAGGTTATTTCAGAGAGATCCGGGGTGTTGTGTTCAAACGCCAGAAGTTCTTGCTCCAGCATGGTTTCCAGAGGCAGACCGGCCTCTGCACCCCGGTCAACCTCCATCTGATAGGTTTCCAGGCAGGAATCGCCGGGTGAAACGCCCAGGAACACGGAGGAGTGGGCTAACGAGGGGCACAGGAATACGGACAGTACGAAGAGGGTTCGGCACTGCTGGGGAATAGCTCGGCAGATTTTCTGGTTAGGCGTTCCCCAGAATAAAGGCATCCCATCCCTCGTTGTTTTATTGCCCGCGATCCTGGCGGGCTTATTATTGGTATTCGTTATTTGTGATCCAGTTCGAATTTACACAATCCGTACGCTGAAATAAATGAATAGGCTTCATTTTCTTGTTTAGGGGTTCGCCATGCGAGCATGGCTCCAACAAGAGAATCAGACAGCATCGTGTAACGGCTGTCCGCTGCAAGCCTTCACCACCCTGCCCGCCGGTTTCTTTATTGGGACGGCAGTGCACAAATAGACACAAAGCCCCAACTCAATGAATCTGACCCGCCCCGGGATTTCTTCTACCTTGATTCAATCCGCCACCTTAACCAGGGCAGCCATGCCGAAAACCGCTGGCTGCGACTGCTGACAATGTGAATAAGGCGGTTCCGGAATCGGGCGAGCTCTGGCCTGCCGCTTCCGGTTTACTGAGATTGCCGGCCACACCGGCGGCTCTTTTGGCTTACTGCCCGGCCCGCCCGGGCGACGATGCGCTTCGGAACTTGCCATGAAATATGCCCTGCCCACATTGATGAGCTGTCTGCTCCTTGCTGCCTGTGGCGGCAGCGATAGCGGCACCCCGACCACGACTAACGCCCCGGCCACAACGCCGACACCCAGTGAGCCACCGCCAACGCCCGACCCGGATCCGGAGCTGCTCGCCTGCGACCAGACGCCGCCTAACCCGCTGCGTAATGCGTATTTTGGTGAGCTGCATCTGCATACGGTGTACTCGCTGGATGCCGTTGCCGCGCAGCTGACCCCGGAAGGCGCCTACCGCTTTGCCATGGGAGAGCCGGTGGCCGCCCCACCCTATGACGCCGCCGGGAATTCGCTGATTCCGCCTTATCAGATTGATCGCCCGCTGGATTTTGCGGCGGTGACCGATCACGGCGAATGGCTGGGCGAACGGGAATTGTGTGAGGACCCCAGCCTGGACCCGCTGGCCTACAGCTCCCCCGAGTGCACGGTGTACCGCCAGGACCGGGAGCTCGGTTTCCTGCTGTTTGGCGGTGGCTGGGCTGGTTTTAGCCAGTTGGTGCCATTCCCCAATATCAGCTTTGACGAACCCTTCCTGCTCACCGACAACGAAGTCCACCGCCCATTATTTTGCGGGGTGACGGGGGAGAAGTGCCGGGGCGCCGCGCGTGGGCCCTGGCTGGATGTGCAGCTGCAGGCTGAGCGCTTTAACCAGCCGGGCTGCTTCACTGCCTTTAACGGCTACGAGTACACCATGTCGCCGCTGAGCGACAACATGCACCGTAATGTGATCTTTTCCGGGGACCAGGTGCCGCAGGACCCTGTCAGTGTCTATGAAGCGCCGGACCCTTCGGCTCTGTGGGAACAACTGGACGAGGCCTGCACCGGTGAGTGCGAGTACCTGACCATTCCCCACAACTCCAACCTGAGTAACGGGCGCATGTTTGCCGGACCGGAAGAAGACGGCTACGACATTGCCGAAAAACGCCGAGCCGAACCGCTGATCGAGATCTTCCAGGTGAAGGGGGATTCCGAATGTGCGCGGGTGGAAAATGGCAGCCCGGATGATCCCCTGTGTGATTTTGAAAAACTGCCAGCCACTAATTTCTTCGAGTTCTTCCTGGGCATCAATCCGATTCCCCCGGCCCCCGCATTTCAGAACTATGTGCGCCATGGTCTGAAGGAAGGGCTATTGATCGAGGAAGCCAAGGGTGCCAACCCGTTCCAGTACGGTTTCATTGCCAGCACCGACAGCCACTTCGGCCTGCCCGGTGCGGTGGATGAAGACAACTTTGTCGGCCACCGGGATGTGCCTCCGGTGGACGGGGTGAAAGACGATTACTTCAATAACCCCGGTGGCCTTGCCGTTGTCTGGGCTGAAGAGAATACCCGCGCGTCCCTGTTTGATGCCATGCAGCGCAAGGAAACCTATGGCACCAGTGGCCCGCGCATGCAGCTGCGGGTATTTGGTGGCAGCACCGAGCAAATGCCGGACAACATGTGTGAGCGTGGCGGCCAGGCGTTTGTGGAAACCGGCTACGCGGCCGGCGTGCCCATGGGCGGCGAACTGCACGCCGGCCAGGGCACCCCACGCTTCGCCGTGTGGGCCACCGCGGATACCTTCCCCCGTGAGAACGAGCGCAGCGTCAATGTGCCCCTGCAGCGTGTGCAAATCGTCAAAGGCTGGGTGGAAAAAGATGCCAATGGCCAGTCCCTGGCCCGCGAGCAGGTGTTTGATATTGCCACCGGAAACAGCGACTGGTCCCTGGACGATGACACCTGCCAGGTGTCCGGTAGCGGCCCGCAACAACTGTGTGCGGTGTGGGACGACCCGCAATTCCAGGCCGATCAGAATGCCTTCTACTACGCCCGTGTGGTGGAAGCCCCCACCTGCCGCTGGCTGACCCGCCAGTGCATGAATGCACCGGCGGATCTGGATTGCAGCAACAATCCACAAGAAGAGTGGGCGGCCTGCTGCGAAATCGAGAACGGCAATGCCCCCTCCCGCATTCAGGAACGGGCCTGGGCCTCACCGATCTGGTACAAGCAGTGAACACGATCGGCTGGCTTCGTCACCCCTTACTCCACTGCCTGCTCTTGGGCAGTGGCGCCTTCCTGGCGCAGTCGTTGTTCACAGATCCCAGCGCCGATCACCCCGCCGCCACAGAAATCCATTTGGGTGCCTCAGAGGTGGAGGCGTTAAAGGCGCAGTGGCGACAACAGCTGGGGCGTGAACTGACCCCCGATGAACTGCAGGCGTCGCTGCAGGCCCGGGTGGATGAAGAGATTCTGATTAACGAGGCCCGGTTGCGTGGCTGGGATCGCACGGACCCCATCGTTCGCCGCCGCCTGCGCGAGAACCTGGCCTTTACCGAACAGCCCGCCAGCCACCCGTCCGATGCGCTGGCTACCGCCTATGAATTGGGGATGCCCCTGCAGGACCCGGTGGTGCGCAAGCGCCTTCTGCTTCGTATGCAGGCCGAACTGCGCAGCCAGGCGGACCTGGAAGCGGAGAGTGCCGAACTGGCCCGCTATGCTGACTCGGCCACGACCCTGGCACGGCGTTGGCATGTGTCCCATGTACTGCGCACCGGCCCGGACGCCAGGGCAGAGCTGCTTTCACTGCCGTCGTTTTCTCCTCAGGACGCGACCCGCTATTCCGAGCCTTTTCTCGCCGGCAATGTATTGGCGGATATCAGCGACAGGACTCTCGCCAAGACCTTTGGCCCCGGATTTGCCGCACAACTGGAAGCCCTGCCTACCCGCCAGTGGGCCGGCCCGGTGGAGAGTGTTTTCGGGCAGCATCTTGTCTGGATTGAGGGAACAACCCGTCAGCCGGTACCGATTAACCCGGCCAAGGTGTATCTGGCCTGGAAAGCCGACCAGGAAAACCAGGCACTGCGAGAGGGTATGTCGCAGCTGCGTCAGCAATACACAGTGAGTTGGGAAGAATGAGCCATCTGTTACGCCACTGTGTGGCCGCTTTGATCCTCGTCACCCTCGCCAATACGGCCCACGGCCATGGGCTGGTACCGATGCTGTTGAAGCTGGAACAGATCGACGACCTGCATCTGCGTGTCAGCCTCAAGTCCGGCGTTACCGTCGCGCAGACGCCGACACCGGTCTTCCCCGAAACATGCACGCCGTCCGCGCCGCAACGCACCATGGCAAAGGAGGCGCACTGGACGATCTGGCAGCTTCGCTGCGACGAACCACCCTACAGCATCAGCCTGCCTGGTCTGGGCGAGTACCAGGCCGTGGCTCAATACCATTCGCCTGGCGAGCCTACTCACAGCAGCTTGCTGGATGCCCACTCCCCCGTCTTCCAGTTCAAGGCATCCGGGGACTGGCTGGGCACACTGATCCGTACCGCTCACTCCGGCATCATTCATTTGCTCGCCGGCTGGGATCACCTTCTTTTCGTTATCGGCCTGACCCTGTGGCTGCGCCGGGGCAAACCTCTGGTGCTTGCGATTACCAGCTTCACTCTGGGCCACAGCCTGACCCTGGCCTTGGCTGCCAGCGGTATCATCCGCTTTCCCGTTACCCTGGCCGAGATCGCCATTGCCGCCAGTTTGCTGGCCATGGCGTTCCAGCTGAACCGGGGCACCCTCAAGCAGCCCAGCAGGGCCACCGTGCTCCTTCTGCCGCTGGGGTTTGGTTTGTTGCATGGCCTCGGGTTTGCCAATGTGCTCAATACCCAGGGGCTCAGCGGTAACGATTTGATCATTACCCTGCTGGGTTTCAATCTCGGTCTGGAGCTGGGGCAATTGCTGTGTGTGGCGGCGGTGCTGCTGGTGATATTTGGCATGAAGCACCATATCCAGCGCCTGCAGAGCATTGCTGTTTACAGCATCGGCAGCATGGCGGTTTTCTGGATGTGGGAACGGGCGCTGTTACTGGCGGTTTGAGACTGGGCAGCCGTCGACATTTCATCTCTTGTGGTTGCTTAACAGAACGTTCGGCGGCTGGACGCTGAGGACCGATGGCATTCGATCCCGCAGAGTTGTTTTTATCGGTATTTTTCTCTTCGTGATCCCGTTCGATATTGCACGGCTGTAGTCAGAAAAAAGTCAGGGGTTCGCCATGCGAGCATGGCTCCAACAAAGAGGGAAAAGGAAAGGGGCGCCCGTGGTAGCTGATGGGCGCCATCGGGAATCATCACGTCTCGAACCGTTTTAGCCGCCGTAGTAGCTCGTGGTTTTCCCGGCGTAGCGCCTCCACTTCATCCAGCAACTCCATGGCCAGTGCCACGCCTGCCCAGTTGATTTCCAGGTCACGCCGCAGGCGGGTGGCGCGGGCAATGTCAGCGACGACGGCATCGTCGAATTGCCATTCGCTGGCCTGCCTGTCGTGGGGCTCGATAATGCCAAGGCTGACGATGTCGATCAGGTCCTGCTCTGATATCTGCACCAATTGGTAAATGTCGCTACTGCATACGGTGATTCTTAGTTGAGAGGCCATGATTACCGTCTCCATTGTGCGCGCGGATCGAAGCTCGCCTTGTCGGCGAGTTGTTGCCACAACTGTTCAATGTCTTCGCCGGTGGCATCTGGCATGACTACTTTCAGCACGGCAATCAGGTCACCCTTGCCGGTCTTGCCGGGCAACCCTTTGCCGGGAATGCGCAGCTTCTTGCCGTTCTGGCTGTGTGCCGGGATAGTCATTTGAACCGCGCCGGTGAGAGTGGGCACTTCAATTTTCGCCCCCAGCGCCACTTCCCAGGGCGCCACCGGCACGGTGACGATCAGGTTGTGGCCTTCCACATCGAACAAGGGATGCGGCACCAGGCGGATGCGCAGGTATACGTCGCCAGCGGGGGCATTGCCGATACCGGCAATCCCCTGCCCTTTCAGCCGGATACGCTCACCACCGGTCACACCGGCCGGAATTTTCACGTTCAGGGTTTTGCTCTTCTCGCCGAGCACCTGACCGTACTGGTCGTATTCCGGCAACCGGTAGGAAACCGACTTGGATTCGCTGCTGACCGTGTCTTCCAGAAAGATGGGCAGCTCGATTTCCACATCCTGGCCGCGCCGCGACGGGGCATGGCCACCGCGGGCCTGGCGGGCGCCGGTGAACAGGGATTCGAAGAAGTCGGAAAAGCCCGCATCGGCAGGATCAAACCCGCCGCCTGACGGCTGCCAGCCGGGGGGCGGCTGGAACGAGCCATGGTCGCCTTGCTGGTTGCGCAGGGCGCGGAGCTGGTCGTAGTCGGCGCGCTTGTCCGGGTCTTTCAGCACCTGCCAGGCTTCGGCCACGTCCTTGAACCTGGCTTCGGCGTCGTCTTCCTTGCTGATATCCGGGTGATATTTGCGGGCCAGACGGCGGTAGGCCGTCTTGATGGCGGCCGCGTCGGCGTCTGGCTCCACTCCGAGCAGGGCGTAGTAGTCCTTAAAGTCCATTTCACCTCTCCGGGGTCAGATGCCCCATTCCTACCATACTGCTATTTCAGTGACATTCCTGCGGAATATGCGCCATTCCTGATTACCGTCAAATTCCGCCGCCCGGCGTCCTTTCTCCTACTCTCTGCTTAAAGCCATTGTTGAATCGTGGCCGCCCAGCGCGCCCCTGTAACGAGCAGGTGCAACTCGCTCGCGCCCGGGTCAAAGGCGTATTTCTCCTTGCTGTATCTGCCGGGCCAGCTCCGCCGTCAGAGGCTGGTAACCGCGCTGGCTATCCAGCAGTACGTACACCGGTTCGGCCACCTGATCAGGCGCGAAGCCTTGTTGTTTCAGCTCTACCTTGCGGTATTTGAAAGTGCCGGTGGTTTCCTGGTGGTCGCGGATGCGCAGGAACAGGGGCACTGCATAGGCCGGCAACAAACGGTTCAGATGTTGTGCCAGGCCTGGGCCGTTGAGGGTGACACCCGGGCTGAGCGTGACCGCCGCCATTCCCGCGCGGCCATCGCAGCCGGGAATGCTGACCCCGTACACCACGCCGTGATCAATATCCGGGTGCTGCGCTATGGCTCCTTCCACTTCGCCGGCGGCCACGTTTTCCCCTTTCCAGCGGAAGGTATCGCCGACCCGGTCGACGAATTGAATGTGGTGCATGCCCTGGTCACGCACCAGATCGCCGGAGTTGAACCAGCAGTCGCCTTTCTTGAAGACATCACGCAGCAGCTTTTTCTCGCCGGCAGCGGGGTCGGTGTAGCCATCGAAGGGGCGGCGCGGGGTCACTTCGCTGATCAGCAGGCCGATCCCACCCCTGGGAATGCGCTGCATAAAGCCGTTGTGGTTACGGCGCGGGGTTTCGGTGTCGTTGTCGAACTCGACGATGGCGAAAGGCAGCGGCGTAAAGCCGGCGGTCTGCGACACGCCAAAAAGATTGATAAAGCCGATATTGGATTCACTGGCACCGTAAAACTCGTAGATACGATGAATGCCAAACCGCTGCTCGAACTGGTCCCAGATTTCCGGGCGCAGGCCATTGCCGGTGATTAACCGAATACGGTGCTGACGATCCGTGGGACAGGGCTTCACATTGAGCAGGTAACGGAGCAGCTCACCGATATAACAGAACACGGTGGCGTCGTAGTGGCGCACCCTCTCCCAGAACTGGGACGCACTGAACTTGCGATCCAGTGCTAGGCTCGCGCCCATGGATAACACCGAACCCCAGGCCACGGTAAGGGCATTGTTGTGGTACAGGGGCAGGCAGCAATAGAACACGTCTTTGCGGCGTATGCCCAGGGTCATGCCGCCCACTCCGGCCATGGCGGCCAGCCAGCGATAGTGGGTCATCACCGAGGCCTTGGGCAGCCCGGTGGTGCCGGAGGTAAAGATGGAAAAGCACGGCTGCTCGGCACGCACTCGACCGGTGCCGGGCGGGTTGGCTTGCGATTGCCGGGCGGCGTATTCGTCCAGATCCAGCCAGCCCGGGGGCGCAGGCTCACCCTGGTCGCCGCCGTGCCACAGGTAACAGATCGACGGGGCTGGCTGCGCGGTGTTCGGGGCGCTTGCCACTGGGGTAAAACAGGTGGTGGCCAGGGCCGCTGCACATTCCGCACTGACCACCAGCAGCCGCGGCGTCACCAACTGGATACTGTGTTCCAGCACCTCGCCACTCTGGTTGTGGTTGAGCATGCCGGCGATGGCACCCAGTTTGACCGTGGCCGCCACACAGGCCAGCGCTTCGGGCCGGTTTTCCATCATGATGGCGACGGTGTCACCGGGGCCCACGCCCTGCTCCGCCCAGCAGGCGGCCAGGCGGTTTGCCCAGGCGTTGAATTGCGCGTAGGTCCACTGCTGATCCTCGAACCGCAAGGCGATGTTATGCGGAGTACGACGGGCCCAGTATTCGATGACCTTGCCAATGGACTGCTTGCTGGCAGGCCGCAACCCGGCCAGGCGCAACAGGTTGCCGCGCTGAATATCCAGCAGCGGCGGCACCATGTAGCGCACCCCTTTGGCCAGGTCCCGCCAGCCAACTTTTTTCACCGGCATATTTGCCTCCGTTGCTCTGCCCAATCCTACCCCGCCAGGCCGGCTGCTGATGGAGCAACCTGACGTCCTGCGTCTGCCGGATGGCATTGGTTATTGCGTCGTCTGGCTCAAGCTGGCGAGCAAGACGGTGTCGTGGCTAGCTGCCTTGCGATCCGAGCATGGGCCAGCCGTTGTTAGTGGTTGGTGCGCGTTGCGATCCCGTTCGAATTTACATAATCGTGGGATGTAAAGGAATGAACAGGCTTCCTGGATCTGTTTCTAGGGATCGCGGGGATGGCGGTGGGATTCGCGGCTCGAGGGCCGTTCCTACGGAAATAGGGAGGCAAGGGTTAGCCTTTCGAGAGGGACTGCTACAGTGACCTGCCGAATTAGGGTTTTTCACTCGGCGATTCTTGTCCACCCTATTGCCGGAAAGTCGTGACAACAACCGGGCCCAGGGATGTCGATATGAAAAGCGCCATTAAAGAACCAAAAAATCCGGCTCCCATTATATGAGAGCCGGATTGTTCAGGCTGCTGATACTGCCGCATTACTTAATGTAAAGTCTGACGGCAATATATCCGTTGTTCCTGCTTTGCTTAGAACCCGAATGGATCACAGAACGGATCAATCACTGGATCACAGAAGTCGTCGCCGGGAATCAGCGGATCAGATGGGTCCGGATCGCTATTGTCACCTACACCATCACCGTCCGCATCCTCCCACTCAGCGGGGTTATCAGGGAAGGCATCAACGCTATCCTCGAAGCCGTCACCGTCGGAGTCGGCACCACCACCATTGGGAGTTGGATCACTATTATCGCCAACACCGTCGCCGTCACTGTCTAACGTTTCTGTGGGGTCATTCGGGAACGCGTCGACGACATTATTGACGCCATCACCATCACGATCCAGGTCACTGTTATCGCCGATCCCGTCACCGTCAATATCGCTGAACTCGTTGGGATCATCCGGGAAAGCGTCCTGATCATTCCAGACGGTATCTCCATCACGGTCCTCATCACTGTTATCGCCAACGCCGTCACCATCCAGATCACCGGATTCGCTGCTGTCATCCGCGAACGCATCATCGTCGTTGATAACGCCATCGCCATCGCGGTCGGTATCCGCATTGTCACCAACACCATCACCATCAAGGTCCGAGGTTTCAGTGGGGTCATTCGGGAACGCATCGTTGTCGTTGTCGACGCCATCGCCGTCACGGTCGCTATCCGCGTTGTCACCAGTGCCGTCGCCATCGATGTCACCACTTTCACTGGCATCGTCAGGAAATGCATCTTCGCCGTCGTCAACGCCGTCACCATCCGAATCCACCCCGGTCTTGACGGTGTAACTGCAGTCAGTGGCCACATCCAGGTCGCGAGCTGGGCTAGCGAGCGCAGATACATCGACAGCGGCCTTGAGCTGTTCCGCTGCGGCAGTATTCAGGTAAAAGCGCGGGGCACTTGGGGCATTGGTTCCGAAAACGCCCACGCCATATGCGTTCTCAGCAACCGTCCCGAGCGAGCCCTTCGGTTGGTATTTCTTGAGCCATGAATCCCGGCTCACGGCTATACCCAGGTTCTCACGGGTCTGATCAATGTAAAGCGCCTCTTCCGCCGGGATATCCAGGTTATTGATTACCACCACCCGTGCCGCGCCAAGAAATAAATTGATGGCTTCAATCCTATAGCTGACCGTTCCCAGGCTGGTGCTTGTCGATGCCTTGAAGAACTCTGCCGAGCCATCCGCAAGGGTGACGTATACATCCGGACCCACGTATACAGAAAACGCGCCTACAGAACCTGTAAACGTGCTGATGATCGTCGCAATATCATGCTCTTCGTAAAAATCAGGCGGTGTGTCACCAAAGGTCGGAATCACCGTCGCGGGAATCACGCCGTAGAATGCATAGGCCGGGTTATTGACCTGGTATCTGGTTGGCTCGGAAACAATGTGTCCTATGGCACCCGCCTCAAAGACCGAGCACTGGTTCAAGACATGCCGCCATTTGCGGTTTGCGGAAGCTGAAAACGTATCCATCAGCTGGCCTATACTGCGACCCTGCAAGCTGAGCTTTTGCGCGGCCAGAGCAAACTCCGCATGTACCTCATCAATGACAAAGCCATATTCGATCAGCTGGACCGCCCCGCCGCCCTCCTGGAGGCGTGCGTAGTCCTGGCTACTGTACGCATCCCAGTCGCTGATCGGGACTCCCTTTCTCAGTCTGTGCTGTCCGTGGGTCGTCGAACATCCCCCAAAACCGCAACGCAGACTTCCTACATCAAGCCGGTCTGCAGTAATAGCCGTGTCATTGAGATTAAACGTAGCGGCAGAGGCCTTGAATGCATCGATGACGGTGGTCTTTTCAGACGGCACTTCGCTGGCATTGATCAGGGCGTTACTGCCCTCACCTCCGACGATGCTATTTTTCTCTGCCAACTTGCCGGTATCCACCCCGTCAAAGTCACCGCCATTTTTACCTATGGCCTCATCCAGCTGGTTAACCACCTGATTGCTTTTCGCCGACAGGGTATTACCCGCCGCCTTCTTGCCGTTGCTGTCGCCAGCCTTTTCCTGGGCATCGGCAAGCATTGAAGCCAGCACTCGTGCCGTCAGCTGTTTGCGCTGTGCAAGCACCCGGGTGGTGTCATCCGTGCTGTCCGCGTCCTTGACATAGTCTTTGGTGATACAGTCTTTCTTCTCTGCCTCGGTAGTGGCCAGCGGACACAACTGCTCGGCAAAGCTGGAGTCATTGACGACCTCCAGTACGGTCTTGTCTGGCGCAGCTTCTTTTTCAACCGCCAGCAACGTGCTGATCGGCGTCACCGGAATTTTTTCTTCACTATCCTTCAGACCTGCGGGGGCCCGGAGGGTGTAGCCTTTGGAGATGGGGGTGCCAGGATTGTCGAGATCCACGGTGACCCCAGCAATGGCCTCAACGATGACTTCATACTCCTCGAACAGCGAGGCACTCGCGTATAGGGAGAACTGACCGTTTTCATCGGTGGTGGCGGTAGTCTGCTCATCGGTACAGGACAAATCCTTATTGGTATCAAGGCAGACTTTGGCCCCCACCAGGTAGCCGTCAGCGGCATAGCCGCCTTGTTCGGCCAGGTTATCCGGCTCCGTACCTGGCTCGCGGTTATCATCTCCGCCACATCCAGCCAACAGCAGCAACAGCCCTGACAGCATCCATTTATTGTTCATTTTGGTCTCCAGACCCCATTACACAGACGGGCTTTTACACCTGTCTGCAACCCCGCGAAGACATTCGCGCCCAAATAAGAATATAAGATTAGCGAACAATACCCTTAAAGTGTGACACAGTTCAATATTCGCATGAGAAAGGAGGATGAGGGGCACCACCTGGGTCAAGAACAGCTCCGCGAATGATGCGGGCAAGTCTGAATCCCGCGCAGGCGTGATAACCAGGCGTGGTTAACGCAGTTTCCCGGATACGGCAAAGTCACGCTATCTCTTGAGCGAGGCGTCCCTTCAAAGTGATTCTAATAAGCTGGGGCATTGCCAACGCATCCCGCTGGGAGACTGCGAACAGCCTAGCTACAGAAGCAAATACAGATTTATTTGCAGCAAGCCGGCGCCTGGCGAGCCATGCCCCCCCCCGAATGGGCCTTGCCGAAAAACCCATCTGGGTGGGTAAAGCGCCCTGGCGGACAACGGATTCCAGTGACCACTAGCGTCACCGGGGCTCGATGAACTCTACGTTTCGCAACTTGCTTTCCGATGCCTGGGAGGGTGGATTCGCCCATGGAGTGGGGCTCCTACAGGGCGAACGGATTAAAGCTTCTTCACCCTCCGGCTCTTGCCCTTGATCTTGCCGCTCATCAATCTCTGCAGCGCCAAGTCGGCACTATCCCGTTCAATGGCCACATAGGCCTGGTAATCGGTCACTGTGATCTTGCCGACCTGATTGCCGGGGATGCCGGCATCGCCGGTGAGGGCCCCCAGGATATCCCCGGGGCGCAGTTTGTCCTTGCGGCCGGCACCGATGCACAGGGTCACCGTGGGCGGCAGCATGGGGTCGCCCTGGCGGGGTTTGAGGCTGGAGACCGGGTGCCAGTTGAGCTTTTCGCCCTGTAGCTCTTCGATGGCCATGGCCCGGCGACTTTCGCGAGGGGCCACCAGGTTGATGGCCAAACCCTTCTCCCCGGCCCGGCCGGTACGGCCGACCCGGTGGATGTGGGTCTGCGGGTCATGGGACAGTTCTGCGTTGATCACCATATCCAGGCTGTCGATATCCAGCCCCCGTGCGGCTACGTCCGTGGCCACCAGTACCGACAGGCTACGGTTGGCGAACAGGGTGAGCACTTCGTCCCGTTCGCGCTGTTCCAGGTCGCTGTTCAGGGCTCGGGCGGACAACCGCTGGCGGCAGAGCTGGCTGACCACGTCCTGGCACTGCTGCTTGGTGACGCAGAACACCACGCAGCTGGTGGGCCGGAAGCAGGCGATAGCCTCGGCCACGGCTTCGTAGCGTTGCAAGGGGTCCACTTCGTAGAAGCGCTGCTCGATGCGGGTGTTGTCGTGCATCGCCTCCACTTCCACGTGTTCCGGGTTGCGCATGAAGGTTTCGGCCAGCTGCTTGATGCCCGCCGGGTAGGTGGCGGAGAACAGCAGCGTCTGGCGACGTTCCGGGGTCTGGCGAATCACTTCGGCAATATCATCGAAGAAACCCATGTCGAGCATGCGGTCCGCTTCATCCAGCACCAGGGTGTTGAGGCCGTCGAGACTGAGGGTGCCCTTGCTCAGGTGCTTGAGTATTCGCCCTGGGGTGCCCACCACCACCTGGGCGCCATGCTCCAGGGAACCGATCTGCGGGCCAATGGGTTGGCCGCCACACAGGGTCAGCACCTTGATGTTACCGGCGCCACGAGCCAGACGCCGGATCTCTGCGGCCACCTGATCGGCCAGCTCCCGGGTGGGGCACAGCACCAGTGCCTGGCAGCCGTAATAGCGCAGGTTTAGCGGGTGCAGCAGGCCGATCCCGAAGGCGGCGGTCTTGCCGCTGCCGGTGCTGGCCTGGGCGATCACATCCCGGCCCTGCAACAGGGGCGGCAGGCTGGCCGCCTGCACCGGTGTCATGGCGGTGTAGCCCAGTGTGTCCAGGTTGGCGAGCATGTCGCCGCTGAGAGGCAGGGAAGAAAACAGGGTATCAGTCACGTAAAGGGCCCGGGTGTCAGGAAATCAGGCGTGCAGTGTACCAACAGTTGAGCCGGGGGCGATGGATTTTGCAGGGGGACTGCCTGGAACCCATTTCTTTGGTTTTAAAATCCATACTTAGCTGGAATAGCGCTCGGTGCTTAAGTAGCTTCGTAGCATCACCCTCTCCCTGTCCCTCTCCCCTCAAGGGAGAGGGGACCCTCCAGGAAGGTTACGGGGCGCCCAAGCCTTACGCCTTGCAAGAAACACCTATCTACCACAGGGCATGAAAACACTCTGGACAAGCACAGCATAATCACTTTAGTCTTGTAAACACTTGTACACATACAGATGTGCACTTGCTGCGCTATCTCCGATTGTATGTCTGCATGGGTATTGCGTAGGGATTCGGTAAAAGGGGTTGGTCACAGCGACCCGCACAAGCGGATACTGAAATCCGAACCTGACATGAGACAGCTACAACAACAGTGACTAAACGGATTATGGCGAGCCGCCCCGGCTGCCCGCCGCCAGCCTGGCACGCCAGGCAAGCTTCACCTCAAATAATGACAACGATCGAGGAACCGTTATGCGTCAACCCGCCCAGCCTGAGCCAGGTGCATCACCCTCCATCTGGTCTCGCCTGAGTACTATCACCGATTATTTCGCCTGGCCCTTGCGCACCTCTCATTACCTGGAGCTGGTGAACCCGCTGTGGACCACTCACAAGATGCAGGCCCGCGTCGTCAAAGTCTGGGATGAAACCAAGGATGCGCGCACCCTTACCCTACGCCCCGGCTTGAACTGGCGCGGCCACCGTGCAGGCCAGCATGTGCGAGTGGGGATTCCCGCCAACGGCAAGCATTACACCCGCACCTACACCATCTCCTCCCCACCGGAGCGGGAAGACGACTGCTTTACCATCACCGTGAAGGCCATCGACAAGGGCACCATTTCCCACCACATCGTGCGCAATATCAAGGTGGGCGATTACCTGCCCATCGGGCTGCCGCAGGGGGACTTTTACCTGCCGGATGCGCAGCCGATTCAGCCGCTGTTTATTACTGCAGGCAGCGGCATCACCCCGGCGTTCAGCATGATCAACAGCCTGATTGCCCAGGGTCGTTTGCCGGATACTTGCCATATTCACTACGCACCCCACGAGTTTGATGTGGTGCTGGGCAAGGAATTGAAGGCAATGGATCGCTACAACGATCGCTATCACCTGAACCTGATTTATAGCCGCGAGGGCGACGACCCGAGCGGAAACCGCTTTTCTAAGGCCCAGCTGGATGCGCTCTGCCCGGACTGGAAAGACCGGGATGTGTACGCATGCGGCCCCCCTTCCCTGCTGGAAGCCATTGAGCAATGCATGGAAGAAGCGGGCTGTAGCCGCCAGCTTCATGTGGAGCGATTCCGCGCTCCCTTTACCGAGATTCCCGACGATGCAGTAGGTGGTCGGGTGCGCTTTGCACAGAGCGATGTGGAAGCCGACGGTGACAGTGACACACCACTGCTGAAAGTGGCCGAGGAGGCAGGCATGAACCCGCCCCACGGCTGCCGCATGGGCATCTGCCATACCTGCAACACCACCCTGGTATCCGGGTGTGTGCGAGACCTGCGTACCGGTGAGGTACTGAACGAGGCAGGCAGCATTGTACAAACCTGCATCTGCGCCGCCGCCGGCGACTGCGAACTGGATTTGTGAGGGAAGAATCATGAAAACCCATCAATACCCGGTCGACCTGACCGATGAACAGATCGAAGAATTCGGCCGCGAGCTGGAAGCCATTCGCAACGAGGTATTTGATTCCCGGGGCGACCGGGATCGCGCCTATATCCTCAAGGTGATCAAGACCCAGCGCACCATGGCGGTGAGCTCCCGTTTTGTCATTTACCTTTCACTGTTTTTCATTCCTGCCTGGGGGCACGCGCTGGCGACCTGGCCAGTGGCACTCACCATCATGGGCCTGGGTGTATTCGCGCTCGGCATCGCCAAGATCCTGGAAAACATGGAGATTGCCCATAACGTGCTGCACGCCCAGTGGGACTGGATGAAGGACCCGGAGATTCAGTCCAACACCTGGGAATGGGACACCATGAGCCCGTCCGACCGCTGGATGCATTCGCACAACGTGGTGCACCACACCTGGACCAATGTGCTGGAGAAGGATCTGGATGTGGGCTACGGCATCATGCGGGTGACACCCATGCAGAAGTGGAAGCCGGCGTTTCTGTTGCAGCCGATTTATTTCATTCTGCTGATGCTGTTGTTCGAAGAAGGCGTGGCCGTCCATGAACAAGCCATCGATGATCACCTGAAAGGCAAGAATAAGCTGAAGGACTTTACGCCCCTGTTAAAACGTATCGGTTACAAGGTATGGCGGCAGGTGGCCAAGGATTACATCGCCTGGCCGCTGGCGGCGGCGCTGGTGGCAATTCCGATTTCCTTCTTTGTGCCCTTCTCGCCCCTGCTGGTATTCGGCATGGTGGCCGGTGCCAATGCGGTGGCCAACCTGATCCGCAACATCTGGGCGTTCACCATTATCTTCTGCGGGCACTTCCCCGCCGGGGCGCACAACTTCACCCTGGAACAGGTGGAAGGCGAAACCCGTGGCCGCTGGTATCTACGCCAGATGCTGGGCTCCTGCAATATTGAAGGCAGCAAACTGTTCCATATTCTCTCCGGCAACCTGTCACACCAGATCGAACATCATCTGTTTCCGGATATGTGCAGCAACCGCTACAAGGAAGTCGCACCCCGGGTACGGGCACTGGCTGACCGCTACGGCATTCCGTACAACAGCGCCTCCCTGTTTCGCCAGTTCGGCACCACCTGGCTGAACAATCTGCGCCTGGCCTTCCCGGGTGGCGGAGAACCCTACGAACCGCGCCGCGAGGAAGCCAGCCAGTCCTGATTCGGGGCGTAGGGTGGATTAGCCGGAAGGCGTAATCCACCATGACATTCACCGCTTCAAAAGGTGGATTACGCCTTGCGGCTAATCCACCCTACGTTTTGGCTTTGTAAGAGATGATGCTTGCATCACGAAAGGTGGAGCAGGCTTCGGCCTCTCGCTTTGCGAGCAAAGCGCCAACGGATACGGAAGTTTGTTGGAGCCTTGCTCGCAAGGCGAAGGTTCTTTCAGCAAGCCGCTGCGTTTAGCGCCGTCTTACCAGCCCGTCTTCCAGCACCTGATCGAAGTGATCCTTCAAGGTATCCGCCGCCGGTCGATAATTCACACCCAGCGTCTTGCTGCGGCTGTTTTCGAAGCGCAGCGGGTAGCCCACGTTGCGGCTGATGAACTTGCGGGTGACCGGGCCCATGAATGGGCCAACGGCCCATACCACCGGCTTGGGCACCTTCATCATCGGGAAGGGGTATTGCTTGCCGAATTGCTTGCGCAGGATGCCGGCGATGTCGAGCATGGACACGGACTGGCTGACCAGGATGTAGCGCCCTTCTGCTTCCGGTTTGAACGCGCCTAAAAGGTGAGCCTGCGCCACTTCACGCACATCCACCATGCCGTATTCCAGTGCCGGCACGCCGGTTTTCAGTTTACCGCGTCCCATGTCCAGCAGGGTGCCAATGCTGGCGGAGTTGCTGGCGTTGGTCAGTGAGGGGCCATAGACCATGCCCGGATTGATGGTCACCAGATCCCAACGGCTTTCTGCACTGCCCTCCTGGCCATCGTGGATCTTCCAGGCTTCGCGCTCGGCGGCCACCTTGGAGTACTGGTAGGGGTTATGGTCGACGCTGCTGGTGGTATTCCAGTCTGCTTCGGTGAAGGCGCTCTTGCCCTTCATGTCGGTGGCATCACCGTATACCGAGGCCACGCTGCTGGTGAGCACCACGCGCTTGAGGGTGTCGCAGCGGTTAGCGGCATTGAGCACATTGCGGGTGCCTTCCACGGCCGGGCGCACCAGGGCCTCGTTGGCATCGGTAAAGCCCTCCAGCACGAACGGCGAGGCGGTGTGCATGAGAATGTCGCAGCCCTGCATGGGCGCATCGAAACTCTGCGCATCCAGCAGGTCAGCCTTGAACAGTTTCAGGGTGCCGGGGGCAGCGTCGGCGATGCGTTTCAGATGATCCACGCTCTTGGCCTTGTTGGGATCACGCACCGTGGCATGCACGGTATGGCCCGCTTCCAACAGGTATTTGACGATCCAGCCGGCAATGTAGCCGGAAGCGCCGGTGACCATCACGGTATGAGTGTTACTGGGCATGCTTGGCTCCCGCCGATAAAAAGAAGGCCAACGCTACCATGATGGCAAAACAAGACTAGGGCTGTTCGTGCCATTCCATGACTGTGCGGCCAATAGAAATTACAACGAAAACAGGCGCCAGCGGCGCCTGTTTCCAGGGAAAAGAATCAATTCTGCCAACGCGACCGGTTAAGCCACATCCACGCGGCCAGCCCCAGCCCCCAGGCGCCATTGACGGTCAGGCCACCGACCACCTTGGTGGCGTTCACGTCCAGACCTTTTAAGGGGAACACCAGCAGCATGGCCACCAGTGTCGGGCCGATGGCACCGAGAATCAGCGCCCCCAGCCAGTGCCGGATACCCTGCCAGCGGCGGATCAGCCACCAGACCGGAATACCCCAGACCCCGCCCCAGAATGCCAGTGACAAAACCTGGGGAATGCCCAGGGGCGGTACCGGGGTCATGTTCCAGGGCGCCGCCGGGATAAGGCCCGCCAGCCAGAACAGCGCCAATACCCCCTGGTGAAACAGCAGGGTAGCAATGAAGCCCCCGGTGAAGGCCTGCAACCATTGTTGTGGCGAGTTGGACATGGTCACTCCGACGTTGAGAGGTGTTGGTAAATGATTACCCGGCAACTCTACACCATCACCCTCCTCTGCGCGTGAACAGACCAGGAGCAAGATCCGTTCAGCCGTCGTCCGGAATTTCCGGTGTCACCAGTTGCGCCAGCATTTCCAGGGATTCTTGCCAGCCCTGATAGCAGAATTCCACCGGTATCACCTCCGGCACCCCTTCCTGGGTGATGGTCAGATCGGTGCCACACAGCACCTCTTTCAACGTGATGGTTACCTGCATTTCGCCGGGCAGGTTGGGGGTGGCGCGCAGGACAAGATGAAGACGGGCGGTATTACCGGACATGATGATTCTCCTTGTTGGATGTGGCGCCTCTCTTCAGGGAGGGCACGGGTTTATCGAATACGGAGAGGGGGATTCGACAGTTCGCCATGCGAGCATGGCTCCAACAGGAATACATCCACTTTATTGGTCTTATTAAACGAAAAAGCGCTATTTTTAATCATTATTTCAGATCATATAGTCACTCCATCGAGGGACAGGTAATAGAGCCTGTTACAGGAGGACGCCATGATCGAGCTTCGCACACGCAATGAACTGGGCCATGCCCGGCACGGCTGGCTGGATACCCGGCATCACTTTTCCTTTGCTAACTACCATGACTCGCAACGGGTGCATTGGGGAGATTTGCGGGTGTGGAACGATGACACCATCGCCCCACAGACCGGCTTCCCTGCACATTCCCACCGGGAGATGGAAATCATCACCTATGTGCGCAAGGGGGCGATCACCCACCAGGACAGCCTGGGTAACAGTGGCCGTACCGAGGCTGGAGATGTGCAGGTGATGTCCGCAGGCACCGGGATTACTCATAGTGAGCAAAACTTGGAGGATACGGAGACACAGATCTTCCAGATCTGGATTATTCCGAACGCCACCGGGCTGCCGCCCACCTGGGGCAGCAAGCCGTTCCCGAAGGCCTCCCGCGACGGGCACTTCGAGGTGCTGGCCAGTGGTTACCCGGAAGACACGGACGCCCTGGCGATCCAGGCGGATGCGCGGGTGGTAGCGGCCACGCTGAGTCATGGTCAGGACATCGAGTACGTGCTCAACCCGACTCGCAAGGTCTACCTGGTGCCTGCCAAGGGACGGGTGCGGGTGAATGGGGTGCTGGCCGAAACTGGCGATGGCCTGGCCATCAGTGACGAAGCCCGGCTGTCTGTGGTGGCAGAATCAGACAGCGAGATCGTGCTGGTGGAAACCGTCTAGGAAAGCCGTGATCGATGCGTAGGGTGGATTAGCCGCAGGCCTAATCCACCTTCCTTGCGGTCACCCAAACCTGCCGAACGACAGGGTGGATAACGCCTGCGGCTAATCCACCCTACCTCCCAGAAGAAGGCACGGAGTGTTTCCGGGCCTTTCGCCTTGCAAGCAAGGCTCCAACAAAGCCAGCCAACGGCTATTCCACTACTGATCCGACTTTTTCTGCAGCGCTGTTTCCAGGGAGGCAATCTTTTCATGCATGGTGCGCATCAGGTCGAGCATTTCCTGGCGCTCGTCGTGGGCGATCTGGTTGTTGGCGTCCCGTTCGGCACGCTGTTCGCTTTCGTGCACTTCCTGAGTGGCACTGACGATGATGGCGATGAACAGGTTCAGCACCATGAAGCTGGAGATCAGAATGAACGGCACGAAGAAGATCCAGGCCATGGGATAGACGGCCATCACCGGCCGGGCAATGCCCATGGACCAGCTTTCCAGGGTCATGATCTGGAACAGGCTGTAAATGCTCGCTCCCAGAGTGCCGAACCACTGCGGGAACGCCTCACCAAACAGCTCGGTGCCCATTACCGCAAAGATGTAGAACATCATCAGCAACAGCGCTGCGGTCCAGCCGATGCCGGGTAACGCCTGCATCAGGGATTCCACCAGCATGCGAAGCCGTTTCACCGATGACAGCAGCCGCAGCACCCGCAAGATACGCAGGCTCCGCAGAATCGCCAGGGGCCCGGATGCCGGTGCCAGGGAAATAGCGACGATCAGAAAGTCGAACACATTCCAGCCGGAGCGGAAAAAGCGCGGCCCGAAGGCGACCAGCTTGAGCACAATTTCCAGTACGAAAACCGCCAGTACTATCTGGTTGAGCAGGTTCAACCACTGCCCTGCCCGCTCCTGTGCCACCGCGGAGGTTTCCACACCCAGAATAATCGCATTGAGCAGGATCAGAGCGGTAATGGTGTGACCGAAGAACGGGGTATTGAGCCAGGTGGCCAGGCGCTGTCGCCAGCCATCGGAGGATACGGAAGTTGAAGAGGCCTGCATGGACAATCACCGAATAATCCAGGAGGCGCGAGTATACCTGATACGGGAGGGGGGATTGATAGGGTCGTTGGAGCCATGCTTGCATGGCGAAAAGCCGGAATCGACCCCCGAGCCTTTCGCTTTGCGGGCAAAGCTCCAACGGGAAAGTACGCGGTCAGTCTTCCAGGGTCACCACGGGCTCCCAGACACCGTCGGTGACTTTGGAGAGGATCATATCGTTACCGGCACGATGATTGGTGGCGCTCATCTTGATATCCACCCCGGTGACCGGATCACTGAAATCCAGGGACTCCATGGCCGCCAGGAAGGAATCGGTGGTAAGATCCGGTCCGGCCTCGCGCAATGCCTCGATGGTCACCATGGCACCGACACGCCCCAGCACCGCACCACCACTGGGTACCGAGCCATACTGCGTCTGGTACTCATCTGCCCATTGTTTCGCTTCCGGCACATCCTTCATGCGGCTGACAATATCCTGCCAGGGGGAGACACCGTAGAGTCCTTCTGTGACACCGCCGGGCGCCGCCGCCACTGCGGAATGGAAGCCGGCCTGGGAGAGCACGAATTTCACATCATCCCAACCCATTTCCTTGGCGGTAGCCACCACGGAAATGATCGGCCGAACCGGCAGGGCCACGGCGACCAGCTGACAGCCGGCATCCTTCAGGCGCGCCAGGGTGCCGGTGAAATCACTCTCGTCTGGACGGTGAGAGGTGCTTTCCGCCAGGGTAAGAGTCTCTTGGCCGGCGGCAGCATCGGTGATGGCCTGGTTCACTTCCTCGCCGAAATCCGAGGGAATGTACATCACACAGATTTTCTCGATGCCATACTCATCGGTCATCCAGTTAACGCCTTTCAGTACCCCTTCGTGGTAGCTGGGACCGAAAACGAAACGATGGGAAAAGTCGCCCTCTTCTTCCATCTGCCGGGACAGGGCCAGGGGAAGAATGCTGGGCACATTATTGCGGTCCATCAGAGGGAAAGCTGCCAGGTTATGGGGCGTCCCCAGGCTCATCACCATGGCGAAGATTTCATCCCGGCTGATCAGCTTGTTGGTGGCCTGGGTGGCCTTGGGCACCTGGTAGGCATGATCCTCGACGATGTAACGAATCTTGCGCCCATGAATACCGCCTTCGGCATTCACTTCGGCAAACATGTCGTTGGCCACCTGCACCGCCGGTGAGGAAAACGCCGCAAACACGCCGGACAAGTCGTGCATGCCACCCAGCTTGATTTCGGTATCACTGACGCCACGCACCGACTCGGCGGCGGCGCTCTCTTCTTCCTTGTTATCACTGCACCCGATCAGGGTGGCTGCGGCGAGAGCCGCCAGGCAAAGCTTCTTCATGATGCACTCTCCTCTCGAATTCATTCAGTACATGGAATCAATCAGGTGCTTGTGTTTTTTCTCCACGAAGGAACGCTTCAGCTTCATGGTGGCAGTCAGCTCCTCATCTTCGGCGGTGAGCAGCACGTCGATCAGGCGGAAATACTTGATCTGTTCCACCTGGGCGAACTGTTTGTTCACATCGGTAATGATGCTGTCGATCAGGTCAACGACCTCTTTGGCACGACACAGGGAGGCGAAGTTGGAAAACGGCACCTGGCGGTCCTGGGCATATTTCTCCACGTTTTCCTGATCGATCATGATCAGGCAGGTGAGATACTTGCGCTGATCACCAATCACCACGGCATCAGAAATATACGGGGAAAACTTCATCCGACTTTCGATTTCCGCCGGCGTGATATTCTTGCCGCCGGCAGTGATGATGATGTCTTTCAAACGGCCGGTGATGGTGAGCATGCCGTCTTCCAGACGCCCTACATCGCCGGTGTGCAGCCAGCCGTCGCGGATATCTTCAGCGGTTTTTTCCGGCTTGCGCCAGTAACCGGCGAACACATGGTCGCCACGCACCAGCACTTCCCCGTTTTCGGCAATCCGTACCTCGGTATCGGGTAGCGGCTCGCCCACGGAGCCGACCTGGGCCCGGTCTTTGCTGTTAAGCGATACTACCCCGGTGGTTTCGGTCATGCCGTAGCCTTCATAGAGCGGCACGCCCAGGGCCTGGAACCAGCGAATCAGATCCGGCGAGATCGGCGCCGCGCCGGTAGTGCCCCGACGCAGGCGCGCCATACCGATCAGGTCGCGTACATTGCGCAGCACCAGCAGATTCCAGAACTGGTAATGCAGCCAGGAAAGCGCTGAGCGTTTGCGCTCACAGTGCCAGCCATCCCCGGCGGCAAGAGCCCGGTCGAAACACCAGCGGCCGAAACCGGTGGCTTCGTCTCGCAGGGTCATCATGGAGCTATAGATTTTTTCCCACAGTCGCGGCACTGCGGCAAAGGTATTGGGCGACACTTCACGCAGGTTCTCGAACACGGTTTCCGGGCTTTCCGCAAAGTTCACGGTACAGCCCTTGAAGATGGGCACTTCCACCGACACCAGCCGTTCCAGAATATGACACAGGGGCAAGAAGCAGAGCTGGTCGTCATCCTTGTGGGCTTCCAGCACCTGCTCACCGGCGGCAAGCTGGAACAGCACATTGCGGTGGCTGATCATGGCGCCCTTGGGCGCGCCGGTGGTGCCGGAGGTGTAGATCAACATGCGGATGTCATCGGGCTGACTTTGCGCAATACTGGCGCTGAATTGTGCTTCCGCATCAGGGATCTGCTCGCTCAGGGCGTAGAGTTCATCCAGGAACATGACCATGGGATCGTCAAAATCCCGCAGACCCTTGCGATCGAACACGATCACTTTTTTCAAGGTGGGCACCTGATCGCGCACGGTCAGGTACTTGTCCAGCTGTTCGTCGTTTTCCACAAACAGAAAAGCGGAACCACTGTCGTTGACCAGGTAGGCCAGCTGATCGGCACTGTCCGTGGTATAGACGCCATTGCTGACGCCGCCGGCCCCGGCGATACCCAGATCGCAGTACAGCCATTCCTTGTTGTCTTCACTAAGAATGGAGACCGGCTGGCCCCGCTCCAGGCCCAGAGACAATAGCGCCACGCCGATGGCGCGGGCTTTTTCGTAATAGTCCTGCCAGCTATAGCTCTGCCAGATGCCCAGGTCCTTTTCACGGTGCGCAATGCGCGCTCCCCGTTCCAGGCATTGCTGGCGCCACAGTTTGACCACGGTATCGCAACCGTGGAGAAGGGTCGGTGCGTTGTTGGTTGTTGTCATCATCAGCGCCAGGTCTTCTTTCGTTTCCAGCGTTTTTCCGGTCGGTCATCCCCCGCCGACTGGCCCAGATAGAACTCGCGAATATCGTCACTGGCGAGCAGTTCCTCGGCGCTGCCATCCATGACGATGCGGCCGGTTTCCAGCACATAGCCATGATCCGCCGTGTTCAGCGCCACCTGGGCGTTCTGTTCCACCAGCAGCAGGGTCACGCCCTGCTCCTTGTTGAGCCGACGAACGATGGCGAAGATTTCCTGCACCAGCAGCGGCGACAGCCCCAGGGACGGCTCATCCAGCAACATCAGCGACGGTCGAGACATGAGCCCGCGACCGATAGCCAGCATCTGTTGTTGGCCACCAGACAGGGTGCCGGCAGGCTGGTTGCGGCGCTCCAGCAGGATCGGGAAATAGTCATACACCATTTCCATGTCCTGGCGGATGCCCGCCTTGTCGCGGCGGATGTAGGCGCCCATGGCCAGGTTTTCTTCCACGGTCAGAAACGGAAACACTTCCCGGCCTTCCGGTACGTGGGCAATGCCTTGGCGCACCAGGGCATCCGGCTCGCGGCCCTGGATCGCTTCTCCGGCCAGGGTAATGCTGCCCTTTCGCGGAGCCAGTGCCCCGGAAATGGTTTTCATCAGGGTGGTCTTGCCGGCGCCGTTGGCGCCGAGAATGGCAACCACCTTGCCCTCGAATACATCGATGGACACCCCGCGCAGGGCCATCACCGGGCCGTAGAAAGCTTCCAGGTTTTTCACCTGCAGCAGCGGCTGGGCATCATTCATGGTTTCTTTCTGCAGTGCACTCATGAGGTTGCCTCCGTGCCCAGATAGGCTTCGATCACCTTGGGATCCGCCTGCACTTCGGCGGCCGTGCCCATAGCCAGTGGTCGGCCTTCCGAGACCGCCAGCACCCGGTTGGACACCCGCGATACCAGGCTCATGTCGTGCTCGACCATCAGTACCGTCAGGCCCAGATCTTTCTGCATGTCCTCAATCCACCAGGCCATGTTCTGGGTTTCTTCCACGCTCAGGCCGGAGGCCGGCTCATCGAGCAGGATCAGCTTCGGCTCGCTGGACAGGGCCCGGGCGATTTCCACTACCTTGCGCACCCCGTAAGGCAGTCCGGCAATCAGCTTGTCCCGGTAGGCGGCCAGGTCGAGGAAGTCGATCACCTCTTCCACCAACAGACGATGCTGCCGTTCACTGCGCCTTACCTTGGGCAGGAACAACAGCTCCTCGAACCAGCGGGTATTGCGGCGGCAATGACGACCGATCAACAGGTTCTGCAGTACCGAGGAGTGATCGAACAGCTCGATATTCTGGAAGGTACGAGCGATACCCAGCCCCGCCACCTTGTGAGCCGGCAGGCCGGTAATGTCCTGACCATCGAATACAATTTGTCCGGCGCTCGGTTCGTAGAGGCGACTGATCAGATTGAAGATGGTGGATTTGCCTGCCCCGTTGGGGCCAACCAGGGTGAACACTTCGCCGGGCTCCACGGTGAAGCTGACGCCATCCACCGCTTTCACGCCGCCGAAGGAAATGGAGAGATCCTTTACCTGTAACAGACTCATCGTTGGCGCTCCGTTTTCAGGTAAGTACGGGTGCGGCGGAACATGCCCTTGCGATACAGCGGAAACAGCTGCAGCCAGGTGCGCACCTTGAACCAGACGCCGTAGAGCCCGCGCGGTTCGTAAATCACCATGAGCAGAATCAGCAGTGCAAACAGGGCGGTGTCCATGCCCGGGTAGGCGGCGATCTTGATGCCGGCGGCGTTATCGAAAAAATCCCGGGCGATGGCGATCAGCTGGGGCAGCAGCACCACCACAATGGCGCCGAAGAAGGCGCCGTGCACCGAGCCCAGCCCGCCGATCACCACCTGCAGCAACAGAGTGATGGAAATCAGCACCAGGAAGCTTTCGTAATTCACCGCCTGGGCCAGATGGGCATAGAGCGCCCCGGCCAAACCGGTGATGGCGCAGGACAGGCTGAAGGACAGGGTCTTGGCGCGGGCCACATTGACCCCCAGCGCCCGGGCGGACACTTCACTGTCACGCACGGCCAGGAAGGAACGGCCGGAGGCACTGCGCAGCAGGTTCAGATAACCCAGGGTGACCAGCACCAGCACCGCCAGGCACAGATAGTAGAAGGCTTCCGGAGTGGCATAGCGGTCGATCTCCATGCCGAACAGGGCAATGGGTGGGGCAAATACCCCGGCGACCCCACCGGTAATCGGCTCGGCGATAATGGCCACATCCTCGATAATGATGCTCAGCGCGAGAGTGGCGATGGCCAGATAAATGCCGCTCATGCGCAGGATCGGTCGGGAGATGATGGCGCCGATCACCCCGGAAGTAACCGCGCTGGCCAGCAAGGCGGGAAGGAAATGCCAACCGCGCAACATCAGCGCCAGATTGGTAAAGGCACCAATGGCCATAAAGGCTGCATGCCCCAGACTGACCTGGCCGGTATGGCCGCTGATCAGCATCAATCCCAACCCCGCCAGGGACCACACCAGCACGGCTGTCAGCTCGCCTAGATAATAGGTGCCAAGCAGCCAGGGCGCGGCTACCAATAGCGCCATCAGGATGGCGTACTGGGCCAGGTGCCAGCGACCTTCAAACAGATTGATATCGTCGTCGTAACGGCTTTTGAATCGGTTGCTCATGGCCTACACCTTCTTCTGGCTGATCTGCGCGAACAGGCCGCCGGGGCGCAGGATCAGCACCAGCAACATCAACACATAGGGGGCAATCTGGCCGACGCCGGAAGGCAGATAGCGGCCCGCGAACGGCTCCACGATCCCCACCAGCAGGCCACCCAGCAGCGCCCCGGGCAAGGAACCCAAACCGCCGATGACCGCCGCGGCAAACGCCTTGATACCGAACAGCAGCCCCACCGAAGGCTCCACCGCGCCCTTGGCGGCAAACATGACCCCGGCAATCGCCGCCACCACCCCGGACAGGGCCCAGACAATGGCGTTAATGCGTTTTACCGGAATGCCCATGTAGTAGGCCGCCATCTGGTTCTGGCTGCTGGCCTGCATGGCCACGCCAAGACGGGTGCGGGCAAAGAAGAAATAGAGAATGGCGGTAAGCGCCACGGTGGTAATGATGATCACCGCATCCACCACCGGAATGATCAGCTCGCCCACCGTCCAGACCAGGCCGATAAAGGGCGTTTCCAGGGAGGTGGGATCATGGCCCCAGATCACCCCGGCCACGAAGCGGATCAGAAAGCCCAGCGCGATGGTAAGAATCACCATGGCGAATTGCGGCTGCCCGAAGATGGCGCGCAACACGAAACGATCGAGGAGGTAGCCGAACAGGCCGAGGATCAACGCCGCCAGCGTAATGCCGACCAGAAAAGGCAGATCCGCATAGCTGGTGTTGATGAAGGTAACGCCGAGAAAGGCCCCCAGCATCATCATGTCGCCCTGGGCGAAGTTGACCGCTTCGGATGCCTTATAGATCAATACAAAACCCAGTGCCAACAGCCCGTAAATACAGCCATTGGCAATCCCGCTGACCAGCAGCTGGAGTATATCCATGGTCCCTCTCTCCCGGGGGGTTATTATTCTGTTGCTTTTTTATTCAATGGACCCGAGCCTAGCGGAAGTCCGACATTCTCACCAGTATGTAAAATGTAACAGGATCAGAATGAGATTGAAGGGGCTTCCTGGTCCTGCATTCTCCGCCACTTCCGGTATGCTTGACTGTCATCCAGCAGACCTCAGTACACCATGAATGTAAATGATCGCCATCGCATTGATGACATTGCCCGGGTTCTCGGTCGGGCGTTTTATCAGGATCCGCTTTTCACTTATTTCTTTCCGGATGACCAGCGCCGCCAGGCGTTGTCGCATCATACCTTTCGCTTCCTGGCCCTCCATGCGCACCACCGGGGAGAAATCTGCACCACGCCGGGAACCGTGGTCGGGGCTGCCGTGTGGCTGCCATCCCAGGCATTGCATCGCAGTGTGCTGGATATGGTGCGCTTTGGTGCCCTGCCCATGTTGCGCCAGGGACCGACGGCGGTGAAACGGCAGCTGGATGCCGGGGATGCCATGCAAAAGGTGCATGACGCGCTGATGCAAAAGCCTCACGCCTACCTGTTATTGCTGGGGATTGATCCGCAGAAGCAGGGCCAGGGGCTGGCCACACGGCTGTTGCAGCCAACGCTGGACCGGCTGGATCGGGAAGGACTGTCTGCCTATCTGGATACCCATAACCCGGACAATGTGTCTCTGTACCGGCGTTTCGGGTTTGAGGTGGTGCATGAGGCGCTGATGCCGGGAACGGAGGTGCGGCACTGGGCGATGGTGCGGGGAAACCGCTAGCGAGGAACGTCCCTCGCAGTTGGAGCTTTGTTCACAAAGCGAACCGGCCTGCCTGATTCGCCATGCGAGCATGGCTCCAACGGAGGGAAAGCCGGGTTCAGCCTACGCCCTGACTTTTCAGGTAATCGTCGTAGCTACCGTGGAAGTCGACGATACCGGTGGGAGTGATTTCAATAATCCGGGTGGCCAGGGAGGACACGAATTCCCGGTCGTGGCTGACGAACAGCAAGGTACCCGGGTAGTTTTCCAGCGCCAGGTTCAAGGACTCGATGCATTCCATGTCCATGTGGTTGGTGGGCTCATCCAGCAGCAGGATGTTGGGCCGTTGCAGCATGATCTTGCCGAACAACATACGTCCCTGCTCGCCCCCGGAGATCACCTTCACGGATTTACCGATATCTTTCTGGGAAAACAGCAGCCGCCCCAGGGTGCCCCGGATGACCTGTTCATCATCCTTTTCCTGACCCCACTGGTTCATCCAGGCAAACAGGTCCATATCGTCGGCAAAGTCGCGGGCGTGATCCTGAGCGTAGTAGCCCCGCTCACTGTTCTCGGACCATTTCACTTCCCCGGCGGTGGGCTCCAGCTCCCCCACCAGACAGCGCAGCAGGGTGGATTTGCCGATACCGTTGGGGCCGATAATGGCGATCCGCTCGCCCACTTCCACACGCAGGTCCAGGCCGGAAAACAGTTCCTGGTCAAAAGTCTTGGCCAGGCCTTTCACTTCCAGCGCGTTGCGGAACAACTTCTTGTCCTGCTCGAAAATGATGTAAGGGTTCTGACGGCTGGAGGGTTTCACTTCATCCAGCTTGATCTTGTCGATCTGCTTGGCGCGGCTGGTGGCCTGCTTGGACTTGGAGGCGTTGGCGCTAAAGCGGCTGACGAAGGTTTTCAGCTCGGCGATCTGCTGTTTCTTCTTGGCATTGTCCGAATGCAGGCGCTCGCGGGCCTGGGTGGCCGCGGTCATGTATTCATCATAGTTGCCCGGGTAGAGGCGCACCTCGCCGTAATCCAGATCTGCCATATGGGTGCAGACGCTGTTGAGGAAGTGGCGATCGTGGGAAATGATGACCATGGTGCACTGGCGCTGGTTGAGAACCTCTTCCAGCCAGCGGATGGTATTGATGTCCAGGTTGTTGGTGGGCTCATCCAGCAACATGATTTCCGGGTCGGCGAACAGGGCCTGGGCCAACAGCACACGCAGCTTCCAGCCGGGGGCGATTTCGCTCATTGGGCCGAAGTGCTGCTCCACCGGAATATCCAGACCCAGCAACAGTTCACCGGCGCGGGATTCGGCGGTGTAGCCGTCCAGCTCGGCGAATTCCGCTTCCAGCTCACCGGCGCGGATGCCATCTTCCTCGCTCATTTCCGCCTTGGCGTAGATGCCGTCGCGCTCTTCCTTGATCTTCCACAACTCTTCGTTGCCCATGATCACGGTGTCCACCACCGAGTATTTCTCGTAGGCGAATTGATCCTGGCGCAGCTTGCCGATGCGCTCGTCCGGGTCCTTGGACACATTGCCGGCGGACGGCTCCAGGTCGCCCCCGAGGATCTTCATCAGGGTGGATTTGCCGCAGCCGTTGGCGCCGATCAGGCCGTAACGGTTGCCGTTGCCGAATTTCACGGACACGTTTTCAAACAGCGGTTTGGCACCGAACTGCATGGTTAGGTTGGCGGTTGTAAGCAATGTTTTGTACCGGTTGGAAAAGCGAAAAGCGCGGCTGACGACCGTCGAAATCAAGAGGGCCAGCGGCGTAGGAGTGCGCGAAGCGCGCGCATTGTCGCACAGCGGTCGCCTCCGGGACAGAGCCAGAAGCGAGTGTAGGGTGCACTGAGCCTAAGGCGAACTGCACCACCCGGCGTTGGATTGGCTCAGACACCGTAGGGTGGATTAGCCGAAGGCGTAATCCACCAAAGCCACCACCCGCACGTCGGACCCTATGATGGTGGATTACGGCCTTCGGCCTAATCCACCCTACCCCTGCCGCGCCGGAATGGTGCAGTTCGCCTTAGGCTCAGTGCACCCTACGGGGGGAGATCCGGGTAGAGGAACGGTGCTAGTAGCCGGTGAACAGCTCGGCGGATTCGCCTTCCAGCACATAGCCTGCGGTGCCGTATTCGGTGTCCTGGCTGGAGACCTTGAGGTTGCCTTCCAGCCACAGGGCCTCGAACACCAGGTCCAGGGGCACACCCTGCCCTTTCATCTTCACCAGGATAATCTGGTTACGGGGCGGCGGTGGCGTGTGGATACAGGCGCCGAAGTACGGCACCAGCAGGAATTCACGCACGTATTCCTCATCTCCATCCAGGGGCACCCCATAGCCGGGCAGGCGCACGACGGTGTTATCCAGCTCGGCCTTCAGCGGCGCTTCCCGCCAGGCCTTGTCGATGGCATCCATCATTTGCTCGCCACGGGCATCACCGTCATCGATATCTTCCGGTGGCTGATCACCGTAAATTTCGCTGAATAACCCCTCATAGACCGCATTGACGTCGTAGTCCGCAGGGACTAGATCATCCCATTCCAGTTCGCGGGCCGCCCAGCCCGGCAAGCTGATCAACAGACATAGAAAGATGATCAGACTACGCATATCAGTTCCTCGGGGTCAGGCCATCGGCCAGGCTGTTGCGGAAGGCTTTTTCCGCTGGAATCAGGCCGGCCAGGGAACCGGCCAGCAGGATCGCCGCAAGGGTAGGCAATTCCCGCACCGACAGGAAGGTGTCCGGCAGGCGCAGGGACCATTCCGCCAGTGCCAGCGGCGCCAGTGCCCACTGTGCCACAAACAGCAGCGTCAGCCCCAGCAGGCTGCCGATCACCGTGACAAGCAGACTCTCGCCCACGATCACGCCATAGACGGCAAGCCGACCGGCGCCAGCGGCGCGCAGCACCGCCAGTTCGTGGCGGCGCCCTTCCAGGGCAGCCAGAATGGTGGACACCAGCACCAGTAACGCCACCAGCAATACCGCCATGGAGGTGGCCCGCAGGGCGTTTTCCCCCACCGCTGTCATGCGCCATAGTCGCTGCAGCTGGACACCGGGAATAATGGCGCTTAGCGGTTCTGCCTTATAGCGGGACAATTCCCGTTGCAGGCTGAGTACGGCGGTGCGTCGCTCCAGACCCAGCATCACTGCATTGACCGAATCCGGAGTGTCGGCCCGTTGACCGGGCCGGGGCGGTAGCCCGGAACGAAACTGGCCGCCGCTGTGAATGGCGGCCATGCCGGCCAGGGAAACATGCACGCTCTGATCCACCGGGGTGCCGGTAGCGGACAGCACGCCCACCACAGTAAACGGGTGGTTATCGTGCTCGATAATGGCTGGTCCGCTGGCACCATGGGCCAGCACCATATCGTCTCCCAGCTGATAGCCCAGCCGTTGGGCCACCGCACTACCGAGCACCACCTGATCCGCGCCGGCAAACCATTGCCCGTCAGCCAGGGACAGCGCCTGGTCCCGTCCATAGCGATAATGGGCCAGGTAGCTGTCGTTGGTGGCCACTACCGGGAAGCCTCGATGGGAGTCGCCCAGAGCAATGGGAATCCACCACTTCACGTCCGGGTGGTCGGCCAGATGCTCCACCGTGTCCCAGCGAATGCCGGCGGTGGGGTCACTGAGCCGGAACACGCTGTACAGCAGGATATTCATGGGCCCGCCCCGGGCGCTGACAATCAGATCAATGCCGGACACGGTGCTGGCAAAATTGGCGCGCACCTGGTGACGCAGCCGCTCGATGCCCACGATCATCACCAGACTCAGAGCGATGGCCACCACGATCAGGGTGGCAGAGGTTTTACGCGTGTGCAGGGAGGCGAGCACAATTCTAGGCAGCATGGTGCTCTCCCCCGTTCAGTGCCGAGAACGCGACGCTGCGGTGGAAATGGTCCGCCACCTGGTTGTCGTGGCTGACCATCAGCAAGGCACTGCCGGCGTGTTCACAGTGTTCGCAGAGCAATGCCAAAAGGGTATCGCGGCTGTGGCTATCCAGGGCCGAGGTGGGTTCGTCGGCGATGATCAGATCCGGTTTCCCGAACAGGGCCCGGGCGGCCGCCACCCGCTGTTGCTGGCCGAATGACAGCTGCCAGGCGGGCAAAGCTGAGGTGGCTGCATCCAACCCCAGACGGGTCAGCAGATCCTGTGCCGCGACCCTTCGCTGCTTGTTATTGCCGGCCGCTTCCCGTTCACAGCGTCGCCGGGAGAACCCGGCACTGAGACAGACGTTATCCACCGCAGTCAGGTACGGCAGCAGGTTGAAGGCCTGGAAGATGACACCGATATGGTCCGCCCGAAAAGCGTCCCGGCGCCGTTGCGACAGAGAGGAAAACAATTGTCCTGCCACCCGGATGTCACCCTGCTGAGCCGGCCTGATGCCGGTAATCAACGACAACAAGGTGCTTTTCCCGCAACCACTGGGGCCATGCAGCAGCACCCGCTCACCGGCCTGCAGCACAAAGCGATCGATATGAATGAAAGGCCGGGCTTGCCCCGGGTGCTGATAACGCAAGCTATCCAGTTCAAGTACCACAGTTACTCCAGGGGAATGCGGGTGTTACCGGGCGCCAGACGCAAAGCGCTCTGCCCGTCAGGCAATAACAGGATGACCTCGGTAGCCAGACCGGAAAAAATCGCCAGGAACGGCAGTGTGACCTCGCTCAGCTTGTCCGGGGACTGACACTGAAAGGTCCATTCCGCTTCCACGTCCGCGTGATGGCTATGCTCATGGTGAGCATGATCGGGGTCGTGCTGCTGACTCTCCGGAAACAGTGCCGCGACGCCGCTACGGGTTTCATGGCTGAGCCTGCAGCCTGCGACAGGGGACGGCAGCGGCTCACTCACCTGTTTCAGGCGATCCGCATAGCGAACGCGGGCGGCGGCATCCGCCGGCGGTTGCTCGGTGCCGAGAATATCCATCAGCGGCGCCCGGAAACTGACAGTCAGGCTCTGCCCTTCCACCACTACCGCCGCGTCGGCCAGACCATGCTGATGGACCCCGGCGGCGTTAGCCAGATTGCTGAGCAACATCAATAACCCGAACCCTAACCCGGCCAGGCATTCAAGCCGTACGAATCTCTTCATGATGACTCTCACATTCCTTGCAGGCGCGGATGTTGCCCACATGGGTGGCAACCAGACAGATTCCGACCAGGCTGGTGAGCAGCGGTTCCCACAGGGTGTCATGCAACGCTGCTTCGAACGCAGTGAGCAGACACAACGCGATCAGCGCCAACAGACCTGGCAACAATACCTTGCGCCGCCGATGCCTGCGGTAACCGGCCACCATGGCGAGCACACTGATCGGCACGATCAGTGCCAGCAACGCCTGATGAAACAGTTCATCCACGCCGCCAACCACCGACAGCAAGCCAATCGCAAAGAGGCCGGCGACGCTGGCCACACAATGAATCATACACAAACCAGACAGGGCGATGGCCGCCTGGTCCAGACGTAAACGTGACATGGTTGTCTCCAGAATCTTCAACGGGTTTCTGAATCGTTGGAGCCTTGTTCACAAGGCGAACTCGCGCCGTTTGGCTATTCGCCTTGCAAGCAAGGCTCCAACAACCCCCGCAGTCCGCGAGGATTACAGCGCAACACAACTCGCGCAGCGGCCATGCACTTCCAGCAAGGGGTTCTGCTGGGTCACGAACCCCAGGCTGTTGATGCTCTGCTGCAACTCGCTGATGGCCGCCCCCGCCATGGGGGTTTCCTGCACGGCACCACAGTCGTCACAGAGCAGGAACACCGTGCCCTGGTGACCGTGATGGCAGGTGATGTGATCGCAGGCCAGGTATTGGTTGGTGGAACTGAGCCGGTGGGCCAGCCCCTGTTGCACCAGAAAATCCAGCGCCCGGTAGATGGTGGGCGGCTGGGCATTGTCCTGGTATTGCGCCTTGAACTGGTCCAGCAACTGGTAGGCACTCTGAGGGCCCGACTGGGCCAGCAACAACGCCATGACCTGACGCCGCTGGGGAGTCATGCGCACGCCCTGCTCGCGGCAATGCTGTTCGGCGCTGGCGAGAATACGGTCGGTGCGGCTCATGACAGTCCTATATATCCAGTGTGACCAGCAGGCGTTGCTGACCGGGAGACACGGGCGGGGATCGGTGAACCACGCCCGAGCCCGGATTATCCCGCCAGGTGTCGCCTTTGAACAGGGCTACCTGCCCGGCCGACAACTGTTGCACGCTGTCGGCGGCAAAGCGGCCCTCCTGCTCTACGCCCGGCACCAGCAGACCGGCAGGCACCGACGGAGCCGGCAGCCACTGGCTGCCCGGGCCACCGTAGGTACACAGCAAGCGCACGGGGATGCGATCCACATGGAAACGCGGGCACATGGGCTTTTCCAAAGCAGTGACGCGCACTCCCACGCCACTCACACCGAACAGGCAGGCCATCATGCCCGCCAGCAACATCAGGTCCTCACGCAGTGGTGCAAAATCCTCACCGGGCAGCGAGCGCTCGATGGAACCCGCCAGGTCTTTAACATCCAGCCAGCTTTTGGCCGCCAGCTTCTTCCGGCATGCCTGCTGTACAAGCTGCTGATCGATCGGGCTGCGCCGATCCCAGACTGCCACCTGTACCGGGTCCATCATCACATCGGCGAGCACCCCGGCATCATCGCGCATGACCAGTCCCGGTGCGGCATAGGCCCTGGGCAACGTCCTTGCGTCAATCATCCGGCCATCTCCCACTGCGGGAACGGATCTTCCAGCTGCTGCCACAATGCCTTGCCGGCGAGCATTTCTTCTTCCGTGAGCAGACAGGCATCCAGCGCCCGGCGAGTCGTCTCCGGTTGCAGGTTGTGACCAATGAAGACCAGTTCCTGGCGCATGTCGCCGAAGGGTTCCTGCCATTTCTCCATGATCATGGCGCGGTATTCCGGGTCTGTGGGCCAGTTGTGGTTCGGCACGGTTTTCCAGAACAGGCCCGCCGGGCCGTGGTGGGCGATCTCGCCGGCCTGGCTCCAGTTGCCGGCAAATTGCGGGCGGCTGGCCAGCCAGAAGAACCCCTTGGAACGCAGCAAGGTGCCGTAGGGCCAGGGCTGCTGCAGAAAGTCCCAGAACCGTTGCGGGTGGAAAGGGCGACGGGCTTCATAACTGAAACTGCTGATGCCGTATTCCTCGGTTTCCGGCAAGTGCTCGCCGCGCATTTCCTTGAGCCAGCCCGGCGCCTGCTGGGCTTTTTCAAAATCGAACAGGCCGGTATCCAGCACCGCATCCAGAGGCACCATGCCGTGCTTGATCGGTATTATGCGAGCGTCCGGATTAAGCAGCCGCAGCGTGGCGCAGAGCATCTCCAGATCTGTCTCGCTGACCAGGTCGGTCTTGCTGATCAGCAGCACATCGCAGAATTCCACCTGCTCCACCAGCAGGTCCACCACGTTTCGCTGATCGTCTTCGCCCAGACTTTCACCGCCTTCCTGCAGGGTGCGGGCACTGCGGTAGTCGCGCAGGAAATTTACCGCATCCACCACGGTTACCATGGTATCCAGCCGCGCCACCGAAGAAAGGCTGTCACCGTTTTCGTCTTCGAAGGTAAAAGTTTCCGCCACCGGTAGCGGCTCGGAAATGCCGGTGGACTCGATCACCAGATAGTCAAAGCGCCCTTCCCGGCACAGCCGGGTTACTTCCAGCAGCAGGTCTTCGCGAAGGGTGCAGCAGATACATCCGTTGCTCATCTCTACCAGCTTTTCCTCGGCGCGGTTCAACGACACCTGGTTGCTGACCAACGCCGCGTCGATATTGATCTCGCTCATGTCGTTGACGATCACCGCCACGCGCAGGCCGGCACGGTTATTGAGAATGTGATTGAGGACGGTGGTTTTGCCGGCACCGAGAAAGCCCGATAGCACGGTAACGGGTAGCTGGCGCACGGGCGTCGCTTGCTGAGTAGTCATGGGATTATCCGGTTCATGAGTGTGCATAGTGTCGTTCGTTGGCTTCCAGCCGGGTTTTCACTTCGGCGCAATACTCCGTGGTGGGCCGGGCCAGCAGCCGGCGTAATCCGATGGGTTCGCCACTGATCTGGCAATAGCCATAGTCACCCTGGTTAAGACGACGCAGGGCCTGACGGATTTTTCCCAGCAACACCTGACGACGAGCCAGGAAGCGCAGCTGGTGCCGACAGGCTTCCTCATCCGCAGCGGCATCCAATGGGTCCGACTGGGGCGGGGTTTGTAATGCCTGTCGAGCGTCGGCCAGTTCCTGTTCGCAGTCCTTGGCCAGTGCCAGCAAACGGTCACGGAAGAATGCCTGCTGAGCAGCATCCATGTAGTCCGACTCCGACATGGCGAGCAGGGCCTTTTCACTGGGAACGTCCGGCATGATCGCCTCCTTTTAAAGTTATGTTATAACATAACAATAGCGGACGACAATCCGTTGCACGGAAAAAGCCCCATGGCCCTACCGATGATTCCCTCTCAAAGAAATGACGAAACCGTATTACCAGGGTTTACGCGCTGACGCCGAGGAAAGCCTTGATACACCAGCGCCTGGCGGCGCTGGAAAATTCAAAAAAACGACGACCCGGACATTCATAGCGCTGCCCCACAGGCAACAAAGCCGGGCCCTTATCGGACTGACTACCCTTCTACTCTGCACCCGCCATGAAGGGCACAACCTGATACCCCGCTTCCTCAAACATTACCCGCAGGCTATCCGGCCCACCAAGGTGCAAGGCGCCCACCAGCACCAGATTCGGCGTACCTTCCGTCATGGCCTGCTGGATTTTCGGATACCACTGGCGATTACGCTCGATGATAAGATTCTGGTAGATGCCTGGGTATTCGGTCTGCATTTCATCGGCACCCAGCAAGGCGTAGAGACCATCCATGTCGCCTTTGCGCCAGGCATCAACGGCCTCCTCCATCATGCCATCCATGTGCTCAATGCCTTCCAGGGAAGATTCAATCAGGGCATCACTACTCTCTTCATTGAGCTGCGCCATGAACGACAGCAGGGTATCGCTGGATTCCAGGAAACCCAGCGTCTTGCCCTGCTGATTGGCCCGGGTGAAATAAAATTCGTCCACGCCCCGGCCAAAACCCTGACGCCCCAGTTCATGAACGGTCATGGCCATGGAGACCATGGCCGGCTTGAACCCCTGGTAGGTGGCCAGCGGAAAGTTGGCCTGGGCAGCATAGTCCTGCAATTGCCGCCAGACCGGATCAGACAAATCGTCTTCAAGGGAACGACCAGCTGGCTGCATCATCATCTGCGTCAGTCGCCGGGAAAAGGCCGGCGAGGCAGAGTCGGCCAGGTTGGATTCCAGATACACCTGCTGCGCCTGCTCAAAGGCCTGCTGCATGGCTGCCGGTGGCGGCAGATCCGCCGCACGCAGGAAATGCACGGTGGCCCCCAGCCGGATACGTTTGTCATCCTTGCTGACTTCCCAGACCGGATCCGCCTGAAGCCAGGACGCCAGAGACAGCAACACCACCAGCACCGCAAACCGTCGAATAATCGATAACCCCATGACAAGCCCCCGTTATTTTTTTCCAGTGTGTCAGCTTGCGGTGAAAAAGAAAGATGGATTCCACTCAGGTTACTGGCGTGATTGATCAACGGTTAGCCCGCCAACATGACTCCTGTAAAAACCGGCGCCTCTGAGCTGGCAGAACCGTTATTGCAGCAAAGGTAGCAACCCACCGAGCACACCGGCGGCGATCAGATTGAGTACGATACCGGCGCGGATCATGGTTCTCTGTGGCACATGGCCGCTGCCGTAGACCATGGCATTGGGCGGTGTGGCCACCGGCAACATGAACGCACAGCTGGCGGCAAAAGCCACCAATAGGGCCACGGTGACCGGGTCGGCACCCACCGAAGAGGCCACTGGCATCAGCAGCGGTATCAGCAAGGCAGCACTGGCGGTATTGCTGGCCAGCTCGGTGAGAAAAATCACGAAGCTCGCGATGATCAGATAGACCAGCCAGGTTTCCTCTGCCGGTAGCGCCTGACTGATACCGTCTGCCAGCCAGGCGCTGGTACCGGAACTCTGCAGCAACATGGACAGCGTAATACCGCCACCGAACAACAGAAGCACGCCCCAGTTCGCGTGCGCTTCAATATGCTGCCAGCTCACGCAGCGGCTGATCCCCAGCAGGACAATGGCCATGCAGGCCACCCAGCTATCAAAGGATGTCTCGATACCCAACCTGTCCCCCAGGGGGGCACCGAAAACCCACAACCCCACCGTCAGCAGAAAAATCGCCAGCGTCATTATCGCGCCGGGGCTGGTCGGAAAAGGCAGGATGGTTTTCACATCCACTGTTGGCAGATTGGCTTCCGGGCGAGTGGTGTAAAACAGTACCAGCAGGGCCAGCGGAAACAGCAACAGAAACGCCGGGATACCAACGGCCAGCCAGTCGTTGAATGACCAGCCCAACGCCGCTGCCGCGATGGCATTGGGGGGACTGCCCACCAGGGTAGCCATGCCGCCGATATTGGCGGACCAGGCCAGGGCCAGCAGCAGAAATACCCGATAACGGGGATGGCTGTCAGCCAAGGGGGCGGATAGCCCCAGGGCAATGGGCAGCATCATGGCGGTGGTCGCCGTGTTGCTGATCCACATGGACAGCAGTGCTGTGGTGACTGCAAGCAGTAACGCCGCCGGTAACGCTCTGCCACCGGCCAGGGTCAGCAGCCGCTGCGCCAGCCAGCGGTCGATACCGTGTTCGCCCAGCGCCGCCGCCAGGGCAAAGCCTCCCAGAAACAGGGCCACGACAGGATGGGCAAAGCCGGCAAGCGCGCTATCCAGATTCGCCAACCCCAGACCGACGCCAAGCACCGGTACCAGCAGCGCGGTAAACGTGAGCGGAATGGCTTCGCTGAGCCACAGCAGCCCGATCAGCACAAACAGGGCCAACCCGGCTCCGGTTTTGGAGTCAGCAGGTAGATGGTATGCCATTACAGCGGCCACAACGGCCATGGCAATCAGCAGGAATCGCATGGTTATTATTCTGTTGCCGGTTCAGCCCGAGCTTACGGACTGCCTGCCGTAATAACCAGTGTCCAGCATGGAACCTCCCCAGCTCACACTGACCCCGCAGCACCGCCATGCTAGGGTTAGGTCCCATGGATACGATCAAACAACTCGAAACAGCCATGGGTCAGATTGTCGGCTTTCTCTGGGGACCACCGCTGGTCGTCCTGCTGGTGGGCGGCGGTCTGTTCTTCCTGCTCTATTCCCGCCTGCTGCCCTACCGCTACCTGCCGCAAAGCGTGCGCCTGCTGTGGCGCAAACCGGACCGCGATGATCCAGGTCAGCTCTCTCATTTTCAGGCGTTAAGCACTGCGCTGTCCGGCACCCTGGGCATGGGCAATGTGTCCGGTGTGGCTATTGCCATCGCGGTAGGCGGCCCCGGGGCGATTTTCTGGATGTGGGTCAGTGCCCTGGTGGGTATCGCCACCAAATTCTATACCTGCACCCTGGCGGTGATGTTTCGCGGCCAGGACAGCGAAGGCCAGTGGCAAGGCGGCCCCATGTATGTGGTGCGCGAAGGGCTGGGCAAGAAATGGCTGCCGCTGGCCTATTTCTTTGCCGTGGCCGGATTGCTGGGCACCATGCCGATCTTCCAGATCAATCAACTGGTCCAGGTGCTGCGCGACACCCTGGCCATCCCTGCCGGGCTGGCCAGCGCCGATGCTCATTTCACCTTCGACCTGATGCTGGGCCTGGTGCTGGCCCTACTGGTGATGGCGGTGGCTCTGGGTAAGTTGCCCCGGCTGGGCAAGGTCACCGGCATGCTGGTACCGACCATGGTAGTGGGATATCTGCTGCTTACCGCCGTGGTGCTGGCAAGCCATGCCAGCGAGATCCCTGCCGCCTTTGCGATGATTTTCGAGGATGCCTTCAGCGGCAATGCCGTTGCCGGCGGCGTGGTGGGGGCTGTGATAATCACCGGCATTCGCCGAGCCGCGTTTTCCAATGAAGCCGGCATCGGTACCGAAGCCATGGCCCATGGTGCCGCCCAGACCAGGGAGCCGGTGCGTGAAGGCATGGTCGCCATGCTCGGGCCGGTGATCGATACACTCATCGTCTGCACCTGCACGGCTCTGGTCATTCTGATCAGCGGCGTCTGGCAAAGCGGGGAAAGCGACGGGGTCACGCTTACCGCCAACGCCTTTGGCAACCTGTTCCCCCATGGCGGCGCCGTCATTCTGGCAGTGCTGGTGTCCCTGCTCAGCCTGAGTACGGTTTTTACCTTCTGGTACTACGGCAGCAAGTGCCTGGGCTTTTTGATTGGGGCGAAATACCAGCACCATTACATATGGTGGTATCTGGTGCTGGTGGTGTTGGGTGCGGTGGCATCACTGAAGCTGGTGGTGAGTCTGATCGATTCCATGTACGCGCTGATGGCGATTCCCACCATGACCTCTGCCCTGCTGCTGGCGCCGAAGGTCAATCAGGCGGCCAAGCGATATCTCAAGCCGTCGCAAGCATCTCGGTGAATTGCTCAAAATCGGCAAGGTGCCAATCAGTTTCGTCGGGGTAGCTGTCGGTTAGTGCGGGATCATAGAAACAGCTGATCATATTGGCGCGCCGCGCCGCCTGCAGGTCGTAAAGAAAATCGCCCACATAGACAAGACGCTTCGGGCTGAGGCTCCAGGCAGCCGCGATCTGTAACAGGCCGTCGGGAGCGGGTTTTGGCGGGCAGTCTTCCCGCGCAAGCAGTATATCTACCTGTATTCCCAGACGGGTCATAGTCAGGTCTGCGACTTCACGAGCATTACGGGTGAGAATGGCGGTAGGCAAGTTACGGCGGGAACAAAACTGCAGGCATTCGCGAGCACCGGGTATCCATTCGGCACGCTCGGCACCACGGCGCTCATGATCGAGAACAATCTGCTCGGCAGCACGTCGGTCACTCTCAGGGAGTAACTGAATATATTCCAGTACCCCTACTCCCTCCGGGCAAGCCAGTTCGCCACGAATGGCGGTAAAGTCGAGACGCGAATCCACCAGGGTACCGTCCAGATCGAAGATCACTCCCTGAATCGAGGAAAGCGTATTAGTGTCAGGTATTTTCATCATCGCAGTGTACCCCGAGCCAACGTGAAAGTAGCAACAAGCTTGCTATTCACAAGGATCAAACTGGGAGATACTGACCCTCACGTTATTTAGGAGTGATGCTCATGAAACGCTTTGCAAAAGCACTCAGCGGATTGGCCTTGTTGTCACTGGCCCCTCTCGCCAGCGCTGGCGGCGTCTATATCGGCGCCGGACTCTACAACGCCTCCGTAGATGAAAAAGTGGACAGCCTGAACTTTGACGATAGCGATACCACCGGCGCCCTCTTCCTGGGTTGGCGCCCCATCGAACTGATCGGCGCGGAAGTGGGCTATTACGACTTCGGCAAGCAGGAAGCTGACAACGGCACCAAAATTGAAGGCGGTGCCGTTACCCTGGCCGGGCTGCTGAGTTTCGAATTGGGCCCGGTAGGCCTTTATGGCAAGGCCGGTGTGGCAGATACGGATTTTGATATCAGCAATGGCGCCAGCAAGGATGATGATTCATCCACGGATGCCTTCGGCGGGGTCGGTGCCACCGTGGATCTGCTCGACAAGCTATACCTGTATGGCGAGTTCGTGCACTTCGATAATGATGCCGGGGTCGATATGATCGGCGCCGGTCTGCGTTACCACTTTTGATGATAAGCACAGCCATCAAATAGCCTGTAGGAGCCTGCTTGCAGGCAAGCTCCTACAGGTAACGTCTTCAACGTGTCTGGGTGTTGATCCGATCCAGGGCCTGCACCCGGGTCAATTCCTTATCTTCAAATAGCTGCTGCTGCAGCCGTGCCAGGGCCACCTGCTGATCGGTGTGTGACAGGCCACTGCTGATCAATTGCTGGCGTTGCTCACGGTAGTCCTCATAGCGCGTCTGCCAGTCTTGTCGCTGTTGTTCCAGTGCCTCGAAACGCGCCACGGCCTGGGTCCCGAAAGTCTGCTCCCGCAGCGCCCGGATTTCCGCGTCGCTGGCACCCTGCTCCCGTAACGTCTGGGTGCGTTGCTCCAGCCATACCGGTGCGCGGGTGTCATAAAGCATCTGCTGCATGCCCGGCGGCAGGTTCTGCTCAAGGTTGCTCAACTGCCGGTCGCGTTGCGCTGCCGACAGCCCTTCATTCTCAAGCAGCGCCTGCCGTTCAATCATGTACCGGTCGTAGGTCATATCCAGACCATAAAAGGCATCGGCGACTTCCGGGCCCAGATAGGCCTGCTGCATATCATGACGCTGGCGAATGGCCGCGCGCATGGCCGTCACACTGCCATCGTGTTCCGGTAATTGCTCCATGGCTTGCCGCAACCCCATGTATTGCTCATAGAGCGCCCAGGCCTGCTGCGCGGCTTGCGGTGGCAACTGTTCTGCCAAGTGTCCCGCCAGGCGCGCCTGAATATCGTCCAGGGACTCTTCCCCCAGCGCCGTCAGAAAATAATCAAACACCTGGCGAATGGCAGGATTGATCAGCAGATCGCCATCGGCAGTGACCCGCAGATTGCCATCCACCTGGGTACCAACCAGGGAAGCCGGTGCGGGCCCCAGAGCCTGCGCACGCTGGCGGTAGTAGTCGTAGCGGGTCGAACCGGTCAGCTCCGCTTCGACGGGTTCCTCCAGGCGAGTGCGGTCGGTATCGGCGGTGGAATCCGGCGGACTGTTGCGATCGGAAGCGCCCGGTATACCCCAGATCAGCACTGCCGCCATCGACAAAAGCAACAGAACACCCACAAGGTAGCGTTTTTCCATGGTGATTCCCTTTTTGTTGTTATTCTTTTGGTTGTGCTGTTCGCCCTGATTCTGTCGCCCGGTTAACTTTCCTCCAGCCCCAGCAGCCGACTGAAGAAGGGTGACGCCATCATCTCCTGCCAATCGTGCCGGTTACCCAGCATGGCGATACACAAACGCCCCATGACCTGAATATAGTGGGGCATCTCGGTATGTTCGGCCTGCATGCAAAACTGATAACCAAGATGCTCAATGCCCTGCACCAGAGACGTTAGCGCCAGATCTCCCGGCGGGGTTCGACCGTGTTTCACCATGCTGTCATGCAAGATGGCAACGATGCGCCGGTTATGTTCATCGCGATACCGCGACACCGGTGATGAGCGATCATGCAACTCGCGAAACCGAGCCTCCATCAAGAGTCCCTTGGAGCGTCCCCAGTTCAGGTAACCGCTCAAGGCCATGGGCAGATAGTCATAAAACTCTTTCTGCGGCTGTTCGAACACTTTGACAAACAACCGCTCCACGTCCTCGTTACAGTCGCGAATGATCTCATCAATCACATCCACGGCGGAGGAGAAATATTTATAGAAGGTGGGGCGTGACACATCCGCCTGCTTGAGAATCAACGCCACTGTGGTGCCATAGGTGCCATGCTCTCCATACACCTCCCGGGCCGCCTCAAGAATCCGCTCGCGGGTGTCCCCGGTTTTTCCGACCGGCCGTCCCCGCCGCCGCTTTTGTCCTGAATCAGACTGCATTCTTCCCACCCTTAACACTGATGTTACTTTACCCCAATTTTCCAGGCTGACCAGACACAACCCGGAAAATACCCGAAACCATTGGAACTGATACTTTATTCTTAATGCCGTGCACAGTTAACAGCAGAATATAGGCTGCTTATAACAAACAAACATTAACATTGCTGTTAATTAATGGCCTGACATCCTTTAAGGTAAACCCACTCCTGAATCAAGGAGCGCTCGGCGAAGACCTGGCAGTACCGCCGATAATAATAAACAACAAGGTGATGCCAATGATTTTATCCCGAAGAGCGCCGCTACGGGCGCTAAATCTACCCCTTTGTCTGCTGCTGTCAGCCCTCTGCGTGCCCGCGCATGCCGGATGGTTCGACTGGCTGTTCAAGGATACCTATACCGAAACCCGTTATCCCATCGTGCTCAGCCATGGCCTGTTCGGCTTTGATGACATTGCCGGCTACAACTACTGGTACCGAATTCCCGAAGAGCTGCGCCGCAGTGGTGCCGAGGTGTATGTCACCCAGGTGGCTGCCGCCAACAGTACCGAAGTGCGCGGCGAACAACTGGCTCGCCAGGTGGAGGCGATCCTCGCTGCGACCGGTGCAGAAAAGGTCAACCTGCTCGGCCACAGCCATGGTGGCCCCACCGTTCGCTATGTGGCCTCGGTATACCCGGACTATGTGGCGTCTGCCACCTCCGTGGCTGGCCCGCATACCGGCGCCCGCATGGCGGATGTACTGCTGGGCGTACAGGAAACCTTGCCACTGGCTGGCGACCTTCTCGGCAGCATCGTCAACGCCGCAACCGGATTTCTGGATCTGATTTCCGGTGGTGGCTATGAGCAGGATTCCTTGGCTGCCCTCTATTCCCTGTCCACCGCCGGCAGCACGGCGTTCAACAGCCACTATCCCGAAGGCCTCCCGGACGACACCTGCGGCCATGCCCCGGAAATGGCCGATAACGGCGTGCGCTACTACTCCTGGTCCGGCGCCAAGCCTTTGACCAATGTGCTGGATATCAGCGATGCCGGTATGGGCCTGCTCGCCCTGCTTTACCTTGGCGAGAAGAACGATGGCCTGGTGTCCAGTTGCTCCAGCCACCTGGGGCTGGTGATCCGCAATGACTACCGCATGAATCATCTGGACGAAGTGAATCAGATCGCTGGCCTGGTCAGCCCCTTCGAGACCAACCCCACAGCAGTATTCCGCCAGCATGCCAATCGGCTGAAAAACCGCGGACTCTGAATCTGGCAAAACAATAAAAATAACGGGAGAGCAATTTCTTTGAGGGCGCCGCAAGGCGCCCTTTTTCTTTTCTTCTTCGCAGGTAGAGTGAAGAAATACTGCGATGGGCCTGCAGACATATGCGATATCAAAAACGTAGGGTGCACTGAGCCTCAGGCGAACTGCACCATCAAACGTCGGATCGGTGCAGTTCGCCTGAGGCTCAGTGCACCCTACGTTTTTGATGATCTGCATCGTTGGTCATTCAGATTCAAGATTCTGTCATCCTCACCGCTATTTCCCGGACAGGCGCCACACTGTCATGCAATCGACACTGGCTTTGCCAATTGTCAGCAACGATACTGGCCGGCTGCCTTTCTTGCGTAGCCAGCTTGACCTCAAGTCAGGTTGAGACTTTAGGGTTGATTCAATCCGTTCCTGTGTCGAAAGAGATGCACCAGGAACGACGACGTAAGATGCCCTGTTGCGAGGAAAACGCTATGCCCACCCCCCAACCCGCCACACGCCGTGAGTGGCTGGGACTGACGGTGCTGATGCTGCCCACCGTGTTGCTGGCCCTGGATATGACGGTGCTGCATCTGGCCGCTCCCCATCTCAGTGCCGATCTGAAGCCCACCAGCGCCGAGCTGCTGTGGATCCTGGATATCTATGGCTTCATGATCGCCGGCTTCCTGGTGACCATGGGGACTCTGGGCGATCGCATTGGTCGGCGGCGTCTGTTGCTTACCGGGGCCACCGCCTTCGGTATTGCTTCAGCCATGGCGGCCTTTGCCACCAGTGCGGAAATGCTGATTGCCACCCGCGCGTTACTGGGCATTGCCGGGGCCACTCTGATGCCCTCTACCCTGTCGCTGCTGCGGAATATGTTTCAGGTGGAGCAGGAGCGCACCGTGGCGATTACCGTGTGGATGACCGGTTTCATCGTCGGTAGTGCCATTGGTCCGCTGGTGGGCGGTGCGTTGCTGGAATTCTTCTGGTGGGGCTCGGTGTTCCTGCTGGGGGTACCGGTCATGCTGTTGCTACTGGTGTGCGGCCCGCTGCTGTTACCGGAATTTCGTGATGAGGAAGCCGGCGCCCAGGACTGGACCAGCGCCCTGCTGTCGGTGGCCATGGTTCTGGCGGTAATCTACGGTCTGAAAGACATGGCACGCAACGGGGTGTCACTGATACCGCTGCTGTCCATTGCTCTGGGACTCGCTATCGGGATGCTGTTTGTCCGTCGCCAGCGGCGGCTGGCCGAGCCCATGTTTGATCTGTCGCTGTTTGCCATCCGCACCTTCAGCACCTCGGTGGCGGCCATGATGCTGACCATTCTGGCCCTGTCCGGCGCCTGGCTGATGGTATTCCAGTACCTGCAGGGGGTGCTCGACCTGTCGCCGCTGGAGGCCGGGCTGGTGATGCTGCCGCCTGCCCTGGTGCAAACCGTAGCCTCTTTGCTGGTTCCCCGGCTGACCCGTTACCTGCCCCACTGGCAACTGGTTAGTGCCGGACTTGTGATGGCAACCTTCGGTTTGCTGATCCTGCTGCTGGTGCACAGTCCGGCCCAGATCCCCTTGTTGATCGTGGGAATGACAGTGATGGGCGTGGGCGTCATGCCGATGATGATTCTGGGTACCGACATGGTGGTCAGCGCCGCACCGGCACGCAAAGCCGGCGCGGCATCGGCCACGTCGGAAACCGCTACCGAACTGGGCATGGCCCTGGGGATTGCGGTGATCGGCAGTATTGGCGCGGCCGTGTACCGGCAACATATGCTGGAGCAGCTCCCTGCGGGATTGCCTGACGAGCTGTCACTGGCTGCCGGGGATACCCTGGGCGGCGCCATCGGTGCCGCCGCGCAGTTGGGCCCGGAACTGGGCGCGCCGGTGATGGCCGCCGCCCGAGAGGGCTTCAGCCTGGCACTGCATACCAACTCGGCCATTGGTGCAGGGATTCTGGCAATCACTGCCGTGCTGGTGGCTGTGATGCTGCACAGCCGCACCCCGGACGATGGGGTGGAAGCGGAGCCAACCGTGCCTACTTCACCCGATCAATAATAACCCGGGTGTCGCCGGCCTCTGTCGGGCCGGCGCCGAAGGCCGCCACCAAGGTGGGGCCTTCGTGCAGGCGCACCTGCTGACGGATTCTGTGGCGCCCGTCACCACTGCTGCCGTAGGCGATGTCGAGAGCAAAGCTGTCCTTGCCCAGGCGGTCAATTGCCACGTCATAACCACTACCACTGGCTTGCCAATGGTGACGACTGTCACTCTGATAGAGCCGAATCACCCAGTCGCGACCGCCCTCTTCATTGCCCTGCTCCACCACCCGGATACCGCTGTCAGGTACGCCATGGCGCTCCATCACCAGAAAGTGGAAAGCACTGGCAATCGCCACCAGACACACCACCGCGCTTAACAGCAGACGCCATTTTCCCGTCATTGCCGACCCCTATCAGTTATCCAAAGCCCATTGTTTCAATTCCGTTTCCGGGGGGCCTCTGCGTAACTCCTTGCATGCTCAGCGAGACCTGAAGTGTGCAGCTGTTGTGTTTTGTCGCGACGGACAGGGTGGTTCCCTTTCCTAGCGACAAAGCGCAGCAGATGTGCGCTTCAGATCTCGCCCTCCGGGGCTTTCAGGCTGGCCCACACTCGTTGTTGCACTTTCTCGACAGGCAACCAGCATGCCTTTAAAAGTGCGCCTAGATTGTGAACCAGCCTGAAAGCCTGAGTATACAAGGAGTTACGCAGAGGCCCCCTACTCTCACAGTGGAATTGTATTTTTTGGCCAACAGGCGTTAAGTGGATGACAGGATCATTGGAGAAGAGGTGGTATAACAATGAAAATGCACATCATGCCAATTCGCCGGAATCTCAAGTTTCACGTTCCGGATGACAAGGTACTCAACTGGCACAGTTGGGGTCCCACGGTCACCCAGTTCTTCAACACCCTGTCGCTGTTTTTCCCGGAAGGCGAGCGTTTCTTCATCAACAGTGTACGCAAGTATCGCGACCGCATTGAGGACCCGGAACTGCAGGAAGCGGTGCGGGCCTTTATCGGCCAGGAGGCCATGCACGGGCGCGAGCACGAGGATTACAACCAGAAGATGGTGGAGGCCGGTCTGCCGGTGGATACCCAGGAAGCCATTGTTTCCAAACTGCTGGATGTGATTTCCAAATACACCCCCAATGCCCTGCAACTCTCCGCCACCGTGGCACTGGAACACCTGACCGCCATTCTTGCGGATATCCTGCTGCGTGAACCGGACCTGATTGATGATTCGGATGAGTCATACCAGCGTCTGTGGCACTGGCATGCCCTGGAAGAGACCGAACACAAGGCGGTAGCGTTTGATGTTTACCAGACCGTATTCGGTAGCGGCATCAAGGCGTGGGGTTTGCGCAGTGTGGGCCTGATCCTCGCCACCACCATTTTCTTCTCGCTGTTCTATCCTTTCTACCTGATCAACACCTGGAAGGTAGGCCAGCTGTTCAATCTGAAAGGCTGGTGGCTATCGTTCAAGTTCCAGTGGCTGAAACCGGGCGGCCTGCGCCGGGTGGTGATTCCCTGGCTGGACTGGTTCAAACCCAAGTTCCACCCCTGGGACCATGACAACCGGGAGTTCCTGGCGGAAATGGATAACCTGATCGGCGACGCAGACGGCTATCAGAAAAACGAAGCAGCCTGATCCAAAGCGACAAGGCATGCACAAAAAGCCCCGGAAAGTTCCGGGGCTTTTTGCTTAAGGGGATTCTTGAAGAAGCAGACTGTGCCAACGTCTTCGTCATGCGAGCATGACTTCCCACACATCCCGACGTTGGGGTTTGTGGGAAGCGATGTTTACATCGCGAAGGGTGTGCACTGGCACAGACCTCAAGTGAACGATATGACCGGAGAATTCCAGGGCCTTTTCAATTCGCTCCAGTGGTTTCGGCTGAGCGGAGGGAGCGGGGTGAAACCACCGCTCCCACAAAACCTGGCTATGCGATCGCCGCCACCGTCACGTGTTTATTCCCGTTTCACCTCGACCCACTGGCCCTTACTCCGCGCCTGACGGCGACCGTCGTACATGGCTTCCACGGTCCAGGCGGGCAGGTAGAAACGGCCAGCGAAGGAGGCGTTCAGGTCCACGCTCAAGGTCAGAGCATTCTTGCTGCCGGGTTTCAGGTCGAAGTAATGCATTACCCGGTCATCGCGCAGATCCTGATAGGTCACCTTCTCGTTGTTGTCCGCGCTGCCATCCAGGCGACTGCTGGTGAGCTGCCAGCCGGAAGGCAGGATTTGAGTCAGCGCCACATCGTCCAGAGTGCGCGACCCGGTGTTGGTCACCGTGACTTCGGCAGTGAAGTCCTGCCCCTGGTCCAGGCTAGCCGGGTTGATCGGCTTGTCATTGGCAAGGAACCGCACTGCCAGACTCAGGCCTTCGCTCACCGGCGCTTCGTTGCCCGGCGACGGGGTGCCGGTCTGGCTTAGGGTAACGAACAGCTTGCGGTCGCTGTCGTTACGCACGCTCAGCGACTGCGTGTCATCCCCTTCCCTGCCGCCGGCATTGAGTGGCTGGCGGGTGACCGGCGAGGTGGCGGCAATATCCTGCCAGCTCTGTTTGCCTTCCTGCCACGCAAAGCGGTAACCATGATCGCCCCCCTGACTGCCCGCATAGCGGGCCATGGCCATCAGTGACCAGGCGGTGGTCTGGGTGCTGTACCAGCTCTGCCCGGATAGCTGATCGGCAATGTCACGGGCCAGGGTCCAGGCCTCCTGCTCCCGGTTCTGCGCCTCAGCCACAGTCAGGCGAATGGCCTGATCACGCAGGGAGGAGCCATAGGTGTAGCTGGCACCGTCATACTCCAGATTCTCAACGTCCAGGGCGGTCAGCTCCGCCGCCACATCGCTGAGCCCCATCTGCTGATAGGCCGCCGCCAGCAACCAGCGACCGCTGTGGTAACTGGCGCTGCGAGGATAATCCTGCTTCGCCATCTGCAGACGCTCGCGCAGGCGGTTCATGGCCCCCACCTGGGGCTTGCCGGCCAGGGCCAGGGTGTACTGGCGATAGGCTTCGGCGCTCCATTCCCAGGGTCGATCTCCCAGGGTCTGACTGCGCCGCGACTGATAGTCGACCCAGTCATCGATCATGCCGGCGGGCACCGCATACCCCAGCCGTCTGGCTTCCAGCAGGAAGTGGCCGGCATAGGTGGAGCCCCAGTCATTGGCCTGGGCCTGGCCGGGCCAGTAACCGAAGCCGCCATTGGCCAGCTGGAAACGCTTGAGCCGTTCGATGCCGGCGGTAATGTTGGTCTGGATCTCCTGTTGCTGCTGCTCATCCAGTTGCACCAGCTGTTTCAGGTACAACTGCGGCAGCACCGACGAGGTGGTTTGCTCGACGCAACCATGGGGATAGCGCAGCAGGTAATTCAGGCGTCGCTCCAGGCCCATGGCCGGCAGGGCACTGACTGTCAGGGTAGCACTGTTGGTACCGGTCATACCGTGGTGCTGGTAATCCAGCGCCCAGCTTTCCCCTTTCTCCAGCATCTTGAAGGTATCGCGGGTAGTAGGCGGGTTGGCCGCCCGTACCGGCAGGTGCACGGTTTCGCTGGCGCGATGCTTGCCGCCCGTGGCCGTCACCGTGACAGAGCCGGTACCCACCCGGTCGTTGGCGCGCAGACGCAGCATGGCGATCTGGTCCGACGGCCCGGTAAAGGTCATTTCCGCCTCGCCGGTTTCCACACTGAACAGGTCATCATCCGCCTGCACGGACAGCTTGACCTGTTTCACCGCGTCGTCGGTCACGAACACCGTCACCGGCAGGTCCACGGTTTCGCCGGGGCCCATCACCCGTGGCAGGGTACTCAGCACGGCCAGCGGCTGGGTGACGGTGATGTCCTGATCGGCCTTGCCATAAGCACCGTTGTCACCGGCCACCACCATGGCCCTGACCTGCCCCATGTAGGACGGCAGGGTGATCTCGTGACTGGCGCTGTCGCCCGCGTCCAGGGTGAAGGGACCGAGGAATTTCACCACCGGCGGGAAACGGCGGCGCTGTTTCTCGCGGCCGTCATCGGCACCATCGGAGCCGCCCAGGGCCAGCAACCGGTCCAGCTCGGCCCCGTAGGCGCCGACCACCATATCGAACAGGTCCCAGGTCAGTACACCCAGGGCCTCACGACGGTAGAAGGCGCCATGGGGATCCGGGGTGCGGTAGTTAGTCAGGCCCAGTAGGCCCTCGTCCACCAGCGCCAGGGTATAGGTCATGGCCTTGCCCTGCTTTTCGCTGACTTTCACGATGAAGCTTTCTTCCGGCTTCACTTTTTTCGGAGCCTTGATCTGCGGCTGCAGACGGGTGGCCGGGTCTTCCACCAGCAACGGCACGATGCCGTACAAGCGGATGGGACGATCGTTGTCCCGCTGGTGTGGCTGCAACAGGGCCACATGCACATACACGTTGGGCGCCATCTCGGCAGTGACCGGGATATCCAGCGTCTGGGCCTGGCCACTGGCCGGTAGCCAGTAGTGATCCAGCACCCGGGAGCCGTTCTCCAGACTTACCAGCAGGCGGCCTTCGCTGACGGCGGGCAGTTCCACCCGGGCGGTGTCTCCCACCTGGTAACTTTCTTTATCTGCGGACAGGGACAAGCGGGTGGCGGCATCCTGGCTGCCACTGGCCTGGTCGCTGCTCCAGCCCAGATACACCGTCTGCGAGGTGCAGTGATCACTTTGTCGATCACAGACGCGGATCAGGTGGCGGCCCCAGTCATAGGCGGCGCCGTCCAGCGTCCACTGGCCGCGCCCCTCTGCATCGGTGGTGATCTGGGCCTGGGTGACAGATCGGGTGTTGGGGTCGCTGATAAAGTTGCTCAGGTCCTCGCCGGAACGGTCCCACCACCAGCGCCAGTCAATTTCATAAACAGTAATATCCAGGGGCCGACCGGATACGGCCTTGCCCTCACTGCTGACGCTGATCAGGTCGATGGCGTGCTTGCCCTCGCGGGACAACGCACCGCCCCAACCACTTCCCTGCGGCACCTGCATGCCTACCCAATGTTTGAAGGGATAGACCGGCACACTGCGGATCTGGGTGCTGTAGTCACCGCTGTTCTCAAACACCCGGGTTGTCAGGGTGGCACGCAGCAGGCCAGGGGTCTGCTCCACCGGGATGGTGAGCGGAAAGCTGGCCTTGCCCTGCCCGTCCACATGGGCCTCGAAGGCAGTAAAGGGCTCGCTACTGAGCGCGCGGGTGCTGTCATCGAAATGATAGGCATTGAGGCCATCGAAGCGGGTGGTGGTCGCCGCCACTCGTACTTTTACATCCGCTTTCAGGTTGGCGGCGGTAGCGCCGTTGAGCCATTGAGTAAACAGGCCCACCTGCGCCGCCTCGTTGGCGGGCAGTTGCTCGGGCAATTCCAGGTCGATCTTCAGGCGGTTGGGCTTGATCGCTTCCACCCGCACCGGGGTATCGAAGTAGCGCTGGCCCAGCCGGGCTACAGCACGCCAGTTGCCAGTGGGCGCGTCTTCACTGGTGCTCAGGGTGAAGGCATAGAAGTCCCCCACCGGCTGATCCAGGGTGTAGCTTTTCACCTTGTTTCCACGGGGGTCGAACCAGTCCAGAGTCAGCGGGTGATCGTCGGGCAGCACAGCGTTCTTGTCTTCGAGAATAAAGGTCAGGTGGATGTCATCGCCCGGGCGCCACACATCACGCTCTCCGTAGAAGAACCCTTTCAGGCCGTCTCGCACGGTCTGGCCGCTGGTGTTGAACTGGTTGGTGGGCAGCGCCCGGTTGCGGGCCACTTTCAGGAAACCGGTGTCGCGGTCTTTCACCGCCTGCAGATAAAAAGGTGTGCCATCCAGCTGGATGCTGGCCATCCCCTCTTTATCGGTAAGACCCATGCCCACCTGTTGCTGCTGGTAGTTGTAGGCCTTCACCACCACCTCGGCGGCGGGCTGGTTAGTGTCCAGGGTGGTAGCTACCACGTGCAGGGTATCGTCCTGACCGCGCTTGGCGATCAGCCCCAGGTTGGAGGCCAGGAAAGCGCGAGTGCTGCTGGCCAGGTCGTTATAGCGGTAGTAACTGTCGGAGCAGGGGTTGTCCTGTTCATACCAGCTCAGGTAGCCGGCATCGCGGTAATAGTCGGCCAGCCGGTCCGGCTGCTGCTGTTCCTGGCCCGGGCCCTCGTAGTTGTCCGGCAGGGTTGTGTTGCGGGTCAGGGAGGCATCCGGGCAGGTGTAGGTAATGTCATCGCCATCAATGGTCAAGGTGAGATGCACCAGACCATTGGGGTGTTTGGCCATCAGCTCGGTCAGGTCCAGATGATAGCGCTGCCAGCCGTCGCCGTTGGCGGGCAACTCAAGGGTTTTCTGCCACAGGTAGCGACCGGTGCGGGTGTCCATGTCCCCTTCATCCAGCTCACTACCCTGCAGATAATTGCCAATATTGTCGTCAAACACCCGGAAGGCCTGCACCTTCACCGAGCGGATCCCCACCGCTTCAAAGGGCACGCTGAGTTGCTTGCCATCCGGCAGGATGGTGCCCTTGCCGGCAAAGCGCACGCCGGGCTTGCTCATCATCAGGGTGACGGTTTTTTCCAGTTTTTCCGCCAGCCGGCCATGGCGGGCGGAGCGCAGGCCGGCATCGATCACCAGCGCCACATTTTCTTCCTTGTCGTCCTGCGGATAGACCCGCAGGCGGCTGCCGTCCACTTCCAGGCGTGGCGCCTTGCCGTTCAGGGTGACCAGGCCGTTGAGGTTCTGGGAGCCTTGCAACGCCTCGGAAAAATTCACTTCCACATGAGGTTTGGGGTAGTTCACTGCCCGCACATTGGTGACTTCGAAGACCGCCACCGCCGGGACGTTGTAATGGCGTTCACCCTGGTTCTCTACACCCAGGGGGGAGCCATCCCAGCTCAAGGTCACCTGGCTGGCCTGGTCACCCCGGCGGATGCCGGCAACGGTAAATCCATGGCGGAAACCGGCCTTGTCGTGTTCCCAGCGTACCGGTAGCGTCTGATTGTCCTGGCTGGCACGCAGGCTTTTCTCCACCGCTTCGGCCTCGGCCAGATCCCGGGTTTCCAGGCTACCGGTGAGCACCATTTGTTCGCCGGCCTCGGCCGGCAACAGGGACTGCACCGTCAGGCTCAGTTGCTGACGCATCACCTGCAGGGGGAATTCTGCCGGAGGCAGCGTTTCATCCACACCGTCCAGGCCCTGGGCATAGAGCATCAGAGTCAGCGTCTCACCGGCGGCCAGCGGTTCCGAGGGGCGGATTTCCAGTCTGTCTTCGGCGGTGAAGCGTATTTCTGCCGGCATGTCCGGCACCAGACGGGCAACGCCGGAGACCGGTTGATCAAGCTTTTCTGCAGACGCTACCGGATGATTAAAGCGCACCACCAGCGGCGCCCGGGAACTGATGATCGAAGGGGGAGATGCCGCCAGGTGAGCCTGCCAGCGCTGATCCAGCTGTGTCGGCGCAGGCTGCGCGATTTGCCTGTCGGCTTTATCCTGTTTAGGAGGAGAGTCACTGTCCCCCTTCTCTCCGGTATCACAGGCGCCCAGTGACAATGCCAGGCACAGCATCAGTAACCGAAAAAACGGCAATCCCCTCGTTGACATAATACGCTTCCAATGCAAATTGATGATCAGGCCAAACATAGCACAACCGTTCTGCAATGCGTGGGCAGATCCACCGCAGTGTCAACGGTTTGGCAAAAGAGAAACAGCGGATTGAGCGGGGTCCTGTCGTGATGCAGAAAAAAACCGGCTGGGGGCTGGCAGCCCTGGCCATGGCGTCGCTACTGACCACCTGGTGGCTGACCCCGGGCGATCCCGATGAGGCGCTCTGGGAGGACTACCTGAGCCGGATTGCCCGGCTGACTCGACAGGATATTCCCGCGCGAGACCCGCTTCCCGTACTGGCCTATCCCGGTGCCCGAGAACTACGGCTGCCGCTGCCGGAACACCGGGTGGATATGCTCGACTATCTGGAACTACGACACTGCGGCCTGATGGAACTGATCAGCCAGCGCAACAGCTCGCTGGGTAAGCTGCAGGCGGATTCCTTACGGCTCAGTCATGAACTGGCGTTTATTCACCAGGCGCGCACCTGCCTGGAGGAACAAACCCTGGATGACCCGGAGCTGGTCAACGTCATGTCGCAGGTGGTGGCCGAAAAGGAAGCCGCGCTGCCGGCCCTGTACTGGAATGTACTTACCGCCAGCGAGGAAATACGGCGCTTTTTCAGCCAGTCCCCTTCCGCCAGTGTCGGCGACACCAGTGCTGCCTTGCAGAGCCTGCAACAGCTGAGTCACACCCTGATCGCCCACAAACAAAGTGGCGCCGTGACACCACTGAATCTGGAACCCTTGCTGGAAACCCTGGCCCGTAACCAGGCCGGCGGTCATCTACTGCGGCGCATGGCGCTTTCACTGCGGGAACTGGAGCGGGGCAACCAGCTGCTCGAAGGCATTGATCCGCAGCGCCTCTGCCCCCGCAATCAGGCCAGCACCCGGGCCCGGCGGTTGCGCAATGTGCTGGACAATGTCTGGGGCCCCAGTGTGCAAAAATCGCTGGCGGAAAGTCGCCGCCAGCGCCAAACACTGGCTGACAGCCTGGAACAGATGAACGGTCTGCTGGATTCACCCCCTGCCCCTTTCACCCGCTGGCGGCACCATTACTTCGGCCCGAACGGGGTGGAAAGCCGCATGGAGCGTGCGCTGGAGCGCCATGTGACCCTGTGGCAGGAACACCTGGGCGCCTGCGGACTGATGCCGGGGAAACCCTGACTCGGAGCTTATATGCACTTTCGTGCAAAAATTGACCTGGCGGGCTAAACAGAAAGTCTACAAAGCGAATGTTTCGGCGAACAACTGTCCACATAATGCCAGGCGTCGATGAGGTCCCATCCATCGACTCCGGAGTTTTACTCCGTGATAGCTCTCCCGAGCCAAACTATTCACGGCGCCTTTTGGCGCCGTTTTTTTTGGGGGGGATGTACCGGGTAGCTACGAAGCCGCTGTAGGAGCGCCGCTTGAGGCGCGAACCGAGCGCGAGCGAGGGGACACGACAGAGGTATAGAGCTGTCGGTCATTCTTTCTGAAACCTGTCGAGCCTTGATATTCCTGATTGCCCTGCGGGCAATGTCCTCGCTGAGGCTCGGTTCGCGCCTCAAGCGGCGTTATTCGCACGCTCACACTTCGGGCCGCACGGAACTGCGTGCGTTACTCCGCTACGCTCCGTTCCTACAGCGGTTATCAGAAAGGTTGCCTCGTAGCTCAATTCAACATAAACGTCGAATACTCCAGTTCTCCCATCTTCCGATTCACCAGCCACAACCCCAGCATCACACACACAGCCAACGACAGCAGGAAACCGAAGCCGAAGAATTGCGGACCCAGGTACAAGCTTATGCCGGTAAAGATCACGTTCAACACGAAGAACAGGCCGGTGAGCAGTACCAGCATGCGGCGCTGGTCCAGGTAGCAGAACACGTTGATGATGGCCAGGAACACCACCTGTAACGCCGTGGCCACCAGCTGGACTTTGAGCAACGGCAGGTACAAGTCGGTAATCCCCAGGGCCGCGAAAATCTGGGCGCCAGCCACCATGATCACCAGGGCCGAGATGGCCTGGATCTTGAGGATCTGGAAGATGCCCTGACGAATCACGAACACCATCTGGTTGCGCATCTCCTCGATATAGGACAACGACCCCCCTTCACGCACCGCATCGTAGAAATTGCTGTAGTACTCCACAAAGTCGGTTTCCATGCGCACCAGAAACACGGCCATGCCGGGAATCAGCGACAGGTAGGACAGGAACACCGGAATATCATAGATCAGCGAGGCGTGCAGCGGACCAATCACCTCGCTCCCGGTGCCGCTGTAAAACCAGAACATGGCCTTGTCGGCCCATACCCCGGCGTTGTAGAAAAACCCCACCAGCATCAGGCTGGGATACAGGTAGCGGGGGCGAAACATGTCGAAGGACACCATGCTGAGCGCCGGGTAGCCGCGCACGATCAATACCAGCATGCCGGCGAGCAAGGTCACCTGACCCAGCAGAAACCCGAGCAACAACCCTTCCAGATCAAGAAAGCGCAGCAACAGAGCACCCACCACGGTGATCCCGTAACCCAGGGCGTACAGCACCAGTATTGCCTTGTACTGTTTCATGCCTGACAGGAACACGGTGGCGATCCAGATATTGCACAGCACCACAAAGCTGGCCGCCATCAACACCCGGAACAGGATGCTCTGCTCCGGAAACAGGAACACCGCCGCTACTAACGACAGCACCCCGCCAATCACCGTGACCAGCAGGGTAACGCCGCCATAGTTGGGCAGAATCAAATCTTCGCGCTGCTCAAAGGCGCGGTCAGCACAGAAACGGGTAAAGGCCAGTTGCACGGTACCGGTGAGCACCAGGCTGATCGCGATCAGATAGGTAACAGTGACCTGGAACTGGGATACGGCAATATCCGGTACCACCGCCCCCAGGCTGAAAATACCGATGATCAGGATACCGATAATCGACAGCACCCAAGGCCCGGAGCTGATCACGCCGGCATAGGCGTAGGCACGGATCAAGCCCAGCAAGGTATCCTTGCGCAGCAGTTTTCGCAGTTCGAAGCCGATACCCGCCATCAGTGCTCCCCTTCCAGCAAACCCTGATACAGCTCACGGTAAGAGCCGAACATCTGCTGCTGGGTGTACAGGGTTTCCACTCGGCGAATGCCGGCCTGCTGCGCGTCGTGCCAGGCCTGCGGGTCACTGAGTAGCTTGGCCACCGCCTTGCCCAGAGCTTCCGGGTCAGCAATGCCCACCACGGAACCGGCCGTGCCAAACGCCCGATCCTCTTCCTCCAGTCCTTCGATCAATTGTCGACAGGAACCCACATCCGTGGACACCGCCGGCACGCCAGCGGCAAAGCCTTCCAGCAATACCAGCGGCAGGGCTTCACTAATGGAGCTGAGCACCACTACGCCTACTTTTGGCAGCAGCTCGTCGATCTTCTGAAAGCCGAGAAACTCCACGTTCTTTTCCAGGCCCAGACTGGTGACCAAAGAGCGGCACTCTGCAGCGTATTCCTTGTCTTCATCCTCGGGCCCGGCAATCCAGCCCTTGGCGTCGGGTATCTCGTTAACCAGGGTGCGCATGGCGCGCAGGAAGGTTTTGACGTCCTTGATGGGGACTACCCGGCCGATCAGGCAGGCGGTCTGGGGTATCTCTTCACCCCGGACAGCACGGACCTTTTCCATGCGTGGCAGGTCGATGCCATTGGGAATATTGAGCGTGCGCTCGGCGGGGGCGCCGTCTTCCACCTGCCGTTGCCGGTTGCGTTCGTAAAGCGCCACGATGCGGTTCGATGACTGGTAACACTCGCGCCCCAGCTCGGTAAAAAAGTTCACCCACTTTTCGCGAAAGTACGCCATTTCCGCATTATTCTTTTCCACCAGCCCGCGGTTATCGCTGATCCATTCACTCTGGAACAAATCAATCTTGCGTTCCTTGGTGTAGATACCGTGTTCGGACAGCAGCAGCGGCTTACCGGTGCGCCGTTTCAGCATGGCGCCCAGAAAGCCGGCATAACCGGTGGAGATGGTGTGATACATGCGCGCCGGGATCAGATTGGAGGCAATGTCATTCAGCACCCAGAGCGGCGCATGCATGATGCGAACTGTCCAGAAATAATCGACAAATGAAGGATCCCGGCTGTGTTCCCGATAGGCATCTGAAATGAAATTCCAGCTTGCCCGGCTATGCAAAAATGACTCCTCAGAGTAACAGCAGCCATCCCCCAGGCCATCCAACGTTTCTCCAAGCAGAGCTTCCCGCTCCGGAGAATGTTCGCCGGAGCGCATCAGATCGTGTAAACGGCTCAGGCGATGATAGGCTTCGGCATCACCTTTTTTCGGTTTTTTTTGCGCGCCACGCTGGAAGTCATGCAGGTAATGCACCTCCAGATGAACCACATTGTCCGGCAGGGTGTATTTCATGTCGCCATAGTCTTCCGGGCGACTGCCGATAAAACAGCAGGCAAAGGTATATTCGGGAAACCCCCGGATGATCTGGTTTACCCAGCTCGACACCCCGCCACTGACATAGGGAAAGGTCCCCTCCAGCAACAGGCAGATGTCTGCCTTATCCGCTCTGGGCAGCGCCATAGCCCCTCCAGTACTCCACGGATTTATTCAGGGCAGTAAACTGACTGCCATCGGGAATCTGTTCCATCAATAAGCGCACCATGGGTAGTTGCCGACGTTGCAGGGCGATTTCCGCCAGCCAGGGATTCACCTGTGCCGGGGACAACCCCAGCCGGCGGGCAAATACCAGGGATTCCTGGGATTCCCCCAGGTTTCCCTGACTCATCTTGATGCGCCCGCGCAATAACCACAGCCCCGCATCTTCGGGGGATTCCATCAGCCCCATATCGGCATAGAAGCTCGCCCGTTCCAGGGTCAGGGTCATGATGTCACCGCGTACCAAATCCTGATAACTCAGCTCCCAGTACAACTCTGCAAGACGACGGGCAAGCCGGTAGCGACGAGACTCCTTGGCCCGCTCCAGCAAATGCAGGACACGGTCAATATCGCGGGTGATGTCTTTTTCCTTCTGGTCGAGAATACCGTAGGCAAGCAGGCGCAAATCCTCATAGGAATCTCCCAGGGAATCACGCAGCAGTCGGCCGGTAATACGCCCGGGCATATCCTTGAGCACCAGCATTCCCTGAATCCGCAAGGCGTTGGGCGCGGTCTCACTGGTAAGCAAGCTTTTCAGATCAATCTGCCGGAAACCGGCGCTATGTTGATTGTTGACCGGTGTAAAATAGGGCTTTGCCACCTGGGAAAAAGGCAGCGGCATGAACAGTGCCGGCAACATCACACCCAGGGCGATGCCACCGATAATGGTCAGTAGCCCGATCGCAGGGATAAAAAAGGCAAAGGAAAAAATCAGTGCCAGCGAAAACACTTTCGGCTTCCGAAAACGGGTCGGAAGAAAGGTCCACGCCACAGCGGACAACAAGGCCGACGCCAGACCATGGGCGACCAGGTAAAGCAGAAAATAGGACAGCGAGCTGTTCTGGCTGAGCAACAGCAGCAGTGAGCCCAGCTCGGCACTGATCGCATAGATAAGCAGCTTCCAGCTAGACACCGGCCACCTCCAGCAACTCACGGAGCTGATCGCCAGGGTCACGCTCACCCAGTAATCGATGGTAGTACTTCACCCCGGCCTGGCGGAGGCTGAAGAAGGCATAGTCCTCCTGTAGCCATTTTTCCGTGCGCAGTACAAAACCTTCCAGACTGGAATCACCAGTCATCGGCATCATAATCATCAGCACGTTGTCATGGACCCACCAAGCCAGATCCAGACTACGTAGGCCCCGCGCCAGCGCTTCCAGAATCTGCGCGGCCTGTTCGCTGTCATCGGCCACAAACAGGGTCAGGGCGGTGTCCACCCGCGCTTCACCGCGCAACCGGGAAAGCGCCGTCATTTCACTGGCAAAGCGGGTCGGCAGGTTCGGCCAGGTATCCAGAAGGCTGTCCACCTCTTCTCCGTAGTGCGCCACATCCGCATAGAAGTTCAGTAGCACAGAGAGCAACTGCAGGTTTTCATAATTCATGGACAGGAACGGCAACCGTTCCACCACCAGCACACCGATCATTTCCCCGGCACTGTTGGTCACCGGTGCGGCCACCAGATAGCGGCCCACATAGGCATCATCCTGGGTGTTCTGCTGAACATGGGCGAGCATGCCGATGTCCAGGGCATGATTGAGCAGGGCATCGTGCTGATCCAGAGGCTTGTTCTCACCCAGCAGAGCGGCGGCCTGGTCATTGACCTTGCCGTCCAGGACTGGATACAGGGCAGCGCGTTGTAATTGACAGTACTCCGCCAGCAAATTGATCAGATCATCCGCAGCCGGCAGGACTTTGCTGTCGCTTTCATCCAGGGTCAGATCGCGCAGACGGAACAATGCATCGCGCACGGTGTAGGGCCTGACCAGCAGATTCTCTTCCAGGCGGTCATGGGAAAGTCGTAATAGCACATGACGCTGGGTCAGGTTTTGCAGACGTTCCAGGGCATAACTGGCAGCGCTTTCCGCCCGTTGCAGGCGAACCCGCCACAGGTCAGCGAATTCACCGCAGACCAGGCTGAGAATAAAACCGCCCAACATGGTGCCTTCGGGGAAATCCCAGTCCCCATAAAAATCCATATTGCGGAGCACAAACCAGCTGGCCAGCAGACACAACATGCCAAACACACCGGCAAGGCTACCGTAACGCAGCGACACCAGAATGGGCACGAACAGCCCCCAGCGGAAGTTGGCATCCAGCGCCAGGGGGTCCTCGGAACGTAACCATAGCCCCATTGCAACTGCCGCCACAGTCAGCAGTACCGCCTCCAGCACCACCCACAAGGGTCTTGCCGGCGGTGCCACCAGGGCAGGGATGACGGTGCTAGCCAGCCATTTTCGCATCAGCGAATGACCGGAGCCAGCAGCTTGTCGATGACTTTTTGCCCGGTCTGGCTGAGCGACGTTCTTGCCCAACCGGCGCGAGCACCGGTGCCGCTGTAGACGATTTTGCCGGAAGGCAGTTCGCGGATTTCCAGCATCACACCCACCGCCGGCTCGCCATCCACGCCGGTCTTGTAACGCCATTCATGCACTACGCCGCTAACCACATACCGGGCCGATTGCGACTGCACCCAGCGATCCATCTTTTCCCGGTTGGCAGAGGAAGACGCTTCGAACAACAGGCCGTCATTACCGGTTTCCGGATAATTTTCCACCGCGGTCACACCCTGCCGGTAAAGCACGGATTCCACGATGGCCGCTGCCCGCAGCCCGGCCTGGGGGGTTCCGGTGCGATTTACCAGCGGCAACACCAGCCAGGTACCTTCCGCGTCCAGGGAAACTCCCTGACTACTGCGTACATGGGTGCAACTGGCCAGCATCAGCGCCAGCAACATAGCAACAACCTGTTTCATCTCATGCTCCTAGTAGTAAATCCTGTATTGCAGTTCAGCCCGGTAGCTATCTTCATCGTTACCACCGGTATTCAGTTGGCGCTCCACAGACAAATGCCAGGCATCGCGACCGATCAGCGGCCCGGCCAGGCCCAAGCGGCCGATAAAACCATCACCGGACAGGCTGTTATTCACGTAACCCACTTCTCCCCAGCCCTGCAGGCGATGCGGGCGAATATGCACGTCCGGCATGCCGAGTAACAAGGACGCTCCGGATTCATTGTAATCCTGCGGCAAGGGACCAGTGTCTGACCCGGGCGGCAGCAAGGTCCGAACCTCCGCCATGCTGTTACCCGTTTCGGCAAAATCGGCGCGGGTATGGCGCAGGCGCAAGCCGGGTGAGAAACGGGACAGCCAGGGACGCCAGGTGCTTTGCACATTGATAATGCTGCCCTCCCCCAGGTTTTGACTATTCAGATCACGATACTGGTAATCCGCCCAATCTACACTGCTCTGCCAGGTAGATTGGGGCGACCAATTCAGCTGGAACTGGCTACCGGTCCGGGAACCGCCCAACAGCAGCAAGGAGGTTTCATCCGCCGGCATCTGCCACTGGTAACGCCAGCTGGCAGACCAGTCGGAGTGCCAGTTGCCGGCCACTTCCAGATCCGCGGTGGTTTCGCTGTTATCCAACAGCTGGCGCTGGCCCAGTGAAAAACGGTGACGATAGCGTTCGCGCTGATAGTGCCACTCCAGGGTCAGCCACTGTTCCGCTTCATCCACATCCAGCTGGGCACGATCGTTACTGGCGAACTGCCGTTGCCGGTAGCGCGCCGACAAGGTGCTGTGGTCACTGAATGGCTGGCTCTGGGTAAAGGCCCAGTCTGTCATTTGCAAGGCACCCAGGCGGCGCTGTTCCACCGCCAGAGCGCTGGAGCGAGCACTGGGCAACAACAGGGATTCCTGCTGATTGTTGGCGCCAGCCAGTTCCGGAGAGCCAGCCTGCATGGCCATTAGCGTCGCGGTGGCGCGTCGTTCTTCGCCCAGTTCCAACTGGCTTCCTAATTGCTCAGACAGCGTCAATTGGCCGGCATAACGTTCACGAATCTGCGCCACGGCATCACGGTCGTTATTAAGCATGGCATAGGCCAGCGCCGACCCGGCATGCAGCCTACCGGCGGCCTGCTGCTTACGCAGATACCAGGCGCGTGCCAGCTCCGGCTCGCTATGGCCCAGCGCCCACTGGGCAAGCCATTCGGCACGGGCTTCGTCTACACCCTGCTGCTGGCGAATCTGTTGCGCCAGTTGCAGGGAAGCGTCACCGCCCTCAAAACGCTGGCTGAGCGCCAGGCGCATATACCGGTACTGGTTCTGTTTGTCGTCACTGACCGTAAACGGCAAGCGCTGATGCAGATTGCGCAGCACTGGCCAGGCCTCACCATCCCGGCCCGCGGCAATCAGTGCCTGGGCGTACTGCCACTGCCGCTCCCAGTCTCCCGGTGCCGTTTGCAGCAGACGGCTCTCGTAACGGACCGCCTGCTCGGCATGACCCAGCGCCATATGCGCGGCGGCCAGCACTTCCCAATAACGCCGGTCCAGGCGGATACCGGCCTCCCAGGCGGCAAGGGTCTGTGCCAGCTGAGTATCATCACCACTGGCGACCAGCAGCCACAACCAGGCGATGCGGGTTTCCCGATCCCCGGGAGCCAGTTCCAGCGCCCGCTGCAACCATTGCGCGGCACGTTCCATCTCGCCCTTGCGCAACAGCAGATTGGCGTAAAAACGCAGAAACGCCGGATCCTGATGCAATTGCGCGCGCTGGGCGTCACAAAGCTGGTGCAGAAAATCATCGATGGCCTGCCAGCGACCGGCATCCTGCATCTGATAGAGGGCGCCCATGGCAAAAGCCTGATCCCCATTGCGCTGCCAGGCCCGCTCCATCAGCGCCACGACTCTGTCGCGATCGTAATAACGGGCCAGGGTAATGTACTGGTACAGATCCGGCAGGGTGTCGTCACCCTGCTCCAGCAATGTCTGGTAATGACTCATGGCCGGCTGCCACTGTCCCAGCTCACTGGCCATAACCGCCAAACGGCGTGTCAGGTCAGGATCATAGGGCAGGTTTTCGGCATCACTGCGCAAATCGGAATAAGCCGTCTCACGCTGACCCTCAAGCCAATGGTAGCGGGAGACTTGCAATGCCATATCCCGCTCCGGGCCATAGCGATTCATGTACTGCCGCGAATAGCGAGCGGCTTGCTTTCTATCGCTTTGATTCCAGGCCAGACGCTGCATTTCCCACAGCACAGCCTGGCCCGGATAGCGCCGATGCCAGTCAGCCAGGAACACCAGGCCTTCATCCGGTGTGCCGAGCAACTCATATTGGCTGGCGATGGTAGCCAGCAGATCACGGTCCCGGGGGGACACTTCCAGCAATTCCTTGTAAACCCGCAACGTCAATTGGTGGTCGTAGGCCAGCGGCGCCCGCTGCCGAACCTGCTGCCAGGCCTGCGGATCGTCAGTGTTTTCCGCTACTTTCCACCAGGCTTTCAGGGCAGTACTGCTATCTCCCTGCCAGTCGGCGATCTGCGCCAGCCTCAGCAACCAGCGAATATCTTCGGGGCGCCAGTAAAGAGCGTTGTCCACTACCTGACGAGCCCGTCCCAGATTACCCGCCGCCACAAAGACCTCATAGCTATGGTCGTAGTAGCTCTCCACATAGGGCTCCGGCGCCTGGGCCAGAACAACGCCAGACAGGAATGGCAAAGGTAATACCAGAGTGAGAAGCAACCGCTTCATCGCTGCTCCCCACGGCCACTGAGACGCAACAACCGCACTGCATAGCGCTGGGCCTGGGCCAGGTTTCCACCGGCCTGGGCCAGGCGCATAAGGCGGTACAACACAGCCTTGTCCTGGAAATAGAGGTGTTCGTAGCGGGACGCAAAGCGCAAAGCCACGTCATGCAAACTGCCGGCTTCCAGGGAAGCCAGCGCCTCGAGAAAATACTGCTTGCGAACGGTCGCGTCAGCAGACGCCTCCATGGCTTCCCCATAAGCTAGCCCCGACGACAGGTAGTTACCCTGCCCTAACAGAACCCGCCCAGCTTTTTCATACCATTCGCCGGGCCGCTCGGCCTCAGTGGCAAGCAGCCGATAATAGCGCACGGTCTGTTGCACCTCCCCGAGCCCCAGAGCCATTTCCGCCAGTTCCCGGCGCTGGTCAGTAGTCAATGTCGACCAGTCCTGGCTGCGCACACTTGCCAGGGTCTCAGCCTGCAATCGGGAAGACCCACGCAGCTCCGGATCCATGGCCATCAGCCGCTTGAAATCCCACTGCAATCTCAGCCAGCGAACCTCCGACTGGTAACCCGCATCGGCGGCTTCTACTCGGTCCAGTTGCACATCAGCTTCGTCAAATCGCCCCAGAACAATCAATTCCCGGGCCATCAACAAACGCAGCTCATGATCATCCGGCTTAGCTTTCAGCCAGGCCTGCATATAACTCAAGGTCACCGCATCCAGGCGCGCATTGCGCAACGTGACGGCCAAGTCCCGGGGAAATGCCAGCCAACAGACCACCAGGATCAACAACAGACAAGCGAACAACTCTGTGGGGCCAAGAACCCGTAATCGCTCAGTGCGAACAGTGTAGCCATAGCTCTTCGAGCTCATGCTTCGCACTCCTGTAGTGATAGAGGGTTCCGTCCCGGCGCACTGGTTTCAGTGGTTCATCGTTATGGTTAAGCGAGCAACCATCGGCATTGCCGATGGCAAATTCCAGGTTGGTGTGTCCTGCCAGAGAAAATTGCATGCCATCGTCATTGCGAGCAAATGTAGTCAGGCGGCCATTGGCCTGTTGCAGGTAAGGCAACGAGTTCGAACCGGACTGCCAGTGAGCGGCAGCACCGGACAAATGCAGGTAGCGGCCGGGACCGTCTTCCCGGTAGCCGGCGACCCCATGGGTATTATTGGTCAGGGCCGGTAGCGGCAGCGCCTCAGGTAATCGCAGGGTGCGCAGTTCGCCATTGCCTTTTACCCTCCAACCATCATTATCCCGGGCGATCACCATAGTGTTGAAATCCAGCACCTTGCGGGCATAGTCAGACGCAAATACCGGATGAAGCGGTTGCGACTGCGCCCATCGATAGACCCTTAGCAAGGATTCCAGAGCTGCCGTCTTGCTGGCAATGTAGGTGTGGTAATAGATGTTCACCGGCTTGAAGCGATAGGGGCTTTCCGTCAGTTCGAAAGTCTCGAGCACCCGCTCAAAACCGTAGAAAGGGCCACTCCACTCATTGGTATAAATGTTTTCGTTCTGGTTGGGCGCATACACCTGGTATTCGTCACCCTTGGGCAGGCCGATTCCCTTGATCAAGGTCCAGGTGGGTGCACTGTGGGTGATGATGGTATCGCTGCCGTTCATATTCAGCAGGTTGCCCCGGCGTGCCGCAGCCAGCGCTTCAGGAGTGGGCAGGGTATCCCCGCTCCACAACACCATTTCGGTGCGCTTGCCCCCGGCCAGCAGGTTATCGTTGATGTACTGTGCCGAACCGACCACTTCACGCACCGGGTCCATCTGGTAGTCCGGGATAGGCAGGCGCAATTGTCCTTCCGGGCCATACAGCTCCCCGGGCATTTGCTGGGCATCGTACCAGTAGAAAGGATGAGAATAAGTGTGGGTAGCCGCTTCCACGTGGGGTAAGGCAAACATTTCCCGGGCGATCTGCTCCAGCTCGGCGGACATTTTCGGGTAGAGGCCATGAGCCGCCACTTCGCCCTCGATCACCGAGATGGTAGTGGGCACATCAAAACGTTTGAGCACTTCCTCCAGCAATACCCGGGCATCGGTTTGCCCCTGATAACCCTTCACCTCGGCCAGGCTGGGAAAACCATCTCCATCCATGTGCGCGAAGAGCAAGCGCCGACCATTTTCCGTCGTCACATCCGGAATCGGCATGTCAGGCAGCTGCAGTGCCTCACGAATAAAGGTAAGCGGATTGACAACCCAGCGATCCAGCCCTTCACCTTTCTCACCGGGCAATATCGAACGGATCATGAAGGGCTGGAAGACATAGCCACCCCAGGGGGTCGTCGCCGCTGGCGTGTAGGTATGTTCCCCGGCGCGCAATTCCAGCCAGGGCTGGGCGGACGAATTGTGCAATGGCGACGACAGCTCAATCAGCTTGGGCAGTGCCAGCTCAAACCCCATGGCCTCATGCTGACGGGTAATCGCTGGCGGTGACAAAGGTGTAGGCCGACCCTCGAAACCGAAAGTCTGCGCATTGGGACCCACCGGATCCACCGCCGGGTAACCCAGCATGGCAATGGGAACCCCCGCATCTTTTTGCTCCACCAGCCAGGCCTCAAAATCCGCATCGGCCAGCTCTTCCTCTTCCAGCCACACGACAATACCGGCGTATCGTCCCTGCAGTGTGCCAGCTGGCATGGTGGAATTGATGGCACGGATATCAGGAACCAGCCCCTGGAACTGCAGTGGCATCAGCCCATAACGCACCGCATCGGAAAGCTCCCAGAATCGCTCATTGCTGCCACCATGAACCAATAACACTTGCCGGGGCAGCACCTCGCGCACGCCCAGCCCGAGCATGTCCAGCTCCGGGTTGGTGATCCAGGGAATCACACCGTGACCCGCAATTTTCCTGGCAAGCTCTCGGGCTTGCTCACGCTCAGCAGGCGGCGCGTAGTCAATGGCAATGGTATCGACCTGGTACTGGTCACGCATAGTGGCAAACTGATTGAGCAACCACTGGCGGTCTTCCTCGGGAACCGGCGCATAACGCTGCTTGCCTGCCTCCCAGCGCTGGTAAAGTGACTCCGCCGCGATGGCATCCACCGGCGCCTCAACCATCGGCATCAGTTCAAAGCCGCGATTGAAAATAAAACGCGCCCGGGGATAACGCTGGGAGATCTGGTTAATCAGCGCCGCTAACCCTTGCCGCTGCTGCTCCCGCTGCTCAGGTGTCTTGGCAACTAGCTGGTAGCTATCCAAGGTATCGAAGAAAAAACCCCGGTAGCCTTGCTGCCACAGCGGCGCAATGACCTGCTTGAGGAGAAAATCTCGCAACCCCGGCGAAGACAGATCGAAAATATGGGAGCCCCAGTCCGGGTTTTCCCCCAGCAGCCACTCGGGTTTCAGGTTTGCAAAATACGGGCGAGATGCCAGCACTTCACCCAGGCTGACATAGGCATAGAAGCGCTGATCGCGAAACGAATCGGGCACGCCACTGGCCTGATCCGGCTCAACAACCGGAAAATCATATATAGAGAGGGTGTGCCAGGGGATGTTAGGACCGTAGTAAAATGCAGCAGCTTGCTCAGAGCGTGGCTGTGCGCCAGCAGATGCTCCTATCAATACAAATAGAATCGCCAGACAAGAACGAATCAATGAATTCCCCAACTTACATAAAACCGAATCCTCTTATATACCCATTCAAGGCAGCGTGAATAATGAGGGAAACATCATGTAACCCAAATACGACAAAAGGGCATTTGTGTAAAATTTCCCACTCACAAAAGCCGACTGTTCTTGCCAAACTGGCTGCGCAGAAAGGCCATCTGATCCCCGCGGATACGATGGCTGTTTATCAAGGCCAGGTATTCGGCCATGTTTGGCACATAGGGCAGCGCCAATAGATCCATCTCGATCTCTTCCAGGCGCCGGTTGCCTTTGCGCTGGTTACAGCGCCGACAGGCAGATACCACATTGGACCAGCGATCCCGGCCCCCTTTCGAGGTGGGGACAATATGATCACGGGTCAGGACATGTTCCGGGAAAGGCTTGCCACAATAGAGGCACACATGCTGGTCACGCCGGAAAAGAGCCCGGTTGGTCAATGGCGGTGCCGGACGCTTGTGGGGATTGGCCACACCATCGCAGGCAATAATGGAGTGCAGAGACAGGCTGGAACGCTCCCCGGAAAACCGACAGGTCCCGCCGCGAAGACGGTAGATCACATCCCCCAGCGTCCAGGTTACCAGCCCGCGCGCATAAAGGGTGGCGGCCATCTGCCAGTCCAGCCATTCCACGGGGGTGCCGGCTTTGTCGAGACGCAGAATGCGTTCACTCATGGGCTACCTCACGATCATTGCTGTGCCCCCAATAGGCACAACCTTCCTGGTACGGCTCGATGCCGAGGCGCGGAACAGGATCTCGTAAACCAGTGACGATTCTGCGACAGCGGGAAAAGAAGACAGAGGCGCGAACAGACTGTGGTGTCTGCAGCAGGCGTAACGACTGTCTTCTGGATAGGGTCCACACAATGGTGGTGCCTTTGCCCGGTTATCTCTGATCAAACAGCCGCAACCGCCTGATCACAAACACCGGATTGAACAAATAATAAACAGGGCGGCATCCGCACTGCAACTGCACACATTAAGGGCTGGCGCGAAATTCAGGCAATCGGTAGCAGCTGGCCACCGTTGTGCCCGTGTTATCCCCATCGGTCATGATCGCCACGGCATCCACGCTATCCACGTCCATGCCATGAAAGCGACGAAAATCCTCGCGCACATTTCGAGTCACCGATTGCCAGCGTCCGGCACCGCCCGGCCCCTGCACCACCACCATCACCGCCTGGGAGGCAAACGGGTTGGGCCAGTTCGTGCCCGGCGCCGCTTGCCGGGACCAGACATAATTAATTGCCCGGGTTTGCCAGGGCAGCCAACCCTTCTTCACCACATAGACCCGGGCCTGAAAATCGTCCCCGGCCTTGATCCGCTCATCTACCTCTGGCCAGTCCGCAATCTGGTCAGCACGCCACTGCCAGTGCAAATAGGGTGTGCGCGTTACATCCACCGCGCTTTCCCTGGCCAGGCCGGAGGCCGAACCCCGGGCCCGACTTTGCCAACAACCGGCTTCGAGGCGATAATCGGTCCTGCCCTCGAAAACCACCTCTTGCCAGCCGTCCGGCGCCGCCGAAACCGCCCTCACAGGCAACACAGCCAAAGACAAAAACAGTAGCATCGGTATACATTGGACCAACGGGTCACAAACAGGTCTCGTTTTCATGGCCGCATTTCCTAGAATAGACATCCTGTTTACGAATACCTTCTCCTCTTATTGAGAGGAGCTTTCACCGGATTTTCCTGTCTCAACCAAGCTCAAGGCAGACATCATGCAGTTTGATTACATTATCGTCGGCGCCGGTTCTGCTGGCTGCGTACTTGCCAACCGTCTTTCCGAAAACCCCAATAACCGTGTCTGCCTGCTTGAAGCTGGCCCGGCAGACAACAGCCTGTTTATCCGCATTCCCGCCGGCATCATTCTGATGATGCGCTCCAATGCGCGAAACTGGCGTTATTACACCGTACCGCAAAAAGCCCTGAACAATCGCCAGATTTACATCCCCCGGGGCAAGACCCTGGGGGGTTCCTCGGCAGTGAATGCCATGTGTTATACCCGCGGTCACAAGTGGGACTATGATCACTGGGCGTCACTGGGCAACGACGGTTGGAGCTTCGACGATGTGCTGCCGGTATTCAAACGCTGCGAGCACTATGAGCCCGGGGAAAGTGAATTCCATGGCACCCATGGCAAGCTCAACATTGCCGACCTGCGTTTCACCCACCCTGTCAGCAGTGCCTTTATCAAAGCCGGCGTTCAGGCCGGGCACCCCGCTACCGACGACTTCAACAACGATGTCCAGGAAGGCGTGGGCATGTACAAGGTGAACCAGAAGGACGGTGAGCGCTGCGGTGTTTCCCGTGCCTATCTGCACCCGGTCATGGACCGGCCCAACCTGACCATCATGACCGACGCTTTGGTGAATCGGGTACTGTTCGAGGGCAAACGAGCCATCGGCGTGGAAGTGGAGCACAAGGGTCAGATCCGCACCCTGAAGGCCGACAACGAAGTCATCCTCTCCGGCGGCGCTATCAACTCTCCGCAGATTCTCAAGCTTTCTGGCGTGGGCCCGGCAGCGGAACTGGCCGAGCACAACATCCCGCTGGTCCACGACCTTCCCGGCGTGGGCGAGAACCTGCAGGACCACCCGGATGCCCTGGTGGTACACAAGAGCCTGCGCAAGGACACCCTGAGCCTGGCGCCGGGCGCCCTGCTCACTACCGGCCTGAAAGGCTTTATCGACTTCTTCTACCGTCGCACCGGTCAGCTGACCTCCAACGTGGCGGAAGCCGGGGGCTTTATCAAATCCGGGCCAGAGCAAGAGATTCCCGATCTGCAGTTGCATCTGACCGCCGCCAAACTGGATAACCACGGCCTCAACCTGCTGTTCAGCATGGGCTACGGCTACTCAGGTCACGTCTGCATTCTGCGTCCCAAGAGCCGCGGCAACATCACCCTGCGTGATGCCAACCCACGCTCTCCGGCGCTGATCGACCCGCGCTTCCTGGAGCATCCGGATGACATGGAAGGCATGGTCCGCGGCGTCAAGGCCATGCGCAAGATCATGGCCCAGGATGCGCTCAACGACTGGCGGGGCGATGAAATCTTCCCTGGCAATGAAGTGGAAAGCGACGAGGATATCCGTCACTTCCTGCGTCAGAAGTGCGACAACATCTACCACCCGGTGGGCACCTGCAAGATGGGCAACGACGACATGGCCGTCGTCGACAGCCAGCTGCGCGTCCATGGTCTGGAAGGTCTGCGCGTGATCGACGCCTCCATCATGCCAACCCTGATCGGCGGCAACACCAATGCGCCGACAGTGATGATTGCCGAGAAAGGGGCTGACTCGATCCTCGGCGAGTAATCGCTGCAAGCCTCAAACGACAAGCTGCGACGCGGGCCGGGCCATGCTAATCACATAGCGCCCTGCCCGCGTTTTTTATGGGAGGTTCTGCAGGAGCGTCGCTCGCGGCGCGATTCCGACCTTGGCGAAGGTCGTTGATCTAGGAGCACCTCTCTCTGTGCTCTGCGAGTATGAGGTGCGAACCGAGCGTAGCGAGGCAACAGAGGCCAACGTCAAAACACTATTTTGTCTGGAGAGACCTGTCGAGCTTTGCCATTCCTGATCGCCCTGCGGTCGATTTCCTTGCTCCGCAAGGTTCGCACCTCAAGAGGTACTCCTACAGCGGCTTCGTAGAAATGACGAAGTACAAGGAACTTCCCAATCTTTCCTCATCCAACGGGCATAGCTTGTAGCGTCTCTTTTCACCTTCCTGTCATCTTTCTTTTACACACTGCCTCTTTCGAATATCGCCTGATCCGATTGGGGGGATTTATGGTGGATGCAGTATCGTCTCCGCGCGCGCAGCTGGTGGAATTGCTGTGGCAATTGAAGCAGAACTTTGACCAGGAAAATGACAGCAGCCTGCGCTTTGTACATTTCAATACACTGCTCAACGATCCGGTCTATCGGGCCGAGGTCATTAGCCGGGCGGTTAACAGCGACAACCGGAAAATCCGCGCCCTGGGCCTGAAACTGCAGGATGCCAACCGAGACGGCATGCTGCTGCACAAACGCCCGCCAGCAAACGGTGCTTCACTGCCGCTCACCAATCCCGATATCACCGAAACCCTGGGCAGCGCATCCGCCGGTAGCGGGCAAAACGCAAGGTCACAATGGATGTACGCCTGGCTGGGGCTGGCCGCGATGATGCTCGGCGTGATTGGCTACTTTGCGTATCAACCTCTTCACCAACTGGTGGCGGGCAAACAGGTGGTCAAAGGCTCTCTGTTTGGCAACCAGACCTGGCATGCCGGCACCACCTGGATCCTCGACGGCATCGTCTACCTGGAAGCCGATGCCAACCTGACCATAGAACCGGGCACCCGCATTGAAGGCCGCCCCGGTTCTGCGCTGGTGGTTACCCGCGATGCCATCCTGTTTTCCCGTGGCCAGGAAAGCGCCCCCATCGTCTTTACCAGTCATCAGCCCGAAGGCACCCGCGCCACCGGTGACTGGGGCGGTGTGGTGATGCTGGGTAGCGCCCCGGTCAACAAGGCTGACGCCCAGATCGAAGGGGTTCCCCATGGCGATGCCCGGGGCGCCTTCGGCGGCAGTGATCCAGGCTCCTCCTGCGGCATGATGGAATACACCCGCATCGAATTCGCCGGCTTCGAAGTCTATGCCAACAACGAACTCAACGGCCTGACCCTGGGGGGCTGCGGTGACGGCACCATTGTCCGCCATGTGCAGGTACATCGCGCCCTGGACGACGGCATCGAAGTGTTTGGCGGCACTGTGGATTTGCAGCATATCGTCATCACCGGCGCCGGCGACGATTCCCTGGACTGGGATATGGGCTGGCGAGGTCGGGTCCAGTTCCTTGCCGTTCAGCAGCATGCCGATGCCGGTGACAATGCCTTTGAGGGTGACAACCAGGCCGGCAACCCTGACGCCAGGCCTCTATCCGCACCGACCATGTACAACGTGACGCTGATCAGCCCGCGCAGTCACGACAAGTATCACCGTGCCATGACCCTCAAGGCCGGCTCCGGTGGCCACTTCCACAACATCATCATCGACGGCTTCTCCGGAGAAACCATTGACCTGAAAGGCACAGAAACGGTGGCGCGCATCCAGCAAGGCGAGCTCAGTTTTCAAAGCATGATGGTGAACCGGATCGGCAGCCGCGGGCTGACCTTCTTTGACCCTGAAACCGGTGACAACAATGACGACGGGGATTTCGACGAACGCCGTTACTTCCAGAGCAGCGCCGTGGCCGCCCAGTTTGGCACAGACCCACTGCTGACCCGGGACGCCACCAGCGCCTCCCACCCGGACTTCGCCCCCACCTCACGCTCACCGGCCCGTAATGGCGCCAGCCCCATTCCCCAAGGCGAATTCTGGGACGAAGCCGCCACCTATCTCGGTGCAGTGCGCCCCGGCAGCGTACAGAACTGGACCGACGGCTGGACGGCTTATCCGTTGAACTAGGAAGCCTCTGAAAATTTCGCAGGAACCATGCTTGCCATGGCGAAAGGCCTCAGCAACATCGAGGATGTTCGCCATGCGAGCATGGTTCCTACAGGGAGACGGAGCGGCGGCACATCTACCACATTGGCGAAAAAACGTGCAATAGTCGCGTAACACGCGTATACTTTCGCGTCCTCGCCGACGCTCGCTCGGCCCCTCCTCCCAATTCATAGGTAACACATGTCAGATTCCCGTTCCGGGTTCGCCGATTTAGGCCTGCCCGAGGTTCTGCTCGCTGCGATTGCCCGTCAGGGCTTCCAGGAGCCGTCGCCGATTCAGGCGCAAGCCATCCCGCTGTTGCTCGATGGTCACGACCTGCTGGGCCAGGCACAAACTGGCACAGGTAAAACCGCCGCTTTCGCCCTGCCACTGCTGGCACGGCTGGATGCATCCCTGCGTCAACCACAAATGCTGATTCTTGCCCCCACTCGTGAACTCGCTATCCAGGTGGCCAAAGCCTGTGAAGAGTTTGCCCAGGGCATCAAAGGACTCAAGGTACTGCCGATTTATGGCGGCGGTGAATATCGTACGCAGCTGAAAGGCCTGCGTGACGGCGCCCAGGTGATTGTAGGTACCCCTGGACGCGTCATGGACCACATCGAACGTGGCTCCCTGAACCTGAACAACCTGCAGGCAATGGTGCTCGACGAAGCCGATGAAATGCTTCGCATGGGCTTCATTGATGACGTCAAATGGGTACTCGAACGTACTCCGGACGACTGCCAGCTGGCCCTGTTCTCGGCCACCATGCCACCGGTGATTCGCAAGGTTGCCGATCAGCACCTGAAGAACCCCAAGCTGGTACGCATCGACAATGGCGTCGGCGCCACCGCCGGCACCAGCATCCGTCAGCGCTACTGGCCGGTGGCCGGGCTGAATAAACTGGATGCCCTGTGCCGTATTCTGGAAGCCGAAGAACACGATGCCATCATCGTCTTCGTGCGCACCAAGCAGGCCACCCTGGAACTGGCTGAACAGTTGAACCGCCGTAACCTGCGTGCTGAAGCCCTGAATGGCGACATCCCGCAGCAACAGCGTGAAAAAACCGTCCAGCGCCTCAAGGACAAGCGCTTCGATCTGCTGATCGCCACCGATGTGGTGGCTCGTGGTCTGGACGTGGCTCGCATCACCCACGTGATCAACTACGACATGCCCGGCGACCCGGAAGCCTACGTACACCGTATCGGCCGTACCGGCCGTGCTGGCCGCGAAGGCGACGCGATTCTGTTCGTTTCCCGCCGTGAGCAGCACGTACTGCGTCAGATCGAACGCACCACTCGCCAGGCCATCGAAAAGATGACCCTGCCGTCCGTGGACGACCTGAACGCCAAGCGCATTGCCCGCTTCCAGGAGCAACTGACAGCCTTGTTGGAAGGCAACAGCCAGGACGAAACCCGCGCACTGGTCAACCAGCTGCGCGACAGCATGGAAGTCAGCGATAACGACATGGCGACGGCCCTTGCCGTGATGATGTTCAAACGTGAACCGCTGATCCTGAAAGAACCGAAAATGGTCAAGGAAACACGTTCTCGTCGTGAACCGGCCCACGCGGCAGGCGGCCGTCGTGACGATCGTCCTTCCCGTGGCAACAAGGGCAAGAGCGACAAGGTCATGCGCAGCTACCGCATCCAGGTCGGTCATGACCATGGCGTCAAGCCGGGCAACATCGTCGGTGCCATCGCCAACGAAGCCAAACTGCCCAGCCGTCTGATCGGACCGATCAAGATTCACCAGGACCACAGCACCGTAGATCTGCCGGAAGACCTGTCTCCCCGTCAGCTTCACGTGATCCGCACCGCGCGGGTCTGCCAGCGTTCCCTGGATCTGGAAGCGGTATAAGCGACTAGCCGCTAGCGCTAGCTTCTAGCTGAAAAACAAAAAAACCGCGCCCGAAAGGGTGCGGTTTTTTTTGTAGCTCGTAGCTATCTGCTTGTAGCTTTCAGTTGATCAAGACCCGGAAATCCGGAAGCCCACCTTCACACCCACCTGATAGTGCCCCACTTTGCCATCCACGATATGGCCGCGGGTTTCAGTGACTTCAAACCATTCCATCATTTTCAGGCTTTCACTGGCGGTGGCCAGGGCGTTATTGATGGCGTCCTCAATACTGGTCTTGGATGAGCCCACCAGTTCCACTTTCTTGTAGACATGATGATCGGACATTTCGCTCTCCTTTTTTGTCTTCAGTCAGCTTATCTGTGGCACCAACGGCCAGGCATTACAAGGGCAGCCCGCATGAAGTCGCTCAAATATTCATCAATAAACCATTGAAAGCGGCGTTCGCTTGCCTCACAAAGAAGGGGAAAGGCAATTTCCGGTATCAAAGGAGAGAAAGCCATGGATATGCACAAAATGACCCCCTGGAACTGGCTGAGCCAGGAAAGCAGCCGCGAACGCCCCCTGCCCCAGCGACAACCACGGCATCCGCTACTGCGCTGGGAGCGAGAGTTCGATAACTGGTTTGAGCAGATGCTGGGCGATATGGCCTGGACCACCCCGGCACCACACGCGGAGCCCAGCATCCCGTTCCGCCCTAACCTGGATATTCTCGAGCGCGATGATCACTATCTGATCACCGCCGAACTCCCCGGTGTGGAAAAAAAGGATCTGCACATCACCCTGAACCATGACGCCCTGACCATCGCAGGCCAGAAGCAGGAAGCGCAGAGCTCCGAGCGGGATGGCTATCATTACAGTGAGCGGCGCTTCGGACAATTCCGGCGCATACTCAGTCTGCCTGTAGACGCGGACGGCGAGGCCATGGAGGCGGTATTTCACAACGGGGTGCTGTCTCTGACCATTCCTCGCCACGAACACCATGGGCAAGGCAGCAAGACCATCGAGATTCATTAAGGCAGGGCAACCTTGACTCCCCGTAGGGTGCACTGAGCCTAAGGCGAACTGCACCGATCCGGCGTTTGATGGTGCAGTTCGCCTTAGGCTCAGTGCACCCTACGGGAAAGTGAAATTCTTTCCCGGTGCCAAGCGTGTCACACGGTCGATCGCAAACCGTCGTACCATGGGTTTCCCGATCAGGAGATCCATGATGCGTATCGTCCTTGCCTTGTTACTGTTTATCAGCCTGCCTCTGCTGGCGGATGAAATCCGTCTCAGCGATGATCTGCAGGTTTACCCACTGACCGAACACACCTGGGTACATCGCTCCTGGGAAGTGATTCAGGGTAAGCGCTACCCCTCCAACGGGCTGATCATCATTGAAGACGACACCCTCACCCTGATCGATACCGCCTGGGGCGAGGCCCCCACCGCGCGGTTACTGGACTGGATGGAACAGCAGTTTGGCAAGGCACCGGATCTGGCCATCCTCACCCACTCCCACGACGACCGCATGGGCGGCGCCCGGACGCTGGCAGAACGGGGCATTCCCGCCTGGGCCCACCCGGCCACCCTGACCATTGCCCGCAACGATCCCGACACCTTCTACGATCCGGACATTCCCCTACCCCGAACCCTCGAGGCTTTCACGGAGCAATCACGGATCAAGTTCGCTAATCTGGAACTCTATTACCCGGGCCCGGCGCACAGCCCTGATAACATCATTGTCTGGTACGGCGGCGATGAGGTTCTGATCGGAGGCTGCGCAGTGAAAGGTGGTTCGGCCACGGCTATCGGCTATGTGGAAGGCTCCGACGCCAACCACTGGCCCGTTGCCATGGAAAACGTGCTGACTCACTACAGTGAAGCCCGCATTGTGGTTCCCGGCCATGGAGACATCGGCGATGCCAGCCTGCTTACTCATACACGCGACCTGGCCCGGCAGGGTGTTGCAGATCAGTAAGGCAGCTTTACTGGGCCTTTTGCTCACCCTCGCCAGCACGGTTGCGCGGGCCGGCAACGACACCGTGCTGCGTTTCGACACACCGGTGCAGATCGATGGTGACGCCCGCTTTGACCGGGACAGCCCGCTGCAGCCCAGTGCCAGCAGCTTTCGAATACGGGAAGCCAACACGCTCAGCAGCGACAGTGGTGAACGCTGGGCCCTGGTGACTCTGGAGAACAGCGACGGCGGCAAACGCATCCTGCAGGATAATTACCTGGTGGCAGAATTCGCCAATGGCGAACGGCGCCACCCGACCGGTCTGGAGGGCTCCTTCGCCGCCGGCGAGCAGCAGCGCAAGATGGTTTTTTTCGGCTATCACCGCTTTCCCATCCTGCGCATTTTCACCGCGCGCTGACCGCTACTTTTCCTTGATGAGCAACTCGCTGAGCGGTTGACGCTCAGGGCGAAACTGATTGACCCGGGTGTCAGCTTCATAACCCAGCGACACCCCGCACAGCAGCTTGTATTGGTTCGGCAGGTGAAAATGCTGCTCCAGCGGCGAACGCCACAGGCCCAACGCCCCCTGGGCACAGGTGCCGAGGCCGGCATCGGTTGCCGCCAGCATAAAGTTCTGCAGAAAAATCCCCGCATCCAACGCGCTGTAAATACCCAGCCCTTCATGAATGAACACAAACAGGGCCACCGGAGCGTTAAAGAAACGGAAGTTATCGCGCATCTGCTCATGACGAGCCTGTTTATCCTGACGGCCAATATCCAGCAGTTGATACAGACCATGGCCAGTGGCAACCCGGCGCGGCTGCAGATCCTCCGGGTAGTTAACCACCGGACGGAAGTCACCATCGGGGATGCCGTCCTTGCGCAGCCAGGCCAGGGCCTTTTTCAACATTGGTGCCTTCTGCAGCGCCGCCAGTTTGTCAAAGCGAGGCGGCAACTCCTCACGCAGGCTTTCCAGTACTCCGCCGCGGGCAATGGCGATCTGATAGGGCTGGGTGTTAGACCAGCTCGGTGCCGTCGTGGCCGCCTCAAGCAACGCTTGCAACTGATCATTACTGACCGGCTGATCGGTAAAGGCACGCACACTATGGCGTGCCCGAATCACATCACGAAATTCCATTATCCACTCCCATTGGACGCTGGCCATATCATGGCAGATGCCTACAATACGCAGCCATGACCAAGTCCGCCCCCTCCCTGCTACGCAGTGCCAATTTCTCCCGTTGCCGTCAATACCGCTATGCCCTGTGGCGACACTGGGGGCCGGGCGATGACTTTCTGCTGCTGATCGGGCTGAACCCGTCCACCGCCGATCATCGCCAGGATGACCCCACCATTCGCCGCTGCATGGGCTTCGCCCGGGACTGGGGCTACTCCGGCCTGTGCGTGGCCAACCTGTTTGCCTACCGGGCCACTTACCCCAGCGATTTATTTGCCACAGATGATCCGGTGGGCCCGAAAAACGACCAGTGGCTGCGCAAACTGGCCCGCCAGGCAGATCGGGTCGTTGCCGCCTGGGGCAACCATGGTCGCTACATGGAGCGAGCCAGTGCCGTATCGGCCCAATTGCCGGCCATGCATTGCATTCGCCTCAACGGTTCCGGGGAGCCCGCTCATCCCCTGTACCTGCCCAAACACCTGACTGCCCGTCCCTGGGATCAGGGAGCTTCTGAATAACCTTGTCCTGACCTTCACTCCAGCAGCAAGATAATGGTATCAATTCCTCATGTCATGGATGACCGCCTTGGGCTCTCATACCGACAACAATATCCGCCGCGCTCGCTGGCTTGCCTATGGCGGGCTGATTCCCTTTTACGGCCTGGCGCTGCTGGCCTGGCTGGATACCTGTCGAGAGTGGTCCTTGCAAGGTGTGGCCGCCTATGCCGCCATCATTATTGCCTTCCTGGGTGCGGTTCACTGGGGGCGAGCACTAAACCAGTTTGATCGTGGTAACCAGTTCCCCACCCTGTTGTTTGGCATCATGCCGGCGGTGCTGGGCTGGTTTGCGCTGCTGTTACCGCTGGAATTCTCTCTGCCTATGCTGGCGGCGGGATTGGTGTTTGTCTGGGGCACAGAGCAGATGGTTTTTACCGAAGCCTTGCCTGGCTGGTACCGCCAGTTGCGGCATCAACTCACCGCCGCCGCTGTGATCGCTGTGTTGATTGGCTGGGCCGCCACCATGGTCCCCATGTTCTGAGAGCGCGCGACACCCCTCCTTTTACAAGGTTTACCCCCACCCGGAGACACAACCGTAGCCACTTCAGGCAGGCACAGCTAGACTGATTCAAATTCACAGGGAGACAGTGAAATGCTCTTGCTGCAACAATATCGTGTCCAATTGCCCCTGCTCAGTGTTTTGTTCCTGTTCCTCCCTGTTGTTGTCGCTGCCGAGCGCTCCCTCAGTTATCAGACCGACGTCCAGCCCATTTTTGAAAACAAATGCCTGGCCTGCCACGGCTGCTACGACGCCCCCTGCCAGCTGAAACTGGAAGCCCCCGAGGGACTGGATCGTGGCGCCAGTAAAGATAAGGTCTACAACGGTGCCCGCACCGAATCCGTGGCGCCTACCCGGCTGTTTCAGGACGCGCTGACCACCGCCCAATGGCGAGAAAAGGATTTCTTTTCCGTCATCGACAGCACCGACGGCATGCAATCATCACTGCTCTACAACATGCTTGAGCTGGGCAGGAAACATCGTTTTGCCGACAACGAAAAATTACCGGATGACATCACTCTGGGATTGCAGCGAGTCAATGCCTGCCCCAAACCAGAGGAATTTGCCGACTACGCCGACAAGCATCCCATGGGCGGCATGCCCCTGGCCGTCACCGGCCTCACCGATCAGGAATTCGCCACCGTAAGCCAGTGGCTCAAGCAGGGCGCTCCGCTGTCTTACCAGACCTTTGATCTGTCGGAAGACGAGCAACGACAAATCCAGGCCTGGGAAAAAATGCTTAACCAGCCAGACAAGCGCCATCAACTTGTGGCCCGCTGGCTGTTCGAACACCTGTTTCTCGCCCACCTGTATTTCGACGATAACAGTGGAGACAAACCGGATCATTTCTTCACCCTGTATCGCTCCAGCACTCCGCCGGGCGAGCCCCTGAAACCGCTGGACAGCGTGCGCCCCAACGACATGCCTCCCGAGCACTTCTGGTACCGGCTGGTGCCGGTTCGCGGCAGCCTGGCCCACAAAACCCACATCACCTTTGCGCTGAACGACAAAAAGCTGGCCCGTACCCGGGAGCAGTTTTTTGCCGGCGACTGGGAAGTGGAAACACTACCGGGGTACAGTTACGAACAACGCGCCAACCCCTTTCAGACCTTTTCGGACATTCCGGCTCGAGCCCGATACCAGTTTATGCTGGATGAGGCGGAATACTTTGTCCGCACCTTTATCCGCGGGCCGGTTTGTCGGGGCCAGATAGCCACCGATGTGATACGCGATCACTTCTGGGCGGTGTTCCAGGACCCGGACCATGACCTCTATATCACCGATGATAATTACCGCGCCAAGGTCAGTGGATTACTCGGTCTTCCCGGCCAGGATGAGGAGCTTCTGGCACTTGGTCCCCAGTGGCTCAAATACAGCGGCAATCGCAATCAATATCTCAAAGCCCGGCACCAGGCCTACGGGGAAAAAGACCCACAGGGCCCCGCCTGGGAAAGTCTCTGGGACGGCGACGGCAAAAACCGCAACGCCCTGCTGACCATCTTCCGTCACCATGATAATTCATCGGTACGAAAAGGCTTGATCGGCGACCTGCCACTGACCACCTGGGTCATGGATTATCCGTTGTTTGAGCGTAGCTATTACAACCTGGTGGTAAACTTCAATGTGTTTGGTTCCGTCTCTCACCAGGCCCAGACCCGTCTCTACTTCGACCTGATTCGTAATGGAGCGGAGCAGAACACCCTGCGTTACTTCCCCCGCGAGCTTCGCAAGCCAGTGGTGGAAAACTGGTACCAGAACACCGGCAAACTGCGCCTGTATGTGAGCTATGCGTCGGTGGATACCACACACCCCACCGGCATCCAGTATCAAACCAATACCCCGGTCAATGAATTCAACGATGGTCTACTGAAACGTTTTGCCGCCATCAACGCCCGCCCGGACCCGATCAATCGTTGCGATGGGGAAGACTGTCACCGCAATGATATTGCGGACTGGTTAAAAGAGCCGGAAACCACTCTGGTCGGTATTGCCTCTACCCAGGCGCAGGATCTGCAAGCCGTACACTTCATGCCCGAGGTCACCATGCTGCGGGTGGAAAATGAAAACGGCGAGCGGGAAATCTATACCCTGATTCGCAATCGGGCCCACACCAATGTGGCCTTCATGTTGGGGGAATCCCTGCGCTACCAGCCACCGCTGGATACCCTGACGATCTACCCCGGCGTACTGGCCAGCTACCCCAACTTCATGTTCAACGTGCAGGCCGATGAGGTGGATGACTTCGTGGCTGCCATGCAAGCGGTGAAGAAAGAAAAGGATTTCACTGCACTGGCTTCCCGCTTCGGCATCCGCCGTACCCATCCGCAGTTCTGGACCTACTTCCACGACCTGACCCGCTATCTGGAAGAGCACGAGCCCAGCGAGGCAGCGGTTCTGGATATGAATCGTTACGAGAATCTTTGAGGGCAGCGGCAAGCCTCACGCTACAAGCTGCAATGCGGGCTGGGCCGTGCTAATCGAATAGCGCCCTGCCCGCGAAGGCAGGTGTAGGAGCACCGCTTGAGGTGCGAACCGAGCGTCGCGAGGCGGAGGAGAGCGAAGGTCTGTGCGCCATTCTTTCTGGCAAGACCTGTCGAGCACTGACAGTCCTGATCGCCCTGCAGTCGATTTCCGCGCAAGCGCGGTTCGCACCTCGAGAGGTATTATTCGCTTCGCTCACCCTTCGGGCCGCACGGAACTACGTGCGTTACTCCGGTGCGCTACGTTCCTACAGCGGCTTCGTAGAAATGCCGAGGTCTTGGGAACTTTCTAACCTTTCCCTATCCAACCAGCGTAGCTACGTAGCTCGTAGCCGCCCGCCTCTACCCTTTCCTGCCCGCTGTGGCTAGGTCTACAGCGCCTCCCGGTTGCCACTTGGCCCGACCCATCGGTCACACTGGTCAATGTGACTGAGCCTCTCCGGTCCATAATCGAGTGTAAATAGACACAACAACGAGGCGAACTCTCATGGCAAAAGATGCAGTTGGTTATGCGCTGACCGCGCTTAACCGTCTGGCCAGCTCGGAAGTGCTGGACAAGATCGGCATGCGCAAGACCGTGGAACGGCTTGCCTACACGCTCACCAAAAGCGGCTTTCAGGTGCTTACCACCACTGCCCGCACTTTCAAGTCAAGCAACCCCGGCAACAAACCGGAACGGCTGAACGCACCGGGCCACACCCGCGACCTTTTCGATCTGAGCGTCACCGACGAGCAGCAGATGATCCGTGACAGCGTGCAGTCTTTTGCCCGCGATGTGTTGCGTGATCAGGCCGAAGAAGCGGATGCCACCCAGAAGACCAGCGACGAGGTGATTGCCCAGGCGCTGGAACTGGGGCTCAACTATTTTGCCGTGCCGGAAGCTCTCGGCGGCGCTGCCAGCGAACGTTCCACCGTAACCAGCATGCTGGTTGCCGAAGATCTGGCCCACGGTGACATGGGGCAGGCGGTAGCCATCCTTGCCCCCATGGGCGTTGCCAATGCCCTCACCCAGTGGGGCACCGCGCAACAGCAGGACAAGTACCTGAGCACCTTCGCGGAAGAAAGCCCGCCCAAGGCCACCATCGCTGTGTGCGAACCCTATCCGCTGTTCGACCCCATGGCACTCAAGACTACCGCCCGCAAGGACGGTGAAAGCTATGTCCTCAACGGGGAAAAATCCCTGGTACCGCTGGCCGCCGAAGCAGAAATTTTTCTGGTGGCCGCCCAGGCCGATGACGGCCCGGCCGTGTTCATCGTCGAAGGTGGCAGCGACGGCCTGGTAGCAGGCGATGATCCCTCCATGGGTATCCGCGCCAGCGGCCAGCGTCCATTGAAACTGGACAATGTGCGCGTGCCGGTGGAAAACCGCCTGGGTAACGGTGATTTCGATTACCGCGCCTTTGTGGACCTGGGCACCCTGGCCTGGTGTGCCCTGGCCATCGGTACCTGCCAGTCCGTGCTCGACTATGTGGTGCCCTACTGCAACGAGCGCACCGCCTTCGGCGAGCCGATCAGTTACCGCCAGGCGGTAGCCTTCATGATTGCCGATATCGCCATCGAGCTGGATTCCATGCGCATGCTCACCTACCGCGCGGCCAGCCGTGCCGAGCAGGGCAAGTCCTTCCAGCGTGAAGCGCATCTGGCGCGCACCCTGGTCAAGGACAAGGCCATGAAGATCGGCACCGACGGCGTGCAATTGCTGGGCGGTCACGGCTTCACCCATGAATACCCGGTGGAGCGCTGGTACCGGGATCTGCGTGCCATCGGTGTCGCCTTTGGCGGCCTGCACCTGTAAGGAGGGAGACAACCATGAATATCGAAATTCCCAAGAAGTTCAAACCCCTGATCAACAACGCTTATCAGGTGGCCCAGAGCACCCTCCGCCCGATCTCGCGCAAGTATGACCGTGGCGAGCACGAATATCCGAAAGAGCTGGATATGCTGGCGTCGGTACTGGATGGTTTCAACGAAGGTGATCCGGCCAACTCCGCCGGCGCTGCCACCACCGGTAGCGGCAAGGTGCAGGACGACGGCAGCATAAAAAATGGCGCCAATATGGGCGTTTGCCTGGGTGCCATGGAAATGTGCTACGGCGATACCGGCTTCCTGTTGGCCATGCCCCGCCAGGGCCTGGGCAATGCGGCTATCGCTGCGGTGGCCAACGACGAGCAGCTGGAGCGCTTCAAGGGCAAGTGGGCCGCCATGGCCATCACCGAACCCAGCTGCGGCTCCGATTCTGCGGCCATTCGTGCCACCGCCAAAAAAGACGGTGATCACTATGTGCTGAACGGCGAGAAGATCTATGTGACCTCCGGGTCCCGCGCCGACTGTGTGGTGGTGTGGGCGTCGCTGGATCCAAAACTGGGCCGTGCAGCCATCAAATCCTTTGTGGTGGACTGGGGCACCCCGGGCATGGAGCTGGCGCGTCTGGAGAAAAAGCTCGGCATTCGCGCTTCCGACACCGCCGCCATCAACTTCATCGACTGTCGTGTACCGGCGGAAAACCTGCTAGGCAGCCCGGAAGTGGATACCAAGAAGGGCTTTGCCGGGGTCATGGAGACGTTCGACAACACCCGTCCATTGGTCGCTGCCATGGCCATCGGCTGTGCCAAGGCGTCACTGGAGCGCATCAAGGAATTGCTGAAGGACAGCATGACCTATGATTACGGCAAGCCAGTAGACAACTGCTCCGCGGTGGAAGCCGAAATCTACCGGATGGAAGCGGACTGGGAAGCGGCTTACTGGCTGGCGGTGAAAGCCGCCTGGATGGCTGACAACAAGAAGGCCAATACCCTGGAAGCCTCCATCTGCAAGGCCAAGGCCGGACGCGTGGGGAATCAGATCACTCTGCGCTGCGTGGAACTGGCCGGCAGCATCGGCTACACCGAAGACGAACTGCTGGAAAAATGGGCCCGCGACTCGAAGATTCTGGATATCTTCGAAGGCACCCAGCAAATTCAGCAACTGGTCATCGCCCGTCGGGTACTGGGGCTAAGCTCCAAGGAGCTGAAATAACCTCTCTCCCGGCAGCCTTGCCAACCTAAAAGCCGCACCTTCGGGTGCGGCTTTTTTGTCTCTGATCCTTGCTCGACGCTTCCCAATCAACCCTGCCTTTCCTATTACTCACACCGGCTTTCATCGCCCGAATTCCCTACTGCATAAAGAGACATAACGATGATGTTGCGGTGACATCGCCTGTGCCACCATCAAAAGACGATGGAATGTAAAAAAACACTACACCCCGGTTACAGCTTTACCGACATTGCACAACAGGCCGGGCCGGTACGCCGACGTAAGGTGTAGGTGTAACAATAAAAAAGGAAGGGATCACCATGTCAGCACTCAAACTGCATTTGCTCGGTGCCGGTCTGGCGGGCTGTATGTTGCTCGGACAGACCGCGCACGCCAATCAGCAACAGGCCACCGTCATCCTCAGTCAGAGTTGCGAATACATGCTACTCAACACCCGAGGCGGCATGGTACTAGTGAAGCAACTGGACGGCACCACTCCCCAGGCGGGCGACACCCTGAAAGGCGATATTGTTGCCGGCGATTTCACCAATCTGCAGAACACCCGGGATCAGGCTTCCATGCAGGTGTGGGTGGATCTGGTAGATCCGCACAGCAGCAAGGCGCTAAGCCAGTACGGTCGCTACTGCACCTAAACGGCAAGCCTGAAAGAAAAAGGCCGTCTCCTGATCGGTGCGGCCTTGAACAATACTGAAGGGAAAAGAGCCCGACTTACCGCCGATCACTTTCTGATGGCATATTTGCCTGCCCCCAGGAAGAAGACGGCAACGGCAGAGAACAGGAAAAACCCCTGCAACTCCAATGCCCAGCCACCTGTCTTGCTCAATGCAAATACCTCGCCCATGTGCACCAGCACAATGGCAACCAGCATATTGCCCGCGATCAGCACCGCACCAATACGGGTATGGACTCCCAGTATCACCATCAACGGCGCAATGATTTCGCCAATAAATACCCCGTAAGCCAGAAAACCAGGCAGGTTATGAGACGCCAGCTCTCCTGAAATCCAGCCCACCCCGTGTTGCAACTTGCTGATACCGTGCAACAGCATCAGTAACCCCAACGTCAGACGCAGTACCAGCTTGCCGATATCCGGATTGTTGACCATCTCTACTCCCAGTGAATAAATATTGTTGTCCGCCATTCAACCGTTTAGCCCGGAATAAGAAAAGCGCCACCACAGAAAAATACATCTAATTATCAGAACAAAAACAACTTAATAACGCACTTTCTTACTTTTCTTTTGATGCTTAAATACTCCCATCGCGTCACTAGCAACATTTAATTGAAAAGGAGTTCCCCATGAAAAACCTGCTTGCCTCCCTGACCGATACCGACAACAGCTTCGCTCCTCTGGCCCTGCGCCTGCCAGTGGCCATCATATTCATGGCTCACGGTGCCCAGAAACTGTTTGGCTGGTTCGGTGGCCATGGCCTGGAAAGCACCGGTCAATGGATGGCGTCCATTGGTCTGGAACCCGGCTACCTGATGGCTCTGGGCGCCGGTAGCGCCGAATTCCTTGGTGGCCTGGCCCTGCTGATCGGCCTGCTCACCCGCCCGGCAGCAGTGGCCCTGGCTTTTACCATGATCGTGGCCATCGTCACCGTACACCTCGACAACGGCCTGTTCATGAGCAACAACGGCTACGAGTTCGGTCTGGCCCTGCTGGCCGCCAGCGTGTCACTGGCCATTTCCGGTGGTGGCCGTTTCAGCGCCGACCAGCCGCTCAACAAGGCCCTGCAATAAGCCCGTTGAGCTCTGTCCTGCCCCACCCCATACTCCCGCTTTTGCGTCGGACCTGAATCCGTGACTTCAGCGTGGATGCATGGCGTAAAAATTTGTTGTCACAGGGGATTTTTTGAAGAAGTATCGTATCAGGGAATACGATCGACTGAGAAAAACCCCCTGTGGCGACAAAGGGTTGCGTCAGGCGCCGCGATGAAGCCATGGATTCAGGTCGGAGTCTGGGATGAGCACTTTTCGTTACTGGCAGACAGCCCGCGCCGGCAATATGGCGCGGCTGACCCTGCATACAGGCATGCTGCCCACCCTTGCGAACAACCATGTCCGCATCACGGTGCATGCTGTCGGCCTGAATTTTGCCGATATTTTTGCCCTCACCGGCCTGTATTCCGCCACCCCGCAGGGCGCCTTTATCCCCGGCCTGGAGTTTGCCGGCGAGGTAGAGGAAGTCAGCCCAGAGGCGGAAAGGTTTGGGGTGGGCGATCGGGTCATGGGCGTCACCCGTTTCGGTGGCTACACCAGCGTTATCGACAGCGAGCCGGAGTACCTGATCCCGCTACCCGCAGACTGGGACTACGCCCAGGGCGCCGCCTGGCCGGCACAGACCCTGACCGCCTGGTACGCCCTCACCCATCTCGGCGCCCTGCAAGCGGACCAACAGGTGCTGATACACAGCGCCGCTGGCGGCGTGGGCCTGCAAGCCATGAAACTGGTACAAGCGCTGGGCGGTCGCGCCACCGGCACGGTAGGCAGTGAAGAAAAAGCCACCTGGCTAGGGCAACAAGGATTCGAGGATGTGCTGGTTCGGGCGCCGGACTTCGCCCGGCAACTGCAACGACATAATCGACACTTCGACCTGGTACTGGATGCCATCGGCGGCCAGGTTCAGACCGCCAGCTTCAACGCGCTCAACCCCATGGGCCGCCTGGTGGTCTTCGGCGCCGCCGAATTCACCCCCAGCCAAAACCGCCCCAACTACCTGAAAGCCGCCTGGCGCTACCTGCGCCGCCCCCGCTACGACGTGATGGCGATGATCAGCAGCAACCGTTCCGTATTGGCCTTCAACTTGATCTGGTTATGGGAACAGAAAGGGAAAATGCAGGCGCTGCTGGAAGAGCTGAAAACCATTCCCCTGCCCCCGCCCCATGTAGGCCATCGCTTTGCCTTTGACGATGCCCATACGGCTTTAGCACTACTGCGCTCAGGACAGTCTGTGGGCAAGGTGGTGCTGGACGCGGCACCTGACCCAGCGTAGGAGCGTCGCTGGCGGCGCGAACCGGAACGAAGTGCAGGTAACGACCGCTAGGGCGGCCCGTAGGGTGCACGAAGTGCATAAATCCAAAACCTGAAAAGCGGTATTTACCACAGAGGGCACAGAGAACACTGAGGAAAAGACAGGTTTTTCTCTGTGTTCTCTGTGCCCTCTGTGGTAAATATTTTTTTGATTCTGGTCTTTTTTATCGCGCCGCCAGCGAGGCTCCTACGAGAAAAGCTGGCGGATTTGTTCGGCGCTGGTGGGCCGTACTACCCGGTCTATTTCCTTGCCATCATGGATCAGGATCAGCGTAGGCCACAGTTTGATCCGGTAGCTGCGACCCAGAGGGCGGCCAGGGCCATCGGCAATTTTTTCGTGGTGCACCTCGGTCATCGGTGACAGCACCGTTTCGATGTCTTTCTGAGCGGCGATGCAATAGCCGCACCAGTTGGCGCCGAATTCCAGTACCCAGGTGCCCGGCCGTTGTTCAACCTCCTCGCGATTGAGGGTTTCTTCTTCATAACTCTTCACATAATTCATTTCATATCCGCTCGATCAGACATTCCACAAAAGCCCGCATCTTGGTCGGAGCCTCGCGCCCCGGCGGGTAGACCGCATACTTGCCCTGCAGGTCGCCGACCAGTCTGACAGAACTCTCTTTTGATCGCCTCGCTCCAGCGCTTCGGCGGCAATGGAATCCGCCATCACAGAGATCCTCGCCTGGCGATTGTCGGCCGCGCCGGAGCTCTGCGGGTGGCGGCAGATACGCTTTTGATCGACACTCCCGCCAGTGCTGATCGGGCAATGACGACCTGCTGGTGGACGACTAGAGCAACAGCCGTTCCGTACAGGGTTGGTTAGGCCGTAGCACTGCTGGGTGAAGAGGATCACCCGCAACACGAACGTGAGCGCTTCACTCTGGCCTACTGAAAACCGGAGCAGTGACTACCGCCGCTCCCCTTTTGGGTTTCTTTTATGGTTAGATGCGGGAAACGGCAGATAACGGATAGCCCTGTGACTGAACAACCGGTAATCACCGAAACCCGCGACGACCTTTTCATTATCACCCTGAACCGCCCCGACAAGCGTAACGCGGTGGATCGCCCCACCGCGGATGCGTTACGTACCGCTTTCGACGCCTTTGAGCAGAACACCGATCTCAAGGTGGCCATCCTCACCGGCGCTGGCGGCAACTTCTGCGCCGGCGCCGATCTGTCCGCCTTGTCTGATCCGCAACGACGCAATGAGATTGACGAGGCCGGCAGCGGCCCCGGGCCCATGGGCCCTACCCGTATGCTGCTGAGCAAACCGGTGATTGCAGCCGTAAGCGGCTTTGCGGTGGCAGGCGGACTGGAATTGGCATTGCTGTGTGACTTGAGAGTGGCAGAAACGTCGGCCACGTTCGGTGTGTTCTGCCGGCGCTGGGGCGTGCCCCTGATCGATGGTGGTACCGTGCGTCTGCCTCGCCTGATTGGCCACAGCCGGGCCATGGATATGATTCTGACCGGCAGGCCGGTGGCGGCCGATGAAGCCCTGCAGATCGGCCTGGCCAACCGGGTGGTGGCCGACGGCACAGCACTGGATGAAGCCATCACCCTGGCCCGGCAAATCGCCGCCTTCCCGCAACGCTGCCTGCAGGCCGACCGGCTTTCAGCCTATCGACAATGGGACCTGGCGCAGGAGGAAGCCCTGCGCCAGGAAGGCGCCGGCGGCTACCCGGTGGTATTCGAAGAAGCGATTGGTGGCGCCGAACGTTTCCGGCAAGGCGCCGGACGGCATGGGAAATTTGAAGAGTGAGTTTTGTGGAATGACCAGCCTGGCAGTGAAATACTAGCAGCCGATCCGGTTTCTCTGGCCAAGGTTCGCCATGCAAGCATAGCTCCTACAGCGCCATCAGCGCTTTTGCAGAAATGAAACGCGGGCACAGCCTGGCAGGTTTACACACCAGACCCGCCCGCGCTTTTTCACTTTCAACTTTGCACTTTCAACTCAACCAATCAGCGGATCACTACAAAGAACACACCGCCGTTACGATTCACCCGCAACAGCAGGGTGCCATCCTTGTCACTGATAGCATTACGCAGTTCCGCCGTGTTCACCACATCCTGACGGTTGGCGTTGATGATCACATCGCCACGGCGCAACCCGGCCCGCCAGGCGGGAGAGCCCTGTTTCACATCGTCCACCAGTACGCCGCTGTCCGCGTGCTGCAGTTCCCCTTTGCGAAGGTCCCGCAGGCTGGCGCCTTGCAGGTACTTGGAAACAGACTCCCCGCTGGAGGCCTGCTGGGATGACTCGCTGATAACCGCTGTCATCTCCCGCTTTCTGCTATCACGCAGGACGGTCAGCGTCACCTTCTCACCCACCGGCGCCATGCCGACCTTGTTACGCAGATCCGCCGCCCGCTTCACCGGGCGGCCGTCTACGGCAATCACCACATCTCCACTCTTGATGCCGGCCTTCTCCGCGGCACCATCCTCTAGCACCTGAGTGATGACCACACCGCGCTGGCGATCAACCCCAAAGGCCTCGGCAAGCTCGGCAGTGAGATCCTGAACGGTAACACCCAGCACGCCGCGGCGAACTTCACCATGCTCGATGAGCTGGTGCATCACGTTCTCGGCCATTTCCGTGGGGATGGCAAAACCGATACCTACATTGCCGCCGGCGGGAGCGATGATGGCAGTGTTGATGCCCACCAATTCGCCGCGCAGGTTCACCAAAGCGCCACCGGAGTTGCCCGGATTGATGGACGCATCGGTCTGGATAAAGCTTTCGTAGCCTTCAATCCCCAGACCGGTTCGACCCAGCGCAGAGACAATACCACTGGTAACCGTCTGCCCCAGCCCGAAGGGGTTCCCGATCGCCACAACGAAGTCGCCCACTCGCAAGCCGGTGGAATCAGCAATAGCGATTTGCGTCAGATCATTGGCCGACTCCAGCTTGAGTACCGCCAGATCCACTTCCTCATCGGTACCGACCAATTCTGCTGACAACTCGCGGCCGTCGGTAAGAGTGACTTCAATGGAATCCGCGTTCTTCACCACATGGGCATTGGTCAGCACATACCCCGCCTCGGCATCCACAATCACGCCCGAACCGGCACTGGCGGCACGGCGCTCTCGTTGTTGATGCTCGGGAATGTTGAAGAAACGGCGGAAAAAGGGATCTTCCATCAGTGGATTTCGGGCAGTGCGAATCCGCGTTTCGATAGCAATATTGACCACCGCCGGAGAGGTCTCCTCCAGCATGGGCGCCAGCGATGGCAACGCCTGGCCGTCACTAGTGGCGGATGGCAATGCCGCCTGTGCTGGCGAAAAAACGATGGCACACAGTGCCAGTACCCAGACAACGGGTTGCAGCGGTTTTTTGGTATTCAACAACGTCGTTCCTCCTGTGCTGAGAAAACAATAAAAAAGGATATCGCCAGTGGAGACCTTCCCACCACCATACAGCGAATGCAGTGGCCGCTCGGGGCGGATAGCAACGCCGTACTGCTTTTCTGACATTGCTTCAGAGCGACGGTTCCGAGGCAAACACTCTCACCCCGTTGTACTCGCTGGATTCCCCCAGATCCGGCCAGGTGCAGGACTGCCACTGCCCCAGCAATTGGTAGCCGGGCGGGTTCAGGTCCGGCACCCGGGAATCGGCCAGCAGCACCTGGGCCGCCTGTTGGAAGCGGGCCAGCAGTGGCAGGTTTTCCCGGTCGTAGAGGATATCCGCCGCGGTCACCAGATCTGCCACCGCCAGGGCACTATCCAGATCCTGGCTTAGCTCGACATTCACCCGGTTTTCCGCTGCATTGAGGGCGGTGGCATTGAGTGCATCCTGATCCAGATCGCAGGCAATCACCCGACCCGCTCCGGCCATAGCCGCGGCAATCGCCACCACCCCGGAGCCGGGCCCCACATCCACCACACAGCGCCCCTTTACCCACTCAGGGTTCGCGAACAGAAACTCTGCCAGCACTTGGCCAGACGCCCAGCAAAACGACCAGTAAGGCGGTTCTTCCATAATCGCATTGACGATGTGCGGGTCCAGGGCCTTTTCGGGAAACAGCTCATCCAGTAGCCATAAACGGATCTGTGGTGTCTTAGGTAAAGCCTGGCAGACCAGGGATACCGCCGGTAATACGCGGTGGAGCCGTTCATGTAAGGCGGCAAGGCCTACTCTTTCCTGATTGCTTGTCATACCCTAGGGCCTTGTTTCGCCAATCCAAAATCGTCCAAGAGAATAACAAAATGACCGGCAGACAGGCATGGATCGGTCTCACCGCCCTACTTCTCACCCTGGTGAGCCCATTACAGGCACGGGAAATCTGGACCGAGGGCGTCCCCGATCCCTACTTTGAGCATTTCCTGGATTTCTACAAGGCGGACCCCAGCGCCATGGGCCGCTGGGCCTCAGGACTGCGCAATATTTCCACCGACCAGCTTGATCGTACTCTCAAGGCTCTGGATACCACCCAGTTCACCTACCTCTACCCCATGGAGATGAAGGGCTTCGAGCTGGCAGAACATAACGGCATCCCTACCGAAGAGCTGTCACTGATGGCCGTGCGCGCGGGCAAGCTGATTCCGATTCCCTTCCAGATTGACGAGTTCGACAAGACCGGCCTGATCTGGATCGATGGCCACAATGATCACGAACCGGAAGGCGAGCCGGGTATTTTTGATGATTTCGACGAGCTGGCCTTCATGTTCCGTGACGGCGGCTGGGACCGTTTTGATCCGCAGCAACATGAGCTGAAGGCAGGCAGCATGCTGGAAGAAATCCGCCTGGACTCCCCACGAAACCAGCCCCGCTATATTTACCTGGTGCGCAATAACAGCGAACGCTCGCGGGCAGACTATGTGCAGGTGGATCTGGAAAACGGTCGCATCGAAACCACGCTGATGCAGATGGACTACGACGCCAAGGATTTCACCCAGATCCAGGGCATGTCCCCCCGGCTTGGCCCACATAAGGACGTAAATGTTATCGACAACATTTACGTGAACATCAGCACCGGGATTTTCAACCAGAACCTGAGAGTGGACCTGGATACCCGCAAAAACATCAAGGCCACCCCCGTTGCCGTCAGGGACGGCGCAGTCAGGGCCTCGATCCTGGTCAAGGCGCGCATCTGGTACGCCTTCATGCCAACGTTTTTCAGCCAGAAATTCCAGGTGGATTTCTACGAACAGTCAGTGACTATTCCTTCCCGCTTTGCCATTGGCAGCGTCAAGGTACTGAAATTTTTCCTGATGTTCCTGCGCGAACCCCGCATCCACTTTGCCATCGACTTCCACAACCTGGAGGGTGCGCGGATCACCTATGATTCCGTCTATGGCAAGGGCCAATACGGTATCGTCGATGGTGAGATGAACGATTTCGAGCATACTCTCGGCGCGACCCGACTACCCGGGGACTGGCTGCATATGGATTCCAATCAGGGCTGGGAAATGTTTTTCAGCAACCATATGCCAGTAGTGCCTGATGGGTTGTTCGATGCCTTTCTCGATGGCATGTCCATGAACATGTTCTACGAGGACGACAAGGCAAGCACCACCAAGTACGAGCGCCACCCGGGTGCCACCCCGCGACTGGGCTTTGAGAGTGAGGGCATGCCGCGCACGGTCATTGATCTGCTTGGTGGCATCCCCAAACTGGATTATCTGGACATGGACAGCCTTGGCGAAGCCATTCTGGCATTGGCGGATGCGGAGGAAGACGGTGCCTTTGACAAGTACGACGAGGTGGTCAACCAGCGCTTGAGGGAACTAAAAAAGGAAGGTCGTTTTCCCTCGGTAGCGGCTCTGGCTGACGCGTTCCTGGCCGACCTTAACCGGATGAATTTTTCCGGTATCGCTCGCGATGATTTCAATAGCCTGATGCGCCAGGCCATACTGGATACCACCAAGCAGGTGGATCAGGTGCACCACGGCAAAGTGCTGCAACGCATGGTGGAACTGGCCGAGGAACGGGACATTGATATCCGCCGGCTACGCTACGCCACCATGGATAACACCCTGTGGTTCCCGGCCTGGGTGGGCGAAGGCGGCGCCGCCGACTTCCACTGGCAGGTCAGTCACGCGCCCAAGGCTATACCTCTGGGTCCGGTGAGTGCCTCTGTCGCAACAGTGCCGTGAGCGCGGCACTGTCCTTCACCTGCCCCTCGTCGTCCAGCGCCGGATAGGGAATACCCTCGGCATCACAGAGACGGGCAATTTTCTGGTGGCCCCAGCGGAACAGCAGCTCGCTATAGCGGGCCGCCTCAATACGCGGCTGGTCATAGAAGCCTTTGGCGCGACGTTGCTCACAGGCTTCCGCCAGAATAATGGCCGCTGCCACGCTCACGTTGAACGATTCCACCATGCCCATCATCGGAATGACCACGTGCTGGTCCACCGCCGCCGCCGCTTCATCGCTGACACCAAACTTTTCAGTGCCTAGCAGCAAGGCGGTGGGCCGGGTGTAATCCACTTCCCGATAGGGCACTGCGGTATCGGACAAATGGGCCGCCAGCACCTGAACGCCCTGCCCCTGCAATTCACGAATCACACTGCTGCTCTCGTCACGCTTGTGCACCTGCACCCAGCGCTGGGAGCCCATGGCAGTACCAGCGGCCATGCGGGCCCGGTTATTGGGCAGAATGGCGTGCACATCAAGAATGCCCACCGCATCGCAGGTGCGCACAATGGCAGCGATATTGTGGGGCTTGTGGACTCCATCCATGATCACAGTGAGATCAGGCTGGCGGCGATCCAGGGTGTCGCAGATACGATGATAACGTTCCGGGGTCATGGGCTTTCCTCATGGCTGGCCGCGGATTGTATAGGCCCGAGCCCGGATGACAAAATTCACCGCTCGACAACCCGCAGGCGTCACCCAGCCCCCTGCCCCTGGCAGACCGAATCCGTTAGGCTTTCGACTCACTGAATGAACCACCGCGGAGACCCCATGCCCGAACTCTCATCCCGCCGCCTGCCGTTGGACGGTGTCCGTGTTATCGAACTGGGCCAGCTGCTGGCTGGCCCCTTTACCGGCACCCTGCTGGCCTATTTCGGTGCCGATGTGGTGAAGGTGGAGCCGCCCGGCGGCGACCCCATTCGCGGCTGGCGCAAACTCGATGAAGACGGCACCTCCTACTGGTGGCGCAGCCTGGGGCGCAACAAGAAATCCGTGACCCTGGATCTGAAATCCGATCAGGGCAAGGCACTGGTTCGCCAGCTGATGGGCAACGCCGATGTGGTGATCGAGAACTTCCGCCCCGGCACCATGGAAAACTGGGGCCTGGGCCCGGACAGCTTCGCCGAGGACAATCCTGGCCTGATCTACACCCGGATTTCCGGCTACGGACAGACCGGCCCCTACGCCAGCAAGCCCGGCTATGCGTCGGTTTGCGAGGGCATCGGCGGGCTGCGGTACGTGAATGGGTTCCCCGGCGAACGTCCGGTACGCCCCAACCTGTCCCTGGGCGACACCATCGCCGGCCTGCACGCGGCCCTGGGGATTCTGCTGGCCCTGTTTGAGCGGCAAAAGAGCGACAAGGGCCAGGTGGTGGATGTGGCCCTGTATGAATCCGTCTTCAACCTGCTGGAGGGCGTGATCCCCGAATTTGATGGCGCCGGAGTGATTCGCGAACCAGCGGGTTCCACCGTCACCGGCATCGTCCCCACCAATACCTACCGCTGTGCCGACGGCAAGTTCGTGGTGATCGGCGGCAATGGCGATTCCATCTTCAAACGCCTGATGACCACCGCCGGCCGGCCGGATATGGCAGACAACCCGGCCATGGCCAGTAACGCCGGTCGGGTGGAACACGAGACAGAGATCGACACGGCCCTGGACAGCTGGTGCCGCAGCCTGCCCAGCGAGCAAGTACTGACTCTGCTGGAAGAGGCCCGGGTCCCCGCCGGCCCCATCTACTCCGTGGCCGACATGTTCAACGACCCCCATTTCCAGGCCCGGGGTCTGTTCCAGCAGGTGGAAATCAACGGCAAGCCGCTCAAGGTACCCGCCATCACTCCACGACTGGCAGACACCCCTGGCGAAACCCGCTGGCCCGGCGGTGAGGTGGGTAGTCATAACGACGCGGTATTACGCGAGGAATTGGGGCTCAGTGACGAGGAGTTTGCGGCGCTGAAGGCGGACGGGGTGATCGGGTAAACGCAGTTGAAAGTTGAAATGCGGTCACGGCTTTCCCTGGCAACAAGGGCAAAGGTCGCGTTCAGACGCTTTCAGGAAAATCGGGTGTAGGAGCGCCGCTTGAGGCGCGAATTACCGTGGCTGTTCGCGCCTCAAGCGGCGCTCCTACAGTGGCTTCGTAGAGAAGTTTTCACCTGCATTGCAGCGCGGCTGCCCTGCTCTCCGTTTGGCAGCGAACATCCACCGCGTTGCAACTTTGAACTTTAAACTTTCAACTCACGCCTTTTGCTCAACTGCGCGTACAGATTATCCATCACCCGAAAGGCAATATGCCTTGCCCGATCGGTGTAAGGACCGGCAAAACGGCCGTCGAGATTGTTCATGAAATGCTGCAGCCAGCGCTCATGGTGTTCGCCGGTCAGGGGCTGCTTGTCATCCAGGGCCCGGTGTTTTGCCATCATGTGGCGCCGGTAGTCATTCTCGCCCAGCAGCATCTTGTACCAGTACTGACAGATAGTCGGCAGGTGCTGCTGCAAATCGATAGCGGCCACGTCCAGGAACATGGGCGCCATCACCGGGTCATCCAGCAACCGGCGATAGAAGCCATGCACCATGGCATCGATATGTTCCCGGCAATCCAGATCGGGAAGCTCGCCGTCATCCTGTCTGTGATTACCAGGCTGAAAATACTCAACTGCGGTCATGGCAACGCTGCGTGCTGACAGGCACCAGGCAACACGCTCGTTAAGCGCGCGAAGTCTGGTACCTGATGCGGTTATTTACCAATCAATACGGCGGGTGAGGATGTCTTTGTACATGACAAAGTCACCCATCAGGCTGTACCAGGGATGCTGGAAGGTAGCGGGACGGTTCTTTTCGAAAAAGTAGTGGCCTACCCAGGCAAAACCGTACCCCACCACCGGCAACGCAAACAGCCACCAAGCACTCAACGCCCCGGCAATGATGGCCCCCAGCAAGAGCAGCAGTAACGTGGTCCCGACCACATGCAGTCGGCGGCAGGTGGGGTTACCGTGCTCTTGCAAGTAATAGGGATAGAATTCGGCGAAACTCTGAAAATCGGACTGCTTGATGGTATTCACGTAACCTCCTGAAAAATGCCGCTGTTATTCTGAATATGGGTGCACCTTGATCTTCCAAGGCGCGGGACACAAAGTCTTGTAACCTGCGGCTGTCATACGCGGTTACCTGACAGTGTACCGCAGCCCCACCGGCCGGTACGGCCAAAATATTGTGATTTGGCGCCATCATGATGGCACGGGCGACCATTGCAGGGGAGCCGTCTCCGTGGACAATGTCGTCCTTTCACAATAAACACTATATTGATACTTATCCCGTCATTTCGGGTCCGGCACGACTTGTTACCAGAGACTTTTATGGCTTTACGTCCGCGCATCAACCGCCTGCTCAGCAAACACGGCACCCCCATTCCTCGCAGCTTGGACGGCCTTGTTCGCCAGGGGCAGGAAGCGCCGCCGGAAAAAACCGGTATGGGATCTGAACAGGTGGACGCCATCTGGCGTGCCACCCGCAAGCTTTACCGGGGCGGCATGAGCCCGGCCATCAGCCTGTGCCTGCGTCGCCACGGCGAAATCATGCTGGACCGCAGCATCGGCTATGCGGACCCGGAGAGTCAGCGGATCATGACCCCGGACACCCCGGTCTGCCTTTTTTCCGCCTCCAAGGTGGTGGCCGCCATGATGGTCCATCATCTGGTGGAAACCGGGCAATTGGACCTGGATGACCCGGTCACCCGCTACCTGCCCAAATACGGCCAGAACGGCAAGGGACGCACTACCATTCGCCACCTGCTGACCCATCAGGCCGGCATACCCCGCCCGCCCGCACAGGTAGAGCCGGATATCCTGTACCGCCCCCAGGAGATCATTGATCTGCTGTGCGAGGCCAAACCGAGCGGCCTCAACACCCAGGCCTACCACGCCATCACCGCCGGTTTTATCCTCGGCGCCATTGTCGAGGCGGTTACCGGCGAAGATCTCAATGCCACCCTGGACCGGGTGATCCGCCAGCCCATGGGCATGAAGTACTTCACCTTTGGACAGACCGGCGCTGAGCGCGCCCGGGATGTCTCCACTGGCGTCCCTATGAAACTGGTCGACCTGTTCCTCACCTACGCGGTGGGCGGCAGCATCGATGAGGTAGTAGAAGTAACCAATGATGACCGCTTTCAGGACATCATTGTGCCAGCGGGCAACCTCTACGCCACCGCCGAGGAAGCCAGTCGCTTCTTCCAGATGCTGCTCAACGGTGGCCACTACAACGGCCAGCAGATCTTCAAGGCGGAGACCGTTGCTCGCGCCTTGCAACCGGCCTATCACCGCCCGCGCTTCGACCGAAGCCTGTTTATCCCCCTGAATTTCTCCAGCGGCTTCATGCTGGGAAATCGGGGCATGGGCATGTTCGGCCCCGGCGCTCCCCGTGCATTCGGTCACCTTGGCTTTATCAGCATCTATTGCTGGGCGGATCCCCAGCGGGCGTTGAGCGGTGCCCTGCTGACCACCGGCAAAGGGGTGATCGGTCCGCATCTGCCGTCCCTGTTCGGCCTGCAGCACACCATCAACCGCCACACCCGGCTGCGCGAGGGTAGCTCACCGGTCATTGTCTGAAGGAACCGGCATGCCCCGCTGGCACTGGGTACAGGTAACCGCCATACCCAAGTGCCGGTCCCGCCCAGCCTCACTGGTCACCCAGGGACGGTTTATGAACGGTGGCTGATGGCGGACATGCTGGCGATGACCGCATGACAACAGCATCACCCAATCCAGCTGCTGATCCTGAGTAAAACCGGTAACCGTGGCCTGCCAGGTCATTATATCACCCAAAAAAATGCCCGCTGATGCGGGCATTTTTTCTTTCCTTGCTGTGACAATCAAGTCGCCTTGAGGGACTTGAGCCGCTTACTCTCTGCGGAGAGCCCCATGTAGAGGCTGACGCACATCAGCAATAGCACAAATGTGAACGGCAAGCCCGTAGCCACGGAGCCAGACTGCAAGGCTTTCAGCGCTTCCTTGCCACCGCCGTAAAGCAGAGCGCCGGCAATCACGCCTTCCATCACTGCCCAAAATACACGCTGGGGTACCGGTGCATCCAGCTTGCCGCCAGCGGTAATGGAGTCAATCACCAATGAACCGGAATCCGAAGAGGTCACAAAGAAGACCAGCACCAACGTGATTGCCATGAAGGAAATAATACCGGACCACGGCAGGTTCTCCAGCATCTGGAAAAATGCCAGGGACACATCACCAATGCCATTGGACAATTCACCGACGCCATTCACCGCTTGATCCAGACCGGTGCCACCAAAGGTCGACATCCAGATAATAGTGATGATGGTAGGCACCAGCAGAACAGCGGTAATGAACTCCCGTACAGTGCGGCCTTTGGAAATACGCGCAATGAACATGCCGACAAACGGTGACCAGGAAATCCACCACGCCCAGTAAAATACCGTCCAGCCGTGGAACCAGGTGTCATCCTCACGACCAATCCAGTTACTCAGCGGAATAATATTCGACACGTAATCCACCGCTGTTGTGGCAAACCCGGTAATGATCAGCAATGTTGGGCCCGCAACAATCACGAATAGCAACAGGAACAACGCCAACATCATATTGATGTTACTGAGGAGTTTGACACCCCCATCTAGCCCTCGCATCACTGATATCACCGCAATGGAGGTCACGCCGAAGATAACCGCCAGCTGCATATTGATCGCGTTAGGCGTATCGAACAGGAAGTGCAAACCACCGGAAGCCTGTTGGGCACCCAAGCCAAGGGACGTGGCCAGACCAAAAATGGTGGCGACAACTGCAAGCGTATCAATGATATGACCTGGCCAGCCCCAGCAACGCTCACCCAGAATAGGATAGAAGGCGGAGCGGATCGTCAGCGGCATACCCTTGTTGTAGGCGAAAAAGGCCAATGAAAGCGCTACCACTGCATAAATAGACCATGGGTGAAGCCCCCAGTGATACATGGTTGCGCCCATAGCCAGATGCTTGGCTTCCTCTGTATTGGGCGCCACACTCAGCGGTGTGCCATACCAATCGGTGTAGTAAGCCACCGGCTCCGCCACACTCCAGAACATCAAGCCAATCCCCATGCCCGCAGCAAACAACATCGCGAACCAGGAAAGGGTGGAAAATTCCGGCTTGGCTTTCTGCCCGCCCAACCGAATTTTACCGGTGGGCATCACGGCCAGGGCAATGCAAAACAATACAAAAATATTGCCGCTGACCATGAACAACCAGTCGAAATGTTCAATGGCCCACGCCTTGGCGCCATTGAGCATGCCGTTGGCCGCTTCCGGGAATGCCAGAGTGCCAACCACAAAAGTAATAATCAGTAAGGCACTGATAAAGAAAACAGGATTGTGCAGATCCATCCCCATGACCTGCACATTATCCTGGCCGACATCATAGTCGGTCTCGTAATCAATACTCATCTTAGCTCCGTTATCCGTCTTGCTTTAGGGTGCGCAGTGGATGCCGCAACTTACAGCCAGTCGGTCCGGACGATGTCGGGATCGCTTCCCCGAAACATGCACTCCTCAAAACGCACTTCATCATCTAAACCCGAGTAGGCGGCCCTGCAGGGCCGCTACCGGCAATCAGAAATAAAAATCAAACGACGCGTAGACCGCACGGAAGTCTGCTTCGTAAATATCACCGTTACGATCCACGTCACCATCAGACCACAGGTACTCCAGGTACAGCCAGCCAGGTCCGTACTTGTAGCTGACGCCGGGCGCATAGAATTCCACATCATCGGCGTCGTTACCGCGGGTATCAGTACTCGCCACCCCTGCATCCAGGTAATAGCTCCAGCGATTCTGGTTGTAGATCAGCTGAGCCATGTGCACCTGGGTTTTCACTTCTTCATCGGCGGGTGCCGTGCCACCGAGCAAAAACGCATCCATACCGCCAAAGTCCCGCTCTGCATCAATAAACTGATAGCGGGCAGTGAAGTCATTCATGTTGAAGGTGTAATGCAAATTTACTGATTGATGATCACCCTCATCATCCCGTGCCTTGGCAACGGCAGCCGTCAGGTCCTGGAGACGCCCCTTCTGATAAGAGGCTCCTACAGTATGACCTTCCATAAAGTTCCAGTCGCCATTGATGACCCCGGTCTTGATCTTCCGATAGGTCGTTGCGCTACCCCAGTGACCGTTGTCATCGACCGTGTCAGTACTGGTTTCACCCCAGTCATCCTGGTGGTAATAGGCCACATCGTAGTTAAAGGCATTCAATGAAGAGCTAAGCTTGAAGCCCACATCCATCTGATCGCCATAACCACCCAACACCCCTTCACCGGGCCAGAAATTGACGGTTTTCCAGCCAAAAGGCACTTGGCTTTTCCCCACGGTCAGCAGGGTGTCGTCATCAAATTCGTAACCGATCCATGCCTTGTGCATGGTGAAAGTATCGCCGGAATTATTATTAGAGGTATCGGTGAACCCGCCAGTACCGAGACGCCCCTCTGCACTGAAACGCCAGGGCCCATGGGAGCCATCATCGTCGGCATAGAGGATCAATGCCGGGTCTGCAAAGTTGCCACCAGTGGTGTTGTCCAGGTCCTCATCAAAGGCGGACGATGCACCGGTAAAATCGGAATCAGTGACATATTGATAGACCCACCAGACACCGGCACTCAGTTCGGCACCGGCGTGGGCGTTTAGGGGAATGGACGCAGCAAGCAAACAACTCAAATAGCCAGTGCGCTTTGCAAAAGCACGCTTATTCATCTAATGCTCCCTTCTCTGATTTTCTTTACAGACTAAATATTGACCAAGTAAAGTCAAATCACAGCGTGACACCTGTTGGTGTTGGCACACAGGTATTTGCAGATGCGGTAATGACAATACAAGGAGAGGAGTGGCCGCGCAGGACCGGGGGATGGGCGAGTAATCAGCCCGAAAAAGACACGATAAGGGTAGGCGGTTTCAGTAATCTCGACACGGAGTCGTGGCTCCCTTTCTTCCCATAAAGAAAAAGTACCCTAACATATTTTGTGCAAGGATTTTTTCCTGCGACCAAAACAAATGCAAAATTACAGGGTGATTGCTTTGTTGCCGTTTTTTCACAAAGCGAATAAATGAAAAGCGGCTGATGTGATTCAGCCTTGCAAACAAGGCTCTGATTGCGCAACAGAGAGAGATAAAAAAACGGAGCGCATAGCGCTCCGTTTTTTTTCGACCTGTTTAACAGGTCAGGACATATTGGACAGGATGGCGCCTTTCACCGCATCCAGATCCGCATCAATAGTCACCATGCGGCTATCCTGGCACTGGGCGATAGCGGTGTCCGGGTCTTTCAGGCCGTTACCGGTGAGGGTGCAGACGATGGTAGAGCCTTCCGGAATCTTGCCGGCCTTGATGTCGCGCATGGCGCCCCCCAGAGAAGCCGCAGACGCCGGCTCACAGAAGATGCCTTCTTTCTCAGCCAGCATCTTCTGGGCAGCCAGAATCTCCTGATCGGTCAGTTCGTCGAACCAGCCGCCAGACTCTTCCTGCAGGGCCCAGGCCTTGTCCCAGGATTGCGGATTACCGATACGGATGGCCGTGGCCACAGTTTCCGGGTCTTTCACCGGTCCGCCACGCATGAAGGGCGCCGCCCCTTCGGCCTGATAACCCACCATCTTCGGTGCACTGTTTACCACACCGGCTTTTTTGTATTCGCTGTAGCCCATCCAGTGGGCGGAGATATTGCCTGCGTTCCCCACTGGCAAACAGTGGAAGTCCGGGGCACGGCCCAGTTCTTCGACAATCTCAAATGCAGCAGATTTCTGGCCCTGCAGACGATAGGGATTCACGGAGTTCACGATGGTCACCGGGGCTTTCTCCGCCACCTGCTTGACCAGCTCCATGCCCTGATCGAAGTTGCCACGGATCTGCATAATCACCGCACCATACATCATCGCCTGGGCCAGCTTGCCCATGGCAATCTTGCCTTCCGGAATCAGCACAAAAGCGGTAATGCCGGCACGGGCCGCGTAGGCCGCGGCAGCCGCAGAGGTATTGCCGGTGGAGGCGCAGATGATGGCATTGCTACCCTCTTCCACCGCCTTGGTCACCGCCATGGTCATGCCACGGTCCTTGAAGGAACCGGTGGGGTTCAGGCCTTCGTATTTGACGTAGATATCCACGTCCTTGCCCAGCATCTTGGGAATGTTCTTCAGGCGAATCAGGGGCGTATTCCCTTCACCCAGGCTGATGATGGGCGTGTCATCATTCACCGGCAGGTGGTCGCGGTAACGGTTGATCAAGCCGGTGTAACGGTCACGAAAAGGCATGGTGTTGGTCTCTGCTGCTAGTGCAAAGCCATTGAGGCAGGCTCTGCTGTTCTTGAATTTGGTCGCTTTAATCAGCGCGTAAAATCGCCAGATGCTTGTCGCCGGACACTGAAAACCGGGCGTCCGACGCTGTGCATCAAGCGTCCAGCGTTTCCACCCGGATGCGCATTATATCGCTATCCACGGTATCAAGGGCACCGATCTTGGCCAACGCCAGGTTCATGTCACCCTCGCGGACTTCGTGGGTCATCATCACGATGGGCACCAGCCCCTGGTCCACTTCCCGCTGTATCATGGCATCAATGCTGACATTGTTGTCACTGAGGATGCGGGTCACGTCGGCCAGCACCCCTTTCTTGTCCTGCACATGCAGGCGCAGGTAGAAACAACAGGACACATCGTCGATGGTCAGGATCGGCTCATCGGACATGTGGTCAGTGTGAAAGCCCAGGTAGGGCACCCGCTCGTCGTGGTCCACGGTCAGGGCGCGGCCCAGTTCGATGATATCGGCCACCACCGCAGAGGCGGTGGGCTCGGCGCCGGCGCCGGCGCCGTAGAACATGGTCGGGCCCACGGCATCACCGTGGATCATCACCGCATTCATGACCCCGTTGACCGCCGACAACATGGTTTCCTTGGGCACCAGGGTCGGATGCACACGCAGTTCGATGCCCTTGCCGGTGTCCTTGGCGATACCAAGATGCTTGATGCGGTAACCGAAGTGAGCGGCGCTGGCCACGTCTTCGGTGGTGATGCGGCTGATCCCCTCGGTATAGACCTGGGAGAACTGCAGCGGAATACCGAAGGCGATGGACGCCAGAATGGTGAGCTTGTGGGCCGCATCAATGCCTTCCACATCGAAGGTGGGATCCGCTTCCGCATAACCCAGCTGCTGGGCTTCGTCCAGCACGTCCTTGAAGGCACGGCCGCCCTCTTCCATCTCGGTGAGGATAAAGTTGCCGGTGCCGTTGATGATGCCCGCCAGCCAGTTGATATGGTTGGCTGCCAGCCCTTCACCCAGGGACTTGAGGATGGGAATACCCCCGGCCACGGAGGCCTCGAAAGCCACATCCACGCCGTTATCCTGAGCCGCCTGGAAGATCTCGTTGCCGTGCTCGGCGATCAGCGCCTTGTTAGCGGTGACAATATGCTTGCCGTTCTTGATGGCAGTGAGCACCAGCTCACGGGCAGTATCGATGCCACCGATCAGCTCCACCAGGATATCGATATCCGGGTCTGTGGCCACGGCGAAGATATCCCGGGACAGGCGAATACCCTGGGTATCGCAGGCGGGATTGTCCCGGCGCGCACCAATGTGGGTAATTTCAATCGGACGTCCCACGCGACGGGCAATATCCCGCGCATTGCGCTTAAGAACGTTGACGGTGCCTGAGCCCACAGTGCCCAGACCAGCAATACCCACCTTCACCGAATCCACAGCCTATCCTCGTTTCATTTATCAGTGTGTTGAAAAGCCCTGTCGCAACTTCTCACGCTACCCCTGCGGCCTGCCGCAAAGGCAAAAGTCAGTCCAGCAGGCCGTCCTGGCGGAACATCTTCTTGATGCCGCGGATAGCCTGCCGGGTCCGTTGTTCGTTTTCGATCAGCCCGAAGCGCACATGATCGTCACCGTAATCCCCAAAACCGATGCCCGGGGACACCGCCACACCGGCATCGGTGAGCAGTTTCTTGGAAAATTCCAGCGAGCCCATATCCCGGTAATGCTCGGGAATTTCCGCCCAGACAAACATGGTGGCACGGGGTCTTTCCACCTGCCAGCCGATCTCCGCCAGGCCATCCACCAGTACATCCCGGCGCTTACGGTACATTTCACATATCTCGGCCACGCAAGTCTGGTCACCTTCCAGGGCAGCGATGGCCGCCACCTGAATCGGTGTAAAGGTGCCGTAATCCATATAGGACTTGATGCGTGCCAGAGCATGGATCAAGTCCTTGTTGCCACAACAGAAGCCCACGCGCCAGCCGGGCATGTTATAGCTCTTGGACAGGGAGAAGAACTCTACTGCCACCTCTTTTGCCCCTTCCACTTCCAGAATGGAAGGCGCCTTGTAGCCGTCAAAGACAATATCCGCATAGGCCAGATCGTGAACCACCCAGATCTGGTGTTCACGGGCAATGGCGACCACCTTCTCAAAGAATTCCAGGTCAACGCATTGGCCGGTGGGGTTGCCGGGGAAATTGAGCACCAGCATTTTCGGCTTGGGCCAGGATTCCTTGATCGCCCGCTCCAGCTCCACGAAGAAATCCACCCCTTTCACCATGGGCACATGGCGGATATCGGCGTTGGAAATCACGAAACCATAGGGGTGGATCGGGTAACTGGGGTTGGGCACCAGTACCGTATCTCCGGGCCCCATGGTGGCCAGCGCCAGGTGTGCCAACCCTTCCTTGGACCCGATGGTGACAATGGCCTCGTCATCCGGATCCAGGTCCACGTTATAGCGACGCTGATACCAGTCGGTAATCGCCTTGCGCAGGCGCGGGATGCCACGTGACTGGGAATAGCGGTGGGTATCTCCCCGCTGCACCGTCTCGGTGAGCTTGTCGATGATGTGCTTTGGCGTGGGCTGATCCGGATTACCCATGCCGAAATCGATGATGTCCTCACCCCGCGCCCGCGCTGCCTTCTTCAAATCGCCAACGATATTGAAGACATAGGGCGGCAGACGACGAATTCGCTGGAAATCTGTTTCCACGACAACACCTTGGGTGAGGGAAAAATGAAGGCGGACACATTAACGGCGCATCCCTGCGCCGTCAATGTATTCACGCTGTATTCCCGGCCCGAAAGCGCCGGATTACGCGGGGTTCAGCCTGTCACTCGAGCCGCTCAAGCAGCTGCTCCGGAGTCACATAGCCGCCCAGTTGCTCGCCCTCAGTGGAATAAATAGCCGGGGTACCCCGTACGCCGAAGGTATTGCCCAGCTGGTACTGTTCATCCACCGGTTTGGCGCACTCGGTTAGCTCGACCTGGGTCACCTCGTCCTTAATCTTGGCATCGGTGAGCGCCTGGGCACGATCTTGCGCACACCAGATGTGGCGCATGGCCGCTGCGGCCTCGGTGGTCGGGCCGCCGCGAGGGAAAGCCAGATAATGGACGGTGACGCCCGCAGCGTTGTATTCGTCGATGTGGCGATGCAGCTTGCGACAGAAACCACAGCTAATATCGGTGAACACATACACTTCGGCTTTTTCGTCTTCCGCCGCGTAGGTGATCATGTCCGCCGGATCCAGCGTCTTGATGCCCTCTTTGCGGACTTTCTCAAAGCGCTTTTCCGCAGGGTTGACCACTTCCCCGTCCTTAATCTCCAGCAGCTTGCCGATCAGGAGGTGGCGGCCATCCTCGGTCATGTAGACACTTTCGCGGCCGTTAACATTCAGTTCGACCATTCCGGGTATCGGCGCAGCGCTTACCTCGGTCACTTCCATTCCATCGAAAGCTTTCTCGAAAGCCGCCTTGGCCTTGTCACCGTTAACGGTGTCATTGCTCTTCGGCGCAGAATTCGAATCCGCCCCGCAAGCGGCCATCAGCCCCGTCAGTACCACCAAAAACCATTTATTCATTCTGTCGTTACTCCTCATTTACCCTCTTGGAACCGGATTGTCTGCATCAGGTTCCCGATCGGGGGTGATGTTTCTGGTACAGATCCTGTAACCGCTGCTGGGCCACATGGGTATAAATCTGGGTGGTAGACAAATCACTATGCCCAAGCAACAACTGCACCACCCGCAGGTCTGCCCCGTGATTCAGCAAGTGGGTGGCAAACGCATGACGCAGTGTATGGGGTGAGAGTTTTTTTTCCACCCCGGCGACCATAGCCATCTGCTTGATACGATGCCAGAAGGTCTGCCGTGTCATGCAGGTACCGCGTCTGCTGGGAAACAGCAGCTCCTGATTGTCACCCAACAGCAACGGCCGCGCCTCACGCAGATAACGCGCCAGCCAGTGGAGTGACTCCTCACCCAGAGGCACCAGCCGCTCCTTGTCGCCCTTGCCGATCACGCGCACCAGCCCCTGGCGAGGGTTGATCTGGCTCTGGGTCAGGGTGACCAGCTCGGTAACCCGTAACCCGGTGGCATAGATCAGCTCGAGCATGGCCCTGTCACGCAACCCCAAGGGGGTGGACACATCCGGCGCCGCTAACAGCGCCTCCACATCCGCCTCAGTAAGGGTTTTCGGTAGAGGACGACCGGTTTTGGGTCGCTCAATCAACAGCGCCGGGTCTTCTTCAATCCGCCCTTCCCGCTTCAACCAGCGATAGAAACTCTTTATCGCTGACAATTGCCGGGCCACCGAGCGAGCCCCCACGCCCTGCTGATGGCGATTTGCCAGGAATTCCAGCAGCTGGTAACGCTCACATTGCAGCAAGGTGCCTTGCTGACCCTGCAACCACACCGCCAATTGGCGTATGTCGCGCCGGTAACTCTCCAGGCTGTGCTCGCTGAGCCCCTTTTCCAGCCACTGCTGATCAAGCCAGCTGTCAATCAGGCGCCCATGGTCATCGGTTAGCTCGTTCATTTCTGAATAAGGCCCTAAACAGCAATAAAAAACAATGGGTTAAAAACCAATGTCACGCGGTGGAACGACCGTCTTTTACCAAAAATTACGTCCCAAAGCGGGCACAGTTAACGACAGGGCCGCCCTTTTGCGGCAACAATGGGGCCGCCTAACAACTTACAAACGGCTACCAAGGAGAGGAACTATGGGCATTCTATCGTGGATTGTGTTTGGTCTGATCGCCGGCATCATTGCCAAATGGATCATGCCAGGCAAGGATCCGGGCGGCTTCATCATCACCATCCTGCTCGGTATTGCTGGCGCCTTTGTTGGCGGCTGGCTGGGCTCACTGGTGGGCCTGGGGTCTATGGGCAGTTTCAGCCTGGGCAGCTTTGTCACCGCCATCGCCGGCGCTCTGGTACTGCTGGCGCTTTACCGAATGCTTAACAAAGCCTGAATCCGTGCGGCTTCGCCCTCGGCGAAGCCGCACCTTCACCACGACAGCCATGATAAAACCATTAGAAGAACTCTATCGGCTCATCGGTCAGCAAATTAATGGCAGCCCTCGGGAAAAAGGCATTTTCATATCCTTGATCGGGCAACCAATCTACTGGATTATCTTTCTGGGATGCGCATCAGGACTGGTTATTTCCCATTTTGTGAAAGGGGTCTACAACCCTTTGCTGTGGGCTGGGTTGGCCTGGGGCCTGATCGCCAGCCTTTTGTGGTTCGCTATTGCCCGGTTCGGCAGCCGGCAGCCAATGTCCGAGGCTCAGGAAAACCGTTTTGCCAGCTTCACCATTCTGTTTTTCGGGGTAACCGGCATTGTCTCACTGTTACTGGTCGGCCCTTTTAACCTGGTCACAGGTATCGTTCTCACCGGCTGCGTACTGATCGGCCTGCTTCTTTTCCCGGCAACCCAGATAACCCTGGTCTTTATACTTTCCATGGCCGCCATTCTGGCCTATGCCATCGTGGTCAGTCTGGATACCACCCTATATCGCCCGTTATTGGCTCCGGTAGATTACCGGCCCGCACAGGTCTGGTATGACATTATTACGATCATCGCGGCGGGCCTGATCATCACCAAAGACTCTTTTACCGTTGCCGCCCTGACGTCGACCTGGCGACATCGCGAGGCCTCCACCTTTGACCGCTCCATTCGCGACCCGCTAACCGGTGTAGCCAATCGCGGACATCTGCTGCAAACCCTGACTCATCAGTTGGCCATGCCAACACGTGCCCGCAAGGGCTTGGCGGTGGTACTGATGGATGTGGACTTTTTCAAACAGATCAATGACCGATACGGCCATGCCACTGGCGACCAGGCACTGATTCATGTCGCCGAAACGCTGCAGGATAATTTGCGGGATAATGATTTGCTTGGCCGATATGGTGGCGAGGAGTTCCTGATGCTGCTCCCCGGGGCCACGCTGTCACAGGCACACAATGTCGCAGAGCGCTGTGCGGAAGCACTTCGGCACAACGCAATGGCGATCACCGGTTCGCCGGCAATAAAGCTCACCGCCAGCTTTGGCGTCAGCAGCGCGTCTGCACAGTCCGCCATGGACGCGCATACCCTGATAGAAGAGGCAGACCGAGCCATGTACACCGCCAAACATCAGGGGCGAGATCGGGTGGTGGTCTATTCACGGCCGCAGTGAACTTGCGCGATAAACACCGTGCTTGCTGACACAAAAAAGCCGCCCCTTTCGGGAGCGGCTTTTTTGTATGGAGCATTCTGTCTGGCCAGAGGTCGATTTCGCATGCCCTACAGCAAAGGCTAAACCGACATTCGCTCGCGACAGAAGATAAGCGTGGCGTCTTATCGGATTTTTTCTTTGATCCGGGCAGACTTGCCAGAGCGGTCGCGCAGGTAGTACAGCTTGGCGCGGCTCACGTCACCACGACGATTCACTTCGATGGAATCGATCAGCGGGCTGTGCAGCTGGAATACACGCTCAACGCCCACACCGTGGGAGATTTTACGAACGGTGAAGGCAGAGTTCAGGCCACGGTTGCGACGTGCAATCACAACGCCCTGGAACGCCTGCAGACGCTCACGGGTGCCTTCCTTTACTTTCACTTGCACGGTAACGGTGTCACCGGCGCCGAATTCCGGAAGTTCGGTTTTCAGCTGGGCGTTTTCAATGCCCTGGATAATCAGGTTCTTGCCACTCATGGCAGTGCTCCTAGTCTCTCGTTTTTGCTGTATGCGGCGACTGCTCGGCGATGTACTCATCCAGCAGTTGCTGCTCTTCGTTGCTCAAACCCCGCGCCCGGCGGGCTTCCAGCAGGTCAGGACGCTGTTGCCAGGTCCGTCCCAGCGCCTGTTTCAGGCGCCAGCGGCGAATCAGCGCGTGATTGCCGCTCAGCAGTACCGTCGGTACTGCCTGCCCGTTGTACACCTCCGGGCGGGTGTAGTGGGGGCAATCGAGCAAGTGTTCGAATTCACCAGAAAACGAATCCTGCTCGGCGGAATCCTGGTGTCCCAGCACTCCGGGTAATAGTCGGCTGACCGCATCGGTCAGCACCAGCGCCGGCAGTTCACCGCCGCTGAGCACGTAGTCGCCGATGGAGATCTGCTCATCCACTTCGGCTTCGAGCAACCGCTCGTCCACGCCTTCATAGCGCCCCGCCAGTAATATCAGGCCGGGCTTTTCCGCCAGCTCCACGGCTTTCGCTTGAGTCAGCGGCTGCCCCTGAGGGGACAGGTAGATTACCGTGGCTGCCGGATTGGCAGCGCGGGCAGCCTGCAGGGCTTTCGCCAGCGGCTCCACCTTCATCACCATCCCGGGGCCACCACCAAAGGGGCGATCATCCACGGTGCGGTGACGATCTTCGGTGAAATCCCGGGGATTCACGGTTTCCAACTGCAGTTGGCCGTTTTCCACCGCACGCCGGGTCACACCGAAGTCAGTAATCGCTTTTGCCATTTCCGGGAACAGAGTTACCAGCGTTACCGAAAAAGGCATCTAAAACTCCGGATCCCAGTCCACTGTCATCCGCCCTTCGGCCAGATTCACCTCGGTGATGACATCGTCCGGCAGCCAGGGAATCAGGCGCTCGCGCCGATCCAGGCTGTTGCTGTCGCCGCGTACCGCCAACACATCGTTGGCACCGGTTTCCAGCATTCGCACCACCTTGCCCAAATCCATGCCGTCCACGTGGTGAACGCGCAGGCCGACCAGATCGCGCCAGTAGTACTCGCCCGCCCCGGACGTGGGCAGCAGATCACCGGGAATCCCGATTTCCTGCCCCACCAGGCTTGCCGCCCCATCTCGATCGGTAATGCCGTCGATCTGTGCGATAAGCCCCTTGCCCTGGGGGCGAAAGCCGGTCAATTTCACCGGCTTCCAGTGGCCACCCTGTTTCAGGTGCCAGGGCTGGTAGTGCTGGAGGTTGTCCATGGGGTCAGTATAGGAATACACCTTTACCCATCCCTGGACGCCGTGCACCCCGAGGATGCGACCGACTACCTCCAGTTCAGAGGACACCTGCCCTCCCCTTGCCATCAGGCTTCCTTACGGGCCTGCTTAGCCAGGGTTTTGACACGGTCAGACAGCTGAGCGCCCTTGGCAACCCAGGCGTCCAGGCTTTCCAGGTTCAGCTTGAGAGGGATTTCACCGCCGCGGGCGATGGGGTTGTAGAAACCCAGCTGCTCGATGAAACGGCCGTCACGTGCGTTACGGCTATCGGCAACAACAATGCTGTAGAACGGGCGCTTCTTGGAACCGCCACGGGCAAGACGAATAATTACCATGGTTCATTTACCTTTTATCAATCCGGTTTCCCGGCCTATCTCTTGATAAGCCATCGTATCCGCTTGAAAGCCAGCCCTGACACAGGGAAGGCCGCGAAGGGCGCGAATTATACAGAGAGAAGCGGCGGGCAACAAGCCTCCTCAACCGCCATATTTCCTGCGAAGCACCTGTAGGAGCGGCGCTTGAGCCGCGAATGCGAGCGCAGCGAGGAAATTGCCCGCAGAGCCTGCCAGGACTCGATACGGAGGCAATCTGGGCTTGCCGGGCTAACAGGCTCACCCAGGCTCGCATTCGCGGCTCAAGCGCCGCTCCTACAGGTGCTTCGCAGGAAATATGGCGGTTGAGGAGGCTTGTTGCCCGCCGCTTCTCTCTGTATAATTCGCGCCCTTCGCGGCCTTCCCTGTGTCAGGGTGCCGCTTTTTACATAGGCGGCATACCGCCCGGGCCGCCCATACCCCCCATGCCGCCAGGGCCACCGGGGCCACCATTGCCGCCCATCATCCCTTCCATGCCACGCATCATGTTCTTCATGCCACCCTTGGTGCGCATCTTCTTCATCATCTTGGCCATCATCTTCTGCTGCTTCATCAGACGATTCAGGGCCGGGATATCCAGGCCGGCACCCGCGGCGATGCGTTTCTTGCGCGAGCCCTTGATGAGATCCGGGTTACGCCGCTCTTTCGGGGTCATGGAGTCAATCAGCGCCTCCATGTGCTTCATCTGCTTCATGGACGCCGGGTCCTGAGCGGCCTGCATCATGCCGCCCATGCCGGGCAACTTGTCGAGCAGGCCGGCCATGCCGCCCATATTGCGCATCTGCTGGAACTGGTCCTTAAGATCCTCGAAGTCCATCGCCTTGCCTTTCTTGAACTTCTTGGCAATTTTCTCGGCTTTGGTCTTGTCCAGCTTGCGCTCGGCCTCTTCCACCAGGGAGAGCACGTCGCCCATGCCCAAAATGCGGCTGGCGATACGATCCGGGTGGAAGGGCTCCAGCGCATCGGTCTTCTCGCCCATGCCGATGAACTTGATCGGCTTGCCGGTGAGGTGGCGAACCGACAGGGCGGCACCACCACGGGAATCACCGTCTGCTTTGGTGAGGATCACACCAGTCAGCGGCAGCGCTTCATTAAAAGCCTGGGCGGTATTGGCAGCATCCTGACCGGTCATGGCGTCAACCACGAACAGGGTTTCCACCGGGTTGATCGCCCCGTGCAGGCGCTTGATCTCGCCCATCATGTCTTCATCAATGTGCAGACGACCGGCGGTATCGACGATCAGCACATCCATGTAGCGGCGGCGCGCTTCTTCCAGGGCACCGTTGGCGATATCCACCGGGTCCTGGTCGCCGGTGGAGGGGAAGAAGTTGGTCTCCACCTCACCGGCCAGGGTTTTCAGCTGCTCAATCGCCGCCGGGCGATACACGTCGGCGGAGACCACCATGACCTTCTTCTTTTCCCGCTCCTGCAGGAAACGGGCGAGCTTGGCCACGGAGGTGGTCTTACCGGCACCCTGCAAACCCGCCATCAGAATGATGGCCGGGGGCTTGGTAGCCAGATTCAGGCCGTCGTTGGCGTCGCCCATGGTATGGACAAGCTCGTCGTTGACGATCTTCACGAACGCCTGGCCGGGGTTCAGGCTCTTCAGGACTTCCTGGCCCAGGGCCTTTTCCTTCACCTGTTCGACAAACTCTTTCACTACCGGCAGGGCCACATCGGCCTCCAGCAGTGCCTTGCGCACTTCGCGCAGGGTGTCGCGGATATTGTCTTCGGTCAGGGCACCCTGACCTGCCAGGCTTTTAAGCGACGATCCCAACCGGTCGGTGAGATTCTCGAACATGGGGTTACCTCCAAATACACCGTGTCTGCGGCCAGCTTCAGCCGCCGCAGGGACAGGGGCGCGATTATAGCCTTCCTTGGCGGCCAACGTCATGGGGCAGACACCCACAGAAAATGAGAATGATTGTTGATAGTGCAGATATGCCTATGCCAGACTTCAGCAGCCCGCCACTTTATTCGGGTAATGACGACGGATAACAACGACCTATGAACCTTTCCGTGATCAGTGGTTTTGCCGCCTTTGCCCTGTATCTGGTTGCTTGCCTGATCCTTTACCGGCAGTACCGCGGACAACAGCGCCCGTCGCGGGCCTCCGTGCTGATACCCGGGAGTCTGGCTGTGCTGGCCCATGGCCTCTGCCTGTGGCAGATCATTCTCACTTCCCATGGGCTGCAACTGGGCGTGTTCCCGGTGGCGTCCACGGTGGCCTTTACCGGCGCTATCGTGGTGTTGCTTTCCAGCCTCTACCGTCCTTTCGAATGGATTTCTGCGCTGGTCTATCCCTTTGCGGCACTGACCATTCCCGCCATGCTCTGGGTCAATACCGGCTATATTGCTCATCCGCTGGCCCATGGCTTGGGCATGCATGTGTTGTTCTCGATCCTTGCCTACGCGGTGCTGGCCATCGCCGCCTGCCAGGCCGTGCTGCTGTGGGTACAGGACCGCCAGCTGAAAAGTGGCCATATTCGAGGCGTGATGCGGGTTTTTCCACCCATTCAGGTAATGGAATCCATGCTGTTCGAAGCGATCTGGCTGGGTCAGATACTGCTCACCGTGGCGATCCTCAGCGGCTTCCTCTATGTGGACAACCTGTTCGCGCAAAATTTGGCGCACAAAAGCGTCCTCACGCTGGTGTCCTGGGTGGTGTTCTCGGTATTGCTGACCGGCCGCTATCTGCGTGGCTGGCGGGGACGCACCGCCATTCGCTTTACCCTAAGTGGTTTTGCCGTGTTACTGGTGGCTTTCTTCGGCAGTCAGTTGGTGCTGGAATTTATTCTCAAGCGGTGAGGCAGTAACACGCTGCAACGCGGGCTGGGCCGTGCTAATCGGATAGCACCCTGCCCGCGTTTTTTGTAGGAGGAAGCTTGCAGGCGAACCAGCAAAGGCCCGTAGGAGCGTCGCTCGCGGCGCGATTCGGTCGTTTATTGTGGCAACGCATTGCTGGGAAACCTGTCGAGCTCTGATATTCCTGATCGCCCTGCGGGCGATTTCCGCGCAAGCGCGGTTCGCACCTCAAGAGGTACGGCTTCGTAGAAATGGCGGGCGAGGTTGGTGATATTCCCCACTCTTTCCTGCCCCAACAAGCGCAGCTCGTTGCTTGACACCCCCAACCCCCAGCCCGAACAATAGCGGGCCGACTGGCGGATAAACGACTTTTCCTTTGGATACCTATTCTGACGGGTGGCTGATAGGCGCCCTGATTGCCCTGATTCTTGGCTCTGCCTTCTTTTCCAGCAGTGAAACCGGCATGGTGGCGATCAACCGCTATCGTCTGCGCCACTTGGCCCGTCAGGGCCACAAGGCCGCCTCCCGGGTGGAGGGTCTGCTCAAGCGGACTGACCGACTGCTGTCCGTCATCCTGATCGGCAACAATTTCGTCAACAACTTCGCCGCCACCGTGGCCGCCATTCTGGCGATCCGCTGGCTCGGCGACAGCGGTGCCGCCGTGGCGCCGGTGGTAATCACCATCATCATGCTGGTGTTTGCCGAAATCACCCCGAAGACCTATGCGGCCATGAAACCGGAACGGGTCGCCTTCCCGGCCAGTGTGCTGCTGAAACCCTTGCAGGTCCTGCTCGCACCCCTGGTGTGGATGGTCAACGGTGTCAGCATGATGTTGTTGCGGCTGGGCGGAATTCGTCCCAACGATCAGGACGACGATCACCTGAGTCCGGAAGAGCTGCGCACAGTCGTCAACGAGGCCGGCGGCCTGATCCCGGAAAACCACCAGAAGATGCTGCTCAACATCCTCGATCTGGAAACGGTGACCGTGGAAGACATCATGGTGCCCCGTAACGAAATGGTGGGCATTGATCTCGAGGATGACATGCATGAAATCCTCACCACTCTGCGTTCCAGCCAGCACACTCGCCTGCCAGTATTCAACGGCGACCCGAACAACATGATCGGCCTGCTGCACCTGCGCAAACTGAGCCGTTTGCTGCTCAAGGAAGACATCAACAAGGCGGAGCTGATGCAGCACACGGTGGAGCCCTACTTTGTCCCAGAGGGCACCTCCTTGCACCAGCAACTGATCAACTTCCAGAATGCCAAACGCCGCATCGGCATCGTGGTGGACGAATACGGCGATGTGCTGGGACTGGTGACACTAGAGGACATTCTCGAAGAGATCGTCGGTGAATTCACCACCGACCTGGCCGCCAGCAGTCAGGACATTCATCCCCAGGAAGACGACAGCTATGTCATCGACGGTTCCGCCACCCTGCGCGAAATCAACCGCAGCCTGGACTGGGAACTGCCTACCGACGGCCCCAAAACCCTCAACGGCCTGATCCTGGAATACCTGCAAGACATCCCCGACGCCAATATCTCGATAAAGATCGATCAATACCAGATCGAGATCCTGCAGGTGAAAGACAATATGGTGAAAGCGGTGAAGGCCAGGAGAGCAGTGAACAGTTAACAGTGAATAGTTAACAGTTCGCGTGTAACGCTTTCGGTTTTCGAACGTAAGAGGCCGCGTCCAGAGCATGGGCGCGGCCTCTTACGTTCTAGAATAATAACGCCTCAACCGCGCCACTGTTAACTATTCACTGTTCACTGTTAACTGCCTTTCAAACCCTATCCGCCACCGGTGATCCCACCCAGGCGAGGATATCGGATTCATAGCGTTTAACCAGTGAGCGCCCTTCTTCGATGGCCTCTTTGGCGCGGTGAAAATCCATCAGGGCGAAATCTTCCAGCATGGGCACCAGAGTCACCTCCGGCGGGTCGCCTGCCATGCGGGAACGCGTGATGCGGTCCTGCATGATGTTGATGCTGGATGCCACCACATCGAAAAAGCCCGGATCGTCACCATCTTCGGAAATGAAGTAACCCATCATCTTGTGCCAGATACTGCGCTCTTCGTCGCTGCCCTCTTCTCCCTGGGCCTGACTGCGAGTGTCACGGGACAGGTGGGCGCCGACCAGTTGGGCGTTGAGGTTAACGGCGATGACCACATCGGCCCCCATGGCGCGGGCTGCAGACACCGGCACCGGGTTGACCAGCCCCCCGTCCAGCATCCAGCGACCCTGCATCTTCACCGGCGAAAACAGGCCCGGCAATGCACAGGAGGCGCGAGCAGCATCCAGCATGGTGCCTTTGGTAATCCAGACTTCACGGCCACTTTTCATATCTGTGGCCACGGTAACCAGTTTCTTTTCCAGGGTTTCAATATCCGGATTTTCATGATGTTCGCGGAAGAAATTGAACAACTTCTCCCCCTTCACCATGCCCCCGGACAGGCTGATATCCAGCAAGCCGAACACATCCTTGACCGTCAGCGACTGCACCCAGTCGGCAAACTCGTTGAGGGTGTCTGTCACGTAGGCCCCGCCCACCAAGGCACCGATGGAGGTACCCGCAACCACCTGCGGCTGCACACCGATTTCTTCCAGCCCCTGAATGATGCCAATGTGCGCCCAGCCGCGGGCAGAGCCACTGCCAAGGGCCAGACCGACCACGGGTTTGTGAGGGGCCTGATCACCGATATCGGTCATGATGGATTTTTCTCCTTGCGGACCACACAGGGCGCCGGTTCGCCCTTCATGCGTTGTTCAATACGACGGAACACTTCCCGCTTTTCCTCATCGGAAAGCAGTCCCCAGATGGAAATCTCTCCGCCGCTACGGAAACACCCCACGCAGATATCATTTTCATCCAGGGCGCAGATGGAAACGCAGGGGGAAATCAACTGGCTCATGACTGAAACCGTTCGTCCACTTCCAGATGCTCAGCGAATTCCTTGGCGTGGGCCACATAGTGCATGCTGCTCATGGTCAGCATGGCCTTGTGGCCATCGGTGATTTCCTTGACCACCTTGGCCGGGGAGCCCATCACCAGGGAATTGTCGGGAATCTTCATACCTTCCGGCACCAGGGAGTTGGCACCGATGATACAATTCTTGCCCACCACCGCCTTGTTCAGAACCACCGCGTTAATACCGATCAGGCTGTTATCGCCAATGGTGCAACCGTGCAGCATGACCTTGTGGCCCACGGTCACATCACGGCCAATTTTCATGGGCACGCCCGGGTCCACATGCAGGACGGAGCCGTCCTGAATATTGGTGTTTTCGCCAATCTCGATCACATCATTGTCGGCGCGCAGTACCGCGTTGAACCAGATGCTGGTGTTGGCTTCCATGATCACCGAGCCGATCACGGTGGCATTGTCAGCGATCCAGTGGCCGGCACCCCGTTGTTCCAGTTGCCGACTGCCAATTTTATAAATCATCAGTGCTTTCCTTCGTTGTCAGTCCGTCACTTCAAACTCGATGTTCGCATCATAAACATGGTTGATCAGATCCAGAATCATGAAGGCGGTCAGCCCCCAGATGCGCTTGTCTTCGTAGTAATAACTGGGAATGCGGAAACGCCGGCCAAAAAAATCGATGGGGCTGGATAATTCCGGGACTTCATCCAGGAAAAACTGTAGCGGCACCTGGAAAATCGTCTCGATTTCACCGGGCTCCGCCACCAGCGGCGCCTCGGGCCGGACGATACCCACGAAGGGCGTTACCTTCATGCCATAGCGGGATGCCAGCGGCGATAGCTGGCCGAGCACGTCCACGTAGCCAGGATCCAGGCCCACCTCTTCCTGGCTCTCGCGCAGGGCGGTCATCAACAAGCTTTTGTCCCCCGGGTCCCGCTTGCCCCCGGGAAACGCCACCTCACCGGCATGGGTAGGCATGGTGCTGGAGCGCACAGTCAGGATCAGGCGCGGCTCCGGATCATCAATCAGCGGCATCAGCACCGCCGCCTCTGGCAGTGCCAGCGGCAGCTCCGTGCGTTTGTAGTCCGGCAATCGCTGCCTGAGCTGATCGAGCACAGCCTTCTCCTGTAGTGCATTCAACAGTGCATTCAATTCAAACGGTAGTTTGAACAGCCGGGCCGTCGGCGGCAAGCCTGTGATGACAGTAACATCATCACCGGGCAGATGGGGCCGCCGGAGATTCTCCTGTATCATCAGGTTTTTGCCGTGTCCGGAGCGAGAGGTTTCATGAAATTCTGCAGTCACTGCGGTAGCGACCAGATCGGTTTCAGCATTCCGGAAGGAGACAACCGGCCCCGCTACTGGTGCCCCGATTGCCAGACCATCCACTACCAGAACCCCAAGATCGTGGTCGGCGCAGTTCCCATGTGGGAAGGCAAGGTGCTGCTGTGCAAGCGCTCCATCGAACCGCGCAAGGGTTACTGGACCCTGCCCGCCGGCTATATGGAAAACGGTGAAACCCTGCAGGAAGGCGCCGCCCGGGAAACCTGGGAAGAAGCCTGTGCCACGGTGGACATCACCGATCTGTACACGGTATTCAACCTACCCCATATCAACCAGGTTTATGTGTTCTTTCTCGGCAGGGTGGAGGACGGCAAGTACGGCGTGGGCGAGGAAAGCAGCGATGCGGGCCTGTTCGGCCTGGATGAAATCCCCTGGGATGAACTGGCCTTCCCGGTAGTGGGCCGAACCCTCAAGTTCTATATCGATGATCTCAAGCGTGATGAGTACCCGGTACGCATTCAGGAAGTACCGCCGATAGGGAAGAAGCACCTGACCAAGGACGCATAATGCTTCTGTAGGAGCCATGCTCGCATGGCGAACCGCGAGCCTCAGCGAGGAGGAAGGCGATACAGCTTGCCGCTGTCCGCCTGTCCGCACTGAAGAGGCTATAGCGTCCGAGCATTCCTGATCCCCAGCGGGCGGTTTCCTCGCTACGCTCGGTTCGCCATGCAAGCATAGCTCCTACGGGTGCCTTCGAGGCTCCCTCGCCAGGTCAGCCCGGCAACGGCTCCAGCCGCCACAGGTCAATGGCGGGCTCTTCGTAGGGATGCGCCAACCGCAGAGAGCTGATCACGGTCTGCACCCGCAATGCCGGGCAGATTGTCTCCACCCGATACTCTTCCACCACTTCCACGTCGCCGCCGGTCTCACCGATATAAGGGTTACTGCCCTCCAAGGGACGGAACTGTCCCTGCCCCAGAGTCTGGAAGCAGCAGCAATCATAATCGCCGATATGCCCGGCACCGGCTTCAAAGATAGCGTTCTTTACCTGCTCCACATGGCTGGTGGGCACGTAAAAGCACAGTTTGTAATACAGCTCGTCCATGGGGCTGGCCTCCTTGTTATTGTCGCTCGCGGTTCAGTAAAGCGGTTTTTTACCACAGAGGGCACAGAGTTCACTGAGAAAAGGCTTGCCTCTGTCATTAGCGATTTTTTTGTAGGAGGCTGCTTGCAGGCGAACCGGGTTGGCAGATCAAGGCCGATGTTCGCTTGCGAGCAAGCTCCTACAGGTGGTCTGCCAACTCGGCAAACTCCGGCTTCAGAGCGTAATCGCCGTGGGCAGAAATCCAGATGCCTTCGGCGGCGACGGTCTGTTGGCCATTGACCCAGACGCTACCTTCGCAACGCAGCTTACGTCGCTCCAGAGTGACCAGCCGGGCCTCGAACTCCACCGGCGTATTGATGGGTGTACCGGCCAGATAGCGAATATTGAGGGTACCGGTCATGCCGATCTGGCGCACGAAATCCTGCGTTTTCGCCATCAGCATATCCAACGCCAGAGACAGGACACCACCATGTACCCGCCCCGGCGGCCCCTGAAAGGCCAGGCCGAAGGTGGCGCGGCCACGGACCCGATCCCCGTCCAGCCACAACTCCAGCGGGGGTGACATGGCGGAGGCCTTGCCGGTGAGGATTTCGAAATCCACCAGATCGGTCACATCATCGGCGGAGCCTTCCCCCGCCAGCAGCCGCTGAAGAATGCCGTTATAGTCCCGCTGGCCATACTGGGCCAGATCTGCACGCAGCTGACGGATGTGTTCGATGTACTCGTGCAGTTTGTCGTCCGGGGCATCCAGGCGCAGCACCTGCTCGGTCAGCCCGACCAGTTCCTGGCCCAGCTCCCGGTGCAGCTGAGCGCGAGGTGAAGGCGTCGGGGTTTCCCCCACAAGAATGTCACGGAAGTGATAGCGCTGGTCACTCATGGTTACCCCAGACTCTTCGGTGTCAGCCAGATGCCTTCCGCACTGACCGTCTGAGTATCGCCGTGCCAGATGCCGCCTTCCACAAAGATCTTGCGCCCTTCCTGGCCGGTAATACGGGCCCGGCAGTGGATGGTGTCTTCGATGGGAGTGGCTGCCAGATAACGAATATTCAGGGTACCGGTGACGCCCAACCGGAAGGCCGCATGCAAGGCCCGGGACAGCGCCGCGTCCAGCAGCCAGGCGATCACGCCGCCGTGCACCCGCCCCGGTGGTCCCTGGTATTGCAGCCCCAGGCGCAGCGCCCCTTCAATGCCGTTCTGGTCTTCCTGCAGCCACTCCACCTGGGGGGCAATGGGATTGGACGGTCCACCCACCGGGTCGTAATCCATCATGTGGAAGATATCCTCGGCGGTGGCCGAGCCGGTGAACAGCTTGCGATTGGCCGCCCGGGTATCACGACGATCCGGCTCCCCCACCGTTGCCACCAGCGCTTCCAGCTGATCGGCCCAGCCACTCAGAGTATCAATATCCCCCTCGGCCCGGATCAACCGCTCCGCCAGGGTCTGCATGGCCGCACTGATACGCCGACGCTCAACAAAATCCGCAGGCACAGGTTCGTTGTTGTAGGCCTTTTGCAACTCGAAAGGGCCGAAGGTTTTATTAGACATAAATGTCTCAGTTGACAGTTGATAGTGGACAGTTGACAGCGAAAAGCTTTCAAACAATCGTTTGATTCTGAGGGTAGGATCAGGACAGCTCAAGGCCCGAACAGGACATAAAAAAGGCGGACATGGCCACGCCATTTCCGCCTTTTTCAGTTTCCAGCTGTCAACTGTCCACTATCAACTGTCAATTGCTCTTAACCGACCCACTTCCGCGCATTGGCAAACATCCGCAGCCAGGGGCCGTTTTCATGGCCGCGCCAGTCGTCCGGGATCCAGCTGTTCTGCAGTACCCGGAACACCCGCTCCGGATGCGGCATCATGATGGTGACGCGGCCGTCGGTGGTGGTGAAACCGGTAACGCCCTGGGGCGAGCCGTTGGGGTTCGCCGGATACTGTTCCGCCGGATTGCCCTGACCATTTACATAGCGCAGGGCCACCAGACGCTGCTCGATGTTGCGATTCAGGGCTTCATCCCCCAGTTCCACACGGCCTTCGCCGTGGGCCACGGCGATAGGGATACGGGTACCGGCCATGTCCTTGAGCAGGATGGAGGGGGAATCCTGGATTTCCACCAGGGAAGTCCGCGCCTCAAACTGCTCGGACAGGTTGCGCACGAAGCGCGGCCAGTGCTCGGCACCGGGGATCAGGTCCTTCAGGTGGGACAGCATCTGACAGCCGTTACACACGCCCAGCGCAAAGGTGTCTTCGCGGAAGAAGAAGCGATTGAAGGCTTCGCGCAGCTCCGGGTTGTAGAGCACCGTCTTGGCCCAGCCTCCGCCAGCACCCAGCACATCCCCGTAGGAGAAACCGCCACAGGCCACCAGGCCCTTGAAGTCATCCAGTTGCACTCGCCCTGCCAACAGGTCGCTCATGTGAACGTCGATGGCAGAGAAACCCACCCGGTCGAACGCTGCCGCCATTTCGGTCTGGCCATTAACGCCCTGCTCGCGCAGGATCGCCATCTTCGGCTTGGCTCCACTATTGATATAGGGCGCCGCCGGGTTCTCGGTCATGTCGAAGGTCAGGCGCACATTCAGGCCCGGATTGTTGTTGTCCGGGATGGCCTCGAATTCCTGGCGGGCACAATCCGGGTTATCGCGCAGGGACTGGATCTGGTAGCTGGTTTCCGCCCAGATACGCTGTAGTTCACGGCGCGGGGTTTCCAGCAGAATACCGCCACCCAGACGCAGGCGAATCACATCGTCACCGTCCGGCTGGCCCAGGCTGTAAACACACTGGCTGAGGCCAGCTTTAGCGTAGCGAGCCAGGATTTCGTCCTTGTCAGCCGGGCTGATCTGCAGCACGGCACCCAGTTCCTCGGCAAACAGCGCCGCCACTGCTTCCGGATTGTCACCGGCAATATGATCCAGGCTGATATCCAGGCCGGTGCGACCGGCAAAGGCCATTTCCACCAAGGTGGTAAACAGGCCACCGTCGGAGCGATCGTGGTAGGCCAGCAGCTTGCGCTCGGCCAGCAGTTGCTGGGTCACCTCGAAGAAGGCGATCAGGTCCTTGGCGTCGTCCAGGTCCGGCGGCACATCGCCGACCTTGCCAAACACCTGGGCCAGGGCGGAGCCCGCCATACGATTCCGACCACGACCCAGGTCCACCAGCAGCAGTTCGCTGTCCACGCCGGTTTTCAGTTCCGGGGTAACGGTCAGGTCGATATCGGTGACCGTGGAAAACGCGGAGATAACCAGAGACAGCGGGGCAGTGACGCTCTTGTCGATACCCTTTTCATTCCACACGGTGCGCATGGAAAGGGAATCCTTGCCCACCGGGATGGCGATACCCAGTTGCGGACACAGTTCCATGCCCACGGTTTTCACGGTATCGAACAGGGCCTGATCCTCGCCCGGGTGGCCGGCGGCGGCCATCCAGTTGGCGGACAGACGAATCTGCCCCAGATCACCGATATGGGCGCTGGCAATATTGGTGATGGATTCGGCCACGGCCATACGGCCGGATGCTGCCGCGTCCACCAGAGCCACCGGGGTACGCTCGCCCATGGCCATGGCTTCGCCGGTGTTCTGGTTAAAGCCGGTAGCGGTCACCGCACAATCGGCTACCGGCACCTGCCAGGGGCCAACCATCTGGTCACGATGAACCAGACCGGTGATGGAACGGTCACCAATGGTGATCAGGAAACTTTTTGATGCCACCGTGGGCAGACGCAGCACCCGCTCGCCGGCTTCTTTCAGATCAATGCCGTCAGTGGTGAACGTCTGCCGCTGGAAATCTTCCCGGTCGAAACTACGCTGCATTTTCGGCGGCTTGCCGAACAGCAAATCCATGGGCAGATCCACCGGCGCCTTGCCGAAGTGCTCGTCACTGACCGTCAGATGTTCTTCACTGGTGGCTTCACCCAGCACCGCATAGGGAGTGCGCTCGCGCTGGCAGATGGCATCGAAGCGATCCACGTCTTCCGGCATCACCGCCAGTACATAGCGCTCCTGAGCTTCGTTACACCAGATCTCCACCGGGCTCATACCGGGCTCGGAGCTGGGAATCTCACGCAGTTCCAGCCTGGCACCCATGTCGTGGTCGTGGACCAGTTCCGGCAAGGCATTGGACAAGCCCCCCGCGCCCACATCGTGGATGGACACAATGGGGTTGTTATCACCCTGGGCCCAGCAGCGGTCGATGACCTCCTGCACCCGGCGTTCGATTTCCGGGTTGTCCCGTTGCACGGAGGCAAAATCCAGGGTCTCGTCGGACTCGCCGGAGGCCATGGAGCTTGCCGCCCCACCGCCCAGACCAATAAGCATGGCCGGACCGCCCAGCACGATGATCTTGGCACCGGCAGGGATCGGGTTCTTTTCTACATGGCCGTCACGAATATTGCCCAGGCCACCGGCAATCATGATCGGCTTGTGATAACCACGCAGTTCATCGCCATTCACACCCGGCGCCTGGATTTCCAGGGTCCGGAAGTAACCGCACAGGTTAGGACGACCAAATTCGTTATTGAACGCCGCCGCGCCAATGGGGCCTTCGATCATGATATCCAGTGCCGACGCAATACGACCGGGCTTGCCGTAGGGCTTTTCCCAGGGCTGCTCGAAACCGGGGATATTCAGGTTGGACACGGAGAAACCGTTCAGGCCGGCCTTGGGCTTGGAACCACGGCCGGTGGCGCCCTCATCACGGATCTCGCCGCCGGAGCCGGTGGCCGCACCCGGATGGGGAGCAATAGCGGTGGGATGGTTGTGGGTTTCCACCTTCATTAGCAGGTGCACCGGTTCGTTGACGAACTGGTACTCTTCACTACCGGCGACGGGGAAGAACCGGTCAGCCACGGGTCCGGCTACCACCGAGGAGTTGTCCTTGTAGGCACTCAACACGCCCTCGGGGGCATTGTGGTAGGTGTTGCGGATCATGCCGAACAGGCTGAGTTCCTGATCTTCACCATCAATGGTCCAGTCCGCATTGAAAATCTTGTGGCGACAATGCTCTGAGTTCGCCTGGGCGAACATCATCAGCTCTGCATCGGACGGATTACGCCCCAGAGCCATGAAACGCTCCACCAGGTAATCAATTTCGTCATCAGCCAGGGCCAGGCCCAGTTCGCTGTTGGCCGTTTCCAGCGCGTCGCGGCCACCACCGATCACATCCACCGTGGTCAGCTCGCGGGGGGCGTGATGAGAGAACAGGGCCTCGGCGTCTTCCAGCTCTGCCAGCACCACTTCCACCATGCGATCGTGCAGGGCTGACGCCAGAGCGGATCGCTCCCCTGCACCGGCGAGCCGGTATTCGATGCCCCGCTCCACCCGCTCTACCTGAGTCAGGCCGGCGTTGTGGCAGATATCCGTGGCCTTGGACGACCAGGGCGAAATGGTGCCCGGGCGCGGCACCACCACAAAGCGCTGCCCATCCACGTCGTCCTCTTCCAGGCTGGGGCCGTATTGCAACAGCCCTTCCAGCACCTGTTGCTGCTCATTGCTGAGGGGCGACTTGAGCGCCACAAAATGCACGTAACGGGCAGAGATCGCAGAAATGCCCGTCAGGGACTCCAGCAGTTTTTCCTTACGAAATGCGGACAGGGCCGGGCTTCCGGAGAGGATCAGCATAGTGCGCCTTATATGATTACCAGTGGGGGTCGAGGTGGTGCTTAACCTAAATCCGTGACTTCATCGTGGATGCATGGCCTAAGAATTTGTTGTCACAGGGAATTTTCTGAAGAAGTATCGCATCAGGGAATGCGATCGACTGAAGAAAATTGTCTGTGGCGGCAAAGGCTTATGTCAGGCGCCGCGATGAAGTCTCGGTTTAGGTTTAATTCAGGGTCGCAATGATACGGGATTTGCCCGCCGCTCGCAGCCTCCTGCGACGGCCAATTTCATCCTTGTCAGCCCTGTCCTACGACGTGGGTTAATCACCTACGCCACGCGCCTTATAAGCAATTTAATGCTCTCTTCCGGACTTGTCGCATTTGTGCATAAAACGCTCAATTGTTCGACAAAGCTTTACATAACAGCCATTTGCCACTGATAGAGTTGCGCCACTTTTACGTGATATAGATCACAGGCAGGGGATGAAACAATCCCTAACCGGTCGGCGGTAGCAGTATCGACCTGTCTGGACAACCTGACAGAGGTACACCAAGGATGACGGTTTTCTTTCGACACAGTAAGCATCTACTCGCCTCGCTGGCACTGTTCAGCGTACTGGGCATGATGCTCGCCATGCGCCCCACTCCCACCGCCATGGAACGGGTAATGACCCGCGGTGAGCTGGTGGTCATGACCCGTCCATCCAATACCACCTACTATCAGGACCAGCACGGTTACACCGGCATGGAATACGAGCTGGCCAAGGGCTTTGCCGACAGCCTGGGCGTCGAGCTGCGCATGCTGGAATCCGACGATCCTTCCTATATCCGTTATGCCATTCGTAAAGGCACTGCCGATATGGCAGCGGCCGGCCTGGTGGCCACCGCAGAACGCAGCGAGAGCCTGCACTTCACCACCGACTATCAGAAAGTGGATTCCCTGGTGGTGCGCCGTCTGGACACCCCGCGCATCCGTGGTATGGAAGACCTGACAGGCAAGCGGGTAGCTGTGGCCGCCGGCTCCAGCCACGCGGAACTGCTGGTAAAGGCGCAGCTGGAAAATCCGGGCCTGGAATTCCAGGAAGTGGAAGAAGCCAGCCCGGAACAGCTGCTGGCTCTGGTGGAAGACGGCCAGGTGGATTACACCCTGATCCATTCCAACAACTATTCCCTGCAGCGTGCCCTGTGGCCCGAGCTAATCGCCGATTACACCGCCGCCACTGACATGCCGCTGGCTTGGGCGTTCAACCCCAAGGATGACCAGAGCCTGTACCTGGCTGCCCAGCGCTACCTGACTCAGGCCAAGGCCAACGGCACTACCGCCAAGCTGGAAGACCGTTTCTACGGCCATGTGGAACAGTTCAACCTGTATGCAGCACGCAGCTTCATACGTCACCTGGAAGATCGTCTGCCCCGCTATGAGGAACTGTTCCGCAAGGCGGAAGGCAACAGCGGCTTTGACTGGCGCCTGCTGGCTGCCCTGGCCTACCAGGAATCCTTGTGGGATCCGGGTGCCATCTCCCCCACCGGGGTGAAGGGTCTGATGATGCTCACCAACGACACCGCTCGCCAGATGGGTATCAGTGATCGCACCGACCCGGCCCAGAGCATCCTGGCTGGCGCCGACTACCTGCGCCACACCCACGATCGCATCCCGGCGCGGATCCCCGAGCCGAGCCGCACCTGGATGGCGCTGGCCGCCTACAACGTGGGCTTCGGTCACCTGGAAGACGCCCGCGTGCTGACCCAGAGCCAGGGTGGCAACCCGGACAACTGGCAGGATGTGAAACAACGTCTGCCCATGCTGGCCAACCCGGCCTACGCCGGCCAGCTGCGCTACGGCAATGCCCGCGGCGGCCAGGCAGTGATCTACGTCCGCCACATCCGCCGCTACTACGACCTGCTGGTGTGGGCAGAAAACAGCCGTCGTCGTGACGACACCCTGATCGCGTTGAATTAAGCGCTTTTTCGTTCGCGCCTCAAGCGGCGCTCCTACAGGTGCTTCGTTGAAACTGTAGGAGCGTACTTGCACGCGAACGGTTCGCTGCAAGCAACCTCCTACTCCATCCTCCGGAGTCAAACACCGGATTTCCCACAGCGCACAGCACAACGACGTTTAGAACAAACCCGGCTGGGCCTGCATCGTATCGATGGGCAGATCAGGCAGCCCCTCCACTCGAACCTGCAATAACTCATGCCACAGCAATGCCAGTGACAAGGCATCGCCATTGTCCGGCATGTGAATAAACAGGTAAGGACGCTCCCCCGCCGTTATCCAGTTCGCTACCCGCTCCACCCAAGGCGCCAGATACGACCGGTTGGCCTGCAGGTCCGGATGCCCCACATAACGCACCACCGGCGCCGCCTCCACCGGCAGCACATGCACCGGCAGCCGGGGCTTCTTGCGTTGGGCTTCCCGGGTGGCCGCATCGTTGGCGCTGGCGGCAAACAACGCCCGGCTGTCAAAGCAGACCCGCGCTATATGGCGCTCACGCAGGCCGCGATTGAGGGCCACTTCAGCTTCCCCCTTGGCGAAGAAATCCGGGTGACGCACCTCCACCGTGCATTCAAACGGTGCCGGTAGCGCCTCCACAAAACGCCACAAGTCCCCCAGCCGTTCCGGTCCGAAGGCAGCAGGAAGCTGCAGCAACATGGGCCCGAGCACATCCGCCAGTGGCGCCAGCAGATCCAGAAACCCTCTCGCCTCCCCACCCACACCCTTCAACAGGCCATCGTGAGTGATCTGTCGGGGAAACTTGAACAGGAACCGGAAATCCTCCGGCACCTGGGCCCGCCATTGTTCACATTGCCTGTATGACGGCATGGCGTAGAAGGTGGTATTACCCTCGACACTATTGAACACCCGGCTATAACGACTCAGAGGACTGCCGCCGGCAGGCAGACGGCCATTCCAGTCCGGGTGCTGCCATTGCGGGCATCCGAGAAAATATGGCTGCCTCATGAACGAGCCCCGCTATAGAAACCCTGCTCCTCAAGGGAAAGACGCAACTGCGCCACCAACGCATTACTGAGCTGGCGATAATCCGGATAAGGGGTCAACAACAAGCGACGCTCTGCGTCTACGAAAACACCGGGAGCACGATCCAGCGGCCGGGCCCTGTGCGGTAACCCGGCAAACCGCAGTAGATTCTCCTTGCCGCCGATCCAGTGCCAGCATTCACCGTTCGCCAGTGCCGGCGCAAAGCAGAGTGCGCTTTTCTGGAACAGGGACGTATCCCGGTAATGCCGCCATTCCTGCGCCACCGGACAAGCCACCTTGGCAAGCAAGTTCACGATCTTGCGCCAGTGATTGGAGTTCGCCGCCACCAATTCGGCAGCGTCAGGATATTGCTGTAACTGTTCAAGGCCGTTCGGCCGGTGAGGCAGATACAGAATCAGTGTTGGGCGGGCAGCCCCAAGATAGTCGGCGTCAGGCATCCCAACGTTCTCGTCGGCTCCAGGGTGTCGGTATTCTACAGGGCGGCGTGAAAAAGGGGCTAAACGAAAAAAGGGTTTGCCACATCGCTGCGACAAACCCTTTTTCCTGAATCTTGGTAGAACCGGGCGGATTCGAACCGCCGACCTCCGCCATGTCAAGGCGGCGCTCTAACCAACTGAGCTACGGTTCTATGGCAACCTCCAGGGCAATGTTCTGTGCCATGTACCTGAAGAGGGTGGCAATTCTATGCAGCTTGGCCGCGCAGGGCAAGGGTCAATTTATTTGCGGCGGCGAGATCCCCAGGCGGTTTCGATCTGGCGGGCGCGGGTGATGGATTCCTCCACCAGCTCCGACTGGTGCTCGGCGAACTCCCGGATGATTTCCAGCGCCGAGCGAACATCCCGGCGGAAGATGGTTTCCACCAGGGCCTTGAAGAACGACAGGCATTCCTTCACTTCGTCGGCTTCCAGGTGCAGGGCCATGAAATAGGCCCGCTGCATGGCCGGCTGCATGTTGATAAGGATGTCTTCCACGAACACATTGCGGGCAAACGGGTAGGCATGCTCAAGGAACTGGAAACTGAGCACAAAGAAAGCATCCAGATCCCGTTCTTCCGCCGCCACCTGCAGACCATGAACCAGCTCGATAAAAGCATCCAGATCCTCTTCTCGCACCACCTTGATGGCCTTGCGGATCACCAACCCCAGCAACACCTGCATCACCTCATAGAGGCTGCGCACATGGGCTTCGGACATTTCCTTCACCACCGCCCCGCGGCGCGGCAGGATATCGATCAGTTGGCGACGCTGCAGGATCAGAAGGGCCTCGCGGACGGAGCCACGGCTCACATCCAGCTCGCCGGCCACACGCAGCTCCTGGATACGATCACCGGCCAGCATGTCACCATGGATAATCTGCTTTGCCAAGTGCTGGGCAATCTGCTCGGAAAGGCTTTCTTTGGCTTTGAAGCTCACGGGTACTCCTTAGAGGGATCTCTTGCAGCGTTCAACAGCATGCTCTGTTTCCGCACCGCAATCGCCGCCGGTACAGCTACAGCCCCATTGCTTGTTGAACAATCCCAAAATTCTTGTCTGACTATAGAACAAGGGTGCCCGAGCTCCAATAGCGGGAAACCAATTGCCTACAATCACCAGCAACAAGATGTGTCCACGCTCGCAATTTTTCCCTACTCCTCTGGATTTCAGCGGTATTACTGGCCACTATGAAAGAGAAAGGCTGCCTCCGGGCACAACAATAAAGAATCACCAGGTACACAGGATGTCCCCAGACCTGATTACGCAATTACCCCGTGTGGACTCACTCTTTGATCAGTACACGGAACGCTTCGGAAAGCAGCAGACTCCTTACCGCAACCATGTCTACCGTCTTGTCAATCTGGTGGCCGCACAGAAGACACTGGACGACCAGGAACAGGAAGCCCTGGAAGTTGCCGCTTTCTTCCACGATGCCGGCATTTGGCTGGCCGGGACGTTCGATTATCTACAGCCCTCTGCCCGCCTGGCGGAACATTATCTGGAAGAGCAGAAACTGGGTCACCACCGTGCCATGGTGCGCGCCATGATCCTGAATCATCATAAGATCAGCCGCTATCACGACGACCCGACAAACCTGGCCGAAGTGTTTCGACGCGCAGACTGGATCGATGTGAGTCTGGGCCTGATGCGCTTCGGCGTCCCCATGACCCGGGTTCGGCTGATCAAACGGGCCTTCCCCAACGTGGGTTTTCATCGCCTGCTACTCAAGCTCAGCGGCCAGCAATTGCTCAGCCAACCCTGGCGACCCCTTCCCATGCTGAGGCGCTGAGCAGCGGTGTCTTGTTTGCCGCATACGCGGCAATGTGAATGCGCGACAAGCGCCATGTCAACACGGTTTGCCGCCACTGTGTTGAGCAAAAAAGTTACTCACAACATCTGTGGATAACTTTGTGCATAGACTGTCAGGAACTTCCGCCAGCGCCGATTTTTCCTACCCTTTCCCCAGAATGATGAAAAAATGGCCGTTTTGTTAAAGCCTTTAGAAACAGCAACTTATCAATCACTCACCGCAAATCAACAAGTTAGACAAGAACATTCACTCAAGGCCTGAAAAACGGTTAAACGCTGTGCAAAACTCTTGCCCTGAATCGGAGCAAACAGAAAAATGCAAGCGCCCGCGCGGCTTTATTGAGCCATCACAGCCACTTGCAAAGGGAAACGCAGGAAGGTTTGAGGATCAGCGCCGCAGACTGAAGCTGATACCCAGCACGACGACCGGCTCTACATCCAGGTCGTTATTGTCACGCTCTTCTTCGGTGTCGCAGCGAAACGCCACTTCGTATTCGTCACAATCCAAAGCTTCAATGGCTCCTACCGCCGCACTGACGGTCCAGCGAGAATAGGGTTTGACCCACTGGTGGCCCAGTTCCACTCCGACACCGAGGCGCTCATAGTGGCTCTCGCCACCCAGGTCCCCCGCCATCAGGCCGGTGTAGAAACCGTTCTCGGACATCAGGCCGCGCTCCATCTTATGGCGCCAGCCCGCCACCCAGCGAGGCTCATCAGTGTCCAAACCACCAGAATCCAGGTATACGGACGGCATGGCGTAGAAACTGTTGTGTTCGGTGGCCCACTCCAAGTTCAACCCGGCGAGACCATTGAGGTAGCCCAGGCCGATAAGCAGGTCATCTGCCACAGCCGGCACAGGCATGAGCATGAGGAAGGATAGTAGCCAGCGGTGCATGGCGAACTCCGGTTATTGTTGTTATTGAGCCAGGGCTGTTTACGCCTGGTCAGGCCGCAAGCGGGCCAGGGAGACTGTATTTTTCACAACCCCCCCGCGGATTACAAGCACGCAAACCCCAGGCCCGTCGTTCGCGGGGGCCTGGGGCCAGTATTACAGCGGAATTTTGTCGATGCTGTCAGCGGTGGAATCGATGGCCCCATCCACTTTTTCCAGCGCTTCATCCGCGGCGTTGCCGGCTACCGGAATAATCGACAGCACGGCGCCCACCACGGAGCCAGCGGCACCCACCAGTCGCATGGGAGTCGTTGCCAGTTTAGTGAGGAAACAGCCGCTCAGGGTGGCTGCCAGCAGGCCCACCGCCGCCAGACGCATTACCGATTTCATAGTTGCTCCTTATTATTCTTCAGGGTGTTGTTCGAACGTGTACGAGACGCCGTGAATCAGTATTGAAACTGCATCCCCAATCGACGCCCCACTTCTTCATAGGCTTCCACCACGCCACCAAGGCCTTGGCGGAAACGATCCTTGTCCAGCTTTTCGCGGGTGTTCTTATCCCACAGCCGGCAACCGTCGGGGCTGAATTCATCGCCCAGCAGCACTTCACCATTAAACACGCCGAATTCCAGTTTGTAATCCACCAGCAACATGCCACCGTCCAGGAACAGCTGCTTAAGCACCTCGTTAACCTGGAAAGTCAGGGTTTTCATCTGTGCCACCTGCTCATCGGTGGCCCAGCCGAAACTGCGGATATGGAAGTCGTTGACCATGGGGTCACCCAGATCATCATTCTTGAGAAAGAATTCGAACGTGGGCGGAGTTAGTTCCAGACCTTCTTCCACACCCAGGCGGCGGCAGATAGAGCCGGCGGCAATGTTACGCACCACGCACTCCACCGGAATCATTTCCAGCTTTTTCACCAGCGATTCCACCGGCGACAGCATCTGCTCGAAGTGACAGGGAATGCCCGCCGCCTTGAGCTTTTCCATGATGGCAGCATTGAACTGATTGTTCACCGCTCCCTTACGCGCCAGCGCCTCTTTCTTCTTGCCGTCAAAGGCCGAGGTGTCGTCGCGGAACAGCATGATCAGTTTGTCCGCGTCATCGGTGGTGTACACAGACTTGGCTTTGCCGGCATACAACTCGTCGCGTTTTTCCATGGAAAGGCCTTTACTCGGGTCAGTATTAATGTACTTGCAGCCAGCCAAACCCTTCCGTCTGACTGGCAACGCCAATTCGTTCACGCCCGCGGGTCACTACCCGCTCAATGGCATCCAGTGCATGCCGGGACGTGTTGTTCTGTTCACTCAGGTGCGACAACACCAGATGCTGCAGGCGATCCACATTGGCCTGGCGCAGCAGCGCTGCAGCCTGATCATTGCTCAGATGCCCCAACATACCACCGACGCGCCGTTTCAACGACGGCGGATAGGGACCGTGGACCAGCATCTGCGCGTCATGATTGCATTCCAGCACCAGCGCATCACAATCCTGATAGGCCTCTACCACATGGGGAGTAATGGCCCCCAGATCAGTGAGCACGCCCAGGGTACGTCCCTGCCAGGTAAAGCGGTACTGGCAGGGCTCGCGGGCATCATGGGGCACCAGGACCGGAAGAATCTGCAACGCCCCTACAGTAAAGGCACGCCCCGGCCGTACTTCCTGCCAGTTTGCACCGCTGAGACTGGTGCGTTTGCCCTGCACCGCGCTGGCGGTGCCAAAGGAACTGTAGACCGGGCAACCGGTCTTGCGGCCCAGCGCCCCGGCACTGCGGATATGGTCGCCGTGCTCATGGGTTACCAGAATGGCACTGAGCTGATCCGCAGCCAGCCCCAATCTTGCCAGTCGCTGCTCGGTTTCCTTGACGGTAAACCCGCAGTCGATCAACACCAGGGTGTCGTCCGCTTCCACCAGGGTGGCGTTACCCTTACTGCCACTGCCCAGTGATGCCAGCTTCATGATACTTAATTCAGTTCTTCAAAAATGCGTTCAAGAATGGCCTGGCCCGGGGTCTTTTCCACCAGCGCGGTGCCTTCTTCATTCAATACCGCCACCTGAATACCATTGGTGGTATGACTCAGCTTCAATTGCGCGGTCTTGGCACCCAGGGTATAGCGCTCAGGCACCTTCAGGTAATAAATACCCACTTCACGGTCCCGGTCGCTGATCTTCAGGTCGGTGTTACCCAGGGCGTCACCCACATACTCCCAGGCCCAGGCAAAGCGGGTGGACATCATGATAATCGGGTAGCCGTTACCATCACGGGCCAGAATCGCCTTCGAGGACGCATCCTTGGGGGCGGGTTGCTGTGACTCGTCCTCATCAGCGCCACCCAGAACCACCAGCTGTGGCGGTTTGGGCACCTCAAAGCGCTTCTCATCTTCACCACGGCCCACCAGACGCTCTTCCTGACGCGGGACCGCATAAAGCGGCTGCTCGCCGATGAATACGCCGTCTTCAGGAACCTGGATAGGCTCCAGCATTTGCGCATTGCGATAATTCAGGCTGCTGTCCGGCAACCAGCTACAGCCGGATGCTGCGGATACCACCAGGGCGAGCGTTAACGCCGCTTTCTTCATTTAACCTCCAGCAGGCCGCATTGACGCATGGTCTCACGCAATCGCGGCTGGGCCGCTTCTGACAGCGACACCAACGGCAGGCGGATACCAAGGTCAATCAGGCCCATTTCATACAGTGCCCATTTCACCGGGATCGGACTGGCTTCAATAAACAGATCACGGTGCAGGGGCTCAAGTTCCGCATTTAATGTACGGGCCTTATCCGCGTCGCCTGCCAGGGCCGCTTCACACATAGCCGCCATCTTGGCCGGGGCCACATTGGCGGTCACCGAGATATCGCCATGACCGCCCGCCAGGATGAAATCCATGGCGGTCGCGTCATCGCCGGAATAGAGCATAAAATCGTCACCGCAACGCTCGCGAATTTCACGGGCCCGCTCCAGGTTACCGGTGGCTTCCTTGATGCCAATGATATTGGGCACCTTGCTCAGCCGCTCCACGGTTTCCGGCAACAGATCACAGGCCGTACGGCCCGGCACATTGTAGAGAATCTGCGGAATATCCACTGCCCGGGCCACCGCCAGATAATGCTGGTAGAGGCCTTCCTGGGGCGGCTTGTTGTAGTAAGGAGTTACCAACAGGCAGGCATCGGCGCCGTCACGCTTGGCGTCACGGGTCAGACGAATGGCTTCTTCGGTGTTGTTGGCCCCGGTACCGGCGATCACCGGGATGCGGCCCTTGGCCGCGGCCACCACCTCACGAATTACACTGTCGTGCTCTTCAAAACCCAGGGTGGCGGATTCGCCCGTGGTGCCCACCGCCACAATAGCGTGGGTGCCCTGCTCCACATGCCAGTCCACCAGGGCGCGCAAACGCTCCCAGTCCACTGCTCCGTCTGCGCGCATGGGGGTTACCAGCGCTACAATGCTGCCACGGATCATGCCTGTCTCCTGTTTTACGCCAATGGGGCGCAATCGCGATTATTCCGGTGCACCGGACCGAAGGGCGCTATGGTAAACCTCGAAAACGCTGGACGCCAGATGCCTGACTCCTGCACCCGTGCAGAAAAAACCTGCAACCTCTAAACTCTCACCAAACAAGACGACAATGCCTGCGGAGCGCATCATGGAACAACTCATCGTTATCTCGGCCCTGGGTTCAGACCGCCCGGGCATCGTGGAGTCCCTTTCCCGGGCAGTACTGGAACACAACGGCAACATCCTCGACTCTCGCATGACCGTGCTGGGCGGCGAGTTTGCCGTACTGATGCTGGTGTCCGGCAGTGACGCCACCCTGGACCGACTGGAAGCGGAGCGGGACAACCTGGCCAGCGAACTGGACCTGCTGATCACCCTGAAACGTACCCGCCCACGTGATCTGCAGGCCCGAGCCCTGCCCTACGAGGTGGAAGTGGTCGCCATGGACAATCCGGGCATCGTCCATGAAATTGCCAATTTCTTTTCCCGGCGCAGCATCAACATCGATGATCTGCATACCGGCACCTATGCCGCTCCCCACACCGGCACCCGCATGTTCAGCCTTCACCTGGTGCTGAGCATGAACGCGGAACAATCAGTGGCCGAATTACGCGAGGCCTTCCTGGACTTCTGCGAGGCGCGCAATCTGGACGCCACCATGACACCGAAACGCTAAGCACCGCCGCACGGTAAAACCATCAACAGCATGAAAGAGAAACGGACTCGATATGGCACATCCCAAGATTGGTAATCTGGCACCCAACTTCAAACTGCCCGATCAGGACGGCAATCCGGTTGAACTGAAATCCTTCAAGGGCAAGAACCCGGTGGTGATTTTCTTCTACCCCAGAGCGCTCACCCCGGGTTGTACCACCCAGGCCTGCGGCATTCGCGATACCAGGGCTGAGCTGGAAAAACGTGGCGTGGTCGTGTTTGGCATCAGCCCGGACCCGGTTGCCCGTTTGCCCAAGTTTATCGACAAGCATGATCTGAACTTCACCCTATTGTCCGATGAGGACCACGCCACCGCGGAGAAATATGGTTGCTGGGGAATGAAGAAGTTCATGGGCAAGGAATTCATGGGGCTCATCCGTACTACCTTTATCGTCGGCAAGGACGGCAAGCTGCTGAAGGTAATGGACAAGTTCAAAACCAAGAGCCATCACCAGGATCTGCTGGCAGAGCTGGACGAACTGGGAATCTAGGGAGCCTCTGCATAACAAGGGGCGCAACCGCGCCCTGATCCTCACCCGCTTTAACGGACA
>NZ_ARXU01000007.1 GCF_000756655.1 Alcanivorax jadensis T9
GCGTCGGGCGTCGGGCGTCGGGCGTTCAGATTATGTGCGATATTCCGCGTTGATCTTCACGTAGTCGTAGCTGAAATCACAGGTCCAGACGGTGCACTCGGCATCGCCGCTGGCCAGATCCGCACTGATGCTGATTTCCGGCTGGGCCATCACCGCTGCACCTTTCGCCTCTTCGTAGCTATCCGCCACACCGCCCTGCTCCACCAACAACAGGTCATCCAGCCAGACATTGACCTTGTCCACGTCCAGGGACGCAATGGGGGCTCTGCCGATGGCAGCCAGAATACGGCCCCAGTTGGGGTCGGAAGCAAACAGCGCAGTCTTCACCAGGGGGGAATGGGCAATGGTTTCCGCCACAATACGGGCGTCGGATTCACTGGCCGCCCCGGCCACGGTAATCGACACAAATTTGGTGGCGCCTTCGCCATCGCGCACCAGAGCCTGAGCCAGCTCGACGAACACGCTTTCCAGAGCCTGATACAGTACCTGGCTATGGTCATCCAGCGCCTGAATCTCCGGCATCTCCGCCGCAGCGGTGCTGATCAGCATGCAGGCATCGTTGGTGGAGGTGTCGCCGTCCACTGTGACCCGGTTGAAGGACTTGTCCGCCAGGGCCTTCACCCACTGATCCAGCAGGGGTTTGGCGATAGGCGCATCGGTGGCGATAAAGCCCAGCATGGTGGCCATGTTCGGCTTGATCATGCCCGAGCCCTTGGCCATGCCGGTGACGGTAATCGGCACGCCGTCAATCTCCACCCGCCGGCTGGTAAGCTTGGGGTAGGTATCGGTGGTCATGATGCCTTCTGACGCACGGCCCCAGTGATGCTCATCCAGTTCCGCCAATGCCTTGGGCAAGCCCGTCGCAAACGCCGGCAACGGGAACTGCTCACCGATTACCCCGGTGGAATACGGCAGGATCTGATCCTCGGCGCAACCAGCCGCATCGGCCAACAGGCGACAGCTGGCCAGACAGTTTTCCATGCCCTTCTTGCCGGTGCCCGCGTTGGCATAGCCGGTATTGATCATCAGGTATCTGGGTGCCCCTGTGGCAAGACGGCTTTTTGCCACCTGCACCGGCGCGGCGCAAAAACGGTTCAAGGTGAAAATTCCGCTGACACGGGAATCTTCGCTCAGCTCCAGCACCACCAGATCCTTGCGGTTGGCCTTCTTGATGCCAGCTTCAACAGCGGCAAGACGGATACCGGGGACGGGCAACCATTCTGTCTGTGTCATAACCAATCCTTTAGCGTTCAGCGACAAGCTTCAAGCCACAAGCCCAAACAAAGAAAGCACCGGCGTTGCCGGTGCTCTGGTTTTCCTTGCAGCTTGTAGCTTGAGGCAGCTGTTATTCAATCTTGCCGTGGCACTGCTTGTATTTCTTGCCCGAGCCACAAGGGCAAGGTTCATTACGACCCACCTTTCGACCTTCGCGAACCACGGTCTTGGTACCATCAGCCTGATTGTTCTGGCCGGCCGTACCATCAGTGCCCGGTTCCGGAGCCGCCTGCATCTTCATTTTTTCTGCCTGACGAAGGGCTTCTTCCTGGCGCTGCTGCTCGAGGCGCTCCACTTCGTCATCACGTCGAACCTGGAAGCTGTGCAGCACTCGAATCAGCTCATGCTGGATCTGGTTGAGCAGCCCCTGGAACAACTCGAAAGACTCTTTCTTGTATTCCTGCTTGGGGTTCTTCTGCGCATAGCCGCGCAGATGAATGCCCTGACGCAGGTGGTCCATGCTGGCCAGATGCTCTTTCCAGTGACGGTCGAGGATCTGCAGCATCAGGTGTTTCTCGATCTTGCGCAGGTCTTCGACGCCGATCTCCCCTTCCTTGCGCAGATAGTCCTGCTCCAGGGCTTCTACCAGCTTCTCGATGACACCGTCTATGTGCATCTGGTTGTCTTCGTTGAGCCACTGGCCCACCGGTGCATTGCACTGGAATTCTGCCTCCAGGGTTTTCTCCAGGCCCGGCACATCCCACTGGTCTTCCACGGAACCCGGCGGCAAGTAACTGTGCACCAGCTCGGTCACCACATCATAACGAATGCCTTGCACGGAGGTGCGCAGGTCGTCGGTTTCCAGAATCTGGTCGCGCTGGGTGTAGATCACGCGACGCTGGTCATTGGCCACGTCATCGTATTCCAGCAGGTTCTTGCGGATATCGAAGTTACGCCCTTCCACCTTGCGCTGGGCATTCTCGATGGCACGGGTCACCCAGCGGTGCTCAATGGCCTCGCCGTTCTCCAGCCCCAGGGAGCGCATCATGTTGCGAATGCGGTCCGAGGCGAAAATCCGCATCAGGTCATCTTCCATTGACAGGAAGAAGCGGGTGTAGCCCGGATCACCCTGACGACCGGCACGACCGCGGAGCTGGTTATCGATACGGCGAGACTCGTGACGCTCTGTGCCGATGATATGCAGGCCGCCAGCTTCCATCACGGTGTCATGGTTACCCTGCCACTCGGAGCGAATTTTTTCCGCTTCCTTGTCCGAGGGGGTATCCATGTGCTTGATCTGCTCTTCCGGATTGCCCCCCAGCACGATATCGGTACCGCGACCCGCCATGTTGGTGGCGATCGTTACCGCACCGGGACGACCCGCCTGGGCAATAATCTGTGCTTCACGCTGGTGGAACTTGGCGTTCAGTACCTCGTGGGCAATCTTGTCTTTTTTCAGGCGCTGGGAGAGATACTCGGACGATTCAATGGTCGCGGTACCCACCAGCACCGGGGCACCCTTGGCCACCGCTTCGCTGATTTCCTTGACGATGGCGTCGAATTTTTCTTCCAGTGTCAGATACACCAGATCATTGGCATCAACACGGACCATGGGCCGATTGGTCGGCACCACCACCACATCCATGCCATAAATCTGACGGAATTCCAGGGCCTCGGTATCAGCCGTACCGGTCATACCCGCCAGCTTGTTGTAGAGGCGGAAGTAGTTCTGGAAGGTGGTAGATGCCAGGGTCTGGTTTTCCTGCTGGATATTCACCCCTTCTTTGGCTTCGATCGCCTGGTGAATGCCCTCGGACCAGCGACGTCCGGGCATGGTACGGCCGGTGTGCTCGTCAACGATAACGATCTGGTTGTTCTGAACAATATAGTCCCGGTCCACATGGAATAAAGCGTGGGCCTTCAGCGCCGCATGAACATGATGAAGCAGCGCCAGGTTATGAGCTGCGTAAAGGCTTTCGCCCTGCTCCAGCAGGCTATTACTGACCAGCAGCGCCTCAATCTTCTGATGTCCGGTTTCCGTCAACTCGACCTGACGCTGCTTTTCATCAACAAAGTAATCGCCTTCCTGCTCTTCCGTCTCGGCAGTGAGTCTTGGCATCAGTTTATTGACGGCCGCATACAGCTCGGAGGAATCGGCTGACGGCCCGGAAATGATAAGCGGAGTGCGGGATTCGTCGATGAGGATGGAATCCACCTCATCCACAATCGCGTAGTTAAGACCACGCTGAACCCGGTCTTCCAGGCGAAAGGCCATGTTGTCGCGCAGGTAGTCGAACCCGTACTCGTTGTTGGTACCGTAGGTAATATCAGACGCGTAGGCCGCCCGCTTCTCATCGGTGGGCTGCTGGGAAAGAATCACACCAACACTGAGGCCCAGAAATTCGTAAAGGGGCCGCATCCAGTTAGCGTCCCGCTCGGCCAGATAGTCATTCACTGTGACCACGTGCACGCCTTCGCCGGACAGCGCATTCAGATACGCCGCCAGGGTCGCGGTCAGGGTTTTACCCTCACCGGTGCGCATTTCGGAAATACGACCCTCATGCAGAGCGATACCGCCCATCATCTGCACGTCGAAATGACGCATACCCATCACCCGGGTGGAGGCTTCGCGCACCACCGCAAAGGCTTCCGGCAGCAATTCATCCAGGGTCTTGCCGTCCTGGAACGCCTGACGGAATTCACGGGTCTTGAGCTGCAGGTCCGCTTCGCTGAGCTGTGCCAGCGCTTCCCCGTGGCTGTTGATCGTTTCGACCAACTTGGCCATGCGTTTCAGCTCACGATCATTCTTGGTGCCGATGATTTTTTTTACGATGGTACCCAGCATACAACTTCCGGTTCGGTAAAAAGTCAGGACAAATAGCCCGTTGGCGGCAAAGTGCTGGCCGCAAGGTGAGCCATTCTAAACACAATAAGATGAAGAGATAAGGTGGTATTCCCGGTTATCAAGGGTGCTTAACCAAAAACGGCCCCTTGTAGGGGCCGTTTTTCGCCTGTTATTCAACGTCGGGCGCGGTAAATATAGGGCTGAGGGTTCACCTGAGCGCCATTTTTAAGCACTTCATAATGAATGTGCGGGCCGGTGGAGCGACCGGAATTGCCTACTTTGCCGATAACGTCCCCGGTGCGAACAATCTCACCCGGCTCCACCAGTAATTCCAGGGCATGCCCATAGCGGGTGGCAATACCATTGCCGTGGTTGATTTCCACCATCAGGCCATAGCCGGAGCGGTCACCGGAATAGGTCACGACACCGGCGCCGGTGGCAATAATCGGTGTGCCTTCCTTGCCGGCAAAATCCACCCCTTTATGCCAGGCCACACGGCCGGTGAACGGATCAGAACGACGCCCGAAGCGGCTGGACATCCAACCCTTGGCCAACGGCCGGCCGGACAGGTAGGTTTGGTCTTGGATCTGCTTGCCGGCCAGCAGGTTTTCCAGAATCTCCAGCTGACGCTCGCGGCGTTCCAGGGTTTGCGCCATCTGGTTCACCGCTTCCATAAAGGAAGGCAATTCGTAGCTGGCACCCTCCTCCGAGCCTTCCGGTCCACCCAAGCCAGGGACAGTGCTGAAATCAAACTCTTCGCCGTCAATATCGGCCACTTCCACCAGCCGCTCACCCAGCGCATCCAGCCGAACCAGACGAGCCTGGGCCTGGGCCAATTTCAGGGTCAGTGCCCGGAACTGCTCCTGGCTGAGTCGATCCAGGGATTCCAGGGCTTTTTGCTGCTCTTCCAGATGGGTGGAGAAACGTTCGGTCATTACCGGCGTATACTCGGGCTGATCGCTGAGTTGCGACACCAGTAGGTAGCCGCCAACACCCATCAGCACCGGCACAACCACCAGCACGGCAGCCAGTAACCAGGGCCAGTGTCGCGGAACCGGAAGTGTGCGCGAATGGCCACGCTTGCTGTTAATGACTAAGATATTCATAAATTCGTGTAACGCACCGGCCAAAAATTAAGAAATTCAAATAGTTGCACTGGTTTTCTTGATTGTTTTTTACAATTTGCAGGCTAGTCTAAGTAAAACCTATGAGCAAGACAACTTCGCCCAAAGCCCTGCTCGCACTGCTAAGTGGTCATCCTACTCTCTCTGGTCTAACCAGGGAGGCCAAAAAGACCGCTCGCCAGGAGCCGGACACCGCAGCAGCCCCCGACCCGCTTGACTGCCTGCCGCCGGCACTGCGCGAGCGGGTCACCCTGGTGGAAGACAGCATGCGCTGGCTGGCCATTGCCGAAACCAGCGCCACTGCGCAGCTATTGCGTTTTCATCTGCCCAAACTGCAGCAGGCCCTGCCCGGCCAGCAGATCAAGATCGTGGTGGGCGGCAAACGCCAGATGCAGAAAAGCAACGTCCGTGCCAACCAACAGGACAAGCCCAGATTGGCCAGAGAAAGCGCCAGACAAATTGCCGATCTGGCTGACACCATTGAGGACAAAGGCCTCAAGGCATCCTTGCAGCGGCTGGCCAGCCGCGGTGAATCAGAATAATTCGCGTATGTAGGAACGTAGCGTAGCGAAGTAACGCCCACAGGGCGGCCCCGTAGGGGTGAGCACAGCTAATAACCCATGCTCGCATGGCGAAACGAGCCTCAGCGAGGACAAGGCGGTGCGGGTTGCTCCCGATCTATCCAGTGAGACCTGTCGAGCCCGGATATTCCTGATCGCCCTGCGGGCGATTTCCTCGCTGCGCGAGGTTCGCCATGCGAGCATGGCTCCTACAAAAAAATCTTGTCTTCCCTGAAACGAAAAACCACCCGGCGGCGGGAGAACCGCCGGGTGGCAACAGGGTTTCGACGTTTACAGCGTGCAGCCGGGTATTACTCGGCCGCCGCGAGCACGGGTCGCATGTACGACACTGGCGCATCGGTGGCATCTTCGAAGGTCACCACCTCGTAGGAATCCTCCTGACGGAGAATCTCGCGCAGCAGGGCATTGTTGAGGGCATGGCCGGATTTGTGACCGATGAACTCGCCGATCAGGCTGTGACCCAGCAGATACAGGTCGCCGATGGCATCCAGCATCTTGTGCTTGACGAATTCGTCCTCGTAACGCAGCCCGTCCTCGTTGAGGATGCGATACTCATCCACCACGATGGCGTTATCGACACTGCCGCCCAGCGCCAGATTCTGGCTGCGCAGGAACTCGATATCGCGCATGAAGCCGAACGTCCGCGCCCGCGCCACTTCCTTCACAAACGAGGTCGTGGAGAAGTCGATGCTGGACACCTGGTTACGCTCTTCAAACACCGGGTGGTCGAATTCGATGGAGAAGGTCACCTTGAAGCCATCAAAGGGAACGAAAGTCGCTGACTTGTCGCCCTCACGCACCGTGACTTCTTTCTTGATGCGGATGAACTTCTTGGCCGCTTCCTGCTCCTTGATGCCAGCAGACTGCAGCAGGAACACAAAAGGACCGGCACTGCCGTCCATGATCGGCATTTCCGGCGCGGACAGCTCCACGAAGGCGTTATCGATGCCCAGCCCTGCCATGGCAGACAGGAAATGCTCCACCGTGCCCACCTTCACGCCATCCTGAACCAGGGTCGACGACAAAGTGGTCTCGCGGACGGCATCGGCAGACGCCTTGATCTCCACCACCGGATCCAGGTCCACACGCCGGAACACGATACCGGTATCCACCGGTGCCGGGCGTACGGTCATGTAGACCTTTTCGCCGGTGTGAAGTCCCACGCCGGTGGCGCGGATCACGTTTTTCAGCGTTCGTTGTCTGATCATCAGTCTGTCACACAGCTGCGGGTATCCTGCAGGATACCGCTTTCCTCAACACAAAATTAGGGCGTAATTATACTGCAATGCCCTGATTTTGCACCCTTGGCGCCAGACCGTTAGTCGGCCTGGCGACGAAGGAAGGTCGGGATATCAATGAAATCCAGATCTTCCGCGGTGCTCACCGCCTGCTGACCACGGCCGCTGGCCGCCTGCTGGGCCGCGCGTTTGCGCTCCACTGCCGGGCGATCCAGGTCGCTGTAGTCCACCCGACCATCCGCGGTGACGGGGGTCTGACGACCACGTACCACTTTTAGTTCCTGCTGGGCGGCGGCGCCCAGGCCGGTAGCAACCACGGTGACACTGATGCTGTCGCCCATGTCCGGGTCGATGGCGGTGCCGATGATCACGTTGGCGTCATCGCTGGCCAGTTCGCTGACGATGTCACCCACTTCGGAGAACTCGTCCAGAGCGATGGACTCGTTGGCGGTGATGTTGATCAGGATACCGCGGGCGCCGCGCAGGTCCACATCCTCCAGCAGCGGGCTGGAAATGGCTGCCTGGGCCGCTTCTGCCGCCCGGTTTTCGCCGCTGGCAGTACCGGTACCCATCATGGCCGTACCCATTTCGCTCATCACCGTGCGCACGTCAGCGAAATCCACGTTGATCATGCCCGGGCGAACGATCAGGTCGGCAATCCCTTTTACGGCACCCTGCAGCACTTCGTTGGCCGCCTTGAAGGCGTCCAGCAGGCTGGTGGAGCCGCCGAGAACCGCTTGCAGCTTCTCGTTGGGGATGGTGATCAGGGAGTGAACATGCTCCTTCAGCTCCTCGATACCTTCCTGGGCGGAGCGCATGCGCTTCTTGCCCTCGAAGGGGAACGGCTTGGTCACCACCGCCACGGTCAGGATACCCAGTTCCTTGGCGATTTCAGCCACCACAGGGGCGGCGCCGGTGCCGGTGCCGCCGCCCATACCGGCGGTAACGAACACCATATCAGCGCCGTCCAGCAGCTCGGCGATGCGGTCACGGTCTTCCTGAGCGGATTGACGACCGATTTCCGGGTTTGCGCCTGCACCCAACCCCTTCGTCACCTGGCTGCCCAGCTGAATCACGGTTTTGGAGGAGGCATTTCGCAGTGCCTGGGCGTCGGTGTTGGCGCAGATAAAATCCACCCCTTCCACACCGGAACGCACCATGTGATCCACGGCGTTACCGCCGCCACCACCGACACCTACCACTTTAATGACCGCGCCATGCGGTACGCTGTCTTCCAGTTTGAATTGCATGGTTGATCTCCCGTTATTGCTTCCCTGTTACTACTTTGAACGTCATTTAACGTCGAATTGTCCCGGTGATGTTGCTGCGGCCCGGAACTGCCGCTTCCGCAAAAACTGTTAACCGGCTCAGGAAACTAGAAGTTGCCCTTGAACCAGTTTTTGAAACGCTCTACCCAGTTCACTTCCCCGCCACCGGCAAGGGCGCGGGCACTGGTGCCGTCCTTTTCCATGCGCTGGCCATACAACAGCAGGCCCACCGCGGTGGAATAGATCGGGTTCTTGACCACATCAATGAGCCCGGAGATACCCTGCGGGGACCCCAGACGCACCGGCATGTGAAAGATTTCTTCGGCCAGATCCACCGCGCCCTCGATCTTGGAGGAGCCACCGGTGAGCACGATGCCACCGGGGATCAGGTCCTCGAAGCCGGAGCGACGAAGCTCGGCCTGGATCAGGGTGAACAGCTCGTCGTAACGCGGCTCCACCACCTCGGCCAGATTCTGGCGGCTGAGGGTACGTGGCGGCCGGTCGCCCACGCTGGGCACCTTGATGGTTTCGTCCGCGCCGGCCAGCTGGGTCAGCGCGCAGGCGTACTTGATCTTGATCTCGTCTGCGTGCTGCTTGGGGGTCCGCAGAGCCATGGCGATATCGTTAGTCACCTGGTCCCCGGCAATGGGGATGTTGGCGGTGTGACGAATGGCGCCTTCGGTGAAAATGGCGATATCCGTGGTACCGCCACCGATATCGACGATGCAGACACCCAGTTCGCGCTCGTCCTCGGTCAACACGGCGTGAGCACTCGCTAACTGCTCAAGGATGATGTCATCGACCTCCAGGTTGCAGCGGCGCACACATTTCTCGATGTTCTGGGCGGCGTTCACGGCACAGGTCACCAGATGCACCTTGGCTTCCAGACGCACACCGCTCATGCCGATGGGCTCACGCACACCCTCCTGGTTGTCCACCACATATTCCTGGGGCAGCACGTGCAGGGTTTTCTGATCTGCCGGGATCGCCACCGCCTGGGCCGCGTCGATCACCCGGTCGATATCCGCCTGGGCCACTTCCCGGTCGCGAATGGCTACGATGCCGTGGGAATTGAGGCTACGCACATGGGAACCGGCGATGCCCGCATACACCGTATGAATGTGGCAACCGGCCATCAGCTCGGCCTCTTCCACTGCCCGCTGGATGGAGCGCACAGTGGCTTCGATATCCACTACCACGCCCTTCTTCATCCCCCGGGACGGCTGGGAGCCAATGCCGACAATTTCCATGGTGCCATCGGCGGATGACTGACCGACGATGGCCACCACCTTGGAGGTGCCAATGTCGAGTCCGACAATCATGTTTTCTGATGCGTTTGCCATGTCATCCATTCTCCTAAAACTAGCTTTGCTCGCCCCAGGTCACCGCCATGCCATCGGCATAGCGCAGGTCGACCCGGGTTACCCGGCGGCTGTCCGTGCTCAGCACACCGCGATAGAGCCGCACAAAGCGGCGCAGTTTGCTGGTGTACGCTTCACGGTCTACCACCAGCTGCATATCGTTGTTCAGGGTCAGTCGCGCGGTCAGTCGTGCGTTGACCTCCATACTGCGAATCCCCAGGTCCACATCTGCCAGCATCTTGCCCATGCTGTGATAGAACCCCATCACTTCTTCCAGCCGCTGTTGCGGTCCACTCAGCCGCGGCAGGCCGCTCAGGTCATACTGCTTGAGCGCCTTGAACGGCTCGCCGCTGTCTGAAATCAGCACGGTGTCATTCCACACCGCCACCGGGCGCCGCTCTTCCACGGTCAACACCACGGTGTCGGGCCACTGCCGGCGAACGGAAACCCGCTCCACCCAGCTCAGGCCCTGTGCCTGCTGGTAGATGTCTTCCAGCGGCACGGAAAAATAATTTTCGTCGCGAACCAGCGCCGCCAGGGCGGTCTGGATCTGCTGTTGACGGCGCACATCGGTGACACCGTCCACACCCACCTTGCGCACCGGATAGCCGTCCAGTGCTGCCGGCAGATAGATCACACCGACCAGCAACACCGCCGCCACGGTGCCGACCAGCATCCAGGGCACCGCTGCTGCCAACCGCTCATTGAGCGGTACGCCGGCTTTTTTCACCGGCTTGCGGCGGGCCCCGCGCGGGGTCGCGGCCTGCTTAGCCATCACCTCTTTCCAGCGCATCCAGCAGGATTTCGCCCACCAGGGTGTCGAAATCCCGCCCGGCGGCCTTGGCCGCCATGGGCACCAGGGAGTGATCGGTCATTCCCGGTACCGTGTTCACTTCCAGCAACTGCCAGTTGCCCTGCTCGTCACGCATCACGTCCACCCGGCCCCAGCCGTGGCAGCCAGCTACCCGGAAAGCGGTCAGGGCCAGTTGGCGCAGGGCCTGCTCATCAGACTCGTCCAGTCCGGCCGGGCACAGGTACTCGGTGCTGTTGGACTGGTACTTGGCTTCAAAGTCATAAAACGCATTCGGTGTCTTCAGGCGGATCGCCGGCAACGGCTCGTCGCCAAGGATGGCCACGGTGTATTCCGGGCCGTTGACCCAGGCTTCCACCAGCACATCGGAATCGAATTTTTCCGCTTCTTTCAGCGCCTGGGCCAGTTGCTCGGCGTTATCCGCCTTGGCCATGCCGATTGAGGAGCCTTCATGGGCCGGCTTGATCATCAACGGGAAGCCCAGGTCGGTATCATTGCGGCCGGCCACATAAAACGCCGGCGTCGGCAAGCCGGCGCCTTTCCACAGTTGTTTGGTACGCACCTTGTCCATGCCGATAGCCGAGGCCATCACTCCGGAGCCGGTATAAGGAATGCCCAGGTGCTCCAGGACCCCCTGAATCACACCGTCTTCGCCGCCCCGGCCATGCAGGGCGATAAAGGCCACATCGAAACCCTTGAGGGTATCCACGCTCTTGTAAGCCGGATCTACCAGCTCGGCGATCAGCCCCAGATTGCGCAGGGCCTGATGAACCGCCGCACCACTTTTCAGTGACACGGGACGCTCGGCGGATTTGCCGCCGGCCAGTACCGCTACCCGGCCCACGCTGGCCAGTTGCTTCTTCAGCAGCACCTTATCCACGCTTGGCGCCTCCCTGCTCAGCCAGTTCTTTGGCGATAGCACCCACATTCCCGGCGCCCTGAGTTACCAGGAGATCGCCGTCCTGCAGCTGGGTAGCCAGAATCTCTGCCAGCTTGGCCGGATCATCCACGAATACCGGTTCCACCCGGCCACGCTTGCGAATGCTGCGGCACAGGGCGCGGGCATCCGCACCGGGAATCGGGTCTTCACCGGCGCCGTAGACCTCCAGCATCAACAGCACATCCACCCCGGACAGCACGTCCACGAAGTCCTCGTAGAGGTCCTGGGTACGGGTATAGCGGTGGGGCTGGAACAGCATGGCCAGACGACGGCCCGGCCAACCGGCACGGATCGCATCGATGGTGACGGCCACTTCGCTGGGATGGTGACCGTAATCGTCCACCAGGGTCGCGCTACCGCCTTCAAAGTGATATTCGCCCTGTACATCAAAGCGCCGGCCCACTCCGGTAAAGTGGTTCAGGCCGCGAATAATGGCCTCATCGCTGGCGCCTTCATCGGCGGCCACGGCAATGGCCGCCAGGGCATTGAGTACGTTGTGCTTGCCCGGCATGTGCAACACCACATCCAGCGGCTCGCCTTCCTTGCGGATTACCCGGAAGGATGTCGTCATACCCTGCTGCTGCACGTCCTCGGCGCGCAGGTCCGCATCCTCGCTGAAGCCGTAACGGATCACCTGACGATTGACCCGTGGCAGCAGCTTGCGCACCACCGGGTCATCCACGCACATCACTGCTACACCGTAAAACGGCAGGTTGTGCAGGAATTCGATAAAGGTGTTCTCCAGCTGGGCAAAATCCCCGCCATAGGTGTGCATGTGGTCCGCTTCGATATTGGTCACGATGGCACTCATCGGCTGCAGGTGCAGGAAGCTGGCATCGGACTCATCCGCTTCCGCCACCAGATAACGGCTCTGCCCCAGGCGTGCATTGGTGCCGGCACTGTTCAGCCGCCCGCCAATCACGAAGGTGGGATCCAGGCCCGCTTCCGCCATGATCGCCGCCGTCATGGAGGTGGTAGTGGTCTTGCCATGGGTGCCGGCCACCGCAATGCCGTGACGGAAGCGCATCAGCTCGGCCAGCATCTGGGCCCGCGGTACCACCGGAATCCGGCGGGCATGGGCTTCCGCCACTTCCTCGTTCTCAGTGGTCACCGCCGTGGAGGTCACCACCACGTCGGCGCCGTCGATATTGTCCGCCCGATGGCCGATTTCCACCCGCACACCCAGGCCGCGCAGGCGTTCTACCACCGCCGATTCCTTGATGTCGCTACCGCTGATGGCATAGCCCTGGTTGGCCAGCACCTCGGCGATGCCACACATGCCCACGCCACCGATACCCACAAAGTGGATACCGCTGATACGCCGCATCTCGGGCACGATATGGATGTTGTCGTTATCGGCCATTGGCCACCTCCTCACACAGCGTGGCCGCGCGCTCGGCGCTGTCGGCCACGGCCTGCTCACGGGCACGCTGCGCCATTTGCGCCAGCAGCCCGCGTTCTGCAACCGGTTTCAATGTGCCCGCCAGGCTGGCGGCACTCATGTCCCGCTGGGGCAGCAACAGGGCCGCGCCCCGGTCTGACAGCCAGCGGGCATTCAATGTCTGGTGATCGTCCACCGCGCTAGGCAGCGGCACGAACAGGGCCGCCACGCCAGCGGCAGCCACTTCCGCCACGGTCAGGGCCCCGGCCCGACAGATCACCAGATCTGCCCAGCCGTAGGCTTCCGCCATGTCGTCGATAAATTCACTGACCTGGGCGTCCAGCCCCAGCGCCTGGTAAATCGGCGCCGCTTCGCCGGTACGGCCGGCACCACACTGGTGACGCACCTGGATATCCTGGCCCAGTACCGCCAGCAGCAGTTCCGGCAGATCCTGATTCAATATCAGCGCACCCTGGCTGCCGCCCAGTACCAACACACGCAGACTGCCCTGGTGCTGGGCATAACGTCGGGCCGGCTCTTCCAGGCTGGCAATCTCGGCGCGTACCGGATTGCCCACCCAGCAGGCATCCTGCTTGCCGAAAGCGCCCTGAAAACCTTCCAGGGTCACGGTAGCCATGCTGGACAACAACCGGTTGGTCAGCCCCGGCACCGCGTTCTGTTCGTGGACCACCACCGGTACCTTGCAAAGCCGCGCGGCCAGGCCACCGGGGCCACTGGCAAAACCGCCAAAGCCCACCGCCAGCAGCGGCTGGCGCTGGCTGATCAGGCTGCGCGCCTGCAATACCGCACGCAGCAGATTGAATGGGGCGGTGAGCTTGCGCTTGAGTCCGCCACCACGCAGCCGGGATACAGCCAGTTCGGCAATCTCGTAGCCGTACTGACGCACCAGCTTGCCTTCCATCCCGTTTTCCGCGCCCAGCCAGAGGATCCGGAAACCGCGCTCACGCAATTGATCCGCCACTGCCAGTGCCGGGAACACATGCCCGCCGGTACCGCCTGCCATGATCAGGATGGTGCCACTCATCGTGCCGCCCTCCCTCTCGCTTTCAGCTGCTCGGCTTCAGCGCCGGCGCGCAGGATCAGCCCCACCATGGCGGAGAAGATCAGCAGTGAAGAGCCGCCATAGCTGATAAACGGCAAGGTCAGCCCCTTGGTGGGCAACAGGCCCATGTTTACACCCAGGTTGATAAAGACCTGGGAGCACAAGACGAAGGCGCAGCCATAAACCAGATAGGCGTGATACAGCAGACCGCGGGTTTCCAGGCTGTGACCCAGGCGGAAGATGCGCCAGCCCAGCAGCACAAAGCCGCTGATCAACGCCAGATTCCCCAGCAGGCCCAGCTCTTCGGCCATCACCGCGTAAACAAAATCGGTATGAGCTTCCGGCAGGTAGAACAGCTTCTGCACGCTGTTGCCCAGGCCTACGCCATCCCAGTGGCCACGGCCGAAAGCGATCAGGCTCTGGGTCAACTGATAGCCGGAGCCGAACTGATCAGCCCAGGGATCGGTAAAGGTCATCAGCCGCGCCACCCGATAGGGTTCGGCAAAGGCCACCAGGGCCCCCAGTGCCACCGCCGCCAGACCAATCAGCAAGAAACGCAGGGTCGGTACACCGGACAGGAACAACATGCCCATGGCGGTGATGCCCAGTACCACCACGGCACCGAAATCCGGCTCCAGCAGCAGCAAGATGGTCAGCACGCCAAGCAACGCCAGGGGCAGCAGAAAGGCCTTCCACTCGGTTTCCAGGGCTGCCTTGCGCTCGGCGATATACCCTGCCAGGTAAAGGACGAAACAGAGTTTGACGATTTCCGAGGCCTGAATGGTCAGGCCGGGCAGCGCAATCCAGCGAGTGGAGCCGTTCACCGTGCGCCCCAGACCGGGGATGAACACCATCACCAGTACCACCAACGCCACCGGCAACATCAAGAAGCGCAACCGCTCCAGCAACGCCAAAGGCACTGCGAAATACACAAAGGCCCCGGCAGCCAGCCCCAGCGACAGATAGATGCCGTGGCGCAGGGCATAATAGAAGGGGTCGCCCAGCCGGGTTTCGGCAATCTGCAGGCTCGCAGACGAGACCATCACCAGGCCGGCCAGAGCCAACAGAATCGCTGTCCACATCAGCGTCTTGTCAAGGCCCCGGTTATCCAGCTTGAGGATCATGCGCTCAGTCATGGCACACCTCCCTGGCCCGGGCGGAGAAGTCATCACCACGGGCAACAAAGCTGGAATACATATCGAAAGACGCACAGGCTGGCGACAGCAAGACCGCATCACCGGGTTGTGCCAGTGCATGGGCCCGGGCCACAGCCGCTTCCATGTCCGCTACCAGTTCGCAGGGCGCAGCGGACATACCCTCAGCCAGGGTGCTGCGATCTTCACCCATCAGCAGGCCGGCACGCAGATACTGACGCGCCGGCTCCGTCAGCGGCGAGAAATCCTGGCCCTTGCCCTGGCCACCGGCAATCAGGATCACCTTGCCGTCGATGCTTTCACCGATACCGGTCAGGGCTGCCAGGGTGGCACCCACATTGGTGGCCTTGGAATCGTTGAACCAGCGCACGCCACCCGCTTCAGCCACCAGTTGGCAGCGGTGCGGCAGGCCGGTAAAGGCTTTCACCGTGGCCAGCGCCTTGTCACGGTTCAGGGACAAGGCATCACTGATGGCCAGCACGGAAAGGATGTTCATGGCGTTGTGATGACCGGTGAGCGCCAATTCGGACAGGGCCAGCAGCCGCTCGCCACGGCACAGTAACTGGGCGTTCTCCGTGTCCAAACGGTAATCCGCCTCCGGATGAGCACCGAAACTGATCTGACGCGGCACCCCGGCGTGGGGGCGGGTCGCCAGGTCATCCCGGTTCCACACCGCTACCTGGCAGCCATCATAGATGCGCTGCTTGGCGGCCACGTAATCGGCAAAGCTGGCGTAACGATCAAGATGGTCCTGGGACACATTGAGAATGGTCGCCACTTCCGCACTCAGGCTGTAGGTGGTTTCCAGCTGGAAACTGGAAAGCTCCAGGGCGTACAGGCGGGCCTGATCGTCCAGCAGCTCCAGAGCGGGCACGCCCAAATTGCCGCCGATCCCCGGGTTCATGCCGCAGGCTTCAGCCACCTGCCCCAGCAGTGTGGTCACCGTGCTCTTGGCGTTGGAACCGGTAATTGCCACCAGCGGCTCACTGGCGGCGCGGGCGAACAGCTCCACATCACCGATCACTTCCTTGCCGGCGACGACTTGCTCGGCGATGGCCGGAGTCGCTACAGCCACGCCGGGGCTGACGATCAGGCGACGGGCGTTGTTCATCCAACCGGACTTGAAACCGCCGGTATGGATTTTCACGTTGGGGAATTCGACGCGCAGCGCTTCCAGGCCGGCGGGTTCGGCACGGGTGTCCAGGGCGCGCACAGGCATCCCCTGGTCCGTCAGATAACGGATCACGGAACGCCCGGATACTCCCAGGCCAATTACCAGATCAAACCCGTCTTTCGCCATAAAGTTAACTCAATCCCCTATCGGATTTTCAGGGTCGCCAGACCCACCAGGACCAGAATTACGGTGATGATCCAGAAGCGCACGATGATCTTCGGCTCCGGCCATCCTTTCAGTTCAAAGTGGTGATGAATCGGCGCCATGCGAAACACACGGCGGCCGGTGAGCTTGAACGAACCCACCTGCAGCATCACCGAAACGGTTTCCATCACGAACACGCCGCCCATGATGAACAGTACGATTTCCTGGCGGACGATCACCGCCATCACACCCAGCACCGCGCCCAGGCCCAACGCGCCCACATCGCCCATGAACACTTGTGCCGGGTAAGCGTTGAACCACAGGAAGCCGAGGCCGGCGCCACACAGGGCAGCCGAAATAATCACCAGCTCGCCAGCCCCGGCCACATAGGGAATCTGCAGGTACGGGGCAAATTCCGCATGGCCACCGGCATAGGCAAAGATACCCAGGGCGCCGCCCACCAATACCGCCGGCATGATCGCCAGGCCATCCAGGCCATCGGTCAGGTTCACTGCATTGCTGGTTCCATTGATCACGAAATAGGTCAGCACGATGTAGAACCAGCCCATGTTGATGACCACATTCTTGAAGAAGGGCACGATCAGCTGGGTTTCCACCGGGCTCTGGGCGGTAAAGAACAGGGCAAAGGCCGCGCCGAGAGCACCGATGGACAACCACAGGTATTTCCAGCGGGCCGGCAGGCCGCGGGGATTTTTTTCCACCACCTTGCGCCAGTCATCCACCCAGCCCACGGCGCCGAACACGAACAGCACACCCAGGGTGATCCAGATAAAGCGGTTACTGAGGTCTGCCCACAGCAGGGTGGAAATGACGATGGCAATCAGGATCAGCGCCCCACCCATGGTGGGGGTGCCGGCCTTGCTCAGGTGACTCTTGGGGCCATCGTCACGAATGGCCTGGCCCACCTGCTTTTCCTGCAGTTTGCGGATCATGATCGGGCCCACCCAGAAGGCGATAAAAAGGGCCGTCAGCACGCTGAGAATGCCGCGCAGGGTGATGTACTGCACCACCAGGAAACCGCTGTGAAATTCTGCCAGAAGCTCAGCCAGCCATAGCAACATCAGAGTGCCCCCTGTTTCGATTTGTGAGGGCCTGCGCCCAGGATCAGTCGCTGCACCACCGCTTCCATACCGGCGCTGCGCGAACCTTTCACCAACACGGTTCCACCCTGTTGCAGAACCGGGGCACTCCAGGTTGCCGCCTGCTGATCGTTCTCTGCCGTCCTGGCACCTTCACCAAAGCCCTCGGCGGCCGCACTGGCGCCGGTCATCACTACCAGATCGCTGATCCCCGCCTGGCGGGCATAGCCACCCAGCTCTTCGATCAGCTGCTGCGCCTGCGGACCCAGCTCGCCCATGGCGCCCAGCACCAGCATCTGCGGAGCGGGCTGCACGGCCAGCCAGTCGATGGCGACACGCACGGAACCCGGATTGGCGTTGTAGGTGTCATCCACCAGCACGCCATCACCCACCGCATGCAGATTCATGCGGCCTGGCACCGGCTTGAGTTGCGCCAGGCGCGGCAGCACCTCGCCCAGGTTTACGCCCAGGGCGCGCACAGCCGCGCAGGCCAGCAAGGCATTGCTGACCTGATGGGCGCCGGGCAGCGGCACTGTCACCGTCTCGCCCAGCGGCTGAAGGACAAATTCCACCCGGTCCTGATGTAGCCGGATAGTGTCGGCGTACAGATCCGCGGGCGCCTGGCTGCCCACACGGATCACGGTAAGACCAGCCTTTTCCGCCTCACCAGCAAAGAAATCGGCAAAGCTGTCATCGTTGTTGATAATCGCCTGACCGCCGGCCTGACAACCGCCGAAGATTTCCGCCTTGGCGTTGGCAATGCCCTGCATGGAACCAAAACCTTCCAGGTGCGCGCCGGTCACATTGGTCACCAGCACCACTCGCGGCTTGGCCAGGGAACTGGTCCAGGCGATTTCACCGGGGGCATTGGCGCCCAGCTCAATCACCGCATAACGGTGTTCGCCGGCCAAGCGCAACAACGTCAGCGGCACACCGATGTCATTATTGAAGTTGCCACGGGTGGCCAGGGTGCTCTCGCCCAGCATGGCGGCAGCCATCTCCTTGACGGTGGTCTTGCCGGCGTTACCGGTTACCGCCAGGCGCTCGCTGGTAAACTGATCTGCATAACCACTGGCCAGGCGGCCCAGACCCAGGCGGGTATCGTCTACTTGCACGGCGCTGGCAAAGTCACTTTGCTCACGGTCCACCAGGGCGGCGACAGCACCACTCTCGGCGGCCCTGGCGAGGAACTCATGGGCGTCAAAACGCTCGCCCTTGAGCGCCACAAACAGGCAGCCCGGCGCCATGTCACGGGTATCAGTCACCACAGCACTGACTGTGCGGTCTTCCCCGATCAGGGTGCCGCCGGTCCACTGGGCGATCTGCGACAACCACATCATGACGCACCTCCCCGGGCGGCCAGCGCCTGGCGGGCAAGTTCTCTGTCATCACTGGGGTAACGCACGCCGTCGATTTCCTGGTAGTCCTCATGGCCCTTGCCGGCCAGCAGAATCACGTCGCCGGCCTGGGCGCTGTTGACGGTTTCCTGAACCGCCTCGGCACGATCCACATTTTCGTGGACCGCTTGCGCCCCGGTTAGACCGGCACGCATTTGATCAATAATGGTTTGCGGGTCTTCGCTGCGCGGGTTATCGCTGGTCAGCACCACGGTATCGGCGAGCTTTTCCGACACTGCCGCCATCTGCGGGCGCTTGCCCTCATCTCGGTTACCGCCACAGCCGACCACACAGAACAGGCGGCCGGCAAAGTGATCCCGGCATGCCTGCAAGGCTTTTTCCAGGCCATCCGGGGTGTGGGCATAATCCACGATCACCGTCGGACAGCCATCGGCCTGCACAGGTTCCATACGCCCCGGTACGGGAGTAATGGCGGCCAATGCTCCACCCAGCGCCTCAGCGGCCACACCCTGGCCATGCAGAATGGCCGCCACGGCCATCACATTGCTGAGATTGAAACGACCGAACAGGGGCAGACTCAACGGCACCACTGTGCCGCCCACAAACAGCTCCGCGTCGATACCTTCTGCGGTGCATTGCACGGACTGGCAACGCACGGTGGCACCCTGCTGGCTGCCGAAGGTGACACAACGAACCCCATCAGGCAGGCAGGCGATCAGGGTTTGTGCTGCCGGATCATCACAATTGATCACCGCCAGCTGCACCCCGTCGCGGGTAAACAGCATGGCCTTGGCAGCCAGGTAGGATTCCATGTCGCCGTGATAATCCAGATGATCCCGGCTCAGATTGCTGAATACCGCGGTGGTGACCAGGGTGCCGCCCAGACGATTCTGGTCCAGGGCATGGGAGGAAATCTCCATGGCTACGGTATCGGCACCAGCATCGCGCACTGTCGCCAATCCGGCCTGCAGGGTAATCGGGTCCGGGGTGGTATGACCGGTGGTCTGCTCCTGGCCTTTCAGCCCCAACCCCAGGGTACCCACCAGGGCACAGCGGTGCCCCAGCGCATTCAGTGCATCGCGCAGGAACCAGGTGATGCTGGTCTTGCCGTTGGTGCCCGTCACACCGGTAATGCGCAGGCGATTGGCCGGCTCACCGAACCAGCGCGCGGCCAGATCACCCACCTGCCCCGCCAGCCCCGGCAGATGCACGCAGGGCACCGGCTGCTGCAGATCCACGGAGAACGTCTCCGCCTCTGCCAACACCACGGCAGCACCGGCACTGATAGCCTGAGGGATAAAATGGCGGCCATCACTGGCCACGCCAGGTACAGCCACAAACACCTCGCCGGGCTGCAGGCGGCGGCTGTCGAGCTGAAGCCCGGAAATGGTAAGACCTGCCACTTGGGCAGGCAGGTTGTGCTCGGGGAGCAGTTGCTGGAGGCGCATCATGAGCGGTCCTCCGTATCCGGGCTGCCGGCCAGCAGCCCTTCGGGTCTGTCTGGTGGTACATGCAATGTCCGCAACACCCCGCCCATGATTCGGGAAAAGGCCGGAGCGGCAACCAGACCGCCGTAGTAGGCATCGCTGCGAGGGTCGTCGATAACCACCACGGTGACGATACGGGGATCGGTGGCCGGAGCCAGGCCAGCAAACAGACCGATATAGCTGTCATCTGCATAACCGCCGGAAACTACCTTGTGCACGGTGCCGGTCTTGCCAGCCACCTGGTAACCGGGCACCTGGGCGCGGCTGGCGGTCCCCACCTGACTGACCACGGTTTCCAGCATCTGCACCAGTTGCCGGGCAACCGGCTTGCCCAGCACCTGCTCACCAGCAGGCTGGCTGGCAACCTTCTTCAGAGTCAGCGGCACTTTGACGCCGTCATTGGCGATGACTGCATACGCCTGTGCCAGCTGTACCGCAGACACGCTCAAACCGTAACCATAGGAAAGCGCCGCCCGCTCCACTTCCCGCCAGTGGCTACGCAATGGCAGCATGCCGTTGCTTTCACCGGGAAAATCGATGGCAGTGGCCTGCCCGAAACCGAAACGCTCCAGGTAGTTGGGCAGCGCCAGCGGCTCCATGGCCAGGGCCAGTTTGCTGGTGCCCACGTTGGAGCTCTTGGTGAGCACGGTGGTGATATCAATCACCCCGTAGTCGCGATGGTCACGAATGGTCTTGCTTCCAACCCGCAGGGTGCCGGGATGGGTATTGATGGTAGTCGACGGGGTCACCATGCCCATTTCCATGGCCGCCGCCACGGTAAAGGGCTTCATGGTGGAGCCGGGCTCGAACAGATCTGTCACTGCCCGGTTGCGCAGGGCACCGGTATCCAGATTGCCGCGATTGTTGGGGTTGTAGGCGGGCTGATTCACCATGGCCAGCACTTCACCGGTACGCACATCCAGCACCACTGCGCTGCCGCCCTTGGCCTTGAATTGCTGCACGGCGCCGAGCAACTCCCGGTAAGCCAGGTACTGCAGACGCAGGTCAATACTCAGCGTTACGTCTTCACCGGGCTCCGCCGGCTCCAGCACTTCAATATCCTGAATTACCCGACCCAGCAGATCACGAACCACCTTCTTGCGACCGGATTTGCCAGACAGGTGTGATTCCATATCCAGCTCAACGCCTTCCTGGCCTTGATCGTCAATATTGGTAAAGCCCACCACGTGGCTAGTCACTTCACCGGCTGGATAGTAACGACGGTATTCGGTCAGCGAATGGATACCGGGAACATTCAGATCCAGCACGGCCTTGGCCGCTTCCGGCGCCAGACCGCGACCCAGATAGATAAACTCACGGGATTCGTGACGACGCACCTTGCTGGCGAAATCCTGCTGGCTGATCACCGGATTGCCCGCCAGACGCGCCCATTGCTCCTGGTTTTCCAGGGCTTCACGGGGATTGGCCCAGAGGGTGACCACCGGTGTACTGACCGCCAGGGGACGGCCATCACGATCACGAATCACGCCCCGATGTGCAGCCAGGGGTTCCACTCGCAAATTGCGGATATCCCCCTGATGGGCAAGAAAGTCATGCTGGATCACTTGCAGGTCCACCGCCCGTACCACCAGGACACAGGCACACACCAGCCAGAAGCCCAGCACAAAGCGCCAGCGCATCTGGTGATTGGGTTGCCGTGTCTTGCGAGCCTGGCGTTTCATGGCCGGATCAGCACTCTCTCATCGGTTTTCGGTAATTTCATGCCCAGCTTCTCGCGAGCCAAGCGTTCTACCCGGGCATAGCTGCCCCAGGTGCTGTGCTCCAACAGCAGCTGACTCCACTGGCTCTCCAGTCGAGTTTGCTGCTGCTTCAATTTCTGGCTCTCGTCGGTGAGTCGACGCGCCTCATGGACGCTGTAACTCACCGCCAGCGCGGAGATCACTACCAGCATCACCAGGGTGCGGATCAGCCAGGGGACGCTCATCAGGCCACCTTCTCCGCTACCCGCAACACCGCACTGCGCGAGCGAACATTCACTTTCAGCTCGGCCTTGCTGGCACGAATAGCCTTGCCAATCGGCTCCAGCCGCTGGGGCATTTCGTCGCCCAACGGCAAACCACCGCGCCCCTTGGGAGCCCGGCCGGAGTGATCGCGAATAAACAGCTTCACGATCCGGTCTTCCAGAGAATGGAAGCTGATAATGGCGAGACGCCCCGATGGCGAGCGTCTCCAGGGACTGTTCGAGCACTTGGGTCAGCGCATCCAGCTCCCCGTTTATATGTATTCGCAATGCCTGAAAACTGCGTGTGGCCGGGTGCTTGCCCGGCTCGCCGCGGCCAATGGCCGACTCGATCAGATCGGCCAGCTGCAAGGTGCGGGTAATCGGCTGCTCCTTGCGCTCTTCGCAGATACGCCGGGCAATCCGACGCGACTTGCGCTCATCGCCATAGCGATACAGCACATTGGCAATATCCTGCTCGTCGGCCCGGGCCAACCACTGCGCAACACTTTCACCCTGAGTTGGGTCCATGCGCATATCCAGCGGCCCATCACGCAGAAAGCTGAAGCCACGACCGGCATCGTCCAGTTGCGGCGACGACACACCCAGATCCAGCAACAGGCCATCAATGGGGCGACCCACCTGGTCTACCACATCAGGCAGGCAGTCAAAGCGGCTGGCCACGATCTGGAAACGGCCATCTTCCGATGCCAGCTGCTCACCCGCGGCAACGGCCTGGGGATCACGATCGATACCGGCAAGGCGCCCCTGTGCGTCCAGCTTTTCCAGCAGTGCACGGCTGTGGCCACCTCGCCCAAAGGTGCCATCCACATAAAAGCCATCACCACGGCTGAACCACATATCCAGTACCTCTTCCAGCATCACCGGCTGGTGTTCGTACTGCGCGCCCTTGTCGGTCATCAGAAGGACAACTCCTGCACACTTTCCGGCAATGCATCCGGGTCCAGGGTGCCGTCCTCTTCCAACCAGCTTTCTGCTTTCCAGATCTCAAAACGGTGCATCTGACCGATCAGCATGGCCTGCTTCTCCAGGCCGATGGCCGCCCGCAATTCCGGCGGCACCAGCAGCCGGCCATTGCTATCCATGTCAATTTCCACCGCCTGGCCGAGGAAGCGACGCTTCAGCTGACGCACCTGCGGACTGGAGTCTCGCTGGGCGGACAGTTTGCCGGCGGTTTCCATAAATTCATCACGTGGGTAAAGCGCGAGGCATTCGTCATAGGGGTGACGGGTAAGCACAAGCTGGCCGCCGCAGGCTTCGTTCAACGAAGCGCGATAACGGGTCGGCATGGTGAGCCGCCCCTTGGCATCCAGATTGAGTGATGTGCTTCCAGTAAACACTGGCCGTCCTCATGCTCGATTATTCGGTTCCTTCCCGGGGGTTCTGTTTACCCCACTTTGCGACACCGGCCGCCAAGAAATTCCCACTTTTTCCCACTTTTCACCACATTGAGACACTCTATGGCCACTGGGAACACCAAGTCAAGCGTCGACACCTGGGCAAACGTAAAAGAATTTCCAGACAAATCAGCCTGTTAGCTGTGTCACACGGAATGGACGAAGAGACGAACGGAGGGAGTTTCGAGACGAATCAGAGCGCTGGAACGTGCAGGTGAGAAAGCACTTTAAGTGTTAGACGGATTAGTTATTACTAACTTTTTTTATATTCACTTATTAAAGGTTAAGCTTTGTTCGGACACGGGCAAGCGATAGGATTGGCTATCCAGCAGGTCCACGCCGCACTCGAGCGCCGCCAACCAGTCAAGGAAATGCCCCACCTGCTCCCCCACAAAGTAGCCACCATGCTGGGGAACGATCATACGCGGCGCCAGCTTGCGCACCATGGCCACCCACAGTCGACAGGCCCGGTTGCTGGCCATATAACGGCGATGAAACCCCGTCATGCTGTGCAGGTGGTCGGCAAAGTTTTCCACCTGCCCTTCCTCGCCCCCCAGAGACGCACCAATATCGCCGGAAAACAGGATGCCGCTGAGCGGATCGTAGAAGCTGAAATTACCCACCGAGTGCAGGAAATGCGCAGGCAACACCCAGATCTCGGTATCAGCAAACGGCAGCACCTTGCCCTCGTCCGCCACACCCTGGATACGCGACTGTAGTTGCTCGCCCATTTTGCCAGTCACATAGGAGGAAGCCAGATGAGGCAGAAACCGGGACCACAACCTGCTCACTACCACCTGGCTGCGCGTGTGCATCAGCCAGCGCGGCAGGGACGCGATAATATCCGGGTCCTGATGTGATGCCAGAATATAGTCCAGACCATCCAGACTGATTCGGCGACTCAAGGCAATGGTTAGCGGGGTGTAGGTCAGATCCCCACCCGGATCAATCAGCGCAGCACGGTCCCCGTGGCGAATGCAGAACTGGTTGGCCTGCACTCCCTCCCCGACAACCAGATCGGAAAAGCGCAGCACTTCGTGATTATTGTCGAGATAGAGGGTATCGGTCTGCGCCATGTCGGACTCCTGCCAGATTGTAAGCCCGGCAATTCTGACGACATCGCATCACTGGATAATGACTCAGATCAAGAAGAGGAAGCGTTTTGGGGCGAGAGCGACGAGTCACGAAAGGCAAACCCCGGTTCGGGTATTCGCTTCTCGCAACTCGCATCTCATACTGAAAAGGTGGACCGGTCGATAAGCCGGGTTCTGTCGTGGACAGTCATTCATCTGGGGCTTGCGTCGCCACAAACCTCTAGCAACCTACCCGGATCCAGCGCGGGCCACGCCAACGGATCCCTATTTGGTCTTGCTCCGGGTGGGGTTTACCCTGCCACCACTGTTGCCAGCGGCGCGGTGCGCTCTTACCGCACCTTTTCACCCTTACCGGTTCCTTCCAAAGGAGGGAACAGGCGGTATCTTCTCTGTGGCACTAGCCGTAGCCACACCGTCACCAGTGTAGCCCCCAGGCGTTACCTGGCACCCTGCCCTGTGGAGCCCGGACTTTCCTCCAGCGGCTACGCCGCCAGCGACTGTCTGACCGATCCGGGGCGGAGTTTAGGGGACGGCAATGAAAAACACCAATTGATAATTGAGAATGGATAATTGATAACTTGCGGAACAGGGCGCCAAGTCCAGAAACGCAAGAGGCCGCGTCCAAACGATTGGTCGCGGCCTCTTGCGTTCAAAGACAGCAAAGCGCCAGTCCGCGTCGTTATTAATTATCCATTCTCAATTATCAATTTTCTTTCCCCATCCCTTCCAACAGCGCATACACCGCCTGCCGCTTCAGCCCGGTGTGGGCGGCCATGATTTTCGCCACCCGGGATACCGGCAGTTCCGCGAGCAGGGATTTTGCCAGGGCCTGATCCTGCTCGCTCCAGTCTGCGGTTTGTGCGGCGGGCGACAGCACCAGCACCAACTCGCCGCGTTGCTGGTTGCGATCTGATGCCACCCAGTCACAAATATCAGCCACGGTTCCCATGCGAATCGTCTCAAATTGCTTGGTCAGCTCACGACAAAGCGAGATTTCACGATCTTTTTCAACTGACGCTTTCAGCGCCTCCAGGAAAGAGAGCACCCGGTGAGGAGCTTCGTAGATAATACTTGTGACTGACAGCTTGGCCAGGCGCTCGATGGCCTGCTGGCGAGGCGCTCCCTTGGCCGGCACAAAACCCTCAAAAAGAAAACGATCAGATGGCTGCCCCGCCGCCGCCAACGCTGCCAACAGTGCCGACGCACCGGGAATCGGCACCACCCGTACATCAGCCTGGTGGCAGGCGCGCACCAGACGATAGCCGGGATCACTGACCAGCGGCGTGCCCGCATCACTGATCAAGGCACCCTGCTCACCTGACTGCAAACGAGCCACCAACTCTTCGCTGCGCGCACTTTCGTTGTGGTCATGACAACTAATCAACCGACTGCGGATTCCCAACTGTTCCAGCATGCGCTGACTATGCCGGGTATCCTCCGCCGCCACCCAGTCCACCTCCCCCAGTACCGCTATCGCCCGACGACTGATGTCATCCAGATTTCCGATCGGTGTACTGACAATATACAAAGTTCCACTCATATCTGTGCACGACTCAACTGGTGGGGCTCCAATGAAGCGCCTACAATAGCGGCTTCATTCTGGTAATACGAACGTCTCGCCATGGAATTCAGAAAGGCCCGTTTGGCAGCCCTGCTTGCTGCCGCAGTCATCGCCGGCTGTTCTACCACCACTCCTACGCGCACCACGGTTTATGAACAGCCGTCGGCTGCCAAGGTTGGCACCGCTCCCACCGCGCTGTCCGCTGCCCGCAGTCAACTGGCCACCATGAAAACCGATGCACGCATCGGTGCCGCGCTGCAGTGGGCGGAACATTATCTGGATCAGCAGCGACCCGGTGATGCCGGCCAGTTGCTCGCCGATCTGAATCCTCAGGCCATGGACAACGAACAACGGTTTACCTGGATACTGCTCAGCGGTCGCGCCCAGCTGGGTGACCAACGACCCGACGACGCGCTGGCCCTGCTGCAACGTCACGAAGATGACATTCTTCAGTATCCCGCCGAGCAACAGGCAGGGCTGGATCTGCTCAAAGCCGACGCCCTGGCAATGAAGGGTGATCTGACCGGCAGCCTGCAACAACGGGTGGCCACACACCCCCTGCTGGAAGATGAAGATCAAGACTATAACCACGGCATGATCTGGCAACTGCTGATGCAACTGTCCAGCTCCGAACTGGCCGATGCCATTGAGGACAGCCGTGGTGATTTACTCGGCTGGCTCACCCTGGCCCAGCTTTACCGGGACCCGATCGCCGATCTCGATGCCCAGGTCAGCCGGCTGAATCAATGGAGCGCCCAGTGGCGCACCCACCCGGCCACCGATGACGTTCCCGATATGCTCGACGCCCTGGAAAAAGCTGTCAGCGAACGCCCCAGCAAGGTTGCCATTCTGCTGCCTGCCACCGGCCCGCTGAAAAATGCCGGCAAGGCACTCCAGGAAGGCATCATGACGGCCTACTATCGGCACAAACAGGACGGCAACCCACCGGTATTGCGCTTCTACGATTCCGGCGGTGACGACATCCTCGCTCTCTACCAGCAGGCCGTTCAGGACGGCGCCGACTTCATCCTCGGGCCGCTGGCCAAGGACAAGGCAGCCACCATTGCCAACCAGGGCACCCTGCCTGTTACCACCCTGGCGCTGAACTATATTGATCAGGGCGAACTGCCAGAGAATTTCTTCCAGTTCGGCCTCGCGCCGGAAGACGAAGCTCGCCAGATAGCCCTGCAAGGTGCTCGCGAAGGCGCAAGCCAGGCCGGCATCCTCTACCCGGAAGGGGAATGGGGTGAACGGGTTGCCCAGGCGTTTGCGCAAGAATGGCAATCCCTCGGTGGTACCGTGACCGTGACTCGTACCTACCAGGAAGGCCCCACTCTGGGCGACACCGTCAAGGAACTGCTGCTGGTGGCGCAGAGCCAGAGCCGCGGCCAGGCAGTGAGCCGCTTCACCAGCCTGGACATGGATATCCAGCCACGTCGTCGCCAGGATATGGGCTTCCTGTTTCTGCTCGCCAATCCCAACCAGGGACGCCAGGTCAAACCGGCGCTGAATTTCCACTACGCCAAGGATCTGCCGGTCTACTCCACGGCCCTGGTTCACAGCGGCGAATCCAACCCGAGGCGCGACCAGGACCTGAACGGGGTACGCTTTGTGGACATGCCCTGGATGCTCAGCAACGAAGACTCTCAGCTACGCCGAATGAGCAACGAGCAATGGCCCGAAGGCCACGGCCGCTACGAGCGTCTGTTTGCCATGGGCATTGATGCCTATCGATTGCAAAGCCGTGTTTTCCTGCTAAGCACCCTGCCCTCCAGTGAACTGCCCGGAGTCACCGGCCGCCTGAGCATGAAACAGCAACGTATCGTGCGCGAACTGAACTGGGGCGTCTTTATCAATGGCGAGGCACGCGCCCTGCCCAAGGTAGCCGAACCTGCAAACAACAGCAGAACCCGTGAAATTACCGCGCAGTAACAAAAATTCCGGTGGCGAAGCGGAAAAACAGGCTGCACACTGGCTCACGCAGCAGGGACTAGAGGTTGTGGCCCGCAATTTCCGCTGCCGGCAAGGTGAAATCGACCTGATTATGCAGGACGGCAACACCCTGGTGTTCACGGAAGTGCGCTGGCGCAGCTACCGAAGTCATGGCGGTGCACTGGCTTCCGTGGATCACCACAAACAACGCCGGCTGATCCTGGCGGCCCAGCATTACCTGGCCCGTCACCCGCAATACCATGATCGCCCCTGCCGCTTTGATGTACTGGGAATGGAACCGGACAACAACGACACTGTCCGTTATCAGTGGATACAAAACGCGTTCTACAGCGAATAGCCCCAATAATCGAACGCGCAGAACAATGAGGTAATTATGAGCGTGGACCGTATCCGGCAATTATTTGCCGAAAGCATCGAAACCAAAGCCAAGGCCGGCGAAGTACTGCCCACCGTCATCGAGGCGGCCGGTCAGGCCATGGTGGAATGCCTGCTCAACGGCGGCAAGATCCTCACCTGTGGTAACGGCGGCTCCGCCGGCGATGCCCAGCATTTTTCTTCCGAGCTGCTCAATCGCTTCGAAATGGAGCGTCCTGCATTGCCCGCGATCGCGTTGACCACGGACTCCTCCACACTCACCTCCATCGCCAACGATTACAGCTATAACGAAATCTTCTCCAAACAGGTGCGCGCCCTGGGCGGCAGCGGCGACATCCTGCTGGCCATTTCCACCAGCGGTAACTCCGCCAACGTGATACAGGCCATACAGGCCGCCCACGACCGGGAAATGCGCGTTGTCGCCATGACCGGCAAGGAAGGCGGCGAAATGGTCAACCTGTATGGCCCCAACGACATCGAGATCCGGGTGCCCGCCACCTCCACCGCCCGCATTCAGGAAGTTCACCTGCTGGTGATTCACTCCCTGTGCGATTACATCGACCAGCAACTCTTTGGAGGCCAGTAAATGGCCGCACGCTTCACCCGTTTGAGCAGCATTCTGACTCTGTTCTTGATGCTTGTTACCAGCACCGGTTGTGTCTCCCTGTCCAAGGGCATGTCCGATGATCCGGTCGACCAAAATCACGGCAAACGCACCTTTGGGGCCTTTGTCGAGGACGGCAATATTGAACGCAAGGTCGCAGTGAATCTGGCCCGGGCCAGTGCCGAGCTGGACGAGTCACGCATTGTGACGGTGAGCTACAACGGCAACGTCCTGCTTGCCGGCCAGGTAGCCAGCGAAGACCTGAAGACTCAGGCCGGAAATATCGCCGAGAAGGTTCGTCATGTCCGCCATGTGCACAACGAACTGCAGGTGGTGGGGTCCAACTCCTTTCTGGCACGGACCAATGACACCTGGCTGACCAGCAAGGTCAAAAGCCGACTACTGATCAACGGCGATGCACCCGGCTGGCGCACCAAAGTGGTAACAGAAAACGGTGTAGTCTACTTGATGGGCCTGCTGACCCACGCAGAGGCTACTGCGGTCGTCGAACAGGTGCAGAAAGTCTACGGTGTGCAGAAGATCGTGAAGATTATCGAGTATATCGACTAAAGAGCAGCTGCAAGCGACAAGCTTCAAGCCGCAACACGAAGAAAGGCCCTCCCCAACCGGAACGCCGAGCCCGCGCTGCCCCCCCAAAAAAAACCGCGCCCGAAGGGTGCGGTTTTTTTGTAGCTCGTAGCTCGTAGCTCGTAGCTCGTAGCTCGTAGCTCGTAGCTCGTAGCTCGTAGCTCGTAGCTCGTAGCTCGTAGCTCGTAGCTCGTAGCTCGTAGCTCGTAGCTCGTAGCTCGTAGCTCGTAGCTCGTAGCTCGTAGCTCGTAGCTCGTAGCTCGTAGCTCGTAGCTCGTAGCTCGTAGCTCGTAGCTCGTAGCTCGTAGCTCGTAGCTCGTAGCTCGTAGCTCGTAGCTCGTAGCTCGTAGCTCGTAGCTCGTAGCTCGTAGCTCGTAGCTCGTAGCTCGTAGCTCGTAGCTCGTAGCTCGTAGCTCGTAGCTCGTAGCTCGTAGCTAAAAAAAACCGGCTTTCGCCGGTTTTTTTACTTCACCACTTTCAAATGGCTGACCTTTCCCTTGCTGTCGTCCTTTTCCGGTTCCGGGGGCGGCGGCTCGGGAGGCGTCTCAGCCGGATCGAAGGCCATACCCTGGCCGTTTTCACGGGCAAAGACCGCTACCACCGCGTTCACCGGCACCCGGATAGTCATGGGCATGCCGCCGAAACGAGCAGAGAACGTAATCTCGTCATTGCCGGCAATAAACTGCGTCACTGCCCTAGGCGCAATATTCAGGACGATCTGACCGTCCTGAACAAAGTCCTGAGGCACTTCCACACCGGGATAGGAGGTATTCACCGCCAGGTGGGTGGTCAGGCCGTTATCACAGATCCACTCGTGGATCGCCCGTATCAGATACGGGCGATTGGGGGACATATCAGACATGATTACAGCGGGTTGCGCAGTTCGCGCTCGGCATCGGTCAGGCTGGCCTGGAAGGCATCACGATCGAACAGACGCTCGGCATAATCCAGCAACGGCTTGACCTGCTTGGCCGGCAGCTCGATACCCAGGGCCGGCAACCGCCACAGGATGGGGCCAACCACACAGTCCACCAGAGTGAACTCTTCGCTCATGAAGTACGGCAGCTCGCTGAAGATCGGCGCAGTGGCAATGATCGCTTCGCGCAGTTCCTTGCGACGCTTGTTGAGGCTGGCCTCTTTTTCTTCACCGGCCAGAATCGCATCAACGTGGCCACACCAGTCACGCTCGACCCGATGGATCAGCAGACGGCTGTGGGCACGGGCTACCGGGTAAACCGGCAGCAACGGCGGATGCGGGAAACGCTCATCCAGGTATTCCATGATGACCGTGGACTGATACAGGGTCAGTTCACGGTCCACCAGGGTAGGCACTTCGTTGTAAGGGTTCAGCGACGCCAGATCTTCCGGCTTGCTGTTATTGTCCACATCAACGATATCGACTGTGACCCCTTTTTCCGCCAGCACGATACGTACGCGATGGCTGTAATGATCTTCCGGGGAAGAAAAGAAAGTCATTGAAGAACGCTTGGTCACCACACCCATGGTCGAATCATCTCCGCACAAATAGCTATAACAGAAACAGGGTAACCGCTTACACGGATACCCTGTTCAACGCTGAAAAGGGGCACTAATCGTTAGTGCACGTCTTTCCAGTATTCCTTCTTGAGCAGGTATGCCGGGACAAGCAGAATGCCCAGGAACACCAATACATACACACCCAGACGCTCACGCAGGGGACGAACCGGCTCCGCGGTGTAAGCCAGGAAATTGGTAAGATCACCCATCTCCTGCTTGAACTCCTCTTCGCTCAGCTCTTCTTCCAGGCTTGCCATCACATGGGGCATGCCCACGTTCTCGAACACCCGGTTGTTGTAACCGAAGGGACGAGACTCGTCTTCGTAGAAGTTGATCAGGTAGGAATACACCCAATCCTCTGAACGATAACGGGTCACCATGGTGAGATCCGGCGGTGCATTGCCGAACCAAGCCTTGGCATCTTCCGATGCCATGGCTGTACGCATCTGATCACCCACCTTGTCGGTGGTGAAATTCAGTTTTTCCTGCACCAGCTCTTCCGGAATTTCCAGATCTTCAGCCAGTCGGCTGTAGCGCTGATACTGCAGACCATGACAGCCCATGCAGTAGTTTACAAACAGCTTGGCGCCATTCTGCAGGCTCACTTTATCCTGCAGATTGACCGGTGCCGGTACTTCATACTCACTCTTGCCACCACCGGCCGCGAAGGCGACCAACGGCAGGCAGCTGAAAAGAACGACCGCTAATTTCTTCATCAGTGACCCCCCGTTACCCGTTCCGGAACCGGCTTGGATTTTTCGAATTTGTGAACAAACGGCATGATCAACAGGAAATAGCTGAAGTAATAGATCGTACCGAACTGAGCCATCATGGTCTTAGCAGGAGTCGCCGGCTGAGTACCAAAATAACCCAGCATCAGGAAGTCCAACACGAAGATCGTCATGAACAGCTTGCTCAACCAGCCACGATAGCGGATGGAGCGAACCGGGTGGCGATCCAGCCAGGGGATCACGAACAGGATCACGATAGCACCACCCATAGCCACCAGGCCCCAGGCCTTGGCAGGCATGATGATATCCAAGGTCGCGGCACGCAACATCGCGTAGTAAGGACCGTAATACCATACCGGTGCAATATGATCCGGCGTCTTCAGCGGGTTAGCCGGCTCGAAATTCGGCTTCTCCAGCAGGTAGCCACCGCCATCCGGGAAGAAGAAGATCACCACGGCAAAGATCATCAGGAACACGATCACGCCGGGCAGGTCCTTCACGGTGTAGTAGGGGTGGAACGGAATGCCATCTACCGGGATACCGTTTTCGTCCTTGTTCTGCTTGATTTCCACGCCATCCGGGTTGTTGGAGCCCACTTCGTGGAGCGCCAGGATGTGCAGTACCACCAGAGCCAGCAGAACGATGGGAATCGCCACCACGTGCAGGGCAAAGAACTTGTTCACCGTCGCAGTGGACAGCAGATAGTCACCACGTACCCAGGTCGTCAGGCCTTCACCGATTTCCTTCGCTTCAGCGGCATCGATAAACGGCAACAGATCAAAGGGAATAGCACCGGCCAGGGAAATAATCACCTGGGCGCCCCAATAGGACATGTTGCCCCAGGGCAGCACATAGCCGAGGAAACCTTCCGCCATCAGCGCCAGGTAGATCAGCATACCGAAGATCCACACCAGTTCCCGCGGCGGCTTGTAGGAGCCGTACATCAAACCACGGAACATGTGGATATAGACCACCGCGAAGAAGGCGGACGCCCCTACCGCGTGCATGTAACGGATCAACCAGCCCCACTCCACATCACGCATGATGTATTCCACCGAGGCAAAACCTTCGCTGGGGGAGTAGAACATGGTCAGCCAGATACCGGTGAGCAGCTGGTTGATCAGGACCACCAGCGACAGCACACCGAAGTAGTACCAGAAGTTGAAGTTCTTCGGGGCGTAGTATTCGGACATGTGGCGCTTGTAAGCGTCCACCACGGGCAGACGGGCATCTACCCAGTCGACAACACGATTCACCAATCCCATCATGCCTCGGTCTCCCCTTCTTCAGAACCCACAATGATGACACCTTCACTCAGATAGGAGTGCGGCGGCACCACCAGGTTGGTGGGTGCGGGCACGCCCTTGTAGACGCGACCGGCCAGATCAAACTTGGAACCGTGACAGGGGCAGAAAAAACCACCGTGCTCCAGCTCCACCGTAGGCTCGTCCTCATACAACGGCGAACACCCCAGATGGGTACAGGTGCCAATCAGCACCAGCAGCTCTTTCTTGATAGAGCGCCACTCGTTCTGCGCATAGGCAGGCTGCTGGTCAGCTTCAGACGCAGGGTCACTAAGCTTGTTTTCCAGCTGAGGCAAGGTTTGCAGCATATCGTCGGTACGACGCACCACCCACACGGGCTGGCCTCGCCATTCCTCAACCACACGCTGACCGGGCTCCAGTTTGCCAATATCCACCGTTACCGGCGCACCGGCATTCTTGGCTTTGGCACTGGGTTGCCAGGATTTCACAAAAGGAACAGCCGCGCCAACTGCACCTGCGGCACCAATAGCCGAGGTCAAGCCGATCAAGAAGGTGCGGCGGCTGGTATTAACGCCGTCGTTGCTCATTCAGTTATTCTCCCCTTAGATCCCACGCTCGGGAATAGTCCGAGACTCGAGGTACTACCTCGCGCTCCGGGCGGAGTAAGGCGGCGCAAATGGTAAAGAAAAAGCCCACACCTGACAACCGGTTATTCCCCGGCCAGAGTCGCTAAACGCCTGATTTGAACACAAAAAAGCCCAGCATTGCTGGGCTTTTTTGTGAACAGCTGTTGTAAAGCTTAACGCTTGGAGAACTGCGGGCGACGACGCGCCTTGCGCAGACCCACTTTTTTACGCTCAACTTCACGCGCATCACGGGTCACGTAACCGGCACGACGCAGCTGACCACGCAGCTCACCATCGTACTCCATCAGCGCACGGGTGATGCCGTGACGGATGGCGCCAGCCTGACCGTTGTTGCCGCCACCGCTTACGGTAACCAGCACATCAAACTTGTCGGTCACTTCGATCAGTTCCAGCGGCTGACGAACTACCATCTGGTTGGTTTTACGACCGAAGTAAACATCCAGCGGGCGGCCATTAACAGAAATCTTGCCGCTACCCGGACGCAGAAAAACGCGAGCGGAAGAGGTCTTGCGGCGACCGGTTCCGTAGTTGGTTTCTACAGTTGCCATCAATAAACCCCTTAAATTTCCAGCTGCTGCGGCTGCTGAGCGGTGTGCGGATGCTCAGTACCGGCGTAAACTTTCAGTTTGCGGAACATGGCGCGACCCAGAGGGTTACGCGGCAGCATGCCCTTCACCGCCTTCTCAATGATCATTTCAGGCTTTTCGGCCTGCAGAGTGGAGAAGTTGGCTTCTTTCAGGCCACCCGGGTAACCGGTGTGACGGTAGTACATCTTGTCATTTGCCTTGTTACCGGTAACGGCCACTTTATCGGCATTGACTACGACGATGTAATCACCGGTATCGACGTGTGGAGTAAACTCCGGCTTGTGTTTACCGCGCAGACGGCTGGCGACTTCGGTCGCCAACCGACCCAGCGTTTTGCCGGAGGCGTCTACCACATACCAGTCGCGCTTTACGCTTTCCGGTTTTGCGCTGTAGGTCTTCATGGAATTCTGCCCTAAATTCAATATGTTACGGGTAGCAAACACCCGCCGGCGTCAGTTCCGCCGGGCAAGAGAGCGCGAATTCTACCCAAGCCCCCCAAAGAACACAAGCGGTTCGGGGGCTTTTGTTGTCATGTCGTTTACTGCCTGGCTGCAGGTCAGTTCCCACCATTGTGCCGCAACAGGCAGCATGATGAGATTGGCGCCTATTCTACCCGTGCCTACCGGCCCCTTTGCAAGGAGTACACCATGGAATACCGCCGTATTGGACGCACTGACCTGAAAATCAGCAGCCTGTGCCTGGGCACCATGACCTGGGGAAGCCAGAATACGGCGGAGGAAGGCCATGCCCAGATGGATATGGCCCTGGACCACGGCATCAATTTTTTTGATACCGCCGAGATGTACGCGGTGCCAGCCAGCCCGGACACCTCATTCCGTACGGAAACCATCATTGGCGAATGGTTCGCCCGCACCGGCAACCGTAACAAGGTGATCCTGGCCACCAAGGCCGCCGGTCCCGGCGACTATGTAAAGCATATACGCGGCGGCCCGCGATTCGACCGCCACAGCCTGCAGGGGGCCGTGGAAGGCAGCCTCAAGCGCCTGCAGACCGATGTCATCGACCTTTATCAGCTGCACTGGCCGGAGCGCACCACCAACTACTTTGGCCGCCTGGGTTACAAGCATCGCGACGGGGAAGACGGCATCGCCATCAGCGACACCGTGGCTGCGCTCAAGGAACTGGTGGATGCCGGCAAAATCCGCCACTGGGGCCTGTCCAACGAAACCCCCTGGGGCACCATGAGCTTTCTTCGCGAAGCCGAGAAGATCGGCCTGGCACCGCCGGCCAGCATCCAGAACCCCTACTCCCTGCTTAACCGCAGCTTTGAAGTGGGCCTGGCGGAAATCGCCCATCGCGAGCACGTCGATCTGCTGGCCTACTCGCCCCTGGCCTTCGGCATGCTGACCGGCAAATACCGCAACAACCAGTGGCCCAAAGGTGCCCGGCTGACAGAGGTGAAACAGTTCAGCCGCTACACCAACGACCAGGCCAGTGCTGCCACCGAGGCCTACTGCCAACTGGCAGAGGAACGCGGCCTGAGCCCGACCCAACTGGCATTGCAGTTCGTCACTACCCGCCCCTTTGTGGCCAGCAATATCATCGGCGCCACCAGCCTTTCCCAGCTGGAGGAAAACCTGAAGAGCGTGGACCTGCCCTGGGACCGGGACCTGGAAAAGGCCCTGGAGGCCATCCACACCCGTTTCCCCTACCCGGCGCCCTGACATCAACAGCTCGCCGCGCCCAATGCCCGGGCGCGGTGCGTCACAGCTGAAGGCCTCAATACACCTCCGCCTCGACGGTAGGAGTTCCCATCCTGGGGACGAACCGAGCGCAGCGAGGCGACAGCGGTTTCAAAAACCCTGTTCTTCCTGAAACCTGTCTAGCGCTGACATCCCTGATCGCCCGCGGGCGATTTCCACGCTGGCGCGTGGTTCGCGCCTCCAGAGGTGTTATTCGCTTCGCTCACCCTTCGGGCCGCACGGAAATACGTGCGTTACTCCGCTACGCTCCGCTCCTACAGCAGCTCCGGAGCCACCAAGCGACCCGCATAGAACCGTTGACGATACAGTCTTGCTCATGCAATGTTAACGGCGTTAACTTCAGCAAATGAGAAATCATGGCACGCACGGCATACCACCACGGCGACCTTTACCAGCAGGCCCATGAGCAGGCCCTGGCCATTGTTCGTGAGCAGGGCGACAGCGCTATCAGCCTGCGCGCCCTGGCCAGGCAGATCGGCGTTAGCACGCCGGCGTTGTATCGCCACTATGCCGACCGGGAAAGCCTGCTGGCCGAACTGGCGATCAGCGGTTTCCAGACCCTGCGTCAGCATTTGCTGGCCGTGGACCAGCAAGACAGCCGCAGCGCCCTGATCGGCATCGGCCTGGCCTACGTAGCCTTCGCCCGGGAGGAGCCCAACCTGTACCGACTCATGTTCGGCGGGCGAGTGTTGCCGCGTGGCGCCCACCCGCGACTGGATCAGGCCGGGCTGGCGGCATTCCAGGTACTGGAAGACACCGTGGCAAACGGCCAGCAAAGGGGTTACCTGAAAGCTGCGCCCCTGGCCCTGCTGACCGCCGCCGCCTGGTCCCTGGTGCACGGACTGTCGCAACTGACCATCGACGGCCACCTTCCCGGCCATGACAACGAACCGCAACTGGCAGCGGGCATCACCGCCCTGCTGCTGGACGGCAGCATTGAACGTTCCAACAAGGAGCCCACCCCATGAGCAGCCCCACACCGAGCACCCTGCGCGTTGGCCGACGTTATCGGGCCAATCGCCTCGATGGCCCCTATGACGCCATCATCATCGGCTCCGGTATCGGCGGCCTGACCGCCGCCGCTTGTCTGAGCAAAATGGGCAAGAAGGTGATTGTGCTGGAGCAGCACTATACCGCCGGCGGTTTCACCCACAGCTATGACCGCAACGGCTACGAATGGGATGTGGGCGTGCACTACATCGGCGATATGGGCGCCAAACACACTCTGGCCCGCCGCCTGTTCGATTACGTCACCGACAGCAAACTGCAATGGGCGGCCATGGACGATCACTACGACCGCCTGTTCATCGGCAATCGCCAGATCGATCTGGTCGCCGGGCCCGAGGCCTTTGCCAACGAACTGAAAACCCAGTTTCCCGGCGAAGAGCAGGCCATCGACAGCTATCTGGATTACCTCTCCCAGGTGGCCAAGGCCATGCCCGGGGTGACGCTGGCCAAGATACTGCCGAACCTGCTGGCCCGGCCGTTCCGGCATCTTGCTCGCCGCAAGGCTCCCGACTTTCTCAATCGCACCACCCGGGAAGTACTGGAAACCCTCACCGGCAACCAGGAATTGATTGCCGCCCTCACCGGCCAATGGGGCGACAATGGTCTGGTGCCCGATGACTCCAGCTTTATCATCCACGCACTGATCGCCCGGCATTACCTCTACGGTGGCTACTACCCGGTGGGCGGCGCCTCGGAAATGGCCAAGACCATTATTCCGGTGATCCAGCAAGGTGGTGGCGAAGTCTTCACCTATGCAGACGTGAAGGAAATCCTGATCGACAATGGCAAGGCGGTGGGCGTGCGCATGGCCGACGGCCAGGCCATCCACGCCCCCGCCGTGATCAGCAACGCCGGCGTTTTCAACACCTTTGGGCCATTGCTGCCGGAGAGCGCTCCTCACAAAGCCTTCTATCAAAACAAACTGGGGCAGGTGCAACGCTCCATGGCCAGCGTCTGCCTGTATATCGGCCTGCAGGACACCGCGGAAAACCTGAAGCTGCCGAAAACCAACTTCTGGATTTACCCGGGCGCGGATTACCGCGGTCAGGTTGAGAGTTTTCTCGCCGCCCCGGACAGCCACGATATTCCGCTCACCTATATTTCCTTTCCCTCCGCCAAGGACCCCAGCTTCACAGAGCGCTACCCGGGCCGGGCCACCATCGAGATCGTGGCCCCGGGGCCATTCGAGTGGTATCAGGACTGGGCGGACCAACCCTGGGGGAAACGCGGCGAGGATTACGAGGCGAAGAAGGAAGCCTATGCCCAGCGCCTGCTGGAAAAGCTCTATGAGAAAATGCCGCACCTGCGTGGCAAGGTGGATTACTACGAACTGTCCACGCCACTGTCCACGGACTATTTCTGCCGCTACAGCACAGGCGAAATCTACGGGCTGGACCACACGCCACAACGGTTTGAACAGGACTGGCTGAAACCCAAGACCCGCCTCCCCGGCCTGTACCTGACCGGCCAGGACATCATGACCTGCGGGGTGGTCGGCGCCATGATCGGCGGCCTGCTGACCACCGTTGCTGTCAGCGGCCTGAAAGGCCTGCCGCTGGCCAAGAAAATGTTTGTGGGATAGCCCATGCACCTGCCCTTCTGGCTCAGCACCGCCCTGCTTGCCCCGCTGCTGGTCTGGCAGGGCAAACGGACCCGCCGTACCACCCCGCGCCTGCCGGAAGCCGGCGGTGCACAACACGGCCAGTACGGTGACGGCGAGCCGACACGGCGACTGCTGGTGATCGGCGAGTCCACCGCTGCGGGGGTGGGCGTGGCGCATCATCAAGATGGCCTGGCCAGCCAACTGGCCCGGCAGCTACAGCAGCAAAGCCTTCACACCATTGGCTGGCACAGCCATGGCATTAACGGTATCCGCCTGCAGGCCCTGCTGGACAACCTGAAAACCATCGAGCTACCGGAGGCGGACGCCATTCTGCTGAGCATGGGAGTCAATGACACCACCGGGCTGACCCCCAGGCGCCGTTACCGTCAACAGTTGCTGGCCCTGAACGCCCGACTGCCAGGCCCCCTGTACCTGCTTAGCGTACCGCCCATGCACCGCTTTACCGCCCTGCCCTCGCCCCTGCGCCAGCTGCTGGGCTGGCGGGCCAGACAACTGGATGCCATCCAGCAGCAACTGGCGCGGGAGCGGCCCGCTGACTTTATCTATCTGAGCTATCCGCCAATGAACGACCCGGCCCTGCTGGCCGAAGACGGCTACCACCCGAGCATCAAGGGGTATCAGGCCATGGCTACCGCGCTGGCGCCGGCCCTGACCGCAACACTGCTGAGATCGAAGGAAACGCAGGGTGGATTAGCCTGAGCGTAATCCACCTTCTCTCGGCAGCCACGGTACGGAATTCAAACATGGAGGATTACGCCTGCGGCTAATTCACCCTACATTGTCGGGAAGGTTTTACCGCCCTTACCCGAGTGCATAGCAAACATAAAAAAAGGCCCTGCAAGCAGGGCCTTTTTTGCTGGAACGTAGCAAGGGATTAGAAGCGGTAGCTAAGCTGCGCGCCAATCACATCCGCATCCAGTTCATAGGTACCTTTCAACTGAGCGCCTTTATCCGCTCGGTTGATATCCGCATCTTCCACAAAGATATGCGCATAACCCACGTCGATGGTCATGTTCTCCACCGGGGTGAAACCAGCGCCCAGAGTAAGCCAAACGCGGTCGGAATCCGGAGAGATCGCCGAGCGATTATCAGTGCCCTGAGTGGATTCTTCCTTCGCCACACCGGCACGCAGCACGGTAGTTTCATTCATGGCATGACGGACGCCAAGGGAGTAGCGCACGGTGTTTTCCCAGTCGAAATTTTCGGTCGGGTTGAACGCAAGCTGATCGCTCTCTACCTCCAACTTGTCCAGGCTGCTCCACTCCATCCATTCAACACCCATCAGGATCTGAGTGCGATCAGAGAGGTCACCCGCATAGGACAGTTGCAGCGATGCCGGCAAATCAATGGAAGCCTCGCCTTCATAGGTTCCAGCCGCGACAACTGGCGCACCTGCCTGGAAATTGGTCAAGTTGGCACCGAGCTGACTGAAAGTGATATCGCCTTCCACGTCATATTCAATTTTGGAACGATAGGCGACACCAAAGTGGTTATTGTCATCCGGGCTGTAAGTCAGCCCAAGATTCCAGCCGTAGCTATCATCATCACCTTCAAGACGAGTCGCGGCGTTGCGAATATCCGCATCCAGTCGCTGGTAACTCAGGCCCAGCCCTACACTCAGAGAGTCAGTCAGCTGAACACCAAGTGACGGATTAATATTATACGTTCTAAGGTCTGATTCTGTTGAGTACAAGTCCCCAGCAGTAATGGGGCCCAGAGGCGTCAGATAACTATTACCCCAGTTTTTCTCGTACTCGATTTTGGTTCCAAACGGCGCATTCACGCCCAAACCGAAAGTCATCATGTCGCTGAGCGGGACAGCCAGGAAAAGACTACCAACGAAAGGCTCCACGTCTTCGAAATCACCAGGTCCAACGCCTGACTGGGGAATCAAACCTGCAAAGCTGCCGTCATTATCAGCTTCGAACGTCGTATCGACCCACACCTGATGAGCTGCAGCAGAAAGCTCTGCCTGCTTCAGCCCTGCCAGGGTAGCCGGGTTGTACCATTGGTTAGAGGCGTTCTCGCTCAGTACACCGGCACCGGCATAGGCGGTACCCAGAGCGGACACGGATTGATAGGACACGGAAAAGCCACTTGCCGCCGCGTGCCCGGCAACCAGGCTCAATGCGGAACCGACAAGAACGGCACCTGTTTTTTTCATGATTTCTCTCCCTCTTCCTCGCAAAGTAATGCTGTCGAAATGATTAAAAGAACAGCAATCCACTTATACACAATAGGCCGCGATACACGCAAGGAATCCCGTTCACTCAGCCTTTCGTATTAGAAAGAGAAAATAAAAAAAAGGCAGCGAATGCTGCCTTTTTTTATTTGCGATCATGCCACCGGCTTCAGTCAGCCAGAACTGCCTTGGCAATAATCGTTTTCATGATCTCATTGGTGCCGCCATAGATCCGCTGTACGCGTGAATCTGCAAACATGCGCGCTACCGGGTATTCCCACATGTAGCCATAACCACCATGCAACTGCACGCACTCGTCGATTACTTCGCACTGCAAATCAGTGATGTAATACTTGGCCGCCGCAGCGGTGGGAATATCCAGTTCCTTTTTCAGGTGCAGCTCCAGACAGCGATCCACGTAGGCGCGGGCCACTTCCAGTTTGGTGTGCATCTCGGCGATCTTGAACTGGGTGTTCTGGAAAGCGGCGACTGGCTTGCCAAATGCTTTACGTTCTTTTACATAATTGATGGTATGTTCCAGCGCGGATTCCGCCATGGCCAGACCACCGATGGCAATCCCCAGACGCTCCTGCGGCAGCTCCTGCATCAGGTAGACAAAGCCCATGCCTTCCTCACCCAGAAGATTCTCCGCCGGTACTTTCACGTCCTGGAAGAACAGCTCGGAGGTGTCCTGGGCCTTCATGCCCACTTTCTTCAGGTTGGTGCCCTTCTCAAAGCCTTCAGAGTCGGTTTCTACCACAAACAGGCTGATGCCCTTGGCACCTTTGGACGGATCGGTTTTCGCCACGACGATGACGATATCCGCATTCTGGCCGTTGGTAATAAAGGTTTTGGAACCGTTGAGGATGTAGTGATCGCCCTCTTTCACGGCAGACGTCTTCACGCCCTGCAGATCTGAGCCGGCACCCGGTTCGGTCATGGCGATGGCACCAATCACTTCACCGGTCACCATTTTCGGCAGGTATTTCTGCTTCAGGGCTTCGGAGCCATTGTGCTCGATGTAGGGGGCCACGATTTCCGTATGCAGGCCCCAACCGATACCGGTCAGGCCCAGGCGGGACACTTCCTCACCGATCACCACACTGTAGAGAAAGTCGGCACCGATACCGCCGTACTCTTCTTCGACCATGGGGCACAGGAAGCCCTGCTCACCCGCCTTCAGCCAGACGTCTTTCGGCACAACACCAGTCTGCTCCCATTCCTCATGATGCGGTACTGCCTCGTTTTCGAGGAATTTGCGCACGGTATCGCGGAAGGTTTCATGGTCAGAACTGAACAACGTACGGGGAATCATCATGCTCTCCGGTATCAGGTTATCAGGGGTGGCCCCGATACCGGGCTCGGCCGGGGCAAAGAATGCCACATTCTGTGCATTTAGCCTGCCAGCGGGCAATGACCGAAATGTTCAACGCTGGGCAGCGATGACAATTCCGGCCAATGACGAAAACGGTCTCAGGCCCGGTGCTCGAGGCCCAGATATTCGGAGGACTGCATTTCCTGAAGGCGGGAGCGGGTTCGCTCGAATTCGAAATCCAGACGGCCACCGGCATAGATGTCTTCGATGGGCACTTCTGCGGTAATCACCAGCTTCACGGCCCGATCGTAGAACTCATCCACCAGATTGATAAAACGCCGGGCCATATCATCCTTACCGGCCCCCATCTGCTCCACATTGGAGACCAGCACGGTATGAAACTCCCGCGCTACTTCAATGTAGTCGGTCTGGCTGCGCGGCCCATCACACAGAGCCTTGAATTCAAACCAGACCACGTCATCAGCACACATGACCGAGGAGATCTTGCGCCCCTCGATCAGCACATTGCCGTGGTCACGGTGGCGGGAATGATCCGGCTCCAGGGTATGAAACCGTTCGCGGAGAAACGCATCAGCAGCCTTGCCCAGCGGACAATGGTACAACTCGGCCTGCTCCAGTAGCCGCAGACGGTAGTCATTGCCGCCGTCCACGTTGAGCACCTTGGTGTATTCCTTGAGCAGCTCGATGGCCGGCAGGAAGCGCGCCCGTTGCAGGCCATCCTTGTAGAGGCCATCAGGCTCGATGTTGGACGTCGCCACCAGGGTCACGCCATTGGCAAACAACTCACCCATCAGCCCGGCCAGGATCATGGCATCGGTGATGTCAGTGACGAAGAACTCATCAAAACACAGCACCCGGGCCTGACTGGCAAATTTCCGGGCGATGCTGACCAGCGGATTCTTTTCCCCCTGGCGCTCACGCATTTCCCGATGCACCTTCTGCATGAAACGGTGAAAGTGCATGCGGCGTTTTTCCTTGAACGGCAACGCCTGGAAGAACACGTCCATCAGGTAGGTCTTGCCGCGGCCGACGCCACCCCACATGTACAGCCCCGTGAGGGTACGGGGCTTGCGGAAACGTGACAGAAAGCCCCCACCGACGGGCTCTGCCAGCAACCGGTGATAGAGCTCATCCAGCTCTGCCACCGCCCTTTCCTGGGCGGGGTCCTGGAAGAAATCTTCGCGCTGAAGGTCGGCTTTATACTGCTCAAGAGGCGTCATGGGTCTCGGGGCCTGCTGCTCGGACGGGGCAATGTAGCGTCGCCAAAGGGGACTGACAAGGTTGTCAGCCAAGCAAATGGCTGGCGGCGGCCTGCTTCAGCTCTACCAGCTTGCCATGGAAGAAGTGGCCGCAATCCGGGAAACGGATTAAATCCGGCGCCAACGGCGTCGCTTCTGCCCAGCGAAACACCTGCTCCGCCGGGACCACTTCATCATCGTCCCCCTGGACCACAGTCACCGGGCAACCGGTCTGCTCGATATCATCAAAGGGATAATGGTGTACCGGCGGCGCTACCAGCAACAGCTCCCGGGCAGGCATACCGTTGGCCTTGAGTATTTCCGCCCCGCGGGCGGCCACGAAGCTGCCGAAGGAAAAACCGGCAAGCCACAGGGGCAGATCCGGCCAGGTATGAGTCAGCCAACTGTGTATCGCCAGCAGATCTTCGGTTTCGCCGATGCCGTCGCTATAGGCCCCCTGGCTTTCGCCGACGCCGCGGAAGTTGAAACGCACCACCACCGCGCCCTGGTCCCGGGCCAGGCGACTCAGGCTGGTCACCACCTTGTTGTCCATGGTGCCACCAAACAGGGGGTGCGGGTGGCAGACAATGGCGACAAATGAGGGCGTGTCACTACCCTGTTCCACCACGGCCTCAAGATTGCCCGCCGGCCCGGAGAGACTTTGCCGCTGTTGTGCTGCCATATTTCACCTCTCTCGCATTTCTTGCCCTGCCGACCAGCTGCTGCACCCGGACGCAAAACCTTACGCCGCATCAAGGACTTCAAGAGTATCAACAGTCTCTTACACCTTGGAGCCTATTCATGGCCTCTTCACAACCGCGCCGGAGTCAATTTTGTTGCCAGCTCGTGATGGCGATTTTGTAGTGTAGTCATTCTACATGAACAAGCGCCATCGCGGGCTGGCGGCAAAAGGGGCCCGGCCCTTCGGGTTGCCGCTAAAAATGGCCCCATGCTGTGTTATGAACCTTGAACTTGACCCGTCAGGCCCTGCGGTTCATGCCTTGCCTGGGACCATTTTTAGCGGCAACGCGGTTGTGAAGAGACCCTGAATAGGCTCTAACCCTTGGCGACTGCCCGGCACTGTGCTGGAATAGCTGGAATTCAGAAGGAGTATGCCATGGATATGCTGACAACTGGGGTGCTGTGCTTCGCCGCCGGCGTGGTAGTGGGCGCAGGATTACTGTTCTGGTTGTTACCGGCACGGCGTCAGGCCGGCCAGTTGATCCGTGATCGCGATGAGGCCCGCCAGGCCCTCAATCATTATCGTGATCAGGTGGATGACCATTTCCTGCACACCGCAGAGCTGGTCAACGATATGACGCAGGCCTATCGCTCTGTCCACGAACATCTTTCCAAGGGCGCTCAGGCACTGTGCTCCGAAGTGGGTCGCAAACGGGCGGTGGCGAAATCCCTGGATTCCGCCCCGCAAAAAGGCAGCGATGAACCGGTGGCGCCGCCGCTGGACTATGCCCCCAGCGCCAAGGGCGGCACCCTCGCCGAGGATTTCGGCCTGCAACAGAAAGCCACCGGGCCTTTCACACCGGTGGATGTGGCAGACAGCCCGGTACCTGACAACATCGTCGAGCCGCCACGTGATTATGCGGAAGGCTGTGACGAACAGGGTTGCCCGCCGGAAGAGAAGAAATGAGAGGAAACTGAAGCGCAACAGGCGTCATGCAACCGCCTTACCGCGTCAACCGGTTCCTGTTTTGCATTTGTCGCCGAATAAAAAAAGTCCGCTTTCGCGGGCTTTTTTATTTCCTGGCCGAGTGGCCTGACAGTTCCGCTTTGACTTCTCGTGGCCCTGTAGTCAGGCCTAGTAGTAACGGCCCAACACTCCCGGGACCTTTCCCGGCTGCAATTATCCGGCAGGGAATGAACCATCACAGATTTCGATGGCGATCCTGGGAGCCGGGTTATTCAAAGACGCCTTGCCATGAATTACTGGAACGTATCCGCCACCCGCATGGGTACCGGCTCATCTTCCATCACAATCTCCGCCGGCAGTTGGCCGGCCGGGTCGCCATCGGCCTGGATCGGCTCATCGGCGCCCTCACAGCGGATCTCCACCCGCTGGGCCCGTAGGCTGGCAACGCCGTCGACCCGCTCCATACGCCCCAGCAACAGCGCAGCCAGGCAACGCAGCAAGAAACTGACTCCCGGCTTCTGGAACAACAGCACCTGTACCTGGGGCCGCAGGATGTTGGCTTCCCGGCTGAGCACAAAGCTGCCGCCGTAATGGCGACCATTGGTGACAATGGCGGAGAAACAGTCCAGCGGACGGCCATCCACCATGACCCGGTAATGACGCTGACCGTAACGGCGGATCTGCGCGAGCATGGACTGCACATAGGCCAGTTTGCCGAAGCGCTCCTTCACCGCCAGATTCACCCCGTTCACCACCCAGGCGTCATAGCCGATGCCACACATCATGATAAAGCGCCGGCCGTTGAGCCGGGCCGGCGTCACCGGCACATTCTTGCCATTGACCACGATCTGAGCCGCCAGCTCCGGCGTTCTGGGCAACTGCAGCTCTTTTGCCAGCACATTGGCGGTACCAGTGGCAAAGACGCCCAGGGCCACACCGGGAGCCAGACCATTGAGGACTTCGTTGGTGGTGCCGTCACCGCCCACCGCCACCACACAGTCGCCCTGATCTTCCAGGCCCTGCAGGTACTCGGTGGCATCACCCGGCCCACGGGTGTGGTAAAGGCGCACCCGGGCGCCCTGTTTTTCCAGTTCGGCCACAAAGCGGCAAAGCAGCTTCTCCCGACCACCACCGGCGGTCGGGTTATATACAACAGTAATCTTCATGGGATCAGGGTGTTCCTCAGAACCTGTTTCAGGCCGGATTATCGATATCGATAAAGATATGTTCCACACCGAACCGCTCATTGAGCCATTGCCCCAGGGCCTGGACCCCGTAGCGTTCGGTGGCATGATGACCACAGGCGAAATAATGCATGCCGGTTTCCCGGGCAAAGTGGGTGGTGGGTTCGGAAATCTCACCACTCAGATAGGCGTCCACACCCCGGGTCTGGGCCTTGTCGATAAAGCCCTGGGCACCGCCGGTGCACCAGCCGATGGTTTCTATTTCGTCGCCCGGATCCCCCACATGCAGCGGGGTCCGACCCAGCACCGCTTCCGCGTGGGCGGCGAACTCCGCCGCAGACATGGGGCTGTCCAGCCGCCCCACATTGCCGATGGGGCGCGGCGAATCGTCCAGCCCCCCTTCCACACTGAAACCCAGACGCCGGGCGAGCTGGGCGTTATTACCCAGAGTCGGGTGCGCATCCAGAGGAAGATGATAGGCAAACAGGTTGATATCGTGACGTAACAGAGTCTGCAGGCGCTGCTTTTTCATGCCCCGCACCCGCTGGTTTTCGCCCTTCCAGAAGTAGCCATGGTGGACCAGGATGGCATCCGCGTCTTCCACGATTGCTGCATCGATCAAGGCCTGGCAGGCGGTAACCCCGCTGACCACCCGCCGGATCTGCTCGCGGCCTTCCACCTGCAATCCATTGGGACAGTAATCCTGAAAGTGATCCGCAGCCAGCTCCTGGTCGAGCAAGGTCAGCATGTAATCGCGCTTGAGCATGACACCTACCGGGCAATGATCTGATAATATTGCGCGCAGTTTACCTATCCAGACCCGCGCTTGTCTCGTTCGCACCCCGTCTCGTCGGCTGCGCAAGGCAATAGCACGGGCCAAAGCGAGCGCATGGGGGCATTGTCGGTGATCAGAGCCTTTCGTTTTTTTGCCGGACCGATCCTGGCGGGCCTGGCCGTGGGCCTGGCTGTGCTGTGGTGGTACGAGTGGGGCCCCAATGCCCGACCCGGTCGCTATGACAGCGGCACCGCCAGCTATGCCGGCGCGGTCAACCACGCCGCCCCGGCGGTGGTCAATATCTTCACGACCCAGATTCTCGCCAGCGAGGATGTGCCGGAAGACCCCCTATTCAACCGCTTCATGGAAGAACCCCGCCGGGAACGGGCACTGAACAGCCTGGGCTCCGGGGTAATCGTGGACGACAAAGGCTACATCCTCACCAGTTATCACGTAATCCGCGATGCGGACGAAATCCTGGTAGCCCTGCGCGATGGTCGCGACGCCCCGGCACGGGTAGTCGGCACTGACCCGGAAACCGATCTGGCCCTGCTCCATGTGGCGCTGGAGGACCTGCCGGAAGTGGAACTCAATGGCAACGGCCCGGTGCAGGTAGGTGATGTGGTGCTGGCCATCGGCAACCCGCTAGGCGTGGGCCAGACCGTCTCCATGGGCATTGTCAGCGCCACCGGGCGCAGCCATCTGGGCATTGCCACCTTCGAAAACTTCATCCAGACCGACGCGGCCATCAACCGGGGCAACTCCGGCGGCGCCCTGATTGATACCCGCGGCCATCTGATCGGCATCAACACCGCTATTCTCTCGGCGGATGGCAGCTGGCAGGGCATCGGCTTCGCCACCCCGGCCTCCATTGCCCGGGAAGTGATGCGCGACCTGATCGACCATGGCCGGGTAATTCGCGGTTACCTGGGCGTCACCGTGCAGGATATTACCCCATCCCTGGCCGAAACTTTCGGCATGGATCAGGTCCGTGGCGGCGTGATCACCGAAGTGGTCATCGACAGCCCCGCCCACAAGGGCGGCCTGCAACCCGGCGATGTGCTGGTGGGCATCAACGACATCGCCATGGCCGACGGCTACGAAGCCATGAACCGCATCGCCGGCATGAAACCGGACGAGAAAGTCAGCCTCAACATCGTCCGCAATCGCCAGCCCCTGACCGTGGATGTGGTCATTGGTACACGGCCGCCGGCGGAAACGGAATGAGGGTTAATTGATAGTTGATAATGGATAATTGATAACGTCGCGAGCCTGTCTTGCGGTTATCCTGAAAGCAAAGAGGCCGCGTCCAATGACTTGAGCGCGGCCTCTTTGCTTTCAGATTATTCCTGCGCTTGATCGCGCAGTTATCAATTATCCATTATCAACTATCAATTGCCTTTCAAAGCCCTTCCACCCCACTCAAACTCTCCCCCGCCGGATAACGAATCTCGAAGCCCTGCTTGAAGCTTTCCTCTCCGCCGGCGGGCAGGGTGAATTGCCAGCGTTGCAGGCCCTTCACATCATCCACATCGCGGTCATCGGCGGGCTTGCCTTTGGCAGTGACGGTAATGTCATCGTTGCCGGCCACCGGCAAACGGTCCAGCAGGTTTACCGTGATCGACTTGTCGTAGTGGGAGGTGAGAGTAATGTTCTTCAGGGCCGACAGAGTGCTTTCCTTGCTGATCAGGCCGGTCTCGCCTTCCCGGGAAGGCTCGCGGACCACATCGATCTGCAGGCGCGGGTCATCACCGAAGCTCATTTTTATCTGCTCGCCCTGCTTGATGCTCTCGCTGCGGTGATAACGGGTCAGGCGCTGACCATCGCGCAGCAAAGTGACGCTGCCCGCCAGCCAGGGCAGCGGGCTGGTGTTCTTCCACTCCCCAACCAGCAACACCGCAGGCTGCTGCCAAAGATAGCTTTCCCGGCTCAGCGTCACCGGCAGTTCTGCCTGCTGATAGGGTACCCGAGCACTGGCGTCGCCACTAGCCAGGGACAGCGGCGCCGAGAGCGGCACGCGCATATCGAAACCGTGCGCAACAGGAGGCGCCATCGGCATGCTGTTGCCGCTCGCCATGTCCGCCTCATAGGCAGCAGGCTCGGCCATTACCGCTCGCAATGATTGCTTGCGCATTTCCGGCTGTGGCGTTGCCAGACGTACGATCCAGGGCTGCGGGTCCGGCAAGTGGCGGTAGCCGGCGGGCACCAGCCCCAGGGTAGCGCTGACATTCTGCCAATCTTCACCGGTGCGGTTATGAATCAGGGCAATACCGGTTACCGCCACGGTTTCACTACCGCTATTCATATCCACGCGCAGCTGGTTCTGCCAGCCGGCCTGCCCGGTAAAATACTGCAGTCGAACCCGCGCAGTGGAAGGCTTGGCCGTGCTGACGGTGAGAACCAGCTCGCGACTGCGGGTCTGCCCCTGGCCCAGTTGCTGGCGCTCCTGGCGCAGGGCATCCAGTGTCTGCTGCTGATCGTGACGCGTCACCGCCCGCTGATTGATGGCCGCCTGACGTTTTTCCACCGCCTTGCCGATGGATTCCCAGGCGCTGGACCACTTTTCCACTGGCACCTGGGCAAACACTGCCTGCCCCTGGGGAGCCTGCCCCATCAGGGATTGCAGATGATTGATCTGCTGCTGATCCAGGCCATCAGCCGCCTTGGCAGCGGCCATGGAATGTTCCAGCTCGCGGATGGCTGTATCCAGCTCGGCGCGACGGGCTGATACATCGGCTTTATTGATGGCAAATCCCTGGCGAATGCCCAGCAACTGAGCCCCTTCCACTGCCACCTGCAAGCTGTCCAGATCCAGCTCCGGCAAGCCGCTGACCAGCAATTGGTGTTCACCGGCAGGCAGAGGCTGGCTGAGAGCGCGAGTCAGGTGGGCCTGGGCGGGAAACAGCACCGCATCGGTCACCGGGGCGGCAACAGTGAAATCGGCGGCAAAAAGAGGGGCCGGCAACAGCGCGCAGGCAAGCAGTAAGGTTTTTTTCATTATCGGGGCCTTTCCGTTGGGCGATACCTGTTAGTACCGCAGGGATGCGGAAAGGTTCAAGCGGGGACGCTTGCGGCGCTGGTTGGCGCGATCTCTCTCCTTGTGTAGCAAAAGATTTTTTTACCACAGAGGACACAGAGCTCACTGAGAAAAAGATAAACCCGGGCGGCCCGCGTAGGGTGCACTGAGCCTAAGGCGAACTGGACCCTACGCATTCTGCAATGGATGTTTTATCAACGGCAGAATCGCGCCGCCAGCGACGTTCCTACACGAAAGGCTTTCACCACAGGTTACCGAGCCAGCCTTTTTCTCTGTGTGCTCGGCGCCCTCTGTGGTGAAAAAAGATTTTTCCGCAGCGGGAATCAGAGCAGCGTGTCCAGCGCCTCAATCAAGGCCTGATTCTGCTCTACCGTACCAACAGTAATTCGCAGGTAATCAGCAATGCGCTCGGGTTTACCGAAGTGACGCACGATGATGCCCTGCTCTCGCAGGCCCTGAGCCAGGGAGGAACCACTGTGTTGCGGGTGAAAGGTGAACAGGAAGTTCGCCGCTGACGGCAGACTCTCGAAGCCCCGTGCCGCCAGTTTTTCATTGAGCCAATCCCGCTGACTGATTACCAGCTCACAGCCCTGTGCGAACCATTCCTGGTCCTCAAACGCCGCAGCGCCAGCGGCAATGGCCAGCTGGTCCAGCGGATAGGAATTGAAGCTGTCTTTGATGCGGTTGAGGCCATCGATCAGTGCTTCGTCGCCCACCGCCAGACCGATGCGCAAACCGGCCAGGGAACGAGACTTGGACAGGGTCTGGGTGACCAGCAGGTTCGGGTAGCGATTGACCAGGCTAATGGCCGTGTCGCCGCCGAAATCAATATAAGCCTCATCAATCACCACCAATGACTCGGTATTGGCTTGCAGCAGACGCTCAATCTCACTCAGTGGTAACAACCTGCCGGTGGGGGCGTTGGGATTGGGGAAAATAATCCCGCCGTTGGGACGCGGCTTTTCTTCATCAAGATAGTCACCGACATCAATGGCCAGCTCGGCATTGAGCGGTACGGCCTGATAGTCGATCTGATAAAGCCCGCAGTACACTTTATAAAAGCTGTAGGTGATATCCGGAAAAAGGAGCGGTTCATCCTGTTTGAAAAAGCCCATGAACAGATGCGCCAGCACTTCATCGGAACCGTTGCCGACAAATACCTGGGAGCGTTTGATGTCATGGCCTTTACCGGAATAGTAATCGGCAATGGCCTGCTTGAGCTGGCTGCTGTCCGGGTCCGGGTACAAGCGCAGTCGCTCGTCCGCCCCCGCACGAATCACCTCGATCACCTTGGGCGAAGGGCCCAGCGGGTGCTCGTTGGTGTTCAGTTTCACCAACCTCTCCATCTTCGGCTGCTCGCCGGGGACGTAGGGTTCCAGGTGGTGAACGAAATCGCTCCAGTATTTGCTCATAGACCTTCAGCCAAAAGATTTTTTACCACAGAGGGCACAGAGTTCATTGAGGAAGAGACAGCTCGTTTCCTATCGCGATCATAGAAGGCCCACGTAGGGTGCCGTTCGCTACGCTCAGTACACCCACACCACAGACTCTTCCCGACTTCAGACAAGAGCACTGTTTTTTTACTCTGTGGCCTCTGTGGTGAAAACTATTTATTTCTTGATCCGATACTCGGCACTGCGCGCGTGGGCGGTGAGGCTTTCGCCGCGGGCCAGCGGTGAGGCGATTTTCGCCAGTTCACTGGCACCCTCCGGGGAGCAGCCGATCAGCGAGCTGCGCTTCTGGAAATCATAGACACCCAGGGGTGAAGAAAACCGTGCCGTCGCACTGGTGGGCAACACGTGGTTGGGGCCCGCGCAGTAATCACCCAGGGCTTCCGGAGTATGACGACCCAGGAAGATGGCGCCGGCATGACGAATCTGCTTTGCCCACTGTTCCGCGTCGTCGATGGACAACTCCAGGTGCTCGGAGGCGATGGTATTGGCCAGGGCGATGGCCTGCTGCAGATCCTGCACCTGAATCATGGCCCCGCGGTTTTTCATGGACGTGCGGATGATGGTTTCCCGCTCCAGGGTCACCGCCAGTTTTTCCATGGACTCGGCCACCTGCTGCAGGAAGTCGCCATCGGGGCTGACCAGAATGGCCTGGGCTTCCTCGTCATGCTCTGCCTGGGAAAACAGATCCATGGCGATCCAGTCCGGGTCGGTCTTGCCGTCGCATACCACCAGAATTTCCGACGGGCCGGCGATCATGTCGATGCCCACCTTGCCGAACACCTGACGCTTGGCTTCCGCCACATAGATGTTGCCGGGTCCCACGATCTTGTCCACGGCAGGGACGGTGTCGCTGCCATAGGCCAGTGCTGCCACCGCCTGGGCACCGCCAAGGGTGAACAGCTTGTCCACCCCGGCAATGGCCGCCGCCGCCAGCACCATGTCATTGATTTCACCATCAGGGGCCGGAGACACCATGATGATTTCACCGACGCCGGCCACCTTGGCCGGCAGGGCATTCATCAGCACCGAGCTGGGATAGGCGGCCTTGCCGCCGGGCACGTAAATACCGGCCCGGTCCAGCGGGGTGACTTGCTGGCCCAGCAGGGTGCCGTCGGTTTCCCGGTACTGCCAGGAATCCTGCTTCTGCTTTTCATGATAGCGACGCACCCGTTCGGCGGCCGCTTCCAGCGCCTGGCGCTGTTCGGCGGGAATACGATCCAGTGCCGCCTGCAATTGATCATGCCCCACCACCAGCTCATCCATGCCGGCCACGTCACGGCGGTCAAAGCGGTTGGTGTATTCCACCAGCGCCGCATCGCCGCGTTTGGCCACATCACGAAGAATACCGCGCACCCGATCCGCCACTTCCTCGTCCCGCTCTTCGGACCAGGCGGTAAGGGCGGCCAGCTTGGCATCGAAATCCGCGTCTTGGGCGTTAAGCCAGGTGGTTTCCATGGTTGGCACCGTTGTCAAAGTCACAATCTGTTTTTTACCACAGAGGGCACAGAGTTCAGTGAAAGGAAGGCGGGTCTTTTTCTATCACAGAGATCAACAAAGCCTCTCGCTCAAAAGCACACCGAACCGGTAAGTTTTTTTTACTCTGTATGCTCTGTGACCTCTGTGGTGAAAAGCCTTTAACCGGCCTTACGGGCCTCCACCGCCTCGGCCAGCTGATCCAGGATGCCCTGAATGTCCCCGTGGCGGGTTTTCATGCTGGCGCGGTTGACGATCACCCGGGTGGAAATATGGGCGATCAGCTCTGTGGGCTCCAGACCATTGGCGCGCAGGGTGTTGCCAGTGTCCACGATGTCCACGATACGGTCGGCCAGACCCACCAGCGGCGCCAGCTCCATGGCACCGTAAAGCTTGATCACTTCTGCCTGTTTGCCCTGCTGGGCGTAGTAGGCCTTGGCCACGTTGACGAATTTGGTGGCCACGCGCAGGCGTCCCCCCGCATCCGGGGCATCCTTCACCGCCGCTACCATCAATTTGCAACGAGCGATATTCAGATCCAGGGGTTCGAACACGCCGTCGCCGCCATGCTCCATGAGCACATCCTTGCCGGCCACACCGATATCCGCCGCACCGTGCTGCACATAGGGGGGCACATCGGTGGCGCGAATAATGATGATTTTCACATCATCGCGGGTAGTATCGAAGATCAGCTTGCGTGACGCTTCCGGATCTTCCAGCAGTTCAATGCCCGCCGCTTTCAGCAGCGGCAGGGTTTCCTTGAGGATGCGCCCTTTGGACAGGGCGATGGTCAACGGCTTGGTCATTACGACGCTCTTTCCCGATCAGCGCGGGACGCGGCGAATCACCGCACCCAGCGATTGCAGTTTCTCTTCAATACACTCATAGCCGCGATCGATGTGATAGATACGGTCTACCGTGGTTTCCCCTTGCGCCGCCAGCGCCGCGATCACCAGGGAGGCGGAGGCGCGCAGGTCGGTGGCCATCACCGGCGCACCGGTAAGCTGCTCCACACCGCGACAAATAGCGGTATTGCCCTGCACTTCGATATCGGCGCCCATGCGGTTCATTTCCTGCACATGCATGAAGCGGTTTTCAAAGACCGTTTCCACAATGGTGCCGGTGCCCTCGGCGATCAGGTTCAGGGCCATGAACTGAGCCTGCATGTCCGTGGGCATGGCCGGGTACGGCGCGGTCCGCAGCGAGATGGCCTTGGGCCGACGACCCTCCATGTCCAGCTCGATCCAGTCGTCACCGGTGGTAATTTTTGCGCCGGCTTCTTCCAGCTTTTGCAGCACCGCATCGAGAATGCCTGGCACGGTGTCCTTGGTCTTGATACGGCCACCGGTGATAGCAGCGGCAATCAGGTAGGTACCGGTTTCGATACGGTCGGCGATCACTTCATGATGACCGCCGTGAAGACTCTCCACCCCTTCAATAGTGATGGTGTCGGTACCGGCGCCACTGACCTTGCCACCCATGGTGTTGATGAAGTCAGCCAAATCCACCACTTCCGGTTCGCGGGCCGCGTTTTCCAGGTAGGTGGTGCCTTCCGCCAGCGCCGCCGCCATCATCAGGTTTTCGGTACCAGTCACGGTCACCGTATCCATGACAATGCGAGCCCCCTTGAGACGGCCCTCCACAGAGGCGTGCACATAACCGTTGGCCACTTCGATGGTGGCGCCCATGGCCTCCAGCCCGCGCAGGTGAATATCCACCGGCCGCGAGCCAATGGCACAACCACCGGGCAGGGACACTGAGGCCCTGCCAAAATGAGCCACCATGGGGCCCAGTACCAGGATGGACGCACGCATGGTCTTCACCAGCTCGTAGGGAGCGGTGAGTTCCTTGATGGTGGTAGCGTTTACTTCCACGTTCATGCGGTCGTCGATCACCACGTGGACGCCCATGCGACCCAGCAGCTCGATCAGGGTGGTGACATCCTGCAGATGCGGCAGGTTGCCCACGGTGACCGGCTCGTCGGCCAGCAGGGTGGCGGCCAGAATCGGCAGTGCTGCGTTCTTGGCGCCGGAAATACGGATTTCGCCGTCCAGACGCCGACCGCCGGTGATGATCAATTTATCCATGAACTGTCTCTAGGCTTGTCAGAAGGCCGGGCGCAATGCCTCAGCCGATACCCATTTTCTGGGCTTTTTCCCACTCGGCCGGGGTATAGGTAATGATCTGCACCGCGTGGATAGTATTGCTCTGGATCTGCTCGTTGATGGTCGCGTACACCAGCTGCTGCTTCTTCACCGGCATCAGGCCGTCAAAGGCGGTAGATATCACGCGAATCTGGAACCGGTCGCCGCCGCCTTCCACCGCCACGTCGGCATCATCAAAACCGGCTTCGACCAGCGCTTTTACCTCTTCCGGATTCATGTTCGCTCCTCATCGGGGCCGACAGCGGCCCGAACAGCAAGGAGCGGGACAGACCCGCTCCTCGGTAAAAACGGCAATAATACGCGAGCCGGCGCCCCCTTGCCACGGCGGCGGCGGCCGAACAATCAGCTCTTCTGGTCTTCACCCTCGATGCCGGCGTCGATCTTGGCGTCCGCGGACCAGTTGTCGATCACCTTGTCGATGTCGTTGTACTGCTGCATACCCTGGGCGAACTGGCTCTGGAAGGTATCGCGCAAATCCAGACCGTTGACGTAGACATTGATCACCCGCCACTGATCATCACGCTGGAACAGGGTGTAATAGATCGGCACGGTCTTGCCGGAGTTGGTTTTCACCTCCATGCGCACCCGTGCATAGTCGCCCTTACGGTCCCCTTCCTGCATGGGCAGGGTGGTAATCTTCTGACCTTCATAAAGGGTGATGCCGGAGGCATAGGTGTTGATCAGGCTGTTCTTGAACACATCCAGAAAGCGGTACTTCTGCTCCTTGCTGGACGGTCCGAAGTAATCGCCCATCACCATGCGGGTGATACGCTTGAAATCCACAAGGTCGCCCAGCTCCTCGCGCACCAGTTCCCTGGCCCGGTCCGGGTTCGTTTCCAGTTGCTCCCGCTCCGCTTCAATGCGGGATGTCATGCGCTCCACCGCTTCCATCACCACTTGCCGCGGATCATTTTCCGCCGCCGCCAAAGAGGCCATGGCGGTAAGCACCATCGCCAGCCAGATCCGGATCACACGCTGCAAATGCATAGAAAACTCCCTGTTAATGTCCGGCGGTTTTACGGTTTTATACCGCTGATGTCCAGTAACACACTGAACCGCATCTGCTTTATTGGAGTCCCAAGATGTCACAACGGTTCCAAATGAAACAGAATTCGGGTCAACGTGGCCTGCCCAGCAATGTATAATCGGCCCCGACCAGAGGAGAGATGAATGAGTCACAACCACATCGGCGTGGGCCGACGGGTTCTGGACATCGAAGCCAGAGCCGTGGACGCCCTGAAAGACAGCCTGGATGACAGCTTCTCCGCCGCCTGCGACCTGATGCTTGGCGCCCGTGGCCGGGTAATTGTTACCGGCATGGGCAAAAGTGGCCATGTGGGCAGCAAACTGGCCGCCACCCTGGCCAGCACCGGCACCCCCGCTTTCTTTGTTCACCCGGGTGAAGCCTCCCACGGCGACCTGGGCATGATCACCACCGATGACGTGGTGCTGGCCCTGTCCAATTCCGGCGAAACCGCCGAAGTGCTGGCCATTTTGCCGGTGATAAAGCGCAAGGGCACCGCCCTGATCGGCATGACCGGTCGTCCGCAATCCGCGCTGGCGCAACTCTCCGACGTACACCTGACCGTGGCAGTCAACGAAGAGGCCTGCCCGCACAATCTGGCGCCCACCTCCTCCACCACGGCGGCTCTCGCCATGGGCGATGCCCTCGCCATCGCGCTGCTGGAAGCACGCGGTTTCACCCCTGAAGACTTCGCCATGAGCCACCCCGGTGGCAGCCTGGGCCGCCGCCTGCTGCTCAAGGTGGACGATATCATGCATGCTGGCGAGCGCCTGCCGGTGGTTGCCTCGGGCACTCCGCTCAGCGAAGCCCTGCTGGAAATGACCCGCAAAGGGCTGGGCATGACCGCCATCGCCCGGGACGACGGCACCCTGGCCGGCATCTTTACGGATGGCGATCTGCGCCGCATGCTGGATCGGGATATCGACATTCGCAAGGCCACCATCGATGAGGTCATGGTGGCTCAGCCGATCACCATCGAACCCGGCCACCTGGCCGCCGAGGCCCTGCAGATCATGGAAACCCGCAAGATCAATGGCCTGATGGTCTGCGACAAGGACCACAAGCCTCTTGGTGCCTTCAACATGCAGGACCTACTGCGCGCGGGGGTGGTGTAAATGCCCATGCAACTGTCGTCCATTGATACACAGAACCTGCGCCTGATGGCCTTCGACGTGGACGGGGTGATGACCGACGGGCGCATCTACTTCAGCCCGGAAGGCGAAGCCATCAAGGTCTTCAACACCCTGGACGGCCACGGCCTGAAAAAACTGGCCGCCAGCGGCGTCACCCTGGCCATCATCACCGGTCGCAACACGCCCATGGTGGCCAAACGCGCCGCCGACCTGGGCATCGCTCATGTGATACAGGGCCGCGAAGACAAGGGGGTGGCCCTGGCCGATCTGGCGCAACAGCTAGGCATCGCCGCCAGCGAGACCGGCTATGCCGGCGATGACGAACCCGACGTGAGCGCCCTGGACTGGGCCCAGCTCAGTTTTGCCCCGGCCAATGCCCATGACTGCGCCAAGGCAGCTGCCGACCACATTACCGAACGGCGCGGCGGCGAAGGCGCGGTTCGCGAAATCTGCGACGCCATCCTCGCGCAACGGAGCCCAGCATGAAGCGCCAGGGCTTGCTCAGCGCCACCGGCATCCTGATGCTGGGGCTGGTCATGCTGATGACCCTGCACGAGTGGGATGACTCCCTGCCGGGCCAGGAGGATGCCATCCTCACCGCGCCAGCCATCGTCGCCAAGGACATTACAGCACGCGCCTTTAGTGAAGATGACGGCCGTCTCCAGTACTATCTCACCGCCGAGACGCTGACCCAGTACGACCACAACCCGCTCACGGAAATGCAGCAACCTGAGCTGGAAATGGCCAACGACAAAGGCAGCTGGACCATTGTCAGCGAGCAGGGCGTGGTGCAGGAAAATGGCGACCTGATTGTTTTCTCCGGCGACGTGACAGCCAGCAATCAGCAACAGAAAATCACCCTGGATACCCAGGAGCTGCGCTTTCTCAGCGAGACCAACATCGCCAGCTCTCCCGGGGATGTTGACATAGAATTTGAATCCGGCAAGACCCGCGCGGGTGCGCTGGAGGCCGATCTCGACAAGGGCATACTGACCCTTGAAAAAGGAGTAAAGAGTGAGTTTGATGCGCCGGCTTCTTAGAACCTGCACCATCGCCCTGGCTGCGGCCCTGCCGGTGAGCACAGTGGCCGCCCCACCGCAAATGCCAGTTTCCGTCACCGCCGACTCGGGGCGTTTCGAACAGGACGCCGGCAGCGGGCTTTATCGCGGCAATGTGGAACTGATACAGGGCAAGCGGAAACTGTTTGCAGACGAAATGCGCCTGTTTACCCGCAATGGCGAACTGATCCGCGTGGAAGCGTCCGGCACCCCGGTGCGCATGGAAGAAGGTGAGGACCTGCAGGCCCACGCCAACAACCTGGTCTACGATATTCGCCAACGCACCCTGGTACTTACCGGCGACGCTTACATTGAACACCTGGGCAACACCTTCGAAGGCGCCAAGGTGGAGTACAGCCTGGATTCCAAGCGGGTTGACGCCAGCAGCGAAGGCGACAAGCGTGTGCGACTGGTGATCCCTGCCGAAAATCAGACGCCCAAGGAAGACACTCCTGCGGACAACAATACAAACGAAGAGGCGCCCGTAGAGCCCTCCTCCGAGGCGGAGCCAAACACCCTATGAGCCATTTACGTGCCCACCACCTGGCAAAAAGCTACAAGGGTCGCCGAGTCATCGAGGATGTCTCCCTGGACGTGGAGGCCGGCCAGATCGTCGGCCTGCTCGGCCCCAATGGCGCCGGCAAGACCACCTGCTTCTACATGATTGTCGGCCTGGTGGAAGCGGACGCCGGGCGAATCGACATCAACGAGGCGGATATCACCCATCTGCCCATGCATGGCCGCGCCCAGCGCGGCATCGGCTATCTGCCACAAGAAGCCAGCATCTTCCGCCGCCTGACCGTGGAAGAAAACATCATGGCGATCCTGGAAACCCGCAAGGAGCTCAGCAAGGCGGATCGCCACGAGCGCATGGAGAGCCTGCTCAAGGAATTCCATATCACCCATATCCGTGATTCCCTGGGCATGAGCCTGTCCGGCGGTGAACGACGTCGGGCAGAAATCGCCCGCGGTCTGGCCACCGACCCGGATTTCATCCTGCTGGATGAACCCTTCGCCGGCGTGGACCCGATTTCCGTGAACGACATCAAGGGCATCATCCGCCACCTGAAAGAGCGCGGCATCGGCGTGCTGATCACCGATCACAACGTGCGCGAAACCCTGGATATCTGTGACACCGCCTATATTGTCAGCGCCGGGCACATTATCGCCTCCGGCGACGCCGACACCATTCTCGGTAACCAGCAGGTGCGGGATGTGTACCTGGGGGCCGATTTCAGGCTGTAAACAAATTGACAGTTGATAGTGGACAGTTGACAGCTACGCGATAAAGGCACTTGGTTCTGAAGCCCTTTGAGGGCCGCGCCCAAACTTTAAACGCAGCCTCAGACATTGCAGATAAAGACAGGATTCCCCGCGACGCTGTCAACTGTCCACTATCAACTGTCAACTTTGCTCTCTAGCACACAACCATCATTGGCACAAATATTGCTTGCCTTATGCATAGGCTGTTATTCTCGTGTTTTGGGGATGACATCAGCCTGAGCAGTATGAAGCCAAGCCTACAACTACAAATCGGCCAGCAGCTGACCATGACACCGCAGCTGCAGCAGGCCATTCGCCTCTTGCAGCTATCCACGCTGGACTTGCGTCAGGAGATTCAGCAGGCAGTGGAAAGCAATCCGTTGCTGGAGCTGGCTGATGATTTCGGTGACGAATCCCTGCCTGACGCTGACGAAGAACGTCAGGACGAACAGGAGCTGGATACCGAGCGTGACGACGCTCTGGAAGAGTTCGTGGACGACGAACCCGGCATCGAAACGGAATGGGACGATGTCTATTCCGGCCAGACCAGCAGTGCCTCCAGCGCCCTCCCCGACGATGCCGACGACTGGCAACAACGCCATAGCATTGCCGGCAATCTTCAGGACCACCTGCTCTGGCAACTGAATCTGACCCCCATGAGCGATGTAGACCGCATTATCGCCATGACCATCATCGAGTCCCTGGACGATCGCGGCTACCTGACCGTCACCGTGGACGAGATCGTAGCGATGATGAACGCCCAGGATGACCTGCTCACCGAAGGCGACGAACTGGAAGCCGATGAAGTACTGGCAGTTCAGCACCGCCTGCAGCAATTCGATCCGGTAGGGGTCGCCAGCCTGGATCTGGCCGACTGCCTGCGGGTGCAGTTGCGCCAACTCCCCACAGACACTCCCTTTCTGGACTATGCCCTGGCCCTGCTGGGGCATCTCGCGCTGCTGGAAAAGCACGACTACGCCGCCCTGCGCCGGGTACTGCAGATCAGCGAAGAAAACCTGCTCGACGCGCTCTCGCTGCTGCGCACCCTGGACCCGGCACCCGGCGAACAGATCGGTGAAAGCCAGGTGGATTACGCGGTGCCGGACGTGATTGTGCGCCAGCACCAGGGACGCTGGCAGGTCAGCCTGAATGAGGAAGTGCTGCCCAAGGTCAACCTGCAGCAGCAGTACGCCTCCATGGCCCGCAAGGCCGGTGGCGAGGATGGTCAGTACCTGCGCAACTGCGTGCAGGAGGCCAAGTGGTTCATCAAGAGCCTCCAAAGCCGCCACGACACCCTGCTGAAGGTGGCCACCCGCATCGTTGAAGTTCAACAAGACTTCTTTGACTATGGCGAGGAGGCAATGAAACCGCTGGTTCTGGCCGAGATTGCTGATGCCGTCGAGATGCACGAATCGACCATCAGTCGGGTCACCAACCAGAAATACATGATGACACCCCGCGGCGTCTTTGAGCTCAAGTATTTCTTCTCCAGCCACGTGGGAACAGACGGCGGCGGTGAGTGTTCCTCCACCGCTATTCGTGCCATTATTAAGAAGCTGGTCGCTGCCGAGAATCCCCGCAAGCCGCTTAGCGACAACAAGCTGGCTAGCTTGTTGAACGAGCAGGGGATCAACGTGGCGCGCCGGACAGTCGCCAAGTATCGTGAGGCGATGAGAATACCGTCATCCAGCGCCCGCAAGCGTTTGGTGTAGGCGCCGGGACGGCCCAACGAGCAGGTAAAGGAGTCAGCCATGCAAATTAATATCAGCGGTCATCACCTGGAAATTACCGATGCTTTGCGAGCCTACGTAGGAGACAAATTCTCCCGTCTTGAACGGCATTTCGACCAGATTACCAGTGTCCAGGTGATTCTTTCTCCGGAACCCAAAACCCACAAGGCAGAATCCACCATCCATATTTCCGGGGCCGACGTCTTCGCCACCGCTGAAGCAGTGGACATGTACGCTGCCATCGACAAGCTGACTGACAAGCTCGACCGCCAGATCCTCAAACACAAGGAAAAGGCTGTCAGCCACAAGCACGGCGGCCACTGAACCCAAAGCGACAATTATGCGAGTTCGCGAACTACTCACCGAAGCACGCACCCATAGCGAGGTGCAGGCCAGCAGCAAGAAACAGCTGCTGGACCAGGTTGCGCAGCTGGCCGCGGCCGGCTGCGACAGCCTCAACGAACAGGAGGTCTTCGATGCCTTGGTAGCCCGGGAAAAGCTGGGCTCCACGGGCATCGGTGAAGGCATCGCCATTCCTCACTGCCGTCTTGGTCACTGCCAGCAACCCATCGGGCTGCTGCTGAAACTGTCTACCCCCATCGATTTCGACGCCGTTGACGGTCGTCCGGTAGATCTGGTTTTTGTGCTGCTGGTTCCCCAGGAAAACCCTGAACAGCACCTGAAAACCCTCAGCCACCTGGCTTCCCTGTTCAACGACGACGATTACCGTGACGAACTGCGATTGAGCAAGAACGATCATCACCTTTATCACACCGCCGTGGAATCCGAAGCGGAGCTGCGACTGGCATCATGAAGGAACGCAACACACTTTCAGGCATCACCCGGGATATCCCCTCGTCTATCAATTTTGCGTGTCAACGTGCGGCAAATAGCATGCAAGCGGTGCAACCATGAAACTCACCATCATCAGCGGCCGATCCGGCTCGGGGAAAACCACCGCCCTGCAAGCCATGGAAGACCAGAACTACTACTGCGTCGACAATCTGCCGGTGGGCATGCTCCCGACACTGGCGGAGCAGCTTGATCAGGGTGAGCTACCCATAGAACGAGCGGCAGTAGGCATTGATGCCCGCAACCTGCCCACCCAGTTGCTGGCCTTTGATGCCATCCTTGATGCACTACACCAGCAGCAGGTAAAGACCGAAATTATTTACCTGGATGCGGACGACAGCACTCTGCTGAAGCGCTTCAGCGCCACCCGGCGGCGTCACCCGCTGGGCGCCCAGCAGGGCTCCGTGGAGGCAGCCATTCAGCATGAGCGGGAATTGCTCTCCAATATCCGCCTGCGTGCCGACCTGGTGATCGACACCAGCAACTATGACGTTCACAGCCTGCGCAACCTGATGCGCGAGCGGGTAGCCAATCGCAGCGCGGCCCTGTCCCTGCAACTGGAATCCTTCGGGTTCAAGAACGGCTTGCCCAACGATGCCGATCTGGTGTTTGACGTGCGAGTACTGCCCAACCCGCACTGGCGGGCCGACCTGCGGCCCTTTACCGGCCGCGATGACGCCATCATCGATTTCCTCCAGCAGCACCAGGCCAGCCACGACATGCTTGATGACATTCATCATTTCGTAAAACGCTGGCTGCCGGCGTTTGCTGACAGCGATCGCAGCTATGTGACGGTCGCCATCGGCTGCACCGGTGGCCGCCATCGTTCGGTATTCATTACCGAGCAACTGGCAAAACGGCTACGCAATGAGGGCACCACCCTTCAGGTCCGCCACCGCGAACTGGATTAGGCTTCCACCACTCAATGATCGAAAAGCAACTGGATATCATCAACAAGCTTGGCCTGCATGCCCGTGCTGCCGCCAAGGTGGTCAGCGTGGCCTCACGCTATGAAAGCCGCATTCACGTCATTCACAACGGCAACCCCATCGACGCCAAAAGCATCATGGGGTTGTTGATGCTTGGCGCCGCCAAGGGCACCAGCGTTACCTTTCAGGTTGACGGCAACGATGAAACCGCCGCCATGGAAGAACTCACCGATCTGTTCGGCCGCCGCTTTGACGAAGAAGAATGAAAAAACAGTTGATAGTTGATAGTTGACAGTTAACAGTTAGGGGCTCGCTCGCGGCCAGCCTGTTTTTAGCTGTCCACTGTCAACTATCACCTGTCAACTGCCTGTCCTATTTATGCCCGCCGATACCAGCCGTAGCCAACAGCACCACAAAATCATCAACCGCGCCTTGTCCAGCGGCACCTATACCCAGGTCCGTCAGCTGTTCAATAATCTGCCCGGTGCTGAGGCGGCGCATTTGCTGGAATCGTTCCCTCCCCGGGAACGGGAAATTCTCTGGCAACTGCTGAGCAAGGATCAGGAAAGCGAGGTCCTCCAGTATCTGGGCGAGGAAGTGCGGGTTGAGCTGCTGCGCAATCTGAGCACCGACGAGCTGGTCTCGCTGGTGGAAGAGCTGGACACCGATGACCTGGCCGACCTCCTGCAGGAATTGCCGGACCACGTTACCAGCCAGGTCATGGCCAGCCTGGATGAACAGAATCGCGACCGGCTGGAACAGGTAATGAGTTACCCGGAGGATACTGCCGGGGGCCTGATGAACACGGATGTGATTACCATCCGCCCGGAAATCACCTTCGAGGTCGTACAGCGCTATCTGCGTCGGCGGGGTGAAATTCCCCGTACCACCGATAACCTGGCCGTGGTCAATCGCCGCAACCAGTTTATCGGGCTGCTGCCGCTGACCAAGGTCCTGATCAGCGACCCCGGCACCACCGTGCGGGAGGCCATGATCACCGACGCCGAATCCATCCCTGCCACCTTGCCCGCTCATGAAGTCGCCAAGATCTTCGAACGTCAGGATCTGGTAACCGCACCGGTGGTGGACGAAGACGGCATGCTGGTCGGCCGGATTACCATTGATGACGTGGTCGACGTGATTATCGAGGAAGCCGACCACTCGCTGATGAGTATGGCCGGTCTGGATGAAGACGAGGACACCTTCGGTTCCGTTTGGCAGACCGCTCGCCGCCGGGCTGTCTGGCTGGGGATCAACCTGCTGACCGCCCTGGCCGCCTCCGCCGTCATCGGGCTGTTCGAAGCCACCCTGGAAAAAGTGGTGGCGCTGGCCATCCTCATGCCTATCGTTGCCAGCATGGGCGGCATCGCTGGCAGCCAGACCCTGACCCTGGTGATCCGCGCTATGGCACTGGGGCAGATCCAGTCGAGCAATACGCGCTATCTGCTGGTCAAGGAACTATCCGTGGGGGCATTGAATGGCGTGCTGTGGGCCACGGTGATTGGCATTACCGCTGCGCTATGGTTCGACGACCCCAGTATCGGCATGGTCATCGCCACCGCCATGATCATCAACCTGATCATGGCCGCCTGTGCGGGCGCCATGCTGCCCATGATCATGAAAAAGATGGGCATCGACCCGGCCCTGGCCGGCTCCGTGGTGCTCACCACCATCACCGATATTGTCGGCTTCTTTGCCTTCCTGGGCCTGGCCACCGTGCTTTACGCACATTTGCTGGTCTGACTGTTGCGTTCACCCATAAAAAAGGCGCCATTGATTGGCGCCTTTTTTGTCATGCTCTACTACGAAATTTATTCCACAAAAATCTGCCGGAAAGAGACGTAGTAGGCGCCGGCCAGAATCGGCATGACGAACAGCCACCCCAGCAGTAGTGGCAAGGCAGCCACCAGCACGATCACCATGGTGACCAGCAGGTAAACGATCATGGGAATTACATTGCGGGTGAAGCCGCGAAGGCTCAGCTTCATGGCTTCGCCCACACCCTTGTTGCCCAGAAAGATCAGCGGCACGGTGAAATAGAACAGATAGACGAAGCCAAACATGGCTACCAGACCCAACAGGCCAATCACTATCATCGCTCCAGTACCAGCGCCTCCGGCACCCAACGCATACCCCAGGCCACCGAAAACAGCCCCGAGCAGCAGCATCACACCGAGCTGAGCCAGTGCCATCAGAATCAGTGGACCGGTTCGATCAGAAAACGCGGCGAACAAGTCGGCAAAATCCGAGTTGCCCTCGGTTTCCATGCGATGGAAAATTTTCACGATCCCCGCGTAAAGTAGAGGCGTCGCCAGAATCTGAGCGATCATGCCAAGCAACGGAATGATCTGGAAGGCAGAGGTGATCAGCACGGTGACCACCAGGGCCCCAAGCACCACACCCCAGTGTCCCGGCAGCATCTTGTGACCACTGCCGATCCAGCCCAGCGCGTCCCCCACACTGATTTTGCGCGGCTCGGCCAGAATGGTCAGCGGCTGTGCCGGCGGATTATTGTCATCAATCAGCTCGGCCTGCGGCTGTTGATACGGATTGATTTCACTCACGGTTTGCTCCTTTCCCGAAAAAAATTCATCCATTGAAAATGCCCGGATACAACCTGTCGCTATCGCCCTGCGATTTTCATCGGCGACAGCAACAGCGAGCCGCTGGCGATGTTACCCCGATAATCCACATCGGTGCCGCTACCCTGAATACCCTTGAGCATCTCCCCCAAATGCCCCGCAATGGTAAACTCTTGCAACGCTCCTTGTATGACGCCGTTCTCAAACCAGAAACCGCTGGCGCCACGAGAATAGTCTCCTGTCACCAGATTTACTCCCTGCCCCATGACTTCCGTGATCAGAATGCCTTTCGGCACCCGGGCCATCAACGCTGCCAGTGACTCGCCCGTATCGGTGATAGACAGGTTACGTACCCCGCCACCATTGCCGGTGGGGTCCATCTGCAAACGGCGACCGGCGTACAGGCCCAGTACATACTGGCGCAGCACGCCGTCCTCCACGAAAGACTGGGCGCAGGTGGGCAGGCCATCGCCATCGAAAGGGGCGGAGGCGTTTCCGGCAGACAGATGCGGGTTCTCCGTCAGGGCATAGCCCTTGGGCAACACCGCAGTCCCAATGCTGTCCTGCAGGAAGGAGCTGCGACGGAACAGGGCGCCGCCGCTGATGGCGGACACCAGGTGACCCAGCAGGCCGGATGCCACTTCCGGCGCAAAGATCACCGGCAATTCACCGGTCTCCGGAATGCTCGCCCCCAGCCGTGCCAGCGTTCTCTCGCGGGCCTTTTCGCCAATCTCTTCGGCGCTGGCCAGCCGCTCACCGATGCGGCCTCCGTCGTACCAGTAATCACGCTGCATGCCATCATCGTCTTCCGCCACCACGCTGCAGACCCGGCTATGATGGGTACCACGGTAGCCGTGCAGAAAACCTTCCGAGGTGGCAAAGACCCGCAGGCTGGCGCCACTGTTGATGGACGCGCCTTCAGAATTGACGATACGCTCATCATTGCGGGCAATGGTTTCACAGCGCAATGCCTCGTCGATGGCCGCCTGGGTATCCATTGCCCAGGGGTGATACAGGTCCAGGTCCGGCACCTCCCGAGCCAGCATCGAGGCCGGTGCCAGACCCGCATAACGATCTTCCTCGGTGTAGCGGGCAATGGAGGCCGCCGCCTGAATGGTGTCGCGCAGGCTGTCACGGTTGTCGTCGGAACTGCTGGCGTGGCCCTTGCGCTGGCCGCGGAACAGGGTCACCGACACCCCCCGGTCGCGGTGGAATTCCACGGTTTCCACCTCCCCTTGGCGCACATTGACCGAATATCCCTGGGACAGACTCACATTCACTTCTGCCCCATCGGCACCCTGCCGTTTCGCCTCTTCCAGCACCCAGGCGGCGGTATCTTCCGCCTGGCGTAATTGGGCAATATCCAGTTCTGCTGTCGTTGCGGGGGAATCAGACATAAAATAGCGGTTCCGTAATCAGAAAAAGTCCGTCGGCAAGCTTCACGCAACACGCCGCACGCAAAACAGGAAAGCCGAAATCCAATGACCGAGTATAACGACGACCTGCTGACCAGCAAGACACAACAAAAACGCGATGACAGTGCTTTGCAGGAGCTGGGACTCTCGTTAATGGACATGAAGCCGGCGGAGCGCGAGCGACTGCCCTTGGGCGATGAACTGAAAAAAGCCCTGGACGAAGCAGCCCGCATCAACCACCACGAGGCTCGCCGTCGCCATGCCCAGTACATCGGCCGCCTGATGCGCGAATCCAACAGCGAGCAGATCATCCAGGCGCTGGAAGCGTTTCATGATCCGTTCCGCCAGCAACGGCTGACCAACTGGGTAGAACAGATCATGGCCTGCGACCAGCCTAGGGACGCCGAAAGCACCCTGCAGCAAGTCCTGGACTTCTTCCCCCACGGTGACCGCCAGCAACTGCGCAACCTGAGCCGTAACGCGCTCAAGGCCCGCATTGCCGACCCGACCACGGCTTCCGCCGCGGAAAAAGACAAGTTCAAACGCGAGCGACGCAAGCTGATGAGCTACCTGAACCAACTGGACAAAACCGCGCCGCTGTACTGAGAAGCGCTGCCTGCACACAGCGAGCAACACATCTACACGCAACACCCATCCGGGTGGCGTAGGGTGGATTAGCCTAAGCGTAATCCACCATGTTTTCCCCGCATTGCCCCCACCATGTGCGAAACCGAAGGTGGATTACGCTTAGGCTAATCCACCCTACGTTCCGATCACTCACGGGTTTTCGCTATTCACTGTTAACTGCTTTATTTCCCTGCCACCAGCGCAAAAATGCCTCCCCCACTGCCTTTTGCGGCATGGAGTGCGCATCGCCCTCAATGCCTTGCTCTTCCTCCATCCCCGAGACCTTCTCGTTGGCAGCAGCAAACCAGGCCTGCGGATCGGCGATGCCGGCCACCATATCCTCACCGTACAACGCCTTGCTGAACCAGGTACGGTCGGAGTCGTCACCGCAACCGAAGGAGGTACGATCCGACGCTGCAGAAGCAAACACAACCCGCTGCGGTGAAGCCAGGGCGTCTACCCATTTTCCGGAATAGCAGGCCGACACCACCAGCCATTGATGCTTTGCCTGCAGGCCATTCAGCCACTGTTTGCCGTCCGCCACGCTCAGATCATTAAGCTTGAGATTTCGATCATCCAGTAACAGGGCGCCCTCTTTGGAACCATGGCTGACCAGATGCACCATGAGCAGATCTTCTTGCGGATCCAGCAGGGCATCCAGCGCTTGCAGCGCTTCACGTACACTGGTTCGGGTCGCCAGAGGCAGATCATCGCTGCCGCCGTTGATCAAACGCACCTGCCGGCGGTTGAGATCAAATACCGAGCCCAGCCGTTCCGCCACCCAGTCCACTTCGCGGGCAAACACAGCCTCGGTGCCATCGCCACCTACCACCAGCAGGTAAACATCACGCACTCCCGGCCGCTGTGGCGCCAAGGATGACAACACCGACTGTAAACGGCTGGATTCGGTGTACAGGCGGGCCTCCATTTTTGCTGCCCGGGCATGGCGATTTTCCCGGTAGACCTGCTCACTGGCGTAATAGCGTCCACGCACGAAATACCCTTTTTCTTCCTGCGGCTCACCGTCGCCCTCAGCCGGCTGAGTGCGCGTGCCGCTGCCGTGAGCATGGCCGTTTTCAAACTTGCCACGAATCACCACGCCATCCGGGCGGGTCAGCACCCCCTGGCCGTGATAGGAAAAATAGCGAAATTCCCCTTCATAGCGGTAACCTTCCTCATCCCGGTAAGTGCCCTTGAGCAGCTCGCCATCCTCGAACCGGCCTTCATAGTGCGCGCCATCCTCGGTGACCCAGATTCCCTGGCCATGGGGGGCGAAATCACGGAATTTGCCCTGGTAAGAGCCGCCGCTCTCATAGCTGACGGTGCCCTCAATCAGCTCACCCTGTTCGAAGCGCCCCTGCCAGGTGGCATCGTCACAGGTGAACTGCCCTTCCCCGTGCAGGACGCCGTCGACAAACTGACCTTGATGAGCGCAGCCGCGCCGATCCACCAGCTTGCCGTGACCATTAAGCCGCCCTTCGCGGAATTCCCCTTCGTAGTAGCGACCATCCGGCCAGGTCAGCGTACCTTCGCCGTGGAAGAGATCATCTCGGGTATCGCCGTCATACACCGCCCCGTCCGGCAAACGCACATCCGCCGGCCACTGCACCGGATCACAGCCAACCAGCGCAACCAGAACCATTCCAAGGCAGAATACTTTCATCGGCAAACCCGTAACGTGTTTATTAGCGTTTGTTATCCTACCGGTAATTTGAACTGGGCCAGCTGTGACGAAGTGCGACGCAGATGCAGGCATAACAGGCGGGCAATGTTTTCCATGATCAGACTGACCGCATGGGGGCTGCGTTTACGCAATTGCTCGATACCCTTGCGGGTGAGCACGATCAGGGTGGCATCCTCGGCGGCACGGACTGTAGCCGATCGGGGCTCGTTATCCACCAGCGCCATCTCGCCCATGGAATCACCCGGCCGTAAATGGGCAATCACCACCTCGCCACCGGCTTCGCTGTTCTTGACGATATCCAGACAACCGCGCACCACAAAGCAGACAAAATCACTGCGGTCCCCTTCCCGGCATACCGGTTCCCCGGCAGGAACCCGGTTAACAAATACCAGCTTTTCCAGTACCGCCAGTTCTTCATCACTGAGCCCGGCGAACAGACGCATGCGTGACAGAACGTCCAGTACCTGGGACATCAGGCAGTGCCCCCCACGGTGAGGGCGTCCACACGCAGGGTGGGCTGACCCACGCCCACCGGCACGGACTGGCCATCCTTGCCGCAAACGCCGATGCCACTGTCCAGGGCCAGATCATTACCGACCATGGAGATGCGGCTCATCACTTCCGCGCCGCTACCGATCAGGGTGGCGCCTTTCACCGGGCAGACGATTTTGCCCTTCTCCACCAGGTAGGCTTCGCTGGTGGAAAAGACAAAACGCCCGGACGTGATATCCACCTGGCCACCTCCGAAGTTCACCGCGTAAATGCCGCGATCGAGACTGGCAACAATATCCTGCGGATCACTCTCACCGGGCAGCATGTAGGTGTTGGTCATGCGTGGCATGGGCAGGTGGGCATAGGATTCCCGCCGGCCGTTACCGGTGGGCGCCACACCCATCAGCCGGGCGCTGGTCTTGTCCTGCATGAAACCCACCAACTTGCCGTTTTCGATCAGGGTATTGCAGGCGGTAGGGGTGCCTTCGTCGTCGATGGTCAGAGAGCCTCGGCGATCCGGCAGGGTGCCATCGTCCACCACGGTACACAGGGGCGACGCCACCTGCTGGCCAAATTTCTTGGCAAACATGGAAGTGCCCTTGCGATTGAAATCGCCTTCCAGACCATGGCCCACCGCTTCGTGCAACAGCACACCGGGCCAGCCCGGCCCCAATACCACCGGCATGGTGCCTGCCGGTGCTGCTTCGGCTTCCAGGTTCAGCAAGGCGCCACGTACGGCTTCCCGGGCCCAGGTTTCGATACGCTCTTCCTGCAACAGCCAGTCGTAGGCCACCCGACCACCACCGCCGGCACTGCCGCGCTCGCGGCGGCCATTGCGTTCGGCGATCACGCTCACATTGCAGCGGATCAATGGCCGCACATCCGCCGCCAGGGTGCCGTCACTGGCGACCACCATGATCACATCCTGTTCAGCACTGAGGCTGGCCGTGACTTCCACGATGGCCGGGTCCAGTGAGCGGGCCAAGGCATCGATACGTTGCAGCAGGGCCACCTTGTCTTCGGCGGGCCAGCCCAGTAGCGGATCAATGGCGGCATAACGGGCCGGCACCGCCCGACTGGCAAGCTGGATCTGCCGGTCCTGACCATGTCGGGTAATGGCACGGGCGGCACCGCTGGCCTGCTGCAACGCGTCCAGGGTGATGTCATCACTATAGGCAAACCCGGTCTTATCGCCCTGGACAATGCGCACACCGGCGCCGCGCTCGGTATTGAAGCTGGCATCACGGACGATACCGTCTTCCAGCACCCAGGCCTCATGGCGGCTGTGCTGGAAATACATGTCGGCATAATCTGCCTGGCCGGTCAGTTTGCCGTTCAGCAGCGACGCCAATTGCGGGGTGTGCAGGTTTGCCGGCGCCAGCAGTACGGACTCGGCAATGGATAGGGCGTCGTTATGTGTCATAGGGTCCTTCAATTCGGAATCGTTGATGCTGTTGAACCGGCATGCTTTGCCGAAGCTCATTCATGGTAGCAAGGTCCAGCTCGGCCACAAGAGCACCGGGAGAATCGCTCAGACTATCCACCACCCGGCCCCAGGGGTCCACCAGCATGGAATGCCCATAGGTGGCCCGACGCGGGCCGTGCTGGCCGCACTGGTTGGCGCCCAGCACATAACAGCCGGTCTGTACCGCCGTGGCACGCAGCAGCAGTTGCCAGTGGGCCGCGCCGGTGACCGCGGTAAAGGCAGAGGGATACACCAACAGATGCGCCCCGGCGGCAACCAGCCGCTGGGCAAGCGCCGGAAAGCGCAGGTCATAACAGATCGCCATGCCCACCTGCAGATCACCCAGAGTGGTGGTCACCACCTCCTGGCCGGGCTCAAAAAAATCCGACTCACGGTAACGACCCTGGGCATCCTGCACATCCGCATCGAACAGGTGCAGCTTGTCGTAGCGGGCCAGGCATTCCCCGGCAGCGTTTACCGCGATGGAACAGGTGCGCACAAGTGGTGATGGTACCGGCTGCCTATCCGGGCGCTGCAGTGCAGGCAGACTGCCGCCAATGATCGCCATGTCCAGGCTGCTGGCCTGCTCACACAACCAGCCGACCAGCTCGTCATGACGCTCACCCAGCACCCGGTAATCAACGCCGTAGCCGGCGAAATTTTCCGGCAACACGGCCAGCTCGGCACCCTTTTGCCGGGCCTCGGCCAGTAGCGCTCCCGCCTGGCGCAGGTTGTCATCGGGCTGCTTGCCGCTGGTCATCTGGATGGCGGCAATTTGATAGCGTTGCACCGTCATTCGAATATCCCCTCGGTTTCTTTCACTTGTGGGCTGCTCCAGTTACCGGTTACCCGGTATTCCATGGTGGTTGTCTTGTCGAGCCGGTCGCCCCAGATCCGCTCCACCACAAAAATACCCGCACAGGCTGCCGGCCCTGCCAGACAGCCCGCATACAGGTTACTGGACAATGGCAGGGTCACCTCCATGTTGTGATCCAGGGTTTCCTTTTCCAGATCAATGGCACCCTTGACGCGAATCGCGGCTGAGGGCGAATCAATGGCCAGATTGGATGTAGCCACCCGGGGGCCATCAATGGAGAAGTCGCCAGTAATGCTGTCGCAGCTCATGCCCTTCTTGTACAGGTCCGAGAAATCCAGCCGTAAACGACGCTGGATCGTGCCGATATTGAGAATACCCAGCAGGCGCAGGAATGAGGTTTTGGTATCGGTATCCGGAATCCGGCATTCCCCGATATCCACCTGGGTCTGCCCCTCCAGGGCCAGATAATTCATATTCAACGGCCAGTCTGTCCAGCCAAGCACAACTTGCGCGCGGGCATCGTCGGACTCGATCAGTGCCGGCATACCCCAGGCGTTCAGGGAGCGGCCAAGATTGTCCGAGGACAGGCTGCCGTTGAAGCGGCTGTAAGACTTGCCGGCCTCCTCGGTCCAGTCCAGCGTGCCCTGAAAACGGCTGGATCGCCAGCGCCCGTCCAGATCGGAAATACGCACGCCCTGTTTCACCGGCCGCACCTTGCCTTGCCACTGGCCGTAGTCCTCACCGTTGATAACGATACTGTTGAAATCCGCATCCAGCGGCGGCAGTGTCAGCGGCGACACCGGTGCGGTTTCCCCGTCATCGCCGAGCGCTCCCTCGGGCAGCTTCAGATTGAGGCGGGACACCGACATGGCAAGCGGCGCCTCACCCCGGGCCGTGAAGCCATCCGGAATGCGCACAGACCCGGCCACCGCACGGCTACTCAGCGCCATATCCCAGCCAGCCACCGCCGGCAGCACCGAGAGCCGGGTATCGGCTACCTCCATGCCAAACAGATCCAGGCGATCCACCTGCAGGCTGACCTTGCTCAGGGAGGCATCGGCGGTAGCCACCCCGCCACCACTGCCAGCATTCAGTGAAGGCATCAGCCGGTTACCGATAAAGTCGATCCAGGGCTCCACACTGGCGTTAGCCAGCCGGCCGCGTACCTGAATCCCCTCGGCGGGCACCTGCAAGGTGCCGCTGCCCAGCAGCAGATCACCACGCACGCGCTTGTCGATGCGAAACGCCCCTCGCAGCAGCCCGCCGTATTCCATGTCCAGCGCCAGACGTCTGCCCGGATTACTGAGCCGGATATCCAGCGGTCGGGTTGCCTCGGCAGACTTGCCGAGCGGCGCCGGTGCATCCACGGTAATCCCTTTCATCGACGAGGCCGCTCGCAGGGAAAACGGGGTGCCCTGCCAGGGAATCTGCACAGTCAGCCCCAGCGGTAATTGCCCGGACAGAGGCTTCAGCCAGGGAAAGCCCAGCCAGTTTGCCGCCTGCTTCATGGGCAGGCTGCCATCGAGCTGCAAGCGGCTGCGGCCATCACGGGTCAGCCACTGGCCACCGAATTGCCCCCCCAGGGCCCGGGCCTGCAGGCGGTCGATCTGCATGCCATCACGCGAATGAAAATAGACCGGTGCCGAGGCCTCGGTTACCTGCAGTTTGCGCGGCGTATTGTTAAGAGTGGCATCGTTCACCTGGGCATCCACAATCACCACCGGTGTGCCGCTGCCTTTTTGCAGGGGAATATCCAGCAACAGATACCCCGCCATGCTGCCGTCTCGGAAACGCCAATCCAGCAGTTCTTCAGGGAGCTGTTTACGCAGAGGGGTATCCTGAAACAGCGTATCCAGATCCTTGACCGGCCCTCGAGCCCGACCGGAAATAATCAGCCTCGGCGTCTCGCCGGTGGCAAAATCCGGCACATCAACGTGTACGTCCTGCAGCTCGCTACCCAGCAATGTCCCGCTGCGAGCCAGCCCGCGAACCTGGCGGCCGTTGATCAGCACATCCGCCGACACGTCACTGGCTACCGGCCAATCCGGCAGAAAAGACAAGCGCACATCGCTGGCCTGATAACGCATCTGCAAGGTGCGATCCTGCTGGCGGCTCTTGTCGATTTTCACCGGCCCCTGATAAAGAATCTGCCCACGCTGCAGATGGCCGCCCTGGATAGCTTGCCCAAGCCAGCCAGACAACCCCTCGGGTAACCGCTTGAGCGGCATGTAATGGCTGGCGCGGGCACCATTGCCTTCGTAGATTTCTGCCGCCAGGCGCAATTGCGGAATCTGCTCGGGGCGCAGACTGAGCTGCATGAGCGCCTCGCCATGGGCATCCGGATTGACCACGCGCAACCGCCCGGAGCGCACCAACAGCTGCTCGCCATCACGCCGCCAGTCCAGCAGCCCGCTGACCTGGCCACCCAGGGCATGGTCATAAAGCCGCGGAAATTGCAGGCTCAGATTGTCGCTGTGCAGATGCGCCTGCCCTTCGGAAGGACTGCCCGACACCCAGCCGGAAAGCCCCTGTACACCGGGTATCCGGTCCTGCGCCTGGCTCGACAGACCCGTGAAGCGCAACTGGAATTTCTCCACTTGCCGGGCACGGCCCTGCACATAAACACCATCCAGCAGCCCCCGTGGCGCCTGCACCGTCAAACGTTCACGGACCTGTTGCAGGTTCCCGGGCACGGCAAAAGGCCACTGCTGAAACTGCTGACTGAGCGCATGGAGAGGCAATTCATTGCCCCGGAACTGCCATTGCCGCTGCTCCCCCCGGGTCTGCCAGCGCAGCGCCAGGTCTCCCAGGTTGAGGGTGCCGGCCGGCGAATCAGCGGCCAGGTTGGTCAGGGACAGAGTCGCCCTCTCGCCGTCACGAACCAGGGCCAGCCGCGCCGACAGCTCGGTCATGGGCCAGTCCTGACCGTTCTGCTGCAAAGTCAGGGCAGGGAGATTGAGATTGATGCGGGCATCATGGGGCTGCCCCTGTTTCAGGGTTGACCATACCTTCAGGCGGCCATCCAGGGCTGCCACCTGCACCGGCCAGCCCAGTTCCTCGGGCAGCCACTCATGCAGCCGCTCGCCCTTGAGGCTGGCGTAGAGATCCGCTTCCACCTCTTGCAGGGAAAACGCATCGCCATGCAGATGAATGCGCGCCTGCAGGGACAGGGGCCGATCACGGGCCTCCAGATTCAGCGCCAGCCGGTGCTCATCCCCCCGATTGATCAGGGTGGCTTCCAGCTCGGAGGCCGCCAGTGGCGGCATACCCGGCCACTCCATGGACAAACGGGCATCGCTGATCACCAGCAACTGCTGGCGGTAAAACAGGGTGAGAATACGCTCCAGCGGCGGCCGCTGCTCCGGGTCATTGCTGCCCAGCGCCTCCAGGCCACGCAGACGGATACTGCCATCCTCGCCGCGCACCAGATGCAGCTCCACCCCATGAATGCGCAGCTCCTTGAGCACCAGATCCCGGTGCAACAAAGAACGGAACACGTCGATGCCCAGCACCACCTCGTCCAGCTCCAGCGCGGTGTCGCCTTCAGGGGCCGGCAGGCGAATCTGACGGGCCACAAACTGGGGCACCAGGCCGGACATCTTGCCGTCCAGCTCGGCGATGGTCAGCGGTGTCTGGATACGTTCTTCAAAGAGCACTTCCAGCCGTTCGCGATAATCCGGTACCAGCAGCATCAACTGGCGGCCGACCACCACATAGGCCGCCATCAGCAGCAGCAAGGCCACCGTCAGCCACCAGAGGGACGGATAAAGTCGATGCCAGCGATTGGGTCGGGTCGAGGCCATAGTCAGTTGGTTTGCCAATAACGAATGCCGACCTGATCCAGCAGTTCCACCATCTGTTCCAGCGGCAGGCCGACTACCCCACTGTAACTGCCCGTCAACGAGGCCACCAGCGCTGCGCCCAGCCCCTGAATGCCATAACCTCCCGCCTTGTCAGCGCCTTCGCCGGTATCCACATAAGCCTGCAGGTGCACCTCATCAAGATGGCGGAATTGCACCCGGGTAATGGCGTACCGTACCTCCAGCTGTCCCCGGTGCGACAACGCCAGCGCAGACATGACCTGATGCTCGTTCCCGTTGAGAGCCTTCAGCATGGCCAGCGCCTGTTCCTTATCCGCCGGCTTGCCCAGTATCTCGTCACCCAGCACCACTGCTGTATCAGCCCCGAGCACAGCGCCGAGCGGCTGGCCATGGGCTGCCACCGCACCGGCCTGGGCCTTCTCCCGGGCCATCCGGCAGACATACTCCAGGGGCGGCTCCTGCGGCAACGGGGTTTCATCGATATCCGGAGCGGGCAGCACGGAAAAGGGAACAGCGATCTGCCGTAGCAGCTCTGCCCGACGTGGCGAACCTGAGGCGAGATAAAGAATCATAGGATCAGAAAAAATGGATAATTGATAATGGGTAATTGATAACGAAACTGACGGAGCACCCACGTATTACTACGAGCAGTTGGCGGTTTTCGCTATCAATTCTCAATTATCAACTGTCAATTGCTCTTCAGCGTACTAGAAAACGCAGCTGCACCCAGCGCAATAGCGCACAGACCGGACGCCAAAGCACTGCGCTGGTCAGGGAAGCATAAAGAATGGTGTAAGGCGGATACAGGGTACGGCCCACAGATTCCTGCACCAGAAATGCCAGTAGGCTGACGGTACCCACTAGCAGGAAGACCACGGCACACTGCTGCAGCGAGGTAAATACCCGCATGCGCTTGTAGGCGGCCAGCATCACAAAGGCACCCAGCGCATAGGCCAGCCCCCATTGCCCCAGCGTGGTACCCACCAGCACATCGTGATACAGGCCAACAAAGAAGCCCCACAACACACCGATGCGGCTGGGCAATTCCAGCACCCAGTAAACCAGCACCAGCAGCATCCACTCCGGGCGCACCCAGTTGACGCTTTCCGGTAGCGGCACCACTTCCAGCAACGCGGCGATCAGCAAGGTGACGATAATGACACCGGTACCGGCGGGACGATCATGCATCATTGACGGCCTCCGGATCAGGTACCGGAATCAGGGGTTTCTCTGTGGGCTGCACCAGCAGCACATGGCTGGCCCGGTCTACCCGGGCGGTGGGCCGGGCGGTTATTTCCGCGAAAGGTGCACCGGACTGGTGGCGCACGGTGGTGACCGTGGCCACGGGATAGCCGCGCGGATAACGCTGGCCCAAGCCGGTGCTCACCAACAGGTCGCCCTCGCGGATGTCCGCCGTATCCGGCACGTAGAGCAGCTTGAGCCCATCGGACTGACCGGTGCCGGCGAGGACCGCACGCACGCCGTTGCGATTCACCTGTACGCTCATGGCGTGGCTGGCATCGGTGACCAGCAGCACCCGGGCGCTGAGCGGCCCCGCATCCACCACCTGACCGATCAACCCCTGGGCATCCAGCACCGCCTGCCCCCGGGAAACCTGATCACCCCGGCCCTTGTTGATGACCAGCTCCTGGCGGTTCGGATCCGGATCCACGCCGATGATCTCGGCCACCAGCACATTGGCATCCAGATCCGCCGAGGAGTTAAGCAACTCACGTAGACGCACGTTTTCCGCTTCCAGCACCGCCAGACGCTGAACCTTCTGTTCCAGAATCAGGGCCTGGCGCTGCAGACGCCGGTTTTCATCCATCAGGGAGCCGCGGCTCTGGGTCTGTTCGGACAGCCACTCACTGGAGTCCACCGGCAGGTGGGCCAGATAATGAATAGGGGCGGTGAGATAGCCGAGCACATGCCGCACGGGCGCAGCCCAGGGGGTGCGCTGGTCCAGCACCATCATGATGATGGCCAGAACCAGCGCGATCAGCAGTCGGTAGGTAGGATTGGCCGGGGCAGCCATGGGCGATTACCCCATGGCCAGCATATCGAAACCCTGGCTGTCCATCAGCTCCAGCGCCTTGCCGCCCCCACGGGCCACACAGGTCAGAGGATCATCGGCGACAATCACCGGCAAACCGGTTTCTTCGCTGATCAGCCGGTCGATATCACGGAGCAAGGCGCCACCACCGGTAATCACCAGGCCACGCTCGGCGATATCGGAGGCCAGTTCCGGCGGCGAGGCTTCCAGCGCGTTTTTCACCGCATTGACGATGGCCGCCAGCGGTTCTTTCAACGCTTCCAGGATTTCCTCGGAATTCAGGGTGAAGCTGCGCGGCACCCCTTCAGCCAGGTTACGGCCGCGCACGTCGATCTCGCGGATCTCGGAACCCGGATAGGCGGTACCGATTTCATGCTTGATACGCTCGGCGGTGGATTCACCGATCAGCGAGCCGTATTCCTTACGCACAAAGGCCACAATCGCTTCGTCGAAACGGTCGCCACCGATACGCACGGACTCGGAATAGACCACGCCGTTCAGGGAAATCAGGGCAATCTCGGTGGTACCACCACCAATGTCCACCACCATGGAGCCGCGCGCTTCCTCTACCGGCAGACCGGCACCAATGGCCGCAGCCATGGGCTCTTCAATCAGATAGACATCGCGGGCCCCGGCGCCGTAGGCGGAATCCTGGATAGCCCGACGCTCCACCTGGGTGGATTTGCAGGGCACGCACACCAGCACGCGGGGCGCCGGCGGGAAGAACCCGGTGTCGTGGACCTTCTTGATAAAGTACTGGAGCATTTTCTCGGTGACATCGAAGTCAGCGATCACCCCATCCTTCATGGGACGGATGGCGGTAATGTTGCCGGGAGTACGACCCAGCATACGCTTTGCATCGGCCCCCACGGCAGCCACACTCTTCTGGGCGCCATGGTGACGAATGGCCACCACGGACGGCTCGTCCAGGACGATGCCGCGGCCACGTACATATATAAGGGTGTTGGCGGTCCCCAAATCGATGGACAAATCGGTGGAGAACATCCCCCGAATACGCTTGATCATGGACATCTCTGGCGTGTTTCCTGAAATTTTCGCGAAAAAACGACACCGGGCGGGAAAAAACCGGGCATCTCACAAGATGGCGCAACTCTAGCAATGGCAGGGGCATTGGGCAAGCTGACACTACGGCTTTTACGCTGGTGGGCAGTGGCCCCGGACAGGCGGTCTATGGTACTTTTTGCGGCTTTCCAGACCCGCATTAGCTTATCTCTGCCCAGCGCAGAGAATCCCAACGGAGAGAATCATGGCCATTGATTCCAAGGTGGTAGCCCAGGTGGCGCATCTGGCGCGCCTGAAAGTGGATGAATCAGACAGCGGCGCCCTGTCTGACCGCCTCAATGACATTCTTGCCATGGTGGACCAACTGCAGCAGGCCGATGTGACTGATGTGGCGCCCATGGCCCACCCGCTGGACGTCACCCAGCCCCTGCGTGAAGACGAAGTCAGCGAGCCCAACGTGCGCGACAAGGCACTGGACATCGCCCCCGCTGCCGAAGACGGCTGTTTCCTGGTTCCCCGGGTGATTGAGTAAAAAGGTGATGAGCAACGCCATGCACAACAAGACACTGACAGAACTCAAGGCCGGTCTGGCTGCCGGGGACTTCTCCTCCCGGGAGCTCACCGAGCACTTCCTGGCCCGCATTCAGCAACACGACGGCGAGCTCAACAGCTTCATTTCCGTGACCGCAGAGCAGGCACTGGCCCAGGCGGATGCCGCCGATACTGCCCTCGCGGCTGGCAACGGCGGCCTGCTCACCGGCCTGCCCATCGCCCACAAGGACATTTTCTGCACCGAGGGCGTGCGCACCAGCTGCGGCTCGAAGATGCTGGACTCCTTTATTGCCCCCTATACCGCCACGGTGGTGGAAAAGATGGCCGCCGAAGGCGCGGTGATGCTGGGCAAGACCAATATGGACGAGTTCGCCATGGGCTCTTCCAACGAGACCAGCTACTACGGCCCGGTGAAAAACCCCTGGGACCTGGAGCGGGTACCCGGTGGCTCCTCCGGTGGTGCCGCCGCCTGCCTGGGTGCACGCCTGGCCCCCGGTGCCACCGGCACCGACACCGGCGGCTCGATTCGCCAGCCAGCGGCCCTGAACAACATTACCGGGCTCAAGCCCACCTACGGCCGGGTGTCCCGCTGGGGCATGATCGCCTTCGCCTCCAGCCTGGACCAGGCTGGCCCCATGGCCCAGAGCGCTGAAGACTGCGCCCTGATGCTGCAGGCCATGGCCGGTCACGACCAGCGTGACTCCACCAGCCTCGATGAAAAGGTGGATGACTATCTCGGCGCCCTGAACAACGACATCAGTGGCCTGACCATTGGCATCCCGGAAGAGTTTTTCCCGGACACGCTGGATGGCGCCATCGCCGACAACAGCCGCGCCGCGATTCGCGAACTGGAAAAACTGGGCGCCAAGGTGGTGTCCGTATCGCTGCCCAGCATCAAGCTGTCGGTACCGGCCTACTATGTGATCGCCCCGGCGGAAGCCAGCTCCAATTTGAGCCGCTTCGACGGCGTGCGTTTCGGCCATCGCTGTGACGACCCGAAAGATCTGGAAGACCTGTACAAACGCTCCCGCTCCGAAGGCTTCGGCGACGAAGTGAAACGCCGTATTCTGGTCGGTGCCTACGCCCTGTCAGCCGGCTACTACGATGCCTACTACCGCCGCGCCCAGCAGGTCCGTCGCCTGATTCGTGATGACTTTGCACGCGCCTTCGAAAAAGTGGACGTGCTGATGGGTCCCACCGCTCCGGAAACCGCCTTCAAACTGGGCGCCAAGAAAGACGACCCGGTGAGCATGTATATGGCCGACGTGTTCACCATCGGCGTTAACCTGGCCGGCCTGCCGGCGTTGTCCATGCCCACCGGTTTTATCAATGGCCTACCCACCGGCACCCAGGTGATCGGCAACTATTTCCGGGAAGGACAAATCCTCAACGTGGCGCACAAATATCAGCAGGCCACCGACTGGCATAAACAGGCACCCGCTTTTGGAGGTGACCAATGAGTTGGGAAGTCGTGATCGGTCTGGAAATTCATGTCCAGCTCAACACCGTCAGCAAACTGTTTTCCGGCAGCAAACTGTCCACCGGCGCCGAGCCGAATACCCAGGCATCATTGGTAGACCTGGGCATGCCCGGCACCCTGCCGGTGGTGAACAAGGAAGCGGTGCGCAAGGCCGCACTGTTCGGTCTGGCCATCAATGCGGACATCTGTCGCCACAGTGTGTTTGAACGGAAAAATTATTTTTATCCGGATCTGCCGAAGGGCTATCAAACCACTCAGTTAGCCGAACCTATTGTCGGTGCCGGCGTCGTGGAAATTCAGCTGGAAAGCGGCGAAAAGAAAAACGTGCGCATCCACCATGCGCATCTGGAAGAAGACGCAGGGAAATCCTTGCACGAAGACTTCCATGGCATGACCGGCATCGACCTGAATCGGGCCGGCACGCCGCTGATCGAAGTGGTCACGGAACCGGATATGTCCAATGCCGAAGAAGCGGTGGCATTCGCTCGCAAACTACACGCCATCGTCACCTCTATCGGCATCTGCGATGGCGACATGTCCCAGGGCAACATGCGTTTTGATGTGAACGTATCCATCCGCAAGCCCGGCGATGAACTGGGCACCCGTACCGAGACCAAAAACCTGAACTCTTTCCGCTTCATGGAAAAAGCCATTGCGCTGGAAGTGGAACGACAGATTGATGTGCTCGAAGACGGCGGCGAAATCGTGCAGGAGACCCGTCTCTACAATGGCGACACGCACACCGCCCGCTCCATGCGCAGCAAGGAAGATGCCAACGACTACCGCTACTTCCCCTGCCCGGATCTGCTCCCGGTAGCCATTACCGACGCAGATATCGAGGCACTGAAAGCCGCCATGCCGGAACTGCCCAATGCGCGCAAGGCTCGTTTCATCGACGACTATCAGTTGTCCGAGTACGACGCCGATCTGTTGTCCGGCTCCGTCGCCACCGCCACCTTCTTTGAAGCGGTCACCAAGGCTGGCGGCGACGCCAAGCTGGCAGCCAACTGGGTGATGGGTGAAATGGCCGCCAGGTTGAACGCGGAAGAAAAAACCATCAGCGACAGCCCTGTTTCTGCCGAACAACTGGGGCAACTGATTGCCCGTCTCAAGGACGGCACCATCAGCTCCAAAATTGCCAAGCAGGTATTCGAAGCCTGCTGGGCCGGCGAAGGTGACCCGGATGCCATCATTGAAGCCAAGGGCCTCAAACAGATGAGCGACAGCGGCGAGCTGGAAAAAATCGTCGATGACATCATCGCCAACAACGCCGCCCAGGTTGAAGATTACCGCAACTCTGACGATGCCAAGAAAAAGAAAAAAATCGGTTTCTTTGTGGGCCAGGCAATGAAGGCGACACAGGGCAAAGCAAACCCGCAGCAATTGAACCAGTTATTGCAGAAAAAACTGCAATAACGCATCACACCCACACGCTCCACTCGTCACGCTTTTTGCGTGCTGGCGTGAAGCGTGTGGCGTGCCAGCCAGCCGGAGGCTATATGACCACCACCTTCCAGAACCGCGTTACCCTGGAAAAGAAAAATGACATTGCCTATGTCACTTTGAACCGGGCCGACAAGTACAACGGCCTGGATTTCGCCATGATGGAAGGACTGGTGGAAGCTGCCAAAGCCGTACGCAAGGACAAGAGCCTGCGCGTGGTCATCATGCAGGGCGAAGGCAAGGCCTTTTGTGCCGGGCTGGATTTCGGCACGGTGATGAAACAGCCGCTGAAATTACTGAAAGGTTTCACCAAATACGGCGTCAAGAAAACCAACCTGTTTCAGGAAGTCTGCTGGTGCTGGCGCGAGCTGCCCATTCCGGTCATCACTGTGCTGCATGGTTACTGCTACGGTGGCGGCATGCAGATCGCCCTGGCAGCGGATTTCCGTATCAGCACCCCGGACTGCGAAATGTCGATCATGGAAATCAAGTGGGGGCTGATCCCGGACATGACAGGCAGTGTCACCGTGCGCGAACTGGTTCCCATGGATGTGGCCAAAGAACTGACCATGACCGGCCGCCTGTTCAAGGGTGACGAAGCCAAGACCCTGAATCTGGTCACCCGGGTTGCCGACGACCCACTGGCGGAAGCCGAGCAACTGGCCGAGGCCATCAAGACCCGTTCCCCGGATGGCATCAGCGCGGCCAAGAGTCTGTTCCAGCAAACCTGGAATGCACCGGAAGCCCAAGCCTTCGATACCGAAAGCAAACTGCAGTTCAAGCTGCTGCGCGGCAAAAACTATCGTCGCGCCCTGCAGGCGGGACAGAAAAAGGAAGCACCGCAATTCGGCCCCCGCGAGCGGGACTACTGAGGGAATCTCTGAGTTGACGCCTGACGCCAGCCCCTGAGCAGCGTAAGGACGCCTTTTCCACGCCACGCGCTTTATCTGTTTTGACCGGTCTGGCGCCCCGCATCAGGCGTCCTTGCTGTTTTCTTTGCCACCCTGTCTCCAACTTTTGCCATCCAGCACCATCCACTGCCAACTCACCCCTGTTTCGTAGCCGCTTCTTACGGCATACTCAGGCAAAAATCTGAGTTTGTTGAGGCACAGCATGATTTCCGTGGCCGAAGCCAGCGGCGGCTTTTCCGCCCTGACCCGCATGTACAAACGTCTGGTCGATGAATTTATCGGGCAGCTCCCGCTGCAACCCCAGTCATTCCCTCTGGCCCCCACCGAGGATGCCTTCCAGCAAGGCATGTGTGCCGACACCACCTATGTGGTGAAAGGTGGCATGCTGGGCATGCGCTGCCAGACTCGCAAACTGTTTACCTGGGACGAGGGGGACATGATTCTCCCAGACGCTGGCAGCGACGAGGTCAACTACTACGCAGAAAGCGCAGTGTTACTGGCCGCCTACCCCACCGTAAAACTGGTGGAAGCGGCGCTGGCCGATGAACAACTGGCGCGACTGTGGACACGCATCCTCACCATCCAGCAGGCCATGCTGGTACGCCTGCTGGCGGCCCATGTGCCGGAAGAAAGCCATACCACCCCAGGCTTTGCCTACTTTGAACCCGGCGACGTGATCATCCGCCAGGGGGAACCGGCGGATTATGTCTTCAGCCTGTTCGAAGGTCAGGCGGATGTGCTGGTGGATGATGTGGTCGTGGGCCATGTCAGCGAAGGCGAAGTCCTCGGCGCTATCGCCCTGCTTACCCACTCACCGCGCAGCGCCACGGTGAGGGCAAAACGCCGCTGCTCCGTGGTCAAGGTGCCCAAGCATCAATTCAAGGACCTGATCCGCACCAACCCTGGCATGATCCACAGCCTGCTTACCGACATGGCTCGGCAGGTCACCGATCTCAATAGTCAGGTGGTCCAGCTGTCCGCCTGAGCCTGTAAGGTCCTGTATTGTCCCTCCCGGAACAGGGGCCTATATTGGAGTCACAGAGGTTGGCCCGGACAACTTCTCGCAAGGCCGACCTTCGTCCACAGCCAGGGAGGTCCCGACCATGCGCCATATTCTCTCCATCGCCATCATTATCTGCCTGTTGATTCTGGTGGCGGTCTATTTCCTGTCTGACTCCGAGCCCGAGATCACCCAGCCCGGCTTTATCCTGGAGCCAGAGCAGCAAACCGTTACCACACCGCAATCCGCTTCCAGCCGCCAGGATAATCCCGGTGAAACGTCCTCGCCCGCAGAGTACTGATCCCGGCTCTCTGGCGGACACAGACTGCACCGGGAGGATCCACAAACGGAACGGCTGACGGCGAGGGGCGAGGGGCGAGGGGCGAGAAGTTAAGAGCAGAAAACTACTATAGCCGAGAGCCTTGCCCTTCAAGACTTGCGTCTACCAACACAAGCCAGGCCCTGCGGTTATGGCCGGGAACAGACCGGGCAGGTCGGATCTTTATGAAAGCGCATTTCCCGCCAGGACAGGGTTCGACCGTCAAACAACCGTAGGGTGGCGGGCAAAGGTTTGCTCTGCAGCACCTGTATGGCAGCCAAGGCCTGCAGGGTGCCGATGGTACCCACCACCGGGCCGACGATGCCCGCCTGGCTGCAGGCCAGATCGCCGTCGGTGCCATCGCCGTAGACGCAGGCGTAGCAGGCGCTGTCCGCCTGGCGCAGGTCGAACACCGCCAATTGCCCGTCCATGCGGATGGCGGCGCCACTGATCAGCGGCTTCCGGTGAGCCACACAGGCCTGATTGATGCTCTGACGCGTGGCGAAATTATCGGTGCAGTCCAGCACCACACTGGCCGCTGCCACCTCCCGGTCCAGCCAGTCGACGTCGACCCGCAGGGTATGCGCTTGCACCGACACCTCCGGGTTCAGCGCCAGCAATTGCGCCTTCAGGGCCTCGGCCTTGGACTGGCCCACATCTGCGCTCCGAAAGGCCACCTGCCGATGCAGGTTGCTCAATTCCACTGCATCATCGTCTGCCAGCACCAGCTCGCCGACCCCGGCACCAGCCAGGTATAACGTTGCCGGGCTGGCCAGCCCGCCACAGCCCACCACCAACACCCGCGCCCCGGCCAGGGCGTCCTGCCCGGCCAGATCAAATTCCTCCACCATCAACTGGCGGCTGTAGCGAAGTAGCTGGTCATCGTTGAGCATCGTCATCTCGCTGGCACGCAAAGGCTCTGGCATTCCATGGTGCAGTTCGCTGCGCTCAGTGCACCCTACTGATTCGGTGTTCGGGGTTTTCGCTGTTAACTATTCACTATTAACTGTTAACTGCCCCACCGTCACCCGCTCATTCCCCCCCAGGTCCTGCTCGGTGCGCACCGCGTCAAAGCCGCCCTCTTCCATCAGTGCTCGCACCTCACTGCCCTGTTGGTAACCATGTTCCAGCAGCAACCAGCCACCGGCAACCAGACAGCCTGAAGACTGCTTGATGATGGTGGCCAGGTCCGCCAGGCCCCGCTGATCTGCCACTAACGCAGAGCGCGGTTCGAAGCGCACATCGCCTTCTTCAAGGTGATGATCCGTCGGGTCGATATAGGGCGGGTTGCTGACGACCAGGTCGAACGGGCCATCGCAGCCCTCCAGCCAGTTGCCCTGCTGCAAGGTGACCCGGGCAAACAAGTCACGGGCGTTGCACTGGGCCACCGACAGGGCCTCGGCACTCAGATCAATCAGGGTCACCTGCCACTGGGGGCGCTCCAGAGCCAGGGACAGGCCAATGGCACCAGTACCGGTGCCCAGGTCCACGACCCGGGCGGGGCCGGCGGGCCCTAGCTGCAAAGCCAGCTCCACCAGGGTTTCGGTGTCCGGGCGGGGGATCAGGGTGTCGGCGGTAACGGTGAAACGACGGCCAAAGAATTCACGCTCGCCGGTCAGGTGAGCCACTGGCTCACCCTGTTCGCGGCGAGTCAGCAGGGCCAGAAATCGCTGCTGCTGCTGCGCATCCAGCTCTCTTTCCGGCCAGGTGAACAGATAGCTGCGCGGCCGCGCCAGCACATGGCACAGCAGCACCTGGGCGTCCAGGCTCGCACTGGGAGACGCTGCAAGCCGCTCACGGGCCTGACGCAGGGCCGCATCAATGCGCATCTCAGCTGTCGCCCAGGGTCGCCAACAGATCCGCCTGGTGTTCGGACATCAGCGCACCCAGCAATTCATCCAGGTCCCCTTCCATGATTTCACCGAGCCGGTAAAGCGTCAGGTTGATGCGATGATCGCTCACCCGACCCTGGGGATAATTATAGGTACGAATACGCTCGGAACGATCCCCGGAGCCCACCAGGGATTTACGCTCGGCCGCCTGCTCCGCATGGGCGGCATTCTGCTGGGCATCATACAGTTTGGCGCTGAGCAGGCTCATGGCCTTGGCCTTGTTCTTGTGCTGGCTACGCTCGTCCTGGCATTCCACCACCACGCCGGTGGGCAGGTGGGTAATACGCACAGCGGAGTCGGTGGTGTTCACGTGCTGACCACCGGCACCGGAGGAACGGTAGGTGTCGATACGCAGGTCTTCGGTGCGAATCTGGATATCACCGAGATCCTCGGCTTCCGCCATGATCGCAACCGTACAGGCGGAGGTATGAATACGCCCCTGGGATTCCGTCGCGGGCACTCGCTGCACCCGATGGGCACCGGATTCAAACTTGAAGCGGGAATAGACACCATCACCGATGACCCGTGCGATCACTTCCTTGTAGCCGCCATGCTCGCCTTCGCTGGCACTCACCAGCTCGACTTTCCAGCCATTCTGCTCGGCATATTTGCTGTACATGCGGAACAGGTCACCGGCAAAAATCGCCGCCTCATCACCGCCGGTACCGGCGCGTACTTCCAGAAACACATTGGCACCGTCGCGGGGGTCCTTGGGCAACATCAGCTTCTGCAGCTCGTCAGCCAGTGCATCCATCCTGGTGGTCGCGTCACGGGCTTCTTCCTGGCCCATTTCGCGCATCTCAGGATCACTGTCATCCTGCATTGCCCTGGCGGCGTCCAGGTTGGCAGCGACTTTCAGGTAATCCTGATAACACTTCACCACCGGATCGATTTCCGAATATTCTCGAGACAGGTCCCGAAACTTTTTCTGGTTACCAATAATCTCCGGGTCCGACAACAGGCCGGACAATTCTTCAAAACGGTCGGCCAGCTTTTCCAGCTTGCCTTGCAAAGACGCTTTCATAAGGCCCTCAGAGGGATTTATTTCGGTTCGGACGGGGTGTCCGGGTCGTCAAGCAGCAACTCGCGGGCCAGCAGCAATGATTCTGCCCGGCCCTCCGCCGCCAGCTTGCGCAGGGTCACACTGGGCGTATGCAGCCACTTGTTGACCAGGGAATGCTGAAACTTGCGCAGTACCTGCTCCGGGTCTCCGCCGTTGTGCAGCTGCTGGAGCGCTTTCTCCAGCTCGCTCTCGGCCAGGCTGGTACGCTGCTGGCGATACTCTCGCAGCACGCTCACCGCATCCTGCTCACGGCGCTGGCGACGGTGGCGGACGATGGCATCGCGAATCAGCTCGGCAGCCTCCTGGGCGGCCTGCTGTCGGGCACGAACATTTTCCTGAATCGCTTCCTGCAGATGATCCACCGTGTACAGATAGACATCATCCAGGTCACCCACCTCGGGCTCGATATCGCGAGGCACGGCGATATCGACCATGAACATGGGTTTGTGACGACGTTTTTTCAGGGCTCGTTCGATCATCCCCTTACCCAGGATAGGCAGGGGCGCAGCGGTACAGGAAATCAGGATATCCGCCCGCTCCAGAGCCACCGGCAACTCTTCAAGGCTGATGCCGCGACCGCCGACACTGGCAGCCAGCTCCGCAGCCCGTTGCTGGGTACGGTTGGCGATGGTGATTTCGCTGACCTGTTGTTCGTTGAGGTGACGCGCCACCAGCTCGATCATCTCCCCGGCGCCGATCAACAGAGCGCGGCTCTTTTTCAGGTCGGCAAAGATATGGCGGGCAAAGGACACCGCTGCATAGGCCACGGATACCGGGTTGGCGCCGATACCGGTTTCGGTGCGGATGCGTTTGGCCACCGAGAACACTTCCTGGAACAGCCGCGACAACTCGCCATTCAACAACCCCGCCTCATGGGCACGGGCATAGGCTTCTCGCATCTGACCCAGAATCTGCGGCTCGCCCAGTACCAGCGAGTCCAGGCCGCCGGCCACCCGCATCATGTGTTCCAGGGCCTGCTCGCCCTGGTGCTGATAGAGCACGGACACCAGCTTGTCCACCGGCAGGTGGCGGCTTTGCGCCAGCCAGGCAGCAAAATCCGGCACTGCCTCGTCAACCAGACAATACAGTTCGGTACGGTTACAGGTGGAAAGCAGGGCCGCCTCGCGCACCCCGGGCATGTCTCGCAGGCTGGCCAGCGCCGCTTCCGCCTGCTGCGTGGAGAACGCCAGACGTTCACGCAACTCCACATCCGCGGTGGTGTGATTTACGCCAACAGCGACTAGATTCATAGACTCTCGTGCCCGCAGCAGACCCGGGCCACTTTCCTCACCGGTTTACACAAGGGCGGCAGTTCATGGAGCGATCATTATGGAACTGTCTGCCTGCCGCACCCGTCAGAAGGCAATAGCCCGGTGAAAACAGGCCACGCAAGGGTCACGCATTTTGCGTGAAAGCGCCCTCCAAAACAATGACGACCCCGCTGATCAACGGCATAGGAAGGACTTATAACGACCGGGTTTGGGCAATCCCGGATCGCTGTGCCATGATAGCCGGACCATCAAACAGGCATACTGGTTAATGACGCGATTCGCTTTTTTGCCGCTGTGCGGCGCCCTGCTGCTCAACGGCTGCGCCAGCAAGACACCGGCCCCGACACCCGCCGACCCTGAGCCACCTGCGGCCACCCAGAGCGCCCCGAGCTATGACAGCGAGACCCTTTCGGACCTGCTGGTAGCGGAAGTGGCCGCCCAGCGGCAGTCTCTGGGCGTGACCCTCGCCTATTACAGCCAGGCGGCCCGTACCACCGGCGATCCACAGGTGATCAGCCAGGCGGCACAACTGGCCCATTATCTGGAAGATCACCAGCAGACCCTGGCGCTGAGTCAGCTGTGGCTGGAGAAGGCCCCCGCCAACGAAGAGGCCCTGCAACTGGCCATTCTTTCGGAAATTCGTCTGGGCAACATCGACGCGGCCAGCCGCTATCTGGACACCCTGCTCGGCGAACACGGCGGCGACGCCCTGGGCCGACTGGTCAGCCAGGCGCGCGGGCTGGATGCCCAGGGCAACCAGCAACTGGTACAGGCACTGGCGCAACTGTCCGACCGTTATCCGAAACAGGCACCACTGTGGTACGCCCGCGCCCTGTGGCTGGAACATGAAAACGATTATGCCGGCGCCCTTGAGGCAAACGAACGGGCGCTGGATCTGATGCCCCGTCACGAAGATGCCCTGCTTCTCAAAGCCCAGTTACTGCACAAACTTGGCGAAGAAAAGCAGGCCCTGCGCCACCTGAAAAAACTGGTTCGCAAATATCCACAGGCACGGCGCCCCCGGATTGCCTACATCCGCATGCTGCTGGCCGCCGGTGAAACCGGCAAGGCAGAGAAACAGCTTGTCACCATGGCCGAGCAGCATCCGGAAGATCTGGATCTGCGCTTCTCGCTGGCCCTGCTGGCCCTGGAAGCGGGCGCCACCGAACCGGCCCGCCGGCAACTCCAGTCCCTGCTGGCCGAGAATTATCGACCCGATGACATGCACCTCTATCTGGGCCAGGCCGCCGAACAGGCCGAACAGCCGGACCAGGCAGTGGACCATTACCTCAAAGTCCAGGGGCCCCAGGCGGTTCGCGCCAGCGTCCAGGCTGCCCGTCTGCTCTACCAGCAGGGCAACAGCGATCAGGCCAGCGCGCTGATGGCCAGCCTGGCCAAGCAGCATCCGGAGCTGGCCACCAGCCTCACCGTCACCGAAGCGGAAATGCGTAACAATATCGGTGACCCTCAAGGCGCCCTTGTCCTGCTTGACCGGGCTGTGAAGGCAGAACCGGATAACACCGAACTGCTCTACAGTCGGGCCATGATCGCGGAAAAGACTGGCGATATGGAAAAACTGGAAAGCGATCTGCGGCGGGTACTGTCCATCAAGCCAGACGATGCCAGCGCCCTCAACGCCCTGGGCTATACACTGGCCAACCGCACCCAGCGCCTGGACGAAGCCTACGACTATATTTCCCGAGCTCTGGCATTACGCCCGGACGATCCGGCCATCCTGGATTCCATGGGCTGGGTACTCTACAAACGTGGCGAGATGGAAGCCGCCAGGGACTACCTCCGCCGGGCCTACGACAAATTCCCCGACCCGGAAGTGGCCGCCCATTACGGCGAAGTCCTCTGGGTACTGGGCGCCCAGCACCGGGCCCGCCAGGTATGGCGTGACACCCTGGACAGCAACCCGGACGCCCCGCATATCCGTGAAGTCATGGAAAAACTCGGAGCCCGCCTGTGACCCTGAGCCCCATCCGCATCATCAGCCTGGTATTTGTCGCCCTGGCCCTGAGCGCCTGTCAGCTGCGCCCCACTACCACCGGCACCTTCGAGCATCCGAACCAGATCGACCGCTGGGCGATGAGCGGGAAGCTCGGCTACCGCACCGCCAATGACGGCGGCAGCGCCTCCTTCGACTGGACCCAGAAACCCAATCGGGGACAGATCCGCTTTTCCGGCCCGCTGGGTTTCGGTAGCGCCGACCTGCGCTGGGACAGTGGCCGAGCCGAACTGATTACCGCCAAGGAGCAGTATCAGGCGCGCAGCCCCGGCGAGCTGGCCTGGCACCTGACCGGCTTCTGGCTGCCGGTCTCCGCCCTGCAATACTGGGCCCGTGGCCTGCCCTGGCCCGGCGCCCACGGCGAGGCAGCCTATGACGAAGGCGGCCACCTGCAAACCCTGCAGCAACTGGGCTGGAGCCTGGAGTTCGACCGTTACCAGCCGGTCGCCGGCGTCACCCTGCCCTATCGCATCAAGGCACGGCAGAACGGTAATCGCTTCACCCTGCTGATCAAGGACTGGCAGCCCGGCGCCGAAAAATGACCATGCTGACCCTTCCCGCCCCCGGCAAGCTGAACCTGTTCCTGCATATCACCGGCCGTCGACCAGACGGCTACCATGAGCTGCAAACCCTGTTCGCCCTGCTCGATCAAGGCGACACCCTGCACTTTGCTCCGGCGGACACCCTGACCCTGGAATGCGATCAGGCCGAGGTACCCACCGACCACAGCAATCTGATCCTGCGCGCCGCCCGCCTGCTGCAGACCCATACCGGCTGCCAGCAAGGTGCCCGCATCGTCCTGGAGAAACACCTGCCCATGGGCGGTGGCGTCGGCGGGGGCTCCTCCGATGCGGCTTCCGCCCTGCTGGGACTCAATGCGCTATGGGGGCTGAACCTGTCCGAGGACACCCTGGCAGAACTGGGGCTGTCGCTGGGGGCGGACGTGCCGGTCTTTGTGCGCGGCAAAAGTGCCTGGGCGGAAGGGATCGGCGAGCGAATCACCCCGGTTTCTCTGCCGAACGACGCTTTTTTGGTCATTCATCCCGGAATTCATGTGTCAACTGCTCGAATTTTCGGCGACCGGCAATTGACAAGGGATACCCCCGTCAGTAAATTACCGGCCTCGCTTGAGGTGGTGCTGACCCGCGACTTTCGCAATGACTGTGAAGCGGCAGCAATACGGCAATTTCCAGAAATCGGGGAGTTGCTTCACTGGCTCAAGCAACATACGGGAAATGCCCGTATGACCGGCACTGGCGCTTGTTGTTTTGCACGCCTTGCCGAAGTGCAACAGGGGCAGCATTTGCTGCAACAGTTGCCACAACACTGGACAGGTTTCGTCGCTCGAGGCTGTAATACTTCTCCTCTCCACCAGATACTGGGAGAGACACTGGCGAAGTTTCGAGAGACACAGAATTCAGGAAAATCTGCACAAATTGGTAAATAGTGCAGACCTGAGACCGAGTGTTGGGGTATAGCCAAGTTGGTAAGGCAACGGGTTTTGATCCCGTGATTCCCAGGTTCGAGTCCTGGTACCCCAGCCATTTTCTTGCCCGGAGCCCTCCCCCCTTTCCTCGGAGGCTCCCGAAATTCACGACTCAAGAGGGACGCCAGTGTCCAAACTCGTCGTTTTCACCGGTAACGCTAATCCCGAACTGGCCCAGGCCATGGTCAAACACCTGAACCTGCCCATTGGCAACGCCGATGTGGGCACCTTCAGCGATGGTGAAGTGGCCGTGGAAATCCAGGAAAACGTGCGCGGCAAAGACGTCTTTATCGTGCAATCCACCTGCAACCCCACCAACAACAACATCATGGAGTTGCTGGTGATGGCCGACGCCCTGCGTCGTTCCTCTGCAGGCCGGATCACCGCCGTGATGCCCTACTTCGGTTACGCCCGCCAGGATCGCCGGGTGCGTTCCGCACGGGTGCCGATCACCGCCAAGGTGGTCGCCGACATGATCACCGCTGTGGGCATCGACCGGGTTGTTACCGTCGACCTGCACGCTGACCAGATTCAGGGCTTCTTCGATATTCCGGTGGACAACGTCTACGCCACCCCGCTGATCGTGGCGGATATCGAACGCCAGAACCACGATGACCTGATGGTGGTATCCCCAGACGTGGGTGGCGTGGTTCGTGCCCGCGCCCTGGCCAAGCAGCTCAACGATGCCGACCTGGCCATCATCGACAAGCGCCGCCCCAAGGCCAATATTTCCCAGGTGATGCATATCATCGGTGAAGTAGAAGGTCGCACCTGTATCCTGGTGGACGACATGGTCGATACCGCCGGCACCCTGTGCAAGGCTGCCCAGGCCTTGAAAGACCACGGCGCCGCCAAGGTCTACGCCTACATTACCCACCCGGTATTGTCTGGCCCGGCCATCGACAACATTGCCAACAGCGCGCTGGACCAGCTGGTCGTCACCGACACCATCCCGCTGTCCGAAGCCGGCCGCGCCTGCGCCAACATCCGCGTGCTCAGCCTGGCCCCCATGCTGGCCGAAACGGTACGCCGGGTGAACAACGAAGAATCCCTGAGCGCCATGTTCGACCGCCTGGAGCTGGTATAACCCCGGTTTCCAGCTGAAAGGGAAAAGTTGAAGCGCGGACAGGACCCTCTTGTACCGCCACCGCAGAGGCCGCGCACCCATTTGGGGCGCGGCCTCCTGCATTTGCGCTAGTACCAGCCTATCCCGCGTTGCAACCTGGAACTTTCAACTCGCAACCCGCCTCTCCGTCTGGCGTCTGGCGTCCTTTTCGTTCATAATCGCGCCCCCGCGGAATCCTCCGTGGTTTATCAACCTCTCTGGCCGACCTGGTCGCGGGACGCCCGAGAGCTTAATGGAGACATATCATGTCCAATGAATTCCAGCTATTCGCTGAAAGCCGCAGCGACATGGGGAAAGGTGCGAGCCGCCGCCTGCGTCGTCTGCAAGAACGTGTTCCCGGCATCATTTACGGTGGCAAAGACGAGCCGCAGATGATCAGTGTGGAACTGCGCGAACTGAAAAAGGCTCTGGAAACCGAAGCTTTCTACAGCCACGTACTGACCCTGAAACTGGATGGCACCGAGGTGCAGGCAGTCCTGCGCGATATGCAGCGTCATCCGGCCAAAGGTCACCCGATGCACGTGGATTTCCTGCGCGTCGACAAGACCCACAAGATCACCATGAACGTGCCCCTGCACTTCACCAATGAAGAAAGCTCCATTGGCGTTAAGAAACAGGGCGGCGAGATCCAGCACAACATCGCCGAGGTGGAGATCAGCTGTCTGCCCCAGAACCTGCCAGAGTTCATCGAAGTGGACATGGCAGCGGCCGAGCTGGACACCATTATCCACCTGTCCGATCTGAAACTGCCGAAAGGCGTGGAACTGACTCAGCTCGCGCTGGGCGACGACCACGACCAGCCGGTAGCCGCGGTTCACGCGCCGAAAGTTCGTGCTTCTGCTGACGACGAAGACGGCGAAGGCGAAGCTGAAGCCGCTGGCGAGGAATAAGACGCACTGTGGCTGTGGCGGAACCGGTTCGACTGATCGTAGGCCTGGGTAACCCGGGTCGCGAATACGAGGACACCCGCCACAATGCCGGCGTCTGGTATGTGGACGCCCTGGCTCGTCGCCAGGGCGTTTTCCTTTCTGAAGACAAGAAATACTTCGGCCTTACCGGCACCTTTACCTTCGAAGGCGAAACCGTTCGTCTACTGGTCCCCACTACCTTCATGAACCGCAGTGGTCAGGCCACCGCCGCTCTGGCGAATTTCTTCAAGATTCCTGTCACGCAGATGCTCGTCGCCCATGACGAACTCGACCTGCCCCCCGGTTGTGCCCGCTTCAAACAAGGCGGCGGCCATGGCGGCCATAACGGTCTGCGCGACATCATCAGCAGGCATGGCAACAGCCGCGACTTCTACCGGCTACGCATCGGCATCGGCCACCCCGGCTCCGCCGACCGCGTCACTCCCCATGTACTCAACAAGCCCTCCCAGGCCGACCGCGACCTGATCGACCGCGCCATTGACGAAGCGGCCTATCACACCGCCGATATGCTGCGCGGGGATTTGAACGGGGCGATGAATCGACTGAACGGGTTTAAAGCCTGACGGTAGCTTCTAGCTTTGATCGCCCTACGGACGATTCCGTGCTTCGCACGGTTCGCCATGCAAGCATGGGCTCCTACTGCGGCCTCGTAGAAATGCCCCTTCCCTATCCAATGAGCTTAGCTCGTAGCTGATTATTATCTATCCTGCGCGTACATCGCCAACAGCCACTTACCCGCCGGCCGGGCTCGCCAATTTTCCATCTGCTTGCGCAATGTCGGCGACAGCGTTGTTTCATCGAACAGATCCCAGGGTGAGCCTTGCGGGCTAATTAACGGCGCCAGCATGCTGGCAGCGGTGATATCTGCCAGGCTGAAGCGGTCGCCCACCAGATACTGGCCTTGGCCTTTCTTCAACTCGCTTTCCAGCAACACCAAAGCCTCTTCCACCCGCTGCTCGGACCGCATCACCCGTTGCGGGTTGATGGCATAACCTCGACGTATTGCTTCACGAACCAGCGGCTTGGCCAACCGCTCCAAGGGGCCGGGCAGGCCGCAGTCGCCCACCAGGGCCGTCATTACTTCCGATCGATCCAGAATCTGACCGTACACCCAGCGCCGGACATGCACACCGTAACGGTCAAACTGCTGCTCCAGCTCAATCACCCGGGCACGCGCATCACCGGCCTTGGGCAACAGCGGCTGGTCGGGGTAATACTTTTCCAGGTAATAGGCAATTTTGGTGGAATCGCTCACCCGACGCTTGCCATCGCGCAGCAACGGCACCGTATTGGTACGGGCCAGCCAATGGGTACGCACCCGATGCGTCACCGGCAGCAGATTAACGGTACGGTACGCCAGACCCTTGTGGTCCAGCTGCCAGCGGGATTTCTCGCAATAATGGGAGATCGGGAACTGGTAAAGAATACGCTCGGCCATGGTGACTCTTGTTCAGTTTTGCGGACTGGCAGTCTAGCCGCACCCCGCCCCATCGTTAGCGGCAACAGCGCCTGACACGTCCGTCCCGCCAGCAACCCGGTTTCACCCTGATCCCACACCTGCCACGGTCGCTTTTTTGCCCCGGCTTGCGTAGCATTGCGGCCTCGAAAAACGGAGGTCTGTCATGGGTTTCAAATGCGGTATCGTCGGTCTGCCCAACGTGGGGAAATCCACCCTGTTCAACGCGCTGACCAAAGCGGGGATTGATGCCGAGAACTTCCCGTTCTGCACCATTGAGCCCAACACCGGGGTAGTACCGATTCCTGACCCGCGGATGGACAAGCTGTCCGCCATTGTCAGCCCGGAGCGGATAATGCCTGCCACCATGGAATTCGTGGATATCGCCGGCCTGGTGGCCGGGGCCTCCAAGGGCGAAGGCCTGGGTAACAAGTTTCTCGCCAACATCCGCGAGACAGATGCCATCGCCCACGTAGTGCGCTGTTTCGATGACGAAAATGTGATCCACGTGTCCGGCAAGGTCTCGCCACTGGATGATATCGACATCATCAACACCGAGCTGGCGCTGGCCGATCTGGACACCGTGGAGAAGGCCCACCTGCGTGCCACCAAAGCCGCCAAGGGGCAGGACAAGGACGCCAAGGGCCTGCTGCCCGTGCTGGACAAGGTACTGCCCGCCCTCAACGAAGGGGAACCGGCACGTTCCGTGGATCTGACCGATGATGAGCGCAAGGCCATCAAGAGTCTGAACCTGCTGACTCTGAAGCCGACCATGTACATCGCCAACGTGGACGAAGGCGGTTTTGAGGACAACGCCCTGCTGGACGCCGTGCGCGAACTGGCCGAGAAGGAAAATTCCTCCGTGGTGCCCATCTGCGCCAAGATCGAATCGGAAATTGCCGAGCTGGACGACGAAGAGAAAGCCGACTTCCTGGCCGACCTGGGCATGGAAGAGCCGGGCCTCAACCGGGTCATCCGCGCCGGCTTCAACCTGCTGGGTCTACAGACCTACTTCACGGCGGGCAAGAAGGAGGTCCGCGCCTGGACCATTCGCGTTGGCGCCACCGCCCCCCAGGCTGCCGGCGTGATCCACACCGACTTCGAGAAGGGCTTCATCCGCGCCGAAGTCACCGCCTACGATGACTATGTCGAGAATAACGGCGAGGCCGGCGCCAAGGATGCCGGCAAATGGCGCCTGGAAGGCAAGGAATATATCGTCAAGGACGGCGACGTAGTGCACTTCCGGTTTAACGTCTGAAGCATAGCGACTAGCCGCGAGCTTCTAGCTCAACAAAAAAGGCCGCACCCTTCCGGGGCGGCCTTTTCTTTGTTCGTAGGAGCGGCGCTCGAGCCGCGAACGTACTTGCGAATGCTTTCCCGGACGTCCCCTTTGGGCTTCGCGACTCATCCTTGCAGAGCACAGAGAGCGTCGCTCCTACGGTGCCAATAGCTTAGTCTGTTCCGCCGGCGTTGACCGGCTCGAAGTCTTCATCCTTCAACTCCGGTAACTTCTCGTCACACCCCTGAATCCCCTGCTTCTTGAGATTATTGCAGACCCGGTCCAGCTTGTTGTCGACCGCGTGCATGTGATCCAGAAGAAGATGAATGGCTTCGGCCACCGGGTCGGGCATGTCGTTGCTGACACCATAGGCCTGAAAGCCGATCTTCTCTGCCATTTCCTGACGGTTCTTTTCCGTCTCGGTAATCGGCTTACTGACCACCCGGCCGGGAATGCCTATCACCGTCGCCCCTTCCGGCACCTCCTTGGTGACCACGGAGTTGGAGCCGATCTTGGCGTTCTTGTGTACGGTGAACGGACCCAGCACCTTGGCACCGGCACCGACCACCACGCCATCCTCGAGGGTCGGGTGGCGCTTGCCTTTGCTCCAGCTGGTGCCACCCAGAGTGACGCCATGATAGAGCGTCACGTCATCGCCAATTTCTGCGGTTTCACCAATCACCACCCCCATGCCGTGGTCGATAAAGAAACGTCGACCGATTTTGGCGCCGGGATGAATTTCGATGCCGGTCATCCAGCGGGCGAAGGTGGAAACGAAGCGCGCCAGTTGCTTGAAATTACGCCTCCACAAGCCATGGGCAAGACGATGAAACAGCACCGCATGCAGGCCAGGGTAATTGAGCAACACTTCCAGCGTGTTGCGCGCCGCGGGGTCCCGGTGGAATACCGACGCGATGTCCTCGCGTACTCGATCAAACATAGATACCTCGTCTTGGGCATAGCCGGTTGGATAACACGGGGGAGCGCGTGCTACTTCCCGTCATTGCTCGGCATTTTTCTTTCCAGCGCCACCAGCACACCACGCAGAATACTCATTTCCATTTTGTCCGGTCGCGCGCGCATAAACAAACGGCGCATGCGCGTCATGACCTGGCCAGGCTGCTGCGGATTGAGGAAACCGCTCTGCGCCATGACCTTCTCAAGATGATCCAGGAAACCGGCCACCGCTTCATTACTGGCCAGCGGCTCATCCCAGAACATCTCCGGCAGCGGCATGGCCTCGCGACGGGAACGGGATTCCTTGAGATCGAAATCATCGCCCAGCAGAGCCATGCGCAGCTCATAACTGATTAATTGGACCGCCGACGCCACATTCAAGACCCCGTACTCGGGATTGGTGGGCACGCTCACATGCAGATTACAGCGGCGCAGCTCGTCATTGGTGAGCCCCCGGTCCTCACGACCGAACAGCACCGCAATACGGGTGTCATCCGGCTCGTGGGACAATTGCGCCGCCAGTTGTCGGGGCGTCAGACAGGGCCAGGGAATACGCCGCTGGCGGGCGCTGGTACCGATCACCAGGGTGGCGCCTTCCAGAGCCTCATCCAGGGTCTCGCAGACCTGGGCGGCTTCCAGCACGTCTCCTGCCCCGGAAGCCCGGGCAGTGGCTTCCACGGACGGGTAATCACGGGGCTGGATGAGTCTCAGGTCCGACATGCCCATGGTTTTCATGGCCCGGGCTGCGGCACCAATATTGCCGGGATGGGTGGTTTCCACCATCACAATACGCACATTTTCTAGCATGGAAGAGGTACCTGTACTCGGGTCTGGCCGGAAAAGGCGGCAATGTTATCATGGGAATCACTGAATAATCCCTTAAGTGGCGCCTAACGCTGCCCTGATCGCGCAGGCTCTGCTACAATCCGCGCCCCGGTTTATTTGGCCGGGCGCTCTTTGACAGCCCTAATACTTTTTTGAGGACAGATGCATGCATGCGCCGCAAGTGAATATTGCCCTGCGAGCCGCCCGTCAGGCGGGTAACCTGATTCGTCGTGCCGCCGAAAGCAATGACCCGTTATCTGTCAGCAAGAAAGGGATGAACGACTTCGTCACCGAAGTGGATCGTGCCGCCGAGCAGCGCATCATCGAGGTCATCCTCAAGGCCTACCCGGATCACAGCATCCTGGCCGAGGAATCCGGCGAAACCCGCGGCAAGGGTGACGGAGCTGACTATCAGTGGGTGATCGACCCGCTGGATGGCACCACCAACTTCATTCATGGCTTTCCCCAGTACTGCGTCTCCATTGCCCTGAAATACCGCGGCAAGCTGGAACACGCGGTCATTTACGATCCCAACCGGGATGAAGAATTTACCGCCAGCCGTGGTCGCGGCGCTGCCCTTAACGGCCGCCGTATCCGCTGCACCAACCGCCCCGGTCTGGAAGGCTGCCTGATCGGCACCGGTTTCCCGTTCCGCAAGGACCAGGCGCCACACATGGACGCCTACCTGGGCATGTTTGCCGACATCGCTGCTGCCACCGCCGGCCTGCGCCGCCCGGGCTCTGCGGCCCTGGACCTGGCCTGGCTGGCCGCTGGCCGCCTGGACGGCTTCTTCGAATTCGGCCTGTCCGAGTGGGATCTGGCCGCCGGCGCCCTGCTGATCACCGAAGCCGGTGGCCTGGTGGGCGACCTGAGCGGTGGCCACAAATTCCTGGAAAGCGGCGGCATCGTTGCCGGCAGCCCGAAAGTCTTCAAGGGGCTGCTGCAGAAGATCAAGCCGCACCTGAACGACGGTTTGCGTCGATAGATTTTCTATCGGACGTCGTTGTAGGCGCGCCGCTTGAGGCGCGAATCGGCAAAATTCGAGGCGAGTACCGAGAAGCGAGTCGCGAAAGGCGATACGAACTTCGGTTTTGATTTTCGTTACTCGCTTCTCGGTACTCGCTCCGTATCATTCGCGCCTCAAGCGGCGCTCCTACGGCCGCGTTATTGCAACGCCCTCCCTGCGCCTTCCTGTCTTTTCCTTAGACCCCGAACCGATTTTTCTCTTCCGGCATGGACATCTGCCCTTGCTTTGCTAGCGTAATACGCAACACGCTGCAAAAAGCTCGGGAGATGTACGATGACGGTTACCCTCACTGACAACGCCCTGTTTCGCCAGCAGTGCTATATCAATGGCCGCTGGTGCGATGCGGATGACGGCGCCACCTTCACCGTGACCAACCCGGCCACTGATGAAAGCCTGGGCACCTCGCCGCGGATGGGCGAAGCAGAAACCCGCCAGGCCATCGATGCCGCCCACGGGGCTTTTCCTGCCTGGCGGGATCTGCCCGCCGCGCAACGGGCCGTTTTACTGGAGGCCTGGCACGACCTGATGATGGAACACCAGGATGATCTGGGGCGACTGATGACCCTGGAACAGGGCAAGCCCCTGGCCGAGGCGAAGGGCGAAATCGCCTATGCCGCCTCCTTCCTGAAATGGTTTGCCGAGGAGGCGCGGCGCGCCTACGGCGATACCATCCCTGCCCCCAAGCCGGGCCAGCGGATTGTGGTGATCAAACAACCCATCGGCGTCACCGCCGCCATCACCCCCTGGAATTTCCCCTCGTCCATGATCACCCGCAAGGCCGGGGCCGCTCTGGCAGCCGGCTGCACCATGGTGGTCAAACCCGCCAGCGCCACCCCCTACTCCGCCCTGGCGCTGGCTGAGCTGGCCGAGCGCGCGGGCATTCCCGCTGGCGTGTTCAATGTGATTACCGGCAGCGCCGGGGCCATTTCCACCGCCCTCACTGACTCGCCCATTCTTCGCAAACTGAGCTTTACCGGGTCCACCGAAGTGGGCTCCAAGCTGATGGCCCAGTGCGCCAAGCACATTCAGAAAGTGTCCCTGGAACTGGGCGGCAACGCGCCCTTTATCGTCTTTGACGATGCCAACCTGGACAAGGCCGTGGAAGGCGCCATGGCCAGCAAGTTCCGCAACACTGGCCAGACCTGCGTGTGCGTTAACCGCTTTCTGGTACAGGACAGCATCCACGATGCTTTCGTGGAAAAGCTGAAAACCGCCATCGAGGCCATGAAAGTCGGTGATGGTCTGGAAGATGGCGTCAGCCAGGCGGCCCTGATCAACCGCGATGCCGCCGACAAGGTCATGGAGCATCTGGAAGATGCCCTGGGCAAGGGCGCCAAAGTGGTTACCGGCGGTCAACGCCATCAGCGAGGTGGCAACTTCGTGCAGCCCACCCTGATCACCGGCGTGACCACCGATGCGCAACTCTGCCAGGAAGAGACCTTTGGCCCGCTGGCCGCTGTGATTCCATTCCGCACGGAAGAGGACGCCATTCGCATTGCCAACGACACCCCCTACGGCCTGGCCGCCTATTTCTACAGCGACAACATCCACCGCTGCTGGCGCGTGGCAGAAGCACTGGAAAGCGGCATGGTGGGCGTCAACGAAGGTCTGATCTCCAACGCCGCCGCCCCCTTCGGCGGGGTCAAGGAATCCGGCCTGGGCCGCGAAGGTTCCCACCAGGGCATGGACGAATACCTGGAAGACAAGTACCTGTGTATGGGTAGCTAACAACAGCTTCACAAGACAGACTGCAAGCTGGGCTTTATCGCATCGCTTGCAGAAACCGGAGCGCTTCACCTCCACACAAACAGGCTTGCATCGCGGGCACGCATTGCCGCCACGGCCCAGACAGCCTGTATTGCAGCGTGGAGATAGCGACCTGCAGCTGATAAGGAGGCGGAATGGGACAAGCGTTGAACATCGCCCTGCTCCCCGGTGACGGCATCGGCCCGGAAGTAATGGACGTGGCGGAGGCGGTGCTGGACCTGCTGATACAGCGCTACCAGCTGCCGTTGGGGCATACCCGCTTTGACTGGCCTTCCCATGCCTGGCATCAGAGCCACGGCCAGATGATGCCCAGCGACGGGGTTGCACAACTGCGCGAATTTGATGCCATGCTGCTGGGCGCCCTGGGTGACCCGGGGCCGCTGGAAGACTCTTCCCGTTTTGTCCTTTCCGACAGCGTCTCGCTGGCGCCATTACTGGCCCTGCGTAAACAGCTGGACCTGTGGGCCTGCGAACGCCCGGCCCGCTGGCTGCCCGGCGCGCCCCAGTATCTGGCCGACCCGCGCGCCCGAGAGGTGGACATGCTGGTAATCCGCGAAAACAGTGAAGGCGAATACAGCGGCCAAGGTGGCCGGCTCGCCCCGGGTACAGCACAGGAAGTGGCCACCCAGGTAGAAGTGTTCACCGCCCGCGCCACCGAACGGCTGATCCGCCATGCGTTCCGACGGGCCCGTCAACGGTCCACCCAGCGGGAGGTTCCGCGCCAGTTCAAGAACGACAAGCACGCCCAGGTGTGCCTGATCACCAAACGCAACGCCCAGCCCTTCTGGGGCGACCTGTACACCGACACCTTTCACCGCATCGCCGCCGAGTTCCCCGATGTGGACATCCATCACGAGCTGGTGGATGCCGCCTGCATGAAGTTCGTACAGTGCCCCTGGCGCTTCGACGTGGTCGTCGCCAGCAATCTGCACGGCGACATTCTTACCGACCTGGCGGCGGTACTGTGTGGCGGCCCGGGCCTGGCCCCATCCGCCAACCTGAACCCGGATGAACCGTCGCTGCCGGCACTGTTCGAACCCGTGCACGGCAGCGCCCCGGATATTGCCGGCCAGAACCTGGCCGACCCCCGCGCTACCCTGATGAGCCTGGCCATGCTGCTAGACAATCTGGCCCACCATCACCCGGCCATCGGCAGCGCGGCACAACATCTGCATGACCTGATCCAGGCAGACCTAGCCCGCGAGGCAAACGGCGAAGCCTTTTCGGGCACCCGGGAAACCGGACAACGGCTATGTCAGTGGCTGGCAGCCTGAAGCGGCGCTGGCAAGCCAACAACAGAAAGGAGGCACTATGAGTCACCTGTCCCCCCTGCTGGTGCAATCCAGCGGTATTTGTGCGGAGCGCGGCGAAGGAAACTGGCTCTACGACCAGGATGGCAATCGCTGGCTGGATTTCACCTCCGGTATCGGTGTGACCTCCACCGGGCACTGTCACCCCAAAGTGGTGGCCGCCGCTCAGGAGCAGGTCGGCAAACTGGTCCATGCGCAATATGCCACCGTCAAACATCCCAACCTGCTTGAACTGACTGACCGGCTCTACAAGCATCTCCCAGCACATATGGATGCTGTCGCGTTTTCCAATTCCGGCAGTGAATCCGTGGAAGCGGCATTTCGCCTGGCACGCCAGGCTACCGGTCGCCCCAACATTGTGGTGTTTCGGGGCGGCTTCCATGGCAGGACCATGGGCGCGGCCTCGCTGACTACCTCCAACAACAAGGTGCGCACCGGCTGGGCCCCGCTGATGGCCGGCGTGTCGGTTGCTCCCTTCCCGCATTCTTACCGCTATGGCTGGGACGAAGACACCACGGTGGACTTCTGTCTGGAAGAACTCGACCACCTGATGATTACCGAGTGCAACCCCAAGGACACTGCGGCCATCATCATCGAACCGGTTCAAGGTGAATACGGCTACTACCCGGCGCCGAAACGCTTCATGGAAGGCCTGCAGGCACGTTGCAAGGAACATGGCATCCTGCTGATTATGGACGAGATCCAGGCTGGCTATGGGCGCACCGGCAAGTTCTGGAGCCACGAACACAGCGGAGTATCCGGCGATATCCTGATCACAGCCAAAGGGCTGGCCAGTGGTTATCCGCTGTCTGCCATTGCTGCCAGCAAATCTCTCATGGACAAGGGCTACCCGGGCTCCCAGGGCGGTACCTACGGCGCCAATGCGGTTGCCTGTGCCGCAGCCATCGCCACACTGGACGTGATCGAAGAAGAAGGGCTGGTAGAGCACGCCCGCGAGATGGGTGACTACCTGCTGGAAAAACTCACCGCCATTCAACAGGATTTCCCCTGTATCGAAGAGATACGCGGCCAGGGCCTCATGCTCGGCGCCGAGATCACCAGCTCACCGGGCGTGGCGGATGGCGACCACGCTGCTGCCATTCTCAAGGCCTGCGAGGATGATGGCGTCCTGCTGCTTCGCTGTGGTCACAAGGGACAGGTGGTTCGCTGGCTTCCTGCGCTCAACGTGACACGGGAGGAAATCGATATCGCCGTGGGCGCCTTCGCCAAGGCGCTGGCCAGCACGTGCAAGAATCAGGATAAGCGCTGCTCAAGCTGCAAAAGCTAACATTCGAAAGCCACCGGAAAGTGAAAGAGTCACATTATGAGCAAACCGGTAATTACGGTACTGATGGCCGAAGATGAGCCGCCCATGCCCGGGCTTGAAGCCCTTGAAGGGCAAGCGGTGGTTCGCGAGGCACGGCATCGGGAGGAACTGGAAGCGGCACTTCCGGAAACGGAAATTCTGCTGGTGACGGATTTTCGCACCGACATGCTGCAGGAAGTCTGGCCGGATCCCTGCAACATACGCTGGATACATGCCACCAGTGCGGGGGTGGATGCCCTGATGATTCCACCGGTCCGTGACAGCGATATCCCAGTCACCAATGCCAGAGGTATCTTTGACCGCGGTATTGCCGAATATGTGCTCGGCGCCATGCTGCTGTTTGCCAAAGACACGCTCACCAACCTGTCTTTGATGAAGCAGCATCGCTGGCAACATCGGGAAACCCGTCTGCTGCGAGGCAGTCGGGCACTGGTCGTGGGGGCCGGCTCCATTGGCCGGGAAGTGGCAACCGTACTGGGCGCCATGGGTGTCAGCGTGGTGGGCACCGCCCGTAACGCCCGGGAGGATGCGGCTTTCGAGCGGGTTCATGCCCAACAGGATCTGCCTGATCTTCTCCCGGAAGCAGACTACGTCATCATCACTGCACCACTGACGCCGCAGACCGAAGGGTTGTTCGACGCCGACCAGTTCCTGCGCATGAAACCTGGCGCGGTACTGATCAATGTGGGTCGCGGCCCGATCGTGGAAACCTCGGCTCTGCTTGCCGCATTGCAAAGCGGACGCCTGGGAGGGGTCGCTCTGGATGTATTCGAAGAAGAGCCCCTGCACGCCAACCACCCGCTCTGGGATGAACCCAACGCGATGCTGTCCGCTCATATGGCTGGTGATTTTATTGGCTGGCGTGCGGCGCTGGGGCAACAATTTGTCGATAACTTTCAACGCTGGCAGAAGGGAGAGCCCCTGAACAACCCGGTCAGCAAGGAACACGGCTATGTCAGTAATGCCTGAGGTCTGAGCCAGACAAGAACCCCAGCAGCGTACTGCGCAGAGCAAGACAGGATTAGCGTCAACCAGGAGCGATGCCGATGAGCAAGGAACTACTGACCATGAGCGCCCAGGCGCTGAAAGCCGCCTACCAGACCGGCGCCCTATCCCCAGTGGAGGTTTGCTCCAACCTGTTGGACCATATCGAGAAACATGATCAGGCGTTGAATGCCTGGTGCCTGATTGACCGCGACACCACCCTGCAATGGGCGCGGGAATCAGAACAACGCTATCAGCAAGGCACATCAGAAGGGCTGCTGGATGGCGTACCTGTGGCCGTCAAGGATGTCTTCCTCACCCCCATGTGGCCGACCCTGAAAGGCTCCAGAACCATCGATCCGGCCTCCACGCTGAACAAGCGTTCGCCGGCAGTAGCCGCTCTGGAACGCCATGGTTATGTTCCTCTGGGCAAGACCACAACCCCGGAGTTCGGCTGGAAGGGCATTACCGATAGCCCCATGTGCGGGCCCACCAACAACCCCTGGGATCCTTCTAAAACCGCCGGCGGGAGTAGCGGCGGCAGTTCCGCCGCGGTCTCCGCAGGCATGGCCCCACTGGCTCTCGGCACCGATGCCGGCGGCTCCATCCGCATCCCCGCCAGCTTCTGCGGTATCGTCGGCCACAAGCCGACCTTCAGTGAAGTCCCTCACTGGCCCGCCAGCCCGTTTGGCACCCTCGCCCACGCCGGCCCGATGACGCGCACCGTAGCGGATGCGGCCTTGATGATGAACGTGATGTGCGAAGCCGATGCCCGCGACAGCCTGGCCGCACCCCGCCGTCATATAGACTATCTGGCGGCTCTGGACCAGCCCATGAAAGGGCTGAAAATCGCCATGAGCACCAATCTGGGTTATGTGGATGTGGATCCGGACATCGAGAAAGCGTTCAAGGACGCGGCCAAGGTATTTGAAGATCTGGGCGCGACCATCACCGAGGCCGACCCCGGATTCAGCAACCCGCTGGCCGCCTTCAGCCACCTTTTCTATAGCGGTGCGGCCAATGCCATGCGTGATCTCGGTGAGCGCCAACGTAGCCTGATGGATCCGGCGCTGATTGAAGTTGCCACCAAGGCCGAGAAACTCTCCATGCTGGATTATCTGGGCGCCATGAACGAGCGAATGGCGGTCAGTGAACGCATGGCGGTCTTCCACACCAAATACGATCTGCTGATCACCCCGACGCTGCCCCTGGGGGCGTTCGACACCAACCGCGAAGTGCCGGTGGACTGGCCCAGCACCCGCTGGCCCACCTGGACCCCGTTTACCTATCCGTTCAACCTTACCGGACAGCCTGCACTGTCAGTGCCCATGGGGCTGGACAGCAACGGTTTGCCCATGGGGCTGCAGATTGTGGGTGCGCGTTTCGATGATGCCCGGGTCCTGGCTGCCGGCCACGCCTTCGAGCAAGCCAAGCCGTTTACCGTGTTGCCACCGTTGCTGCAAAACTAAAAAAAGGTCTTTGCGAGGGGCGTAGTCGACACCTCTACAGAGCAGCGAATCAAAGAGAAGGAGCACATGATGGGCAATATCAATCTGGATACGGATTTCTACGAAAGCGAAGACCCGATCTGGAATCCGGCGCTGCTCACCATTCCGGTGCCGGGCATTCGCCGCATGGTGAATCTGGCGTCGGACCTGGATAACGTGATTCACCTTTCCATTGGCCAACCGGACTTCAAGCCACCTGACCATGTCATCCAGGCCGCCGTGGACGCACTGAACGCAGGGCAAACCGGCTACACCATGGACGCGGGCCTCCCGGAACTGCTCGAAGCCCTGGCCGAATATTACAGCCACCGATACCAACGTCCTTTGGTGCCGGAAAACCTGATGATCACCACTGGCGCCACCGAGGCAATCTATCTGGCGCTCACGGCCACTTCCGCACCCGGACGGGAGTTCATCGTCCCAGACCCGTCGTTCATGCTTTACGGCCCCCTGATCCGCATGAATGGCGGCACTGTAAAGAGCATTGCTACCCGCGCAGAGAACAATCACCAACTGGACCCCCAGGAAGTGATTGATGCCATGGGGCCAAATACCTTTGCCGTGGTACTCAATTCCCCCAGCAACCCAACAGGGACCATCTATCCACGGGAGACCATCGAAGCCATCGTGGAAGAAGCGGCCTACCGGGGCATTCATGTGATCAGCGACGAGGTCTATGACCACCTGATCTATGATGGCCGGGATTATCCCAGCGTGCTGTCATGCTGCTCGGACCTGGACCATGTCATGGTGATCAGCAGTTTTTCGAAGACGTTTTCCATGGCCGGCATGCGCATCGGCTGGCTGATCGGCAGCCAGGGCGCCATCAAGAAACTGCGGCGTTACCACATGTTCACCACTACCGTGGCCAACACTCCCTGTCAGTGGGCCGGTGTCGCCGCCCTGCGCGGCAGCAATGATTTTATTGACGGCATGGTGGCGGAATACCAGCACCGTCGCGACCGGCTGGTGGAACTGGTGGAGCAGACCCCATACCTGACCGGCTACCGACCGGACGGCGCTTTCTACCTGTTCCCGTCCCTGCCGGACGGCGTGGATGGCGCCAATGTGGCCCTGAAACTGCTACGCGAGACCGGCGTCTGCACCATCCCCGGCGACACCTTCGGCGAAGCCGGCAAAAACGCCCTGCGCATCAGCTATTCCACCTCCCTGGACCAGATCGAGGAAGCCTTTGAACGCATTATCCCATGGATGAAAAAACAAAATTTCGGGTAATAAAACACCAAAACGCCAGACACAAAAAAGCCGCGAACAATCGCGGCTTTTTTGGTTTAGCTATTAATTGTTTACTATTCACTGTCTTTTATGGTGTTTCATCCAGTTCTTCCGGTTCCGGAATCAGGAAGTCTTCCTTGTCGACCTTCATCATGAACAGGATGTTGGTCACCACGTAGATGGAGGAATACGTCCCCACCAGCACACCCACGATCAGCGCTTCAGAAAACGCCTTCATGACTTCGCCACCGAAGAAGAACAATGCCACCAGCACCAGCAACGTCGTCAACGAGGTGTTGATGGTTCGGGTCATGGTCTGGTTCACCGCACCATTAATAATGGCCACCGGATCTGTTTCACGGGTATTGCGGAACTCGTCGCGAATCCGGTCCGCCACCACGATGGAATCGTTCAGTGAGTAACCGATAAGCGCCAGCACTGCCGCCAGCACCGTCAGATCAAACGGCCATTGCAACAATGAAAACAGACCCAGCACAACAATCACGTCATGGAACAGGGCCACTACAGTGGCCACCCCGAACTTGTTGGAAAAGCGGAACCAGACGTAGAGCATCATCAGCCCCAGCGCCAGCAACATGGCGGTGCCGGATTCATCGCGGAGCTCATCGCCCACTTGCGGGCCAACAAATTCCACCTTCAGCAATTCCAGATCACCGTTGCCCGCCTTGAGCACGTCAAACACGACATAGCCAATCTTGTCCGCATCGACACTGTCCTTGGGGGCCACCCGAATATTCACTTCCTTGGGCGAACCATAATGCTGAACCACCGCATCACCAAAGCCGGCTTCGGCCAGGTCCGCCCGGGTCTGGGACAGCTCCACATCCACCGGGCTTTTCACCACGATGGTGGTGCCGCCAGTAAAATCCAGGCCCAGGTTCAGGCCACGGGTCACCAACAGAATCACGGAGATGACCACCAGCGCAATGGACAGCATGCCCAGGGGTTTCCGGGCAGCCATGAAATTGATGTTCCTTTCTTCCTTACTCATCGCCATCACCGCCTTAGATACTCAGTTTGGCCGGTGCACGGGCACCGCGACCGTAGATCATTTCCACCATGGCACGGGTGCCGATGATAGACGTGAACATGGAAGTGAGAATGCCGATGAACAGGGTTACCGCGAAGCCCTGTACCGATCCGGTACCGGCAGCAAACAGGATCACCGCCACGATCAGGGTGGTGATATTGGCATCCAGAATGGTGGTAAAGGCTTTGCCGTAGCCTTCTTCAATGGCTTGAAGCGGTTTAAGGCCCCGGCGCAGATCTTCTTTCACCCGCTCGAAAATCAGCACGTTGGCATCCACCGCCATCCCCACGGTCAGCACGATACCGGCGATGCCGGGCAGGGTCAGGGTGGCACCGGGAATCAATGACATGATGCCAACGATGATTACCAGGTTACCCAGCAGCGCCACATTGGCCACCAGCCCGAATACCTTGTACCAGACCGCCATAAAGATCAGCACCAGGGCCAGACCCAGCGCCATGGATTTAAGACCGGCTTCAATATTTTCCGCACCCAGGCTTGGCCCCACGGTACGCTCTTCAACAATACTCACCGGCGCCGCCAGGGACCCGGCGCGCAGCAGCAGCGCCAGCTCGGAGGCTTCCGCCGGATTATCCAGGCCGGTGATGCGGAAGCGACTGCCCAGGGTATCCTGAATGGTCGCCACGTTGATCACATACTTCTCCGTGGTGCTGACCATCTTGTCCACGGTATTGCCATCGGCATCGGTAGACGTCTGAACATCGGTTTTGGTTTCGATGAACAGCACACCCATGGGGTTACCCACATTCTTGCCGGTGATGCGCTGCATGCGTTTGGCGCCATCCGCATCCAGCGTCACGTTCACCTCCGGTGACCCGTTCTGCTGATCGAAGCCCATGCGCGCATCAATCACCTGATCGCCGGTCGCAATCTTGGATTTGCTCAACGCCACAATACGGCCTTGCTGACCCTTGAAGGGGAAGAATTCCAGCCCAGGCGGCGCTACACCGGTGCGCAAGCGGGCGGAAGACACACTGTTATCCACCAAACGGAATTCCAGGGTGGCGGTACGACCGAGAATACGGCGAGCCTGGGAGGCATCCTGAATCCCCGGCAACTGCACGACAATGCGATCAGAACCCTGACGCTGCACCACCGCTTCAGCCACACCCAGTTCGTTGACACGCTTGTTCAGGGCGGTGCGGTTCTGATCCACCGCATAGTCCTGCATTTCCTTGAGCGCGGCATCGTTCAATGTCAGCACCACTTCCGGGCTATCACCGGCAGGCTTCATGGAGAAGTTGTCCAGTGCCCGACGCAACGGCGACCGGGCGGCATCGGCTGCCACCTGATCGGCGAAGGTGGCGGTGATGGTAGTGCCATCAACCTCTACACCGCGATAGCGAACCCCGGCATCGCGCAGGGTCAGCTTGGCATTCCCCGCCCAGGCTTCCATGCGGCTGGTCACCACCTCTTCCATATCCACCTGCAGCAGGAAGTGCACCCCGCCACGCAGATCCAGACCCAGATTCATCGGGCTGGCGCCCACGGCACGCAGCCATTGCGGGGTGGTCGCGGCCAGGTTCAGGGCCACCACATAGTTATCACCCAGCAGGTTGGAGGCGATTTCCCGGGCACGCAATTGCGCTTCCGTATCGCTCAGGCGTACCAGCAAAGAGGTGCCGACACTCTCGCCAGGGCCCGGGTTGAGGCCGGCATTATCCAGAGCGCCAAGCACTCGCTGACGTGCCACATCGGTGACTTCGCCACCGGCTTCGGCATGGCTGATCTGGATGGCAGGCGCATCGGGATACAGATTGGGGAGCGCATAAAGGCCGCAGACAATCAGCGCAGCCATTAGCAGGAAAAATTTCCAGCGGGGGTAGCGGGTCATAGTTCTTTCCGGTGGTGCCGGTCCTTTGGGCTGGGTATTGAAAACGCTGAGCTCTCAATCCCTTGGCAATACAGGCATCAACTGGCCTGCAAAAAGCCCCGTACTCGACGGGGCTGACCGTTGTTTTTAGATGGACTTCATGGTGCCTTTGGGCAGGGTCGCCTGGACGCTACCTTTCTGCAGTTTGATTTCCAGGTTGTTGCTGATTTCCACTACCACGAAATCATCGGTGACCTTGGTAATCCGGCCCAGAATGCCACCGCTGGTGACCACTTCATCACCCTTGCTCAGGCTTTCCACCAGGTTCTTGTGTTCCTTGGCACGCTTCTGCTGAGGGCGAATCAGGAAGAAGTAGAACACCACCATCATCACCACCAGCATGATCAGCTCCACACCGCCGGGGCCGGCAGGCGCAGCAGCGTACGCCGGGGAGATCAGGGCCGTGGCCAACAGGGCCAGGATGGAACGCATTGCGATTTTCATTGATTACTCCAGTTTTCAAATAGCTACAACGCGGGGGTTTGTTGGCCTCGCGCTGCGTAGAAGTCGTCCACAAAGGCGGACAATGTACCCCCTTCAATGGCCCCCCGCAATCCAGCCATCAGCCGCTGATAATAACGCAGGTTGTGGATGGTATTGAGCTGGGAGCCCAGCATTTCGTTGCAGCGATCCAGGTGATGCAGATAGCTGCGCGAGAAATGCTGGCAGGTATAGCAGTCACAATCCGACTCCAGGGGAGCCAGATCGTGACGATGCCGGGCGTTGCGGATTTTCACCACGCCTTCGGCAGTAAACAGGTGCCCGTTACGGGCATTACGGGTGGGCATCACACAATCGAACATGTCCACACCGCGCCGGACCGCCTCAACGATGTCGTCCGGCTTGCCCACGCCCATCAGGTAACGGGGACGATCTTCCGGCATATGCGGGGCAATGGCACCCAAGGTGCGCAGCATCTCTTCCTGGGGCTCGCCCACGCTGAGGCCGCCAATGGCATAACCGTCAAAACCGATATCCACCAGCCCGGCCAGGGACTCCTGGCGCAGGTTGTCGTACATGCCACCCTGGACGATGCCGAAACAGGCCGCATCATTACCCTCATGAGCCTCTTTTGAACGCTGGGCCCAGCGCAGGGACAGCTGCATGGAATCCCGGGCCTGCTGCTCGGTGGCAGGGAATGGCGTGCATTCGTCAAAGATCATGCAGATATCGCTGCCCAGGGAACGCTGCACCTGCATGGCCTTTTCCGGAGTCAGTTCCACCCGGTCACCGTTGATGGGGTTCTTGAACACCACCCCCTGCTCGGAAATCTTGCGCATGTCGCCCAGGCTGAATACCTGAAAACCGCCGGAATCGGTGAGAATCGGCTTGTCCCACTGCATGAAACCATGCAGTGAACCGTGAGCTTCAATCACTTCCGTGCCGGGACGCAGCATCAGGTGGAAGGTATTGCCCAGGCAGATTTCGGCGCCGGTATCGGCCAGATCCCTGGGCAGCATCCCCTTGACGGTGCCATAGGTCCCCACCGGCATGAACGCCGGGGTCTGGATGGTGCCGCGCGGGAAAGTGAGATGCCCACGTCGCGCGGCGCCATCGGTCTTGTTGAGAGAGAACTGCATTCGAGACATTCAAAGCCCCTCTGCGGGAGGCACAGCCACCCGCTCAATAAACATGGCATCGCCGTAACTGAAGAAACGATATTGCGCGTCAATGGCCGCCTGGTAAGCCGCCATTACCCGCTCACGACCGGCGAAGGCGCTGATCAGCATCAGCAGGGTGGACTTGGGAAGATGGAAATTGGTCACCAGGCAATCCACCAACCGGAACCGGTAGCCCGGATAGATAAAGATCTCGGTCTCGCCCTGCCCCGCCACCAAACCACCGGTCTGACTGGCCGCTTCCAGGGCGCGCAGCGCAGTGGTACCCACCGCCACAACCCGGCCACCCCGGGCATGGGCCTGCGCCACCTGCTCCACCAGTGAATCGGGAATCTGATAACGCTCACTGTGCATGTGGTGGTCTTCCACCTTGTCCACCCGCACCGGCTGAAACGTGCCGGCGCCGACATGAAGGGTGACAAACCCGATATCCACCCCGTGCTGTTCCAGAGCCGCCAGCATCTCATCGTCAAAATGCAGGCCGGCGGTAGGGGCCGCTACCGCACCCGGTTCGCGGGCATAGACCGTCTGGTAGCGCTCCATGTCCCCGGCTTCATCGGGCCGGTCAATATAAGGTGGCAAGGGTACGTGGCCGATACGCTCCAGTGCCCCCAACAGGGTGTCGCAACCCTGAAACAGGAGGATAAACAGGGCATCACGACGCCCGGTCACCTGCGCTCGCACGCCCTCATCAAATTGCAGCCAGGTACCCGGCTTCGGCGACTTGGAAGCACGCACATGGGCCAGAGCCTCGCGTTCATCCACCACCCGCTCAATCAGCACTTCCACCTTGCCGCCGCTTTCCTTCTGGCCAAACAGGCGGGCCGGAATCACCCGGGTGTCATTGAAAATCAGCAGATCACCAGGGTGCACGTGGGAGAGCAGATCCGGGAATTGCTGGTGCTGGAGGGCATCACAGGTCAGCGCCAACAGGCGGGCATCACGACGCTCGGCGGGAGGATGGCGGGCAATCAGCCCGTCAGGAAGATCAAAATCAAAATCGTCGACGTTCACGTACTGTACCGGCACGGAAGCTATAGGGGGAGGCAAGGATACCTGCTCTGCCACGAGGAAAAAACACCCTTCATCAAGACCTCTACGGCGTTGCTGTAGGAGTTCCTCTTGAGGGACGAATCACGCGTCAGCGTGAAAGGGCTTCGCGAATAAAGTGCGAGGGGAAAATCAGCTCTTCTTCGGCTTTTTCGGCAATTCCACCGTGGCAGTGGCGGACAGGCGGTCGTGCAGTGTCTGATGAGGAGCGATCAGCACCACCAGATAACCGGCGCCGAATAGCGCCCAGGAAACACAGGCGCCCAGAAAACGGACCACGGTCTGCCACAACTTGACCGATCCACCCCGGTAATCCTGCACCTGCAACCGCCAGGCACGCATGCCCAGCGTCTGCCCGCCGCGCATCCAGAACCAGGCATAAAACAGCCAGGTCTCCACCAGCAACAGGGGCAATAGAATACCTTTCAGGTAACCGGGCGCCGCACGGGTCACGCCGTTAATGGATTCCTCCGGCAAACCGGTGTGGGGATACACCAGCACAAAGATACCGGCGGTCACGAACCACAGCGCCAGCACCAGAAAACCGTCATAAACCAGCGCCATAAGACGTTTCAACAAACCGGCAGGTTGCAGCTGTTCCATCGGGTCACTCCCATTCAGCGTCGGGCGGTTCTGCACTTGGCAACCAGCCTGTGCATGCTGCGCCCATAAAAAAGCCCGCACTAAGCGGGCTTTTTTATTCGTTTGGTACAGAGGCCGGACTCAAATACCGCCCTAACCATCTGAATCCACTAAATATTAAAAAGCCTTTTAAGGTGTTGGCCCCGCTGTTGGCCCCACTGAAAATGACCTAAAAATGGGACCCGAACCCCTTGCGGGCGGCAGTATAGCGCAGGCATCCAAAACAAGTCATTGAACAGCGAAAAACCATGGGCTCTTCCGATCTCAGTCTGGCGCCCCACCTTTATCTGACATCGGCTTGGGCCATAGCCTGGCCGTATGCACCAATGTAAGCACCCAAACTGCCTCCTGATAAACCTCATAGACCAGCCGATAATGTTCATGGGGGAACAGTTCCCGCGTGCCAGGCACCTCCCCCTCTCTCCCCATCTCGGGGTGGTCTGCCAGCAATCTTGCCGCCTCCGAGAACCGCATATCCATGTCACCTGCCGCAACCGGATTATTCGCCGCGATATACTCCCAGATTGCGAGACGGTCTTTCTGGGCCTGAGTGGTCCAGATTACCCTCATGCGCCGGCCTTACCGTCACCCACCGCAGCAGCCCTGCGTGCCGCGAAGTCAGCCTCCACCTCATCGTTGGCGCGCCCCTCACCAGCCAGCATCTCTGCCCGACCGGCTTCCACCTTGCCCCTCAGAAAATCCTGGTATTCCTGCTCCTGCCGCTTCCGGGAAACGTAACCACGCATCAATTCACGCACGATTTGCGAAGCCGGCCGATGCTCCGCCTCTGCCACAGCAATAAATTCAGCCCGAAGTTCTGACTCCAGCTTCATTGTGAAAACCGCTTCTTTGCTCATGGCCGACCTCACGACAAGATACTAATAACGTATATACCTCGTTAGTATCTCAGCTCTGAATGCCAATATAAAGCCCTGCTGAAGTAAAGGCAGCCAGTATGAACACGACACCAACCCCTAACTGGCGGCCCACGATTCCAGATTTTTTCAGGCATATATCACCCCCATGAAGCCAGGAAGGAATGGCCTTCCTGACCCTGTCTCATGGAGGTTTCATGATCATTCAATGTCCGTCCTGCCGCTCCATCCGGGTCGCCGCCTTGCAGAATGGCCGCAAGGTTGGCGGTTCTGTTGGAACTGTTGCTGGCGCAGCCAGCGGCGTTGCCATGGCGACTAGCGGAGCTCGCGTAGGAGCCACCGTCGGCATGGCGTTTGGGCCTGCGGGCTCTGCCATCGGCGGCATCGCCGGTGCGGTGCTTGGTGGGCTGGCGGGAGGTGTGGCTGGCGGTGAAGCCGGTGCAGCCCTGGGCGCCAAGCTCGACGAGACCTATCTCGACAACCTGGAATGCCTGGATTGCGGACATAGCTTCCGCCTCGATGCCGAGTAACCCCGCCCTTACCTCTCTCTTGAAGCCCGCCTTGTGCGGGCTTCTTTATGTCCCTTTGGAGGCCTAAATGGATATCCCCACTTTCGTAAAGAACGAGCAGGGCCTGTACCACGTACAGGGCTGCGTGAAGCCCGAGGAGATTGTCAGTACGGCAGTCACTATTCTGCTGGATGACCTGACGAGCCGGGAGGCGCTCACGGCACCCACCGATGTCGCGCAGTTCCTGCAGCTGGCGCTGGCCCAAGAGAAGAACGAAGTCTTCTCCGCCATCTTCCTCAACAACAAACACAAGGTGCTCAGTTTCGAGACCCTGTTCACCGGCACCATTGATGGCGCGGCGGTGTATCCCCGCGTGGTCGTACAGCACGCCTTAGCGTGCAATGCCGCCGCCGTGATCTTTGCCCACAACCACCCCTCCGGCTGCTGTGAGCCCTCACGGGCAGATCAGCAAATCACCAAGCGCCTGTCTGATGCCCTCGCACTGATTGATGTGCGGGTGCTCGACCACTTTGTGGTGTCCCGTTCCGAGTGGGTCAGCCTGGCCGAACGCGGCATGGTTTAACCCCTTCCTTTCTCATCACCCTCTCATTATTCATTGGAGATTCACCATGGCACATCTTGTCGAAAACATGGCCTATGTGGGCCGCACACCCTGGCACGGGCTGGGCAACCAGCTGGCCAGCCAACAACCGCTGGAAGTCTGGATGCGCGAAGCCGGCATGGATTGGGAGATCCGTGAGACCCCGGTGCGCTTTATCAGTAGCGAGGCAGGCACTCTCGGGCAGATTTCTTCCTTCCCGGATCAGAAGGTGCTGTTCCGCTCCGACAATCAGGCACCGCTGTCGGTAGTGAGTAACCGCTTCAAGGTGGTTCAGCCCCGTGAGGTACTGGAGTTCTACCGCGATCTCACCGAGCAATCCGGCTTTGAGCTGGAGACGGCGGGCGTCCTGAAAGGGGGCCGCAAGCTGTGGGCGCTGGCTCGCACTGGGCAAACAGGCTCCTTGGCAGGCAATGACCAAACCAACGGCTACGTGCTGCTGGCCACGGCCTGTGACGGCACCCTGGCGACCACGGCGCAGTTCACCAGTATTCGGGTGGTGTGTAACAACACCCTCGCGGTAGCGCTGAATGGCAACACGCATGCGGTGAAGGTCCGCCACAGCACCACCTTCGATCCGCAAGCGGTCAAGAAGCAGCTGGGGATTTCCGTCTCTGCCTGGGATGACTTCATGTATCGCCTGAAGGCCCTTAGCGAGCGGCGCATCACCCGCAAGACCGCCGAGAAGGTCATGCAGACCATCTTCACGGATACCGGCTATCAGCCACCTGGCATGCCGGTGAAGGCCAACGAACAGGCCATGAAGAAAGCCATGGCTCTGTATGAGGGTGCCGGTCGCGGGTCTGAGCTGGCGTCCGCCAAGAACACGGCCTACGGCCTGCTGAATGCGGTCACCGAGTTCGTGGACCATGAACGCCGCGCTCGCAGTACCGACAACCGGCTGGACTCTGCCTGGTTCGGCAAGGGAGCCCAGATCAAGCAGCGTGCTCTGGAGCAAACTTCTCTGCTGCTCGCCTGATCCACGCTGACCGCTTACCTCTCCCCTCTCTCTACTTCCTTTTAAAAGACAACTGGAGAACACCATGAATCTGAAATGGCTCTACCGCCTGTTGGCGGTATGGGACTGTCGCCCTATGCCTGCTGAACTGTCAGCGGTGTGGGGTGCGTTCCTGCATGAAGGCCTGATGTGCCACCCCGGCGATCCTGGCCGGCCCCGCCGGATACTGGAAGCCTGGGACAGTGGCTGCATCGAGCTGATCATCGCGTCCTGTGAATACCTGGACCCGCTTTGGCAGACGGTCTCCCACATCTGGTATCAGCCCCGTGGCCGCCCCGGCATCTTCGAGTACGAAGTGGTCAGTGAGTTAGGCGAGTGGCTGGGTGAGCAACTGCTCACTACTGGCCATCTGCCAAGCAACAAACAGGCTGAGCGTTATATCGAAGCGCTAGTGAATGACTTCTTCGAGATGGGCGATGAGTCGCCCTCGTCGTCAGGGCACGCCACATGATGTCAGTTTGGCATCTCTCGCATTCCATCCCCTTCCCTTACTTCTAGCCCCGGCCATTGTGCCGGGGCTTTTCTTTGTCAGGAGAACACTCATGGCACAACCGAAAAGCACGATTCCCACCCAGCGCCCTGCCCTGCGCCTGGTGTCCACCAAACGCATGAGCCGCGAAGACTGGCTGAAGATCCGTAAGCAAGGTATCGGCGCCAGTGATGCCGCAGCGGCAGTGGGCATCAGCCCGTACCAGTCGCCACTGGAACTGTGGATGATCAAGACCGGGCGGGATGCTCTGTTGCCCGCCCCTGATCCCGATGACATTCAATCCCCCCTGTACTGGGGCACCCTGCTGGAGCCGAAGGTAGCCGAGGCTTACGCCAAGATCACTGGCAACAAAGTACGGCGGGTGAATGCCGTGCTGCAGCATCCGGATGACGACAAGCCCTGGATGCTGGCCAACCTAGATTACGCCGTCGTCGGTAATGACGATGTACAGATCCTGGAGTGCAAGACCACTGGCCAGTACGGCGCCAAGCTCTGGGCGGACGGGGTTCCCGAGTACATCCAGTGTCAGGTGCAGCATCAGCTGGCCGTCACCGGCAAGCAAGCAGCCGATGTGGCCGTATTGATCTGCGGGCAGGAGCTGCAGATTCACCGCATCAAGCGGGATGAGGCGTTAATCGCTCACCTGTACGAGCTGGAGCGGGAGTTCTGGCAGTTGGTAGAAGCCGACACCCCACCGGACCCGGATGGCTCCGGCTCTGCCGGTCAGGCCCTGCAGGCGCTCTATCCTCGCGATCAGGGCGAGACCGTCAACCTGGCGGACAACCCTGCCATGGAAGGCGATTTCAATGAGCTACTGGATTTACGTGACACGCTGAGCCGACTGACCGAGCGGGAATCCACCCTCAAACAACGCATCCAGCAATCCATGGGGCTGGCCAGCAAGGCCACCTTCACGGAGGGCTCCGTGACCTGGAAGCGCAGCAAGGACTCCACCAGCCTGGACACCAAAGCCCTGCTGCAGGACCAGCCGGATCTGCTCAAGCAATACCCCAAGCACAAAGCCGGGAGCCGTCGCTTCCTGGTTCGTCCCAATGCTTAACCTCTACGACTCACGGCATAACAGCCGGGCTTGGCCCGGCTGCGCCTATGCCTGTTATCCATCAGGAGAATCCCATGATTAAAGGACTCGCGATTACCCCACCCGTCATTGGCCGCATTAGCATCGGTCGCGTAGTGGAGAAGAACGGCAAGCGTCTGCCGGAGAAAGACGACCAATTCACCATCACCACCCAAATACAGGCCCGGGACGGCTGGCTACCGCACCCGCTGGATGAGGCCCTGCGCCAGGAGGTACAGGGCAAAAAGCTACGAAGCATTCCCGTCACCCTGCCCTTCAATGACCCTGACCTGAACCTACGGGCGGAATACACCTTCTTTGACCGCAAGAGCGGCAGGCCGCTGTGTGCAGGCAACGGAGAGACTTGCCGACGCCATACCGAGAACGGCCTGGAATCCCTACCCTGCCCATCACCGGACCTCTGTGACTACGGCAGCCATGGGCTGTGCAAACCCTACGGGCGGCTGTATGTACGGATCGGGGAAGAGGATGAACTGGGCTGCTTCGTGTTCCGGACCACCGGCTACAACAGCATCCGCACCCTGGCCGCACGACTGCGCTACTTCCACGCCATCAGTGGCGGCAACCTGGCCTCCCTGCCCTTAGAGCTTAAGCTACGCGGCAAGAGCACCGCCCAGAGCCACCGGGCACCGATCTACTACGTGGATCTGACCCTACGTGCAGAACAATCCATGAAAGGGGCTGTCACCCATGCCAGGGAAGAATCCCAGGCTCAGGTGAATCTGGGAATCAATCAGGCCGAGTTAGACAAGGTTGCTCAGGCAGGCCTGATGAATGCGCAGTTCGAGTATTCAGAGGATGAGGGGCTTCAGGTTACGGAGGAGTTTTATCGCAATGAGGCCAACCAAGACACCAGTGTCTCAAAGCAGTCAACCAGCCTGAAAGAGGCCCTTTCGGCAAAAGTGAGCGGGGGCGAATAACCCCCACCTCAACTACCGATAGCGCAGCACCGCCGTATCCAGTTCAGCCTTTATCTCGTCACGGAGTGATGCCGGGGCAAGCACGGCGACCTTGGCACCAAAGCCGAGAATCCACCATTTCAGTTCTTCCGTATGCTCAACATCTACCGTCATTTTAATAACCCCCTCGTCATACTGAGCCAGCTTTTGGCTCTGATGGAGAGGGGTTTCGTAAAGGTGGCCCCCGCCTGATCGTAAAATAGAAGCTCAAGAGAAATCCGCTCTCCGTAAGGGAGATTCATATTGCCATTACGCAGGTAGCTATTGAGATCAAATGCCCGCATGCCCTGCACCGGGTCATCCAAAATTTCGACTCGGCTCAAACGGTGGCGATTCATTCTTACCTTTTCCTAAAATCCACGTAGTAACGTAAATTTCTTTTCATCATTTCCTCTCGCCTTTCCTCACAGTCGTGAGACAAGCTGGCTTTTACCATTGGAAAATCACATTTCGCGGCTATCCCTCCAAGTTTCATGCCCTTCCCAACCGCTGAATAATCAGTCTCAAAACTATGAGAAACAAGCCTATTTTTTCCAAAAAAACCTTTAACCAAGGTAACTAAATTATCATCCTCTTTAAGCCACCTTGACTGAGAAAGAATCTGATCCGCAGACTGCCCTTTAAAGTTAAACCAACCAGATGGCCTATTCCCTTCAAACTCATACTCGATGACCTTTCCCTCATCAAGGCTATGAAAGTCATCGATCATCCTGTTTCCGGAAACACCAGCACTACAGCGGGCAGAGTCCGTTCCTGCGTCTTCATGGACTTTCACTTCCATATCCAGGCCAGCCTTCTTACCCGACTGACACTTACCTGACTGAGATGATGCGACTTCAATTCTTATTCGGCTCGCTCCCGCCTCTCTGGCGGCATTAATAAGCTCAGAATGCTTGCTGGCAGCAAAACTATCGCTCAGAAGATATTCAAAAGGCACCAGCTCTGAGGCACTAGATGGGTGAACCGTGTAGAGAACACCATCGTTCAATGCAGTAACATCTGTTTCTGGGAAACGGCTCCTCACATCTTCACTGCTCAAGCAACTCATGTACTCGGTATCAATATCACTTTCAGAAATATGAATTTTGTATTTGAAAATATGCACATCCGGCATGCCTTCGAACAAGAGCTCACATTTAAAAACAAACGCCCTCTCCGCATCAACAACACGCGAGTTTGCCTTTACTACATCACTCACCTTATTTCTAAGTTCAAGAAAGCCATTTGCACTCTTATCAACAGCTCCCAAAATATCTCTTAGTTCTGAAAATGGCACAGTTCTGGAAAGCAAGCTTCTTATCTTTAACAAAAGCTCATCAGAGACCCCTGAGTAGGTGGAACATATTCCATCAATGTACGTTTTAAGTAACTCTTCTTGCTCGCTATGAAGAATTCCATCCGAATGAGCTGCCGAGCCAATCAATGCAGCCTGAAAAATAGCCAAATTCTTTTCCTTATCAGACATCCCCGGCTTTTTTCTCTCTGGCTCGGGCACCTCCCTACCATTACCAACCCCCTTTTCGTACGCCTCCAACGCAAAATAGGCAGCCGGTGATGCAAGCATTAGTAGCTTTCTATTAAACATAACATTCATCCTTTTACACCGAGCGGTCAGACTGTCAGATCTACCCCCGCAAAAGCCTTATTGATATTTCCTAATTACTCAGACGCTGCCAGTCGCGCTTTCAGCATCACATCCAGCTCTTCAAGAGCCTTATGCTTATTCGTCCACCAGTCAGTAGACCACACCCTGAACAGCGTCCAGCCCAACCCTTCCAATACACCCTGGCGGATCTTGTCGCGCTCTCGGGCATAGGCAGAGCTGTGGTACATGGCGCCATCGCACTCGATTCCGGCCAGATAAATGCCGGGCTTGTCGGGGTGAACAATACCCATGTCGATGCGGTAGGCGGAGACGCCAATCTGGGGATGCACTGTCCAGCCTTTTTCCTGCAGCCCTCTGGCCACGGCCACTTCGAAGGGGGATTCAAAGTCACCCATGGAGCCGTGTACCGCCGCGCCCAAGGCGGAGGCACCACGTTCAGCGTATTCCAGGAAGTGCTTGAGGTCCGCCACGGCGCGTGCCTGGGTGCGGGCCAGATCAATACGTTCCGGCGGCATGGTGGAGAACACCACCATTTCGGAACGGGCGCGGGTCATGGCCACGTTCAAGCGGCGCTCACCACCGGTACGGTTGAGAGGGCCGAAGTTCATGGTGACGTGACCGGCTTCATCCGGACCATAGGTGATACTGAACAGGATCACATCCCGCTCATCCCCTTGCACGGTTTCCAGGTTCTTCACGAACACCGGTTCCAGCTCGTCCTCGGAGAAGGCCCATTCGATGCCCGGGTCTTCCGCTCTTGCCTTATCAAGCAGATCCTCAATCAGACTCTGCTGCTCGGTATTGAACGTCACCACCCCAATGGACTGGCTACGAACAGCGGGGTCGTCTGAAGTCAATCGACGCACGATCTCCGCCACGATGGCCTTGGCCTCACCTTGGTTATGACGCGCCTTGCCTCGGGCGTAGAAGCCTTCCGGTTTCACCAGTGACACCCCCTTGTCAGGGTGCACTGGCGCCGGGAAGGTAATCAGGGAGCTGTCGTAATAGCGGCTATTGGAGAAGGCAATCAGGCTTTCTCTTCGGGAACGGTAATGCAGGTTCAGCACGCGCTGGGGAATACTCGCACCGATCAGTTCATCCAGGATACTTTCCAGATCCCCCTCGCCGTCGATATCGCCATCCGGGTCATCATCAGAACGACCAAAGAAGTTGGTGGGCGGCATCTGTTTCGGATCACCGGCCACAATCACCTGTTTGCCACGGGCCAGAGAGCCCACCGCATCCCACACGGTGATCTGGGAAGCCTCATCGAAAATCACCACGTCGAATTGAGCCTGCCCGGCGGACAGGAATTGCGCAATCGACAGTGGCGACATCATCAAGCAGGGGGCCAGCGTCGTGATCACGTCCGGGATGGTTTCCATCATTTCCCGCACCGGTTTGTGACGCATCTTCTTCTGCAGTTCATGCGCCAGCACGCCCCAGGACGATTTTTTCTTGGTGGTCTCCTGGTGCGGGATCTCACCCGCCAGATTTGCGGCAATATATTTCGCGGTCAGATCACTGAACCGGGTATCCAGCTCGCGGAAATTCTCAATCGTCGCCTCATGCTCCGGAGAAGAGAAAGTACGCAGCACCTCATCCTCACCGATCACCGCCGACGACCACCAGCTGCAATAAGCGGCCTCGAAGACCTCTTCCACTTGGAAGGCGGGCACAGAGCCATTTTCGATGGCTTCGACCAGCGGGCCGAGCTGGAAGTCCAGTGCCTCGGAGCGACGGCGCACCCAAGCACACCAATCCCGCAGGGCGATGTGATGATCGATAATTTCCTGACATTGCACGCCCAGAGACTCAAGGGCGGCCACACCTTCAGGCAATCGACCATCCAGCGAGGCACCGATCAGTGCTTCGAACTTTTCCTTGTTGGCAGAGAAGGCTTCGAAGGCCGCCTTGAAATCATTGATGGTTCGCCCCACTGGCGCATCCGGTGCCAACAGGTCGTTGGCATCATAAAGCAACGTGCGAATCTTGCCGCGCAGGGTCGCCAGGGATTCCGCATCATCTGCCAGCTTGCCAACCGCAACACGAGCCCGTGAACCAAGCGCCTTCAGCGCGGCCATGGCGCTGGGGTCTGAGTTATAGGAATCCCATTCCCGAAGGCCTTTCAGCACGCCATCGAGACGGTCGATTTGGCCACCGGTTTCCCGTAGCTGTTTCAGCACGGGAATATCATTGGTCGGGTCCGGATCACCCTGCGCCCCGCCTTCCCGCATTTGCTTGACGACCTTGCGCTTGGCAAACCAGCTCTTGGGCCACCAGGAGTCATTGGCTTCCGCCCAGGCTTGCCCCAGCACCGCCGCATCCAGCTTCTGCCAAGCCAACGGCTCATAGGTGCAACTCAGCTTCGCTTGCGTCTCAATGTAGGCCTTCAGCTGTGTGACGGCTTCTTCCAGCGCATCCAGTCGATCCGTTGCATCCGGCTCCAGCGCAAAAGAGGCCTGCTGGCGGTAGGCATCCAGCAATACCTGACCACACTCGGCCATGGCAGCCACCTTGGCCAGGCTCACCACACCCAGGCTGATGCCCAGGGCTTTCTCAAGCGACGCCAATTTGTCGGTCAACTGCGCCCCACTGACTTTCAGGCTGCGGGCGGCACCCACCACCTCTTCTTCCCACTGAGGCCGCCAGTCAAAATTGCTGATCAATGCCAGTGGGTGGTCTACCAGATTACCCACGGCCTTGGCCTGAACAGCCAGCAACTCAGCCATTTCACGCAGCTTCTGCAGTTGCGCTTCGTCGTGATAGGCCGCATTTGGCCAACTCAGCTTCACCTTGGCCGCTAGGTCGGCATCACGCACCTTTACACCGATGGCATAGTGCGCCGTCAGGCCATTACGGTGGCGTTGATGCAGGGCATTCACCACTCGGTTCAGGCGGTCACGCAGTGCCTTTAGCCGTTCCGCCTCGGCCTTCCAGTCACTGACCGTGGACTGGGAAGCGCTATTCCAGGAGGTGCGCAGCTGATCCAGCACATCAGCCTTCCTGGCTTTGTTCGAGTGCAATTCAAGACAGAACTGGCCCAGGCCAATATCCTTGAGACGCCGGTGCACCACCTCCAGTGCGGCAGTCTTCTCGGACACAAACAGCACCTTCTTGCCCTTGCCCAGCATGTGCGCAATCAGGTTACCGATGGTCTGGCTCTTGCCGGTACCCGGAGGGCCAATAATGACGAAATCCTTGCCCCTGTCCGCCGTGGCAATGGCCGCCATCTGGGAAGAATCCGCCGGCAACGGCGACAGCAGATCTGCCGGGGTGTATTCCTGGTCAATCTCCTTGGGGTCAACAAAGCGAATGTCGCTCTCATACGCCTCACGCGGCGTATCCAGCAGGTGCCGCACCACCGGGCTTTCTTTCAGCGCCTCGGAGCGATCCACCAGATCCTTCCACATCAGGTACTTGGCAAAGGAGAAGTGACCCAGCACCACCTCTTCCACCACCTCGAATCCGGGTACTTCCTTGATGGCATGGCGCACCCGATTCCAGATACCCGCCACATCCACACCACTGTCGTCCTCGGGCAAGGCACCGCTGAGGCCATGGATCTCGATACCGAAGTCCTTTTTCAGCAGTTCCAGCAAGGTGGTGTTGAAACGGGGCTCATCATCATTGGCCACCATCTTCACGCCACTGCGCACAGACTTACGCTCCAGAGATACGGGCAGCAGTATCAAAGGCGCACGGTAGCGGCGATTGTCCTTGTCCTTGGGCTTCCACAATAGAAAACCGACTGCCAGAAACAGGGTATTGGAGCCGCCTTCCTTCAGCGACGTCTGCGCCTTGCGGTAAATCTCCACCGCCCGTTTATCCAGATCGTCCTGAGTCAGCTCCACCAGCACCTGCTTCTTGGCCAGGGCATCGCGGGCATACACTTCCTTCAGCTCTTCGCCGGTACGCTGGCGGTGAATATCCGAATCCTGATCCTGGGTCTTTAACTGCGGGAAAGGCGCAATGGAAATACGCGCCCCGGTGGCCAACACATCTTCCAACTCACCGGGCTCATGACACACCAGGGTCAAACTGCTTTTGCTGGGCTTCTGATTCAACAGCGGGTTGCGCGCGGACAGATCCAGCAGCTTGCGCTGCCAACGCTCAAGGCGACCGCCCGGCGTATCCTCCGGCACATCCTCTTCCACATGCACGGGGGCCGATGGCAAATCTACCGGCGCTGCCTCCAGTCCCGGCTCGACCACGTCCTCCACATCAGCGGACTCGGCAAGCCCGGCAATCTGTGTCTTCAGGCTAATGGGATTAATGCGATGCGCCCGTGCCCGACGAATATCGATAGCCGCAACAAATTCGTTGTCCTTATCCAGAGCCACCTGCTTGTTGCCGTCTTTCACCGCCTGAGAAAAAGGCGGCGCCGGGTGGTTGGTCAGGAAAGTGGTTTCAATCAGGATCAGTTCTTTCAGGGGTATACGCTGGCGCAGGGTTTCCGCTTCATCCACCACCACACTGGATAGATCTTCCTTGTCCAGCCATAGCCCCACCAGCGCATGTCCTTGGGTAAGGATCACCAGCGGATTCAGCTGGGCCTGCTCCAGCGCTGCGGCAAACAACAAGGTGGTATCCAGGCAGGTCGCCACCTTGGCGCTCTCAATCTGGTTGGGCAGGCGGATTTTCTGGCCATTACTCTCGAAACTGGCGGGCGGCAACGCATAACCCACCTGCATTTTCACAATGGCGGAATAAATCGCCGACGCCATCAGCCATACCTGCTCACGACTGCCGGAATCGTAGCCGTTGATACTGCCCGACTTACCCGCCTTGCGCAGAATCTGGCTGGCCTGGCCCAACAACCGGTCCACCGCCGGATCGTTCGGCGTGCAGAACGCCGCCAGCAATTCAGGAATATAGGTAGCTCCGCCCCACTCATTACAGGCCAGCAACTCCACCGGGATCACCAACTCGGCCAAGCACTGCTCAGCTTGGGTGACTCGAATCGTCACCGTACCGCGCATGGATTCCGTCAGCCCCAGCAGGAAACCGCCATTCAGCTCCAGGTCACGGTCCTTCATGGCCAGCAGACCACCCGCCGCCAACCGGTCAACCGTCCAGGTCTTCGACTTCACAAACGCCGGGGAGGCTTCTAATGTCACCGCCAGGTCTGACAGATCCTGCTCTTCATCCAGATTCTCGATCTGCAATTCACGCAGCACTGCGAAGGCGCTCTGGTGGCAGGCGAAGTTGATCTTTTCCACCAGGGTGGTGTGGATTTTTACTACCGAAACGTCCTGCTCAGACATGGCGCAGCCCTTCACCGATTTTGAATATCCCGAGTTGTACTACCACTACTCCTTCCCTAACTTTGATTTCGCCGCTTGAATTACATCTTCCTCAAACAAAGACGACCATCGATCTTCAAGCACCACCGCCTCAACACTAAGATCAAGGCGCCCCACCAAAGCCAATTTCGCAAAACCCTCTGACACATTCGAGTCAAGAACCAATTTCGAAACCGCTTTAATTGCACCTAATTCTTCAATCATTCTGATGAAATACACCGGGGTATAGTCAATTTCTTCTTTACAACGAGCAATCAACTCTTGAAGGTGCGCATAAAAAACAGACTCAGTTGTTTCGGAATCCTCGTACCAGCTTTTCGGAATGAGAGCATAATCCCCTCTCCATTTTTTATCCCTAATGGAGTCCTGATACCAAGGCTCATCGATATCTGCGTGGTCGGTTATAATAACCTGGAGGTCTGGAAATAATTCATTAACGATTTTAAAAATCCATTCGAATAGCTTTTTAACAGCTATTCTATCTTCATCCTTCTCAATCTCTGAAAGGTCACCAGAATCGGATTTATCAGCCGGAAAGTACACCTGGGAGGGCTGATCAAAAAAAATAAATCGGCCAACCGGACGCGACCTTTCTATAAACCACTTTGCCAGAGCAAGATAGGTGACGACATGGTATCCCATCCAATTTTCACCACTCCCCATTTTATCAAGTGTCACGGGACCATCAGGCGTATCGGCAACGACTGTTAATTTAGATGCATCTAACCGAATTCTGTGATTACTGTATCCAAGGCCAAGTTCCTGCGCCCAAACAGTCATATCCTCGGATATACAGTTAAGTTGCGCATCCAGCCTCTCTTTTAACGCAACAGGATCGAGTTTCTCAGATAGCATTGATATGCTTTCCTCCAACAATGCCAACTGAGCTTCCAAATCCCCGCTATCATCAGACCAATCTACGCTTTCCAAGTACAGGCTACATTTCCCTGCCAACTTGGATCTCAGCGTATTTAAATCATCACGCAATTCATCTTCGCCATCTTGCAATCTAATCTTTCCAATGGACTGCTTGATGCGCCTGATGTTGTTATTTACCTCGCTCTGCTCCTCCAACAGCTGATTTACATATCCACTAATACGAGGCTTTGTTCTTCCAACCCCCTGCAACTTTTCAGAAAGCTCTTCCAAAGAGGATTTTATGATGCTCTGAAATTTTGAGCCCCCTTTATGCGGCCCATCACATACCGGACAAACTTCTGGCACTGCATCAAACTTCTCAAACAACCCAACTGACTGGAGCCGCAACATTTGGTCGTTCACAGCTCTCTCAAAGCCTGACTCTGACGAACTGTATTCTTGCGCCTCCCTCAGCCTTATTTTTAGTGACCTTCTTTGATTCTGAAGCCGTCTATTCTCTGCCTCCAAGGCCACTAAGGCGTCCGGAGATTCATCCATTTCGGCATCTAGTGATGGAGACCAATTTGATATAGCCTTGAGATGCTCCAGCAGCACCTCATCCTTTGGAATTAAGTCACTCGAATTGTATAATCCCAACTCGGCAGCTTCTGATAATAGTGCGTACCCTTTTTGAAGGCCGTCGCCCTTTAGATAGTCTATTTCTTTTATCTGCTTTACCAGCCTCATTCGGTCTTGCTTTAAAGACCTCAGCTTTTGCATATCGGAAAGTCTGTCATCTTCAGCTGCACCGATAAAATAGGGCAAAGTATCTTTTATATTTTGCGGAATTCTGTCTCTTGCTTGTTGGTGAAACAGGATTTCATTGTTCGCAATCTCGGTTTGGCTTTGAAATAAATAGTATCTGGAATGCCGAAACCCAATAGTTACAGGATGCCTTGTTTGCCCCTCAGGAACTTCTGTAACATGTTCCGGCACACCAATCTTCCGGGTCAGAAATGACACTACACTATCAACATTAGTAGAGCCTCTTAAATCTGACTTGTTCGGCAACGAAACAGCTTTTTCAACAAGTAAACAGCATGGAGAGGCGGCCTTATTGCCAGGCATTGGGGCAGCACGTGCAATAAATACCTGGCAATCGGGGAACTGCAATAGCACTGCGTACCAGTCAACATTATCCCGAATGTGACCCGCCGCGACCATGCACTCGCTCGCCCCTAAACAATACTCCACTATGTGGATGAGCGAGGTTTTCCCACGTTGAGAAGCCCCCGTAATGATATTTACAGACCCAGGCTTGAACGTAACATCTCGCCGCTGACCATTTTTCCCGTATAACGAAACCGTTAATATTTGCATGGTCATGGCATTACTCCAAGATACGCATAAACCCCTTCAATAGATGGCGACAATCCAAACCATCTACCCAGAAACCCAGCACTTAAATAATTATTTTTAAATTTTTCATTCTTATTAACTATCGCAGGCATTTGGGGCATTGCCTCATCATCTATAATAAAAAAACCATCTTCCGATAAAGAAATAGCTTCATGCTCTAGGAGAAACACGATTGCAAGGTTAACCACATCTATGTATGCGTTCACTGAACTTGCAAACCCGGCCAAATACCCCTCATGGTCAGAAACCCACCCTGCCAAAGGGGTTGAAGTTGAATTCGGCAATATTGATGAGTAACGACCGGACAGGGCTAGAGGCGCAATCAAATACACAAGCGAACAATGCAGCCCTTGCAGATTTTTTTTCGAACACTCCCTAACCGCTTGATACAAGACAACCCCGACATAGGCCGGGTTATAGAGATTGGCTTCCTCTTTTGACAATTCAGCATCAATAATCATTTAGGCGACATCCTCGTTGCTGGCATCTCCTAACTCTCCATAATCAGGATGCCATCCTATTTTCAGCGCATCTGACAACAAATGGTAAGAACCTTTGGATAAATAATCCCCCATAAAGTCGGAGCGGATAGGAACAACCCCCCTCTGCTGGCAGTACTGATAAAGCCTGGCTGCAAACTTTCTCTTGGCATCCGCTGTATCAAATTCTTCCTGCATTTCCAAAAATGCCTGCTCTTCATCCCACTTTTCAATTAGCCTTCTATCAAATCCATTGAGCTCGCCAGGATTCAGCAACCCATCTCCAGCCCATTTGTTTCTCTGCTCAAATGCCCGATAGTAGTTTACTATCGCAATCTCGATTAGTTTTTTTGGGGCATCAAATAAGCGCATCTGCTTAATAAAAACTCGCATATCCCCCTCGACATCTATCGCGTCAGGCAATGCCTCAGCATATTCATCAGGAAGATTAGCATGAGAATATTCAGGCCTTATTTTCTCAACAAAATCTTGAAGGAACCCCAAATTAATAGCGCCAGATGGTGACTGACTCAAAGCCTCTACAATCCACTTAAACCAAATCCCTTCAAGTCGATTAATGAACGCATCAACCGCTTGCACCGGCACATACTGCCTGGCAATTGGTTTTAATTTTTCTCTAATTCTCAAAAGGTCATCTGATTTTCCTACGATGTAAACCGACCCCAAAAAACTACGTTTTTCAGCATCACTGAGACCCTTGAATGCCTTATATCCCATGCTATTTGTCTGGTTTGACTCCTCGCAAATCTTAGACATTATTAGAAGGGCTTTATCTATATCTCTTTCCTGACCCACCCCTAACAAACTTGCCAGCGAACCATCCACAACCGCCTGGGTTGTCACCAAAGATAAAACCATGTCGCCGAGTGAAATATCACCAGACTGAATTGACTCTACCCATACTCTTACCGTTTTCCATATATCAGAGCTTCTATCCGTAATGTTCCCCTGACTACCATGAAACTTTGTCTGCAATAATTCTTCTGGCGAACCATCGTCATCAAATGCGATGTCATCTAACTTCTCGATAGATACATTGAAGCGCTCAGGATCAGCTATTTCGGGTAGTTTTCTTAACGACAAATACAGCGCATACCTGATCTGATAAATGTAACCTAGCATTGAAGCTGATGCGTCAAACTGTGAGGTATTACTCATTATTGCACCCCTTTCACAATCAAAGGCTTCCAGAAAAAGCTTTTTGACTAGAAGACAGAAACAGGTATTCGTTATCCGAAATAAAGACTGTACTTTTTTCTAATAGCCGAATGGTTCTCTCAACTAATTCAGAGAACGCCCTCTGTTTTTCAATTTCCGGCAATGGGATATCAAGATTACGCAAAATAGCCAAATTAATGTTTTTCTGTGCCGACTCCGGGGCGCTTGCCTCCAGGGTCTTTTGCAGGAAACCCAGCCAGTGCTGAACATACTCAACCGTCGCCTTATGATTAGGCGTAAAGCCAACCACACTATCAGGAAAGCAAGCATCGAAAGTTAAAACCCCGGTTTTGGCTATATTTGCAGCAATCGTGATACATAGAGTCCCAGCTGGCCACAGACGACTTTGCTCCAGACCCAGCTCAGAATAGGTAGACTTGTATTTCTTGATATAGCCCTTGGAGTTGGCAACATCGCCAGTTTGAATCAAAGGGTAATCACCACCAAGCAATGCAGGATCATTTCTTGGTCGGTGTTTTGACTTGCCTCTATCTAAAGTACCAACATCAGATAATTTAGCGATTTCCCACCCCTTCGGATTAGTCACCGGATCACCGAACATATCCAGAAACACGGCGCGGAGGAATTCGTCGGTGAGTTGGATGGCTTGCTGGCGTTTGCGGCGGATGGCGTCGGCTTTGTCGAGGATGGTGGCGATGCGTTTTTGTTCGCTCAAAGGAGGCAGAGGAATTTCAAATCCCTCAACTATTTTTTTTGAAACCTCCTTAAATGTTGCCCCATTCCCAAGCGCTTGCAGCTTCTCTGAATGAGCTAACATGCAGTAGTACAGATACAGCCCATCAATTTTCTCTCCAGGAATCAGACTCTTGAAGCCTTGATTCGTGCACATATCTTTACCGGTTATCGCTATATTTCCAATAGGCGCCCTTGAAGTTACCAAAACACTTCCCTTCGGAAGCATAGATGTAGCACAGCTACGGAAACCTTCATCTGATATGTACTCAGGGGCGTCATCTAACACCGGCTCTGACAGCTTCGACACATCCTTTGGTGTGACCCATGGCACATCAGCCGAATCCCAATATTCAGGGATATTCCGCTTAGGGGTTGCCCCGCCCACGACTTGGCAACAGTCCTTTAATTTCACCAGAGGCCAACTCACAGCATCCCCTCCAGATCCTTCAAATCCTCCATAATCTCCTTCTCCAACACCATTAGCCGCTTGAGGATCACTTTCGGGTCTTCGTATTCTTCCTCTTCGTATACCACTTCCTTGTAGCGGTTGATGGAGAGATCGTACTTGTTGCTGGCGATATCGGCGGCATTGACGACGAAGGCTTTCTGGGTCTTGTCGCCAAAGGCTTTTTCTATTTTCTTGTCGCTGGCGTTGGCTTCCACCAATTCCCTGTACTGCTTCCATTTGGCAATGGCATCTGGCAAGTCATCACCGCCTTCGCCTTTCAGCGGGGTACGCTTGTCGTCCAGGCTGTAGCCGTCGGCTTGCAGGTCGTAGAACCAAACCCGCTCGGTCGTGCCACCCTTGGTAAAGAGCAGGATGGCGGTGCTGACACCGGCGTAGGGCTTGAACACGCCGCTGGGGAGGCTGACGATGCCTTCGAGCTGGTTGTTTTCGATGAGCTCCTTGCGTAGCTGCTGGTGGGCCTTGGAGGAGCCGAACAGCACGCCATCGGGCACAATGACGGCGGCGCGGCCACCGAGTTTGAGGGCGCGGAGAATGTGGGCGACAAACAGCAGTTCGGTCTTTTTGGTTTTGACCAGGCCGAGCACATCAGGATTGGTGTTAGTTTCATCCAGGCTGCCCTTGAACGGCGGGTTGGCGAGGATGATGTCGAAGAAGTCTTCTTCCTGTTCCGGGTAGTTTTCCTTTACCGATTTGTTGAGGCTGTCCTGGTAGAGGATGTTGGCGCCGTTTACGCCGTGGAGCATCATGTTCATGCTGGAGACGCGCAGCATGGTGGTGTCGAAGTCGAAGCCCCAGAACATCTGTTTGTTGATGTGTTCCCGATAGGGCTCCAGCAGGTCGCCGGTGTAGTGCTTGTTGCCCTCTTCGTCTTCGAAGGTACCGGCATCGCTGGAATGCACCCGGTTGAGGTATTCCATGGCGCGGGCCAGAAAACCGGCGGTGCCACAGGCCGGGTCGCAGATCACATCGGTGGGCTGCGGGTCGATCAGTTCTACCATGGCGTCGATGATGTGGCGCGGGGTGCGGAACTGGCCGTTGATGCCGGCGGTGGTGAGTTTGCTGAGCAGGTATTCGTAAATGTCGCCTTTCACGTCACTCTGGGTGAGCGGCAGGTTATCGACCATTTCCACGGCGGAGACCAGTACGGATTCGTTCTTGATCTCCAGATCGGCGTCTTGCATGTATTCGCCGATGTGACCCAGGGCCTGGGTGGCACTGCCTTCGCTGCCCAGGCCCTCTTCTTCTGCATGTTGCCCCAGGCTGGCGAAATAGGGGTAGACAGCATTCTTCAGGTGCTTGTGCAGCTCCTTGCCGCTGAGGTTCTTGAAGTTCTTCCAGCGCAGTAGCTGACCTTCCGGGGTGTTCGGGAACAGGCGGTCGAGCTCCTTCTTGCTGCGGGCGGCTTTACGCTCTGCCACTTCTTCCTGCATGTCGAGCATGCGGGCGAACATGAGGTAGCTGATCTGCTCGATGACCGTGAGGGGGTTGGTGATGCCCCCGGTCCAGAACTTTTCCCAGAGTTTGTCGATGTCGTTTTTTAGCTGGCCTGTGAGCATTTAGTTGATCTCTTGATTTGCATTTCTACCCTTATTTCGACCTCTAATAAGACGAATCAAGGCTTACAGATAATTTTCCAGCACGCGCCCTAATTTTATTCGGGCTCTACACTGGCGCTCTCTTCTTGTGGCTCTGGCGCCTGCTCCTTCTCGGCACTTACCGGGATAAAGTCCACTTCCAGTGCGGCCTTTTCGACGAAGTAGCTTGGCAACTCAGCCTTGATGGCCGGCGCCAGATTCTTGAACTCACCCACTTGCTTCACCAGATTCCCTCTGCCACTGAGTAATTGCCCCTCGGCCTTGCTGTAGGCATCGGTGGCGGCATCCAGGCTTTTCTTCAGTTTTTCAAAGCTGGCGAGAAACGAATTAAGCTTCTTGAACACGGATTCAGCCTTGTTCGCCAAGGCTGCGGTGTGTTTATTCTGGTCTTCATAGCGCCATAACTGACGAACGATATTCAGACTGGTAAGCAAGGTAGTCGGTGTGGCAACCAGTACATTATTTTCAATGGCTTTCTGAAAAAGGGACTCATCCGCTTTCAAGGCTTCTACAAATGCCGACTCAATGGGTATGAACATGAATACCATTTCAGGGGAGTTCAGCCCTGGCAGCTTGTAGTAATCCCGGTCGGCCAGCTCTCGAATCCGGCTTGCGACTGCTTCTACGTGTTCTTTCAGCGCAATCGCCCTTTCCTGCTCATCTTCACTGTTCACATAGCGGGTATAGGCGTTCAAGGAAACCTTAGCATCGATGATCAGGTGCTTTTCCTGCGGCAAGTAGACGATAGCATCGGGGCGATGACGCCCTTCTTCCGTGGTAATACTGACTTCCCGCTTGTAGTCCTTGCCCAACTGAAGACCGGATCGATCCAGCACGTTTTCCAGTACCAGTTCGCCCCAGTTGCCCTGGAGCTTCTTTTGACCGCGTAGTGCAGTAGACAGCTCATGTGCTTCCTGCGTGATTTGCTGGTTGAGTGCCTTCAGGGACTCAAGCTCCTTGCGCAACTCTCCCTGCTGGGTGGTTTCCCTGTGGTGGATGTCTTGCACTTCTTTCTTGAAGTTATCAATGGATTGCTGGAACGGGTTCATCACCGAACTCAAGGTAAGCTTGCTGCTTTCCTGCAGTGATTTTGCCTTGGTTTCGAGAATCTCGCTGGAGAGCGTTTTGAAATGCTCGCTCAGGCTTTCCTTTTGTTTCTCGAAGGTCGCCACTTCGCGAGCATGGCTGGCTTCGCGTTCCTGCTGCTCAGTCTTCAGTCGAGTATGAGATGCCTGAAGATCCGTCATCTCTACCTGTTTGGCCTCCAGCGCGGACTGGCTCTTCACGAGGCTGGCGCGGATTTCGTTGATCTGCTCTTCCTGAGCCTTGGTTCGTGCCTGTGCAGACTCAAGCAGTTTCTCTGCATCCCGGCATTGCTGGTTTATTTCATCCAGTTTTCCACTCAACACGTCATGTTGTTGTTTTTTCTCATCCAGCAGCTTATTCAGGTGCGCTTCAGTTTGCGTCGCCGCATTTAACTTCTCTTCAAACCTGATGATCTCTTGCTCTTTCAGGTGTTTGCTGTCTCTTAGAGAGGACACATCCTGCTGTGCTTCCCTCAACTGGCCGTCCCTTGCACTGACTTCAGACCTGGCCTGCGCAAGCAACCCTTCCAAACCTGTAATGTTTTTGGCCGAATTCAGCTTTGCCCACAAGTAGCCAAGTCCGCCAACAATAAGGGAGGCTACAGCTATTGCGATGAAGTGTTCGATATTCCAGATCATCCATTTTCCTCAGCTAAAGTAGGTCAATGCGCATCATCCTGGCGCAGAAAGGGTTTCAGCACGGCAATTAGGTCATCCACATCTTCGGGGCTGAAGACGCCGTCGATGCCCTCGTGGGAGATGCTGTCGAACGGTGCCTCGTAGAGCTTGTCTACGACGATGGAGCCATGCTGGGCAATGTGGTTCTTGAGCAGGTTCATGAATCGCACCTGCTGGGCAGTGAGGCTGGGATGCTGGTGGAGAAACTGTTGAAAGTGGTTTTCCACTGCCTGCGGGTCCAACCCGATGATTTCCCGGACGGTGACAGCCAGTTGGTCGGCGGTTCGTCCATAGAAGTCGTTAAGCACTTCAAGTCTGACGCCGGGATGGCTGGTGAGGATGGTGGAGGTGAGCGTTTCCAGTTCCGCCACGGCAATGGGCTCACCCTGTCTGATTTTCTGCAACACAGGGTTAGCCGCCAGCATGTCATCGAGAATGCCTTTCAGGCGGCGGCGATAGAGCATGGCCTCATTGGCGCCGGCGATGGTGACTTGCCGCTCCCCTTCCTCTACTCCACCATCAGACGTACCGGTAGAGGGAGTGGTGTAGCCGCCTGTTCCGCCGGATTGCTTGTATTTCATGATGCCGCGCAACCCGCTGCGGGCATTTTCCAGTTTCTCGATGCTGGGCTGCTGCCAGAAGTCTGCACTGCGTACGTCGGCGATCAGGGCATCTTTCTGCCGGACGGCCTGGATATTCACTGCCAGCTTGTCCAGTTCGGCCAGGAATTCATCCCGGCCATCTTCAAAACAACTGGCCTGCTCCACCAGGCAGCGCTGGATGCTGGCGATCAGCTTATCCAGTGCGGTGGCGTGCTTGTCTCGCAGCACTCTGGCTGACATGAGGGGAGCCAGCGTCTCGGCCAGCTTATGCCGGGTTGAGGCCTCGAATTTCTTCAGGGCATCGGTTTGCTGAAGCTGGTGTACCAGGCGCAGCTCACGTTTTACGGCAACGCTGGTTTCCGGCAGGTCGTTGATATCGGCCTGAAGCAGTGCGATGGCGGCATCGAATGCTGGAGCATTACTGTTCTTGAGAGCGCTTTCGGCCAGCTCCAGACGGGCCTCGAAGGTGGTCTGCAACAAGGATTTTCCGCCGGTGTCTTCCGGCTCTTTGTATTCCTGCTCGAAGAAGTCGAAGTTGCTGTAATGATCAAAGATCAGAAATTCGGTTTTATCCTTGCCGGGGCCAAACAGGTTGGGGCATAAACGGGTACCGCGACCGATCATCTGCCAGAACTTGACCCAGGATTTGACTGGCTTGGCAAAGACCAGGTTGACCACTTCGGGGACATCAATGCCAGTGTCGAGCATGTCCACGGAAATGGCGATGCGGAAGTCGTTGTTGGCTTTCTTGAATTCCTTGATCAGGCTATCCACATGGGGAACCTTGTTGTGGATGACCTTGCATACCTTGGTGCCATATTGCGGGTAGAGCTTGCAGAACAGCGCTTCCAGGTGCTCCGCGTGGTCCTGGCGCTGGGCAAAAATGATGGTCTTGCCCACCAGGGAGCCGGTTTCATCCTTGATGCCGTTATTGATCAGGTTTTCCAGGATGATGCGGTCGGTATCTTCGCTGAAGATCTTACGACCAATGTCCTTGCCGGCGATGGTGGTGTTGCGGGCTTCTTCCTCTCCCAGGTCTTCTTCCAGCCGCTGCTTTTGTTCATCGCTCAGGTCGTTGTAGTGGATGCCATCACGCAGGAAATCGGTGGTGAGATCCTTGACCCGGAACGGCACCAGGTACGGCGGTTCGTTGTTGATGGCCGCATCCAGACCAAATTCGAAGGTGGGGTCGGTGGTTTCACAGCCAAACATGTCGAAGGTGTTGCGGCTGATGAATTTCACCGGGGTGGCGGTGAGCCCCACTTCGAGTGCATCGAAGTAGTCAAACAGGTCGCGGTATTTGTTGTAGATACTGCGGTGGGATTCATCGGCGATGATTAGGTCGAAAAAGCCCACATCCAGCTGTGCGAAGCGGTTCATCATGCCGGGATAGGTGGCAATGTAGATGCGCGCATTCTGGTCAATCTGGTTGGTTTCGCCAATCACACAGCGAGGCTCGCTAGGCAGGTTCTGCTTGAAGGCGTCGTCCGCCTGAATGCGCAGTTCCTTGCGATCGCAAAGGAATAACACACGCTTGGCCCAGCCGGTGCGCAACAATAGCTCGCCCAGGGCAATGGCCACTCGGGTTTTCCCGGTGCCGGTGGCTTGAATGATCAGGGCCTTGCGGCGTTGGCCCTGGAAGTGGGCAGCAACCGTCTTGATGGCCTCAATCTGGTAGGGGCGATCCGCAATGCGCAGCTCCGGGTTGAACTTCTCCAGTTCGGCGGCGCGGTAGTGGCGCTGGTAAATCAGGTAATTAAGGCTGTCTTTACTATAGAAACCGTAGACCTGACGGTACGCGTTGTACTGGTGATCATCCCAGATGAAAGTTTCGTAGCCATTGCTGTAGAAGATGACCGGGCGCTGGTAGCCCATGCGCTCGAAGGCATCGGCATACAGGCGGGCCTGCTCGCGGCCCGCCTGCAGGCTGGTGTTTCCGGATTTCTTGGCTTCCACGACGGCCAGGGGCTGGCCGTTATCGCCCCACAGCACGTAGTCGGCATAGCCCTTGCCTGAGGGGTTATTGGGGAAGTCCACTTCGACTTCCTGACCAACCTGCTCCGGGTCATCCACATCCCAGCCTGCCTTGGTGAGCATTACATCAATGAGCTGCTTGCGGGTTTTGGCCTCGTTCCACTGCAGGCTATCGGCAACCGCCTGGCTTTTCTGGTGCTTCTCTTTTTGCTCTACAGGCTGGGGCGGATCGATATGCTGAACATTTTTTGTCCGCTCCCTATCCAACTCATCCAGGAGAGCCTTTACCTCTTCCTGCCGGGCTTCCAGCTTTTCCTTGTAAGCACTAACCGATTGCTTTAGCTCGCCAAGCGCAGCGGATTGATCCGGGATTTCCTGGAAGTCGGGAATATCTGCCTTCTTCTTCCCGTAATACTTGATAGCCATGTACATGGCGAGCTGGTGCGCTATACCTAATGCCAGCTTGGCATCCCTCACCGAGCCCTTGGCACCATGAGCGGTCTCATTGCCCTGAATCCGCAAAGCATTGATCTGGTAGACCAGCGGCTTGCTGGTACAGGCAGTGAACACCGGGTCTTTGAGCAACTCGTAGAAGGTCGCCTGAGGCAGGCGCGGCAACAACTCTTCTTTGTAGATGGCTTTGGTGACTTCTTCTGCAAAGCCCCTGAGCCGGGTCAGAGCGCTGCCAGGATCAACATGCAGGACCGCCTCGGCCAAACCGGCCACTTCGGCCAACGACTCATTGGCCGGGCGTAGAAACTCGAAATTGACAGACTTCATAAATCCCTTTTCCCCTGCTTGGCCCGACATATAAGGCCAAGGCAGCACCAGGCTCCTTCGTGGCCCTTTGAGTTGCTGCCAACTCCCCCCTATCAGCCCTCTTTTATCCGGCCAATATCATTTTGGCTCCACGCCACCTTTTTTGGTGCTTTGTGAAGGTTATTCATCGTGTTGGAAAGGCTATCACAAAGAATCATGAGTGCCTCCCCTCTACACATTCCTTCTCCCCTATTACCCCCCCTGCATCAGGCATCCCATGATGCAGGAGGGCCGGTCTAATCAACTCCATATTGCTTTTTCAGCTCAGCCAAGCGGTTACGATTTCGCTCGCTGAAGTCTCTGGTGGAATACAGGGCTTCGCCGTCCGGCCCGTCCAGCTGTTCCACTATCACCGTAAAGACAGCATCTGCAGGGGCATCCACTTTGCCCCAATCAGAATAACTGTTCGGTGCCAGCGTCCAGGTAGCTTCCTCGCCGGGCTCCAGGCCACCGGAAATGCTGTAATTAAACTGGTCTTCATGCCAAGGCACACTCCGGTCAGGGCTGGCGATGGTGCAGGAGAAATAGGCACGGGAGATGGCCTGATCCGTGCCATTCTTGACCGTCAGCTCAATGATCGGCCGCTCGCCAAGGTATTGCCTTTCTCGCATATAGAAGCGGGAGCGAACTACCTGGAACTTATCCAGCTGTTGTTTGGCCTGCTCAGCCTTGTCCCGCTTGGCAACGAGTTCGCGAATCTCGGCCAGTGCCTGCTCTTTCTCTCGAGCTTTGCGTTCGGCCTGAATTTGCTCTGCCTGGGCCAGTACCTGCTCTGCGGTCTTGCCGTTCAGGGCGTCCCGCATTTTGCCCTCCACATCACCGGCATCGGCACCGCCATTGGCAAACAGGCTCTTCATATCGATCTGGCTAAAGGCGATCAACTGAACCGCCTGATCGAAATCTGCCCGCTTCGCTTCGGGCAATGACTCTCGCACCTTGGCCACAGACTCTTTCATCTTGGCCTCACTGGAGGCATCAATGGTGGGGTCGGAACAGCCGGTAAAGGCCATGGTCGCCAGGACAAGCATCAGTAGTGCATAGACTTTCATTGTTTTCTCCTTCGCCACTTTTCCTTAAGTCAGATGCGGCATCCTGCCGCTTTTGTCTCGTCCATGGTGACACCCAAAGGCTATTTACTTATTATTGTCATGTCGATACTGAATACATGAACACGTCGCCTTTTGGCACATATCGCTTTTTGGAGCATATCCATGGCACGGACTGCGGGTAAAAACGCAGCAGACTGGCCGCTGCGCTGGGATCTGTTATTGCGCTATAGACTGATCGAGGTGATCGCCCTCTGGGAGGGGCGGCTGACCACCAACCACCTTCAGCGAGCATTTGGCATTGGCCGACAGCAGGCCAGCAAGGACATTAACCACTATCTTGCTGAATATGCGCCTGGCAACCTGGAATACGACCGCTCCCTGAAGGGGTACAAGCCCGCCAGCACCTTCAAGCCCGTATTCACACGGGGCGTGGCGGATGAGTACCTTCAGATGATGCATGCCCGGGAGGACCTCAGTTGTGCCTTTGAGGCCCTGGATGTGCGCGAGCTCAATACCGAAGCGCTGCTTCCTCCTTCTCGTGACCTACGCCCCAGTGTGCTGCGCCCGATTCTCCAGGCCTGCCGGGACAAACTCCGCGTGGAGATCCAGTACGCCTCCTTGAGTAACCCAGAGCCTGAGTACCGCGTTATCCAACCCCACACCGTGGTGCACAGTGGCATGCGCTGGCATGTCCGTGCCTGGTGCGAGAAGAGTAGTGGCTACCGGGATTTCGTACTAAGCCGGATTCAGGATGAACCCGATCTGACCCTTCCAGGCGAGCACCACGCTGAACAGGATGATGCCTGGCAAGAGCGGCTTACTCTGCAGGTCACCCCGGACCCTCGCCTCTCTGCGGCTCAACAGGCGGTGATTGCTCTGGATTACGGCATGACCGATGGCGCGCTGACCATTGAGTGCCGAGCCGCCATGGCCAATTACATTGTGCAGCTGCTTAGACTGGATGGGCCACAGCACCGAGATCCCGAAGCCCAGCAGGTGGTACTGGCTAATAGGGATGAGGTGAAGGGCTGGCTTTGGGGGGCTGGCTAGCGACCAGCCCGTTTCGCCCTCACCCTTTCAAAATGGTTCGTAATCAGGGAAATAGGCTTCACTGCCGGGGACCCGGCTAGACCCGTAACAGTCGGCTCCCGCTCGATAGTCTTTTGTGCGAATTTTCGCCATATAGCTCAGACGTCCGAACAGATCTGCAAACGCAAAGGGAAAATCGATATCGTGTGCATCTAGGTGGTACTCAGCGTTGCGCGGATAATCCACTAATCCCACCCCCTGCTCCTCAAAAATCCCCAACGCCGTGGCCCAAGCCCTGGTCAAGCGATGATGGAGCGACCCTGCGCGGGGCCTCCCTGGAGCAAAGAAATCATAGCCTTCAAGGCACCACTGTAGCTCATAGTTACCAATTGAATTGTACACATCCCGATTCAGAAAGATCGCGACATGAAAGTGACAGTTTTCTGCCCCACTCTTCTCCCTGGCCCAGAGAAAGGTAACGTCGCTTTGAAGCCGCCGCCCCGACTCAGTTGATCGAGCATTCAGGTCAGCCTGAACCTGAGCCTTTAGGGATTTCATGAATCGGCTGATCAGGCCTTTAGCTGGCATGGCGTATCCGTAGGGAAGACGGAGAACGAACAGCACTACAAAGCTACGTCTGTGCCTCTCTATGGCGCTCCTCATAACGTTCAAATTGACTTCAAGGTAGCGCTCTCCATACGGAGCTTGCTTCCCTAGAGGAAGACCTCTCCATTCATCTCCATAGATGAGTTTCAGGTTTGGGTAATCTTGATGACGTGACATTTCACATTTCCTATTTTGGTTTCACCATAGGAAATGCTTGGCTGTAAATTTATAATTGTGGATTGAAGGGATGTCGGGTTATTTGATTTTAGCTATCAAAAATCAATTACCTATACCACAAATCTATTACAGGGAAAGAAACGAGCGTCCACCCCAGTCGAAAGCCAGGCACAACAATGAAATGGGTGCTGCAAACACGGAATGTGCCACTGTCCAAACAAATAGGTAGAGGTTCGGGAGAAGAAGAGAAAAAAGCGACTTTCCACATCAAAAAAACCGCGATTCCCGCTGCGCGTCGCGGGAATCGCAGGTAAATTTGATCAGTGATGTCCGTTTAGCGGCCCCCCCCAAGGCAGCGGGAGCAGCGGACACAGATCCAGGCATTGCGAGTTGCTCATGTCCACGTAGGAACGAATAACCCCTTCACGCAGCAGAACATCCAAAGCCCGGAAGAAGCGCCCTCCGGTTCGTTGAGCATTGGGGCAGCGTTTGTGAAGGTAAGTCCTCCGAATGAATCGCAGACCATCATCACGCATCCGGTTTATGAGCTTATCCAGCTCTACTGCATCTCTGACCTCTTCCGGTGGAGGAACAAACAGCTTCAGGAAGTCGTCCGAGCACTCATTACAAATGTCCGCAGCGACATTGAGCGTTTCTACCGTGATGGCGCCCCCGTCCCCCTCAAAGAAGTGCAGCAGTGCAGCCACCCGGGCGATATTTTCACCCAGCTTGGACGCGTGATCGGAAGCATGCTCGAACTGACCGCCAGGGAGAATTGCCTCCTCAATACGGTCCGCCAACTTGTACCATGCCGCTGCGGCCTCCTCCGAGAATCGGATTTCCTCACGCTCAACATCCCCCACAATCCGTGCCATTCTGGCCTTACTCAGGATTTCACGGATTCGACGGTCGAACGCATCCAGATGCTCCCAGGAATTGGCCTGTCGGGTGGATAAACGAGTCCCCTGTGTTGATTCTGGGTTAATCACCAGGTACCTGGCCCAATGGCCCGAACCACGGATCTTTTCCCCTTTCTTTCCGGTTTGGGGCTTGAATATTTCCGGCTGCAGCATAATCGACACAGTAAGCCTTGCATCACTGATATTCAGAGAGGGCTTGCCAACCCGCGCGACAGAGACCTTGTCGCCACTCCAGAGGGAATTCAAATGTGGCACCGCGTCAAACGATTTCCCATCCACAATGATACCTCCTTCGCTTGAAACCAAGGTACCCACCCCTGTTTCATTCAACGCATTCAACATTGCCATGGGTGAAATGTCCTCATAGACCAGCTTTGCTCGCTGGGGCTTGGTTGGCTCGGAAGCCAATAGCTCACGCAGCTCCTCTCGGATACGGGTCAATTCATGTTGGTCGTTACCTGATTTACCCAGTTTCTTTTCGAGTTGCTTTTTCCGGTTCTTCCACTCCAACATTTTGACTTTGTAATCTGCCAAGTTGCAGTTGTGCTCTTCCTCAAGATTGTCATCGAGCGCTTTAATTTCTTTCATGAATCTGCGCTCAACTGTTGATTTTCGCTCGCCAGAACGCGCTATAAGCGCCAAATACACACCAGCTGGTACTCTTGCACCATATGGCATGACCACATCAACCAGGGACTGGGCGGCTGACGACAGTGCCGCCAGCCCTCCCATTAAACACAGCCGGTAAGGTGCCTGAAAATTTTGATGGGCCTGGCGCACAGCCTCACCAAAGAGAGGCTGGGAATAGCAGAGTGCTGCAGGATTGGGCTCGCGTGTCATCGGATATTCCATGATCAAGCCTCCCATGCCGCAGAGGTTGACCGGGACTCAACCCATTTGATGACTTCATGCCGATACCAGCCCACGGATCTGGGGCCGAGATTCACTTTTTTCGGCCAATCAGGGTCATGATAAGGCGAACAGGGATCCATTTTGGCATAGATGGTGGACTTCGAGAGGCCCGTTATCCGCTGTAACTCTGGCAAGCGGATAACCTGGCATTGAAGCGCATCCACATAGTGAGAACCACTATTGTCTGCCACAAGGGTGCTGCTTTTGGGGATTGAAAGATCCATTTTGGACTCCTTCGTAGTTAATAGGAGCCCAAAATGTAGAGAACATCAGACCTGTTGCAGGGAACAAGGAACAACGGCGCCCTTATTCCGAAACAAAACAACGTAACCTATTGATTTAAAAAACATTCAAAGAAATAAATTCTCTACATCCTGATCGCTTAGCAGTATGTTTGACACCGCCTCCACATAGTCTTCCTTGATATGATTCAAATCTAGAAAGGCCTTCAAATCCTTGGCCCACTTTTTCCTACTTTCTTTATTAGCCGTCCTCGACCGGTCAAATACATACTTTTTCCAGGCTTTGAAAAGTACTCTCAGGATCGTTTTTTTCCAGATCTCTTTGTCATTTTCTCTTTTGACCATAGGGACCCCTCTACGGAGAGTCCGCCCATTATTACTTTTAAACCGGAGAACCACTAACCTCTCCAGCTCGTCTAGGTAGCTATTGCAATCTTCAGGCAATAGTCCCATTAATTGACCGCAGTAAAATCTGTTTGGCTTTCCATCAGTAAGTGGCTGCCTCCATGTGCAAATTGCAATTGCTGCATAATTAATCAGTTTATCCGCATTCGATAATTGGCTTTCCTCGACCTTTGTAACCTCGCAGATCCACTGAATAGCCATTTCCCTACTTTCAGGAAATCCATCTACATCATTGAAACTTTCGTAAAACGGGGTTTCTGGCGGGACTTCTGGTCTTTCATATGAACTTTCCTCCTGTGCTTCTTCTCCACACTCGGTGTCAAGCTCATCAACTTTCTCACAAGTCAATGCATCCCTGTCTCCAGCCAGAAAAAGTAGCTGCGACGCCCGTACCGATATTCTTCTAGGCTCAGGAACGATAGATGATGAAGCACCATTTTCTAGATAGTCGGCACCAAGAGCGTAATCACATAACTTGTATTCATGTCTGACTCTTGGCCGGCAAAGCATTTCCTTCCCGCTCTGAGCATCTATGACAACTTCACTGCCATGCCATGTCGGCCGACAACCTTTAACCCGCCAAGACTCATCTGCAACTGTTGCCGAAAGATAAGGAAACGAGAAAACACCTACGGCCTTGATAGATTTTAGCACTTCAGCATGAAACGTTGTGCCGTTCGATACATTTATAGGCTCCGCGCCTGGAGACCTCAAAGCACGAATCAACAGATCGATAAAATCTACCGAGAATGCAAATATCCCGTCCAATGGTCGGTCATGAAACAGGCGACCAACGGCAAGCCCTGAAATATTACTCTCGTAGCGAATCTTGGGATAAATAGCTAAATCGAATCGAGATTCACATTCCTCGTCTCTGTAAACTCCTCCAGCTTTCAGACTTTCAAGTTCATCTTGAGGTATTGCCATATCCGAGAATATGCTTTTCATCCCGGGAACATAGTTACGTGTTATTGTTAAATACCTGACAGGTCGCCCATCATTATCAAAACCTAGCCCCTCATCAAAATACTGGCAATCTACCTCTCCCAACTTGGCAAGCTTTTCTAGCGCCTCCCCCCCCAAGCGGAAGGCAGCAACATTGTTTTGTTTTACTGGTTCGTAAAGGAAGTAATTATCCGGATTACGGATTTTGTCACCGACATACCCGTGAATGACGGAGTATGGGTTACTTGCTTTGATAAAAGCCGGGATCTCCCCAGCCAACAGCAATTTCATTACCTTGCTCTGGGTATCAATGTCACCTTCGACGATCTCATCGTACCTAAACAGCTGCCTTTCCATTCCCCCCCCCCTCTAAATACACTTCCCACTTATAAGTTGCATTCCATTACACCAAGCCCCAGGCAAGAGCTCGCTCCGCGTTCATGACGTTTATCCAGAACGTTTTTATGCAAAAACCGTTACTTACTTGCTTTCAATTTATCGAGATAATCAGCCCACAATTGCATCATCCCCGTTCGCCCTTCAAGATGCGAAGTGCGGTTATAGGCTCGACCGTTAGCATCCCGGACAGAATGAGCCAACTGATGCTCAATCCAATCCACTCGGACATCCAATACTTCATCAAGCAAGGTACGAGCAATCGCCCGCCACCCGTGCTGTGTCATCTTGCCCTTATACCCGAGAGTTTTGAGCAGCTTGTTGAGAGTGTTATCGCTGATCGGCTCCCCAGGCTTGGTGCCTTCAAAGACATACCCTGAATTGCCTGTGAGAGGCTGGATTTCCTTGAGGATGGCAACGGCCTGTCGAGACAGGGGAACCACATGTGACTCCCGCATCTTCATCTTCTCTGCCGGGATGCTCCAGAGCGCCCTCTTTAGATTGATTTCTGACCACTCGGCATGACGCAACTCTCCTGGCCGGACAAACACCAGCGGGGCCAACCTAGCTGCCGCCTTGGTAGTTGCCGCAGCCTGACAGCCATCAATAGCACGCAGCATCTTGCCGACCTCTTCCGGCTCCAAGATCGCCAGACGATGCTTTTCCTTTTTGACGGCGATTTGCCCCTGTAGAGGCAAGGCAGGGTTGCTATCCGCACGGCCAGTAGCCATGGCGAAATTGAAGATCTCGGAGGCCATGCCTCTCAGGCGGTTTGCAGTATAGCCGCTGGTCTTTTGGGTGTGCTGGAGAACACCCCACAGCTCGGCGGTGGTGATCTCCGATATTGGACGGCTGCCCAGGTAGGGCATAAGACCGTTATCCAGCCAGATACGCCGCTTCTTCTCCGTTGTCGGCGTCCACTTCTCGCTCTGCACCTTGTTCTGTGCCCACTCTTCCGCGACCCCGGCAAAGGTATTGCGCAAGGCTGTTTCTGTGGCCAACTTTTCGGTTTTACGCTGTTGAGCGGGGTCAACTCCGGAGGCGAGCAGCTCTCGGGCCTGCTGTCGCTTGTCGCGGGCCACCTTGAGACTTGTGCTGGGATAAGTACCGAGAGAGAGCCGCTTCTGTTTGCCATTGAAGCGATATTTGAAGCGCCACCACTTGCCGCCCTTGGGGGAGACCTCCAGGAACATCCCCTCACCATCAGAGATGCTGTAGAGCTTGTCCTGGGGCTTTGCTGCGCGGATTTTTACGTCGCTGAGTTTGTTGGTTTCCATGGCTTTCGCCGTCTTTGGGCTTGGATGTTGGCCCCAAAGTTGGCCCCAGGTGGGGCCAGATGTCAACAAACTCTATCGGACGGTAGCGGAAGAGATCCTCAGATAACCCACTGTTTTTATAGCTTATCGAGGACTCCCTCGGATGCTACCGCACTGCCATTTGGTACCAGAGGCCGGACTTGAACCGGCACGCCCGTGAAGGCAACGGATTTTGAATCCGTCGTGTCTACCAATTCCACCACTCTGGCAGTGGGGCGCGAGTATACCAGCAGATGACGGCTTTGCCAGCCTCAGAAAGATATTTGTCTATTCCCCGTGTTCACCGGCGGACACTTTTACCGCTGTCACATTATCCTTGCTGCCGGCATTGAGCGCGGCCTTGAGGATGACGGATTCGCTGGCGCCCTCTGCCATCAACTGCCCCAGCTGGTCCACTGTGAGCACCGAATGTACACCGTCGGAGGTCAGCAGAAACTGCTGCTGGGCGGAAATATCGAAACGCGCCTGCTCCAGCTCCAGCTTGTCACCATTGCCGATGGCCTGGTAAATCACATGGGCTCGGGGGTGCGTCATGGCCTGGCGTTCATCAATCTCACCCGCGTCTACCAGGGCCTGCACCGGGGTATGGTCGCGAGTCAGCAAGACGGTGCCCTGATCGGTATGGCGGTAAAGCCTGGCGTCGCCGGCCCACAGCACCGCGGCCTCATCCCGGTAAATCAACAGCACCACCACGGTGGCCCCCATCGGCTTGCTGCGCAGATGCAGGGCAGCGTGATGGCGAATGGCGTGATTGGCGGTAAGCAGGGCAGATTCCACGGCCAATAGCCGGTGGGCGATACTGCCCCCCAACGTCACAGCGTCCAGGGACTCACGAATAATGGTCGCCGCCAGATCACCCGCATCATGGCCGCCCATGCCATCGATCACTGCCCACAGGCCGTCACCATCCCGGCACACCAGAGTGTCCTCATTGGCATGCCGTCGCCCTTTATGGGTGCGTCCCTGCCCCCTCCAGATTGTCATGATTATCGTACCCGCTGCAGCAACCAGATACCCAGGATCAGACACAGCGCCGGCGGCACCACGGCGGCCATCAGTGGATCGGTGTGAAACACCAGGGACAGTTGACCAAAAAACTGCTGGCCATAATGGAAAATCAGACCTGCCACGATCCCCGCTGTCAGGCGCAGGCCCATGGTCACTTCGCGCAAGGGCCCAAACACAAAGGAAATGGCAATCAACACCATGCCGATAGTAGCCAGTGGCATGAACAGTTTCTGCCAGAAACTGAGCATGTAATCGGCGGTCTCCAGTCCTTGTCGCTTCAGATAATCGGTGTACTCCAGCAACTTGGCCATGGCCAGATGATCCGGCTCCAGCACCACGATGCTGAGCAATTGCGGGGTCAGCTTGGTTTGCCACTGGGCGTTGTCGCGACTGAAGACTTCGGTGCCTTGGTCGGAAAGCCGGGTTCCCTTGATGCCCTCCAGCGACCAGAAATCCCCCTGGTAGATGGCTCGTTCCACAAACTGGGTTTCTGTCAGTTTATGGTTGTCATCAAACCGATAACGGGTCAGTCCATAGAGCACGCCGTTGGGCTGCACCGCATTGATATGGATAAATTCCGGCCCTTCCCGGTGCCAGTAACCGTACTTGGAGCGCAACGCCTCACCGCCACCTTCGGCCATGGAGCGGTTACTCTGCGCCACCTGTTCCGAGTATGGGGTCAGATACTCGCCGAGAGGGATGGACAGCAGAATCAGCAGGAAAACCGGACGCAACACCAGCCAGCTCACCTTCAGCGTGGACACACCGGAAGCCCGAATCACCGACAATTCACCACTATTGGCGAGCAGGCCCAGGCCAATCAGGGTGCCCAGCAAGATCGCCATCGGCAGGTATTCGTGCACCCGGCGCGGCGTTGTCGTAAGGATAAACTGCAGGGCCTGCATGGCCTGGTAATCGCCGCGCAGGCCTTCCAGTTCATAGATAAAACCGAACAGACAATCCAGGCCCACGATAATGCCCAGGATGGCCAGTGTGGGTATCAACACCGCCCGCCAGAAGTAGCGTCTCAATAATCTCACGCCCGCCTCCTGCGGCGGAAAATCCGCCCACCGAAATACAACAGAAACACCACCACCACAGCCACCAGATGCACCCAACCGGTATGCAGATACCAAGGTAGAGCATCCCTATGGTCCTCGATGGCACTACGGGTCACCAGCAGCATGCCTACATAGAGCATGTAGCCAAGCACCGCCGGGATCAGGCGGTAAAAGCGCCCCTGACGCGGGTTGACCCGGGCCAGCGGAATCGCCGCCAGAGCCATGATTGGCACGGTAAGAATCAGGGCAATACGCCACTGCAATTCGGCCATGGCATCGCGGTTACTGTCGCGCTCGTCGATCAGCTCCGGGGTGGGACGGCCGCGCACCTTGGGGGGGCGACTGTCGGTCCGTTCCTTGCCGATACGTACCCGCGCTTCCTGGAAGCCGATTTCCTTGTAGTCACTCTGACCCGGCTTGCCCTGGTACTGGAAACCCTCGGTCAGCAGCAAATAGCTGATGCCATCTTCCTGTACCAGCTTTCCGCTCTTGGCCCACACCGTCAGCAACCGATCTGCTTCACCCCGGGCCTGGAAACGGGCATCAGCCACGAACACATTTTCCAGTACCCCCTTTTCCCGATTCATCTGTTCCGCATAGGTGGCGCGCTGGGTATTGCTTGAGCCCTTTACATGGAAGCGTCCGGGAGTCAGGAGCTCCAGCACCGAACGGTCTTTCTGCTCTTCAAAGATGCGGTTCACTTCCGCATCGCCGCGCGGGGTCACATAGAGGGAAAACATGGCCACCAGGGTGGTGGCCATGAGAATCGGCATTATCAGCGAACGAACAATCCGTCCATGGCCCTGCCCGCCCGCCTGCAGCACCACCATCTCGTTATCCATGTGCATGCGCCCAAGCACCAGCAACAGGCCGATATAGAGACTCAGGGGAACGATCATCTGCAGGAATTCCGGCATCCGGAACGCCATCACCAGAAACAAGGCATCGGCGGCGATTTCACCGGCAGCGGCCTCGGCGAGATATTTGATAAAGCGCCCACTGACCAGCACCATCACCAGAATAAAGGTGACCATGACGGTGGTCAGGAAAACTTGCCGGTTAATATAACGATGAAGAATCAAGGGCTGGCCCACTCATCCTTGTCTGCAAAAAGGCACCGACACCTGATAAAGGCAGCGCATGAAAGCCTGCGGTGACGATACATACCGCGCGGGCAACCGGACCTGCAGGCGCCTGCGGCAGCAGTGAATGGGCCCTAGTGTAACCGACTGGCCGGCCAAGGTGATAATGATGCGCAGCGAAATACCCGTTACCCCGGTGGTTTCAACAGAAAAATGATCTACCTTACCGCCCCGGGTCGATTGCGTTTGACCGCCGAACAGCCCAATATTTCCCTGTTTTCCGCACCGGCAAGCCTTTTTGCCGCGTGCCATACCTTGATCGATATGGAGACAGCATGGACTTCGCAGTGAGCAACAGGCCCCTGGACAAATTCAAAGCCGACGCACTGATTCTGGTGCTGGGCAAGAACGGCGATCTCCCCGAGACGCTGCCGGAGAGCACCCGCGACCAGCTTACCCGTTTCATCAAGGCCGGCGATTTTGACGGCAGCAAGGGCCAGATGAGCTGGCTACATCAACCGGAAGGTCTGACCGCCGCACGCCTGCTGCTGGTCGGCCGAGGCGACAAGCAGCCTTCCGATCAGCAATGGCAAGGTCTGCTTCGCAGCACCGTGAAAATGGTCAGCAAGGCACCAGTCAAACACGCACTCTGGCTTCTCGACAGCGATCTGCCACAGAATCTGGCATGGCAGGCCCGGGAGGGCACGCGGGTAGCGGAAGAAAGCACCTACCGTTTCGACCAATACCGCAGCAAACCGGCTCCAGCCAGCAAACTGAGCAAGTGGACCTTCTGGCATGCGCAAAAGGATACGGCCCTGAGCAAGGCCAGCAAGATCGGCAAGGGTGTGGCCGACGGCGTCAACCTGGCCCGCGACCTGGGCAACCTGCCCCCCAACGACTGCTACCCGGAATACCTGAGCGGCGTGGCCCGGGATCTGGGCAAGCAATATGAAAAACTTACCGTCAAGGTGATCAGCCAGGCCCAGGCAGAGAAGATGGGCATGGGCGCCTTCGTTGCCGTGGCCAAGGGCTCCGAGCGTCAGGGACAGATCATCGTCATGGAATACAAGGGCGCCAAACCCACCAAACAGGGTCCTGTCGCCCTGGTTGGCAAGGGCATCACCTTTGATACCGGCGGCATTTCCCTGAAGCCCGGCGCCAACATGGACGAGATGAAATACGACATGGGCGGCGCGTCCAGCGTGTTTGGCAGCGTCAAGACCGTGTGCGAGCTGGATCTGCCCATCCACCTGGTAGCCGTGGTAGCGGCAGCGGAAAATATGCCTGACGGCCGCGCGTCCCGTCCCGGGGATATCGTCAAGACCCTGTCCGGGCAGACCGTGGAAATCCTCAACACCGATGCTGAAGGCCGGCTGGTGCTGTGCGACGCCCTCACCTATGTGCAACAGAAACACAAACCGCACACCGTCATCGACGTTGCCACCCTCACAGGTGCCTGCGTGGTTGCTCTGGGCGCCCATGCCCAGGCGGTCTATGCCAACGACGACGGCCTGAGTCAGGCGCTGCTGGCTGCCGGCCAGGAAACCGGCGACCGGGGCTGGCCCATGCCCCTTTGGGATGAGTATCAGGGCCAGCTGGACAGCCCCTTCGCTGACATGCAGAACATCGGCGGCCCCAAAGCCGGCTCCATCACCGCCGCCTGCTTCCTGTCCCGCTTTGCCAAGGACGTGAAATGGGCTCACCTGGATATCGCTGGCACCGCCTGGATCAGCGGCGGCATGAGCAAAGGGGCCACCGGTCGCCCGGTACCCATGCTCACCCGTTTTCTGATGGATCAGTGCTGATACGCCCACGCATGACTGCACGCCTTCGGGCGTGCTGCATGCTGCGTGATGCCTGCGAGTGTTTTAATGACTGAAGTTACCTTCTACCTGAGCAACAAGGCCGGCGATGGTGTCCGTCAGGCACTGGCCTGGCGCATTGCCGACAAGGCCCAGAAACAGGGCCGGCTGGTCTACATTCATTGCCGGGATGCGGACCATGCACGACAACTGGACGACCAGTTCTGGCAAGCTCCTGCTACCGGTTTCCTTCCCCATGCCATTCAGCAGGAGGGCCAGGCGCCGGTCATCCTGAGCCATGGCGGCGATCCTGGCGATCACCACGATGTGCTGATCAACCTGACCGATCAGGTGCCGGATTTCGCCTCCCGTTTCCAGCGGGTTGCGGAGATGATCAGTGGGGCCGAGAATGAAAGACAGGCTGGGCGCGAACGATTCCGCTTCTACCGTGAGCGAGGCTTCCCGGTCACCACCCACGAACTGGGCTGAAGAACCCACGGACACCACCATGAGCGACCGGGAGTCACGCAAAAAAGAGCTTCTCAAGGAGCTTGGCGATGTGCAGTCCCTGCTGGACGACGCCGACACACCACCACAACGCTCCCCCTCCGAGAGCGACACCCTGGACCGGATGCAGATCCGCAAGCTGGCCAGCGAAAGAAGCAACCCTTTTCTGGGTACGCCGCCACCCTCACCCCAGGGAAACCCAGCTCCTGCTGTCACGACACCAACCCCCTCGACTGCTCGCCCTTCTCTGAGCAACGCCGACATTGATGCCGTTATCGATGAACTGGTGGCGGAAGCCCTGCCGAAACTGGAAAAATCCCTGCGCCTGAGGCTGCGCGCCGCGCTGCGCAAGAAATCATAACGATCCCTCTCGCGGTCTCAGGCAGGTGCAGCGAGAGGCTATTCACTACAGCGGCCTGGCAACCCAGCACAGCGTCCTCTCGATCAGACTCTCCAGGCCAGACAGCCACCTCCCACCACCAGTAGTCTCCGTCCTCGCGTTTTTCCCGCAACCCGCGACGCAGCGGCCCCGCTCCGCTATAATTCGCCCTCATTTTTTACTGGTTTAGAAGCGGACTCATGGACAAGACTTATCAACCCGATCGCATCGAACAGGCCTGGTATGAAAACTGGGAAAAAGCCGGTTATTTCAAGCCTTCCGGCCAGGGTGATTCCTTTTGCATCATGATTCCGCCGCCCAATGTGACCGGCAGCCTGCACATGGGCCATGCCTTCCAGGACACCATCATGGACACCCTCGTGCGCTACCGCCGCATGCAGGGACGCAACACCCTGTGGCAGGTAGGCACCGATCATGCCGGTATCGCCACCCAGATGGTGGTGGAACGTAAGCTGGCAGGAGAAGGCACTACCCGCCACGAACTGGGCCGTGACAAGTTCCTGGAGAAAGTCTGGGAATGGAAAGGCGAGTCCGGCGGCACCATTACCCGTCAGCTGCGCCGCATGGGCGCCAGCGTGGACTGGACCCGTGAACGTTTCACCATGGACGATGGCCTGTCCAACGCGGTACAAGAAGTCTTTGTGCGCCTGCACAAGGAAGGCCTGATCTACCGTGGCAAACGTCTGGTCAACTGGGACCCGACCCTGCACACCGCCATTTCCGATCTGGAAGTGGAGAACGTGGAAGAGCAGGGCCACATGTGGCACTTCCGCTATCCCCTGTCCGACGGTTCCGGGCACCTGGTGGTCGCCACTACCCGCCCGGAAACCATGCTCGGCGATACTGCCGTGGCGGTGCACCCGGAAGACCCGCGCTACAAGGACATGATCGGCAAGACCATCCGCCTGCCGCTGGCAGATCGTGATATCCCCATCATCGCCGACGATTACGTGGACCCTGACTTCGGCTCCGGCTGTGTGAAGATTACCCCGGCCCACGATTTCAACGACTACGAAGTGGGCAAGCGCCACGACCTGCCGATGATCAACATCCTGACCATCGACGCGGCCCTGAATGACGAAGTACCGGAACCCTACCGAGGCATGGACCGGGTCGACGCCCGCAAGAAGGTGGTGGATGACCTGGATGCTCTGGGTCTGCTGGAAAAAGTGGCCGACCACACCCTGCAGGTACCCCGTGGCGACCGCTCCGGTGTGGTAATCGAACCCTACCTGACCGACCAGTGGTTCGTGGCCGTGGAAGAGCTGGCCAAGCCGGCCATTGCCGCCGTGGAAAACGGTGATATCCAGTTCGTGCCCAAGAACTACGAAAACATGTATTTCTCATGGATGCGCGACCTGCAGGACTGGTGCATCTCCCGGCAGCTGTGGTGGGGCCACCGCATCCCGGCCTGGTATGACAACGACGGCAACGTCTATGTGGGCCGCAACGAAGAAGAAGTGCGCGCGGCACATGATCTTGGCGACATCCCCCTGAGCCAGGACGACGATGTTCTGGACACCTGGTTCAGCTCCGCCCTGTGGACCTTCTCCACCCTGGGCTGGCCGGAAGACACCGATGCCCTGCGCACCTTCCACCCCACCGATGTACTAGTCACCGGCTTCGACATCATCTTCTTCTGGGTGGCGCGGATGATCATGATGACACTGAAGTTCACCGACCAGGTGCCCTTCAAGAAAGTCTATGTGCATGGTCTGGTGCGCGATAATGACGGCCAGAAAATGTCCAAATCCAAGGGCAATGTGCTCGACCCGCTGGACATGATCGACGGTATCACTCTGGATGCTCTGGTCGACAAGCGCACCAAGGGGCTGATGCAGCCGCAGAAAGAAAAGCAGATTGCCAAGCGCACCCACAAGGATTTCCCGGACGGCATCAACCCCTACGGCACCGATGCACTGCGCTTCACCTTCCTGTCGCTGGCCTCCACCGGTCGTGATATCAAGTGGGACATGGGCCGGATCGAAGGCTACCGGAACTTCTGCAACAAGATCTGGAACGCCGCCCGCTACGTGATGATGAACACCGAAGGCGAAGACTGCGGTCTGAGCGGTGAAGTTGAATTGTCCCTGGCAGACCGCTGGATCATTTCCGCACTGCAGCGCGCGGAACAGGAAGTCAGTGAAGCCCTGGACAGCTTCCGTTTCGACGTAGCCAGCCACGCCGCCTACGAGTTTATCTGGAACGAGTACTGCGACTGGTATCTGGAACTGTCCAAGCCGGTGCTGTGGGGTGACGATTACTCCGAGGCCCAGAAACGCGGCACGCGCCGTACCCTGGTCACCGTGCTGGAAGCCATACTGCGCCTGGCCCACCCCTTCATGCCCTTCATCACCGAAGAAATCTGGCAGAAAATTGGCCCCATGGCAGGCAAAGCGCCTGCTGCGGGTGAAGGTAAAAAGAGCGACACCATCATGCTGCAGCCTTTCCCGGCCAGCGACGCCGGCAAGATTGATGAAGAGGCGGAAACCGGCGCGGAATGGGTCAAGGCTGTCATCACTGCGGTGCGTAATATCCGCGGCGAAATGGGTATCCCCATGGGCAAGGCCCTGCCCCTTTTCCTGCATAACGGCAAGGACAGTGACAAGGCCCTGCTGGATGCCAACCGCACCTTCCTGAGCAAGCTGGCCAAGCTAGAATCCATTACCTGGCTGAATGCGGAGGATTCCGCCCCGGCCTCCGCTACCGCGCTGGTGGGAGACATGGAAATTCTGGTACCCATGGCCGGCCTGATCGACAAGGACGCAGAAATCGAACGACTGTCCAAGGAAATCGATAAACTGCGCAAGGAAGTGGGTCGCGCCGAAGTCAAACTGAAGAACCCCAAGTTTGTGGACAAGGCGCCCCAGGCAGTCGTAGACAAGGAAAAGGCCAAACTGGATGACTACCGCTCCCAGCAGGCCAAGCTCGAAGAACAGCTGGAAAAAATCAAATACCTGTAAGGGGTAACGGAACCTTTCATGGATGATCCTCGCCGCGCCCGCATTCTGACCTGCGCCCAGGAAGTCTTCGCCAGCGAAGGCTTCCGCAGCGCCGAGGTGAAAACCATCGCGGTGCAGGCGGGGGTGGGCAAGGCCACCATCTACAAATTTTTTCCCTCCAAAGACGCCCTGCTTCTGACCATCGTGGAAGAAAATCTCAACACCATCCGCGACATTATCTTCACGGATCTGATGAGCACAGTGCCACCACTGCAGCGACTGGAAAGCCTTTGCCGCAATGTGGCCCGCTACCTGGAACAGAACCAGGATTTTTCCCGGGTGCTGATCCAGGAAGCCGGGGATTTCATGGGCGATATCCAGCGCCAGTATCTGGCCCTGATGGAGCAAAATCTGCCAGTGGCCGAAGCCTTCTTCAAGGAGTTACGCAAAGACGGCTACTTCGTGGCCTTGCCAACCCGCGACACCATCCTGATGATGGTAAATCTGGTGGTGGGCACCACTTATACCTGGGCGCTCACCGGCGAAGGCAGCCTCGAACAACAAGCCGCTGATTACATGAAGGTGTTGATCCGCGGCCTACGATAGGACGAGATCATGCGTATTCTGATTGGCCTGGCAGCATTGCTGTCGTTTTCCCTGGCACAAGCCACTTCCCTCGACGATATTCTTTCCGCGCCCCACCGCAGCGCTGAAGAGAAAACGCGCGACCCCTATCGCCATCCGGCACAGACTCTGGATTTTTTCGGGGTAGAAAAGGACATGACCGTGGCGGAGATCTGGCCCGGCGCCAAAGGCTGGTACACCGCAGTTCTGGCGCCTTACCTTCGCGAGGAAGGCATCTTTTACGCGGCCCAGTTTCCGCCGGATAGCGACATCAGTTTCTACACCCGCTCACTCACCCTGTTCAAGGCGCATCTGGCGAAATACCCGGCTCTCTACGACCAGGTTCGCATCACCCATCTCTATCCTCCGGTCTACAGCGATATTGCCCCCGCTGGTACCGTGGATCGGGTGCTGACGTTTCGCAATGTGCACAACTGGGCCAAAGCCGGCAAGGCAGAAGCCGTGTTTGCCAGCTTCTTCAAGGCCCTGAAACCCGGCGGCATTCTTGGGGTAGTGGAACATCGGGCGCCGGAAGGGCGCTCCCTCGAAGAGCAGATTGAAAGCGGCTATATGACTGAAAGTTATGTGATCGCCCAGGCAGAAAAGGCCGGATTCCGGCTGGCAAAACAGTCGGAAATCAACGCCAACCCACAGGACAGCGCCGACCATCCCGCCGGGGTATGGACGCTGCCGCCGTCATTACGGTTGGGCGATCAAGACAGAGAGAAATATCTGGCGATCGGAGAAAGTGATCGCATGACACTGAAGTTCGTGAAGCCGGAGTAAACCCGGCAACACATTCAGAGGTTCAGGATACCGGGCGTTCCAGCATGCCCGGTGTCACCTCTCCCAGCACCAGGGATTCGGCGATGCCGATGGCAACTTTCTCGCACAGGTCCAGTCGTTCCTGGGAAAAACCACCGTCCTCGAAGATATACAGGGAGTAGTTTTCCAGCATCCACAGCATGGTGCGGAACACCAGGGGTTCATAGCTCTTGCCGGTGTAACGGCTGATCTGGGACGTGAGCACCTCGGAGGCAATGTCCTGAGCCCGCACCCGGTGCGGCGCCAACGCAGAGGTGGAGGAGCGCGCCTCCTCCATCATCAGCCTAATGATCGGCCCCATGCTCACGTGGTAATCGAAATACACCTTGGTGGTGTTACGGATAATGTCCCGGGCCGAGGAGGCCTGCTTCACTTCCTTGTGGAAGTGCAGCAGCATGTTGTCCACAAAGATACGATAGATGCTTTCCAGCACGTCCATCTTGTTGCGGAAATATTTGTAGAAGGTGCGTCGAGACACATCGGAGGCGTCCAGCAGGTGCTGCACCGTGGTCCGCTGCAGGCCCCGCTGGGCAAACACCTGCATTGAGTGGATCAGAATTTCCGAACGGGCCTGGGAGCGCTGGCCACCCTCTTCCCGGGCGTGCACTTCCAGTACCTGATTCACCACCTGGCGGATCGCATCGATGTCACTGCTTGAATTCTGCACCTGACAAATACCCCTCAGAATGTATACTTGTGCGCTAGCTTAACCAACGGCCATGGCAGAGTAAACACTGAGTTTATCCTACGCCATGACCGTTCCGCTCACGGCCCCACCATGGGCCCGTCGTTTCCAGATTTTCTCGTGAAAATGGTAGGCCACCGTATTCACGCAGGGCTCCACCATCGCTGTCGCACCGCCAATCCGCCAATCTCCGGTCATCGCCCAGACGACCAGAAATGCCACGGCAATGTGCATCGCACCGAAACTGAATGTCTTTATCATGGGACACCTCCTTGGCACTCATCATCACTGCCACGGAAATAATAGAAAAATACTATTCCTTTATCCTTTCAATAGAAAACAGCAATCATTATCGATAACACCCGCAACCGTTAATAGTTGTAAAGCCCCGCCCGCTGTCACAACACTCGCTCTCTCTATCACGTAAATTGCAATAGATCGCGAGTATTGAGAGATACATAAAGACTAAGATCGCCGACTTTTCGGGAAAGACTTCATTACCACTGCACAGAGGAAGGCATACCGTGACGACAAAGAGTCTGCTCGTTCTACATGGCAAACAGGCAGCCAATGAAGAGGTTCGCCATGCTGTCATGGACTGGCGAGACCAGGGTCACGATCTGGCGGTCCGCGTCACCTGGGAGGCAGGTGATGCGGAGCGCTATGTCAGAGAGGCCCTGGATCTGGGCTATACCACCCTCATTGCTGGCGGAGGCGATGGCTCTGTCAGGGATATTGTTCATGCCATGATGGCCAGTGATCGTGATGATCTCTCCCTGGCGATTCTGCCTCTGGGCACCGCCAACGATTTTGCCACGGCGGCGGGGATACCTGATGCCATTGCCGAAGCGTTGGCATTACTGGAGTCCCCGGCTACGCCCAGCGACGTCATTCGAGTCAATGATCACTACTTCCTGAATATGGCCACTGGCGGCTTCGGCACCGAGGTAACCACCCAGACATCGGAAGAGCTGAAAAGCATGCTGGGGGGGGCCGCCTATCTGCTAACCGGGCTGACACGTTTCTCTGAAATCCAGGCTGCCGAAGGCACCTTCAGCAATGGAGAGTTCGAATGGCAGGGGGAATTTCTGGCACTCGGTCTGGGCAACGGTCGCCAGGCTGGTGGCGGACAGCGCCTTTGCCCTGACGCCCTGGTCAACGATGGACTGCTCGATGTGGCCATCCTGCCGGCCCAGATGGATCTACTTGCTGGCGTCAAAGGGTTGTTTGGTAGCGAAGCCAGGCAAGACCCTGAGCAAGAAGGGCTTTTCATCCGTGCCCAGGTGGCATCACTGAAAGTAAAAACCCCCAGCCCCATGAATCTGAATCTTGATGGCGAACCGGTACAGAGTACGGAGTTCGATATTGCCGTGGTCAGCAATCGGCTCAAGCTTCATCTCCCCGCGGAGAGCCCGTTACTGGGGTGAGGGCTCTGACAGGCCAGCACACCGCATGATGAAGGCCTTTACCGGCTGGCGGCGCCCATCCAGTTTGTGGCCAAACAGTGGAAAGTGCTTCCACACGGCATTGGCTTGCACCCCGTAGCGGCGAGTCGCCACCGCTACCACCATCATCCCTGTGCGTATCACTCCCATCTCACAATGCACCAGGCAACAACTGTCTCCACGGTCCAGTTCTGTCATGAAGGCTTGAATCTGATCTTCCGTTGGCGGTGTGTCCTGCGCCATGGGAATATTCACCAGCTTGATTCCGTGGCGCCTGCAGTACTCACCTTGCCGCTTATACCAGCCCCCTTTGCCGTACTCGGATTCCAGCCGCAGGTTGATGATCGTGTTGACACCTAACACATGATGCATCACTCGCAAGGCCATCGGGCCCAGGGTACCACTGCGATAAAGTTTACCCGCTTCTACTGCACGGAAGTGGTACATGAGTTTGCGGTAACGGTAGACCAATATGGTTATGGCCATGGCGATCAGGATGATGTTCAGCAACATGATCTGGACTCATCGTTTGTGAAGCCCTGAGCTTGAAGGCTTGGTGGGTAGCCGGGATGACGACGGGGTGGCGGTTTGGTTACAGAGGCGAGGTTTGGAGCTGGGTACTGTGTCGTTGGAGCTATGCTTGCATGGCGAAGGGGTGCTTCTAGCTTCCAGCTCGTCGATCGTAGCTCGTAGATCGTAGCTAGAAGGATGACCTACTTAGGTAGCAAGCAAGCTTGCTATCCCTTCGGGACGCCTGCGGCGCCTAACCCTGGCACCTGCGGTGCATCAGGTTTCACATGGCGGTTTCGCCGCGAGGTAGGGAGAGGAGCTCACCGTGATCCTAAATAAAACAAAAAACCCCCGACACTTTCGTGGCGGGGGGCTTTTGTTTTATTTAAGAGCCTGACGATGACCTA